>JAHHHC010000049.1 GCA_019359515.1 Desmonostoc vinosum HA7617-LM4 | reverse complement strand
TGCCTTAATTCCCTCTTTTTCACATTTGAAATGGATGTTTGAATGGTTTATTCGACACACTACCTTTGATTTTGCCACTCTTGAAATGTACGGAGTTTTTTCAAAAATCAAATAGGATTCCTATAGATTTATATCAGTATTCAAATTGCATCTCTCCGTCTTTGCGTCTTTCTAGGGAACCGAATCATACAACTTAAAAGTGCAACAGCTTACTTCAGGTAATCGGCACGTATTCTCAAGTTTCTTTAAATTGTCTTTTGCGATCGCCCCAAAAACAAGACAATCGCCCATGTCATAAATCACACAACGAAAGCATAAAAATCTCCTTCCAATTCCCCATTCCCCATTTCAAGACATGGATCAAAATTGGGCAAACTAAATCAGAATCAACACGGCTACTGTTGAACATTTGAGAGTCGAAATTTTCTATGTCAGATCCCAACATTGGTCGCTTACTCGCCAAACGCTATCAACTTCAGGAGTTAATCGGTACTGGAGCAATGGGTAGGGTTTATCGTGCTAAGGATATTTTGTTGGGAGGTGTACCTGTTGCTGTGAAGTTTCTTGCCTTGTCAATCCAAAATGAAAAAATGCGATTGCAAGACCGTTTTGAGCGAGAAGCAAAAACCTGTGCTTTATTGGGGCAAAAAAGTATCCACATTGTCCGAGTCATGGACTATGGCGTAGATGAAAATAAAACTCCTTTTTACGTCATGGAATACTTACAGGGACAAAATTTGAGCAGTATTGTCCGTAAGCAACAACTGCCTTTAACAAGATTTCTCAGCATGGTACGCCAAATCTGCTTAGGATTACAATACGCCCATCATGGCATCCCGGTTGATGGCACAATCTGCCCCATCATTCACCGCGATATCAAGCCCAGCAATATGCTAGTGATTCAAGACCCTAGTTTTGGAGAGTTGGTTAAGATCCTCGATTTTGGTATTGCTAAGTTAATTCAGTCCGACGGCGATCACACAAAATTCTATCTGGGAACGCTGGCTTATTCTTCTCCTGAACAAATGGAAGGCAAAGAATTAGATAACCGCGCCGATATCTATAGTTTGGGTGTGATGATGTTTGAGATGCTCACAGGCAAAATGCCATTAATTGCACCAACTCACTCTTTTGGGGCATGGTATAAAATACATCACTATCAAAAACCACGTTCTTTCGCTGAGGTTTCCCCCGGATTGGAAATACCTCAAGAAGTGGAAAATTTAGTCATGAGTTGCCTAGCTAAAGCAGCAGGCGATCGCCCCCAAAATATAGGTGAAATTCTCAAGGTTTTAGTATCTGTAGAACAGCATGACCAAAAACACAAATTTAGACAAGACAGTCTTGAACTGGCTCATGCTACTACGCTTAACCTTGAGCTAGAACAGAAAACGAAAGCCGCTCTTCACATATCCCTATCAAATAATGAAATTGCTCGTGCAAGTTCCTGGCCCCAAAATAAACCAATTGCTGATATAGTTTTTCCTCAACCCATCCTCACCAATGGAGAAGTTTTAGCAGCTTTGTGGGTAATGTTACCATACCTAGAAATTCAAAAGCGCTTAGTCTGTACCCGCTACAATCAATTTTTGTTCATCTCTCTTCCCCACCCCATGCTGCTATGGATTACTGTCATTTACAACCGCAAGCATGGCGCTAAGTGGCTACCTTACTACCTTGACCTCAAAACTAGCCTTGGTCAAGAAATTACTCGCTTATTACAGCACACAGGCTATTATCAATTACTATTCTTTGCTAGAGAAACTCCCAACCGCTGCGCCCATGTTCTACTTTCGAGTATCGCTCCTGCCCAACGTCAACGACTACAAGAGTGGATAGCAAATAGCAACACCTTAGTGTCTTCAACTGACCCTCAAATCAGCAAAAACTTACTCAAAAATGAGTATGAAAAAATTAAGCCGAAAATTCTGGCAAGATTGGAAAGTATTGATACAGACTCTCCATACGACCTTTCCGGCTCTTAGGGATTTGTAAATCAAAAAGTATCCCATTGCTTTTAGGGTAGGGAGCAAGGGGAGATAAAGTTGTGTTGATGGGCTTGAAATTCTTTACTTACTATGTGTGGCAATCTTCCAATGGCAAACGTGCATTTGCTAGTAGCGATGGATCTTCTGTACTAAGAATCGAAGATCCAGAAGAATTTGAAAAAGAGGTGATAGTAAATACTTATGGATCATCCCTAATCCCAGCGCAAGCGGAAGAAAGATGCAAAAGAGATGTAAGTCTACATGGACTTGAAGAAAGCTTATGTTCGTAAAAAAGCGAACGGGACTTTTGAATGTGTAGGTAAACAAGGAGAAACATAAATAAAATGAGTGAACAACAATTCTTGCAAAGCCCCGGCACACATTTTGTACAAATGCCATGTTTTGATACTGACTCTCAAGCTAATTTGCGTAGTGGGGTTATCTTAATTAGCCCGCTAACTGCCAAAGAATCAGTAGATAAATTCTTAACCCTGTTTTGTCAGTTTGGGAGAAGCCTATCGCTGAAAGCCTTTTGGAGCTTTAGTTTTAAGCTTTTGGTTATAAATTTTAGTTACTGTTAGAAAATAAAGGCTCAAAGCTAGATTGGATGAAAGTTTCAGAATCTTGCTTTGATTATTACTTTCCGAGAGTGACATAAAAGGGTTAAAAACTGAAAGACACATTGCTCATTATGAACTTGCGACTACTTACACTGTAGGGTGCGAAGGTCAAGAAAAACATATTTGGGATTTTAGTCACCACGAAGTCTATGAGCCAATAGACACAAAACTTCCTTCAGTAGTTATTCTTCGCTATCGTCGTAGATATTATGAGCCTGTCAATCAAGAGCAGGTTATCAAAGATTGCATGAAAGAGAATGTAGCAACGGAGCTTCAAACAGCATAATGAAGCGTACTGTTAGCATTCCAGTTGATCTACCTAAGACAAGGTTTTTACCTTTAATGAATCAGTGTGCAGAAATTGCCAAGAATGTCAGGGATGACTATATTCTCTCCTCTACCCAGCGCAAAGTCGAGCCAGCGCTGCGAGAGGGTCTCCCTCCGCAGGCGACTGGCGTCGGAGCGGAGGTTTCCTCCGATCTGAACTTTGTAAGAGAAGGGACAGAGGAGCAGGCATCAGTCAATATGCCAGATGTTTCGACCGATTCTATCGGTCAGTTACAAGCCCCATCCCCTTGTGGGTGGGGCGGTTGACTCCTTGGAGTTCCCTGGAAATATGTGTCAATTAACTACATATAATACAAAAGCGGAGTTGATCAGATATGTAAACTTTTATAAACAAAATATGTATATAGTTGTCAGTTCTAGTTATAAAAAGTATGTACGCTAAAAATGCTGGCTATAAAAGCTAAGCTAGCGTAAATTTACCTCTGTAAAAACTTCAGGGGATAATTTTCGTTAAAAATAAAGTTTCATGCGAACAGATGTGTGAAAGAGTTAGCTAACTCACATAGAAAGTTTAGATTGAATCCTGCGGTAAATTTAGACTTGGTGACGTTAAAGTTAAAGGTTTTGCTAGGTGTGAATTTAGAAAGTAACTTAAACTCTTGAACTTAGTTTTTAGAACTACTTATCGAAGTTGACGCCCCGGCATCCCCAGCTCATTTCCTCCTTGGAACCGAGCAAGAGAAGGAGGTCGCCCACTGCGACACTAGAAAAACTCTATGCCATAGTGGAACCGGAATCTATGCCCCACTGGTGTTTGAGTAGTTCTTTATAAGTAGCCTCGCGCACTACCATTTGCTCATAAAGCTTGACTAAGAAGTCTTTAGCTTGGTCGTGGCTCATGTGCTGCACTTGAGAAGCAAATGAGTGGATACTGAATTGCTGTTCCAAAGATAGTTGAATTGGGTTGCTCATAATAAACTCCGAAAAAAACAACGCGTAAAGGTGATCTATCGATAACAGAAGTCCAAAAAGAATGATGTTTGGGATGACATCTGTCTTGCATTTGTACCTCCGTATTAAGAAAGATAACAAGTGTGTGACAGTTTGCCCATATCCTAAGTATTGACTTTTTCTGCTATGAACGCTTGCACCTGATTCTACTGATATATATCCCAAGTCCGCTGAAGCGGATTCCGGGAAAATTTACGGTTTGTACAAACAGACAAGTGACGCTGACTTATATACCCCATAGCTTTTTAGACCTGTCCACATAAGGATAGGCTGAGCTATACTTCCTTGCTTGTGGGAGCAAGAAAGATATAAGGTAGTAAATGTGCATTATATTCGCTCTACCTTATTAGGTGCAACATGTCAAGTAAGCAATTTATGTAAATTAGCCTCCTGAGTTAACTTTGGAGGCTAAAAATATTTGTATCAAGTTGTTAGCTGGAAAAATGCTCAGATTGAACAAATTGATGAGTATATGTACTAATTGGGGAGTCGGGATTAGGGGTAATGGGGACGCGCTTACGCAAAGAAAGTTTCTCCCTCATCTCCCCCATCTCCCCCATCTCCCTCATCTCCCTCATCTCCCCCCACTCCCCACTCCCGACTCCCGACTCCCCATTCTCAAGACGATATATTTAAAATATTTAAATATATTTTTATGAATTCATCTGAATTTTTACCAACGCAACCAGTTATTTTAGGGTTTGATCCAGGTCGGGATAAGTGCGGTTTAGCGGTGATGGGACTGGATCGGCAAGTCCATTATCACCAAGTTGTGGCTGCAAATGAAGCGATCGCTGCCATTGAAACACTCCGTCAAAAGTTCCCCATCTCTTTGCTGATCATGGGCGACCAAACTACAGCCAAGCGGTGGAAACAGCAATTACATCAGGAGTTAGCAGACCAGTTGAACATCATTTTAGTAAATGAGCGCTACACTACCCTAGAAGCACGCGATCGCTACTGGCAGATGTACCCACCCAAAGGACTAACAAAGCTATTGCCACAAGGTATGCGGCAACCACCACGACCAATAGATGACATCGTTGCCATCCTATTGATTGAAAGATACTTAAATCGCCTCACAGAATCAGCTAACTGATACTTCGACTCCTTTCGACTTCGCTCAGTACAAGTCACTGATTAACTACAGCTCCGCCCGAATAGTAAAAGCATAATCTCCTCCCGGCTCTAGTTGATAATCTTGTTGTTCCAAAAAGCGACCAAGAGGTTCTTTAATTAAGGCACGACCTTGAGAAGGCTTAACAGAAAGTTCTCCCCGGCGGAAATGCCACTGGAAGTGCCACTCAAAGTCTCCCGCGCTTACTTCACCTTCAAGGAAGCCATGCTGCCAAGATTGGCGAGTAACTCTAACATGGGCAATAGTTTCTGGCAGACGCTTAGCACTCACAATGCTTGATGTCAAGTGTAGGACAAAAGCCTAATACACAGGCTATTTATTTTATTTACCAAACATAGCCCAAATAGACAAACTGACTAAATGAGTATTTATGGGAGTGGGGAGTGGGGAGTGGGGGGATGAGGGAGTGAGGGGACGCGCTTACGCGGAGAATAATGACAATTCTCCAATTCCCAGTCCCTAATCCTAATTCAAAAATTCAATATATCTATCGATTCTTCTATTTGTAACTCTAAAATTCTTTCTCGTGTATCTTTGTGTTCTTCTAACTTGCCTTCTTTCCAATAGAAGTTTGCTGCTTGCTGAAAATCTTCAATTGCTGCTGGCTTATCTCCGACTCCAAAACGAGCATTAGCACGATTGTAATAAGCATCGGCATAATTAGGATTAATCTCTATTACTCTGGTATAGTCTGCGATCGCCTCTTCATAGTTTCCTAGATCAGAATGAGCATTACCACGGTTATAATAGGCGTCGGCATAACTAGGATTAATCTCTATTGCTTGAGTATAATCTGCGATCGCTCCTTCGTAATCTCCTAAATCAGAGCGAGAATTACCACGGTTTTTGTAGGCGACAGCATCATGAATATCAATCCTGATTATTTGTTTAGCTTTTTGTTCAGATCCTAGAAGATGACGAGCAAGACTACGGTTTTTGTATGTGAGTGCATAATCGGGATTAATGCGAATTGCGTGAGTGTAATCTTCAATCGCTCCTTGGTTATTTCCTATTTGATAAAAAGCATCAGCACGGTTTTTATAAGCTATCGCGATATTGGGATTAATGCGGATTGCTTGAGTATAATCCTCAATGGCTGCTTCGTATTCTCCTAATTGATATCGAGCTAAACCTCTTCTGTTATAAGCTTTAGCATTGTCAGCAGTAAGATGAATTGCCTGAGTATAATCTTCAATTGCTACTTCGTAATCTTCTAAGTAATAATGAGCTAAACCTCTTTTATAGTAAATATCACTGGCATCAGGATTAATTTCTAAAGCTTGAGTATAATTGATGATTGCTGCTTCATATTCTCTTTTTTCTAAACATTCATTACCCAGTTTCAAATAAAGCCAATGCAAATCTTCATTACGGTTGTGATGGTGTAAATAGCTTTGTGTATCTGAGTAAATAGGAGATTTGAGCAACTGTTCTTTTGTTTGTTTAGAGAAAGATTCCTGTTGATGATCATGATAAATTTGAGTTTTTTGCTTGGAAGATTGTATTTGCTCTAAATAGCAGCATAAACCACCACCATACAATAATTGCTCTATTCCAAAGGAAATTTTACCAGTTCTTAACTTAATCATATTAGTTGGGAGAAAGCCAGCTAAGAAAAGGTGATATTCCGGTTGTGCTTCGTTGACTTCTTCTTGAATCAAAATGCAAACTACGACTACGTTTTTTTCAACTTCCTCTGAACTAATTGTCCATCTAATTTTGTCGAAACTGCCATGACGAGATTTAACTTCAATGCCAATTGTGGGATCGGAAGTTAGGGTAAAATCAACCTTCCCATCACCACCAAATCGTTTTTCATAATCAACTTCAGTAATCAAATTGGCTAAACGTTCTTTGACAACCTCTTCACCTAACTTGCCTTTGAGATTGTTGATAAAAACGTCTCGAACTGAGGACGTGCGTTTATATTTCTCTGCCATCTGCCAACAAAATTCTCGTAGTGATTTTAACCTTTCTCCAGAGATGATGGTTAATTCACTATATTGACTTTCTGTTTCACAATGCAGCAAACAACCAGATGTTAACCTTTTAATAAAATCAGACTGTAGCGATCGCAGCAGGGTAATCCAGTCCATTTATAGTTCTGCGAATCTTTTAATTAGATTATTTTATAGAAATATCCCAGTGGCGTAAACCTGGTATTTTTCACAGGTTCTAAAAAAAGTAAAGACGCTCTGCTTCAAACCCAGTCCCCAATCCCTAATCTCCAGTCTCTTTTACGCGTCTTGGCTCTTAGGTAACTGCTAAGTTATTCCCTGCTGTGGTTGTGACAATTTGACGCACTTGAGCATTAGTGAGGTTACTCTTAGCACTCAGCATTAAAGCAACCACCCCAGTAACATGGGGAGTTGCCATAGATGTTCCCCTTTTAAACCCATAATCATTACCTGGAAGCGTCGAATAAATACCAATTCCGAAATCGTTGTCTCCTGTAAAGTATGCTCCAGGGGCTGTAACGTAAGCTAGTGGCGTCGTTCCAGCACGATGAGAAAAGTCAGTCAGCGTTCTATTGTAGTATACTGCTCCAACAGCAAGCCCCCACTTGGTTGCATATTTAGCAGGATACTTTGGTTCTCCACGTACAGAGATTGGATCTTGTGAGCCAAAATCATAATTCCCTGCTGCTGAGACGATAATTGCTCCTTTGTTTACAGCATATTGAATTGCTAAGGATAGCTCACTAATATCAGGACTGATTAAACTGAGGTTAATGATTTTAGCGCCATTATCCACTGCATAACGAATACCGTCGGATACGGCATTACCCGTGGAATTACCTTGATTGTCAAAAACTTTGACGGGCATAATCTTGGCGTCATAAGCAATACCCGTCACACCAAAGTCATTTTTGACAGCAGCAATAGTACCAGCAACGTGAGTACCATGACTGAAGCCATCTAAGGTATTGTTGTTTTTGTCAATGAAGTTCCAACCGTAAACGTCATCAATATAGCCGTTGCGATCGTCATCTTTGCCATTGCCAGCAATTTCTTGACGATTCTTCCAGATATTAGCGCTCAAATCTGGGTGATTGCGATCAACGCCACTGTCCACTACTGCTACAACAATACCCTTACCGGTGTATCCTTTTGCCCAAACCTCTGGTGCTTTAATCAAATCAGCTCCCCAATTATCACCACCTAAGCTAGACACATCAGGAAATGGACTTTTGCCGAGTGTTTTAGCCACTGCGGCAGCGGCGTTAACCAAACCATAACCAGTAATGGAGTTAAAACCGCCACCATCAATGGGTGTTAGAGTAATTCGTTGCGTATTGTAGGCATAGTTGTTATTTTCATTGCTTTCGGCAATCTCTCCTAGTCCATCGGCTGTAAACATTAAATAATATTTACCAGCGGTAATGGTGGTGTCGATATCCCAAGATATGGACTGTGAAAATACAGCAGAAGGCGCAAGACTGGGAATTAAATCAGTGCTGTAACCAATGGGGATATCATCGTCATTGCCGATGGTTGTGTCTCGAGAAAGTGAAAAAGCTGTTTTACTAGCACCAGCACTACCATTACCTTGATTTTTTACCTCATAGGTGAATTCAAGCTTAGTACCAATGGCTACGCTAGCAGGAATGACAATATTCTGTATTATGAGGTCTGGGGCAGTAATTTGAATAGCTTTGGCAATGACGTTGTTGCTTTCGTTGCTTTCAGCAACCTTGCCATTGGCGTCAGCTTGGTAAAGTAGATAATATTTGCCTGCGGCGATGCCATTGCTAATGATAATGTTGGCTGTCTCTGTGCTGTAGGCACCTGCCGCAATACTGTTAATAGCATCAGCACTCAACAACACATCATCTGTGTTGTAAGCGTTATCCTTGGATAAGTAAAATTTAGTGGTACTGGCATCAGCACTACCATTACCTTGATTTCTCACTTGATAGCTGAGTTTAACAGTACTGCCAACAGACGTTAAAGTCGGATTTACAGCATTTTGTATTATCAAGTCGGCTTTATCAACGGTGATGGCTTGGACTAAAATATTGTCGCCTTTGTTGGTTTTAGCAACTCTACCATTAGCATTGGCAGCAAGAGCGCTTATTTGAGTAACACTTTGGTTACTTTGACTACTTTGCTCCAGATTTGAATATTTATTATCTTCAGGAGTAGAACTACTGCGATTTATTGATGACAATATATTTCCACCACGCAGAGGAGTATCAAAAATATTCGCCTGCTCATTGGATATGAGGGTAGTGTTGATACCGTTCTCTCTAGTAAAAGATGTTGAATTATTGGTGAAAGACATAAGCAGTTTTACTTAAATAAATTAAGGAAAGTCACATGCAAATAAATACTTAAATCCTTTTGAATCAAAGGTTTTAGCTATAAATTTATATTGGTGTTAAGAGTAGTGATAGTTAGTGTAATAAGCTATAGCCTTACAGTATTTTTTAATGCTATTCTCATTTTAGAGAGTATAAAATACATTCTTTATGATAATGCTTAAGTAATCATTTAGATCAAAATATTTAGCGATTTTAAAATGACTTAAATGCTTGTAAAGCCAATAATGTAAACAAAATGAATCGACATTAATGATGTTTTATCACTGCTTTTAGAGAAATATTTAATCTTATGAATAAATAAATGTGTAAAAAATAATACCAATTTTTCAAAGTAAATTTATAATTACTAATTGAATACTATTATTTTCTCTGTTTATAGTAAAAAGATAATCTGCTTGTGAAAATTCGCGGTGTTGAGATTACCGACTTCTCAAAGAAGTCGGTAATCTTAATTTACCTACTATTTGATATATTTTTTAGCTTTCTTAAAAATGCAACTTACACCCCAATACGGTTCAGCTAAAATGATGCAATAAATTCTGTAGGTTGGGGAGCCACTCACGTGCGGGGGTTTCCCCCGCCCTTGTGAAGTGGCGTTTGAGGAACGTAGACGCCCTCCGGGCGGCTTCCCACAGGGTAAAGCAACACCGATATCTATGTTGGGTTTCACTTCGTTTAACCAACCTATGCCTATTAAATCTAATGCACCAAAATAGCTGAAACAGTCCAACTGATAACTGTTAAACGTTTGCTTGCTGTCGTTGATATAATGACCAATACAAACCCTTTTGTTGCAATAACTGTGAGTGAGTTCCGCGTTCGGCAATTATTCCCTGTTCCAACACCAAAATTAAATCAGCACGTTTGAGGGGGGCAAAGCGGTGAGCAATCAAAAACACAGTACGGTTAGCGGAAATTTTTTGCAGGTTTTGTAGCACCTGCTGTTCGGTTTCACTATCCAAGGCGCTAGTAGCTTCATCTAAAACTAAAATTGGTGCTTGAGATAGAAATAACCGCGCTAAGGCAATACGTTGCCGTTGTCCACCAGATAAAGCTGTGCCACGTTCGCCAACATTGCTTTCGTAGCCATAGGGTAATTGACTGATGAAGTCGTGGGCTACAGCTAGTCTAGCGGCTTCTACCACTTGTTCGGCGCTGATGTCAGGATTACCGAGAGTGATATTTTCCAAGATGGAACCGTTGAATAGAAAGTCCTCTTGGAGAACCACGCTAATTTGTTGCCGCAGTGAGGCTAAATCAGCACTTTTAATATCAAAACCATCAATGAGAATACGCCCTGATTCGATTTGATAGAGGCGTTGCAATAGCTTAGAAAGGGTACTTTTACCGGAACCGCTACGCCCGACAATGCCGATGAACTGCCCCGGTTCGACGTTGAAGGAGATACCTTTGAGGACTGGTTCGACATTTGGTCGGTAGCGGAAAAAGACTTGCTCGAAGGTAACTTGACCTTTGAGGAGTGGTAAAACTAGACCAGTTCCCGATTCAGCTTCTGGGGCAACGTTAAGAATATCACCAATGCGGTCTACTGAAAGTAGAACTTGTTGCAGATTTTGCCACAACTGTACTAAGCGCAAAAGTGGCCCTGTGACTCTACCCGAAAGCATTTGAAAAGCGACGAGTTGCCCAACGGTGAGTTTTTGATCTATGACTAGCTTAGCTCCAAACCAGAGAATCAGCATTGTGGAAAAATTGGTGAGAAAGTCGCCAAGATTGCTGCTAATGTTGGAGGTGGTAGAGGCTTTAAAACCTGTGCGAATGAAGCGAGCAAATAAGCCTTCCCAACGATCGCGGGCTACTGGTTCTGCTGCATGAGCTTTAACTGAGTGGATGCCTGTGACTGTCTCTACTAAGAATGATTGACTATCGGCACTACGATTAAAGGTTTCGTTGAGCCAGTTACGCAGAATTGGCGTTGCTACTATCGTCAATGTGGCAAACAATGGCAGCACTGCCAAAGCTACAAATGTTAGTGAAACATTGTAATAAAACATCAATGCCAGGTACACCACCGCAAAGATGCTGTCTAAAATCACGGTTAATGCTGTGCCTGTGAGAAATTGGCGAATTTGTTCGAGTTCCTGGACTCGTGCAACCGTGTCTCCGACGCGCCGCGATTCAAAATAGGCTAAAGGTAAGCGCATCAGGTGGCGAAATAGCTGTGCCGATAAGCTCAAATCTAGACGACGGGCTGTATGGGTAAAGATAAATAGCCGCAGTATCCCCAGGATAGACTCGAATATGGCTACTGATAACAATGCGATCGCCATGACATCGAGAGTTGGTAAACTCTCCTGTACCATCACTTTATCAATGACGACTTGCGTAATTAGCGGTGTGGCTAACCCTAAAAGCTGTAAAGTAAAAGACGCGAGTAATACTTCCCCTAATAATCCTCGGTACTTCCATACTGCGGGGGTAAACCAACCGAGGTTAAATCTTTCTTGCTTAGATATAAGTTCTACTTGCCACAGTTGCCCATCCCAACACCCTTCAACTACCGACTGTGGTAAGCTTTCACAAGTCCCCTCTAGATTCAGAGGATTAGCGATAATTAAGCGATCGCCCTTAACAGCATACGCTACCACCCATGTAGGGGTCTCGGTAGTGTCAGAATTCCATAACAACAAAGCTGGAAATGATATCTGCCGTAACTCACCCCAACTCACTTGCAGCCGCCGCAACACTAACCCTACCTTTTCGGCTGCTTCCACAACATCTTTTGGGCGTTGTCCTCTGAGTTGACGTTGCACCCATTCCAGTTGCACAGCATTTTCTAACTGTAGGGCCACCATTGTTAAACAGGCGGCGGCTGTATTCCAGCTTGCCACAAACGGATAATTAGAAACTGCCAGATTTGCAGATGGTAGTCCTCTTTGGAGTTGAAAACCGGGAGGGTTAGGCGTTCCCTCTGAAGTTGGGGAAAGTGGCTGAGGTAAAACTTCTCCTTCCATCGTCCCCCTTACGGGTTCGCCAGTTGCCTGCGGAGGGAAACCCTCCCGCAGCACTGGACTCACCGCGTCCCCCCGTGTCCCCACATCCTCTGGAATTTGCCAAAACTCCTGAATTTGCGGGTTAGAAACTTCTGCCCACAGTGCTGTATTCCAACAAACTACAACGACTTCTTTGCTAGCAGCTACAGCTTTACAATCTGTAGAAAGCCTTTGCAAGTCACCAAACCAATCTCCCACCTCTAAGGCTGCTAATGGTTTGCCTACACCTTCTTCTCGCAAGCGGACTTTCCCCGCTGCGATGATAAATTGGTAGCCTCCAGATTCATTTGACCAAATTTTTTCCCCTAGACGATACCGACGGATTTGAGACTGATTTTGCAGTCGGGATTGTTGTTCGGGGGTTAGCCAGCACAGTGGTGGTTGATTCCAAGGTAAAGAGGCTAGCACATTTAATTGTAGAGATTCATTATCCAGATTTTTTAGCTCACTTGTAATTTGACCGTCAGTTTTTGAATTTTCTCTGCTAGCCATTTCTCAAACAACTCATTTTGTAGTGCTTGCTTTAGTTGAGTATCTTCTAAAGACGCCCAGAGAAATTGTTCTACTCGAAACAAACCATAACGTCCCTCAAGTTCTATGGGCCCAACTAATTGTCCAGGATTAGCCATATCAATAGCTGCCCGTAGTACATCCGGCATAGTTCCACGGCTAATTGCTCCCATCATGCCGTTCATTAATCGGTCATCTGCTAGGGAATACTCTTTAGCCAGTTGCTCAAAGCTACCTCCTTCTTCTATTTGGGTTTGTAGTTCTTCACTAAGTTCGCGACTATCAACAACAATACGAGATACTACGACCCGATCCAGAAAGATTTTACGTTCAATAAAATATTCTTGAAGTTTTGGTTCTGTAATTAAAGCTTTCAGCTTTTCTAGCTTGAAGCCAAAAGTGACAGAACTGTGAAATGTTGCGTAGTCTGTACCATTTTTTTGTAGCCATTCTTGAAAAACTTGCGGGTCAGTTAGTTGATTTTTTAGTCGGAAATCAATAATTGTCTGTTCGGTTAATGCTGGCCCAATCTCAATATCGTCTCGTGTTCGTATTTCTGTCTCAATCACGTATTGGCGGAGAATATCTCCAATAAACTGACCCAATTTTCCAGAGGCTTGCAGGTATTTTACTGCTTCACCAATAGAAATTGACTGGTCATTGATGGTTAAAAATGGTAAAGATTCCATGAACTAATTACGTGGAAATGGTTAAACACTTATATAACTTTCAAATTAAATCATATAGAAATCGCTTGTGGTTAACGGGTCAAAATGATAAAGATTCTATGAACTAATTGTGCATTTAGTCGTAGTATGCCAAAAAAAGAGTCAGAAATCATCGCTTCTGGCTCTTTACAAGTAATATATTTGAACACAACTCCCGATTAGGAAATAATGCTTGTCCATGTCCAGGCGAGTATAGTTGCTGCGATCGCACCTATTAATGTATTAAAAATATTTACTACTTCATTAGTCAGCCAAGTATATTTAGATTGTAGTGTTGCCCCAATCACACTTTCTAAATTGGTAGCAATAAACGCTGCTATTACACACCAAGCTACTCCCAACAGATTAATTAAACCAACTCCCCAACCGACAAAAGCGATCGCTATTGACGCCACTACACCAGCTAAAGTTCCCTCCAAGCTAACTGCCCCTTCCGTACCACGCGCTACAGGCTGTAGTGTTGTAATTAAAAATGTGCTTTTACCGTATGCTTTGCCAACTTCACTAGCAGTGGTGTCAGAAAGTTTAGTGCTAAAACTTGCCACGTAGCCTAATAATAGAAGGGACTGGGGATTAGGGACTAGGGACTGGGGATTGAGTACAAAAGCGCCAGATGTAATCATTCCGACTCCTACGGCACACAGCGCACCCGTTAAAGCCGAACCCCAAACATTTTCTGGGCCTCTAGCGCCAGAACGCTTTTCAGCAATTCCTTCTGCTTCCTTCTGTGCCATGCCAATTCGCGTGACTCCAGAACCAACCAGAAAATAGAACATCACTAAGACATATCCTTGCCAACCCAGAGTTCCCCAGATTAAAACGCCTAGAAACCAAGCATGGAGTAATCCCGCCAGAGTCAGCAGCCGCTTAGGAGCAATCCAAGCTAACCCCAATAAGACCGTGTTCAATCCTACTCCTACCAACCAGGGGTTGGCATAGTCAATTAAAGGAAGCATCAAGAATCACTTATGTATGAGTAGTTTTGCCAAAATATTACCACTCCACAGAGAAACTTTAGCGAAGCACGAGCGATAGCGTAGCGTAAAGCCTGCGGCATAGCTTCGCTTAGAGCGAGTCATCGAGCGTCGGTACGAGCGTCATTACGAATTACGAATTACGAATTACGAATTACGAATTACGAATTACGAATTATTTAACCCGTCAAATCACAGAGGTTGGTATAGCTTACGTTAAATTTGCAGATAGGATCAACTACAAGTTTCCTCAACACCAGCCATGAGCCAAACTGTATTTCACCTTGCTTTCCCTGTCACTGATATTGCTCAGACAAAAGCCTATTATATAGAAGGATTGGGCTGCATTCCTGGTCGTGAAAATCCCCACGCCCTGATTCTTAATCTTTATGGTCATCAACTAGTAGCTCATGTTACTAAAGAACCACTAACACCTCAACGAAGTATTTATCCCAGACACTTTGGACTAATTTTTACCGCCGAACGTGACTGGGAAGAATTACTACAAAAGGCACAACTGCAAAAACTCACTTTTAGAGAAGAACCTAAACATCGCTTTGTTGGTTCTCTCCTAGAACATCGCACTTTCTTCTTAGAAGATCCTTTTTATAACTTGATGGAGTTCAAATACTACCGCTACCCAGAGGCAATTTTTGGGAGTTTTGAGTATGCTCAAATTGGGGATAGGACTTAGTAGGCTGTGCTAGAATTTCTGCTACTACTGCTAAATTTCTAGAGTCTGTCAACATCCAAGAGTGTAGTGCCACAGGTAATATCTGTTGGTTTCCTACTGGCATCTGTGAGCTGTGAGCAGGGACAATCATCAAATCATAAGGTGTCCAAATAGAAGTAAAGTCTAGCTGCTTTAACATAGCAGCATCAGAATTTAAATCCTGAAGAAAAGCACTGTTAGGACGCATTTGGACACAACCAGGACGCAGCGAACCATAAGCCATCACAGTTCCATTGTGGGGCGAAGAGATAGTAATAAATCGCTGCACACGTTGAATTCCTCCTAGCCGCTGCACATAATAACGGCTAACAATTCCTCCCATGCTGAAGCCTATCAAATCTAGGTGTTGTTCTGGCAAAAAGGTAGCAGCAACGTAAGCGGCTACTTGCTTTGCTAACTCATCAAGACCCACATTTCCATTGTTGGGTAACAAGTCTAGGGTATACACAGACCATCCATGTCGTGTTAAATAACCCGCCATTTTGTCGAAAACTTCCCCCGTATCATCAATGCCATGTATCAACAACACAGGATTGAACTGTTGATTTTTTGTGTTCATCTATAGCAATCTATGTGTATAACAATTCTGTAGAAAATGTAACAAAATATTAACATCATCTGCGATCGCCATAGGACACTACTTTCACTGGTTGAGTTGGGATATGGTTCGACTTTGCTCAGCAACCGGGGGATGAGGGAGATGAGGGAGAAAGATAATTCCCCAGTCCCCAGTCCCCAGTCCCCAATCCCCAGTCCCCATTCCAAAGAAATGTTAATTTTTGTTAAGCTTGCGTTCATAATCTTGCTCTCAGTTACAGTAAAATTTAATAATTAGTTCTCGGTGTATATAAGTTAGAAGTGCTTGCAAGTAAGAGTTAAGAACGTTTGCTCTGTATTTTTACTACAATGGTTAACTAAAGCATGAACCTATAGGGATTGTCACCAGAAAAGAGTGACGAAAAAAAATGTAATATTCAGACGTAATCTTTAACAATTACGGTCAGATTCCAAATATTAAGAAGCAGGAGCAATTGTAATGTTCGGTTTTATCAAAAAATTAATCACCGGTATTCTCGGTTTTATTACTGGGCTACTACCAAAGAAAAAGGACAATGGTTACTTCTTGGAATTAGTAGACGAAGTTAAGGATGCAAAGCCAATAGAAGCAGCTAAAGAGGCTGCATCAAACGTGAAGAAAGCAACAGAGACAGTTACAGCGAGTGCTAAGAAAGCAACCGAAACAATAACGGAAACATTGACATCTGATGCACCAACTCCATCTAAACCAGCGTCATTAAACGGAACAAAAACCACCGCTAAGTCTAAGGCAAAAACAACTAAAGAACCAAAACCAGCTGATATTCAGCTTGTTCAAACTGCTGAAGGTCTCAAGGTTGAACCTGGTAATAATGCGAAAGCTAAAGCAGCTAAAGCTGTTCAAGAGCAACCAAAAGAAACTACCTTTGCACCTAAATATCTTGCTCCTTCGGCAGGCAGCTCTAACGGCCGCCGTCGCCCAGGGGCTAATATGAGTTCTTTCTTGGATATGGCGCGTCAGGTGAAAACCCCTGGCTGATGAAAGTATTGCATTGTAGCTGAATTTGAAGAGACGCGAAGGTTCGCGTCTCTTTGTTTTTTAAGTGTGAATATTTAAGGTTAAGACAACTTTGTTACTGGTAGATGAAGGAACTCTCCAGATCAAAAGCGATCGCTTAATCATGTCCAGTATAGCTGTATCTTTTAAAGTTGAGGATTTCTCATTCAACATTACCCGTGCTACCCGGCCTTTTTTGACGGTGAACTCAAAGACAATTTGACCACTCAAGCCGGGGGGTAAATTTAACTGTTGCAGATGTTGGGTTAAGTAAGCAATTGCTGATTGTTCTAAGCCAATAGCACTGATGACTTTGATTACTGCTGAAATCTCACCAATATCTTGGCTGATATCAAGACTAGTGGAGTTGATTTCAGACTCTTCAAATGGTGAGAATGGGAAATTAAGTTTAGCCTCCAACTCTGGAGGCGCTGCTGAAGCTGGTGCTGGTACTGGTGGCATCGACGAGAGTGTTATTCGGCGCACCATACCACCAGCAGGAGCATTACCAAACACTCCTTGATAACTTACTGCTTCGGGCATTTCTACTGGCACTTGCATAGATAGACATTCACTGCCTGGTTCAACCCGCATATCATCACTGACAGCCACAAAAGCCGTGTATTGGCAAAGCAATTGATAAGTTAAGGCTGTTTCTGTAACTGCTTCTGTGCCAGCTTTAGTTTCAAAACTCACCATTTGATTCATCAAGTCTTTAATGCGGGAACGTCCCCACAACTGCGCTACCGCAGGATTTGCTGTTTGTGCAAATATGAGGTGAAATGTCTTTTGGTAGTGTTTACCGCCCGCAGCGATACCAGAGATTTGCAAATTGCCGCTGGTTCTATCCTGTTTACGACCAAACAAAACTAATGGTTGTTCGGCAAATAAATCAGGTGCTGTACTAGGGTAAATCACAGGTGATTCTCCGTCACCTTGCCACGAGACTTGAATATTCGTGAGTACAGGGTTGTTGATTTGTTTGTAGAAATTTTCGATAATTCCTTCTGTGGGTTCATCATGCCGAATAATTGTCGATTTTCCGCGTCCAATCTCTGCAATGCGATTTAATAAGAAACGGTTTACAGAACTGCCTGCGCCGAAACTGTGAAGACGATTTCCTGATTGCAGATGCTTTTGCACCTCTGCCAAAATCTCATTTTCGTTGCCGATGTAGCCATCGGTTAGCAATATAACCGTGCGTAATCTTTCTGGTGGGGTGGGAACGTTGATGGCTGCAAGAATGCCACTCAGCATTTCTGTACCACCGCTAGCTCGTAACTTGTTAATATAAGCGATCGCTTTGGTACGATTTTGGGATGTATTCCGCAGAGGTTTGGGTGATAACTGTCTGACGCTATGAGAAAAATCAACAATTGTGAAAGTATCTTGAGGATTTAACCCATCGATTAATCGTCGCATCAATTCTTGACACTTCTGTAGGGGTTCGCCAGATTGAGAACCGGAGGTATCTACCAAAAACACAACATCTTTGGGGACAATTTCATCGGTGTGATATTCTAAAGCTGGAATTAAATACACTGCAAAATGTCCGCCGAGATCGTCGGCTTGGGTTAACGCTGTAGATTGAGTTTCTTGAGTGGAAACTTGATAACGCAGAATTAAATCTTTATTGGGAATTGTGTCTGCTTGAGCTAACTTGACTTGCACAATTCCATCTATGTGTGCAATTTCTAATTGATGCGAAGGAGAACGCACTTGTGCAATTGGCATACCTGCGTCAATTTCTACTGTGACATGAATATCGTGACGCGATCGCAAAGTTGGTACACCTTCTGAAATTACAGGTGGTGTAATTCGAGAAGCATCAGGAACTCTATCTGTATCACCGCTTCCATCTATCGGCGTTCCTGGAATATATCTTGGCCCCACCACCATCGGGAAAACAAATTCATAATTTCCGCCTGCAAATTTCAGGCTATCGGTGTAACGAATTGTGACATCAATTTGTTCACCAGGTTTGATGTTTGCAAGAGATTGGGTGAAGATATTATCTCGTTCCTGTTCTAGAAGTCCGGCAGTGCGTCCGGCTTGTTTTGCTTGTTCGTAGATTTGTTGCGCTTCTTCACGTTTTTTAATATTACCTTTGATAATGCTGTTGCCTATTTTGATTTCCATATCATCTACCGCAGCTTCATCGGGTAATGGAAAGACATATATCGCTTCTAAAGGCTGCGTAAATGGATTTTCAAAGGTTTGGATAACATCAACTCGTGACAAGTTGCCTACGATTTTTGCTAGAACTTCCGTATGCTCCAGTGGAAAGGTTAGCTGTTCTCCTTGAGGAGATTTCACATACAAACCTGCTAACTGTTGATTTTTGGTAGTTGCTGTATTCATAGCAGAGATATTTATTGTTTATTAAACCTAATACCAGACTAACTAAAGCAACTAGTAACTGCACACCGTCTGCCATTTGGGAAAGTCGCCTGGTAAGGCACGCCATCAATAGCCTTACACAGTATGTACTTAGAAAATAGCGTTGAGAATCTGCAAAATACCAACTTCACAAAGATTAATTAAAATACGAAAACTAAATTGGCTTAACGGTAGATAAAAACTTTCGACATACTGGGCTAATTACTTGACTAACAATAAATTCTTTGTGTGAAGCCATCTCAGCATAAGTCGTCCTATTACCATCTATCTTAATAGCAATAGTTCCTCCACAGCAGCTATTACTGATAAGCCCTTTAGCAGGAAGTGTAGTTAAATGTGTAGGCTTTGAACTAGGAAGACTAGCAGCACATTGTTGGGATAATTGAGTGCATGAAATATGAGCATCTGGAACTGAAGAAATAACACCCTCTACTACTTCTGTGCGGGGATTATTAAAACGATTACGATCAATTGAGAATATTATTAGCTTTGGTTGTATTAAACTACAAAATTGCTGAGCGAATATTTTACCATCTCCACTCCCTGGTCTTCCACCATGATGAGGAAAAACAAGTATATCGGCAATAAAACTCTTTTCTACCTGAATCAGATTGTCAAACCCCACATTGTCAATATCCGCTGCCAATATAGCTACTCTATGAGAATTGTGAACTATGCCGATAACGGCTGATATTGAGTTAGAAGTTAATCGCCGTCCTTGTAAATCTCTTCCTCCAGCACCACCTAAAATCAATTCAGGTGTTGGTGCAAGTACTTCTATATTAACTGAACCAATATTCAAGCTTCCCGTTTTTGTTGTTGTTAATTCTGATGAAACTTTAGTTCCAAAACGCTGCTGTGCATCTTTTAAAGCAATACGCAAATCCAACCAAATATCACTTTTTTTGATTGAATCAGGGTTAAGGTGTACATTATGAATTTTAATATCTTCATTAGACAGTAGATTAATAATACCTGCAATATGATCTGCATCAGAATGAGAGATGAGAATATGTAATATTTCTTGAATAACAAGATATTCAAGAGTTTCTATCAAAGTCGCTCCATGTGAACAGTCAATGACTACTACACCATCAGTATCTCTTACAATTGCACAATTTCCATGACCAACGTCTAGAATAATTAAGTCAGGCAAGTCCATCGTCTTCATCTGGTTCAGGTGCTAATTCAAACTTCTTAAAATATAGGTCATCAGATTTTTCGGCTCCTATATTAATATGAGCAAATAAGCGAACATTTGGCTTTAACGCATCCCGCAAATGTTCAGGAACAAGGGAAGCTGGAAAACGAATAGCCTTATGAGGATTCCAACCTGGTATAAAAGCTTCTATAGATTCTTGATCAATATTAGCAATCCTGACTATTGTTCTATAAGGTTTTCTGATACTTGATATACACCCTTCAAGTTCTAATCTGCAATCTTCAATACCTTTAGCAATATTTGAGGCATCAGCTTGATCTCGACTTAATAGTACAGGTATTTTATGTCTCCACTTTCTAATTGACAAAGATGTATCCATTTCTGTGTACTGAGTAATTAACAGTGATGGAAATTTCCAGTCGTATAGAGTTGCAACTAATTCTGCTCCATAAAAATTAGCAAATCCAGAGTTAGACAAGCGGTGATCGCATACAGCACCTTCAGTACTTTCTTTAATACACGATGCTAACTCATTGACATTTCTAAAATTACCATCAACGAATAAACATGGTTTATAGCCTGCTTCTTCTACTTCCCAAGCTGTTGCATCAGCTAGGTTTTTATCATCATCAATTATAGCTATTTTTATTTCATTTAAAGCTGGGATTAAAGTCATAACAGCTATTCTCCTACAAGTGGCAATTTTACAATAAATTCTGCTCCTCCTAACTCACTTTCTGGATTCGCATTTACCGCTCCTCCTAAATCGGTTACAGAATCTCTAACAATTGTCAATCCTAAACCTGTACCACCTTCCCTAGTTGTCCTACCAGGCAGCCAAATTTCGTCTATTTTTATATTATGGATTCCTGAACCATTATCTAAAACTTTAATATTTAAGTTACTTCCTTCAGTTTCAGTTCTGATAATTATTTTACGTCCTTCTGTGCGTCCACCTTCAACATTAAAAGCATTCATAGCATTTATTAAAAGATTTGTAATAATTGCTTCTAGCAAAGCATTACTTCCATAAATGCAAGGATTACCTTCAACTTTATCTTTTATAATTTCAATTTTGCCTTCATCAAAAAAGCTTTGAAAGAATGTAACCATCTCATCAATAACAATATGAGTATCTACAACGCCTGCACGACGTTTTTCTCGTTTCAACAGATGCAGTGGAAACTTAGAAAAGCGTTGTAATGATTTACTTACTTGATAAAGCTTTGTAACCGGTTCTCCTAAATAGTGTTCATATTTTTCTCCCAGAATTTCTTTACCTTTTCTTTCTATTCTCTTAGCTATTTTTTCAATTAAAGTTACTGGTTTGCCAGATTCATGAGCAAAAACTGCTGCTGTTGTTCCTGCTGTAGCTAAACTACGATAGAGCTGAAGGTCTTCACGTAAGATGTTTGTCTCACGCTCTGTTACAGTTTCGTATTGCTGAACAGCTTCTAGGACTTGAGGACGAGATTCTTGGGGAACTTCTGCTTCAATAACTTCTTCAATTCTGGCTTTAGCTTCTGTAAGATCACGAGGAACTTGTTTCTTAACTCTTTGTCTTTGCGTTTCAGTGACTTTCAGCCTTTCTTTAGCCATCCACTCCAACACATCAATTGCGAAGCGTTTTAACTCTAAAAAAGCTTCATTTTCAATAAAACCAAGCCTATCGGTTTTCTGAAGCAACATATCGTTAGGGTCACTAACAATTACTCTACCAATAACTGTTTTTGTTGAAGGACGTACCTCTGGATTTCTTGCTCGTGCATAATTTAAGTTCAACCAATCATCATCTGAATCTCCGTAAGGTTTTACCCGCAAACCCCGATGATATAAACGAACATTCCCTACTTGAGCAAGCCATTCTCTAACTTGTTTGATAGAAATAGAAGCCTTTCTAGCTGAAAAACTTTGAGGATTTAGCAAGAATACCCACAATTCAAATTCTGTTGGAGGTGTTTTGTAAGGCTCTTGAGAAGTTTCTTGATAAAGATCACTATGCTCAGCATGAAAAATTACGTTTCCCTGCCAGTCTAGTAAACTTGCTTCAGCAATCCCATCTCCATTTATATAAGCTTTCAAATGATATTCAGCATCACTAAAGTAAGCATTGCTTACTTGTTTTTCAATCTCCGAAAATTCTGAAGCAATAAGTTGAAGATGGAACCCAGTATGATTATCAAATGGATCTGCTAACAATAAAAGCTCTCTAGCTAGTCTTTGAATGTCGCGTTTAGTGAATATATTTTTAAGATTACTGACTATAATATCAGTCCCATATTGTTGATCTGTAACACTTTGTTTAATATCTAAAGGAACATCTTCTACTACATCAGCTTCTTGAAAATCATCCCAATTAATCGTTAGAGAATATTCAACTCCTGGTTCATCTTTAGGTCTAGTTTTCAAGAGTACTTGAGAACCCATTTGTAGAGCAGCTAACCTACCTAATCCTTTATTACCTACAGGTAGGCGACCTAATTGAGTAACTTCACGGTTGGATTTTTTCGAGCGACCTAGCACCAGCCATCCCTCGCTAATATCATCCTTATCCATACCAACACCGTTATCTGAAATAATAATCGAGCCACCTATGGCGCTAGTTTTGATAAGCTCTACTCTGCATTCAATAGCATCAGCATCATAAGAGTTCTTAACCAATTCAATGATTCCTTGGTCTGGATTTGGAACAAGTTCTTCTCCCAGCCTTTGCAGAATTTTTGGTGAAAACTTAAAATGCATCATTGTTTAGCTACAATCTCAATAATTTATACTTGATTAATTTAATTCGTTGTTATTTACCAATAAACTTTAGTCTGATCTAAAATAAAGAGTTGACTAGTGGAGTGAGCCATAAAGACTATTTAGTCTTGATTATCTACCTAAATTTTAAATCTTCTGCTTTAGCCTAGCAAACAAGACTCTATTTTTGAGCGATCGCTAATATTTACCTACTTCTTTTTTAACAGAAAATCGCTTAAACTCCATTTACTACCTTCTGAGCGAACGCTCGCAGATTAATCTGGGACTGAACGTTCTACGGCAGTGTTACTAGTTCATTGCTAAATAGTTTGGTGCAGAAAATTCTTTTGTAACCAGTAATTAGCTAGCATCATTCATGAATATCAGTCCACTATACAAATGAAAGGCTGAGTCCCAATTAGTTTCTTCTCTGCGAAATAGATGAATATGAGATTTAATCCGACTGAGTATTTCTGTTTGATCTAAGACTGTCTGTGCAAAAGGAGTAAAATCAGACCAAACTTTAACTTGGGGCAATTTTTGCTCAAGCCAATCGAGTAAGTTATTCCAATTGATCCTGATTGTGTTTTGGCTAGCTTGGGGATTAATTTCTATACCTTGATGAAATTCATAACCATTGTCATAAAGTCGGAGGATAGAACCTCTGCTTGGTAGGTGCAAATCACAAAACTGAGCATAGTCTTGGGTTTGGGTTTTTCGTTCTAGCTTACCGCGCACGTCTCGGTCTACAACTTCCTCAAATATAGGCAACAATCCTACCACTCTAGCTGTGACTTCTGACCAGTCAAAGGTTAAAGAACCAAGTTGATTTGTTTGGTTGCTGCAAACAACAGTAACTTTTGGATCAGATTCTAGGAAATATTTGACTTGAAAGACTTGAATTTGTTGAATTTGGCCTATTGTCGTCCAGAAGCAGGGAATTTCAGCTTGCTGTAGCTGTTGTCCGTAAAATTTCAGTTCTCCTACTTGTCCAGTGCGGTATGATTTCCAGCCACGACTTGGCAGAGTCAGCCTCGCTGTGTAGGCATCTAGCTGCATTATTTGGGCAAATTTTTGGGTTGCTACGGTTTTTAGTTCGTTGCTCAGAGGTTTTAAAATTAGTATGCCTAGTTCGGTGTCGCTAGGTTCGGCTGTTGCTTGGATAATAGCTCTTTGTCTTTCTTCTTGCTCTATTTCTTGTAACCGCCGCAAACCTTGACGTGCTTGTGTCAATATTTTAGGATTATTCGTGCTTCGCAGTAGTTGCCGATAGATTTTTTCTGCTTGTTGGCGCTTTTTAAATACTTCGTGCAGTCTTGCGAGATAAAATTGTGCCCAAGGGTTTTCTGGTGATTCTTTTAGCAGCTGTTTGAGTAATTTTGCAGCTGTTTGGTAGTCTTTTTGTTCAAAAGCGATCGCAATTTGCTCAATCATTGCTTAGTTAAAATGCACACTGAAGGATTTCTCACCAGAGGGGTGAGTATAAATCATTTATACTTCATATGCTGCGGTAATTAAGGATAAAGCGACTATTGGTGCTGTAACTGCTCGTAAGATGCGGCGACCAAGGGAAACGGGTTGAAATCCAGATGCGATCGCATTTTCAATTTCTTTGTCTGTCCAACCGCCTTCTGGGCCAATGGCAATGACGATGTTTGCTTGTTCTTTGTGGTGTAGGCAATCTTTTAAATGGGGAAAGTTGCCACGTGCTACACAGATATATTGATGACTGTTAACGAATGACAACCATGTGCTAAAAGCTACAGGCTCTAAAATTGTAGGGACAAAGGCGCGTTCTGATTGTTCGGCGGCTTCGGTGGCTATGCGTCGCCAACGTTCAAGTTTTTGAGGACTGGGATGTAGTAGTGTGCGATCGCTCAAAACTGGAGTAATACAAGCTACGCCCAATTCTGTAGAAGTTCGTACTACTTCATCAAATCCATTACCTTTGGGCAACGCTACAACAAGATTAATTGATACAGGTAATTCGCTTTCTACTGTCAGTGGTTCTAATACTTGGGCTTGTTCTTGTTGCAGCTGTGCCAACCACGATTTTCCCAAACCATCCATAGCAATAAAGCGATCGCCTTCTCGCAAACGCAACACACGTATAAGATAATGTTGCTGCTCTTTGGTAAGCAAGATTTGCTCTTGCTGGAATTGGGAAGGTGCGATCGCTATTCTTTGCAGTTGAGTCATGAAATTTTTTGTTTTGCTTTTCGAGATGGCTTTTTATTAAGCTCTAGTTATAAGTTTCATTCCTCATCTACATCTGCAAACAAAGATTCTAGATCTCGATAACCACTTGCAACACGAGTAATATCATGTCCGGCTAATCACTTATCATAAAAATTTCTCCCTTGTCCCCCTTCGGGTGACGCTCGCAAGCTCGCTAACGCTGCGCTAACGCAGTCGCCTGCGGAGGGAAACCCTCCTTTACTCGCTGTCTCACCGCGTCTCCCTATCTCCGCGTCAGCCAAATCATAAGTCTTTAAACGGACATGGTATAACACTAATTCCGTTCTCTCTGGGATAGTAAAATTTGATCTAAATTATCTACAATAAACCCACGCAAATTTGGTACAAGTTTTCCGTATTAGAAGCTCCCGTTCAGTGTGCAACTATAACGGGAGAAATCTCACGATAAATTGTTTTGCGTTTAGGCGAAAGCCCGCTTGTGAAGTTTAGATTTACGACAAATTTTTCAAGTAAATCTCTACAGCCTCGTTGACTAACTGAGTCATTGATTTGCCTTGGCGAGCTGCGGTTTCCTTGACTTTGCTGTAAATATCATGTTGCAGGCTAACGCGACGCCGTGTTTTACTGCTAGCAACGGTAGTGTTTGCGATCGCTACTTCCTGAGCTTCACTTTCTTCTGTAATTGGTGCTGTGGTGGAATCTGCCATTGTCTCTACTAAACCATCGCTATCGTCTGTAATTCCTGTTTCTGGGGCAGTCTGAGACTCGTATTGAGCGGCAAATTCCCGGATGGCGTCAAAACCGACGCGATCGCAAAAATCACCAAAACTTTCCCCAGATTGGCGTAACTTTTTAAAGTAGACAAAAATCGGCTCTAGCTGGGTTTCTAAATCGTTATGATGTAGCCTTTCCATATAAGGCAGTGCCAGCCTAGTTTGATTGGGCGAACCTCCTAACCATAGTTGGTATGATTCGGGGGCGCTACCTACAAAACCCAATTCTGCCATGTAGGGACGAGCGCAGCCGTTAGGGCATCCTGTCATTCTTACCACAAAATGCTCGTTTTGTAAACCAACTTGATCTAATAGAGTGCGAATTCGTTCTAATATACCAGGTATTGCTCGTTCTGATTCGGTGATGGCTAGACCGCAAGTAGGCAAAGCAGGGCAAGCCATAGCATAACGCACTAGAGGTTCTATTGTGCTGGGGTCAGAGACGATACCACAACGAGTCAGAATATCTTGAATGGCTTGCTTGTGATCTGGTTCGATGTCGCAAAAAATCAGGTTTTGGTGAGGCGTCAAGCGGATGGGTAAGTTAAATTGCTCAACAATTTCCCGCAAGGCTGTTTTAAGTTGCAATGAACCTTCATCTTTGACTCGACCATTATCAATGGAAATACCTAAAAACAGTTTGCCATCGCCTTGTTCATTCCAACCGAGAAAGTCGTGATATTTAAACTCTGGTAGGGATTTAAAAGGTGCAACTGGTTTACCAAAGTATTCCTCGACCTTGGTACGGAATTGATCAACGCCCCAATCGTGGAGTAGATATTTTAGTCTGGCATGACGGCGGTCGGTGCGATCGCCATAATCTCTCTGAGTCGCAACAATTGCTTTTACTAAGTCGTAGACATCATCTTTTGCTACATAGCAAATTGGGTCTGCTATCCTAGCGAAGGTTTCTTCTTTGTTGTGTGTCCGTCCTAAGCCACCGCCAGCGAAGATGTTAAAGCCTTCGAGTTTACCTTTTTTATTGGTAATAACTACCAAGGTAAGGTCTTGGGAATATAAATCAACCGAGTTATCCCCTGGCACTGTCACGGAAACTTTGAACTTACGAGGCATGTAGTGCGTGCCATAAATCGGTTCTTCGTTGTCATGGATGATTGTACCAGTGCCATTACGCTGTCTTGCTGCTTTGACCTCTGGGTTTTCTTCACCGCTAATGACTTTTTCACCATCTAACCAGATTTCGTAATAAGCACCCGTTAGTGGTGATAGCAAATCAGCAACATTCTGAGCATATTCCCAAGCATACTGATACTCAAGGCGATTCTTAAAGGGAACTGGTGGTGCCATGACATTGCGGTTGATGTCGCCGCAAGCACCCAAGGTTGAACCCAAGTTTTTAACAATAGTGGCAATTGCCGTCTTAAGATTTTTCTTGAGAATTCCGTGCAGTTGAAAACCTTGACGAGTGGTTACTCGTAACGTATGGTTGCCGTATTCATCAGCTAGCTTGTCTAAAGCTAGATACAGTTGCGGCGGTATAAATCCACCAGGATTTTTTGTCCGCAGCATAAACTGATAATCTTTTTCCTGTCCCTTGACGCGATTGTCGCGGTTATCCTGCTGATAAGATCCATGAAACTTCAGAATCTGTATCGCATCTTCGCTAAAGTGAGTTGTATCCTGAAGTATCTCAGTTGCTACGGGTTCACGTAAAAAATTACTATTTTCTTTGATTCCTTCTACTTTAGAAGGTTTACGGCTAGCAATTGGGGGAGGAGCAGATTTAACCATTAGTAATGCTGTATAGTATTCTTAATAAGGTATCAGTAAAGGCCGAGGCAGCAGGATGAATGTGTCCTCTCGGCTAATTGATCCCCGGTAATCCGAGCGAAATAATGAGGAATGCTCTAATTTTACCACGCTACTTTACCACGCCAAAAAGCTGGCTTTGTCAGTATATAACCGGGGGACTTAAACCCACGAAACTAATTAAGTCCTTTAGGACTCAGCCATGTTAAAGTGAACTAATCAGTACAAGATTTAAAACCTACCCCCGGACTGGGGGAAAGTCTACGCCCAAAAAATGTACGGAGACATCAGCACGCCCTAGTGGCAAACGTGTTGAGCCGCTTAACCTGTGTAAACAGGATATTAAGGCTGAAATGTCTTAAAAATTTCCGTGGCTTTAGCCCGGAGAGTGTCAAACGAACCTCAGATTATGTTACGCCAAATTTCTTTGGGAACACTCGGTTTAACCATCGGCAGCATATTAACTATCGTCGGCTTCATCGCCTACGCTAATAATAATGCAACACTAAATCTTGTCGGATTTTTTTACGGTTTTCCTCTATTGTTGGGAGGACTAGCGCTTAAAGCTAATGAACTCAAGCCTATACCTTTTAGTCAAATTACAACACCTCCAGTTTTAAAACTGCGAGAACAGCAGGCAACCCAGACTCAAAATAAAATCCGCAAAGACATTACTCGATATTGCTACGGTCAAGACGCTCATTTCGATGGGACACTCTCTTATCTGGGTCTGAGTCCAACAGATAACGAACGGCCTACAGTTACAGGTTTAAGAGAAACGGAAGCTAACGGGGCCTACGCCTTAACTTTAGAATTTGACTCGCCATTGATACCAATTGATGTCTGGCAGCAAAAACAGGAAAAAATGACCAGCTATTTTGGCCCCGGAGTGGAGATTAAAATCACACAGCCAGAAGAAAGCAAAATTGAACTGACGTTGATTACTACTCAAAAAGAGTCAGCAGGGATTGGGGACTAGGGACTGGCTCCATTCTCCATTCACTTTTCTAAGCGAACTGCATACCACTGCAAGTACTTTCCAATACCAATATCTAACTCACAACTAGTATCAAGCAGATATTGGGCTTGTTCTGCTACAGTATCAAACCTTTGTAAGTCAGGTGGCAGGTCATGAACATTGAGTTGTTGAAGAGTTTTTTTGAGCTTTTCTAACAACTCTAATGCTGTCAAAAATTGTTCTGGTTGGTTTGTTTCTAGAACAACAAAGTTATCCTGTTGATACATTAATGGATCTGGCATGAGAAAAATTTGGTAACTTTTAATAAGTTGATCTAATGTGAGTTAGATATTAAAACTTGAATGATTTTGTCAATGCCCTCACCCTAAATCCAGCTTTGTAGTCCGAGAGCTGCGGTGCGTTAGGACTTGCGTCCATAACGCACCCTACAAAATTAAAGCTGTTAATTCACATTAGGCGTAAGTTGTAAGCTTTTATAAAATATCTTGCTGTGTAGTTTATTTTAGCTTGAAAGCGGTAGTAAAGAACTAAAATTTTTACCAACACATGTATTAAAATTTTACAAGTTTTAGGTATTATAACTGAGAGAAGTATTTTTGAAAAAACCAAAAATAAAAGCTTTTGCTTAATTTTGTATGAGTACTCAGTAATTATTCTTAAATTTGATAAATATGACTAAGTCGTATGAGGAATGAACAGAGTATTACTAGTAAAAAATATTGTCTAATTTTTATGCATATATGAAATTGTTTTAATCTACCTCTGTAGTTTTCCCAATTAACTAAATAATCAAGAAAATAAGTTGTACATTTGAAGTTTTAAATAAAACTGCAATTTGACTTGATCACTGGGGAAGTATAAAAATAACAATTATTACCATAACTATCTGTATTTCAGGAAAAAGGTAAAAATTGCCTTCGATTTTTAGAACATATTAATTATTTATGAAATATAATTCTGTACTGCTTGCTTAGTTCACAATAATCAAGCAGTTTCTTGTCACAAAAAAGTTGGTTGCTATTTCCAAAGCATGAGAGCGATCGCACGGTGCATTTTATTGCTCATTGTTTATGCAAACTTGAAATAAGCTTAACAACATTTTCACATATCACACATGTTTTACCTGATTTTGTTTGTATGTCTTCCGTCAAGTCACTTACGAAAAACAAATATCAATCACAGGTGATTTGACTATGGAGGTGAGGTTTTTTTCCTACCCGATACTCTCTTTTTCTGTGGAACGCAACTCATGGCAGGCATAAGCCCATTCTCTCTTACCAAGCAACCCCCTGTAATTCTGGTGGCCGATGACGACAAGACCACGCGAGTGTTATTGCGTGAAGCTATGGAACAAGATGGTTATCGAGTAGTTGAGGTTTGTGACGGTAAGCAATGTTTGGATGCTTTTGAAACTGTCAAGCCAGACATAGTTTTACTAGATGCTGTGATGCCTGTAATGGATGGCTTTACTTGCTGTAAGCAACTACTCCAAATTGCTAGAAATAATTTAATATCAGCATTAGCAACACTTGATACTGACTCAGCCCTTGGCAATACGATGATCTCTAAATTATGGGGGCGTACACCCATACTCATGGTTACAAGTTTGGATGATAGAGATTCAGTAGATCGCGCCTTTGAGGCAGGGGCTACCGATTATGTCACTAAGCCAATTCATTGGGCAATATTGCGCCAGAGGTTGCGACGACTATTACAACAAGCACAAGTTTATAAACAGCTAGAAGCTGCAAACCAAGCCTTACAGCATCTGGCTAATGTAGATGGTCTAACTGGATTGGCGAACCGTCGCCGTTTTGATGATTATCTAAACACTCAGTGGATTAACTTAGCTCAAGAAGAAGCTCCACTATCGTTGATTTTATGTGATATCGACTTTTTCAAATTTTATAATGATAAATATGGTCATCCTGGTGGAGACCTTTGCTTACAAAAGGTGGGTACTGTGTTAAGCCGTAAAGCCCAGAAACATCAAGATTTAGTAGCGCGTTACGGTGGCGAAGAATTTGCTGTGATTATGCCCTACACTCATGCGATTGGTGCAATTCATGTTGCAGGAGCGATACAAGCTGGAGTTAGAGAGCTAGAAATTCCCCATGATGGGTCTAGCGTCAGTCCGCACGTCACTTTGAGTATGGGAGTGGCAACTGTCATTCCGACTTGGGAATCTTCTCCTTCGGATTTGATTGTAGGAGCAGATAAAGCACTCTATCAAGCAAAAGCAAAGGGGCGTAATCGAATTGTTTGGAGGTAGTTTTTTTAGAGGGAACAGGAGACAGGGGACAGACAATGAATGTAGAGACGCTTCAAAAGCGCGTCTCTAAGACGGATAAACCGGCAATGTAAAATGGAACCATGCCCCGCCGTAGGGAGCAGAGTCTACCCAAATTTGGCCGTAATGTGCGCGAATGATCCGTTGGCATAAACAAAGACCAATACCGTAACCTTCTGTGCCTTCGTCGCGTTGTAGACGGAAGTGGTTCTCAAAGATGCGATCGCGATTTTCCACAGGTATACCAGGCCCAGTATCACCAATACTAAATTGAACTTTTTGGGTTGTTCGGTGGAGTCCAGCAACGCTGATTTTACCGTCTTTTGGTGTATACTTTATGGCATTGTCTAAAAGATTTACTAATACTTGACGAATGCGTTCTGGGTCAGCATACACAGTGGGTAAGTCTTTGGGGATATCTGTTTCTACCTTCTGGGATTTGGCTATGTAGCGATCGCGTAATTCTTCGAGTACATCTAAACAAAGTTTACCTATTTCTACTTTTTGTGGTATAATAGGAAGCTCTGTATCGCTACCACGACCTACTTGCAAAAGGTCAGCTATCATGCGGTCGATGATTCTAGCTTGGCTACGGGCTTGTTTGAGTAAGTGAGCTGTCATGGCTGGTTTGAGGCGCTGAAACTCACCCGTATCTTGATTGTAGTTAGATTGGAGAGTTTCGATGGCGATCGCCGCCGCAGTGAGGGGATTACGGAGATCGTGCGCCAGCATAGCGATGACTCGATCTTTAAACTGGAGTTGTTCTTGGAGTTTCTCTTTTTCCTGTTTTAAGCGAAAAATTTCGTCTGAGAGTTGAATCAGTTCGGCAGAAACAGCAACTGAAGGGATTGTGGATGTGGGTAATATTACCCGTCCGTGTTCGTCGATACTTTCTTGTAAGTCTTCCTGTAATTTAGAAAAGGCTTCTCCAGAAGCTTGCCAGCGAGACCAACAGTTTTTTAATTGGGCAATGATATTACTCCCAGCTAAAATTTGCCGGGGTTCTGGGTGGATTTTGATTAAAGCTGGCGTTGCTATCAACTTGAAGTGTTCCGCCAAGTAGGGTTGTTGACCAACATCAATAATTTGAAGTTCAAAACTATACTCAGCCTGCAATTCCTTTAAATAAGCACGTAATCGTTGCACCTGTTGTCGGGACTTTGGGCGTCCATCGACAAACAGTAGCAGCTGGAGTGGAGCCTCATAATAGATCGGCTGATCCTGGGAAACTGGCATGTAATCGTGTTTCAGCACTGGTAACAACCCGGCGACGCTTTACAAAAAGTAAGATTAACTAACAGTTGTCGATGGTCGTTCTTTTTCTCAATTTAATATCTATTTTAGATTTTTCATACTCCTAAGTTGAAAATAGGGAGTGGGGAGTGGGGAGTGGGGAAAGAGGGATTTCTATAAAAGTTTGTATTTTTTATTACATAAGTATCCGTTGGAAATATAGGGCGTGGGAAGAAGTATTTTCATCCTTGGTGATGGGATTTTCCCATAAGTTACTGTCTTAAAACCATCCTTGCTGTTGAATATCAGTTTGAGTTTTCCGACGAGAATAAAAATCTTTTCTCAGGGGTATGATCAAAGTTTTTATACTACGACATAGCAGTGAGGATGGCAGTAAACTAATTTGGTTGCCACCTTGAGCAATAACTTATCGAAGCAAAAGGCGATCGCATCAAATTGTGATACAAGAACTTTCATATAATTATCTACTGCTCCTGTAACATGCGATCGTTTTGTGGGTTTTCAATTTTGATGGCTACAACAAATTTGGCTTATAGTTTTGAAGCTGATATAGATATACTCCTCAGCATAAGTACTGCTAAACTCAAAGCAAGAGTATCAGTAGCCTTTACTCAGAAACTCAATTGATAAATTTCAGCGCAATTGCTGCAATACTGAGTGCTTTGCCGATTACTTTAGCCTCAACAACTTCATACTTACGCTGAGTTCCCAGGGTTATCTGTCACTGGAGTGAAGCGGAGGGGCATGAATTTTTCTATCTATTACCTTATTTAGCTTACCACCGTTAGCCAAATACTTTCTAAAATTTTGCTTCTCACTCTCACAAGGTAAGAAATTTATTTTTTTCATAAAAATGTTAGCTTGCCAGAATTTTAGGGAATTCTATATACAAGCATGGGAATTACCAAAACCTAATCGCTGGAGAACAAAGACGTTACGGTAGCTTTTGCTACCGTTTACTCATTTTATTAACAGAATACGATACAACAATAGACTTGCTTGGGTTCTGATTTTAATTCGTAAACTACCCACACCAACCTTACTGCTCGGCAAGAAACTTGTAAATTTCACGCTTTACCTGAACAAGCAGCTCGCGTACTCGATTTGCTTGCTCTAAATTGCCACTGCGAGCAATTTGTGTAACAGCATCATTTAACTCTGTTAAGGTACGCCGCAACTCAATCAATTCCGAAGGCTTGTTTTCCTTAAAACTGTTGTAAGTGTTTCTTAAATCAGCCTGCTGGTTGCGATCGCGCAATAATTGTCTACCACTCTCTGTAATCGTGTAGACACGCTTATCATCGACTTGCTCACTAGTCAAATAACCGCCTTCTTCCAACATCTGAAGCGTTGGATAGACAGAGCCTGGGCTAAGGCGGCGAAAGCCTCCTCGACGGGTTTCTAGCTCTTTAATCAATTCATAACCATGCTGGGCCCGCTCAGATAGAAGCCCAAGCAGCATAAATTTGATGTCACCGCGACGGGTGCGAGGCTCATCTCCCCAGCCACCACTCGATGAACCTCTGTGTCCATGTCGCCCACTCATGAAAAATTGATTGCCAAATCCTTCTCCAGCATGGGCTGGTACAGGAAAATGTGGATGAAATTGTCTAAACATATGTAATTCCTTGTGTTTATTTGACGTATCGCGATATATCTTTATCGTTAAATATAATATATCGCGATATATCGTATTTGTCAAACACAAATTCTAAATACTGACTCACCCGCAAACAAGCAGCTTTTGGCAGTCTGCGCTAGGGTAGGAATTGAAACTTGATTTGTGATTTCCTGTGCTTCCCTGTAAACGTCCAGCCGCCTTTGTGAGTTTGGCTGTTTTACTGACATCGTTAACAGCCTGTGCTAACAGTCCAGTTGCTAAGAACCTTGAGCAGTCTCTAGCAGCAGATCCGCAACTGCAAAATAATCCTGTTGCTCTGGGAGAATCTTCAAATCAACAAACGCAAGTACAGCAGAATGAATCAGTAGTGCAGTTACCAACTGATTTTCCTCAAGATATACCTCTGTATCCTGGTGCTAAACTACAGGAAATCACACCAGCTAGTGGTTCAGAAAACAAAGTATCAACACGTTGGTTAAGTTCTGATCCCAGCAATTTTATTTCTAGCTTTTATAAAAACCAGTTTCAAACAAACAACTGGCAGGTTTTGCAGCAACCTCCAGAAGACGGGGGAGGTGTTTTTGAAGCACGTCGCAATAATTTATTGATAAGGGTTTCGATTCAGCCACAATCAGTTACCAACGCTTTAGCTAATCAACCCCAAACAGCTACGCAATTATTGATTGAGTATATACCCAACTCCACGACAACCGCACAACCTACCCCAACTGCAAGTCCTAGCCAAACTACTAGCGCTCAGACTACTAGCGAAGTTCCGCAACCAGGAGATCCACAGTTTATTGGCCCTGTGCTAAGTGCAAACTTGGCAGCACAGCCAGGAAATACATCTAATAGCCAAGCTAAGCCAGAATCTCAGGAATTCAATGATTTGAATCAAGCACCGCAAGAATGGCGCAAATATATCCAAGATTTGGCAGCATTGGGTGTTTTATCCCCACAAGCAAAAACAACTAAGACTAATACCACCACAATTAATCAATTTGAACCGAGTAAAATCATCACTCGTAGAGAATATGCGCGTTGGTTGGTTGCTGCTAACAATGCTATGCACGCCAATAACCCAGCTAAGCAGATTCGCTTAGCATCGGCAAGCACACAATCAGCTTTTAGTGATGTATCGTCAAAAGACCCCGATTTCCCAGCGATTCAGGGATTAGCGGAAGCTGGGTTAATTCCCAGCCCTTTATCTGGGGATTCTACAGCAGTTTTATTTCGTCCTGATGCACCCTTAACGCGAGAGCAGTTGCTACTGTGGAAATTACCTCTAGATACCCGTCAAGCGTTACCTTCAGCTAATTTAGATGCAGTGAAACAAACCTGGGGTTTTCAAGATTTAGGAAAAATTGACCCCAAAGCTTTGAAAGCAGTATTAGCTGATTTTCAAAATGCTGAACAGTCAAATATTCGGCGGGTGTTTGGCTATACGACACTGTTTCAACCCAAAAAACCAGTAACTCGTGCTGAGGCAGTGGCGGCTTTGTGGTATTTTGGCACTCAGGGTGAGGGGATATCGGCTGCTGAGGCTTTGAAGTTAAAGGGAAGGGAGTAGGGAGTGGGGAGTAGGGAGTAGGGAAGAGTGGGGAATACAGTGATTTTGAAGTTAAAGGGAACAGGGAACAGTAGGGAATACAGTGATTTCAGTTGTGTACTTAGATATTTAAGGTCAGAGATTTGGTTAATTTAAGATACTAATGTGGAATTACGATCGCCTATTTCAAATAATTGCAGAATTGGTCATGCACCATTCTCCTAGTGGGGCAGAAGCTGAAGTTAATCAGTTGTTGATGCAGCGATTTGCAGCTTTGGGTGTTGAGGTGTGGGGCGATCGCGCCGATAATATAATTGCGAAAATCCCTGGTAAATATTCAGATAGAGCAATTGCGATTACTGCCCATAAAGATGAAATTGGTGCAATTGTCAAAAGTCTCGGTGATGATGGCCGTGTCGAAGTTCGTAGGCTTGGTGGTTCTTACCCATGGGTTTACGGTGAAGGAGTTGTAGATTTACTTGGAGATCACCAAACTATCAGTGGGATTCTCAGCTTTGGTTCTCGCCATGTTTCCCATGAATCTCCTCAAAAAGCCCAGCAGGAAGATACTGCTCTCAAATGGGAAAATGCCTGGATTGAAACAAAACTCACTACTGCCGAACTAGAAGCAGCAGGCGTTAGGCCAGGCAGTAGGATGGTGATTGGCAAGCATCGCAAACAGCCTATTAGGTTGAAAGATCATATCGCTAGTTACACTCTGGACAATAAAGCCTCTGTAGCGATTTTGTTAGCCTTGGCTGAAATAGTCAAACAGCCAGTAGTTGATGTATATTTGGTTGCATCGGCAAAAGAAGAAGTGGGAGCAATTGGAGCGCTATTTTTTACCCAAAATCAGCGTTTGGATGCTTTAATTGCATTGGAAATTTGTCCGCTATCGAGCGAATACCCAATTGAAGACGGGAAAAATCCGGTAATTCTTGCTCAAGATGCCTATGGTATTTATGATGAAACGTTGAATGGTCAACTGCGCTACTGTGCTAAGCAGTTAGATATGTCAGTGCAGTTAACAACATTAAGTGGGTTTGGGAGCGATGCTTCAATCGCTATGAAGTTTGGACATGTTGCCCGTGCTGCCTGTTTGGCATTTCCCACACAAAATACCCATGGCTACGAAATTGCTCATTTAGGAGCGATCGCTAATTGTATTGATTTACTCAAAGCCTTCTGCGAAACTGAGCTTGAGTAATAATTCTATTAAAGCCGATGGCGGGATTTGAACCCGCGACCGCTCGATTACGAATCGAGTGCTCTACCACTGAGCCACATCGGCATACACAGCCTAAAATCATAGCATAATTCACTCATGGTAGACCAAAATCCCAAAAACCGTCTTAAGCTAGAACATTACGCCCGCCTGAAAGCAGAAGCAGCAGCTCCCTATAGAGGCTTGCGGCAATTTCTTTATATTGGTTTTGGTGCTTCTGGTTTAATAGGCGCGTTTATCTTTTTTGTGCAATTACTTGCAGGACGCGAAGTTGACAGCATCTTACCTAACTTGGCGCTCCAAATAGGTGTTGTTGCTCTGATGATATATCTCTGGCGCTGGGAACAGCGTCGGCAAAAACGTCCATAATTAACAGAGAAAAAATAAAAAAAATATTAGGAAATCTCAAAAAATAAAAATTTCTGAGATACTAAAGATCTTTCAAACGGGGTTAGCCAATATAAAGACCCCGAATATAAATCAAATAAAGTTTAAATGGGGTTAACTAAATAAAGAACCCCTATTTTAAGAAAATTTATAACTCTTAGAGCGTCAGATCAATAACCAAGTCTTGGCGCTTTAATTTTGCTAATTATTGAGAACTTAAAATTTGATGCAATCATTCTTGAACCGAGTTGCGCTTGTCACAGGATCGACATCAGGCATTGGTGCATCCATTGCTAGGCGTCTTGCAACAGAAAAAATGTCTATCGCAATCCATTCAAAATCCTCAGTTAAGGCAGGTGTAGCACTTGCAGAAGAACTGGGAAATGCCAGTTATATTCAAGCTGATCTGGCAAACGAAAAGGAAACTAGTCAACTTATTCAAACAGTTATCAAGCAATATGGTCGCCTTGATGTCATTGTTAATAATGCCGGCATTAGTGAAGTTATTCCACACACGGCTCTCAAACAGGCAACATCAGAAATCTGGGCAAAGTTATACCAAGTAAATGTAATTGCACCGTGGATATTGATTGCTGAGGCAGAATCAGCTCTGCGTCAAAGCGCTCAAGATGGGCATCCTAGTTGCATCGTCAATATCAGTTCTCATGCAGGTGTCCGCCCTAAAGGAGCGTCTATCCCTTATTCTGTAAGCAAAGCTGCACTTAATCACTTGACGCGACTACTTGCTGTGACTCTGGCACCAGCAATTCGGGTTAATGCAATCGCTCCTGGATTAGTAGAGACACCAATGACAAAGCAATGGTATAGCGCCCAAGAAACTTGGCAAAATCACGCCCCAATGAGGCGAGCTGCTAAACCCGAAGAAATTGCTGATCTTGTAGCAATGTTGGTCACTTCGGACTATATCACTGGAGAAGTTATTGTAGCTGATGGCGGGCTGAATTTAACCTGAAGGCAATAGGGAATAGGGAACAGAGTTGAAAGCTTCTTGTCATATGACTTTTTTCTGATAATACCTTCGCCATTTTTAAAAATGGCGAAGGTATTGTTTTTTACCCAGCACTCACAACTTTTGCAAATCAGTTATTTACTGAACTGTCACCAAATAGGGAGAAGGAATTGGTTGGGCACGTCCAGTACTGACAAGTGCTTGGTAAACAAAGGCCGCAACTTCTGCTCTAGTTGCCTCACGATTGGGATTGAGTTGCTTGGCTGTAGGATAATTGATCACTAGTTGCTTTAAAGTTGCTGCGGCAACAGGTGCGATCGCATATTTGGGAATTTGAGCCGCATCGGTGTAAAAGGAAAGGGCATTTTGATTATCTGTAGTTAAACCCAAACCGTTAGCCAACGAAACTAACGCTTGTACTCTGGGAATTTTCTGCTGTGGTTTAAAAGTACCATCGGGATAACCAGCAATAAATTGACTTTGGTAAGCAGATTTAATCGCAGCGTAAGCCCAGAAATTATTTTTTACATCCTTAAACTCAAGACCTGCACGTTTTGTCGGTGGTTTCAAGGCTTTGGTAACGATGGTAGCGAATTGGGCACGAGTTACAGGTTCATTAGGTTTAAAACTACCATCAGGAAAACCAGCAATAATATTTTGGGCGGCTAGGGCTTCGATGTAAGTTTTTGCCCAATATCCTGTTGGTACATCCTTAAAGGCCACAGCCTGACCAGGAGGCAGGGTAACATCCGCAGCGACAAAATCTACTTGACCAAAAATCTTTTTCTGATCGATATCGTTACCAACGGCAACAATCTGACTGGTTTTGGTAGCATTATTGACATCATAACGAGTGTTACCGCGAATGAGATTGCCACCAGGACTTTCATTGGTGCCGAGGTCAGGTGCCGCATTGACGGTCGCCACAACACCATCTCGCTTATTATTTTGAATTACATTCTTACGAAGTACAGGCTTTGCTGACTCTGAGATAAAAAGACCATCTTGATTTTGGATGATTTGGTTTTCAACAACTAAGGGTGTCGAAGTCCCACCGATCGCAATCCCAAAACCAGTATCTTGGAATGTGTTACCGCGAATTTCTCCTTGAGCCGCTCTAGCTATAGAAACCCCGTTGCCTTTGTTTTGTACAAAGACATTACTTTCGATTTTGGGATTACCTGTACCAGTCACAAAAACGCCTTCTCTAACACTGTTAGTAAAAGTACTATTTTTGATAGTTGGATTAGTTGATTCTACCCACACCCCTGTGCCTCGTTGGTTCGGGTTGGTGACGGTAACACCTGTGATTGTGGTATCTTGCTCAGCGAGGATTGTAATGTCTTGTCTTGCAAAGGTACGACTCGTGTAGAAACCTCCGCCTGTAATTAACATTGCTTGACCTTTGGTATTTTCATCACCCCGCAACGTCACCCCTGGTTTGAGGGTGAGCGGGAAGGTTTCGCCACTTTCTTGGTTATAAGTGCCTGGGGCTAGTTGAATAATTGTACCTGGTTGAGCTTGACTCAGAGCAAAGGAAATACTTTTATAAGGTGCTGCTTCTGTTGTGCCAGCACCAGCTGTATCTGCACCAGTCGCTGAGTTGACATAAATCACTGTTGCAGTTGTGGGAGCTTGCGCTGTGAGATTTGAGGCAGTACCTTCTGAGTAGGTAACACCAGCATTTACCCCACCAGAAACAACCAACAAAGCTGTAAGTCCAACGCTCAAGGTAAAAGTAGATTTGAGATAACGGCTAGAAAGAGGGCGAAGGTTTTTTGTTGAAGAAATCTGAAAACCTCGATATTTCATTTTTAAGGCCTGTGAAGTACTGAATTACGGTATGTCGAATCAGGTCGCAGCCGCGTAGCTTTAAAACCCATGCAAAACTATACCGGATGATCAGCACTTATTCAGCTAAATTCCCTAGATAAATAACAGAACTTATACAAATTGGGCATGGGGAATAATCTTTTCCCTCATCTCCCTCATCTCCCTCATCTCCCTGCCTCCTGCGCCATTTAATATTATTAGTAGGCTAAAGTTTCTAAGGTTTCCTGTAAATACCGCTGTACTTGCTGTTCCAAGCGTAGCCCTTGTAATTGAGCATCACGCTCTAGCTGCCAGCGTTGAAAGCCGGAACTTGCTGCGATCGCATATTTGAGGCTGTGCCAAATTTCTGTATCACGAGTTAGTTGGCGATCGCTAGAAGCTGGAATTTGAGCCATAGTACCTCATTCCTCAACTTTGAGTTTTACGGTCATAGAGTTTCTGATTTTAGGTAAATCCAAATAAGTCCACAGGAGATAGTGGGATTCACTTAAATACTTATTATGCTTTTAGTTTAAGTGTTACTGCGAGTCTGTGTTAATACTTTTAAGGGATTGAAATAATCTAGGCAATATTCGATTAACTCGCACACCTAAAATTGTGAAATCTTGCTTAATCTTTTCTAAAGATAATGGTTCTATGGCAGCAAATTCTGTGTCATTGGTCACTAAAACTCTAGCTACACTCACAGGAATTTGTAAAAATAAGTTACTAGCTAAAAAAGTTAGTCCGGCAAGCAGCAATCCCAGAGTCCGCCATTGTGGTAAGAAGCTCGCCACATGTGCCACCAATGGCACTACTTTGTGTATTTGCCACAACACACCAATTAATAATATTGCAGCTACTAGCGAAAGTACGCGATTTAACCTTGTATTGATTAAACAAAGAATTTTTCGTTGCTGTTCGGTGAGATTTTCTGGTTTCAGTGCGACTCCCAAAATTGCAAAAATATAAAAGGGACGACGCAACTGCATCCACAGTAGCGGGATCACACCAGTCGCAGTGACGAAACATAGTTCCATCCACGCTGGCATTAGTGGCTCACCGACAGAGAGGAACAACAAACACAGGATTAAGAAAATCGGCAGTGTCGCCAACCCGGCGACATGAATCCATAATATCGGTTCAGAGCGAAATGAGGACATAGGGCAAGAGGGGGAGATGAGGAAGATCAGGGAGATGGGGGGTTAATTGTGATCCCCAACGTCCCTACCTCCCAATCTCACTTTCATGTTATTTGGTCAATGTGAGAGTACGGCGCTTAGTTACCATTTGGTAGGCTTCGATGATGTCACCTGTAACCCAATCGTTGAATTTATCAACGCCGATACCGCACTCATAACCGGCATTGACTTCGCGTGCATCTTCTTTCATCCGTTTTAGGGAATCTAGAACGCCTTCGTAAATCACCTTACCGCCGCGACGCACCCGCAGTTTGCAGTTGCGAACTAGCTTGCCAGATTGCACATAGCAACCAGCCACCGCACCGCGACCGACGGGGAAGACTGCCCGGACTTCGGTTTGACCCAAGGGTTCTTCTACTAACTCTGGTTCTAACAGACCTTCCAAGGCATCTTGGATATCTTCTAGGAGTTTGTAAATAATGTTGTATTCTCTGACATCTACACCAGCTTCATCAGCGGCTTGTCTAGCGCCACTGGCAAAGGTAGTGTTGAAACCAATAATTACGGCATTACTTGCAGCTGCTAAGTCGATATCTGTTTCGGTGATTTCTCCAGCTGTAGCCAACAGCATCCGAATTTGAACTTCGTTTTGGGGAATTTGTTTGAGCGCTCCTACAATGGCTTCCACAGAACCTTGGACATCTCCCTTTAAGATCAAGTTGAGTTCTTTCAACTCGCCCTCTTGTGCTTGAGCTGAGAGGGTTGTGAGGGTGACACGCCCTTGCAGTAGGCGGGATTGGCGTTGTTTGTCGGCGCGATCGCCTGCGAGTGTTCTGGCTTCTTTTTCATTCTCGAAGACCTCGAACTCATCACCAGCGGCTGGTACATCGCTTAAGCCAAGTACTTCGACGGCAAAGGAAGGACTAGCTACGTCTACCCTCTTACCTCTGTCATCGACCATAGCTCGGACTTTACCAAAGGCAGAGCCAGCTACTAACATATCCCCTACGCGCAAAGTCCCATTTTGAATTAGCAGGGTTGCAACTGCTCCCTTGGCTTTATCCAAATGCGCTTCAATCACAGTGCCTTTAGCTGGGCGATTGGGATTAGCGGATAGTTCTTCTACCTCTGCTACCAGCAGAATCATATCTAGGAGTGTATCTAGGTTTTCGCCTTTGATCGCACTCACCGGAACCATGATTGTTTCACCGCCCCATTCTTCTGCTGTCAATCCATACTGAGTGAGTTCTTGTTTGACTCGGTCTGGTTGTGCAGCTTCTTTATCAATTTTGTTGATAGCTACGACAATTGGCACTCCTGCGGCTTGAGCATGGCTAATGGCTTCAATAGTTTGGGGACGCACACCATCGTCAGCAGCTACTACCAAGATGGCAATGTCTGTCACCCGCGCTCCTCGTGCCCGCATGGCTGTGAAGGCTTCGTGACCAGGGGTATCTAAAAAGACAATTTGCTTGGCCTTACCTTCGTGTTCTATGTCTACGTGGTATGCACCAATGTGCTGAGTAATACCACCAGCTTCACCAGCAGCCACTTTTGTTTTCCGAATCGAGTCGAGCAGTGTAGTTTTACCGTGGTCTACGTGACCCATGATTGTGACTACCGCTGGACGCCGCTGGAGGTTTTCCAGGTCGGCCACATCGATCATTTCTGTGACTTTTCGGGCTTCTGCTTCTGGTTCAGCGGTTTCGACTTCTACTTCTAGTTCTTTTGCTACTAGGGTAATTGTCGCCACGTCCAGATTTTGAGTGATGCTCACCGCCATGCCTTTGAGGAACAGGATTTTGACAATCTCTGTATCAGCAACAACCAAGGCGTCGGCTAGTTCCTGCACGGTCATTGGCCCTGTTACTAGCAGGATTTCTGGGCGTTCACGTTTTGGTTCTGTTTCTTGTTGACGACGATTTTGGTCACGGTTAGAACTAGATCTTCTCGTTCTGGCTGCCGGAGCGCTAGCTACTATTGCGCCTGGTAGCTGTAGAGGTTTAGCTGACTTCGGCTTGGGTGGGCGAGCGATGGAAAGGCTGACTTGGATTGTAGCTGGACTATCTAAATCGTCATCATCGAGTAAATCGTCCTCTTCAAAATCATCATCTAGGATTGGTTTGATCCGCTTGCCTTTGGGGACTGCTTTGCCGGCTTTTTCTTTAACTTCGTCAATGATTTCCTCTTCCACCCATTTTTTGCCACCTTTAGTTGGGCGAGGGGGAGTTGGGCGTTTCAAATCAAGGAGATCAGGAGCAATTGGCTCATCGAGCAACTCAGATTTGGCTGCTGTTCCACCAGGGGCTTGTCTTGGTGGAGTAGCAATCGGCATGGCTGCTACAACTTCACCTGGACGTTGCGGTCTGCTGGGTCGTTGACCTTCTCCTGGTGATACTGGGGCAGATGGTCTACTACCTCTTTGCTCTGGTCTTCCAGGTGCTGGAGTGGGACGAGCCTGTTTTTGGGGTGCGGGTGTGCCCTGGGATATTTGCTCTGTTGTCGGTTTGGCGATCTTGGGCTTGGGGCTGTCGCTGCGATCGCGTTTGAGAATAGGTTTTTCTGCCTGTGATCCCCCAGATGGCTGCTCAGAATCTGGCTGCGGTTTTTCCGCTGGTCTGGCAGGTGGTGTCACCAGCTGCGGTTTTTGGGTTTTTTCCGGTCTTGGTCTGGATGGAGTTGATTTTTCCGGCGGTTTTTCCGCAGTTATTTTCTCCGGCGACTGATTTGTATTGGGCGCTTGATCCAAGTCTGTGACTGTAGATTGATCTGAAGTCTCAGACTGATTCCGGGGAACAGGTCGAGTCGGTACCGTCGGCTTCATGGGTGAGACAGGTGTAGCGAAGGGTCGTGGAGGTGCAGGAGGATTAACTTCAGATGAAGAAGCAATTTGAGCGTTGATAGCAACTGACGCCTCTGGGGCGTTGGAGGTAGTGTTTCTCAATATTTTGGGTTTGCGAATTTCCAAAATTTGCTGTTTGTGAGGTGCAGCAGCAGGTCGGTTACGTCCGCCGTTTTGTGGTGAATTTGGCTTATGGCTGGTTGTACCTAGTTCTTTTCTGGGTGCGACATTCGTAGCTGCGTGTTTTTCCGCTGCCAGTCGAATTTGTTCGGCCTCAGATTCTGAAATCGTGCTGCTATGGCTTTTGACCGCAATGCTGAGCTGGTCGCAAATTGCTAGTAGCTCTTTGTTATCCAAATTCAATTCCTTTGATAATTCGTAGATTCTAACTTTGCCGTTGTTCATCCACTCTTCCCCTTTAATTTACAGTTTTAGCGGATGGCTGCCCGGTTTGTGACATCTCCATCCTTTGATTACTGTTTTTAGGTTGCCGTTAAGATTTTGCCGGTGCCTCCAATCAGGAAAGAGAGATGTTTCGGTTCAATGTTGGCATCCTCACCAGAGACGGTGGTTGACGGATACCCATAAAAACTTTTTAAAGAAAAAATTTTTATCGGCACCTTTGACGCCGAACTGCGCTTGAGCGCTACCAGGTTGCCATTTTGTAGTTTTTTGTTTTGCTTTTTCTGAGTCTTCCACAACACGTTTGAGTAAATCTTGTTGGGAGTGTTGCTCCGCCTCCGTTTTGATTTAGAGAGCCGAATGCCTTTTACACCCATTTACTATTTTGGCACTAACCCCAGCAATCAAGACAGTTTAGTTGAAAGCCTAGTTAGGTTTTCAACTCCATCTCTTTGGGGATCACTGCCACAGAAAAGTTGTTCCAACTAATTTTTATTTTGGTTATTGCTTTGGGCTAGGCGTTGCGACAATGTTTGATACAGTGCTTCTGGCACTGATGCATGTAGCGATCGCCCTAGTCGATTTTTTTTCTGAGCTAGCTGTAAGCAGCTCGTTCGCGGACAAATATAGGCAGAACGCCCCATGCCCATTTCCAATTGTACCTTTCCCGACGGAAAGACGCGGACAATCCGCCAAAACTCTTCTTTCAAACCTACTTGGCGACAACTAATACAACGCCGATAATTGGGTTTCATCGGTTATCTGCTAATTTTTAGTTAGCAGTTTGGGTGTCAAAAGATTTTGTTATTCCCATTTTTACTTATATTAAGTTGCTTGGTTATAAAGTAACTATGAAGGCAGAGACTGGGCTTAACACTACCATAACTTTGGGAAGCAGATAAATTACTCGTCATCATTAGTGTCAAAATTATCGTCGTCTTCTAATTCTAGTTTTTCTTGTTGATCTTCAAGTTCCTCCAAATCGATATCCTCATCTTCTTCCTCCTCGGCTTGATATTTAGCCCTAGAAGCTATAAATCTGGCATCTTCTCCCGCGTGGTCATATTTGGCTTTGTCTTTGATGTCAATTTTCCAACCAGTGAGACGAGCCGCTAAGCGCACATTTTGCCCTTCTTTACCGATAGCTAAACTCAGTTGATCTTCAGCTACTAGTACGTGAGTTTGTCGTGTTTCGGGATCCATCAGGCGGACTTCATCTACCCGCGCCGGACTTAAGGCGTTAGCAATGTATGTTGCTGGGTCTGGAGACCAGCGAATTACATCTATTTTTTCACCACGCAATTCGTTGACTACTACTTGAATACGCGATCCCCGCGCTCCAATGCAAGCACCAACTGGGTCTACATCGCGGTCAAGGGTGTCTACTGCTATTTTAGTCCGTGGCCCTACGTAACGGGAAGGGGGGTTTGCCTCCCTAGCTACGGCGACAATCCGCACCACTTCGTCCTCAATTTCTGGTACTTCGTTGGCAAACAGATAAACTACTAAACCAGCATCGGCGCGAGACACGAGTAACTGTGGCCCCCGTTGCTGACCTTGGGAAACTTTTTTGAGATAGATCTTAAAAGTGGCATTCGCTCGATAATTATCGTTGGGTAACTGTTCCCGCTTCGGTAATTCGGCTTCTACTTCAGGTTGACCAAAGCCACTGCTAACTGCCAAAATCACCGATTGTCTTTCAAATCGCAGCACTCTAGCTTGTAAGACTGTGCTTTCTAAGTCTTGAAACTCTTCTTGCACCATCTGACGTTGCTGATCCCGCAGTTTTTGCGCCAGTACTTGCTTGGTTTGCATTGCTGCCATGCGACCAAATTCCCCTTGGTCTGGTGTCACATCCAGCACCACGGAGTCACCTAACTGAGCTTCGGGAGCTACTTGTTGGACTTCATCAAGGGAAATTTGATGGTCTGAGTTGCTGACCTCTTCTACTATGGTTTTAGTAGAAAGAACGCGAAATCCTTCTCCATCAATATCGAGTTCTACTTCAAAATTATCAAAATAATCTTCGTCAAACTGTTTACGCTCTAAATTTTGAGCGCGACGATAACGTTCGTAGCCCTTAAGTAGTGCCTCTCTAATAGCTGATTGCACTGCTAGACGGGGTAAATTTCGTTCGCGACTGATACTTTCAATTAATTCTTTTAATCCAGGTAAACTGACCATTGACATAAGCGATCTCCTTGGGGACTGGGGATTGGGGACTGGGGACTGGGGATTGGGGACTGGGGACTGGGGATTGGGGAGTGGGGACTGGGGATTGGGGACTGGGGACGGGGGATTGGGGACTGGGGAGG
>JAHHHC010000048.1 GCA_019359515.1 Desmonostoc vinosum HA7617-LM4 | reverse complement strand
CTCAAGGTCGCGTCATCAACACCTGGGCTGATGTGATCAACCGCGCTAACCTGGGTATGGAAGTGATGCACGAGCGCAATGCTCACAACTTCCCCTTAGACTTAGCTTCTGTTGATGCTGCGCCTGTGGCAATCGCTGCTCCTGTTATCAACGGTTAATTCTCAACTTGAACTCAATAAACAGCGCCTCCCACGAATGGGGGGCGCTTTTTAGCTCAAAACAAGTATGTCCCAAAAAACCATCGATTTCGACATCAATCCGTCTATTACAGCAGATGAATATGAGCAAACAGCTCGTCTGGCACTACCAGGTTATGAATTGATGCACACTTTCGTATTGGCTTGTTTACGTTCCTGTTTACCAGAAACAGCAAATTTATTAGTTGTTGGTGCAGGTGGAGGGATGGAATTAGTCCATCTGGGACAAAGCAATCACCAATGGCAGTTTTTAGGCATTGATCCTTCCAAAAAAATGCTAGCGATCGCACAAAAAAAAATAGCTCAGCATCAACTTTCTCAACGTATTCAACTTGTTCAAGGATATATTCAAGACTTACAAAATGATGCTATTTATGATGCTGCAACTAGTATTTTAGTGATGCATTTTATCTCTAATGAAGATGATAAGCTTGCTTTCTTACAAGAAATTGCTCGACGTTTAAAAACATCAGCACCTTTAATTTTAGTTGATGTCTTTGGTATTAAAGGAAGTGCAGAATTAGAGAAAATTATGGCTATACTGCACACTTATTGGCAAGAAACTGGACTTCCTGTGGATAAGCAAAAACAACTCTTAGAAAACTTCAAAAATGCTGTCTATCCACTTTCAGAAACGAAACTTTTAGCATTGCTTCAGCAGGCTGGGTTTAGTAGTGTAACTCGCTTTTATACCGGGCTGTGGGTAGGTGGTTGGATGGCATTCAAAGCATGAAAGGGAACAGTAATGTAAAGATGAACTACCAGCCCTTACTTCGCCCGTGGGCTGGTTTCTACATCCAGCCCAGTAAGAGTAGATTTCTGACGCTTCTTCGCCCCTAGTTGCCGCATACTTCCCGCTTTTTTACGAGTGTTTACGGTAGAGCTTGATGACTGGACGTCTACGAGGCTTGTTCCAAACCCCGGTAGAGTTCCTTTAGCCCAGTAAAGCATGACTTCGGCAGCAGCAATATCTCTGTCCTGAACTCTGTCAAACCGTAGGTTTGATTTGATTGAGGATGCCTTCCAGGGCGGCCGCTATCCTTACCTATCATTAGAGTACGTTGAAGGTGGGGACTGCCGCGTTTTGTTCAAATTTGTTCTGCAAAATCCCGAACGAAATCAGCAAAGATACGATCAAGATGAGTGACTTTGCAGGAGTTCGTGAGTATGTTGCTGACTGATGAGATTCTCTCAAAATTACCTGGTGATGTTTTAGGAAAATTACGTCAAGCAGATAGCATTCTGACATCAATCAAAAACAACACTATACCACTACCAACAGTAGTCAAGGAAAGTCAACAACTTCTAGTTACTGTGGAATGGGATGTGATTATTTGCGGTGGCACATTAGGCATTTTAATTGGTTGTGCTTTAGCGGTTAAGGGACTGCGCGTGGTGGTGATGGAACGGGGTATTCTGCGTGGTAGAGAACAGGAGTGGAATATCTCTCGTCAAGAGTTGGAAGTATTTGTGGAATTGAACTTGCTAACAGCGGCAGAATTAGAGCAAGCGATCGCCACCGAGTATAATCCAGCGCGAGTCAGCTTTCAAGGGGGAACAGAAGTTTGGGTGAAGGATGTTCTTAATATTGGTGTAGATCCTGTTTATCTACTAGCTACGTTAAAAACTCGATTTTTGGCGGCTGGTGGAAAATTGTTAGAAAATACACCCTTTATTGAAGCGGTGGTTCATCCAAATGGTGTAATCGTTAACACCGAATTTCAAGCCAAGTTGTTACTAGATGCGATGGGGCATCTTTCTCCCATCACGCAACAAGCGCGTCAAGGGCGAAAACCTGATGCTTTGTGCTTAGTTGTAGGAAGTTGTGCCCAGGGTTTTCCGGAAAATAACTCAGGTGACTTGTTATTATCTTTAACATCCTTGCAGAATCAATGCCAGTACTTCTGGGAAGCTTTTCCAGCTAAGGACGGTAGAACTACTTACTTATTTACCTACATGGATGCACATGCACAACGCTTGGGCTTAGAAGCACTGTTTGAAGAATATCTGCGCCTTCTGCCGAAATATCAAGGTGTAGAGTTGAGTCAACTGAAATTTCAACGGGCGCTGTTTGGCTTCTTTCCTACCTATCGTCAAAGTCCGCTAAAAACCTCCTGGAGTCGCATTCTGCCAGTGGGAGATAGCAGTGGAAGTCAATCTCCTTTGAGTTTTGGTGGTTTTGGTGCGATGGTACGTCATCTAAAACGTTTAACATTTGGCGTTGAGGAAGCACTAGAAACAGAACAATTATCAGCAAAAGCGCTAGCACTTTTGCAACCATATCAACCAAGTCTCAGTGTTACTTGGTTGTTTCAAAGGGCAATGAGTGTGAGTGTAAACCAAAAAATTGACCCAGAACAAATTAATCAACTGCTGTCTGCGGTATTTCAAGAAATGCAACAGTTGGGTACACCAGTACTCAAGCCATTTTTGCAAGACATTGTAAAGTTTTGGGCACTGACGCAGACATTATTAAAAACTGGTTTGTCTCATCCAGGATTAGTTGCAAAAATCATTCCGCAAGTAGGTTTGAATAGTTTGTTAGATTGGATAGTGCATTACGGAAATTTAGGTGTTTATACTGCCTTATATTGGCTAAGTCCAATGTTAGAAACATGGATCAAGAATCAATCAAGAGAACAACAATATTATTGGCATCGCTTGATTGATGCTTTTAAATATGGTTCTGGTAGTGATTATGCAGATGATTAAATTGATAAAAGTGTGAGGATTCATATGATTGAACGGCAATCTTCAAGTGTAAAATACTTTGCAGTTTTAATTGGCTTACTGCGCGATCGCCAAGTATTTTTAGAAGAAATTCGTCAAGGTACACGATTGCCTAGAAAGATAATTTCTCTGCTGGTTTGCAGTTCATTATTTCTGGCTGTGTATGGTGGAATTATTGGTGCGTACCATAGCTGGATGCAAGCTTTATCTTCTGCTGTGAAATTGCCAGCTATTTATTTAATTACATTACTAATTTGTCTGCCAACATTGTATTTTTCTAATATTATTTTTGGTTCCAAGCGAACTTTTGCTCAGCATTTTGCTTTGGTATTGACTGCGATATCAATCACCAGTGTATTACTGTTTAGCTTTGCACCAATTACACTATTTTTCTTGATTACTACTAGTAATTACCAGTTTTTAATTTTATTAAACGTATTTATCTTTTCCCTAACTGGATTTATCGGTATTTCTTCTTTATATCAGGCTACGAGATCAGTTTTAGAACAGGAGAACGAAGGCAGTCAAACCCGTCAGAAAATTTTACAATTTTGGTTATTTCTTTATGCTTTTGTTGGTAGTCAGTTAGGATGGACTCTCAGACCTTTTTTTGGTACACCTGATTCTGCATTTCAATTATTTCGTGAAAGAGAGGGTAACTTTTATTTGAGCGTAATTCAAGCTATTGGTTATCTATTTGGTTTTCGCTCGTAAATTATTGATCATCAGTTTTGAAATAAACGGTCAGTAATCGATGAATAATGACAAAATTTAAACTCTAAAATTAGTATGTTGGAAAAGCAATCTTACAAGGTTAAACAATTTGGTGTCCTGATTAGTTTACTACGCGATCGCCAAAGTTTTTTAGAAGAAATCCGCCAGGGAGCGCGATTACAGAGTAAAATGAGTTCTCTGTTCGTTTCTAGTTCTATTTTCTTTGCTATTTATGGTGCAATTATCGGTGCATCTCATAGCTGGGCACAAGCATTATCTGGTGCTATCAAACTTCCAGCTTTTTACTTGTTAACACTCATTATTTGTTTTCCAACTCTATTCTTTTTTAATGTGCTGTTTGGTTCTAAGAGTAGTATTCAGCAGCATTTTGTTGTTTTACTCACATCTGTTTCAGTGATTAGCGTGCTTTTATTTAGCTTGGCACCAGTTACACTATTTTTTCTAATTACTACCCCTGATTCTTACCAATTTTTTAAACTGTTAAATGTACTAATTTTTGGCATCACAGGTATCTTTGGTGTCAAATTCTTGTATGAAGGAATGCAATTGCTTTCTCAACAAGATGAAGTAGGTAAGGCAACCCGTACAACTATTTTAAGATCATGGTTGTTGCTTTACGCCTTTGTAGGAATGCAATTAGGATGGTTTCTTAGACCATTTTTTGGTGCCCCTGACTCTAAATTTGAATTATTTCGGACAGTAGGAGGTAATTTTTATCTTGATATAATCACAGCAATTCATGAAATTTTAGGCTTCCGCTAGCCACAAGCAACAAATAGAAGAAATACCTCTTGTTCTATCTCCTGTTCCCTTTAATAGAAATGATATCAAGCTAAGAATTCATCAATTGCCACATTAAAACCTTTATTATTACTGATTATTTATCGAAAGCTTTCATTGCTATTTTGACTTTCTCGATTTGCTTAGGTGCTTGCATTGTTTCAAAGAAAGCGATCGCTTGCATTAATTTTTCTCTACTCTGGTTAATATCACCCATTCTTTGGTAAGTTAACCCCAATTGATAGTAAGCCTCAGCCAAATCTGATTTAGCACCTATTTTATCAAGTATGTCTATAGCTTCTGCATGGTGAAAAAGCGCTTTGGCAAATTCTTCTTGTTCTCGATATAACTCCGCCAAGCAACTTATAGCTTTAGCTTTTAATTGAGTAAAATTATTTTCTTCTGAATAAAATATTGCTCTTTGACACAAATCACAAGATTTTTTGAGATTACCTAAATTTTTATAGGTTAAACAAAGAGTAATCAAGCTATGTCCTATGCCCCATAAAGTGACTCTATTTGATAAAGATATTGTTGAAAATGCAGCTTCAGCAATACAAAAACTAGCTTCTGTACGATTAGAACACGATTTAATCAGAGCCAAACAGCATTGAGCATATGCCATATAATCATCAAAATTACTATTTTTCTCAGCTAGGTTGCAAACAGCATTAAAACAATCTTCAGCCGCTTCCATCTCCCATAATTCAAGTTTGCACAGTCCTGTGTTGAATAGAATAGAAATTTTGCTAGTTTTGACATCTAATTTATCTAATATTTCTTCTGACTTCTCATAACAATGTATAGCTTCCCTGATTCCACCAATAATCCGATATGTATAACCTAGAATATTGTAGAGTTTAATTAATCTCTCTGGTGATTTTATATCGTCAATTATCCGTTTGATTACCGAGAAGTTTTTCTGAAGTAGTCCCAACTGATAAAACGAACAACCTAGAGGTAATCCTGTATTCCACTGTTGACCTCTTCCTTGTAAAATCACATCACCAGCTTGTTCAAAATCACCAATTTCTACATAGTGATAATAAGCTTCTAAAGCTATCAATGCATCTTTGATATTTTTGATTACTTCAACTCTTTGCGTCCAAAAATCTGCGGCTTTTCTGTTTACTATTTCCCATTCTTTATTTAATAGTCTTAACCTGCTAATTGCCTCATCACGAATCACGGGATGTAACCAATACTGTCCTTTTTTAGTTTCTATCAAAGACAAGTCTTGCAAAGCTTTAATCACACGCCTCCGCTGTTGTTCTGGAACATCCCAAAGTAAACATAAAAGTCCCTCTATTGGTACTGAAAGGATATCTTGATAGCGATAGCATCCTAAACGACACAGAAGACGGTAAGCTTCTAAATCAATTTGTTGGAGACGAGCAAATTGACTAGCAACTAAGTCTTTTAATTCTCTTTCTATTAATAAATCTGTAGAGTTTTCTTGCCAGTACGCATCTATATCGCCATAAAAATCTGTCAATATTGCGCCTCGAAGAATTTGCATCGCTTTGGCGTTTCCTCCATAAGCTCTGCACATATCACTGAGAATGGTAGAATTACAGTTGATTTGGTGACGGCTGAAAAATTGCCGCCATGCTTCATCATTCAATCCTTTTAGTGAGTAAAGATTAATCTCTACACTAAACTCGCGTAAACGCTCACGACTCGTGACCAAAGTCACTGAATGTAAATCTGGATCAGCCAATACTCTTAATAGTTCAACATAAGGGCGACGATATTCCAAAAACTTCCCATCTTTGTCTAGGGCTGTTTCTAAGTTGTCGATAAATACTCCAATTTTGGGGCTTTGTTCTCGTAACTTCCGCCGCAGTCGCTTTAAATTGATTCCAAAATCGCGTCCTGGTTCTTCGTTAAAGTCTCGCCGCAGCCATTCCTCAACCACACTCTCTACAGGTGTGATATTTTGAATTTCGGTGGCCATCCATAGCTCTAGAACGAAATCGAACTTTTGGGTTTTAAAATACTTACGAGCTAAGGTTGTCTTACCAACTCCACCTTCACCTTGGATAAGAATAACTTTTGCTCCCTGACTGACAAAGTTGTTTAAATCGGCTATTTCGCGATCGCGCCCCACAAAGCTAGAATCTAAATCTTGGGGTTTTACGCCATTTGTTGGTGATTCTATAATCTCAAAGACTTGTTGAGTCTTCCAAAACCCTTGAACTACTGCTGAAAAGGTTGATTTCGAGACTTTCTCTCCGAGTACTTTTGATAGCAGTTGCCAAAGTTCTGCACCAACCGCTTTTAGATGCGCTTCTGTGTAACCACGACTGTTGGCGATATCCTGGTAAGTGCGCTTTTCATCCTCCCACAAATGACGCAAGATTATCCTTTGAGTTTTATCTAGGTGTTCTCCCGTCTTGAGAAAAACCAAATTATCTACAAACTCTAAGGCTTCTTCCTCACCCATCGTTTAGCTTGATGTATCTTTTTTACTCTATTATAAACAGGTTTTTACGAAGTTCTTGCCGCCCATCATACTACAAACTACTTTTTCCTACTCAGTAGGAAACCTACTTTATCCAACTGTCAAGTATTTTTGGCTGTATTATCCTTGTAATTAATACAGGCAAAGTTAAGTTAAGCGTTAAGCAAATATGGTTGAGGAGAGATTTTACCAGCGCTGCTACTGCCAATTTAGTCACTTACTCAAGACTAATTGACACTTGTATGATGATGAAAGTAGTGTCTACTAAACAGGCAGTGGATGTTAACTAACTAGATTCTGTAGAGCGTGTTCACAGCTAATGATGTCAGCATTCACCCTACAGGAGGTTCAATGATGTTGGACAAAGATTGTCATCATGATTGTAATCCCAGTTATTGTCCCTTTGCCCAAGACACACATAATCCCAACAGATATGTCTGTCTCAAATGTGGTGTTGAGCGAGAGATAAATAAATATCCTTCAGGTATTGGCTCGTTCTTGTTGCTGCTATTGAGCTTATTGGTCATATTTCAACTATTAGTTGATTTCGACAAGCAAAACAAGCCAAAAAATCAGCAGGAGTCTATTTACTATTCACCTAATAAGGTGAATGGCTAACAACCAAAGGATATTCATTGCTCAAAAGTCAACCACTTTCGTGAGTAAAATTATGACCACAAATCAAGATACACTTTTATTTCGCTTAGCTGCTAAGTGCCTTAAATACTTCTTATTGGTGCTATTTGGCATAGCGATCGCCTACGTTTTATCAATCGGTTTAGGAATTTTACATTTTATTCCCGTACTGATGTACATGTTACAACAGTTGTTGCTGCCAGTGGGAGTTATACTGTTGTGTTTAATTACAGTCACAGTAATTTTTGAATCATTACGTTAGGAATAGGGAATGGGGAACTCGGGGCCCCCACGTTAGCGAAGCCCAGTGGGGATTAGGGGCATGGGGAATTATCTTTGTCCCCTGCTCACGCCAGTTGCTACAACGGAGGGAATCTCCGCAACGCACTGGCTCTCCCTGCTTCCTCTGCCCCTCATCCTATTACCAAGCAAACTGGTACAATCTCCATATTCTTTATCGAGAAGACGAAGTTATTTACTTGCATTTTTGACCACATACCTGCAATTATTTAATACCATAAGCAGTATATAACTGTATTCCCATCAATTAACTGTATATTAAGAGGAGGATGTGGGATGAGTTTGTGGCAGCGCCCCCTGAAACGATTACAAAGGATCACTGAGCAGAAGATTAATCGGTTCAGGCTGAATTCGCTCAAAGGCTTTATATCGCTCTTTTTGGCAGGGACAGTCTTGAGTGTGGCGCTTGCCGCCTGCTCTGGTGGAGATGTGAGTAATAATTCTGCCACAACCCCTGCTGCTAGCCCTGTTGCCGCCAATAAAGGTAATGTCGAAATTACTTTAGTTTCTTTTGCTGTCACTAAAGCAGCTCACGAAGCTATTATTCCTAAATTTGTGGACAAGTGGAAGCAAGAACACAACCAAACAGTCACATTTAAGCAAAGCTATGGGGGATCTGGCTCTCAAACTCGTGCTGTCATCGATGGTTTAGAAGCAGATGTTGTCCACCTGGCACTAGCATTAGACACCCAAAAGATTGAGAAACAGGGATTAATTGAGCCAGGATGGGAAAAGGAAGTACCCAACAATGGTATAGTTTCCAAATCGGTTGCAGCACTGATTACACGCCCAGGCAACCCCAAAGGAATCAAAACCTGGTCAGATTTAGAGCAAGACGGGATAAAACTAATTACTGCTGATCCCAAAACATCTGGTATTGCTCGGTGGAATTTCTTAGCATTGTGGAACTCTGCAATTAAAACTGGTGGAGGCGAAGAAAAAGCTACCGAATTTGTGACCAAAGTTTACAACAATGTGCCAATCCTAACTAAAGATGCGCGGGAAGCTACTGATGCATTTACCAAGCAAGGTCAAGGAGATGCGTTAATTAACTACGAAAACGAAGTGATCTTAGCGCAACAAAAAGGTGAGAAAGTAGATTATGTCATTCCCGATGTGAACATATCCATCGACAATCCGATCGCAGTCGTAGATAAGAACGTCGATAAGCATGGGACTCGCGAAGTAGCAGAAGGTTTTGTTAAATATCTATACACTTCAGAAGCACAAGAAGAGTTTGCCAAGCTAGGATTCCGCCCGGTAGATGAGAAGGTAGCCCAAACAAAAGAAAATGCAGATAAATTCCCTAAAGTAAAAACTCTGGGCACAGTTCAAGATTACGGTGGATGGGAAGCCATTGACAAGAAGTTCTTCGCTGATGGCGGTGTGTTTGACAAAATTCAAGCCCAAAAGAAACGGTAATTAGTCATTTGTTATTGGTAATTAGTCATTTGTCATTTGTTCAGAGAAAAACAAACAATTGACAACTGACAAATTCTAGTTTTGAATTTTGAATTTTTTTATGGCTGTATCTTCTCCTCCACAAATTGTTCGTCAAGAAGTTCCAGTTTGGAAGCGGTTTTTCAATCAACTAATCAAGCTTCCTTGGACTTGGCGAATTACCTTGGCATACTTAACTGTGATGTTATTTGTCCCCATTGCTGCTATGTTCCTGAAAGCAAGTACGGAACCCCCAGCAAGATTTTGGGAAATTGCTACTAGTGAAATTGCACTAGCGACATACAACGTCACTTTTGTGACTTCAATTCTAGCAGCCTTGCTTAACGGGGTTTTTGGAACTCTGATTGCTTGGGTTTTGGTTCGTTACGACTTTCCTCTAAAACGGATAGTCGATGCCACAGTGGATTTACCTTTTGCTCTACCAACCTCAGTGGCAGGGCTGACACTGGCAACAGTTTACAGCGATAATGGCTGGATCGGTTCGCTGTTATCTCCATTAGGCATTAAAGTATCATTCACTCGTTTAGGGGTTGGGGTAGCAATGATCTTTATCTCGCTACCTTTTGTGGTGAGAACAGTACAACCTGTGCTTCAGGAAATGGAACACGAGATTGAAGAGGCAGCTTGGTGTTTGGGTGCTTCTCAATGGCAAACCTTTTGGAAAGTAATTTTACCGCCACTATTTCCCACGATTTTGACTGGTATTGCCTTGGGTTTTTCCCGTGCAGTTGGGGAATATGGTTCGACAGTAATTATTTCCTCTAATACTCCCTTCCAGGATTTAATCGCACCTGTACTGATTTTCCAACGACTAGAACAGTATGACTATTCTGGTGCAACTGTCATTGGTGTAGTTTTACTGGCGATTTCCTTAGTGCTGCTGCTAGCAATTAATTTCTTACAAGCATGGGCAAGACGATATGACAGTCAATGAACCAAGTTTTCACTCATCCACTAAGTCTAAGCCAAAACAGCAGCAAAGTTGGGTTCCAACAATTTTAATTGGGATTGCGATCGCCTATTTAGCTCTAGTACAATACATCCCTGCTCTCAACGTTTTTGTGCAAGCTTTTGCCAAAGGCGTTGGGCCATTTTTCGCTAACCTCAGCAGGCCTGCCTTTCTCCATGCAGCTTGGTTAACGTTAATATTGTCCCTAATCGCTGTACCTTTAAATACAGTGTTTGGTTTGTGTGCTGCTTGGGCGATCGCTCGTCATAAATTCCCTGGTCGCGCTATAGTTCTGAGTATTATTGACCTACCCTTTTCCATCTCCCCTGTAGTCGCCGGATTGATGATTGTCTTACTCTACGGACGACAAGGATGGTTTGGCCCTTGGCTGGCGGCACATGATATCAAGATTATCTTTGCTTTTCCAGGTATGGTATTGGCGACAGCGTTTGTGAGTATGCCCTTTGTGGCTAGGGAAGTGATACCCGTTCTAGAGGAGTTTGGCAAAGATCAAGAAGAAGCTGCTAGAACTTTAGGTGCAAACGACTGGCAGACATTTTGGCGCGTTACCTTGCCTAGCATCCGCTGGGGTTTACTCTACGGCTTAATTTTAACCAATGCCAGAGCAATGGGTGAATTCGGCGCGGTTTCAGTCGTATCTGGTAACATTGCTGGCCTAACTCAGAGCTTACCCTTATTCGTAGAGGATGCTTACAAGCAGTATGAAACCGAAGCCGCCTTTTCTGCTGCTGTATTGTTAGCACTATTAGCGGTTGTCACCTTGGTGCTAAAGGAGATTTTAGAACGAAAAACCCGTATTAAGGATGTTGGGGAGTAGGGAGTAGGGAATGGGGATTGGGGGAGAATTTTCTTCATCCCAATACCCAATCCCAAAAAACTGATTTGGCATTGCTATGAATGATAGAGAATGCATCCAATTTGCACTATTCAGATATTTTGGCAACGCTACTACTTTATGTTGAAAAACAATATCTAATACTAATTCGTAATTCGTAATTAAGAAACTCTTATTTCGATTGTATATAAATGTGAAGTAATATCATGTCCGGCTAATCACTTATCATAAAAATTTCTCCCTTCCGCGTCTCCCTATCTTCGCGTCAGCCAAATCATAAGTCTTTAAACGGACATGATATAAAACCTCTCCTCAACGGCAAGACAAAGCAAAGGTTATACTTGTTGGAAAAGAGTTGTTTTAACCTCTGTTTTAAAATTTTATTAAATCAATGGCTTGCAATTTTCGTTTTGCGGTGGTTAGCGACTTGCACCTCGCGCTACCCCATACAATCTGGGATCATCCTAGCCGTTTTCATCTTGTAGAAGTAAGTATTCCAGCATTTGAAAGTGTATTAGAGCATTTAATACAACTCGATTTAGATTTCCTTTTGCTGCCAGGAGATTTAACCCAGCATGGTGAATCAGCAAACCATAACTGGTTACAGCAACGGTTATCCCAGTTGCCTTTTCCTACCTATGTTGTTCCTGGTAATCATGATGTTCCAGTACTGATGGCAGATCAGCAATCAATTGCTTTTGCTGATTTTCCCTATTATTACTCTAAGTTTGGTTACGATAATCCCCAGCAAATTTACTATACTCAGCAGTTGCTGCCTGGTGTCAGGCTGATTGGTTTAAATTCTAACTCCTTTAATGACCAAGGCGAACAGATCGGGCGTTTAGATAGCAAACAGCTAGAGTGGTTAGACGAAGTACTAGCAGCAACTGGTGATGAATTAATCTTGGTGATGGTGCATCATAATGTGCTGGAACACTTGCCTAATCAATCACGCCATCCTCTGGGCAATCGTTATATGCTGGAAAATGCACCAGAACTGTTGCAAGTGCTACGGCGTTATGATGTCAAGCTAGTGTTGACTGGGCATTTACACGTCCAAGATGTTGCTTACTCAAAGGGTGTATACGATATTACTACTGGTTCCTTAGTGAGTTACCCTCATCCATATAGAGTGCTAGAGTTTCATCAGGATAATCACGGAAGAGAATGGTTGCAAATTTTATCTTATAGAGTAGATTCAGTCCCTGATTTTCCAGATTTGCAACAATTATCACGCAAGTGGATGGGCGATCGCTCTTTTCCCTTCTTAGTCAAGCTGCTAACTCATCCTCCACTAAATTTACCATTATCCCAAGCCAAAGAACTAGCGCCTGGGATGCGCGATTTTTGGGCCACGATTGCCGATGGTGATGCTGTACTAGACTACCCTCAGTTTCCCTTGGAAGTGCGTCGCTACATTCAAACCTATGCCGCCGCTACTCGTGGCAAAGCTACTTTGATTGATAACAACAGCACAATCCTGCTTTAACAGCTATCAGATTTATGAGATTTATGAATAACTGATTACAGCTGCTTGAAAGATTTGTTCAGCGGTCAAATTCAACTCTGGAAAAGTTGGCGATTTGATCCGGTCAATACCTCTAAACTTGCTAAGTTGATATTCACCTTCGTCCAAAGAACAAATTAAGATGGTTGGTTGTTTTGGTTTCCCAATAAATTCTCTACCACCTAAAGCAGTATAATCAACAATCCAGTACTCAGGAATTCCCATTTCTTCATAGTCGGCGTATTTTTTGTGATCATCATCACGCCAGTTGGTACTAACAACCTCAACCACTAGAGGAATTGATGCTGCTTGAGTGATAATTGATTCTTTTTTCCAAAGTGGTTCATTCGTCAGATTAGCTTGATTTAATATCAACACATCTGGTGAGTAACCTGATTCGTATTCCAGTGGCTTGATTAAAGCTGTTTTTGGAATCAGGTAGGGAAGATTCAAGCGGTCTAATTCAACACTCAATTTTCTTACCAAAAATCCTGTCACCTCTTCATGTTCGCCAGTTGGTAATGGCATTTCAATAATGACTCCATCATGCAGTTCATATCGTCGTTGGGCGTTTTCTGGATACCAAGTAACGAATTCATCAAATGAAACTAGTTTGCGTGAGGCTGCTTGAATCATGATTTCATCCTGAAGGCAAGTTTCCTATTCCCCGACAAATCCCAAACACTGAAGTGTAACCATGTAAAAAAGTTCTGCCACTAACGGGGCCAATTTCACCGCCGCAGAAAAAGCCCCCAACAGGTATATCGTTGAGGTAGCGCTTGAATAGCTCTGAATCAAAATTGGGTTTGTTGTAGAGTCCTTCGCCACGCCCTAAACAAGTAAACATTAAAGCAGCAGCAGCAGAAGGTTGAGAGTACCGCTGATCTTGATAGCTTTGTAAGAGTAGTTCTAGGTCTTCGGCAGAGGCTTGAGCATCACGTAGGTGGAATTGCAAGCGTTGACCAGGACGGACACGATCGCCAATTGCGATCGCTCCTGCTGTAGGATCTACACCCAGGATGCCACGAATCAAAAAATCTCCCTGCTGTAAAGTCTGCTTGAATTCATTCATTGCCACACCAATAAACAGAGAATGCTGTGCTAGCATTCGCTCTTTTTCGCTGAGGGTGGAAATCAAATCTCGCAATACTATTAAGGGTACTTGCTCGTCTAATTCTAGGATGATGTTGCGATCGGCTTTGGTGACTTGCAATGGTTCGCCAATTGGTCGGCATCCTTGAGCAACAATAGTTTCTAAAACAATATTGCCACTCAATGCTATACCAACTGTACCTTCACGATATAGGCGATCGTTACAAAATAAAGCTATACGACCACCCATAGCCCCACCACTAGCCTGTCCCCCTAAAATTACTGAACCAGGATAAGCAAAATCTAACCCTTGTAATAAATCGTTGATTCCAGAAGAAAAAGAACTAGATAGCAAAATAAACTGGGGTGTTGGTGATTGAGGTACACCAATCAAATCCAGCCAAGCATCTGGCGAACTATCTAAATCAGGTAATTCCTCCGCAACAACATGAAATACCTGAATATCTACTTCTGGAAGGTGCGCTAAGGTCAGGCTGATAGCTGGTTCTGCTTCCAACTCTTGAGTTTGCCCGTCAATCGTCGTACCAATCACACCAACACCGCTACAACCAATTAGTATTGGTACTGAAAGTTGTTCCGCCAACAAAGGTAAGAGTCGAGAATACTCACTCGTAAAAGCAGACGAAATAAACACCAGTCCTAGATTTGCGGGTGCTGTTAACGATGAGACAGCTCGTTGTACCACATCTGCAACAGCTGCTTCTAAAGAATGACGGGTTGACAGGGCATTTGCCCATTGCATTTGGTCTGCCATGAGTTTTCGGCTTCTCTGTGTTTTGGGGCTAGTAGTTTTTGAGTGTTATTTTTGGGAATAATTGCATCCAACAAAAGTTAACGCCAGCGTTGTATTTCCTCCATTTTATAAAGGTGGGGGTGTTATTCCCTAATACATGCATCTAAATATATTGTATAATCTTCTGTTTATAGTACTGATTCCACAAAATCTTAAAAGATAAAGGTGTATGCAGTGTAGATGTAGTGATTTACTGTATTAGTTATGAAGCATCATTACAAGACACCAACTTCGTTCTTGGCGAGGTGTTAAGTATGATGGTCATAAAGCCAAAAATTGCCATTTTTGAAGTTTTTCTATACTAGAAGTAACCACAAACAACGAGACCTAAGCAATGACCAACATCCAAGAAAAAGCAAACAACGATATCCAAGAAAAAATCCAAGAGGAAGTAGAACAGGCTCGCGCTGTCTGTGATATTTCTGGTAGCAACTCTGCTGAGTGTGCTGCTGCTTGGGATGCAGTAGAAGAATTGCAAGCTGAAGCTTCCCATCAGCGCCAAAGTAAGCCAAAAAACTCTCTAGAGAAATACTGTGATGACAATCCAGAGGCAGTTGAGTGTCGAGTTTACGATGAATAAAAATTGATTGAGCATCTTTTGTGTTCATTGATAGGCAAGCAACCAAGATCGATTCACAGATATCTTGCACCTTCCTCGTGCATCAAATCTCACTGAAGCAGTGCTGAGTAAAAAAATCAAGATTTGTCAGAATGCAGAGCAAATAGCAGATGGGACAAGTTAAAAAATCCTCTGACCTACTATTGGATTGGTGCAAAATCTCAGTTGAAGATCTTGGAGTTGCTTGTTTTTTGCCCAATAAATGAGATGTATCAACCTGATAAAAATTATTACTAGTATTAAATTTGGCTCTAATATTGAGACTAACCCTGATGTTGTTATTCTCAGTAGGGCTGTATAAACAAGCATTAGATATTAGCTAGCTGATAGCTGATGTGTATTTTTACCTATAGTTGCTTGCTCGTCTCAAAAAAAATATGAACAATGATGTTTGGTTTCGTCAGTTTATCTGGACTGACTACTGGTTAGCAATACTATTTGCGGTGATTATTCCCTTAATTCTATTGATTTGGGCTTTTGTCCAAAAAGCAGAAGCCATACAACGCCTGTTAATCATTTATTGGCGAGTATCTAGCTTGTTAGCAATCACTATTTACCTAATGATTGCTCAAAATCCAATTAGCTTTCTCTCCGGCTTGATGGCTCAAATCTTAATTCCGATTTCGCTGTGGTTTTGGGTGGATCTCAACGATGAAATTGAGTATCAGCCAAGTGGGGCTTTGAAATTAGTTTTCACCTCTTGGCGTTGGGCTGTAACTATTTACTCTATCTTAGGTACACTAGCTTTTATTCCTTTTTTAGGTTGTGCTTTTTCCAAAAATGTCTCCCAAATTCCCTATTGTCGCGTTTGGTTTGAAGCACCACTACTATACAAACAGTGGGTTCATTCTCCCAGTACCAAGCATGGGTTTTTAGGTATTTTGGGCTTTATGGCTCTAGTGGTTTATGTGCTTTACTTAATCTATTTTGTGTTTGTCAAGCTGAGCAAGCAGGGACGTTCAGCCACACAACAGTGATTGTAGCTAGACTCTGATTCAAATTCAAAATTCCACAATGAATTCTATTGGTAAGCGACTGGAACAATACACGATCAAGCGTCCTCAAGAAGTATTACTTGTAACGGTGGCAATTGCTGATGAGCAAGACAAAATTGCTGTTTTTAAGGGATTTTCTAGTTCTTTGATGCGTTCAACACCATTTGATGCAGATGTGCCAGCCCTACCAGATGAAGCCAACATTCTCAGCATTGACCGGATTGCCAGTCCTTACAACCCCGAATCACCCCGCTACATTCAACAGGGAATCTCTTGGGAAGCCATGCAGACTTTATTATCTGAAGTGGGATTATAGTTGACCAAGAAGACGCGGAGACGGGGGGAAGGGGAGACGCGGAGCGCGACCCTTCTTAAGATCGAAGCACTGGTCACACAAAAAATCGATTCCTTACTTGAATCCCCTGGCTTTAGCTATGGGGTCTCCCCGCGTCTTTGCGTCAGAACGTCTCCGTGTCTTCTTCAATAAACTCAGCTTCACTCTCCATCTCAGCCTTAGTCTGAATATCTGAAAGTTAATGTAATTACGAATTACGAATTAGTATAATGTCTCGTTCTGGATACACTCTTGCTGTCTTTGCCTGTGCTTCTGCTATTGCTGCTCTTGATTGGTTACACAAGCGTCAAGCTGTAAAAGTAGTGTCAGTAGATTTAATTGAACCAAACCAAGTAGTAGAAATACCAGTTGAACAGGTAGCAGGACTATCCCAGAGTATGGCTTTGGCAATTACCCGTAGTGATCCCGGTGATAATCTTGACTTAACTAAGGATACGCCGGTGTGGGCATTGGTGGAGTGGAGAGGGGAAGAGGACGCGGGGAAGGATTTGTTTGTGTCTTTGAATGAGGGGACAATAATTATTCAGGGGGGTGAGGGGATCGGTAGACAGATGAATGCAGGAGATGCGCCTGCTATTTATGGGTATGCTCAACGGTTGCTGTGCGAGAACTTGCGCCGGATGTTGAAATCAAAAGAAAAAATCACGGTGACGATTATTCTACCAGAGGGGCGATCGCTCGCTGTTCGTACCTCGAATGCTGCCTTTGGTGTGGTTGAAGGTCTTTCTTTGTTGGGAACAACGGGCATTTCACAACCGCTGAGTACTCCCGATCAACTTGCCAGTTTTCGTGCCCAATTACAAGAAAAAGCAAGCCGTTTTGAGCGTTTGGTGTTCTGTATCGGCGAGAATGGTTTAGATTTGGCGCGTCAACTCGGTATTAATCCTGACCAATTGGTCAAAACTGCTAACTGGCTAGGCCCAATGTTAGTAGAAGCCGATATTCTGGATGTTAAAGAAATCTTATTGTTTGGCTATCACGGTAAATTGATGAAACTGGCAGGGGGGATTTTTCACACTCATCACCACCTTGCTGATGCACGTCGGGAGATTTTGACGGCTCACTGTGCTATGCTGGACTTAAAGTCACCAGATATACAAGCAGTATTTAATAGCGCTACTGCGGAAGCAGCACTGATGTATTTAAGAGCGCTAGATGCTGCAAGTGGTAGTGATTGGGTAAATCAAGTTTACAGCACGATCGCAGAAACTATCGATGTCCGCTCCCAAGAATATATCCAAAGCCATAGTGACAAAGGCGTGACAGCGAGTTGTGGATCTATCCTCTTTGACCGCGATCGCAAAATTATTGTAAAGAGCAAAACTGCTTGTTTGTTAATGGAAAAATTATGTTAATTTATTATAAATAATCTTAAAGAATCACAATAAATAAGTTTGCAGTTGCCACTCTAAGGTAAGCTTTCCGTTTTAATACATCTATGCTATGCCAAATTTCATGACTCGTACAGATGCGCGAAACTGCACGTCTGTAAAGGTCTATTATACCATTATCTGCTCAAGCAGCAAAATGGTATAACTCTAAAACCACAGGGCGACGATTTATCCATACAGACACATTCCCCCCGTTATGAATACAGCGGTGACTCTACCAACACAACAGGTGCCTCAGACATTTGAACACTTGGGGCAACTTAATCGCCAATTAATAGTAATTTTGGATTTCGGATCTCAATATTCTGAGTTGATTGCCCGTCGCATCCGCGAGACTCAAGTCTACTCAGAAGTCCTGTCCTATCGTACTACATCTGCCCATTTGCGCCAACTCAATCCCAAAGGAATTATCCTTTCCGGTGGCCCAAGTTCAGTTTATGGTAATAGCTCTCCCCATTGTGACCCAGAAATCTGGCATTTGGGAATACCCATATTGGGTGTGTGCTACGGTATGCAACTGATGGTAAGCCAATTAGGTGGGGAAGTAGCAAAAGCAGACCGGGGTGAGTACGGCAAAGCATCATTATATATAGATGATCCCACAGATTTACTCACAAATGTCGAAGATGGCACTACCATGTGGATGAGTCATGGCGACTCAGTGACGCAAATGCCACCAGGGTTTGAATTACTTGCCCATACAGATAATACTCCCTGTGCGGCGATCGCTGATCACCAAAAGAAGCTTTACGGAGTCCAGTTCCATCCAGAGGTGGTACATTCCCTTGGCGGTTTGGCACTAATTCGGAATTTTGTTTACCACATCTGCGATTGTGAACCCACTTGGACAACAGCGGCTTTTGTCGAAGAGGCAATTCGGGAAATTCGCGCTAGAGTTGGCGAAAAACGGGTGCTTTTAGCGCTGTCTGGGGGAGTAGATTCTTCTACTTTAGCCTTCTTACTGCATAAAGCGATCGGCGACAACTTAACTTGTGTATTTATCGATCAAGGGTTTATGCGAAAGTATGAGCCAGAGAGGTTACTCAAGTTGTTTCAAGAACAGTTCCATATTCCTGTAGAGTATGTTAATGCGCGCGATCGCTTCTTGACGATGATTGCTGGGATTACAGATCCCGAAGAAAAACGCCGCAACATCGGACACGAATTTATCCGTGTATTTGAAGAAACATCAAAACGCCTCGGTCACTTTGACTATTTAGCTCAAGGTACTCTATATCCAGATGTGATCGAATCCGCTGATACCAATGTTGATCCCCAAACTGGTGAACGGGTAGCAGTGAAAATCAAAAGTCATCATAATGTTGGCGGCTTACCAAAAGACTTGCGATTTAAACTAGTAGAACCACTGCGGAAACTATTTAAAGATGAAGTCCGCAAAGTGGGACGTTCTATTGGTTTACCAGAAGAAATTGTCCAAAGGCAACCCTTCCCAGGCCCTGGTTTGGCAATTCGGATTTTAGGCGAAGTCACCGCCGAACGTTTAAATATCTTGCGTGACGCCGATTTGATTGTGCGGCAAGAAATTAACCAACGCGGTATGTACCATGATGTTTGGCAAGCCTTTGCTGTATTGCTACCCATTCGTAGCGTCGGCGTCATGGGAGATCAACGCACTTACGCTTACCCAATTGTCTTACGAATCGTCACCAGTGAAGATGGCATGACTGCTGATTGGGCGCGTGTACCTTACGATGTGTTGGAAGTGATTTCTAATCGCATTGTCAATGAGGTAAAAGGCGTTAATCGTGTAGTTTATGATATTACCTCCAAACCGCCTGGAACTATCGAGTGGGAATAAGTGAAGCTCCTACACGGGAACAAATGAGAGAATCTTACAGGGTATGCAGCGAGTTAACTAAAATGTTTCTCTCAGTGCATTTAGTGCGATTGGATAAAAGAACGGCAGAGGTTTACATTTTGGCTGGCGATGGGCTACAAGTTCTAATACGCCCAAATGGCAAAGTGAGGTATCCATGAATAAGCCGAACTTTTCAACAATGACGCTGCAAGAACTGCAACAGTACATCCTATTACATCGAAATGATGATGATGCAGTACATGAGGCAGTGCTACGCATTCAACAAAACGGGACAACGGTAAGCTCTGAGGAATTTATCGAAATTGTCAGACGACGAACTGGCAACCCGCCACAACCACAGTAAGTAACCAATTAAAAAGTGTTAGGCGCTTTTGTTTGTGCAAGAGCGCTCTTTCATTGCTTTTAGATACACCACAGGACATCCCGTTCCTTGCACCGATGATCGTTCGCGAAATCTATTACCGTCTGCTCACAGATAAACTCTTTTAAACTGGCTAACCCTCTCAAGAGGGTAGTCTTACTTGCACTCACCAAATGTCAAAATAAGGAACAGAATTATATAATTATTATTTACAGATTCACAAAGCATGGCAGCGTTGAACGGACGAGATTTATTAGGTTTGGCGGATCTTAATCCCACAGAACTTCATGAACTCCTGCAATTGGCAACTCAGCTCAAATCACAGCAGCTAAAGTTGCGTTGCAATAAAGTTTTGGGTTTGTTGTTTTCCAAAGCTTCAACTCGCACACGAGTCAGTTTCACAGTGGCTATGTATCAATTGGGTGGACAGGTAATTGATCTAAATCCTAATGTCACTCAAGTTAGCCGTGGAGAACCAATACAAGATACAGCGCGAGTATTAGATAGATATTTAGATATTTTGGCAATTCGCACTTTTGCACAGCAGGAGTTAGAAACTTTTGCTCGTTATGCCAAGATTCCCGTAATTAACGCCCTAACTGATGCAGAACATCCTTGTCAGGTATTAGCTGATTTATTAACAATTCAAGAATGTTTTGGTAGTTTTACTGGGTTAACTTTGACTTACGTAGGTGATGGCAATAATGTCGCTAATTCTCTGATGTTGGGCTGTGCTTTGGCGGGAATGAACGTGAGAATCGCTACGCCACAGGGATATGAACCAGATGCGGAGATTGTTAAACAAGCAAGAGCGATCGCCAATCATCAAACTGAAGTACTATTAACTCATGACCCAGAATTAGCAGCAAAAGGAGCAAGTGTACTTTATACTGATGTTTGGGCAAGTATGGGTCAAGAATCTCAAGCAGGCGATCGCTTACCAATTTTTCAACCTTACCAAATTTCTGCACAATTGTTGAGTCTTGCTGACCCAAAAGCAATTGTTTTACACTGCTTACCAGCCCATCGCGGCGAAGAAATTACTGAGGCAGTTATTGAAGGATCTCAATCACGAGTTTGGGAACAAGCAGAAAATCGGATGCACGCTCAAAAAGCTTTACTTGTGAGTATTTTAGGTGCAGAATGAAAGGGACTGGGGACTGGGGACTGGGGACTGGGGACTGGGGACTGGGGACTGGGGACTGGGGACTAGGAATTTAGAGAATAATTAAACAAAACCTCTATCTATGTACTGAGATACGTAAAAAAGCATAAAATTCCCAATTCCCAATTCCCATTCCCACTTTTTAAGTTTTAACTTTTTCTCTTCATTTTTTTAATTTATATCTTGTTATGGGAAGTTTTTTGTAGTACTAATGTTCTAGGGACATTTGTAATTACTTCCCGGCAAATATATGGAACGTTTAACAGAAGCACAACAAGAACTTTACGAATGGTTAGCAGAATATATCAGAATGCATCAGCATTCGCCTTCTATTCGGCAAATGATGCAAGCGATGAACTTAAAATCACCTGCACCAATTCAAAGTCGGTTAGAACATTTACGGACTAAGGGATATATAGAATGGAGTGAGGGGAAAGCGCGGACTATTCGGATTTTACGTCCTGTGAAGCAAGGTGTACCAATTTTAGGGGCAATTGCTGCTGGTGGTTTAATTGAACCTTTTAATGATGCTGTAGATCATTTAGACTTTTCTAATTTCTCACTACCTCCCCAAACCTACGCCTTGCGGGTAGCTGGCGACAGTATGATTGAGGATTTAATTGCCGATGGAGATTTGGTTTTCTTACTTCCAGTACCAGAACCAGATTATCTCAAGAATGGCACGATTGTTGCAGCCAGAGTTGATGGCTATGGTACTACATTAAAACGTTTTTATCGCAGCGGCGATCGCGTCACCCTCAAGCCTGCCAACCCCAAGTATAATCCCATTGAAGTCAACGCCATGCAAGTACAGGTGCAAGGTTCTCTAGTTGGTGTTTGGCGTGGTTATAACTGAGGAATGGGGGTACTGGGGAATGGGGAAGAGAATAATTCTTGAGTGTTGATGTCATGTGCAGCTAATCGCTGATTATTCAAATGTCTTTGCGTCCCCGCGTCTTTCCGTCTCCGTGTCAGTCCATATCATAAGTCTTCAAGCGGACATGATATGTAAATTTTAGGGTTCATCACTACCGTTGTTGATTTATGTACCTGACATCAAATCCAGTGCAGCAACTGCCTACTTTCAGACTGAAGATCCCATTTGTCAGGGAAGGTAAGGGTAGTTATCAAACTCGGCAACCATTACCAGGCTGCCCAAGAATGCCTCTATCTCTGCAATTGCGTCAGTATCAGCGACAAGCTATCACTAGCTGGTTTGCTAACAACGGTAGAGGAACGCTAAAAATGGCGACTGGTAGTGGTAAGACAATTACAGCATTAGCGATCGCTTGTGAATTATACCAACAGATTAACTTGCAAGTCTTGTTGGTAGTCTGTCCTTACCGTCATCTTGTCACTCAATGGGCACGAGAATGTCAAAAGTTTAATTTACAGCCGATTTTAGCTTTTGAGAATTTATATACCTGGCAAAGTCAACTTTCTACTCAAATTTACAATCTGCATTCTGATTCTCAAAGGTTTGTCACGGTAATTACCACCAATTCCACATTAATTGGCGATGGCTTTCAGTCGCAACTCAAGTATTTTCCTGCCAAGACTTTAATTATTGGCGATGAAGCCCACAACTTAGGGGCACCCAAATTAGAGGAAAGCTTACCACGCGGCGTGGGGTTGCGACTGGCTTTGTCTGCTACGCCCCAAAGGTATTTTGATGACGATGGCACTCAATCTCTATTTGGTTATTTCGGCCAAGTTCTGCAACCAGAGTTCACTTTAAGGGATGCGATCGCTCAAGGTGCTTTGGTACATTATTTGTATTATCCGGTTCTGGTGGAATTAACTGAAGCTGAAAGTATTGCTTATTTAAAGTTAACAAAAAAGATCGGGCGATCGCTGTTATTTCGAGAACAAAAAAATGGCGAATCGGGATACTTTGAAGACAATGAAGATTTAAAGCCTTTGTTAATGCAACGTGCCAGATTAATTGGTACAGCTGAAAATAAATTAAATGCTTTGCGAAAAGTTATGGTGACTCGACGTGAAACCACTCATACACTTTTCTATTGTAGTGATGGTTCACAAGAAGTTGGAGGGCGTTCATCGTTACGTCAACTCAAAGCTGTTGCCAAAATTCTTGGGGTGGAATTGGGGTATAAGGTAAGTACTTATACGGCGCAAACTTCTCTAGCAGAACGGGAAACTTTACGCCGTCAATTTGAGAGTGGTGAATTGCAAGGTTTGGTGGCAATTCGTTGTTTAGATGAAGGTGTTGATATTCCTGCAATTCAAACTGCGGTGATTTTATCAAGTTCTGGTAATCCCCGTCAGTTTATCCAACGGCGAGGACGAGTTTTACGCCCTCACCCAGGTAAGGAAAGGGCGACTATATTTGACATGATTGTTTTACCACCAGATTTGGATCGGGAAACTATAGAGGTTGAACGCAATCTGTTAAGAAAAGAATTGCGGCGCTTTGTGGAATTTGCCGATTTAGCTGATAATGCTGGGGAAGCGAGGATGAAGTTATTAGCTTTACAAAAGCGGTATGGGTTGTTGGATGTTTGATAGGGGAAATATTTTCACGCAGAGGCAAGGCAGCGCGTTGCGGAGCGAGTGTGGTCTTGGGGGTTTCCCCCATGAACAACTCGCGTCGGGATTCCCCCCGTTGTAGCGACTGCCGCGCAGAGACGCGGAGAGTAATGGGAGGATTTTTGTAAATTTTTTATTGATATTCTAGCAGTAGGGCCGATTGTATGAAATAATTAAGTAATCTTAATCATAATGAGGATAGTTGCAAAATTTTTAAAGGCGCAAACACCCCATGATTAAAAAAATAACTTATGCAATTATAATATCAGGAAATATTGTAAAAATAAAGCAATTTTTCCAAAAAGATTTGACAATTTAAAGTTACAGTTGACGATAAATAAAGATAAGCATAACAGTGATATGCAGGTGTTATTCCAACTGTGAAGAAGGTTAAGATAGAGAAAAAATCTATTTAAAAACCAAGATGTCGCAAGAACTAAATATCGATGATGTGCAGGAGCCAATTACTAGTGCTTCACCAGAAGTGCGGCAAATTATTGAACGGGTATGGCAACTGGAAAAAAGTAGGCTGGATAAGAGAAGTAACAGCCCAATCAACGATGATATTTTGTTAATTGTGAAGGAAGCAGTACGATGAAACTGACTTCAATTAAGCTGTGCAACTTTCGCTCATTTTATGGCACAACACCAGAAATCGTCCTAGCGGGCGGGGATGCTCAAAACACAACGATTATTCATGGCAATAACGGGGCGGGAAAAACCAGTTTACTAAATGCATTCACTTGGGTATTATATGAGAAATTTAGTGCAGCATTTGCGTCAACAGAACAGTTAGTAAATAAACGAGCGATCGCAGAAGCTCAAAAAAGACAAGCTATAGAATGTTGGGTAGAAGTAGCATGGGAACATGATAGTAAACGCTACCGAGTAAAGCGCTCTTGTAAGGTTTATAAAAACGAAAGCGATTTTGAAGCCAGCAAAACCCAATTAACCATGTGGGTAGGTGGTGATGACGGTAAATGGTACTTCCCACCGCAACAACCAGAGGATATAATTAATCAAATTTTACCGGGTAGTTTGCATCAATATTTTTTCTTTGATGGAGAGCGCATCGAACAAATTGTGCGTTCCGACAAGAAAGCAGAAATTGCCGAAGCTACTAAAATGCTCTTAGGCGTAGAAGTCATCAATCGTTCCATTAAACATCTAGGTGAAACGAAGAAAACTTTAGAAAACGAATTAAAAGCCATTGGCGACTCAGAAATCAAACAGTTGCTACGACAGCAAGAAAAAATAGATCAAGAGATTGCCAGAATCAATCAGCGACAAAGTGAAATCAAACAAGAACTAGAATATCAACAAACTTTTAAAAAAGAAACAAGTCAAAGATTACGAGAACTGAGTGCAGCCAAAGAATTACAAGAAAGAAGGCAAGAATTAGAAAATCTCAAAAAATCAAATCAAGAAAACCTCAGACAAACTAGAGAAGAACTAAAAAAAGTTATCTCGGCGCGGGGATACACCGTATTGCTGTCGGAAACCACAGCACAATTTCGAGCAATTATCACTAACCTAAAAGAGAAAGGAGAGTTAAATCCGGGAATTTCACGAGAATTTGTTGATGAATTAATTAAATCTAACCGCTGCATTTGTGGTACAGAACTACACCAAGGCAGTCATTCTCATGAACATGTAAAAACCTGGTTAGATAGAGCAGGTTCATCAGTAGTAGAAGAAACTGCAATTAGGATCAGCACTCAAGTAGATGAAATTGATAAACAAGCAACGGCATTTTGGGAAGAGATTGACAAAGAGCAAGCAAGAATTAATCAGTTACGGCAGACAATCTCTCAAACAGAAAGCGAATTAGATAACATTCAAGAAAGATTGCGAAAAGATGCTAATGAAGAAATTAGCAGTTTACAAAAACGCTTCGATGAGATTGAAAGTAAAATCGATGAATTAAATAGAGAACAGGGTGCAAATCAACAGCAAATCTCTCATCTCAAAGCTGAACTCGATACCTTGAGTAAACAAATAGCCAAGCAAAAACTAAATGAAGAAAAGCAAGTATTGGCACAACGAAGAATTAGCGCTACTCAAGATGCAATTGAACGGTTAACAGAAGTCAAAAATCGCCAAGAAAAGCAATTTCGTCTGCAATTAGAGAAACGAGTACAAGAAATCTTCACCGAAATTTCCTTTACTCCATACATTCCTAAAATTAGCGAAAAATATGAACTCACCTTAGTAGAAAATACAGCAGGTATAGAAGCATCCGTTGCAGCTTCCACAGGTGAAAATCAAATCCTCAGCTTATCATTTATTGCCAGCATCGTTGACAGAGTTAGAGAATGGAGTGAAAAACGAAAAATGCTGATGCTACCAGATAGTAGCACCTTCCCAATTATTATGGACTCGCCTTTCGGTAGCTTGGATGAAATTTATCGGCGGCGAATAGCTAAGACAATTCCCAAATTAGCAAATCAGTTGATAGTGCTGGTAACTAAAACTCAATGGCGAGGTGAAGTAGAAGAAGAAATGATAGATAGAATTGGTAGAGAATATGTGCTTACCTACTATTCCTCTAAACCAGATTGTGAACAGGATTATATTGAGTTAGATAGAGAAAGATATCCTTTGGTAAAACAAAGCCCCAACGAGTTTGAGTATAGTGAAATTCTCGAAGTTGAACGTGATTGGTAAGCTCTGGCGATTAGAAATCACAGCTACGCAGACAAAACCCACCTCCGTGGGTTTAATAGCTTTGATTTTATGTTAGTCTGCGGAGGCAGACTAAGCTTTGTGTAGGAGCGAATTCTATCGCCTAAAACTTTTAAAATATCCTCTTATGTAAAAGCAATACAACAAGGGCATAAAAACATATCTTTCCCCATTCCCATTTAGTTAACTATATCCCAGTTAACTTTAAGAATACCTCGATTATCATCATAACCCTCAGCATGATCATTAATATAAAAATCAATTTCTTCGTCTGCTTCCAAGGGTAAAACCATATTTTCACCAGCGTGGTAGCATTTTCCTTTGCGTATGTATATTAATGCTCCTAATATCTGATCTGGACACTTTAACTGCTTTTTCGTAGATTCATCAATTTCTCTTGTATAACCTTCGGCTGTGACATCTTCATATCCATTGTTTGCTTTTCCCACAGCCCATTGCCCATTAGCATGAAAGTGTACTTTTATTTTGTTTTTATTATTTAAAACCTTAAATTTACAACCATTTTGATTGTAAGCTTTTACTTCAAAATTTCCACTACTTGTCTGTTGAGTACAACTAGAAGTATTAGTTTGAGCCTGTGGTGGATTTGCAGATGAAGCCTGAGTATTTTGACTAGAAAAAAGACCAGCTGTGTGAAGACTGGCAATCAATCCACCTATGGCTGTGATTATACCAGTTGCTGCCGTAATGATTCCAGGTAAAGTACTCCAAAAATTACCTTGCTTTTCATTTTCACTCATACATTCAACTCTGATATTGATTACGAGAAATTACGCAAGTTATCTTTAATGATTTGAATTGACTGTGTAAATATACACAAAAGTAAACTTATCGTAAAGCTAGTATATCCTCGCTGATTCTGTCAGTCACTCCGAATAAGTATCAGTTTTTAGCAATTTAGAGAGTGCGATCGCTTTTCGCTTTCGGTTAAAATGGCAACAAAGTAGATATTGAGATCATGGCTGCAAACAGAATCAGGGTTGCCAAAGATAAGGCTGAGTTAGTGAAAGAGCTAGTAGCATCAAAGGACACAACAGGGCCTTTTCAAACCTATGTAGAAGTGATGGTGTTTGCAGCAGCGTTAGGTGTTAAACATAAAAAGCGCGTTCCTTTGGAAGTAACTGCTAAAGATTTATCACCACTGCGGCAGGATTATTTTTCTAACAGCTTTGCTCTATTAATTAATTTATTAGCTATTACCGAAACAGAAGATATTAAGATTCTTAGTGATGCTGATATAGCTGACGAACAACGGATTCATATTTTTGAAGAGTATGCAAATGGCGGACTAGAAATTCTGCAAAATGAACTACGGGGAGCAGTAGACTATTCGGAGAGACTACTATTAATTCTTAGTTCTGAAAGATTTCAAGATTACGCAGAAGTGGAGGAATTTGATCTCAGCAAATTCCTTTCTTAATTTTACTTCAGTTTATTTGACACTTTAATAATACTGTGTATTTGTATTTATCATTATTCCGAATCAAGTTCATCTTCTTCCAAGTGTATAGAAACGGAAGGTTGATTATGTAATTCTGGTAAACCAGCAGCAAGCAAAGCAGAGAATCTATCACGAACCATTTCTTCTTTTTGCTTATTATTTATTTTTTCATGTTCTCTACCATAAAAGGTAACATTATCAAAACCTTTGTATAATATTTTATGAGCATCAGTACAACCAGGCCATTGAGCTTTGTTTATATCTGCGCCAAAGAAGTTTAGTAGCTTTCGTCTCGACAAAATTTGATAACCATTGGCAGTATCGATTTCCATTTTTTGAGAGCCGAAGTACCACAAGGATAATAAGGAAAATATTCTATCTTCTACTGCTTTGTTGACCTTGATTTTTTCGTTTCCAGGGTTTGTAGCTACAAATGTCCATAGACGCAATGAGTAATCTGGCAAGGGAGCATCAACTCTAAGAATATTTTTATCATATAACCTATCTAAGAATTTCAGAACATCATTTATATTACCTAAGTTTGTACCTTTATCTTTATAGTCAAATTCTACTATTTTCCCTAAACGAATCATAGCCTTCTGGAATATAGCCTTAAAAGCCCACTGATTGTCTTTAATACTAGCAATATAATCTTGATGAGCTAGTATTTCCCGTTTGTTCCAATCACTATCTCTAGCAATCTCTTGCTCCCTAATGATCCCTTTATGTTTACTGGTTTGAGCTTGAAACTTACCAAAAGTTCCCTCAATTAAATCATGCTCTCGTGCATATCCGAGTAATTCACGGTATGGTTTAAAATCTAGTAAAAGTTTAAGCATCCAGGGACGAAAATTTACTTTAAAACCTTCTATTGCCGAATTGAGATAATTCTCTGGTATTCTTGTAAATGGTGTAACAGGTTCTCCATCTTCATCACAATAATCTTCTATATAATATTCTTTAAGAGAACGCCCTTCATAATGAATTTCCCCATCATTGATGCCAAGTGCAGAGTCAATGCTGTCGATGAAATCGAAAACATACTTCTTTTCCATTGGATCGCGTGGTGGTTTTAGATCCAATATCGCCGAAACTAACAAATCTAAATGAACTAGTGAATTTAAGTAGTATGAACTATCAAATCGGTTTAAATTTTCCTGCCAGCGTATGAGAGATAAAGGCAGTCTATCTCTCGCATCTTGAGCTGTACTTTTAGTCAGTAATGTTCTGACACATTGGGCGCTAAGACTCTTATCATCCAGGATTAGCTCTCTAGCCTTATCCACTGTCTTAGCATTTTTATTCAAATCAGTAAATAATTCACGAGCAATTCCGCGAATGGAATAGTCTGCTTCGCTCTGAACATTCTGAAAACCACTACCAGGATGAAGTAAAACGAACAAGACTGGAATTTTAGTTTGTTGTTCCACTGTACGGAGAGTTCCACCCCGAAACTTTTGATCTTCACGAAAAGTTCGGAGTGCCCAAAGACGGTGTTGTCCATCTACTGCTACTGCCAATACTCGATCTTCATCCCACCGAAGTCGAGCAGAGAGTCCATAAGAAACGAATTGAACACCACCAAAGTTTGCAACCTTTGTTTGTGGGTTATTCCATTGTCCATCATCAGGATCAGTACCATCCCAAGGAATAGGAGGAGGATCGATATTTGTAGAATCATCGAAATCATCCTGGATTTTGCCATCTGCTCCCTTCGGCATCAATACAATAGTAATTGCATTGAAAAACTTAAGCTTCTTCGGATCTAAAAGGTAGCCTTTAACAATCTCATTTTCCACTCTCTTTTCATCAATTTCTCTTTGGAAAAGTTCTTTTAAAGACCATTTAGTATCAAGTGAAGCGGGAATTTGTTCAGCAATCTTAAGCTCATCAATAGCACGGTTAATTTCCATCAACGAAAGGAAGTAGGGAAGTGCTATTCCCTCTGATAATGTGTATATTCCAGTTAACCCATATAGAGGTTTATTGAATCTTGCTTTTCCTTCATTGTTTGAGAATATAAGCATTTTGTGTTAACCGTACCTAAGAGTAAATGATGGAAGAAATAACCTAGATAATATATCTTCAATTAGTTTGTCTGAAGCAAGTTCAGAGCATTCAGAGTATTCATCAACTTGATTCTCCAATTCATCGGTTTCATTGAAACCAGTTGGGTAAATGCTTGAATCGCTATATGAAGTGTGAATGATTAGAAGCCTGCATCGATTAATTCTATGCCCAGCAGATGCTAGTCTTTCGCGTAGAATGCTACCTTCACTAAGATGGCTACGAATTCGATAGTATAAGTTAGTTGCTTTTCCTATATATAGTGGCTGCTGAAATATTAGGGAATTGTTCAGGAGCATAAAAAGCAGTTGACGAAAACATGAATCGGCAGCTAACTCTGTCAGTAACCTCTCTTTAGAAAATGAAGTCTCAGGTTGAAGTTTTATCCTATGTGCTGGAGGAAGTTTTGTTTCTCTGGGAGCCGAATGCTCCTTACAAAGTTCTTTAAGAATATAGTTAACAAAGGTTTCAGGATCATTTATTGCATTATGATCAATCTCAAAACGACGATACCAAGCATATACACCACTGATATTATTAGGGATGCGGTTTAAAACAGCGCTATTTCCACGCATTTGTGCTAAATCATACAAAACAACGTTTTCACTTAGCTGTTGCACAGAATTATTGTCATGTAACCATGCCACGGAGTAGACTCCCTTTATACATTAAGTATCAGGGTAGCATAATATTTTATCCTAGGGGGATGCAATAATTAGCAGTTACAGAATAAGTGGAAGCCCTACAGCTTTCGGTTCAACAAACTTACCATCAAAACTAATTGTTTTATTTTCTACAGTTCTAGCATTAGCTAAAGCCTTACGAAGTTCAGCACGTTCCATTTGATCCTGAATTCCACCTAAAATGTAAATTAGTAACTTCGCCGCCAGTTCTCGTCCAGCAACCTGCACCCGCTTTTTATTTGGGTCATACAAAACCCCATACCAGAGAGATTGAGGATACTCCATGCCGCTAAAGCCGCCTTGTTGGTCGAACTTCCGCAGTTTCTTAAAGATATCTGCTAGCGAAAAACCTTTTTTGAAAACCAAAATTCCCAAAGCTTGAGCTAGTGCTACTTGACCAACAGGACGAAACAGCATATTTCCTTCACCGCCTTCCTTTTCAAAGCTGAAGCGTCGCAAAGCAGGTGTATCCTCATCTTCAAGCAGTTTATAACTAGGAAAACTAGCTAAATAATCAAATAGCTGTCTAAATTCCTCAATTCCTTGCTCAAGTTCGTCATCTTCTGGTCGCATAGGAATTAAACCTTTATCAGAGGGTTTCCAGTGAGGGAACCTTTGCCTCAAATATCGTTCCGACATATCTTGTAAAGCTTGCAACGTTGTTAAAACAGTAGAATTACTTGCCACCGTCGCACTATTCCAATTAACGCGAGGGTTACGGTTGTGCTGTTGTTCTAAAAGTGGATGCGTAACCGCGATTTTTCTGGCAACAATCGAAAAACCGTCGTCTTCATTCAGTTGTGCTAACTGGCCTTTAGTCAAGGGTGCAGCCATCAAGTTGACATGCACAAAAATAGACCTTACCCGCCGCCTAGCCTCAGTACGGGTTTCTCCCGCCCCAACTGCACAAATGAACTCAATACCAATTCTTTCCTTTGGCAAGCTTTGCAACTCAGCAGAATCTATTTGATATTGATTTGTCAACTCATTAATAGTAATGACAGAATCATCAGCAGTTTTATCTTTTTTATAACGTTGGAGTTTACCAGTTTTGAGCAATTCCATGAGTCCCTGTACGCCCATCAACCGATGTTGACCGTCCAATGCATAAATGGTCACATCTTCTTCAGAAATATTGAGTAAACCAACTTTACCGTCTTTATCTAGAGGCGTGAAATCTGTCGTAGATTTTAAAGCTATGCCTTCACTGTCCCACTCAGCAGCTTTGAGATTATCTACCCACGCTTGATTAATAACTACAAGCACAGCGGGAAATTTATGGTTCTTCCTAGCAGCTAAATACTGTACCAAAGCAGCTTGACGTGACCAGTCAAGAGGACGCTGCTGAATTTCATCGATGCTATCTGCGTCAATTTCGACGTTATCGGTTTGTGGGTTGTACTTTTTCTGAAGCAACGGTAAACCAGAGGCAAAGTGAACACGACCTGCAAACCATTCCAAGGTGACAGAACCAACATAAGCCTCAGTACCGCCCATCTCTGTTTTTTGAACAAGAATCTGATCCTTTTTTCCCAGAAACTTCTCTAGCAGCAAGGCCAGTACCTGTTTATCCTTAGTTTCCCGTTCCAGATATTCTTTAGCGATGTCAGTCGTTGCGTCAGATGCACTATCTTTCATAATGGTTTTTGAAAACTGAAGAATTTGACACAAATTAATTTTCTATAAAATTTAGTTAGTATAACCAAGTTTTTAAAAATTATACCCTTTACAATACAAAGGTTCCCTTTGCAGTTAAGATTACAAGGGCAACTTAAACCCATGTCTAGATAGGATAAGGAAAAATGGCTACAGCAAAACAGCCATATAATAAAAGTCAGCAAGCACGTACAGTTGCAGAGTTAGTAGAAGACATAGAGAATCTTACCAAAGAAATCCAAGAGTTATACTGCTCAGATCAAATCCCTTGGGTATTAGGAGTTTCGTGGGGAAAAGATTCTACTGCAACATTACAGCTAGTCTGGAATGCGATCGCCACTCTGCCTAAAGAAAAACGAACTAAAACAATCCATGTAATTACGACTAATACTCTGGTAGAAAATCCTATTGTGTCTACTTGGGTACGTAAATCTTTGGAACAGCTAAAGTATGCGGCTGAAGAACAAGGAATGCCTGTTAAACCCCATCTACTTCAACCTATAGTTAAAGACACATTTTGGGTAAACCTGATTGGCAAAGGCTACCCAGCCCCACGCAACCAATTTCGTTGGTGTACCCAGCGCTTGAAAATTAATCCCGCTAACTACTTCATTCGTGAAATGGTTCGAGCAAATGGGGAAACAATTCTTGTTTTAGGTACTCGCAAAGCTGAGAGCGCAAAACGTGCTGCCACGATGGAAAAACATCAAATTCGTAGAGTGCGCGATCGCCTCAGCCCTAATGCGAGTTTACCTAACTCTCTAATTTATACACCCATTGAAGATTGGAGTAACAATGAAGTTTGGATTTACCTTAACCAGTATGAAAATGCTTGGGGAAGAAGTAATAAAGAATTATTTAATATGTATCGAGGTGCAACAGCAGATAATGAATGCCCCTTGGTTGTTGATACTTCTACTCCTAGTTGTGGTGATTCCCGATTTGGTTGCTGGGTTTGCACACTAGTCAATCAAGATAAATCGATGGAGGCGATGATCCAAAATGACGAAGAGAAAGAATGGATGCAACCTCTACTCGACATACGTAATAAATTAGATATCAGAGATGATCGCGACAAAAGAGACTTTCGCCGCATTTGGGGAGAAGTTCAACTATTTGAACGCAATTTAGAAGGAGAAATTTCTATTGAACCAATACCAGGCCCATATATCAAATCTTGGCGGGAACATTTGTTAAGACGAGTCTTAGAAGCCCAAACACAAATCCGTCAAACAGCGCCAGAAAATATGCGCGACATTACTCTAATAACTCTAGAAGAACTAAGCGAAATTCGGCGTATTTGGCTCGAAGAAAAACATGAGTTTGATGACAGTTTACCTCGCATTTATCAAGAAGTGACAAAAGAAGAATTCCAAGACCCCCGCCCCGGTGCTGGCTATAGTCTACTCGGTAGCGATGAATGGACTGTACTAGAAGAAATCTGCGAAGGCGATGCTATGCATTTAGAACTCATGGCAAAGCTATTAGATACGGAACGCCAGTACCGCAAAATGACTCGTCGCGTGGGAATATACGACACCCTAGAGAAATGCTTTAGCACAAGTTCGCGTTCTCAAGAGGAAGCTATTAAAAATGCTCACTTAAAGCGAGATTTGAAAACAGCTATTGATAAAGGCGATGTTGAAAAGGTCAAGCAGCTAACTTTGGGGGATGCTGTGGATGAAGGTGATAGTGAAAGTGGTAAACAGTCATCTTGGGGAAGCATAAAATTTCAAAATAGTAATTCGTAATTCGTAATTCGTAATTCCTAGACCTGTTGCATAAATCTTTTTTTGTTTCGCGCATAGACACTGTTTTATAACACTGTGATGTACTAGAGTTGTTCGTCGTTCTCTGTAGAGTCCTCCAAGTACAGTTTGATAAACTCTTGCGCCGCCACTGGATTAATTTTTTTCAGCGCATCGCGAATCTCTAGCACTGTATCAGCAACAGGATCTCTAATTTCATTCACCCAGCGGTGAATGTTTGGTCTTCCTGTTCCCATTGTCACTGCTAAGTGATTTTGACTAATACCATAAGTTTCCAACACCCGTTTCAATGCTTTTCCTGCTTTTCCCATGCCTTTGATTGTGTCAAAGGCTCATAACCAAGTAAATGTTACCCATCGGTAACAAAGGGTGTAAGATAGTGAAGTTACCGATAGGTAACACCACATCTTACTAGCAAATGGGTAAATTCCAATGGCTACAAGCTTTCTAACAGATATTTTTCCAACTCCTACGCTGTCTGTTTCCCCCACCACTCCTACTGAAACAACACCAAACAGAGAACCTGTAAAAGTGGTGATTTTTGGTTCTAAAACAGGTGTCAACAGTACAATTCTGACTCTCTACAAACTCGGTTTTGCTCAAGTTAATGAATGGAGTCCTCTATTACCTAGTTCTAACCCTGGCGAAGTGATGAGTATTTTAACTCGCTATATTCTGACAAATTGACCATAATTCAACTCATGAAAAATGTGGTAGGGTGAGCAATGCACACCCTACGAAAACCTGGCGAATATAATTCGCTTTCACCTAGCCAATAAATTGTGTTAACAGTCCGCGAAGGCGGACTTTGCCTGTATAGCTGCGAATTATATTCGCCTAATATTATAAAAAACCGAAATAAAATTAATGATATTTCTTGAACTTGTTCTACAATACTTTGGCCCATATAGCGGTCGTCAAATTATCAACCTTGATCCAAAAATTGATGAAGAAAATTCTTGTCCGATTATCCTCTTAGGTGGGATGAATGGCGGTGGGAAAACAACCTTAATGGATGCCATTCGTCTTGCACTTTATGGACATCGCGCTCAATGTTCTACTCGCGGCAATTTAAGTTATCCTGATTTTCTTAGTCAATGTGTTAATAGCCAAACTCCTGCACATGAGAAAACCCAGATTGAATTGTTATTTGAACACATCCAAGATAGTAAACCAGTAAAATATCGAATTATCCGCAGTTGGACAAGAAATCCTAAAGAAGGTAAAGATAATTTAGGTATTTATGAAAAAGATGATGATTGGCGTGATGATGCTTTAATTAATACTTGGGACGATTATATTGAAAATCTCCTTCCTTTAGGAATTTCTAATTTATTTCTCTTTGATGGTGAACAGGTTAAAGAACTAGCAGACCAAGATGAACCTCCAGTAGTTGTGGTAGACGCTATTCGCGGACTTTTAGGTTTAGAGTTGGCGGAACGTTTGGCGATTGATATAGAGATTTTAGCTAATCGCAAACGTAAAGAACTTGCCGATACTAAAGATTTAGCAGATTTAGAGGAAATTGAAGAGAAACTCAAACAGCAACAAAATGAATATGAAATAACTAATAATCAACAAGAAAAATTAAAAATAGAGTTACAAAAGTCCGAAAAAGAAAAGCAAGAAAAGTTTGATAAATTCGTTTCTGAAGGTGGTAAAATTGCGGCTGAACGGAATCAACTAGGATTACAGCAAAAGCAAAAAAATGCTGAGGTAGAACAAGCACGTCAGGGAATGTGTGAATTAGCAGCGGATATTTTACCCCTAGCTTTGATTGAAAATCTACTTACCCAAGCACAACGACAGGGAGAAACAGAGTTTCGCATTCAACAGGCACAAGTAGCCAGTGATTTATTATTTGAGCGAGATAAACGTTTACTTAGTTGGATTAATCAAGTTGGAATTTCAGATGAACAAGTAGAAAAAATCAAAGTATTTTTAGAGCAAGATGAAGAAACATTGCGAGCAAGTTTTCTGCAAGCGGAAGAATCTTGGTTATTAGCTGATGCGGAAACTTTGAGTCAATTGGGTAATATTTTCTACTATCTACAAAATTTTAAAAATATTACTAAGCAGCAATTAAAAATTCTGAAAACTAAAGAAGAAGAAATAATTACGCTGGACAGACAAATCCAAACGGCGGCTGAACCTGAAGCTTATAAACAATTAGTTGATGCTCTAGAAACAGCACAAGATAAAGTGACTAAAATCAAGGCTGCTAGCGAAGTCGCCAAACGCCACTGTGATGAATTGAATATTGAGATTACAAATATCAAAAAGAACTTACAAAAATATACTGATGAAAATCTTGACCGTAAAAATTACGAACATATTATTGCGGCTGCTGCTAAAGTTCAAGATACATTAAAAGTTTTCCGCGAAAAATTAACCCTCAGAAAACTAAATAAACTAGAAATTGAAGTTACGGAATGCTTTCGCTACTTGCTGCACAAATCTGACTTAGTGCATCGTGTTGTTATCGACACCAACACCTTTAGCCTCTCACTTTATGACTTAAATGGTCAACTTGTCCCTAAACATCGTCTCTCGGCTGGCGAAAAACAACTACTAGCGATCGCTTTCCTCTGGGGTTTAGCCAGAGTCTCTGGACACCGCCTTCCAGTAGCCATTGACACGCCACTAGGCAGACTCGACTCCTCCCACCGCAGCAACTTAGTTGAACGTTACTTTCCATCCGCTAGCCATCAAGTAATCTTACTTTCCACCGACACCGAAATCGGTAAAAAAGAAGTAGAAACACTGCGAAAGAATGAAGCGATCGCCCGCGAATACCTCCTCAAATACGACTCCTCTACCCGCCAAACAACAGTGATAGAAAATCAGTATTTTTGGTAATAGATATAGTTTAGTTAGCGATGTCTAATGACAAGCCCTTCGGGTTCGGCAGTTCACAACCGACGGAAACCGCCAGGACTGCGACTGCCTCACTGCTGCGCGTCTACGCAATTTGTTTAAGCTTAAGTATTTACAATATATCTAACGACCGTTGGAAAGTAGATAGGTAATTATGATATCACCACATTTACAAAAAATAGAGCGCGATCTACGTACTCTGTCAATAGAAGAACTAGAATGGCTCTTAGAACGTATCACAAGACAAATGGAAGAGAAGAAGCAAATATCAAATAATTTTACTAATGTTGAATATATGAATGAACAACTAGCTACAATGGCTATTGATTTAGAAATACAATCAGAAATTGTCTCTATCAATCATGAATTTAGTATTACAGAAATGGATGGTTTAGAAAGATTGTGAGTATTGAAAGAAGACAAATTTATTTTGTTAATCTTAATCCAGCACAGGGACGAGAACAAGCCGGAACACGACCAGTTTTAGTTTTATCTATAGATGCTATCAACCAATTACCTTTGGTTGTGACTGTAGTTGTAGGCACGAAAGGAACAAATATTAAGCGTGATTATCCAACTAATATACGATTATCTCCAAGTGATACTGGATTGTTAATAGAAACAGTATTTTTATGTTTTCAGATTCGTTCTTTAGATCCAAATCGCTTTCCTGCTGACGCAACTGGCAATATTTCTGACTCCAAGATGCTTGAAGTTGAAACTACGGTTCGCTACTGTTTAGGTTTATAAGTGAAAACTATCTCAATTATCCTTGAACCATGGAATCCCCAATCGAAAGAATTAAACTATCCCAAACAGCCAAAGACCAACTCCTTAAACTCAAACGCAACACCAAAATCGACCAATGGAACATCCTCTGTCGTTGGGCATTTTGCCGTTCCCTAGCAGAACCAACACCACCCTCCCCCGTACCCATTCCTCAAGACAGCAACGTCGAAATGATTTGGCGCATCTTCGGCGGTGAAATGTCCGATATTCTCCTCCTCGCGCTCAAGCAACGCTGTCATAATGACGGCTACCCCACCGATAAAGAAACCCTCGCCACCCAATTTCGCCTACACCTACATCGCGGCATTGGTTACTTAGCAGGCGATCCAAATATCAAGAAAATTGAAGATTTAATTGCACTAGCGATTAAAGATTGAAAGGATTTGACACTCCCTGGGCTAAAGCCACAGGGATTCTTGGTTCAACGAGTCCACTTAGATTAAACCCCTTGCGGTATCTAAAAAAGAGGTGGTTCTCTCCACGCCATTTGCTTCAAGTCGGCAAAGCCGCCCAACGCACTGGCTCCCAAGCGTTGACTTTCCGAGTGCCCCTCGGTAGTTGGATATTCCAAAATTTGTTTGATTTAAATTCTGATTGTCTAGTTCCTATGAAGATTTTACCTATTCCTGGGAAGGAACTAGAACTATGGAATAGAACGCCATATCTTCAATTGTCAAGGTGCAGATTGCCGTGAGGCAGCTAGGTTTTTATACAGGTTAATTACCGTTCCTGTTGAGTTCAATTGTACTATATATTGACTCAGGCCTAAACGCCCCCTAAGCGCCTTCATCCCTCGCCTGAAGTCCGAAAAACGCAACTACGTTGCTGTTTGTCAAGGGTTTTCGGCATTTTCCTTATAAGGTAATAGGCGAAAAAATAGGATGTACTCAAAAATTACGAATTACGAATTACGCGCTTCGCAGCGTAAAGCCTGCGGCATAGCTTAGCTTAGAGCGAGTCCTCGAGCGTCATTACGAATTATCCTTATGTCCGAAACGCTAGAAATCGAGCGTCACAGAGCTGCGATCGCTCGCACTGACATCTCTCGTCCTGTAAAATTGGCGATAGAATCGGCAATCCTGCATCAAGACACCACTTTTTTTGACTACGGTTGTGGCTATGGCGGTGATGTGCAACGAGTAGCCAACTTAGGCTACACCAGTGCAGGTTGGGATCCTTACTACTACCCTGATACATCAATCATCCCTGCTGATGTCGTCAATTTAGGTTACGTTCTCAACGTCATCGAAGACACCCAAGAACGCCGTCAAAGCCTAATCAAAGCCTGGGAACTCACACGTCAAGTCTTAATTGTCGCAGCTCAAATACTAATTAACGCTCCTAGCAAAACTCAACTAGCTTATAACGACGGTATCGTCACTCGCCGTAATACCTTCCAGAAATATTACCAACAAGAAGAACTCAAAACTTACATTGATGAAGTCTTAAATGTAGATGCGGTGCCAGTGGCACTAGGAGTTTACTTTGTTTTTCGTGATGAAGCCGAAAAAGAAAACTACAAAGCTATCCGCTTCTTTTCTCGCACTTCCACCCCACGAATCCGCATCCCCACCAAACGGTTTGAAGACTATCAACAACAACTCGAACCATTGATGGCCTTTTTTACCAAACGTGGCAGACTGCCTGTAAAAGGTGAACTAGCCAATGAACAAGAATTACTTAGCGAATTTGGTAACTTTCGCCGGGCCTTTGCCGTAGTTTTGCAAGCTACCGATGAAGTCGAATGGGATGCGATCGCCTATCGTCGTTCATTAGATATTCAAGTTTACCTTGCTCTCACCCACTTTGATCAACGCCCCGCATGGCAAAAACTAGCACCAGAAATACGTCACGACATCAAAGCCTTTTTCGGTAATTATGAAGAAGCTTGTCAAGTTGCCGATCAAAAACTTTTTAGCTTAGGTAAACCAGGAATTATTCAAACCGCTTGCGAAAAAAGCAAAATTGGTAAACATACACGCACAGCCCTTTACGTCCATGTTACGGCATTAGCAGCACTCGATCCCCTACTGCGAATTTATGAAGGCTGTGCTAGTCGTACCATTGGACGTGTAGATGGTGCCACATTGATCAAATATCACACTGATAAACCGCAAATATCCTACCTATTCTATCCAGAATTCGATACTGACCCCCATCCAGCATTAAAAGCAAGTATAACTATTGACTTAAAAACCTTATTGATCACTCACCGAGACTACGCAAGTAGAGCTAATCCCCCAATTTTGCACCGTAAAGAAACGTTTGTTACCAATAACTACCCACTTTATCAAGAATTTGCTAAACTCACCCAACAAGAACAGCAGTTAGGATTGCTCAATTCCAAAAGCGATATCGGGACTCGTGAAGGTTGGGAAAAATGCCTAACCGCCCATAGAGTAGAAATTAGAGGGCATCAAGTCTATTTAGAGGGAACATCCTGAATTTATATTTCAGCCAAGTAAGTTTTGGTAAGTTGGCATCTAAATTAAAAAGCAGCTATGGCAAGATAACTGCAATTCGCTGAGGTGATTAAGGAATGTTTAAACGATGAGAGAAGTTCAAGCACTACGACAAGCCATCCAAAGTCGTAAAATGGGGGCTTTGTTACTGCTGGGCTTTGCATCTGGATTGCCCTTGTTCTTGACCAGTAGAACATTGCAGTTGTGGATGCAAGACGCCAAGGTTGATATCGGGAAAATTACTTTATTTGGTTTACTGGCCTTACCTTATTCCCTAAAATTTTTGTGGTCGCCGTTACTAGATAGATTTGTACCACCATTTTTAGGAGCAAGGCGAGGCTGGCTAGCACTAACTCAACTAGGATTAACATTAGCGATCGCAACTCTAGCATTGCAACAACCTGCCCAAAACGATGCTGTGCTGCTAGGACTAGTAGTTAGTTGTCTAGTCATCACATTTCTCAGTGCAACTCAAGATATTGCCGGGGATGCCTATCGCACCGACGTTCTTACCCCTCTAGAAGCTGAAGCAGGCGCATCGGCTTGGGTTCTCGGCTATCGCGTAGCTTTATTCGTCACCAGTTCCCTAGCTTTGGTTTTAGCAGACCACATTCCTTGGAATGCGGTCTACTTACTCATGGCTGCTTTGATGGCAGGAAGTATATTTGTTACCTTATGGGCCCCAACAGAACTTACAGGACGCGCTGATTCTGCACCCATATCTATTAAAGATGTAGTTTTTCTGCTGTTTATTATTGCATTAGTAGCTGGGTTACTAGGAGGCGTTTTTATCGGTTTTATCCCTCTACCTATATTTTATTGGCTATTAACGGGTTTAATATTGGCTTGGATAGGCGTATCTTTATTATTACCTGATGAGCTACTAGGTGAAGATAGGGAGAATAGTCCACCTCAAAATTTGCAAGAAGCTGTTTTCTTGCCAACCAAAGAATTTTTTCACCGCTTTGGATGGACACAAGCTGGTTTAATTTTGATTTTTATCATCCTCTATAAGTTGGGTGATTCTTTGGTGGGGATCACAGCCAATCTGTTTTTGCGAGAAATCGACTTTACCAAAACTGAAATTGGCACCATTCAAGCCGGCATTGGCTTTATCGCCACGACTATTGGCGTATTAGCCGGCGGCGTCATCATGACCAAAATCCACATCAATCGTAGTTTGTGGATATTTGGCATCCTACAACTACTCAGCAACCTGGGTTATTATGCCTTAGCGATCGCAGGCAAAAATTATTCGTTATTAATCCTAGCAGTCAACATCGAAAACTTTAGTGTCGGATTAGTGACAGTAGCGACAGTAGCATTTTTAATGAATCTTTGTAACCATCGCTTTACAACTACTCAGTTTGCTCTATTCTCTAGCTTGATGGCCATTAGTAGAGATGTGCTTTCTGCTCCGGCAGGAACTTGGGCTAAGGCTACGGGGTGGCGTTCATTTTTCTTACTCACCCTAGTGGCTGCCTTGCCTGGATTACTACTTTTACCTTTTGTTGCACCCTGGAACCCTCAACCAGTGGCAATCTCTAGACCAGGACTGGACGAACAAGAAGAGGATATATGGGAAGTCAAGTAGTTATTACTGTTGGCACGTTCATTCTTTTAGTCACCGGCTTATTACTTGGCTATGTTCTCTCGCAACTAGTTCTGGGGTATCTCACATTTAACCTCTTAACTTTTTTTGGCACACTCAGCCTCATTTTAATTTTTGGTACACTTTATTACGTTTTATTTTGGCAGTTGCGGCGAGAACAGTCCCACTCATCATACAGTGCAACACCAAGTCAGATAGACGAAAATGAAGTATCCGAGAGCTATCTCAAAAATAGGCTGATCGCTAAATTATCTGGTGATATTGCCGCCGCCGAGCGATTAATCGAACAAGCAAAAGAGAAATATCCCGGAATGCCAGAGGATTGGTATTGTGAAAGAGTACTCGATGACTTAGAACGCGATCGCCGATAATAAAGCAGATGAGGGGGAAGACGCGAAAAGAGGAAGAAGACGCGGAGAGAGGGAGACGCGGTGAGTCCAGTGTTGCGGGAGGGTTTCCCTCCGCAGACAACTGGCGAACCCGTAAGGGGGACGCGGAGAAATTTTCATTTAAATTCCCCGCGTCCCAGTGTCCCCGTGTCCCCGCGTCCCCGTGTCCCCGCGTCCCCGTGTCCCCGTGTCCCCGTGTCCTCTTAATTCCCCATTCCTCAAACAAACATGTCTATTTTTCGTCAGTACATCGCCCCATTACTTGTAGTATTAGTATTTATCTTTGCTCTAGTGGCAGTTAGCGCTCGTATTTTTTTACCCTCCGACATGGCAGCACCCGCACCAATTGAAGAAATTCGTAATTCGTAATGACGCTCCTTCGTCGCTAACGCTGCGCTAACGTAATTCGTAATACTTCGACTGCTTCGACTACGCTCAGCACAAGTTCGCTCAGTACAAGTTCGTAATTCCCCAGTCCCCAATCCCCAGTCCCCAGTCCCCAATCCCCAGTCCCCAGTCCCCAATCCCCAATCCCCAGTCCCCAATCCCCAGTCCCCAGTCCCCAGTCCCCAGTCCCCAGTCCCCAGTCCCCAATCCCCAATCCCCAATCTTTGAACTTCCTCCTCCCAGGCTATAGTATTCGTCGTGGCTCTACCTTAGATCGGGCGCTGCTGGTAAAATTCATGCAGCGAACATACCAAGATATGTTTCCCACACAAGACTTTTCTCACCTTGCACGCACCGTTGAGCAATACTTCTCTCGCGACACACCTTTATGGTGGGTAGAAGAAGACACGGGGACGCGGGGACACGGGGAAGAAGACACGGGGACGCGGGGACAGGGGGACGCGGGGAATTTAAATGAAAATTTCTCCGCGTCCCCCTTACGGGTTCGCCAGTTGTCTGCGGAGGGAAACCCTCCCACAACACTGGACTCACCGCGTCTCCCTCTCTCCGCGTCTTCCCCCTCATCCCCCATCGCCTGTCTCTGGGCGGGTAATGCCATAGACCAAGTACAAGGCGATCGCCATGCTCACATTTTTCTGCTTTACGTTGTACCAGAACATCGGCGGCGGGGCATTGGTACAGCTTTGATGAAATATCTAGAAACTTGGGCAATGCAAAGAGGCGATCGCCAAATTGGCTTACAAGTCTTCCAATCAAATACACCCGCCTTGAATCTTTATAGTCAATTAGGTTATCAAACCCAATCCCTATGGATGATCAAGCCGCTACATTCGTAATTCGTAATTCGTAAATTCCTAGTACACACAACGCAAAATATTAAAAACCTACACCTGTCAGCATTCCCTACTCCCCAAAACATGAAGGCGATGCGCTTTTTTGATAAAATCACACCATAGTTGAACTAATACATCTCAGTCCTTAACTTTTCGGATGAGGGTTATGTGGTGATCCCAACTAGGGATTAATATTAAATATGTATGATGAAGATGACCTAAGCCTACTCGATGTCGAGGTGGAGCTAGAAAGCCCTCTAGATAAAATAGAGCCACTAACTGCTGAGTCAGAGGTGGCAAAACCCGATCCAGAAGAGATGCTAGCCCTCCTAGAAAATCCTCAGCCCCAGCAAAGGATGTTGGCAGCGCGTGCTTTTTGTGATATTGAAGATAAACGTGCTACTCCCCATTTAATTCGCTTGCTAACTGATACCTGCCCTCTAGTTAGAGTGAGTGCTGCATATGGTATAGGTCGCAATCCTAGTACAGATGCTGTAGAGCCGTTGATTAACCAGCTAAACCAAGACTGGAATGGTTATGTACGTAAAGGTGTAGTTTGGGCTTTAGGAAACTGTCGCGATCGCCGTTCTCTAGCACCCCTCGCCGATGCTTTAAAAACTGATATCTCCGCAGTCCGTTTGTGGGCTGCCACCGCCTTAGCACAGATGGCAGAGGTGAGTTATGAAGTCGTTGTCGGAGCCATACCACCCCTAATTGAAGCCCTAGTCCAAGACCCTGTAGCCGCCGTGCGGAGTAACTGCGCCTGGGCAATTGGACAACTATGTCGCGAACTACCTTCTAATGTCGTTTATGCTACAGCGATCGACGCTTTAATTCAAGCCTTTGCCGAAGACGAAGACTTGGGAGTCCGAGAAGACGCCAAAGCCTCACTTTTAGGAGTAGGTGATCCCCGTGGCTTGCAATTAATTGAAACATTAGAACAAGAAGGATGGTTTTAATTGGGTTTGACTAAATTTAAATCGTAAGGGCGTTCTGTATCATCTTCACCTAAATACTCGCCATTTTGGATTTCCAAAATTACTAACGGAATCTGCCCAGGATTTTCTACTTTGTGTAATGTTGCTGCTGGTACATAGGTTGATTGGTTGCGATTTAATAATATTTCTTGGTCGCCACAAGTCACCTTGGCTACGCCCGAAACTACCACCCAATGCTCATTGCGATGATAATGAATCTGTGGTTTAATGCCGTGTCTGGGCTTGATTTCAACACGACTAATTCTATAAGTGTCTCCCTCTTCTATAACCTCAACGTAACCCCAATATCGTTCACCAGAATGCGAAGAAGGTTCACCGATATTTGATTGATTATTCTCTTCGTTTTGAGACATAACTAAATTACTCAAATCAATAACTAAAATTAGGGAACAGGGTTAAAAATCTTTTGTTATATGACTTTGTTCTGCATCGGAACGAGCGTCATTGCGAATTGCTTATTAACTCCCTGTATACTGAATTCGATAAATCCGGTCATTGGCTTCTTCTGTTACTAATAGACTGCCATCAGGCAATGTGAGTAAACCAACGGGTCGCCCCCAAGTAGTTGGTGTAGAAGGATTAAGCAAAAATCCTGTGAGAAAGTCTTCGTAATACCCTTGTGGTCTTCCTTGAGCATCAAAGGGAGTAAATACAATTTTATATCCAGTACCGCGATCGCGATTCCAAGAACCACGAAAAGCTACAAAAGCACCATTACGATATTTTTCTGGAAAAGTCTGACCATCATAAAACTGCAAACCCAAAGCTGCTGAGTGCGACTGGAACAACACATCCGGCGTGCGGGTGCGGGCTACCAAGTCGGGACGTTTACTTTTGCCGTTTGTCTTTTGACGTGGGTCGAGGTTACTTGATGTGAGATAAGCATAAGGCCAGCCATAAAATTCTCCCTTTTGAATACGTGTTAAGTAATCTGGCACTAAATCATCACCAATGCCATCCCGTTCGTTAACAGTGGTGTAAAGTTCCTTAGTTGTGGGGTGAAAATCCAGACCAACTGGGTTACGCAAGCCAAAAGCAAAAATCTGCGGCTGTGAACCATCTAAATTCATGACCTGCACAGCCGCCCGTGGTAAGGGTTCTTCATCTACATTGGTGCCTGAACCAATAGAAACATATAATTTATTGCGATCGGGTGAAACAACAACATTACGCGTCCAATGGTTGTTATATCCTTCAGCAGGCAAGTTGGCAATTTTTTTCCCTTGACCCTTAATCTGATTTTGACCTTGAGTATAAGGAAAACGCACTACAGCGTCTGTGTTACCTAAGAAAAAAGCATTATCAGCAAAAGCCATCCCAAAGGGTCTATTGAGTCCGTTTGCCTTACTAGCAAAGGTTTCTTTAACATCAGCAACACCATCGCCGTTACTGTCACGCAACAAACGAATACGATTTTGTCTCGTTTCCGTCACCAACACATCACCATCGGGGGTTAAAGCCAACCAGCGGGGGGCATCCAAACCTTCAGCAAAGACCTTGACAGTAAATCCTCGTGGCACACGTAGCACGGGGTTTTTGGGAATAGACACTACTTCCGGAGGCTTAGAGGCACTTTCTGTAGTGAAAGGTGCTGGTAAATCCTTCAGGTTAATGCGGATGGGTGTAGGTGTGAGTGTTTCAGTACGAATAATATTTTTTGGCTGTGTGAGATTCTGTGCCAGTTGGGGCGAGGACTCAGGAGGTTGTGATGTAGCAGCATCTAAAGAGGCGCGAGTTTGGTTGCAAGCTGCTGTAGTTAATAGCAAAACTGGCAGCAATAAACGCCCATATGGGAATTTAACTTGATTCATGAAATTATTTGTGTAGCTAGGGAGTAGGCTTCGACTTCGCTCAGCCTACGGGGAGTAGGGAGTGGGGAATCAACCTTTTGGTTTTTTAGAAATTAAATTAAGAGTCTATAAATTTTCATGGCAACAAAAAATCATGCACAACACTCTCATACTCTCAATTTGACACTCCCGGAATTAGAAATTCGGAGATTCTTGCTTCACGGGGATTCCAATGAATTTACCCTCAGCAAGCATCTTGACCGTATGCCCTACAGCTGCAAGTCCTCTAACTAGAACTACCTGTGCGGCAGCAACATCCCTATCGGTTGTATAGTCACAATTTGAACAAACATGAGTACGTTCTGACAATTCTTTTTTACCCGTCTCAGTACCGCAACTAGGGCAAATTTGGCTGGTTTTGCGACTGTCTACTTTTTGGAAATATATCCCTCGCTTCAAGCAGGTTTGCTCAAGGATATTGAAGAATTGTCCAAACCCAGCATCTAAACAATGTTTACCTAACATCCCACGGGATAAACCTACTAGATTCAAATCCTCAACAAATACCATTCCAGCATCGTTACAGATTTGGTGAGATGCCTTAAAGTGCCAGTCTTTGCGACAATTAGCAACGTACTCATGCAATGAAGCAACTTTATGCAGGGCTTTGTGCCAATTGTTCGAGCCAATACGTTTTGTTGAGACACGCTGTTGCAGCAATTTCAGCTTGCGTTCACACATCAAAAAAAACCTCGGACGTTTGACTAAAAGACCATTAGAAGTTGCAATGAAACTTGTTAGTCCTACATCAATTCCTATTCCTTC
>JAHHHC010000047.1 GCA_019359515.1 Desmonostoc vinosum HA7617-LM4 | reverse complement strand
CATTTTTGTTTCGGCTAATCTGAATATCTTACTACTATAAAAAAGTGCTACTTTGGACTCTAGAAAAAAGTTGCGGGATTTTAGTAAATTATTGCGCTCAAGCTTGCAGGAGTTGTTTTGGTGTAACGCCAACAATTCGTTTAAAATATCGAGTCAAGTGACTTTGATCGCAAAAACCTACCCTGATAGCGATATCTGCAATGCTGAGTTTACTGTGTTGCAACAGATATTTTGCTTTATCGATTCGACATTACAAAATGTATCTGTTTTTACTATAATAACTTCGCAACAACATACCCTACACTCACCCCTTCAAATGTAGTGTATGATACTGTTGGCGAATTCATGACTGCGTGTGCATTCTAGCCGCATAAGCTGCATTTCTTTCTTGCTCCTGGTGCCGTTTCCGTTCCCTGTGTTCTTACTGTTGTTGGCGATATTCCAAACTAAAAAACTAGAAAAAACCGGAATGATTCTTAATATCTAATTGAGTGTGGTAATCATCATTTTATTCGGTGAAGAAAACCGAATCAAGAGTCATTACTTTCCAAAATATTATGAATACATAAGTACAAGCTCCCAACCGCATTTCACTTAGGGCGCATTAGTAGCCAGTATAATCCCTCTAGTTTTCGCCTTGTTGGGCGATTGAACCAACGATGAACCAACCGATTGAATTATCTTTAGAACAAGAATTTAGCCTGAGAATCTTTGCTGACCAAGTGCAACAGCTGTCTGGCGAACAAGCTAAAGAGTTTTTGCTCATGCTCTACCAGCAGACGATGATGAGAGAAAAGACTTACCAGGAATTGCTAAAGCAGGAGTGGAAACGTAATTCTGATGCTGTATCCGGGTAGAGCAAGTATGTAAATCCAGCACGTTTTGTAGATACGTGCAAAGCCCTAGAGGAATGGCACACGATTTATTGGCAAATCCACTATTCATAAGGTTTTTGGGTGTGGGGTGTAATTAGTCGGGAGAGGACATGACCTACACCCCTACTAACCAATTACACACCACAGACTTGCACCCGTTCTCGAAGTTAACTAAAACTTGCCACTGCCTCAAGTAGGAGTTCCAAAACGGCTCGCCATCAGCCACGCCAACAGCCTCGCCCAATGAAGAAACGAGGAGAGTATAGAAACGACTAGCACCTTCTAACCCTTGCCGCAGATTCAATTTCAATCCCTTCCAGCCTCCAACCGCTTCATCTAATATTTGGGGAATATCGTGTGGTTTAATATCTTTCATTTTATTGATAGCGTTAGCGAAGCGGCTCCCTTCGGAGCTTCGCCTACACTTGTGCCACCATCTCTGGACAACAAATTAAACGTAAAGGTGTCCAAAAATATGTTGGTCGTGTTAAAGAATCTGGACGTACAGCTAGGCGGCATAGCAGTTTTTATATTGGCTTATATGGTCAAACTTGGGTCAATTTTGTAGAACCATGTCAAGATTTATTCACGGATTTAATGAGATTAAGTCGCAATAGTGGCGCAGGGGTTCCCAAGCTTTTACTACCCAGCGCGATGGGCAAGAGAGTATCCGCTTCCGCATTTATCAAGGTGAACGACCGATTGCCGGGGACAATGAATTTATCGGTGAGGTAGTTCTCAACCTAGCTACTGCCCGTCTGGCTGGGGAAGTTAGGGTTAATTGTAAGTTTACAGTTGACCACGATGGCATTCTTCATGTGTTAGCAGAAGATATTACCACCGATGGGCAACCTGTTGAGAAAACATTTGACCGATTCTACCGCTTAACTCAGCAAGAGGTAAACAAGAAACTTGAAGAAGCGAAAGTGCATGAAAATGAAGATGCTGTGACTAATCGGATTTTTCAATTAGAAGAAGAAATAATCCGACTGCAACGTGTGATTAATCAAGACAAGACATCTGATAATCTCCTACTGAAAAATTTAGGAAACTTGCAAGCAGCTATTAATAAACGCGATGTCAACCAAGCAGAGGAACTACTTGCCGAACTCAAAAGCAAAATAATCAACTAACAGTTTGTGTAATTTTCGGTAATCGCAGCAATAGATTTGTATAAAAAGAAGAAACCTTAAACGCAGAATGATTCAACATGACCCACAATAATCGTTGCTGGACTATGATGGTCTACATGGCTGGAGACAACGGTAAGGTTTTCGAGCAACTGCAAGGTAAACGCCTGATGGCCCCAATGGAAGCACAAGGCTATCAAGATATTGCAGAAATGGAAGCAGTTGGCTCTACACCAGAGGTAGCTGTGCTAGTGCAGTTGGATACTCTTTCTGATAGAGAACACACATACCGCATATATATTCGCCCTTCAGCAGAACCCAGGCAAATTGAAAATATCCCAGAGCAGAATACAGGCGATCCTCGCACATTGCGAGATTTTATTGTTTGGGGAATTGAGAATTATCCAGCAGAAAACTACGCAGTAATCCTGTGGAATCATGGTACTGGCTGGAAGGAAGACGATATCTATGCTTTTGCGCGATCGCGTGGTGTTGAAATTAAGGCAAGTGAAGATGAAGTGCGTTCCCTTACCCGAAATCATCGGCGGTTGTCCCGTGCTTTTTTCCTTTCCTCAATTACGGAAGTGCTGCAACTAGATGATGAAGAGTCACGAGCGATCTGTTTTGATGATTCTTCTTTGGACTTTCTTGACAATGCTAAACTCCAACAGGTTTTTCTGGAAGTGGAGGAACTGACGGGGCAGAAGGTGAACCTAATTGGCATGGATGCGTGTCTCATGAGCATGATAGAAGTAGCATACCAACTGCGGGCCAATGGAGATTACATGGTGAGTTCGCAAGAAGTAGAACCGATGTATGGTTGGCCTTACACGTCTATTTTGCAGCATTTAACAAGCCATCCAGAGATAACTGCTGAAACTCTGGCAAAGTTAATCGTACAGGAGTATGGGCGCTACTATGAGGAAGAGTTATGGCAGACGAGAGGATCTGCGCGTCAAGTAACTCAATCTGCGACCAATCTTAAAGCGGTCGAACGACTGGCAGAAGCTATCGGTCGTTTTGCTTCAGTTTTGAGTCAATTGCTGATTGAAACAGCAATCAACGGTGCGGCTAATACCCACAATGGACTGCATATAAGAGTAGTCTATTATCAATAAACTCTTAAATAATCGCATTAAGTATAGCTTATTGACTTATTACTAAGTCTCGATTATTACTATTTTTTACTTAGATGAGAAAGAAGCGATCGCTATAAATTCGATTCTTGGATTGGAATCATGAGTTTAGTTTTTTATCAATATATTTTTGTAAAATTTAGATGCGTTCACCCTGAGTATAATAGCGATCGCAGTTTCACATGCTAATATCAATTCTCTCAAATTCGATCAGCGTTTTTGTGCCATTCATCAATGGAAGCGATCGCTACTTTATTGCTAAATTACAAGTGCGATCGCATTTTAGTAGAATAGCGTTACAAATTGGTATAAACTACTCTCGATGGTGTTAACTCCAAATGCGACCTCGACGGAAGGGTTTGCGTTCTTTGTCTGAAGTTGCTTGTGCTTTGAGCATTTCTTGCCACCAAAAACCGTAGTCTTCTAAACCAGTTGCCAACAGGTGAGATTCAACTTTTTTGGAAATTGCTTCTGACTGTTTTGTTGGAGTTGATTCTGAGTTTTCTGGGGTTTGCTTCTTAGCCATGATTGTGATTCTCCTGATTTAATTTTTTAGATTGTTTGGACAAATTAGGTTTTTATTTATAATTAAATATATTATTTCATAAAATAATATAATTTTACTTTTTCAATTGCAGGAGCATAAAAGTCTTTTTCTGGAACGCCAACTAACAGATGTCTGACAGGTTGATGTCGGTAATAAGCATGAACTTTTTTAGCCATCTCATTGCCAAGATTATCAATAAAGCTATTGGGATCTAAAACATCGCTAAAATAAAGAATATTACTTTCATTGGCTGCACTAATGCCCACTTGCAACATTTCACATTGATCGAGTAGTGGCAAAGCACAGGGGGGTAAAAGAGAGATTATTCGACTGCGGATATCAACTCTTTGTAACTCATCTCGCGTGATGGTCGGATAAAGCTCAATTTCGCTGCGACCATCTAAAAATAAGTCAAAACCTACTAACAGTATATCGTTGACTAAAAATGCTCGCATTTTTGTTTGCTCGCCACACAAAGCAATGGCTGTTTCCACCTTTTCGGGGGAATTTTTTAGCCAAATAAACAACTTGAGGCGCGAGTCACCAATATTTGTTTGTGCATCTACACCAACCCCGATACCAAAAATACCCCGAAAGTCAGAATGAGTACTAAAAAACTTTTGAATTAGATGATAACCAAGCTTTACTTCTGCTCGACTTTCTACTTGACGAAAGAAGTTAAAGGCTACCTGAAGGTGTTGTTGGGGATTATAAAGTAGTTGAAGTTCTTCTTGCAAAGGAAACATCAAGGCAAAGCGAGCTGGAGACAAACTATCTCGATCTACATTACAGGCGCAACGAAACAGACCTCCTTGCTTGCCCTGCACTTGTACAAAATCTTCAAAAAGTTTTAGGGGATAGAGATCTTCGTAAATATCAAAAGCACGTTTATGTTTACCAATATATTCTAAATACCGCTCGCTATTATTTTGGATTGTGTTAAAAGTCACCATAGTTTATTTTATTAACCTGCAATATTTGGGAATTTTTAGTGGGCATTAAATACACTAAAAAATATTTTTTTAGAGTCATGTTTAAGATATGACTTTAGAGACTTTCAACAAGTCAATTGGGTAGCCCGCCTTACACTCGAAGTGCAAGGCAATAACTCAAGTTCGCTCAAGTGGACTAAATAATTGTTATTAGATTCTCCAGCCACCACAGCCATAGGGAGATTGAGAACAAGCACTGTAATTAAAAGCTGGAGGATCGTTATAGTTAGCTCCGTGTAATAAATCCATGCGAATGCCAACTAAATCTTCAACTGTGCCATTAATTACGTCTACACAACGGTGGGGATAAATGATATCCGGTCTTTTCACAGGAGGAGCAAGCTTTGGTAATCTCATAGTTCTCCTAAAGTTAATATCTGATAAATAATCACCTTAACTCGGTACAGTCCAAGACCGCACCTCGCCCAAGGTTACGGGCATTATATCGCGCACATCAATGGTGAAACGGAAAACTTTTCTAGCCCGACGGTTATTTTCTGGATCGAAAAACTTTAACTTTACATCCCAACAGTTGCTATCGTAGCGACAGTAAGCACTTTTGTAGACTTCGATGCTGTCGAGTTCCATCCCTGCCGCCACTGCTTCGCCGAAGGTAGAAGCTGCTTGAAAAACATTGGTTGCTGTAAAATTCAGCGCCCGGTCTCTATCAGTTTGCCCCCAGTTTCGTAGGTCGTAGTAAATGCGGTTGAGGAAGCTACTCAAAGTCCGTTGCACTCTTTGTTCGTCTACTGTTTCGACTTCGGACTGCAACGTTTCTAAGGCAGCACTAACAAGTCGATTTACTTTCCAACCATACATTCCCCTGATGTTTTCTGGCTCGATGACTGGGACAATTTGCCCAGAAAACAGCTTAACTGTTCTATCTGTTAGCCTTGCTGGAATGCTTGCCCGTTCGATGTAATTCTCGCTGTCTTCCGGTTCTATTTGTCCGGCTAACAGCAGTTGTAAGGTTTCATAAACATCACTGGCAAAAGCTTCAACGGGTTCAATGGCGTAAATCGGCGTTAATTCTAGATTCAGCGTCCAAATTAAGGATTTAGCTTCTGAAGGATTGTCTACTAGATAATCCACCATCTGACGGGCATCGTAGGGATTAGCTGGAACTACTGTGTTATCAATCGCAATCCCAGGCATCAGTTGCTTGAAAGAATCTCGCCGCGCTTCACTTCCAAAGTCATAGCCTAATGTACCCAGGGCATACACTAAACGACTGGTTTGACTTTGGATGGGAACTTCCAGGCTATGGCTGGGACTGACATAAGAAACTGAAACGGGTTTACGAGCCTTAATTTCTCCAGCAATCAGTGGCAGATTTTGAAACTTTTGATTTTTCGCTATGAAGGCGAGAAATCTATCAAAATTAACAGTTTCACTGATATCTTTCGCCTGAATTGCCTCAAAACCAGCTAAACGCACTTCCTCGGAAGCCTGACTCAGCCGAGGAGTGTTGTATAAGTGACGGGCTTGGAACTGGGGTAATTCCTGCTCTTCTATGGGAGATAACAACCCTTCTTTGCAGAAAAGATCCTTAATATAAAGAGATCCCCCTGGACGCAAGACCCGATAAGCTTCCAATAGAGCCTGTTGTCTTGTTTTAGAGTAACCGAGACTCTCAAGCATCAACACCACATCAAAAACACCATCGGAGAAGGGTATATTGTGTAAGTCAGCTTCTGTAACCCGAATTTGATCGCTCAGTCCGGCTTTAGCAACTTGTACTCTAGCTTGCTGAACCTGCTCTGAGGATAGGTTAATAGCTTCAATTTTGACATGGGGAATGGTGCTAGCAATATCAATTGCTGGCCCCCCAATGCCACAACCGACATCTAGGACATAATCTCCTGACTTAATTCCAGCTTGTTGAGCGTAGTAGAGATTGTGAGATTTAGCGGTGTCTCTATCGCCGTAATCTGCCCAAGTTGTACTTTGAAGAGTAGCCCGATCGCAGGGAACAGGACTAGCATCGTATAAGGTTTTTACGATCTGTAAATGGGGGTCAGGCGGTGCATTTGTCTGAATACTGTTATTTAAATATTGCATTGCCAAACCTTAATATGCACTCGACCAAGTGCGGACTTCGCCCAAGGTAACAGGAATTATGTCACTGACATCAATAGTAAAGCGGAATATCTTTTTGGCGCGACGGTTGTTTTCTGGGTCGAAGAACTTCAATTTCACATCCCAACAATCGCTATCCAATCGACAGAAGGGACTCTTCTCAACGGTAATTGTATCGAGTTCCATGCCTTCTGCCACTGCTTGAGCAAAGGTTGTCGCCGCTTGGAAAGCATTAGTTGTGGCAAAATTCAAGGCACGGTCTTGAGAAGTCGTTCCTAAATTGCGGAAATCATAATAGATGCGGTTGAGGAATCCGCCCAAGGTTCTGCGGACATTGCTTTCTTCTGTTCCTCCCACCTGAGTACCAATTGTATCTAAGGCAGCACCAATTAAGGTGTTGACCTTCCAACCATATAACCCCCGTGTATTCTGCGGCTCAATCACCGGCACATATTGCCCAGAAAATAATTTAACGGTACGTCCAGTTATAATTCCGGGGATGCTAACGCGCTCTACATAATCTTCGTTGTCTTCTGGTTGAATTTGTCCAGAGAGTAGTTCTTGCAAAACCCCGTAGACATCTCTAGCAAAAGCTCCTTTGGGTTCGATGGCATAAATTGGAGTTAGCTCTAGGTTCAGCGTCCAAATTAAAGATTTACCTTCAGAGGGGTTGTCTGCCAAATAATCGACCATCTGGCGAGCATCGTAGGGATTAGCTGGCACTACTGTATTATCAATGGTAACTCCAGGCATCAATTGTTTAAACGAGTCTCGTCTGGCATCAGTGCCAAAGTCATAGCCTAATGTACCGAGAGCATAGACTAAGGTTTCTTGATTGATATCGCTGGGAGCTTGACTAGCTGTAACTGAGGAAGCAACAGGATAAGACATAGGTGGATTTTGTGTTGTTATGTAGGATTGAAGAAGGTTTTGAAAAGCTGCAAGATCGGTAGTATTGGGCAAAGAAGGGTTAGAAGCAACGTTCGGATTAGACATTGCTACTTCAGAGGGAATTGCATTTGAGGCCGCACTACCAACAGAGGCTGTAGCTGGTGTTGCTGTATTTGCAGATTCCATTACACTGGCATCAGAACTGGTGAGTTGTGAAGGCAATGTTTCGCCATCTGCTGCTGACTCTTTAATGTATAAAGAATCGCCTTTGTTAAAACTCTCGCATCCACAACCCGATGCGCTCAAGGCTTCTTTTTCTTGTGACATGTTTCCTCCTCTGAGTTTTTCTATTGCACCAAGAATATTTAATTTGCCAACTAAACAGCGGGGGCGATCGCTTTCCTCTTTTAGTTCGCAAGGCACGGCACTTTGTAAAATAGCCTCTCTAACTTTTTGGGGGTCGGGTTTTTCTCCTTGTTGTTGTTGCCAGCTCAACAGCAGGGCGGCGACTCCCGTGACAATGGGAGTCGCAAAGCTTGTCCCAGTCAATTGGATAGTTCCCCCACCTGGTTTAGCCCCCAAAATTTTCTCACCTGGGGCAAGAATGCCTTGAGTTTGATAGGCATCGCCCCAGTTACTAAAATCAATCGGTTGGCCGCGATCGTCCATCGCTCCCACTGCCAACACCGCAGGCAGAGCCGCAGGAACGTGCAAACATTCACAACTATTATTTCCGGCTGCTGCCACAATTAAAATATTCTTCTGTTGGCACAAAGCGACGGCTTTTTGTAACCAGCCATCTGCCTCGCCATAGTCAGCAAGTTGCCCGCCACTAATATTAATAATGTCTGCCCCTAACTGGACTGCCTGTTCAATTGCTCGTGCTAAATCGAGTTGGGAGAGTTTACGCTTTTTGTCGCAAAAAACTGGAATAATCAAACCCTTACACTTCGGTGCTATTCCCTCAACGGATGAGCCATGCTGTCCAAAAATCACACTGGCGATATGAGTACCGTGTTGGTACATCAGCCCATCTGCAATCGGTGTCGGGTTTACTAAGGTGGGAAGTTGGGTGAAATCGGCTCCTTCAAAGCAAGGATGAGAGCGATCGACTAACCCATCCAGCACTGCTATGCAGATTTCCGAGTTGCCCAGTGTTTGCTCCCACAGATGTGTTAGTCCAGTAATTATCTTGACTTTAGACATGAGGCAGTCGCAAATTTTAGAGTCTAGAGAATTTAGTTTTAGAGTCTAGAGAATTTTAAACAATATTAGTTTGAGCATTTTTTTATTACTTAGAAGTCATCATTTTTTTATTACTTAGAAGTCATTTTAAAGATAAAATTCCACAATTCATGATTGATTACAAGCAAAAATTACGCTCAAGCTATTTCCCTAGACTGAAAAATTATATAAAACTTTTGTCACCACAATGCAATAGCAAAATTGTTACAAAATCAAATAAATACTTTTTATTAATAATCATTAAGACAGTTAAGACAGTTAAGACAGTTAAAAAACTTAAGCAAAGACAGTTAAGACAGTTAAGCAATTTATCCTCAACAATAATTAACAATAGATGATTCTTTCTTAAAAACCATCTATTGTTAAGCATGACGCGATCGTGATATAAGAAATTTCAAGTTTCTCTGAAGATTAATTTTAAAGAAAAATTTATTGAGGAGAAGCTTTTTAGTCGATTTACTTCATAGGAGAAATCTCTGATGAGACCAGAAAATCACGACGAAAACCAAAAACAAACTCGTTTGCAGCCCAAACTTTCTGAGCCTGCAATACGTTCTCACGCTGGTATGCCTGTTGATTTGTCAGAAGAAGAGTTGACGGCTGAAGGTGTCAATGGCGGTGTATTCGCTTCAGCCTATGGTGGTTCTGAGGGAGGCGTAGCCCCATCTATGACAATAACATGGTAGTGTGGCGTGGGGTTTGTGGCATTCGCACAGCCTAATCATACCACTTGCCCCCAAAAAAGCTCAAAAGCTTTTTTTGTCCTCATTCTGCGCTCTATTAGCCTCGATAAATTGACGAACAACCTGTGCTACTAATTCGTTTTCTGATACCTGGCACAGGTGGGTGGGAGGTCGGCAACTCGATTGCTGCTTCTTTCTACTGAGTGTGTTAAGTGAAGTCGAGCTATCTTTTGAGAGAAAACCCCCAAATAGTTTGCTTCCCCAATGGCAGCGGTTTGGGGTTTTCTGTTTTAGTTTGTACTTCTGGCAAAATCCTCTATACCTCTTAGCGCATTCTTCTAAACTCTTTCCTAGGCGTTTTCTTGGCATTTATTTTTATATCTAATAGAGTGCTGGGTTTAGATAATAGTAGGTTGGGTTGAGCAACGCAAAACCCAACAAAGCCGTGTAAATGTTGAGTTTAGGATGCTGTTAGCGAATTATTTCTTAACATTAAAATATGCGATAAACCCTTGATATTAAGAAATATTGGGTTTCGTGAATCAACCCAACCTACCAATTGTTTGGCTTGTACCAGTTTAATAACAGTCAATTCATAAAAATATGAAAACACTTCAAATTAAACCCCATTTTCGCGTTGAAATTGTCGAACCCAAGCACGTCTATCTATTAAGCGAAACTTCCACCCATGCCCTCAACGGAGAACTTTATTGCCAACTTATCCCTCTCCTTGATGGCAACCATACCCTCGATGAAATTATTCATAAACTGCAAGTAGACCCCAGCCATATAGACTATGCCTTAGAACGCTTGCAAGCTAAAGGCTACCTCACCGAAACTTTCGCGCAACTGCCAAAAGAAGCTGCTGTTTTCTGGGGCTTACTCAAAGTAGAACCCCAAGTTGCTTATCAGTGTTTGCAGCAAACCCAAGTTTATGTCTCTTGTATTAGTAATCTTGCCACCCAACCGTTAATCACTGCCCTAGAAGCAGTGGGGATAAAAACTAGCAAATGGGATGGAGAATTGCAGGAATTTCCACCTCATTCTCTGCTAGTAGTCTTAACCGACGACTATCTCCAACCCGAACTCAGTAAAATCAACCAAATTGTCTTAAAAACCAATCAACCTTGGCTGCTGATTAAACCCGTTGGTACTATCTTTTGGTTAGGGCCAATCTTTCATCCTGAAAAAACAGGTTGTTGGGAATGCCTAGCCCACCGTCTTAGAGGCAATCGAGAAGTTGAAGCCTCTGTATTACGGCAAAAAAATCACCAAAACTCCTCTAACCTCCAAGAATGTCTCCCTCCTCCAGCAGCAGCAATTCCCTCTACCCTGCAAACCGCCCTCAACTTAGCAACTACAGAAATCGCCAAATGGATAATTAAACAAGGTGCAGGAGAAACAACACCCTTTCCCACTTTAGAAGGGAAAGCACTCACCTTTGACCAAACAAAACTAGAACTGCAAACCCATATCCTGAGTCTGCGTCCCCAATGTCCTAGCTGCGGCGACTCCAACTTAGTCAGCAAACAGGTTTCTCAACCCATAACTCTCAGCAGTCGCAAAAAGCACTTCACCAGCGATGGCGGACATCGTGCCGTCTCCCCCGACCAAACAGTTAACCGCTACAAACATCTTATCAGTCCCATTACCGGAGTAGTTACAGCCTTAGTCCGAGCATCTGACCCCAACGATAGCTTAATCCATACCTACAATGCTGTTCACAGCATGACGACTGCTGGCGATTTAGAAAAGTTGCGTCGCACCCTGATTCACAAAAGTGCAGGCAAAGGGAAAACTGACCGTCAATCAAAAGCCAGTGGATTTTGTGAAGCCATCGAACGCTATTCAGGTATCTACCAAGGCGACGAACCCCGCATCAGTGCCACTTTCGCCGAATTAGCAGCAAAAGCCATTCATCCAGGGCAATGTCTACATTTTAGTCTTCATCAATATCAAAATCGGGAGGAATTAAACCAGAAAAACGCATCCCACAATTGGATTTACCAACCTTTTGACGAAACGAAAGTTATTGAATGGACTCCTGTTTGGTCTTTAACCGAACAAACCCAGAAATATTTTCCCACTGCTTTATGTTACTACGGCTATTCTCTCCCCGAAGACCATAATTTCGGTCGCGCCGACTCCAATGGCAATGCAGCCGGAAATACCCTCGAAGAAGCTGTTTTTCAAGGATTTTTTGAATTGGTCGAACGGGATGGTGTGGGGATTTGGTGGTACAACCGTCTGAAGTGTCCAGGTGTGGATTTGGCTTCTTTTAACGAACCCTACTTGTTGGAATTGCAAGAGTTATATCGAACTAAAAACCGGGATTTGTGGGTGTTAGATATTACCACCGATTTAAACATTCCTGTTTTTGTTGCTCTCTCTCGTCGCACTGATGGCAAAGACGAGAAAATTATTATGGGTTTTGGCGCACATTTAGACCCCAAAATTGGAATTTTGCGAGCAGTTACCGAAATGAATCAACTGGGGTTAGGTTTCGATTTTGATGTAAATATTCAAATGTGGAAAATGAAGGAGTGGATGAGCCAAGCAACTCTTGAAAACCAACCTTACCTGGCTCCTGATTCTCAAATGCCCCCATTAAGATATGACGACTATCAACTACGTTGGAGTGATGACATTTATCAAGATGTCATCACTTGTGTAGAAATTGCTAAAAATGCTGGATTAGAAACTTTGTTACTCGATCAAACTCGTCCAGATATCGGCTTAAATGTTGTCAAAGTAATTGTACCAGGATTACGACATTTTTGGTGGAGACTTGCGCCAGGAAGACTTTATGATGTGCCTGTAAAAATAGGTAAGTTTCCCGCACCATTAACGGAAGAACAGCTAAATCCGATTCCCATGCCATTTGTGTAAATTAAAACAGCGAATAGTTATCAGTGAACAGCGAACAGTGAATATAAATTCCTGGGCGAATAGAATTCGCTACTACACAAACAAAGTCCACCTCCGTGGACTTCATAAAATAATCCGCGCAGGCAGTTTTTGTCTATATAGCCGCGATTTATAATCGCCCAGAATGAATAAAATTTCACTTTTAGTTTTGATGTTAAGTCTACGTACTTTATCACAATTCAATTTTGATTGCTATAGGAGACTTAAACTTAAAAACAAACATCACTCTTTACTGATAACTGATAATTGTTAACTGTTAACTGTTAACTGTTTTTGACATTTTTACCAGTACCATGAATTCATTTTTTACGCTTTCTTTAGGAAAAGGAATTGACCTAATTTCAGAAGATGAGCGAATCATCCTGAAATCTAATTTTTATAACTTGACCTTTTCTCATCCTAAGCTGGGATTACAAACTGCCTTAAATCATCTTAAGCATTCTCCGATTACTCTTTCTCAACTCGGACAGATAATTGTAGAAACTGATGGCATTGAGGAAAGAGAAAAATTTGATACCTACTTGCAAAAATTTACTTATTTTGGCTGGATTTGCTCTTCAGTCTTACCCCTTGTTACTGCTATTCCTATGACAGGAGATTATCAATTTAACTGTCTGGAAATAGAGGATTGGCAACAACAATCATTTACTCTATCTCGCTTTGCTTATTTACATCAAGTGGGCAAAGAAATGATTTTAGAGTTTCCCCAATCTCAAGCTAAAATAATTGCATTAGATTGGCGAGCAGCCGCTCTCATTGCTAAGTTATCTCAACCTCAAACTAGCGCCACGTTAGTAGAGGGAATTTCAGACATCACAGAAGAACTAGGACAACAATTTATTAGTCTACTCTTTGCCACAAAAATGTTATCCCCAGAGGCAGAAAATTCTCATATTATGAAATGGGAATTTCACGATCTTCTATTCCACAGTCGCAGTCGTAAAGGAAGACACAGTAATCCCGTAGGAGCAACATACCGCTTTTTGGACAAAATTGAACCTCTACCTGTAGTCAAACCGCCCATAAGTGACAAGGTAATTCAATTATATAAACCTGACCTAGAAGATTTAGCCAGAACTGATATTTCATTAACTCAAGCCTTAGAATCAAGGCGGTCAATTCGAGAGTACGGTGAAAACCCAATTACGATAGAACAATTAGGAGAGTTACTTTATCGTTGTGCAAGAGTAAAAGAAATAATTGACAAAGAAAAATTGGGACAACTGAGCTGTCGTCCCTATCCAGGGGGTGGTGCTATTTATGAATTAGAGATTTATCCGGCGATTAACTATTGTGAAGGACTAGAAGCCGCAATATATCATTATCAACCAGATATCCATCAACTAGAGTTTGTTTCTAATTGGAATCCAGAAATTGAAGTTTTATTTACAGATGCTTATCACGCTTGTGCCAAGCAAGTAATACCCCAAATTATGCTTATTATTACTGCTAGATTTGGGCGATTTTTTTGGAAGTATCAATCAATGGCTTATGCAGCAATTCTCAAACACGTTGGTGTTTTATATCAAACTTTTTATTTAGTGGCAACGGCAATGAACTTAGCTCCCTGTGCTTTGGGTACAGGTAATTCAGATTTATTTGCGAAAGCAACAGGAATTGATTACTACGAAGAATCTTCCGTCGGAGAGTTTATGCTAGGTACAGTCAAACATTAAGAGAGAACGGGGAACAGTTAGATTGCTTGTGTGTAAAACGAACAAAAGAGCGATCGCGCCAGTAATTTTTTAGTAAATTTAATTGATAAAAACCGAGTACATCATGGTGTAAAATATTCAAGTATAAAGCTAACCATCTTTTTATAAATTTATCTCCAGTTTTAGTATGACGGAGCAAACAAAATCTTTGCATTCAGTCCTTGTGTTTGATGGACAAGATGACTCGATCAACTTAGGCAAAAAACCTGAATTTAAAATTGAGAAAGAAATTGCTCTAGAAGCTTGGGTTTATTGTCAGACTCAACGGAGACGGACTGGTATCATTTCTAATGTTTTTGACACTACCACTAAAGAAAGTGGATATGGTCTGCTTCTCGATGGCAAGAGTGGTGTATTTTTTGCCTTGAAAACTGGATCTCAAGGAATTCATTATCTGAGCAGTAAGGTAGATAGTTTAAAGCTGAATCAATGGCATCATCTAGCAGGAACCTACGACGGTCAGCAGATAAAGGTGTATATTGACGGTGTAGAAAAAGCCACTAAAGCAACTTCAAATTCTCCAATTAATTACGAACCCGAAAATGATTTATTCATCGGAACGTACAAAGATAATAATGAAACCTATCCCTTTCAAGGAAAAATTGCCGAAGTTCGCATTTGGAAAGTAGCTCGTACTCAACAAGAAATTCAAAAGCATATCTACCAACGTCTGGGAGGAAAGGAGTCAGGATTAGTTGGTTATTGGCCTTTAAATGAAGGCAGTAATAATATAGCGCGCGATCGCACCACCAATGCCAATCATGGCACTATTACTGGCGCTACCTGGGAACAGTCATCAGTGCCATTTACTATTCCTCAATCTCAGGAATTAGCAGTTGCCAAAACCACAGCTAAAGAAAAAGAAACTACCTCAGAGTCAAACAAAACAGAACAGCAAACTCCTGAAAACGCAAAGAAAGTAGAAGAAATTGACAAACATCTCTTGGCGACTGGACTTGAAGACTATGGATTTTGGTGGCAAGAAATGCTCAAAGCCCAAGCTAACAAAACTGAGCTAGATAAACCTTTTCGTCGCGGTCGGATTTGGTCTTAGAAAGGAAATGGAAATGCGAAAGTATTTAGTGTTCAAGCAAAAACCGCAGCCTCATCTCCCCAATCGCCACCGCCTCGCCCAAGGAGCGTATACATCATTTCGCCAACATTACAAGGGGTAAAAGTAGCGAAGGGGGAGAGCTAATGTGCTGATAGTGTTGTAGCTGTGCAGGGATATTTGCGGGGTTTGATAGCGGTGTGAGTTTACTTGTCGCTTGTGTCGCTATAGGAATTTGGTTTGAGTGATGTGGATACAGGGCTACGTTGGCTAATGATAACAAGCAGTCGAGCGATCGCCTAACCCAAAATCCCAAAAACCTAAAATCAGGTTAAAAACATCATTTATTTTATAGTACAAATATTCACCTTGAAAGGGCTAATTTTAAGATTTACGCACTGTGCAAATAGATTATTATGTACATTGATGAAAACATGTTGTTTCAGGCTTTTATTAACTATATAAAGAATAAAGGTTTCAGGCGATGTTATTAGAGCTTTCCATCACGACCATAAGCAATCGCGCTAACGTGTCCATCCAGAATAAAACGTTGTGTGGCTTTTTCGGAAGCATCTTAATGATTTCTTCTACATATCGAGTACCTCGGAAAGTTCAAAGGGCAAATCTAACAATTGCTCACAGTCCACAGATTCAGCAGTGGGTGAAGCGTCCACCATTGATAATGAGCGCACTGCATCTTTAAATTGAGGGCGATCGCATCCAAGGTGGGTGTGTGGTCAAATCCAACATTTAGAAAAGCCGTGGGAATACCGTAGGCGCTACCGCCAGGGTTAATATAAAACAAACGCCACGTTTACTTGTCCCCTATGCACAGATTTGTCAAAGCTTTGCTGCTACCACTGCTGTTGATATCGAGTAATGGTGTCTTAGGCTGGCTGATTAATCAATTACCTAGCAAACAGGATTTACACATTCCAGATTCAACAATATTTTGGTTGACAGGCGGATGTATAGTAGCGCTTTTAATTGTGACTTTACTATCTAGTGACCCTCAGCAGAATTCAGCGACAACAAATCAAAACTGGATTGGTGGCTTTTTGCCCTTGGTAGGAGGCATGATACTAGTAATAGCGCTTTATCTCAAGCTAGTGCCAACAGAATTTTCTACAGTATTTTCTTATGCATCAATAGGAATGTTTGGCTTAGGAGTAATACTACCGCCTGTACTGATTTTACCTAAATCGTGGCGAAAGTTTCTGTTATGGCTGATTCCAAGTGCGACACTGTTTCTAACGGTTCATTTTATTCGTAAACAGCAATCAACAGCAGCAATTCTGTCTTTAATTTTCACAGTAATTATTACAGTTATACTTGCTAGCCAAGATTTTTGGAAGAAATTGATAGCTGAACTTTCAGTAATTTGGCAGGAATGGCAAAGACAAGGTGCAGCTAGTGTTGCAGCTTGGATTAAGAGCAAGCTTGAAGACTGGTGGATAGAATTAACCTCACCATTTCAGAAAGATTATTACGAGACTTTAATATACAAATGCCGGAGACTTGAGACACAAGGATTAGATGGGGATGGAAAACTAGATTTGGAAAAGGTATTTGTACAACTCAAAATCTCCGTCCAAGATGTTGATAATATTAGTCAGCGAATGATTGACCAGCACCCGAATCAAGTAAATAACCAGAAAGAATTTCCAATTTGGAAGTTTTTAGCACCAAAGCATGTCGCAGGGAATATCAGTTTTCCGCACATGGTTATTCTGGGTGCGCCTGGATCGGGGAAAACTACACTCCTCAGACATATAACCCTGATTTACGCCACCAAACAAGAAAGTAAAATCAATCCTCCAGCACCAAAATTAATTCCGGTGTTATTGTATCTGCGAGAAGTGCGTCAGGAAATAGTTAGCAATAATCCGTCTCTAGCAAATTTAATCACTCAGCAGGTAGCACAACAAAGATTAAAAGATAAACCGCCGAATCCACCACCCGGTTGGTTTGCTGACAAATTATACAAGAAGAAATGTTTAGTCATGTTGGATGGATTGGATGAAGTAGCCGATCAAAGCCAACGTCAATATATTAGTCGTTGGGTAAGTGAACAAATGCAGAACTATCCTGACACAGCTTTTATCTTAACTTCTCGACCCAATGGTTACAAAACAGCCAGATTACAGGGTGTAGAAGAGTTAGAAGTACAACCCTTCAATGAAAAGCAAAGAGAAGATTTTCTGCATCACTGGTATTTGCAAAAAACAGCCAATGATAACCATTGGGTAATCGATGAAGGAGTCAAACAAGATGCACAAACAGAAGCTAATGATTTAATTAAAAGAATTCAGAAGAATCGTCCTTTAAGGGCTATGGGGATAAATCCTTTATTACTCACAATGATTGCGACAGTTCACCGTCGTCGTAATGTTTTACCAGGAAAAAGAGTCAAACTTTACAAAGAAATTTGTGAGATTTTACTAGAAAAACGACAAACAGCTAAGAAGATATCCGATGTGACGACAAATCCCGAAGCTAAACAATCGGTTTTGCAAGTGTTAGCACTGCAACTGATGCAAAAAAAGACTCGTGAGTTTATTATCTCTGAAGTAACATCTTTGATTCCAGTAGATATGTTACAAACCTTTCCTCAAAATTTAGCTAATCCAGAAGATTTTATCAAGCATATTCGCGATGACTGTGGGTTGTTAGTAGAAAAAGAACTGGGGATTTATGAATTTGCTCACTTGAGTTTTCAAGAATATTTAGCAGCCGTTCAGATAGAAAAATCTCATCAAGAAAGTTTGTTAATTGCAAATATCAATGATACTTGGTGGGCTGAAACCATCCGTCTTTATGCGGCTCAGATTACGAATGCGCGCAATGTAGTACGTGCAGTTATAGATATGCCTACTCCATCTGTTAATGCTTTCTTACTTGTCTCTGATTACGAAGAAGAAGGTTGGAGTATTGATGCACAACTCAAGCAACAACTTATAGATAAACTTGATGCTGGGTTAGAGTCCAGCGATCCAGAAATTTTTAAATTAGCAGCACAGGTGAAATTAGCACGGCGATTGAACAACTTGCAACCAATTGATGAAAATTTAGAAATAGATACTGGCTACATCACTTGCGCTGAATATCAACTTTTTCTGGATTCTTCTCAACTAAGTCAACCTAGATTTACGCCTGGGAATGCAAAAAAATCCATTACTGGAATTAGTTGGGAAAATGCCCTTGGTTTTTGTAACTGGCTTAATCTCTATACTCTCTCCCAAAGTGGAAATAGTAATGAAAATAATCCTGTGTACTATTACAGACTGCCGACATTAGCAGAAGCTCAAAATTATTTAGCTCAAGCAAAATGCTGGACTATAAATGGAAGCAACACAGGAGAGAAGCGTATTTACTTCGTTAAAAACCGAGTTTCGCAAGAGTACATTAAACTTGCTAATTACCTCGCAGCTAGAGACTGGGAAAAAGCCGCTCAGTCAACGGTAAAAGTTATGCTGAAGGTAGCTAACTTCCAAAGCGAGGGTGAGTTTGATGTCGCGTCGATAAAAAAACTTCCCTACTCCTTTTTTAGTACTATCGATTTGCTTTGGATGCAATACTCCATCGGACGTTTTGGTTGGGGCGTGCGAGAAAGTACTCTTATCTCTCCAGCTCCAAGTAACCCAAGTTGTGGCTGGTGGTTAAACGCTGACAGAAACATCAAAGAAATTTTTGAAGCTCTTGTCCAAAAACATATTGCTTGTGGAATAGACCGCTTACCACCAGTGTTTGCATTCGATGTTGTCACCGTCAACGTCCAAGGACAGGAAATTCAATGGGAGTGCCAGCAATCCCAATACTTTACCGAAAACCTTGGTAACGGTGTCACCCTGGACATGGTTGCTATTAGAGACGGTACGTTCACGATGGGTTCACCGTCAACTGAACAGGGACATCATGAAACTGAAGAACCCCAACATGAAGTAACTGTACCACGCTTTTTCATGAGTAAGTACCCCGTTACCCAAGCGCAGTGGCGTGTGGTAGCAACACTTCCACAAATCAACCGCCAACTCAATTCTAGTCCATCTCACTTTAAAGGAGATGATTTACCAGTCGAGTCAATATCGTGGTATGATGCAGTAGAATTCTGTGATAGACTATCAAAACATGCTAGAAACCACTACCGACTTCCTAGTGAAGCTGAGTGGGAGTATGCTTGCCGGGGAGGCACGACAACAGAGTTTTACTTTGGTAAGACCATTACGCCTAAGTTAGCAAACTATAGCAATCAAAAAACTACGCCCGTAGGTAGCTTTAAAGTAGCTAATGCCTTTGGGTTGTACGATATGCATGGGAATGTTTGGGAATGGTGCGCTGACAAGTGGCACGAAAATTATAAAGGCGCTCCTAAAGATGGCAGCGCTTGGGGAGATCGTAGTGAGAATGATAATCAACGTCGGCTGCTGCGCGGTGGTTCTTGGGACTACAATCTGAGGTATTGCCGCTGTGCGGTTCGTTACTACTACGGGCCGGGCAATCGGTACTCCTACATCGGTTTTCGGGTTGTGGTTTCGGCTGCGAGGACTTAATTCTTTACACTTTTGCTCTTTAGCCCTCTGCGCTTTCTTTTCCCCTCCGCCGAAGGCGGTCAATATTTTTTTAGACATGCACGACTATGAACAGTATCCAAGAAATGGTAGATTTTGTCAAGAGAATTGTGCAAACTGAAAATTTGTTGAGCGAATGCAAGATTTACCAATCATCCAAAAAACCTATGACCTGATTAAATGGTACGTGCCGATAATCAATCGTCTACCCAGAAGACATAAATTTGGTTTGGGAGACAGGATGATAACGATACTTTACGACCTGTTAGAAGGTCTGATATTAGCACGATACGCACAAGAAAAACTAACTCAGTTAGAAATATTAAATGCTAAATTAGACATCCTACGGCATCAAACCAGACTCCTATTTGATTTTCAGGAATTTGATGAGCGACGCTATGAATATGCAGGTCAACTAATCAATGGAATTGGTAATGAATTGGGTGGTTGGATGAAACAGCAACGCCAAAAAGGTAATTATAAATGAAACGGTATGGTAATCTCTATCTACAAATTACAGACTTTGGTAATTTAGTGCTGGCTGCACGTCAAGCACAAAAAGGAAAGCGGTTTCGTGAAAATGTTTTGCAATTCAACTATAACTTGGAATCTGAACTAGCCAAAATCAAGTATGAATTAGAGTCAAAAACTTACCAACCAGGACGCTACAAAACTTTTGAAATTTGTGAACCCAAACGCCGTTTAATATCTGCTGCCCCTTACAGAGACAGAGTAGTACATCATGCTTTGTGCAATATTATAGTTCCAATTTTTGAGAAAACTTTTATCAGTGATTCCTATGCTAATCGGTTAGGCTTTGGGACTCACCGAGCCTTATACCGCTTTACTAATTTTGCGCGTTCCAACAGCTACATTTTGCAGTGCGATATTAAGAAATATTTCCCTAGTATTAATCACGAAATTCTGAAATTTCTACTGCGTCGCAAACTAAAATGTCAAGATACTCTGTGGTTACTAGACACAATTATTGATAGCAGCAATCCCCAAGAGTCTGTAATTGACTATTTTCCTGGTGATGATTTACTTTCCCCATTACAACCCAACAAAGGCTTACCTATTGGCAACCTTACCAGTCAATTTTTCGCTAATGTCTATCTCAACAGTTTAGACCATTTTGTGAAAGAGGAACTTCTAGCACTATCAAATATTAAGCGCGAAGATTTTAACGCTAAGATGATGCTATGAAATAGCGCATGGGAGAAATTTTCGTGTCACGAGTTGCAGAACTGCGTAAGCAGAAAGATTTGACTCAGCGCCAGCTTGCTGATTTAGTTGGTGTTGACCCTTCGACAATCCGTAATTGGGAGCGAGATAGAGGAGGTACAGAAACTTTTGTAAAGCTTGCCAAGCTTTGCGAAGTGCTTGGTTGTCAACCTGCCGATCTATTTAAGATTGAAAAGATTGGCGAAGATGACTAGAGTTTGTATTTATCGTGGTTATAGCAATCGACTACTCCTAGATCACTTGATTCCAAAATTAATTACAATCAAGCGATCGCTGTTACCTACTAAATCGTGTATCTACTTTTTGACACTCCCCGACCTGAAGGTGGGGGGATTCTTGAATCTAAGACATAACTTGCTCATGCAGGTTTTCACCAACAAAAGTAGAGGTTTCATCTCCCCAAGCGTTGCTTGCATCTAGTGCAAAGGTTCCAGTATGCCCTACCGTACCCAATCCTCGACTAAGGATATTTCTAGCAGCGTTTTCATCTCTATCCATGACACAACCACATTTACAAACGTGGGTGCGAGTGGATAGTGTTTTTTTAACAACTTCACCGCATCTAGAGCAATCTTGGCTCGTATATTGCGGATTAACCGCAACCGTAACTCGTTTAAATACCTTTCCAAAGTATTCAAGCCAAACACGGAACTGATACCAAGATGCGTCATTGACGGACTTAGCTAAACAATGATTTTTCGCCATGTTTTTAATCCTCAAATCTGTGCGCTAAGAGCGCCCCGCTTCGCTAACGTAGGCTATCAAGTCGTTAGACTGAACTACGCACCGTGCTAATTTCACAGCATGGTCTTGACGTTGCCTACTTATTTTGGGACGGGGCTTTAGACCCATTTTTTCGGTAATTTTTGATGGAATAACTTTACATGGGCAAATTAAGTACAGAGGGAATATCCGGGAAAATTCGAGATGAAATCCTTTGAACCAGGATTTATTGAATATCAGCAGATTACTCAAAATTTACTACGTACTATCCGCCTGATTGGTGAGTATAAAGGCAAACAGGAATTATTCAAAGAACAGTCACCCCAGGTATTGGAAACCTTGCGGCAAGCTGCGATTATTCAAAGTACCGAATCTTCTAACCGGATAGAAGGCATTACCGCTCCACTAGAACGCATTAAGGAACTGGTAGCCGAAAAAACCACTCCGCGCGATCGCTCCGAACAAGAAATTGCTGGTTATCGAGATGTGCTGACGACTATTCACACTAGCTACGCCTACATCCCTTTCACACCAAATGTAGTATTACAACTGCACCGTGACCTTTATCAGTTTGCTGTTGTTGAAGGTGGGCGCTGGAAGTCAGTAGACAACGAAATTAGTAAAACTCATCCAGATGGCACGAAAATAGTCAGATTTCGCCCAGTTCCAGCTTATGCTACACCAGCAGCAATGGAAAGCTTGCACGAACGGTTCAACACCCTTTGGCAATCCGATGAAATTGAGCCACTACTACTAATCCCGACCTATGTTCTGGATTTTTTATGCATTCACCCTTTTACTGATGGCAATGGACGCATGGCTCGTCTGCTGACGCTACTATTGCTATACAAAGCAGGTTACGAGGTAGGACGGTTTATTAGCTTAGAGCGGATTGTAGAACTAACTAAGGAAAGTTACTACGATACGCTTTACCAGTCATCGCAGAACTGGCATATTAGCCAACATAGCTTATTGTCCTGGTGGGAGTATTTTTTAGGAGTGATTGTGCTGTCGGCGTACCGGGACTTTGAGGAGCGGGTTGGGTCAGTTACCAAGTCCAAGGGTGCTAAAACTGCTATGGTGCTTGATGCAATTCGTAATATGCCCTTTGATTTCTCTATCAAAGATTTACAATCACAATGTCCTATAGTAGGGATTGATCTAATTCGCCGCATTTTACGCCAAGAACGTACTGAGGGACGGCTTGAATGTTTAGGGCGTGGCCCAGATGCACGCTGGCAAAAGAAATAGGTACTATACCCAATAAATAGGTACTGTTCAGGTATTGAGTACCTATTTATTAGTCAATTCTATTTTAACTCTCTCCTGGTAAGCTTTCATGATTCGCGGATGAGTCTATGTAAAATTTTTGTACGAGAGTGTAATTACATTCTCAAAGCTTGCAGTTAGGACAATTTTTGTAACTCTATTTTTAATTCTTTCCTTAATCCCAGCAGTGCTTGAACATTTTATACTTCAGTTCTCGCCTTATTTAGTGTTTTTGTCTGAATTAAAACTAAGTATTAAAGTTTAACTATTATCAAATTAACTGTTACCAATCTTTTTGAAATAACTCATCAAGATTAATTCTCGTGTTCTTCAGTATATTTAATGTTCATAAAATCACCTTCTGCTTAAATCTATGTTTTAGCGATCGCTTGTTTTTGTTCCGATCTCAGAAAATCGCGTTGCTCCCATCGTAGTTTTTGGGTTGTCGTTTGGGAAGACAATAACTCTACTACGACAGCCCTACCTCTTCATACTCTTTTTTTGGCAACGGTATTGAGAAGTCAATAAATTAAGTAATGGCACTTCTCACGTCACACGCCCCTGACGACAGTTTCCGTAACAGTCTCAGTAGCTAGCACATCCTTTTAAAGCTTTCTTTATGATTTTTATCAAGCTGATAAAAATCATATTACACAAAAAATATTTATTTAATTAAAGACTCAAAACGCTAATTTTATTGATTTTTTAAGATTTATATGCCAGACATATTTAACGCGATGTGCGACTTAATATTTCGCAAAATACTAAACCCTAGTCATAGTAACTATTCTGTCGATAAGTGTTTTGTCTTTATCTAAATAGCTTATCTACAGAATGCTTCTTAAATAAGAGTTTTCTAAAAGTTGCATACAACATTATTTATTGAGTTTGTGTAAATTAACTCTCTATATATATTATTGGGAAACTTGATTTTTAAGTTTTGGTAAAAAAATCGTTAAATCGCTTCAAATTACTATTTCAGGATAATTACGCTTATTTTTTTTGAGAGAGACAGTCAAGATATATGCATCTAGGAATCAGATTTTATTTCCGAAACTACTTGCCTAGGTAGGTAGTAAGGAAATTTTAACAGGGAGCAACTAAGAAGGAAATAAATAGATACTCGTCAATTCAGCTTTAACAATACTTTAACTAGTACGTGATATATAAAGCAGTTATGTCTTCCACTTTTGCGTCAAATTCTTCCTCCACAGGGGGGTAACCAGTAGCGACAAGGCGTGGGGTTTAAGTTCTGCTTCTTCAAGCAATCTTCCAATATGACGAACAGATATGCTTTCAACAATCCCTTGTTTGATGATTTCGTTCGCTTAGACGGATAGATTTTCTGTATAAATGGCGATTTATCCCATCTCTCTAACCGTCAAAATAAGTTTGACAGACTACTAGTTATATAAAAGAACAAGTAAATGCATATATTTACTTAAGTTTAATCGTGAGATTTTCAAGACGAGTGTCGAACCAACTAACATAAATGCCCAGAGGAAAACTTATGGCAGATAACAATCTCTCAATCTTCAACTCAATATTACCAACTACAGCAACAGAAATCATCACTGATTACGACACATCAACAACTACAGCATCTCTTTTACCCAGTTACATAAATGTCACCATCACTAATGGCGGACAACTGAATGGAGTCTATGACGCTTGGTGTGTTAATAGTACCGTTGCAGTTAGTAGAGGTACTTATAATCAAGCTAGTGTATATTCCAGCTACGGCAACATACCCGCTGGTATCCTTTATGCAGGTTCACAAACAACCAATTTGCCTGCTGAACAATACCTGAATCAACTTAAGCAAATCAACTGGTTGATAAATAACGTTACAGAAGCAACCAACCTAGTCAACGACAAATACCGCTACAATAACGTTGACTACACTTGGGGTGATGTACAGCTAGCTATCTGGAAACTGCTGGGAGAAACACCTGTATTAAATAACGCAGACTACGACTCATTGGAAGTTTATAGTCAGCAGAAAGCAGATGCGTTAGTGAGTTTTGCTGTAACCAATGGCACTAACTTTGTACCAGTAGCAGGGCAAGATTTTGGAGTAATTGTTAAAAGTGCCAACCTGCAACCGATTTTGATGGAAGTCAAGACAGCAGGTATTGGAGATTTCGTTTGGCATGACTTAAATGCCAATGGGGTTCAAGAGGCTAATGAAGAAGGAATAGATGGTGCAACAGTTACGTTACTTGATGGCAAGGGTAATGTTCTTGGCACCACTCTTACTGGAGACAATCCCCACACAACACAAATTGAGAAGGGCTGGTATCAGTTTGGACCGCTACTGCCCAGTACCTATCAGGTGAGATTTAGCTTACCAGCAGGCTTTAATACAGTCAGTCCTTACCTGCAAGGCAACACATCTCTAGATTCCAATGCTGACTTCCGCAATAATTTGACCTCCGCACCTATTACCTTAATTGGTGGAGAGGTTAACAGAACTATTGATGCAGGGTTCTACAAAACAGCATCCTTGGGAGACTTTGTATTCAATGATGGCAACAATAACGGCATTCAAGATGTAGGTGAAGTAGGGGTAGCAGGGGTAACAGTAGAATTAATCAGCCCCCTTGATGGTAGTGTCATCGCTACAACTAGCACAAATGCAAATGGTGGTTACAGCTTTAGCGGCTTAACCCCTGGAAATTATCAAGTTAAATTTACATCGCCAACAGGTTACAGCTTCAGCACAGCCAATGTGGGGGATGATAGCAAAGACAGCGATGCTAATTCCACAACTGGTTTAACCCAAACAGTCACCCTGACATCAGGCGAATTTAACGGCACATTAGATGCTGGGTTAGTACAACTAGCCAGCTTAGGGAACTTTGTCTTTGAAGACAAAAATGCCAACGGGATTCAAGATGCAGGGGAAGCAGGTATAGCCAATACCACAGTCAACCTGTTGGATACAGCAGGTAATATCATTACCACCACAACCACAGATGGTAATGGACTCTACTCCTTTACCAACCTGCAACCAGGAGATTACAAAGTTCAATTTGTACAACCCAATGGCTTTAATGGTGTTAGTCCCGTCAATATCGGTAGCAATGATGCGATTGACAGTAATGGACTGATTACCGATGTAGTTAACCTCTCTGCTGGGGAGAATGATACCACAATCGATTCCGGGTTCTACAAAACAGCATCCTTGGGAGACTTTGTATTCAATGATGGCAACAACAACGGCATTCAAGATGTAGGTGAAGCAGGGGTAGCAGGGGTAACAGTAGAATTAATTAACCCTGTCACTGGTAGTGTCATCGCTACAACCACCACAAATGCAAATGGTGGTTACAGCTTTAGCGGCTTAACCCCTGGAAATTATCAAGTTAAATTTACATCGCCAACAGGTTACAGCTTCAGCACAGCCAATGTGGGGGATGATAGCAAAGACAGCGATGCTAATTCCACAACTGGTTTAACCCAAACAGTCACCCTGACATCAGGCGAATTTAACGGCACATTAGATGCTGGGTTAGTACAACTAGCCAGCTTAGGGAACTTTGTCTTTGAAGACAAAAACGCCAACGGTATCCAAGATGCAGGGGAAGCAGGTATAGCGAATACCACAGTTAAACTGTTGGATGCGGCAGGTAACGTTATTACCACTACAACCACAGACGGTAATGGACTCTACTCCTTTACCAACCTGCAACCAGGAGATTACAAAGTTCAATTTGTACAACCTAATGGCTTTAATGGTGTTAGTCCCGTCAATATCGGTAGTAATGATGCGATTGACAGTAATGGACTGATTAGCGATGTAGTTAACCTCTCTGCTGGGGAGAATGATACCACAATCGATTCCGGGTTTTACAAAACAGCATCCTTGGGAGATTTTGTATTCAATGATGGCAACAACAACGGCATTCAAGATGTAGGTGAAACGGGAGTAAGTGGTGTAACTGTTACCCTAACTAGCGGCGGATCAGATGGCATCATCAACGGCATTGGCGATACCACCATCACCACAACTACCAATGCTAATGGCAACTACAACTTCGCTGGACTAACACCAGGTCAACAATATCAAGTCGGATTCTCTAATTTGCCTGGGGGATATCAATTTACTCAAGCTAACATAGGTGCTAATGATGCTGTAGATTCTGATGCTAATGCCAGTACTGGCAAAACTCAAATTGTTACCCTGGCTTCTGGGGAAAACAACCTGACTTTAGATGCAGGAATTTATCAAAATGCCGGCGACCTATCAATTACCAAAACCGATGGTTTGACAACTGTTACCCCCGGACAGCAGATTACCTACACCATCGTGGCTAAAAATAATGGTCTGATTACTGCTACCAATGCCTTGGTGAGCGATATCATGCCCAGCAATTTGACCAATATCGCTTGGACTAGCGTAGCTACCGGTGGTGCAACGGACAATCAAACCAGTGGAACAGGCAACATCAACGATTACGTCACCTTAGCAGCCGGTAGCAGCATCACCTATACGGTGAATGCAACTGTAGCCGCTAACCCGCTTCCTTCCTACACCATTCCCACCACCATTAGCTTGACAAGTAGCGGTTCGAGCAATGGTACTGTGGGTAACATTCGCACCTTCTCTGCTAATGGTGTTTCTGTCAACGCCAGTGCTTTCAGTAGCACCAGCACGGGAACCTGGAATACCGCTGCTCTGGGTATCTACGGCAGTTGGGGCTTAGGTGTAATTGATGGCACTGAAGATGGTAATAGTGGAAGCCATCGCATCGATAATTCCGGTCTTAACAACTACGTTTTGCTAGAATTCTCTGAGTCGGTGGTTATTAACAAAGCTGCATTAGCTTACGTTGACGGTGGGGATAGTGACATCTCTATCTGGGTTGGTAATTTCAACAATCCTTACACCAATCACCTTACCTTAAATAATTCGGTTCTCAATAGCTTCGGCTTTACCGAATTCAACAACGGTGGTAGCACTGACCGCACGGCAGATATCAATGCGAATAACATTGTAGGTAACGCTGTGGTAATTGCCGCTAAAATCGGCGATACCAACGATAGCTTTAAGCTCAAATCTCTTGATATCCTCAAAGCAACGACTCAAATCGGTGGCTCTGTCAACAACACTGCTACAATTACAGGCCCCACTGGGTTCACTGATACCAACACCAGCAACAACAGCGCCACCGACACAGACACGATTGTTGCTGCTTCTACTGTTAAGATAGGCGATCGCGTTTGGTACGATGTTGATGGAGATGGTGTTCAAGATGCAGGTGAATCAGGAGTTTCTGGTGTAGCTGTTAAGCTCTTTAACCAAGCAGGTACTCAAATTGGGACAACGACCACCGATACCAATGGTCTTTACCAATTCAACGTCAACGCCAACAGCAGCTACAGCGTTCAATTCGTTCAACCCACTGGCTTCGATGGATTTACCACCGCCAAAATGGGAAGCGATGCGGTTGATAGTGATGTTGTTAATGTCAACGGCACAACGGCTCAATTCTCTGTCGGTACAACTGATAACCTGACGATTGATGCAGGACTAATTAAAAACATCGGCGACCTGTCAATTACCAAAACCGATGGTTTGACAACTGTTACCCCCGGACAGAAGATTACCTACACCATTGTCGCTAAAAATAATGGTCTGATGACTGCTACCAATGCCTTGGTGAGCGATATCATGCCAACGAATCTTACCGATGTGACTTGGACTAGTGTCGCTACCGCAGGAGCTAAAGACAATCAAATCAGTGGAACAGGCAGCATCAACGATTACGTGACCTTGACAGCAGGTAGTAGTATCACTTATACGGTAAACGGTACGGTAGCTAATAACCCCGTCTCTACAGGTTCTACAGGTAGTCTGACCACATTTGACCTCGCTACCAATCCTGGTAGTGCGCTGGATGGAACGGATGGAAATACTCGGACGTTTACAAAGGATGGTATTACTGTTACAGCCCGTGCCTTTAGCCGCGTTGATGGGACAAATGGAGCTTGGAGTAATGCTTATCTGGGTAGCTATTCTGGCGGTGGTTTAGGTGTTACCGATAGCAGTGAAGGAAATGGAAACGGAACTCATCGCGTTGATAACGTTGGAGGGCGAGATAACTACGTCCTATTCCAATTCTCCGAATCTGTTATTTTAGACCGCGCCTATCTGCAATACGTCATCAATGACAGTGATATCTCAGTATGGATTGGTAACTTTAACAATAACAATACCCTCACGACTTTAAACGACTCAATTCTTAACGGCTTTGGATTCAACGAAGTTAACGAAACCAATCTCACAAGCGATCGCTGGGCAGATGTGAATGCAGGTAAATATGCGGGTAACACTATCATCATCGCAGCTTCGGCGGTAGACACAACTCCCGAAGATGAGTTCAAGATTCGCTATCTGGATATTCTCAAACCTACTCCCGCTTCTTTAGTCAACACTGCTACGATCGCAGGCCCAACTGGTTTCACTGACACCAATACCAGCAACAACAGTGCCACCGACACTGACACTATTCTCGCTGCTCCCATCCCATCAGCCCCTGGTGTACGTACTCCCGGCTTCTGGCAGAACACAACCTGGCAAACCTTCTGGGACGGTATTCAAGGCAACGAACCATCACAAAAAACAGAGTTCAATTTCGCTGACGGCGATCTTCTGTTCGCACCTTACACCAATTCTGCACAACCTGGAAAAGTTCTCGATCCAGTGACCGGGCAATATGAAACAGGTGTACTAATCGGCGACTACAACCGGAATGGTAAAAGTGATGCAGGTGAAGATACTCTCTTCTATTCTCGTAAACAGGCACTCCAGATTGTTGATGCTTCCCAACACCCGAACGGAGATAAGCGTTACGATCTTGGCCGCTCTTTGGTTGCTGGTTGGTTGAATTACCTCGCTGGCAACCCCATTGACACCGCCAATACAACTGATAAAGATGCTCGATACTACATTAACGAAGGCATCAATTGGTTGCAAGCTATAACTCCAGACGAAAATGGTGACAAGAAGGGCGATGGCGCATTAAACAGTATGACTGGTAGCAGTGTTAATAGTCCCCTTGCTGATACTTACTGGAATCAAGGCATTTCGAGTGCCTCCAGCTTGCCAAATCCCTACAGTTCCAACACCAATGTTCTCTATGGATTAGAGGCTGGTAGTGTAATTAATTCCAACCTGGATAAGTATAACAACGGTTTGGGTCTTGCGGATCATGTTTACTACGGAGGAAATGCATAACTCGCTAAAAATAACAATTTTATAACGGTGGTTCAGGATGCCCCGGAGTAGAGACGTTACATGTAACGTCTCTACAATGGTTTCAGGCAGATTAATTTCCTTAATTGAATGGCAGTTTTTGACCCCTATTTCTTCAAGCTTTGTGAGAAATCTGGGTTAGGCGGTTAGCATAATTTGTGACCACTCACAACTTTTCAAACATCCTCTAAGCTCGACTTTATCCATTTTTACGAAACCCAAAACCTGACGCCGAAACCATTGTGGGACAGTAGTTTTACTTTTTGGACTTAAGCGAAAATCAGTGAGATGGAAAAAGTATTTGCCAAAAAGCCAGGGTTTTTGCCAGATAAAGAAAACCAAGTTCTTAATTTTGGATAAAGTCGAGCTAAGGCTAACCTTAGTAATCTGGAACAACATGAAGTAACTATTGAAACATGACTTTTGTCCTATTTATAAACATGACTTTTGTCTCATTTATTTTTTTGAGATATAGCATAAATTGAGCTTACCCAAATTACAAAACTGTAATTTAGAAAATATCTAATCTGTAATTTTGAAATGGGTTAATCAAAATGCGAGTAACATTAATCATCGAGATTGATAGTCATGAATATTTCTGAAATAACAGTAGCACCACTACCTCCATTTCAAATAGCTTCTAATGAAATTAAAGCCAAATATAACCAATTAGGAGGAGAAACTGGTTTGTTAGGAAAAGCAACTACTGATTTGCAGAATTGTCCTGATGCAATTGGTTTCTTTATTCACTTTCAGGGAGGATCAATTTATTGGAGTCCTTCTACTGGAGCACACGAAGTTCATGGAGATATTTTAGGCAAATGGGCTTCGATTGGTTGGGAGCGTAGTTTGCTTGGTTATCCACTAACAGATGAAACACCAACACCAGATGGTATTGGACGGTTCAATCACTTTCAGGGAGGATCAATTTATTGGAGTCTTTCTACTGGAGCACACGAAGTTCATGGAGATATTTTAGGCAAATGGGCTTCGATTGGTTGGGAGCGTAGTTTGCTTGGTTATCCACTAACAGATGAAACACCAACACCAGATGGTATTGGACGGTTCAATCATTTTCAAGGAGGATCAGTTTATTGGAGTCCTTCTACTGGAGCGCATGAAGTTCATGGGGCAATTCGTGATAAATGGGCTTCGATAGGTTGGGAACGTTCGTTTTTGGGCTATCCTACAACAGACGAAATGGACTCTTCATTTTTCGGACAAGGACGAGTTAACAATTTCCAACATGGAGATATAAATTGGTCGCCAGCAACCGGAGCTATAGTATCACCAGAAATAGTTCATTTTAATAACCATGTAACGACTCAAGATTGGGCATCTATCGGAGGATGGCTTGATGTGGTTATAAGCTCCCAAGGAAATGTCACATTTTCAGGACATATGCATAACAGCGGTTTTCTCAATATTGATTATGCACTTGCTGTCGTGATTATGACACCGTTTGGAATTGGTTATACCTTGTCACACCAAGGAAGTGTTGATGGGACGATAACCGTTTTTGGACGTAATCGTGATAATGATTGGACTGATTCTACAGCTAATCAGCAAATTGTAGAGAACTGGGATCAGATTTCTCAAGCGCGTCTATTTTGGAGATTTGTCGCACAGGATACTCTTTCTCAAGGAATTCAAGGTTTAATCGAAGACTTAGCAGAAGCTGCTGTTCAGGAAGTTGCAGAAGCAGGAGTTAAAGCACTAATTGCTTTGATCTAACTCATGAAACAAAGACTGATGTATTGATTAATCTAATAATCTTGTAGCAACGGACTAGCAAAAGTTCTTAGTGTAGATATTGAACTTTTGCTGTCCGTTCCCTGATTTTGAGGTGGGAAAGGGAATAAAAAGCTGGAAGAGAAAGGTGAAATATTCAAAGATGGCTCTTATAAATCATGGATTGCACCAGATGGGGAGTCGAAAAAAAAGAGTGCCACACGAATTCCTGTCCGCATAATTGAATATGTTATTGAAGAGAATAATACAGAAATTCCTTTACCACAACACAGAAGTAATCCCAGAGTAGTCAAAAAAGCACGTTCAAAGTTTAAGAGTAAAAAGCGAAGTCACAGAAATAATCGTACTCGCCGACAACAACTATCTTTTAAAATTCTTAGAAAGGCAAGTTAAATATATCAATTTGTTCGATACACTAAATTGCTCATCGTAAATTTATAGTTCAATAGTTTAAAGATATTCTAATCAATTGACAATTAAGTTTTTTGAGAATTCCTTTAGGTATAAACAAACTTTTTCGCTATTTTATTCGCGTATGATTTACGCGAACTTATTTTTCTTGACTCCACCACCTATTTCACCCTTAACCGAACAGTATTGCGCTCCAATCGGGTTGTTATGCGGCGATCGCCACACCACCGATCTCAATTCTGTAGCACCTTGCCCGATCGCTCTCTTCGCTTGATCCCAAAATGATGATATAGTACACAAGAATTTCATGTATGCAATTTGACATGCACTATGACTACCCCTCCCGATCAAAGCGCAGAAACCATTAGCCATGACCAAAACTTCAAAGAGTTGATCTCCACTTTTTTCTTGGAATTCCTGGAACTCTTTGTGCCCGACCTTGCTAAAGACATTGATCCTAACTCGATTCGGTTCTTACCTCAGGAGTATTTTGCTGACTTGGTAGAAGGAGATGAAAAAATCATTGACCTGCTGGTGGAAGTCAGACTGGCTGGGCAAGACAAAACGTTCCTGTTCCATCTCGAAGCGCAGTCCTATAGCGAGTCCCAAATCGGTCGCCGAATGTTTTACTATCTGGCGCGGCTGCACCAGAACTATGTCAAAGACATCTACCCGATCGTCATCTTCTCCTACGACGAACCCTATCGAGCCGAGCAAGATACCTTCAAGATTGAGTTTCCTGACCTCAAGGTACTAGAGTTTCGCTTTCGCGCTATCCAACTGAATCGACTCAACTGGCGAGATTACATCAATAGCTCCAATCCAGTAGCAGCGGCGTTGATGAGCAAAATGAAGATTACTAAACACGATCGACCCAGGGTGAAAGCAGAGTGTTTGCGGTTGTTGGTGACCTTGAAACTTGATCCAGCCAAAACTCGGCTGATTTCCAAGTTTGTCGATACCTACCTGCGGCTGAGCGCCAAGGAAGAAGAGACTTTTCAGGCAGAAATTGATAAAATAGGGGCAACGCAAAAGGAGGCAATTATGCAAGTTACGACCAGTTGGGAAGCAAAAGGACAGCGATCGCTCATCTTGCGTCAGTTGAATCGTCGAGTAGGTTCATTACCCGATGGAGTTCAAACCCAAATCGAAGCACTTTCACTTAATCAGCTAGAAATACTGAGTGAAGCGCTACTAGATTTCAATTCGCTCAATGACTTGAGCAACTGGTTAGAACTGAATGGATAGGAACGATCGTACTTTTCATAGAATGATGCGCTACGCTGGCGCTAACACATCCTACGCGATCAGCAATTGCTGTCGGTCAAAATTCCAAACACAGCAAGTGCGGTTAGAAAGCAAAAAATAAAAGACACGATCAAGAGAAATCTCTTAATAAAGCTCATATTTGAACTCCTGTGCTTGTTATCTATCCATAACCAAACAGCGATGCTTTCAACCACTCTCTGAGCATGAAACTCTGACAAATAGCTTTTAAACGATCGCTTCACCCGTAACCGAAGCCAGCTAACGACCAAAGTGAGCGGCGGCGAGTAAACTAGAACGAAGCGCGAAGTCTCTCTACCGTCCGCTCCACTGCGTTGTTATGCCGTATCTTCACGATCAACTTCCCGGACATCGATCAACTTCAGCTTTGTGCGGAGCCGTTGATTTTTAGCCAGCATGAACATCTGCATGAATCGCATTCACAATCTCTTGGAAAGGAACAGATTCTAGAACCGACAGAAGGTTCACTGCTTTAGCCAGTAGATAAGGTCTGTCTTCATATTCATCTTGGCTCGGCAGAACAATCTGGATCGGTTTCCCTTGATCATCGACCCCCTTCTCGAACACGAGGAGCCGTGAATTAGGATAGTTGACTGGCATCCAGCGATTTTGCTGAAGATAATTAACCACTTCCGCAACGCAAAGCTCTTGAATTTGAGGATAGTGCGACAAAACTTCAGGGGTCATCACCAGTCTCCTATTTTGACATTCTGCATTAAGGTTAGCAAAGATTCTGGAGTCAGACGTTGCGATCGCGGAATCCGAATTCTGACAGAGGAGCGATTTCCACTAGGATTACCGCTCAGATACTCCCAATAGCAAGTTCCTTGTAATCGTAGTTCTGATTCTTCACAAATGAGCCATTGGCTTGAATCCACAGGTAACGCCAGCAAAATGAGAATACAGGATGTTGCGGTTTTGATGCTGCGTCTGAGAATCAAGTCATTGTAAGTCTTCACTTCTAAATCGTAGATGACGTGAGTGGGGTCGAGTTGGCACAAGGTTGAGGCTTTAAGTTGAAAACTGAGGGAGAAACCAGATTCAACCCGTCGATTTTGGCGTACAACGACTTCATCAAAGCTTCCATCCACGCCATAATCATATTCCCGAATCGCTAAGTTGAGTCCGGCACGTCCGGCGATCGCACGAACGTAAGCGCGGCTCAATGCTTCAGCAATATGTTGATCAGTTAGCACAATTGCTTACGATGAGTAAAATGGCTGGCTGCATCGTAGCATAAGTAGTTACCATGATGGCTTGATCAAGATCGAGAGTATTCAACGTTACTTGAACTTTTGGAGGACTAGTGAACTTTCCTGCGGGAAAATCAACGCGAATTTCATCAGAACGATCGCTTCACCCGTAACCGAAGCCAGCTAACGGCTCAAATCAGCGGCGGCAGATATCCTCGAACTCAGCACCAGCGGCTCTCAGCCGTCCGCTGCATTTGAATTGTTAGACCGTGTTGACTTTGCTAAGTTCGACTAGCCCTCTTTCAAACACCTGTACCATTAGCTGATAACCCTCCATTAGCGACATCCCAATGAGAGGTTCTAAGTCAGCTTCGTCAACCGGGATCACCAACAGCTCTCCATCCCAAACTACGGTCGCTTCATAGACATTGAAAACACACTCACTTCCGTCCCCAAGAATCGCTCGCCCTCGCCTTTTCCATCTTAAGTTCAACTGAGCAATGAATTCAGGAGGCAGCGAAAGCCAACCATTAAAACCTGTATCTACGATCGCATCTGGAATATAGATTCGTCCATCGGAGCCTTGCAGTGAGAGTGAGATAATTGGTTCAAAATCAGCATTAACGATTCCCGTAATCATGTCGCTGTTTTTGTACGTCCACCAAATCGACGCACATACCGGGAACCAATGCGAACCATCCAAATTTGAGCGTCTGGATGACGAGCTTCGAGGCGATCAGAAGCCGCAATTTCACTCGAATCAATCTCAAAGTCTCCAGTTTCGAGGTCGATCGCCACAATTTTGCCGTGGTTGCCTTCTTCGACTTGCGATCGCACCTGAGATTCGTAGATTTCGTCGCCACGTCGGGCAAATTCCTCTTTACTATATCGGGGTTGTCGCGCTGTCATAAGCTTGACCTCATTTCAACTGTGCCCCTTCATTTTAATCTGAGCGATCGGTTTCGCCCCATACTAACGCGCTCTTACTTCGCATGCTAACAGAGACAGAGCTTCACTCGACTCCGACCATCCTTGTAAAACCCAGAGTCAGCTAGCGGAGTTTATTGGCTTACTTTCACTGCAAAATGCTCTCTACAGAGTAACTTAATCCATACAATGCCACGTAAGGAACTCTGATCATTTGATCCCTGACTTTAACTTCAGCTTCTCCACTGCGCTGAGTTTGCCGCCAAATAATGCGATACAAGACTGACTTACCTGAATCAGCTTTCAGTCGAAGGGTGACTCGTCGAAATTCCTCTTGCTGCAAATCTATTCCCAAACTCTGAGCCAAGCCTGCACACACTTCTGCTTCTAAAACAGTCAAGATTTTAGCCTTGAATTGTCCACTAACATCGTTGCTACTGTTCAATCTTATCGTTCGAGTAGCTTTCTGAGAAAATTCATGCTCACTTTCAAGGATGCTACTACCGAACCTATTATCTAATGGTACTTCTTCTTTTCCGATAATCACACTCTGTTCGTTCGAGTTTACATCACGGATGAACAGAATACCTCCTGATTGGGGGGTCTCTTTGTTCGATTCTGTTTGTGGTGCTCGAGACCGTCTCAGGTTTTGGTATTTAGCGCTCACACTCGGATCATTGGGCTGAGTTTTTTTGACTTCTTTACCTAACCAATCAACCTCGTACTTGCAGTTCGAGCAAGTCCATCCACCAATTAGAAATTGTTGTAGTGTCGTAGGCTTACTAAATTTGGGAAGTCTTGTACCGCATCCAGGACAAACTTGCGTCATTAGTTTCGGCATAACTATTTATTATATGGAAACTTTCCGTATAATCTTTTTCTCAATCCTAATATATCAAGCATTACACCGAATTTTTGTCTAAATATACGGAAAACTTCTTTTTTACATCCTTAATTTGGGTATTATACCGAATTTGTCCGTATAACCACCCTTTACGAGAGGATTATAAAGAATTTTTCATTGATTTAAGGGGGATTTTTTATACTTTTCAAATATTTTTGCTATATATAGAATATAACAAAATATACTTAAAATTTGTAAGTATTAATACGTAATTAAAAATCTGAAAAAATATACTTATGAAAAAGATAGAAGATACTTTTCTAGAGTCTTATGCAAATCCTGAACAATTATGGTGTGGTTTCTTGCACGATTTTACAGCCCCTGTTACAGAACAGGAAAGGCATCAATTATTAATTGAATGGAATCAAACTCAGACAGATTATCCCCAAGATAAGTGCATTCATCAGTTGTTTGAGGAACAGGTAGAGAAAACACCAGATGCGATCGCGGTGGTGTTTGCAGACGCGCAAAGCGCGACTCGAAGAGTAAATCAACAACTTACTTATCAAGAACTCAATCAACGTGCAAATAAATTAGCTAATTATTTGCAATCATTAGGAGTACAATCAGAAGTTTTAGTGGGTATTTGTGTAGAACGTTCCCTAGAAATGGTTATAGGAATATTAGGGATTCTCAAAGCTGGTGGAGCTTATGTACCTTTAGATATTGCCTATCCTCAAAAGCGTTTAGCTTTCATGCTGTCAGATTCTCAAGTTTCAATCTTGTTAACACAACAGCATTTAGTTGAAAAACTTCCCGAACATCAAGCTAGGATAGTTTGTTTAGATGCTGATTGGGAAGATATCGTCAAAACACCAAGTCAACCAACAAAAATAGCCATTAAGCCTAATAACCTCGCCTATGTTATTTACACTTCTGGCTCAACAGGTCAACCTAAAGGTGTTCTTATTGCCCATTGTAACGTCGTTCGTTTATTTGCAGCCACGCAGCCTTGGTTTCAATTTAGCCAGAATGATGTTTGGAGTTTGTTCCATTCCTACGCATTTGACTTTTCCGTGTGGGAAATTTGGGGTGCGCTTTTCTATGGTGGTCGTCTCGTTATTGTCCCTTATTATGTAAGTCGTTCTCCTGAATTATTTTATAATTTATTATTGCAAGAAAAAATTACAGTTCTAAATCAAACACCTTCTGCTTTCCAACAACTGATACAATTTGAAGGGTCTTTAAGTAATAATAGTAATTCTAATAGTAATTTGAATTTACGCTTTGTTATTTTTGGTGGAGAAGCACTGAATATTCAAAGCTTAAAACCTTGGTTTGACAGACATGGAGACAAGTTTCCTCAATTAGTGAATATGTACGGTATTACGGAAACTACTGTTCATGTTACCTATCGCCCCATCAATATAGCCGATTTAAATTCTTCATCAAAAGTAATTGGTTGTACGATTCCAGATTTACAATTTTACATATTAGATTCTCATTTGCAACCTGTACCTGTTGGTGTAGCTGGTGAAATTTATGTCGGAGGTGCAGGTTTAGCGCGTGGTTATTTAAATCGACCAGAATTAACTGCCCAAAGGTTTATTTCCCATCCTTTTAATAATCAACCAGAAGCACGTCTTTATAAAACAGGTGATTTAGCTCGTTATTTACCTGATGGTGATATTGAGTATCTAGGAAGAATTGATAATCAAGTAAAAATTCGCGGTTTCAGAATCGAGTTAGGAGAAATCGAAACATTATTAAATCAACATCCAAATCTGAGAGAAGCTAAAGTTATCGCTAGGGAAGATATTCCTGGAGATAAGAGATTAGTCGCCTATATTATACCCAACTCTGTAAAAGAGGAATTTCACTCATTACAATCAGAAATCTCATATAAAACACGCGATTACCTAAAACAGCAGCTACCTGATTATATGATTCCCGCTGCTTTTGTAGTGTTAGAGTCTTTCCCTTTGACTAATAATGGTAAAGTTGACTATCGCGCTCTTCCTGCTCCCAATTACACATCTGCTCGAAGTAATTATGTTGCTCCTCAGAATCCTACAGAAAAATTTATCGCTGATATTTGGAGTCAAGTTCTGAAGGTAGATAATATTGGAATTGATGATAACTTTTTTGAATTAGGTGGACATTCATTACTAGCGACACAAGTTCTATCCCGGATTAGACAGGCATTTAACCAAGAAATCCCAATCCATTTATTATTTGAATTTCCTACTATTGTTCAATTTTCCAAGCATCTTGGTATTACAGAAACAACTAATAATAATTTATTAATACCAGTAGTAGAACCAAGACAACAGCTAGAGATTCTACCCCTATCTTTTGCTCAACAACGTCTCTGGTTTTTAGACCAATTACAACCTAATAGCACTGCTTATAATCTTGTTTACAGTTTTAAAATTCAGGGTTTACTTCACATCGCTGTTTTGGAAAAAAGCATCGCTGACATCATAGAGCGTCACGAATTATTACGCACAAATTTTGTTTTTATCGACGAACAAGCGATACAGATTATTAATGATAGCTGGAAAAATAGCTTTAGTTTACCTGTCATTAATTTACAATCACTATCCGATGATAAACTAGAAATAGAAGCTGCAAAAATAGCTAAACAAGAAGCAAAAAGGCCTTTTAATCTTGCGAAAGATGCTCTATTTCGCGTTCATCTGTTGCAATTGAGCGCAGAAAAATCTCTACTGATATTTAATATTCATCACATCATTTTTGATGGCTGGTCTTTTGGGATACTATTTGCAGAATTGAACGCAATTTATACAGCTTATTGTGAAGGTTTGACTTCTCCGTTAACGAAACTTCCTATTCAGTATGCAGACTTTAGTTTATGGCAAAGAAAGTGGTTTACTGATAGTAACTTAGAATCACAATTTTATTATTGGAAACAGCAACTAAGTGGAATTTTACCTATATTAGAATTACCTATAGACCGTCCCCGTCCCAGAGTCCAAACCTACAGAGGAACAACAAAAACCTTCGTTTTATCACCAGAGTTAACTGCAAGTATCACATCTTTTGCTCAAAAAGAGGGTGTGACTTTGTTCATGACTTTACTAACAGCGTTTAAAGTATTACTTTGTCGCTACAGCGGACAAGAAGATGTAATTGTAGGAACTCCCATTGCAGGACGTAACCGCAGAGAAATTGAGGGATTAATAGGATTTTTTGTTAATACTTTAGCATTACGGACTAATTTAGCTGAACATCCGAGTTTTAGAGAATTATTAAGTCGAGTCCGACGGGTATGTTTAGAAGCATACACCTATCAGGATGTACCATTTGAGCAGCTAGTTGAAGTTTTGCAACCAGAACGCGATCCCATTCATACTCCTATTTTTCAGGTGATGTTTGCTTTGCAAAATGCACTAATAGGAGAATTACAATTACCAAATTTGAATGTAGAAGTTTTAGAACCATTAGTAACAACGGCGAAATTTGACATCACTTTGTCAATGGAAGAACGGAATGGGCAGTTAATAGGTGAGTGGGAATATAATACGGATTTGTTTGATGATTTGACAATGGAGCGAATGCTCAAAAATTTCCAAGTTTTATTGTCTGAGATATTGACTGATTCTGAACAAAATATTTGGAAATTACCTTTACTAACTGAATCGGAAAAGCATCAATTATTAATTGCTTGGAATCAGAGTGAGGTAAATATTAATAATGATAAATATATTCATCAATTGTTTGAAGAACAGGTAGAAAAAACACCTGATGCGATTGCGGTAGTGTTTGAAAACGAAGAAATAACTTATCAAGAACTCAACAAAAAAGCTAATCAAGTAGCAAATTATCTGCGAAAACTAGGAATCAGTGCGAATAAATTAGTCGGATTGTGTTTAAAACCATCTTTAGCAAGAATTATTGGGTTGTTAGGAATTCTCAAAGCTGGAGGTGTCTATTTACCACTAGACCCAGTTTATCCTCAAGAACGTCTCAGGTTTATGATTGAGGACTCGCAAGTTACTATTCTTTTAACTCAAAAATCTTTAGCTGATAAGTTATTCATAAATTTGCTGCAAGTTGTGAATTTAGATGCAGATTGGCTACATATTGCAATCGAATCTACAAACAATCTGCAAAGTTGTATAAGTGCGGACAATCTGGCTTATATTATTTATACCTCTGGTTCAACAGGAACACCGAAAGGAGTTTTGATTTCACATCAAGCGATCGCTCATCACTGCCAGAATGTTATACAATACTACCAACTCAATTCGAGCGATCGCATTTTACAATTTGCCTCCGTCAGTTTCGATGTTTCCTTGGAGCAAATTTTAACAACTTTAGTAGTGGGAGCTACGCTGATCATTGCTGACGCAAAATTATTAACTCCCTCGGAATTCCACCAAAAATTGATTAATTATAGTTTGACTGTTGTTGACATTCCTCCTGTTTACTTAACTCAATGGTTGCAGTCTCTAGATGAAAAGATTTGTTTCGCTCCCATAAATCAACTCAGATTAGTCATTTGCGGTGGTGAAGCACTACCAGCAGAAACCCTAAAAATGTGGTACAATAGCCCGATAAAAGGAGTAAGCTTAATTAATGCTTACGGACCGACAGAAGCAACCATAACAGCGATCGCTTTTACAGTTCCTCAAGACATTACAGCAATCGAATCTTATACCAACATTCCCATTGGTCGTCCCTTACCAAACCGCAAAGTATATATTCTCGATCCTCAGAAAAATCTTGTTCCTATCGGTGCTGCTGGGGAGTTATATATTGGAGGAGATTTGGCACAAGGTTATTTAAATCGACCGGAATTAACGAATGAGAAGTTCATTTTTCATCCACTAGAAAATACCAAATTGTATAAAACGGGAGATTTAGCTCGTTATTTACCTGATGGTAATATCCAATTTCTGGGACGCATCGACAACCAAGTTAAAATACGCGGTTTTAGAATAGAATTAGGAGAAATTGAGACTTTATTAAATCAATATCCAGATTTGAAGGAAGCTAAAGTTATCGCTAGAGAAGATATACCTGGCGAACAAAGATTAATTGCCTATATTATCCTTTACTCTGCCAAAGAGGGAATAGGTAATAAAGAAATAACCTTATTACAATCAGAAATATCCCATAAATTACGTGATTATTTGAAACAGAAGCTACCTGATTATATGGTTCCTTCTGCTTTCGTGGCTTTAGAATCTTTCCCTTTGACTCCCAATGGTAAAATTGACTACCATGTTCTTCCTACTCCCGATTTTTCTGCTTATCGAATTAGATATACTGCTCCAATAACTCATACACAAAAAATTCTTGCTCATATCTGGAGTCAGGTTCTGAAAGTAGAAAATATTGGCATTGATGAAAATTTCTTTGAGTTAGGTGGACATTCATTGCTGGCAGCTCTTGTTGTCTCGCGTATCAGACAAACCTTTAATCAAGAAATACCATTAAGCTTACTCTTTGAATATCCTACTATTTCGCAACTTTCCCTAGCGATCGGTATTACCGAACAAACTAACAATTCTTTATTATTGCCACCAATTGAACCCAGACAGCAACAAGAAAATCTACCACTTTCCTTTGCTCAACAACGTCTTTGGTTTTTCGCACAAATAGAACCCAACAGCACTGCTTATAATATGCCCTTCAAGCTACGGCTTCAGGGTGTACTAAATATTACTGCCTTAGAAAGAAGTATAGGCGAAATTATACAACGTCATGAAATTCTGCGAACTAATTTTATTTCAAAAGACGGAGAACCAACTCAGGTAATTACTAAAAATATTGATTTCAAATTACCTATAATTGATTTAGAATCGTTGCCTAATAAGCAGCGAGAAATAGAAGCAGAAAACATAGCTCAACAAGAAGTAGAAACACCTGTTAACCTAGCAAATGATGTTCTCTTTCGTGTTAAACTGTTGCGGTTAAAGGCAGAATCGCATCTACTATTATTTAATATTCATCATATTATTTTTGATGGTTGGTCTGATGATATATTGCAACGGGAACTGGCGGCACTTTATCAAGCCTTTTCTACAGGAAATCCCTTACAATTACCATCCCTTTCCATCCAATATGCTGATTTTGCCTTGTATCAGCACCACTGGCTTACAGATGAATTTTTAGAATCTCAACTTGTTTACTGGAAACAACAATTAGGTGGAGCCTTACCTGTTTTAGAATTACCTATGGACTCTCCCCGTCCACAAGTCCAAACTTACCAAGGTGCTTCCCATACTCTGTTGTTATCTTCGGAATTAACTGCAAACATCAAAACCCTCTGTCAAAAAGAAGGGGTCACTTTATTTATGACTCTATTGGCAGCATTTAAAGTATTACTTTTTCGCTACAGTGGACAAGAAGATATAATTGTGGGAACTCCCATCGTAGGACGCAATCGCACAGAAATTGAAAATTTAATTGGGTTTTTTGTCAACACTTTGGCTTTGCGGAGCGATTTGAGCGGAAATCCTAGTTTCCGAGAATTACTAAATCGCGTTCGACAAGTTACTTTAGACGCTTATACTCATCAAGATTTACCTTTTCAAAAGCTAGTAGAAGAACTCAAACTTGCAAAAAGTATCAGCTATAATCCAGTATTTCAAGTTTGGTTTAACATGGTTACCTTGGCTCAAGATTCTCTCAAACTTAATGATTTAATGGTCGAACCCATTTCTATTATTGAAACCACTTCTAAGTTTGATTTGAATCTCTATGTAGGAGAAGAAAATAATCAAATTCATCTACGATTTGTTTACAATACACTTCTTTTCAATGCAGATACAATTCAATGGATGGCAACGCATTTCCAGAAATTGCTAGAAAGAATTTCTATTTATCCAGAAAAAACAATCTCTAGTTTCTCAATTTTAACTGAAACGGAGTGTTATGAATTATCACATCAGCGTCATCAAGTTAGTCCTACTAATTCATTTATAGAATTTCCCAAACAAGAGATTGAACAATCTATACCATCACGATTTGAGCAGCAAGTAACAAAATACCCTCATCATATTGCTGTCAAAACTCAAAATTATCAATGGACTTATAAAGAGTTAAACACTCAAGCTAATAGGATAGCTCAAGCACTTCTTGAGGAAAATAACGAGCAAGAGAGTAAGATTGCCCTGTTATTTGATCATGATGCACCAATGATAGCTGCAATTTTGGGAGTCCTGAAAGCAGGTAAAACTTATATTCCTCTTGACCCCAAATATCCCCAAGATAGGGTTTTATATATTCTCGAAGATTCGCTTGCTCAAGTGGTTTTAACTAATCACAAAAATTTGAGTTATGCTCAAGAATTAGTTGAGGGTAAATTGCCCGTTATTAATATTGATGATATTAAGATTAATGATTCGTTTTTAGAAATTAACCAAGAAATATCAGTAGATACTCTTGCCTATATTCTTTATACTTCTGGTTCAACAGGAAAACCCAAAGGAGTTCTCCAAAATCACCGCAATGTCCTACATTTCATTAGAAACTATACTAATAATCTTCATGTTTCATCAGAAGACAAGTTAAGTTTATTTGCATCTTATAGTTTTGATGCAGCAATTATTGATATTTTTTCGGCTCTTTTGAATGGTGCTACTCTGTACCCATTTGATATCAAGTCAGAAGGTTTAGCTCACTTAGTTGATTGGTTAGAAGTAGAGAAAATTACTATCTATCATTCGACTCCTACGGTTTATCGACATTTTATTGAGATATTAAATTCCCAAGAATCAATTGTCAAAAAGCAGCTTTCTCAGGTACGTTTAGTAGTATTGGGAGGAGAACAAGTTCTTAAAAATGATGTTGAATTATATCAAAAATTCTTTGCAGATGAATGTATTTTTGTTAATGGTTTAGGCTCAACAGAATCTTCTTTCAATCTTCAATATTTAATTGATAAAAACACCAAAGTTACTCAGAAGTATGTGCCGGCAGGTTATGCTTTTGAAGACACAGAAATTATTTTGCTTGATCGTGAATGTAAACAAACTGATATCTATGGAGAAATAGCGATTAGAAGTCCTTATATTTGCCTTGGATATTGGCAGAAACCAGAATTAACAAAAGCAGCATTTTTAGAAGACCCGCAGGGTGGGAATAAGAGAATTTACTGCACTGGAGACTTGGGACGCTTGCGAGCTAATGGTGTCATAGAATGTTTAGGTAGGAAAGATTTTCAAGTTAAAATTCGTGGTTTTCGGATTGAATTAGGAGAAATTGAAGCTTTATTAAACCAACATCCTCAAATTAAAGAAACTGTTGTCATTGCTAGAGAAGATATGATTGGAGAGAAGCGATTAGTAGCTTATATTATTCCTAGAGAAGGTGGGGCTATTATCAATGAAATAAAACAGTACTTGGAGCAGAAGTTACCTGATTATATGCTTCCTGCTGCTTTTGTTGTACTTGATGTTATGCCTTTAACTCCTAATGGTAAGATTAATCGTCTTGCGCTTCCCACTCCTGATTTTAACAAGTTGAAATCGGCAGAATATACTGCTCCATCTGATGATTTAGAACTAAAACTTACCAAAATTTGGGAAAATGTGTTGGGTGTTCATCCCCTTGGATTGAATGATAACTTTTTTGATTTAGGAGGACATTCTCTATTAGCTATAAGGCTAGTTACTCAAATTGAAAATATATTAGGTAACAATATTACTCCGAATACTTTTTTCCAAGCTCCAACAATTAAAAAACTAGCTAATATACTTCGTCAAGAAGAATTTTCTACTTCTAGTTCTTCATTAGTTACGATTCAACCTCATGGTTCAAAAAGACCTTTTTTCTATATACATACTATTTACGGAAGTTTGATATATAGCTTGAATTTGTTGTCTAAATTAGATGCAGACCAACCAGTTTATGGATTACAAGCAAAGGGTTTAGATGGTATAGAATCTCCCCATACCTGTGTTGAGAATATGGCATCTCATTATATTAAAGAAATAAAAACTGTTCAGCCACACGGGCCATATTTTCTGGGAGGATGGTGTGCAGGAGGTGTAATAGCTTATGAAATGGCACAACAACTTTATGCTCAAGGAGAGACTGTTGAATTACTAACTATTTTTGATGCCTATCCTCCGAAAATGATACCTCCAGCAAATAAAGGTGTAAATTCTGTATCTCCCATCAAAATAAAGTTGTCTCATATCCATCAATCTATATTGAGTTTAAAGGATATGATTAAGCGCAGCCGTAGCTCTTTTGCTAATTTGACACTTCAACAGCAGATAAAATCTATTTGGGAAAAGATTAATCGCCGAATTCAAAATCGAATTAAGGAAAATGTTTACCAATTTTATGTGAGGAGGAATCTGCCTTTACCTCGTGCATTTTTCAACTTAGCGGTGATAGATGCGATCTCGACTGCTTACAAAAATTATTATCCTACAGTTTATCCAGGGAAACTAATATTTTTTAGAGCGGTCGAACAAACTCAAGAATATACTCGTTATCTGGAAAGGTGGGAAGAATTAGCTGCTGGCGGTTTAGAAATCCATGATATTCCTGGTCATCATGATAGTATTATGTCTGAACCTCATGTACGGGTTTTAGCTGAAAAATTAAAAGTTTGTATTGAAAGATTAACTAGAATTTATTAAGTTTATAGTCTTCACGTCGATACATAGAGCAACAGATTGATTAATAACTGACTAATGACAAAAACTCCTCAAAAGATTGATACACACTTTCGTCTTTGCGTAAATTGGAAATCTTAAATTCTGACCGCATCAACCCAAATCGGAACATTACATTTGAGCGACAACCGCCAACCACAGTCAGTAGACCGAAAAATTCTGCGATCGCCTTGAACTTCTGCATCGCCTCATCAGAAGAAGCGATTTTTATTTTGTGCTATTTCTTTTTCATCCAGTAATTCAACATCGCCAGATAACCCTGTAAACCAGGATATTTCCCAAGAAGAAAACCCATCTACAGCAACAATCACGGTGACGGCTGTCGAAATTCCTGAGTTGACAGAGTTAGTTGTTGGCAGTCCGCAGTCAAAGAAGCTGGTGGTAAAGTGCCAACTGGTAGAATCGTCAAAGATGTTGTGCAGCGCATTATGGAGCGAACGCAAGTACCCAATACCTACCAGATCGGTGAAGTTTGCCAAATTCTGGCCAAGGACAACCCGGAACTTAGGGGTAAGGGTGGCTGTTGGGCTATCGTCACAAGAGTAAATAATTTCAGCTGTACTGTAAGGGTCTGGGATGGAGAGCTGACAGTTGGGTTGAAGCATCTCAAGTCATTCGATTACCTGCCCTAAGAGTGCCAGCAGATGCAGCTCCTTTGCGATCGCCTTACTCGAATATATTCCGACTCGCTCTTTGGAGACGGTCAAAAATCTATTGCAGTCATTGGGTAAGCTGAATCGGGCTTATCTTACTGCGGTGGAAGAGAAATTGTTGGGTGTGATTGAAAAAGAATACGGCATCATAGATGAGATACCACGTAATTCTCACTTCCCGCAAGGACTAGGAGAAAACAGTAATGCAAAGTATTAAGTTATGTTCTCATGTTGGGGCTGACGGAGTTTTGCATCTGGACATTCCAGCAGGGATAGTCAGTGGTGATATTGAAGTAGAAGTAATAATTAAACCCATAACTCCATCAAAAAGAGAGTGGATGCCTGGTTTTTTTGAAGAAGTGATTGGTGGTTGGGTAGGAGAACCTCTAGAAAGACCAGAGCAAGGAGAGTTTGAGACACGGGAGACGCTGTTTTGACCTATCTGCGGCATCAGTTAACTGGAGGGTTAAGACGAAGGTGGGCTAACAAACCTTTGAACACATTTACTGTTAGCGTAGCGGGCGCGCGTACTCGCGCGACAGCTTTAGAGGCTTTTAGAACAGCTATGACAAGAGCGATTTTTTGATTGGTTGACTCTCAATCGTGACCTGTTTGCTGCTTATAAAGCCACTTTGGGCTATATTTGGGCTTGATTTTTGTTTAAGTCCCGTTAAGCATCAGTACATATCAAAGTTATCTGTTTAGTCCAGGTGGGGGGTGTGGAGTTACCTGATGAAGCCTGTAATTTAGATGGCGTTTAATTAAAATCAACAAAAAGCAAATTTAATCCATTCATTATTACTGGAATTTTGTTTTCAGGTACATTCAACTGTTGAAAACATTTATCTCTATATTCTTCTCGTTCAATGAAATTGTTGATGGCTTTAACTAGGGGCTTTTTCACTTCGTAGGTTTCTTCAGCTTTAGCAATTGCCCGTAAAGTAATTTCATTATTTACGCGCAATATTGCTAAATCAATTAAATCTCTAGATTGTGTGCTTGAATCGTTCCATCTATCGGCGTTAGCCATAAGCTTTGATGTGAATCTATCACCTGTACTCAAGCAAGGAATATTAGCCCAATTCGGATAAACAGGAGGGTCTAAGATAAAACCTCCATTGGCTACAATTTCTACTTTAATATTCGTTTCGTTGACGGCAACGGGAAAACGGATGCCATATTGATTTATTGTACTTTCACCTAATCGAATATCTGTTGGGCTTTGAAATAATGCAGCAATTCCTTCATCGTACACCAAGTTTCTTAAATATCTGTAATTTTCAGTTCCGTAGGGGAAGAGAAAATCAATATCTTTACTCAGCCTATATTCATCATATTCTAACGCCAAGAGTGTACCACCTGCGAAGTGTGCATCAGCTTTTTGAAGAACTTCTCGATTAAAAGTATTAAGGATTTTCAGGATTTTATTATGATGTTCTAGGTGAAACATTTCTAAATCTGGCAAGATCCAAGAGTTGTATTTTTTGGCTAAATAATGAACAAAATCTTTTTCGGATTTCTGGAAATTATTGAAAGTAGTTTGATGATGCCAATTGCGTTGATACAATTGGAGCATTTCTTTCTCTGTCAATTGATAAACATTATTTAGTTGCCAACCAACAGACTCTAGGAACGGTAGGTTTTGCGGATTAGGCATAGTAGCTAATTAGGGAGCATTTGCGGCAGCTTTACCCATTATTATAGTTAAATTCTAATATGATTTTGCAACATATAAGTATTGCTGTGTAAGGATTTGAGCCATTTTATCCCAACAGTACAAACTGCTTGAAGATGAGGCGCGAACTTCAGTTGACTGGAACTATATGATACTGATGAATCCGTGGGGGCTTCAATGCGTGAATTAAGCGAAGGGGTTGACCACCTTTCGATGGGTGTATATAAGTTGCACTTATATACAACTTAAGTAAATTTTTTCGTCATATTTCTTTACAATCTATTACAAATCTTCTAATATAGAAATCATCATAAAATCATGACCGCAACCTTACAACAGCGCCAAAGCGCCAACGTATGGTCACAGTTCTGCAACTGGATCACCAGCACCAACAACCGCCTGTACATTGGCTGGTTCGGCGTATTGATGATCCCCACCTTGCTAGCTGCAACCACCTGCTTCATCATCGCCTTCATCGCCGCTCCCCCCGTAGACATCGATGGTATCCGTGAACCAGTAGCAGGTTCATTAATGTACGGAAACAACATCATCTCCGGTGCAGTTGTTCCTTCTTCTAACGCCATTGGCTTACACTTCTACCCCATTTGGGAAGCAGCATCATTAGACGAATGGCTTTACAACGGTGGCCCCTACCAATTGGTAATCTTCCACTTCTTGATTGGCGTATTCTGCTACATGGGACGTGAGTGGGAACTATCCTACCGCTTAGGAATGCGTCCTTGGATTGCCATTGCTTACTCTG
>JAHHHC010000046.1 GCA_019359515.1 Desmonostoc vinosum HA7617-LM4 | reverse complement strand
CCCAGTCCCCAGTCCCCAGTCCCCAGTCCCCAGTCCCCAGTCCCCAGTCCCCAGTCCCCAGTCCCCAGTCCCCAGTCCCCAGTCCCCAGTCCCCATTCCCCAGTCCCCAGTCCCCATTCCCCAGTCCCCATTCCCCAGTCCCCATTCCCCATTCCCAAATGTAACCTAAAGTGAGTTGTGCGATCGCGTGAACTTGAGTGCATAGTTAAATTAAGTTAAGTTAACGCGTATCGATGAATCAAAGTTTAAATGTTGCTCCCACCTTGGAAGAACCTGTTGCTGAAAACTTTGCTGTCACAAAACAACCTTTGTTGACCAGGCAATCAATTATCCTTGCTTTAGAAATACTGCTAGCTTTACCTCTTGGCTTATTCTTGGCAAGGTTTCATAGTGGAGGGATTGCTTGGATATTTGGCGGGATTGCTGCTGGTACAGTAGTTCTGCAAGCATGTCGGCTATTCTACCAATATTCACCTGCACCCAACCGCACTGCGAGGAAAGTCGGCATAGCACTTGTGGGACTAACTGTTGGCTTATCCAACACTCATGGTAATTTCTCCACGGTGATTTCCGGTATTCCTATTTTTATCTTTCTCACCATGTTTCTGCTGCTGTGTGGTGGCTGTATTGGCTACATTTACTCTCGCATCAGTCAAACTAACCTATTAACAGCAATGCTAGCTACGGTTCCTGGTGGTGTAGGAATTATGGCAGCTATTGCCGCTGATTACGATCGCAACGTGACTTTAGTCGCCCTAGTTCAAGCCTTACGCGTTACCTCTGTAGTTTTTCTGATCCCCCCCATTGCGAGGACATCGGTTGGCAATTCCTGGAATTCGCCAACACTCCCAATTACAGGCTCTTTGGTTAATTTCGATTTATCTCAATTAGAATTACTTTTGTTAGCACTGCTAATTACTGGATTAGTAGTTTATCTGGCTATTTTATGCAAAATTCCCGCTGGTGATTTTTTTGCAGCATTGTTGATTGGTATGGGGTTTAATCCGGTGCTAGATTGGCTGCCTTTTGTGGGTGATATTAGCTTTAGTCCACCGCCTTTGATTAACTTGTTGGGTCAAATGCTGTTGGGGATTACTATTGGTGAATACTGGGGAGACAAGCCTACATTCAAAAAGCAGGCTATAGGCTATGCTGTCATGTCTGTAGCGATGACTATTGCCGCCGGAGCGATCGCTGCTATACTCGCTATGCAATTAACCTCTTGGGATTGGTTAACTTGTCTGTTAGTCACAGCTCCAGGCGGATCAGCAGAAATGATTTTAGTTGCGCTGACGTTGAATCATAATGTCGAAATTGTCACAGCTGGACATTTAGTCAGGTTAATTGCAATTAACAGTTCTTTACCGCTTTGGGTATTTTTATTTCGCCGTTTTGATGGAGAATTGTCTGAACTAGTTTAACGTATCTGCTCACTCAAAATTGATGAAACAGGCGGCCGGCTTGCGCCAAATCTACATTGCCACCGCTAATAATCACGCCAATCTTTGCCCCTGGTGCTATTACTATATCTTCTAATAAAGCTGTGGCTGCAAGTACTCCAGTCGGTTCAACGACAATTTTCAGGCGTTCCCACAAGAAAAACATGGTACGCACAATTGCCTCTTCAGATACTGTCACCATATCATCAACATATTGCAGTACTAGGGGAAAGGTAATTTGACCAAGACTCGGAGTACGAGCGCCATCGGCAATGGTATCAGGATTAGTAACAGTGTGCAAAACTTTAGTGTGAAAGGAGCGGGTAGCATCATCGGCAAGTGCTGGTTCGACGCCAATGATTTTACAATTAGGTAAAAGTGCTTTGGTAGCGATCGCACAACCGGAAAGTAAGCCGCCACCACCACAACAAACAAGCACTAAATCGAGTTGTTCAACTTCTTGAATAAGTTCTAGAGCAGTTGTACCTTGTCCAGCGATCACATGGGGATAATCGTAAGGGGGAATGAGGGTAAGATGGCGATCGCTTGCTAAATTTTGGGCTAATTCTTCTCTGTTGGTTGTTTGTCGGTTGTAAAGAATTATTTCAGCACCATAACCACGAGTTGCAATTTGCTTAACTGCGGGAGCATCATCAGGCATGACAATAGTGGTAGGAATATTTAATAGCTTTCCAGCTAATGCGATCGCTTGGGCATGATTCCCCGATGAATGGGTGATAACGCCTGTTTTTTGTTGGGTTGGTGATAATTGTACTAGGGCATTGTATGCACCTCTGAATTTAAATGACCCTGTACGTTGAAAATTTTCGCACTTAAAAAATACTTGGCTATTGGTGCGATCGTTGATAGTTCTAGAAGTTAGTACAGGTGTGCGGTTAGCAACACCAAAAAGACGTTTTTGTGCTGCTTGGATGTCAGCTATGGTAACAGAATTATGGTGTAGCATGACGGTTTTGATTTTTAAAATATCAAAAAAATATTTATGCAAGAGGTTTAGTGATACTACTCATTTGTTCTCTTAAAGTTGCTACTTGAGCAAGCATAATTTTCTCCATTGTTCCAGTTTCCATTTCTCTCATCCAACGAATCATCGATGAGAAAAATAGTTCTTTGAGATATGCAAAGGAGAAGCCATCTGTAAGTGCAACTATCTGATTTACAGCCTCATCAGATAAGCGCATCACATCTTTTAGTTTATGATTCCATAAAGTTACATAAGCTTGTCGATCTGCAATATCTGGTAATTCAAAATGATATTTGCGGTCAAAACGACTTGGGCGATCGCAAATTGCCGCATCTAAGCGTTCTGGATGATTGGTGGTGGCAATAGTAAAAATACCTTCGTTCAAAGCAAAGCCATCAAGTTCATTTAAAAAGAAGGAGCGATTTTCATCATTCAGAAGAGAATCTATATCTTCTAGCACCAAAATACAAGGAGCAGATTGTCGTGCTTGTTTGAACACTTTGCGAATATTTTCGCTATCAGTATCATACTCAGATTTAAAGCTTTTAACATACAAACAAGACTGCTGCATTTGATTGATTAATGCTTTGATTGTATGTGTTTTACCATTGCCTGGTGAACCAATAAATAAAATACCCCGCTTCCAAGGCACACCATAATCTGCGTAAGTTTCACCAGACGCAAAGAAGTTTATCAGGTCATCATGAATATCTTGTTTAAGATTTCCATGCAAGATGAGATTATCAAAAGTTGCACCTTTAATTGATTGAAACAAATCGAGATTTTTTGTCCAGTAACCATCTTCAAATACTAAAACTTCTTCCCGAATTTCTGAGTTCCAATCACAAACAGCAGCAAAAAAATCCTCAGCTACCTCCTTGTTGTTAGCCAGAATCCAGTAATATCGAATCTTACAATATCCTTCATGCCAACTCATTAACAGTACATTGAATTGGTGTTTTTGCCATGTCACTTCAAAGCTGGCATTTTCAGTATAGTTATAAATTTCATTTGCCATGCCATTCCAACCAGTGATAATTTGGTTATGAATGTGGGCATTGTGTTGCATTGTACAGAGATTTGCTTCGGCATACTTTTCTAAATTAAATGCAGAATCGCTACCTTCTACCAGCACTTTATTGGAATAAATCGCGGCTAATTCCTGACTGATATGATAAGCGATCGCATTATTAGGCAGATTCAGTGCTTCCGTAACTAAGTGTTGAATTTTCATGATAATTTAATCTACTGGTAGTTGTAGCCTGACAATTAAGTAATTGGACAAAATTAAGTTCATTGAAAAGAAGTTGAGACTAAGAGGTTCTAGCAGCACAAGATGAACACATCCATTGTTCCAGTTGCTATTTCTCCGATGCAACGAATCATTGACGAGAAAATTGAATTTTTTAAACAAATCTTTGTGTAAATTCACACATCAAATCTACTCTACCCTTTCGTAACATTGCTGGATCTAATCTTTCGGTAGTGTTACAAGTCATCAAAACAACTAACCGCTGCTTCAATTGAATACTAGAGTCATCAATTACACTTTGGTATAAAGTGCCATCTAACAAACTGAGAATATGCTCGGTTTTATTGTTATACTGTGCTACTTCCGAAGCCCGATTTTGTGCTAAATTATCTGCTTCGTTAATTACAATACAAATCCTCTCTAAGTAAATTGGCGGTACAAAGTTAGCGATCGCATCATGATCGAGAATAAAAATTACATACCCTAAAGGTACTAAAATTTCTTTGGCTACAGCTTGTGTCCATGCTGTTTTACCTGTTCCTGGTTCACCATGTACAACAACGGCTAACTGATTTTGACGGAGAACTGCTTGCTGTACCGAGTCAGTAAAGTTTTGAATATCTGCTGGAAATGTGCGAATGGGAAATTGACTGTGAACCTTGCCTACACGACTTTGATAGCCACTCAACATCACTGCTAAATCATAAGTCGCTTTGTTAACTAATGGTGTGATGTCTTTTGCCATTAAAGTATATTGTCGTCTGCCGCGATCATAAGGGTCAATCTGTAGCCAAACGTCATATTTAGACCAATAAGCGTAAACAGTATTGACAACATCTAGGCGTTCCCAGTTGACAAATTTATCTACAGGAAAATAAAAATCTCTTTCTGAATAATACTGAGTAATAATATCAGGACATCCTAATAATTGTAAAACGCGTAACACAGTAATTTCTTGCAGCCGATTCAACACGTAATCAATAGGAATACTGCTACGATTGACAAATTGCACTATCGGTGTTTCTGTACTTAAAACATCTTTATACCGATGATCAGGTGATTGTGGATCAGGTGTGATGTAGTTCCAAAATTTTTCAATTTCATATCGTGTATTATCAGATACAACATTTAATAAATTAGCCCACCAAGCATAATTATTACGTCCTAAAATCTCGGCGACATTACTCGCTAAATTCAAACTCTTTTGTGTTAACTCACCAGTATCATTGTGCAACAATCGCCAAAGAAAACTCCAATCTAATTCTCGGTGAAAAGGTCGCCAACCACTAGCAAGTAGACTTTGACGGCTATTATTCCCAACACTACCTTCATTGCTTCTAAAATAGTGAAAATCCATATTTTTAGTTACGCAGCGTTAATTGAGTTAGTTTGTGCCGAGGTAGGAAGTTATGAAAAAGTTTTCTCGTAATATATACTACTTAGGTGTAAGTTGCTAGTGTAACTACACTATCTCTATGCGATCGCTATTTCTAAGCTAACCTGCTAAATTCTTTGCACTTGCCTCAGTTATCGCCCGCTTCTTTAGAGCAACAAAATATCATATCCAACTCTAGCTCTGCTATTTACATAAATTTACTCTATTATATACTACATGTAATACAAAAACTAGTAGGTAGTTGATCAAGTGCGATCGCTTTGTTGGAAGATTGGTTAAAAATCCGCTGACTTTAAAACAGAACAGACAACTGAGAAATCTCCATAATTAAACTTAGGAGATGTGTGCATGGATTTGCGCTAACTTTTGACAATTGATTATCGTTTGAGTGTAGTTTCACCAAACTTAATTAAAAGAGCGATCGCCACGCTGACAATTAGAATTAATGTCATACTCAAAGCTGAACCAAATCCCCAATTTTGAGTAGCTCCTAGAAACTGATTATAAACTAACCGTGCCGCCGTCATACTAGAAGCGCCACCCAGTAATTCCGGATCAACAAAATCTCCTAAGCCTGTGATAAATACCAGCATAGAACCAGCAGCTATTCCAGGCAAAATTTGAGGTACAGTCACTTGCCAGAAAGCTTGTGTGGGATTTGCACCCAAATCTGCTGCTGCTTCTAACAAACCCTTGTCTAATTTTTCTAAAGAGGCATATAAAATTAAAATCATGTAAGGTAATAAGCCATAACTCATGCCAATCAATACAGCTGGAGTTTGGTTTAGTAATTCCAAAGTAGGTAACCCTAAATTGGTGAGTAAACTATTCAATAAACCAGTAGGACGTAAAATTGTAATCCAGGCATAAGAGCGGAGTAACGATGAAGTCCACAAAGGTAAAACAAAGCTTAACAGTAATAAATTTCGCCAACGCTTCGGTGCTATCTGAGCAATCCAATAAGCAACGGGGAAGCTTAATATTAAACAAATGATTGTAGTACCAAACGCTAAATAAAGCGATCGCCCAATAACTTGTAAGTACAGCGGGTCAAATATACGGATATAATTTTTGAATCCACTAGGATTTACTAAATCCCCTGGTCGAATATCCGGGACTAAACTTAGCTCCAAAATTATGAAAGATGGTAGCACTAACAAAAGTAATAACCAAATTCCTGATGGCCCAAGTAATACTAAAGGCTGAATCCAGTTTATTTGTGGGCGGTGCGATTCTCGTATATTGGCAATATCTTCTGAGGAATTTACTTGAAAAGAAGTATTTTTTGTAGACACAAAGCTGTATTAGTAATTTTTAGTTTTGAATTTTGAATTAACTTAACTAGTTCCGTGGGTTGAAGTCCCCCAGTTCTATAACCTGTAAGTTTTGTGTTGGGTCAAATCCCCATTACAAAACTTAATTACGCGCTTCGCAGCGGTAGCGAGTCCGCGATAGCGTTAGCGTAAAGCCTGCGGCATAGCTTCGCTTAGAGCGACACAGGAGCGTCGCGTCATTACGAATTACGAATTAATTTAACTACTAGTTAATTGAGTCCAATAGCGGTCGTAAATTTCTTCAGTTTGTCCTAAAGGAGTGATACGTTCACAATTGGTCAAAATTGACTCTGGGGGAAATAAATTAGCATTGTTTTTTATTCTTTTTGGTAATTGTTCAAATCCGGCACTATTTGGTGTGGAAATATTTAAACCTTTACTGATTTGGGCTGCTACTTCGGGTTGTAAAATAAAGTTGATCCAAGTATAAGCTCCGGCTAAATTCGGGGCTGATTTGGGAATTACAATGGTATCAGTCCATAATGAAGAACCACTACGAGGAATTACATATTTTAACTTGGGGTTTTCTTGAGATATTTTGACTGCATCAGTTGAGTAACACATTGCCATAAGTAAGTCTCCAGCCATAATTTGATTTTGCCAGGCATCGGTATCAAAAGCTGCGATCGCTGGTTTTAATAATGTCAACTTTTCATAAGCTTGTTTAATTTCTGTTGCGTTGCGTGAGTTATAGGAATAGCCCAGCATCCGCAACACTGCACCCATAACTTCTCTAACGTCATTGAGCAAAGTTATGCGTTTATTAAGTCGCTCTTGATTTTGCCATAAATATTCCCAATCTTCTGGTGCATCTTTGATTTTTTCAGAATTATAGATTAACCCCGTTGTCCCCCAATTAAAAGGAATACTATAACGATTATTGGGATCATAACTAGGATTACTAAATCGGGGTAACAAATTCTCTAAACCAATCAGGCGATCGTGATTTATTTCTACTAATAAATCCTTATCTACCATCTTCTGTACCATATAATCAGATGGATAGATAATGCTATAAGCCCCACCACCCCCAGCTTGTAATTTAGCTAGCATGACATCGTTAGAATCATACACATCTGCTAACACTTTCATGCCTGTTTGGGCACTAAATGTTTTGAATAGTTGTCTGTCAGTATATTGTGTCCAAGTATAGATATAAAGTTGGTCACGTTGACCAGAGTTAATAGAAGTAGCTCTGACATCAGCCAGCTTCCAACCACAACTAGTTAAAGACAAACTAGAAAGTGTTGCTAGTCCTTTTAAAAATTGTCGTCTTGTAGTCATTTTCAATAGTCAAAATCCTCCAGTTTTAACCACTTCCGTGGGTTTAAGTCCCCCGATTCCATAACCGGCAAGTTTTGTGTTGGGGTCAAATTCCCATTACAAAACTTAATTACGAATTATGAATTACGAATTATGAATTACGAATTATGAATTACGAATTACGAATTATTTAACCGCTGGGCGTACTTTAAATGCCAACTCAGAACGATAAAAACAAACATCAAATTCTAGAAAGTTGAAGTTACAGTTTCAACTATATAAATTTCAGCAACTTCGGCACAGAGGATCATAATGCTAAAGAATCAGTTTCTGCCCACCAAACATATATAAGTGTATCTTGGTCTGGTAAGCTACCAAAAGTATTGGGTTGTAAAACATTAATTTTGATGCCGTTTGTTAATTCGACAACATAATTAACATGAGTACCCAAATACATGATATTGTTCAGCTTTCCTTCAAAGTAGTTTGTTGGTAAAGTGGGTGGATAAAGTGAAAGCTGGATTTTTTCTGGACGTACACTAACTACTACTGTTTTTGATAGCTCAGTTGGTGTTTCTTCGGTGCGATTAACAACAATTGTCAGTCCTGTTTTGGTCGCAACTTTGATATTAGAAGAGTCCACTTCCACGATTTCACCAGTGAATAAATTAGTCTCACCGATAAAATCAGCGACAAAGGGTGTTTGGGGACATTCATAAATTTGGCTGGGAGTGCCAATTTGCTCTATTTTGCCTTGATTCATCACGGCAATGCGATCGCTCAACGATAGCGCCTCTTCTTGGTCGTGTGTCACCATCACAAAGGTTAATCCCAAGTCCTTGTGTAAATTTGACAACTCAACCTGCATTTCCTTACGTAGCTTTAAATCTAACGCCCCCAATGGCTCATCCAGCAGCAAGACAGCAGGACGATTGACCAAAGCCCTTGCTAGGGCGACCCTCTGCTGTTGACCACCAGAAAGTTGACTAGGAGAACGCGATCGCAAACTCTCCATTTTCACTAGTTTCAATGCTTCTTGGACTCTATTTTCAATTTCTGATTTGCGTAATTTTTTTAACCGCAGTCCAAAAGCGATATTGTCCCACACATTCAGGTGGTTAAACAGAGCATAACTTTGAAATACAGTATTTACGGGTCTGCGGTAAGGGGGCACATTAGTCATCGACTTGCCCTGAATCAATACTTTACCAGCATCAGCCCGTTCAAATCCAGCGATTAAACGTAGCGTAGTAGTTTTACCACAACCAGAAGGGCCGAGAATACTAAAAAATTCTCCCTGTTTGATATCCAAGTCTATACCGTGGACTGCTAGTTCTTGGTTAAAGAACTTGAAAACATTACGCAACTCAACATCAAGTGGCTGAAAACTTGTTATCCCCCTCTGATTTTGCATGACAGTTTGAGCCATAATCCTCAGTAGAATGCCGTGATCTTACGTAGTGGAATCAATCAAAAATAGTCTAAAAATGTATAAAAGATGAAGGATATAATTTTTATTCCTTCCGCGCCAGTTAAACCTAGTAGATTTCTCCGTTGACTTTTAACTTCATCCTTTATACTTCACTTTTTATCTTCTGGGTCAAAGGAACTGGGAAGCAAAAAAATTATGGTTTCTGCTTTGGCCTCCTAAATTTTAGAAAACTTCTCTAGCCTCTAGTCCCTAGTCCCTAACCCCTACTCATCTTATGCCTTTATCACCATCATCTCTACTTGGGAGCAGAAAAGATACACGCACAGTCGGGCGTGGTCTCCAACCAGTATTTCTAATTATGTTTACTCTATTAATGGTTGGCGGTATTGAAGCTCGTTTGACTTATTTACAAATTATAGAAGGGCCGAAACTCCGTGCCAGAGCAGAAACAAACCGGATTCAGATCATCCCAAAACAGCCAGAAAGAGGTAATATTTTTGACCGTAATGGCAAACTTTTAGCGAGTACTCGTTATCCGCATTCTGTATATTTGTGGCCAATGGCACATACCAAACCTTCATGGTCGGTTGTCGGTCGGCGTCTATCACAAATTCTCAACATTCCCCAAGAGGAGATGGAAAGCAAATTAGAAGAGGCAGGTGCTAATTCTTCGTCGCTGATTCGGATTGCTCGTGATGTTAATGAATCACAAATTACAGCATTAAAAGAATATAAAAGTGAACTTAAAGACGTAGAAATAAATACTGATGCGGTACGCTACTATCCCCACGGTCAAGCATTAGCTCATGTGTTAGGTTACACACGGGAGTTAACTGCTGAACAGTTAAAAACAAAGAAGCAGGAAGGCTATCGATTAGGCGATGTCATTGGCCAGATGGGCATAGAAAAAGCTTATGAAAAATCACTGCGAGGCGAGTGGGGTGGTCAGCAAGTAGAGGTAGATGGTGCTGGACGCCCGCAAAAAGTTTTGGGAGAAAAACAAGCAAAAGCTGGTAACGATTTACACTTGACTATAGATTTGGACTTGCAACAAGCAGCGGTCAAAGCTTTAGGAAATCTGCGAGGTGCGATCGTAGTATTAGACCCCAATAACGGTGCGGTTTTAGCAATGGTATCTTATCCCACCTTTGATCCGAATATTTTCTCGAAGCAGAAATTGAGTCAACAAGATTGGGAAAGCGTACAAAGTAAAGACCATCCCTTGGTGAATCGAGTCCTTAGCGCCTTTCCACCCGCCAGCACTTTTAAAATTGTGACTACAACTGCTGGGATAGAATCGGGTGAATTTTCACCGGGTACAGTATTACAAACCTTCGGTTATCTCACCATCGGCGGAGTAACTTTTGGTGAGTGGAATCACGCCGGATTTGGGCCGTTGGGATTTCCTGGTGCGATCGCCATGAGTAGTGATACCTTCTTTTATCAGGTTGGGAAAAAAGTCGGTGGCCCGACTTTAATTGAATGGAGTCGCAAATATGGATTTGGGCAAAAAACAGGCATAGAGTTTGCCAGTGAAGAAGCAAAAGGCTTGGTTCCAGATGAAATTTGGAAGCAGAAAGCATGGAAAATACCTTGGACTATCGGTGACACTATAAACATGTCAATTGGTCAAGGTGCTTTACAAGTCACACCCCTGCAAGCAGCGATTATGTTTGCGGTTCCTGCTAATGGTGGATATCGAGTTAAGCCGCACTTACTCAAGGACAATCAAGCCGCAAAAAATTGGCGAGAATCCTTGAACATGAAGCCAGAAACTATCAAAGTTCTCCGTGAGGGACTACGCAAAGTCATCAGTGATGGTACAGGTAAGCGCTTAAACGTGCCATCGATTCCCCCAGCTGCTGGTAAGAGTGGTACTGCGGAAGCTGGTACTGGTCGCCCAAATCATACTTGGTTTGGTGCTTATGCCCCCAGCAATCAGCCAGAGATTCTAGTTGTCGCTTTTGGTGAAAACTCCGGTGAGCATGGTGGTACGGTCTGCGGGCCGATGGTTTTACAGGTTTTAGAGGCTTATTTTCAACATAAGTATCCAGGCAGATATGAAAAACCTAAACTAGAGAAATCAGTAGCTCAAACTCAAGTAGATTAACAAGACTTATGTAACTGGTGTAAATATATTTTGCGATCGCACTTCCAGAAAAGGGACAGGAATTTGACATCTTTCCCCTGCCTCTTTGGTCAAGGTTTTCTGAACTTTTGACTTTGGACAAATTCTACTGGCGTAATCCAGCTAAAATGATGTGATATAAAACTCTCGTGTAAGCTCTTTAACCCGCACCGGACGGGCGAGACGCCCATCCCACAAGAGATTGTAAATTCCTATTTAGTTTTATTTTATGACCCTATTACAGCCTTCTCCACTTGGGAGAAAAAAAGATACTCGTACAGTAGGACGCAGTTCTCAGTCTGTATTCTTCATAATATTTACATTATTAATGGTAAGCGGTATTGGCTTACGATTGGCATATCTGCAAATTATCGAAGGGGCACAATATCGCAAATTAGCAGAGGGAAACAGAATTAGGATGATCCCCAAGCATCCAGAAAGGGGTAATATTTTTGACCGTAATGGCAAACTTTTAGCTAGTACTCGCTACCCTCGTTCTGTATACTTATGGCCGATGGCACATAACAGACCCTCGTGGCCGATTGTCGGGCGGCGTTTATCGCAAATTCTAGATATGCCTCAAGAAGAGATGGAAAAGAAGCTAGAAGAGGCAGGTGCTAACTCTTCTTCACTCATTCGGATTGCTCGTGATTTAAATGAAGCGCAAATTACCGCCTTGAAAGAATATACATCGGAACTTCAAGACGTAGAAATTCATACAGAAGCAGTACGTTACTATCCCCATGGTAAAGAATTAGCACACATATTAGGTTATACGCGAGAACTAACTGCCGAACAATTAAAACAAAAGAAGCAAGAAGGCTACCGATTAGGTGATGTCATTGGTCAGATGGGAATCGAAAAAGCTTATGAGAAATCACTGCGGGGTGAGTGGGGTGGTCAGCAGGTCGAGGTAGACGGTGCTGGAAGACCGCAAAAGGTTTTAGGAGAAAAGCAAGCAAAAGCTGGTACTGACTTGCACTTGACAATCGATTTAGATATGCAAAAAGCAGCAGAAAAAGCTTTAAATGGCCGTGACGGTGCGATCGTCGCATTAGATCCCAAAAATGGTGCCATTTTAGCAATGGTATCTCACCCCACCTTCGACCCGAATATTTTCTCTAAACAGAAACTTAGTCAAAAAGATTGGCAAACTGTACAAGGTGCTGACCATCCCTTGGTTAATCGTGCCTTGAGTGCCTTTCCACCCGCTAGCACTTTTAAAATTGTCACCGCTACAGCCGGTTTAGAATCAGGTAAATTTTCCCCTAGTACAGTACTACAAACCTACGGTTCTTTGAATATTGGTGGTACCCGCTTTGGTGAGTGGAATCACGCCGGGTTCGGCCCGTTGGGTTTTGTTGGGGCCTTACAGTGGAGTAGTGATACCTTCTTCTATCAAATTGGTAGGGGAGTTGGTGGCCCAACTTTGATTGAATGGACTCGCAAATATGGATTTGGCAAGAAAACCGGCGTTGAATTTGCCTCAGAAGAAACAAAGGGTTTAGTGCCAGATGAGACATGGAAGCAAAAAGTTTGGAAAATGCCCTGGACTGTAGGTGACAGCATTAATATGTCAATTGGTCAAGGTGCTTTGCAAACTACTCCACTACAAGTTGCAGTTATGTTTGCTGTACCAGCCAATGGCGGCTACCGAGTCCAGCCACATTTACTTAAAGACAACGAAGAAGCAAAAAGTTGGCGAGAATCTTTAAATATGAAGCCGACAACTATCAAAATTCTCCGTGAGGGACTGCGGAAAGTAGTTGCCGAGGGAACAGGTAAAGTTTTGAATCAGCCAACAATTCCGCCAGTATCTGGCAAAAGTGGCACAGCTGAAGCATGGAAGCGTGGCGTCAAACAAAATCACGCTTGGTTTGGTGCTTATGCGCCTGCCGACAAGCCAGAAATTTTAATTGTGGCATTTGCCGAACATTCTGGTGGTGGTGGTGGTAGTGTTGCAGCACCGATGATTTTGCAAATTATGGAAGACTATTTTCAGCGCAAGTACCCAGGTAAGTTTCAGAAACCAGAGGTAGAGAAATTAGAGAACAAGCGGCACAATTGAATAACGGTTGATTTGAGTAATCTTTTATTGAGCTACCTTATCGGTTTTGAGATTTTTGGCTCTGTAGAACATTTCTAAGCTATCGCGATCGCCTACATAACGCCAGTGCCAAGGCTCATAACTCACGCCTTGAACATTGTCTTTGGGAAAGGACATCTCAAAGCCAAAACGTGCTGCATTTGCTTGCAGCCATTGGTAAGCTTTGGTATTGTCAAAGTTGGTTTGGAGATTGGTTGCTGGTACTGCCCCGTCACCAAGGTCTACCGCATAACCTGTATGATGTTCGCTATAACCAGGAGGAGCGCTCAAGGCAGCACGTTCTGTTGGTACTTGATTTCGCTGCGCCCCAACCCCAAAAAATAACTGTTCTTGGTCTTTAACTGAGCGAAAGCCAGAAATTGGTATTAAAGTGATTCCTGCACTCCGCGCAGCCCTCACCATTTCCTGTAACTTTTGAGCAGCAGTTTTTCGCATCGTGATGCGCCCATTTGCGGAAATCGGCGCTAGTTCTGTCTGGGGTGCTTCTGGGTATGTTATGTGTCCTAACAAAGTATTGCCATTGCTCTGTTGATTAGCGGAATTCCCTGACGCTGGCGTCGCTGAATTAGCTAGTAAAGGTTGAGAAACAGTAGTTTGTTTAGGTGCAGTCAGAAAAAATATAAAACCACTAACTATAGACAGCAGTACAAATACTGAGATTCCCCCAACCAGCAAAATCCAGAGTTGCAACCTCATTGGTGCTGCATCAGGAGTATCACGTAAAGCAGCTGGGATATCGTCTTCAGGATCATTAGATGAGTTATGCGGTTTTCTAGAAAACCCAGCTCTATTCAAGGGTCAACTCCTGCTTTTGTTGAATTGCCATAACCGATTGTAGACTAGACGAAAATAGATGCAACAAGTAGCATTTTACTTCTGTCGTTCTTAGGTACAATCTTGACCAATCTTCTAGAACTATACGTCAAGCTGGGGGGATTAGTCCTGATTGGATTTATTTTGGGACGTGGGCTACCTCTCACAGTTCCCACCTTGTTAGCACAGTTACTTTTCTGGGTAGGGACACCCATAAGCATTGTATTTTTTTTACGACAAGCCGACCTATCACAACAAATTTGGATTGCTCCAGCGATCGCTCACCTAGCCATTTTACTAGGAGCATTTCTCGCTTGGGTAGGAATTAAAGGACAAGCCTATTTCAGAAACACTATCCCCCAACAATCAACACAAGGTAGTTTAATACTAGCTGCAATGGTGGGGAACACGGGCTACCTTGGCTTTCCCATTACTTTAACCATGGTAGGGGAGGAATACTTTGCTTGGGCGTTATTTTACGATTTACTAGGTTCTTTTTTGGGTTCATATAGCTTAGGAGTGGCACTAGGCGCACATTTTGGCGGTAGTGTCCAGAATTATTGGCAAATCACCAAAGCAATTTTAATTAATCCTGCTTTGTGGAGTTTCGGTTTTGGCTTACTATTTCGCCAGGTAACAATTCCCCCAATAGTAGAATTCTGCCTAGATAAATTGGCTTGGAGTGGTGTTGCTTTATCTCTAGTATTAATTGGGATGCGGCTGGCACTGCTCAAGTCTTGGCACAGCCTACCACAGGCAGGAATGAGTTTAGGAATCAAAATGCTACTAGTTCCCATGATTTTAGGCAGCACCTTACCACTGTTGGGATTAACTGGCCCCATAGCCCAAGTCATAGTGCTACAAATGGCAATGCCTCCAGCTTTCGCCACACTGATAATAGCCGAAACCTTCAATCTCGATCGCGATCTAGCAGTCACCGCCCTAGCCGCTGGGGTTATGGTACTATTAGCTACCATGCCACTTTGGCTGTGGTTGTTTTGATTTGCGATCGCTGATTTACCAAGAAGACGCGGAGACGCGGGGAAGGGGAGACGCGGAGCGCAACCCTTCTCAAGGTCGAAGCACTGGTCAAAAGCCCCCGACTAAAGTCGTGGAGGCAAAAAATGTTTTCCTTGCTTGAATCCCCTAGCTTTAGTTATGGGGACTCTCCGCGTCCCCCTTCGGGTGACGCTCGCAAGCTCGCTAACGCTGCGCTAACGCAGTCGCCTGCGGAGGGAAACCCTCCTTTACTCGCTGTCTCACCGCGTCCAAACGTCTCCGCGTCCTCATCAAAATCTCCCTCATCTCCCTCATCTCTCCATCACCTTCACCGCCAGTTCATCAAGGTTCATATACTCATAATGTTCAAAGGGTTGGTGAATCCAGGGGTTATCAGTTAGGTAATCGATATAGTAATCTGGTTTGATCACTGAACAGGCTTTATACCAAATTACAGCAGTCCGAATTTCCATAATTGGGAGATCACTATGCTGTTTGAGCCACGGGATAGTCTGCTGGAGTGTGATCCCAGAGTCTACTAAGTCATCAACTAAGAGAATGTGCGAACCTAACTGTTCAGTAGTCATTGTTAAGTGGCGAGAAAAAATTAAATCATTTCTTTCTTGTTTGCCAGGGCCGCTGTAAGAGGATGTTGCTAAAATTGCTAGCGGTTGCTGGTATATACGGGAGAGAATATCTCCTACTCGCAGCCCACCTCTGGCTAAACAGATAATTTGGTTGAACTCCCAGCCAGATTGATGAATTTGAACAGCCAGTTGCTCAATTTTTTGGTGATAGTCTGACCAAGAAACGTAAAGATCTGGCATATGTTTAAGGGAAGTGATGGATAAGATTGATAGTTTGTATGGAAAACAAACTTTTTATTTTAGTATGAGTGCAAAGTTTTATGAACGATTCTGCTGCTGATAGTGATGCTCAACGATCGCCTAAAAATGAAAAACTGGATTTCAAGACAAAACTGGCTTATGGTGCAGGAGATTTAGGCCCGGCGATTACTGCAAATATCTCTATCTTCTTTTTGCTAGTTTTCTTTACCAATGTCGCTGGTATCCCTGCTGGCTGGGCTGGCAGCATTTTACTGATTGGTAAAATCTGGGATGCAGTTAATGATCCCATCGTCGGTTTACTAACCGATAAAACAAAATCTCGTCATTGGGGGCGTCGTCTTCCTTGGTTGTTTTATGGGGCAATTCCCTTCGGCATATTCTTTTTCTTGCAGTGGATTGTACCGCGATTTAGTGCCGAACCGAGTAATAATATTTGGCCGTTGTTTTGGTATTACGTGGCAATTGGGGTGATATCTCAGGTATTTTACACCGTTGTGAATTTGCCTTACACAGCGATGACTCCAGAATTAACTCAAGATTACGATGAACGCACTAGCCTTAACAGCTTTCGTTTTACATTTTCTATTGGTGGCAGTATTCTGTCATTGATTTTATCGAAAATTGTTTTTTCTTTAATTAGCGATCGCCAGCAACAATATATAGTTTTAACAGCAGTTTGTACAATAATTTCGGTCTTAGGATTATATTGGTGTGTTTTTGGTACACGCGATCGCATCCTCGCCTTTGAAGCCAAACGTACCGAAATTGCCGAACCCCCATCTCTACCATTTATTGAACAGCTAAAAATTGTTTTCACCAATCGCCCTTTTCTATTTGTAATTGGTATATATCTTTTTTCTTGGTTAGCTGTGCAAATCACAGCTAGTAATATTCCCTTCTTTGCAATTTACTGCATGAAACTACAAGAATCAGACGTACCTACGGTGATGATTGCAGTGCAAGGAACTGCTTTAGCTATGTTATTTTTCTGGAGTGCTTTAAGTAAAAAAGTAGGAAAAAAACTTGTTTATTTTCTAGGAATGAGTTCATGGATAATCGCAGCCGCTGGACTATATTTCTTACAACCAGGTCAATTAGTTTTAATGTATATTATGGCTATCATGTCAGGCATTGGAGTTTCTACAGCTTATCTAGTTCCTTGGTCAATGATCCCCGATATTATTGAATTAGACGAACTCCAAACCGGTCAACGTCGGGAAGGAATTTTTTATAGTTTCATGGTTTTGTTGCAAAAGTTTGGTCTAGCTTTCGGGCTATTCTTAGTCGGAAATGCTTTGCAAGCATCTGGCTTTAAAGAAGCTGTAGCAGGAGCCAGTATATTACCAGATCAACCCGAATCAGCTCTATTTGCTATCCGCATCGCTGTTGGCCCTTTGCCTACAATTTGTTTAATTTGTGGCTTATTTATCACCTATTTTTACCCAATTACCCGCGAAATTCACGCCGAAATCCTGCTGAAACTCCAACAGCGGCGAGAGAGTGTAGGGGAATGAGGGAGACGCGGGGACGCCGGGACGCGGAGAATAATCAATAACAATTCCCCAGTCCCCAGTCCCCAGTCCCCAGTCCCCAGTCCCCAGTCCCCAGTCCCCAGTCCCCAGTCCCCAGTCCCCAGTCCCCAGTCCCCAGTCCCCAGTCCCCAGTCCCCAGTCCCCAGTCCCCAGTCCCCATGACAAAGATTGCAATATTGATGGATTCTGGCTTACTCTGGAAAAACTACCATATCAATTTGAAGGAAGTTGCGATCGCCAGATTAACCTCTGCAAAGCCTTGCCTTCTAATATCAAGAAACTTGTTCGTTAAACCTTGCCAATGCCTAGAACGATGAAAGCATCTGCTAATTTCGACTTTGAGGACGATAAATTTAATGCACCGCCTTCTCAAGTTATCCCTTGGTGTCAGATGATTAATCCTCGTTATGGCACAGATGGGATGCAATCTTATGGTTTGGCAATTAAGCTAGATAATGCTCAAGCTGTTGGTTTCCAGCCAGATGAAAATTGGCAGCAAGTAGAACATGAATTTAGTTCTGGAGTCGAAACTGTCTTTATTAGCACCACTCCACAAATAGTCATCGTGCGTCGGGGGCCGTTATCTGTCAAAGACCGAGAAACCGGAATTAAACTCGGTACGCTCAGAGATAATTATGATGCTTTTTTAGCAGACAAGCTTAAATTTAAAACTTTTACTCGTTATCTAATTTTTTTGGTTGGCGAAGACAAAAAATTTTTACATCATTCACCACTACAATTAACTCTCAATGGTGCAGCAGGAGCGAGTTTCAGTAAAACCTACTGTGAGTTTCAACAAGGCAAAGTCCTCAGCGGTTTTGTTGCTGAACTAGAAAAGGCTTATGCCGGATACCGCAAGCAACCTTTAACACCAAAAGGCCCACTATTTCATGCTCACGGGATTTTTAGCCCCATCATTGAGTGTGAAGAAAGAGGTATAGAACCAAACACAGTTCTAGTAGCGTCAACTGTGGACTACAAACACCCCACAATTGGGACATTAACACAATACTTGATAGCTTCCGATTCTTCTGAGTCGGCAATAATTTGTAAAACTTTTGAAGAATACAAAGATTTTGCCAAGGAAACCGTAAAAACCGAAGCACCCAAAATGGCTATGGCAGGAGTTTCTAATTCTTACGTCTACCCCGATGAAGATGATTTTGGCTATCCGCCGTATTAGGGAGTGGGGAGTGGGGAGTAGGAAAGCAAATATGATTTAACTTCGCGGTAATTGAATCTCGACTTCGTGGTAGTTGAGCTTAGTCGCCACCGTATTAGGGAGTGGGGAGTGGGGAGTGGGGAGTAGGAAAGCAAATATGATTCAACTTCGCGGTAATTGAATCTCGACTTCGTGGTAGTTGAGCTTAGTCGAAACTCGATTTCCGCGTAGCCGAAACTCACCAACCGGGGAATAAGGGAGATAAGAAGCAGGAGGCAGGGAGCAGGCGAAGTTATGAAGAATTAATACTTAATTCCTAATTCCCCACTCCCTACTCCCTACTCCCCACTCCCTACTCCCTACTTCTTCAACAGCAGATAATATAGTGAACCATTACCACCTGTAATGCCAGCACGATCGCCTGCTAGTTTACCAGTTCCCATAAAATAATCTACTCTTCCTGGCCCTTTGATGGCGCTGCCTGTATCTTGATCTAATACAAAGCGGCTGACAGTCCGAGACTCCAGTCCCCCAGAACCATTGGGATAAGGAAATGAGTTATGAATCAGTGCTAGTGCCCCTGGAGGCATGAGAGATTTATCTGTAGCGATGGAACGCTCTGCTGTCACTGGTACGTGTATACTACCTGTGGCTGGTGTACCGCTAGTTTCTTTGAAAAAAACAAACCTCTCCCAGCGTGGTAGATAGTTACTCAATTCCTGTGGCTGTTGGCGGAAAAAACTGATCAAGCGGGGCATTGTCAAACCTTCTAGCGGCAGCTTGCCATCTTTGGCCAGTTCTTTACCTATGCTTGTCCAAGGATAGTCTGTACCACCAGCGTAACCAACAGATGTTGCTTTGCCGTTGGCTAGCCTGATTTGGGCAGAACCTTGGATGTGTACCATGTATGCGTCTAAGCGATCGCGCATCCAAAATAATTCTAAACCGCGTAACTGACTTTTATCTCCCAATAAACCATCTTGCCCTTCCAAATCAATTCTTTTGGGATGGGGTTTAGCCCATTGGCTGAAATCTGGCGGCAGTCGATAAAGGGGATACTTATAGATTGCAGTGCGTACGCGGCTAGCTGTATAAATAGGCTCGTAGTAAGCAGTAAATTTAACAGTACCCTTGCCATCATTACCCATTGATTTGTAAAAAACAAATTCCCGGCGGACAGCAGATTGCAGTTGCGCTGTGGACTTAGAATAGACCACCAATTGACGAAAGCGTAGCAAACTGCGACGAACGCGATCAAGTGTAATCCCTTGAATGGGATAATTTTGATAGACTGCGATCGCCTCATCCTTTGCTAAGTAACGTAGACTATTGTCAATTGAAGCTAACAACGCTTTGCGATCGCCTAGCTTACCCCTTTGACTAAAAATTTGCTCATCCCAACCCAAGCATAAATGTCGAGGTGTACAATCGCTGCCAATATCGGTTAGTTTTAGCGGCGGAACTTCAACTTTAGGATTGGTCAATGGAGGCAGCGGTCTTAACTTAGGAGTAGTCGGTAATGGCAACGGTGGTGGTAAGTTAGGAACCTGAGCAACAGAAGACCAAAAAGGATTTACAACGGCAATTCCTAGACTCAAGGAAAGCAAAGCAAGGGTTTTTCTCATCATTTAGTTGAATCTTTCAACACTAGAACTAAAAACGGGTTCTACCCGGATTGATACAATCCGAGACGGACGTACCACCATATATTCTCCCTGAATATTCTTAATCGGCACGCTAATGAAATCATGCGAACCAGACTTAGGTACAAGTTCGCCACTATACCACTTCTGAAACTCTTGAATCGTAGGAAAACGCACCTCTTCACGATGACCACTGTCCAATAGTAAGTGTACGGCGTATTCGTTCGGTGTTCTAGGCATATAGTTGAATCATTTTAAACACATTCAACCCATTTTTAACCACGTCACTCCCGAATGAACTCGGTAAGCATACGGAGGGAATTGGGAATTGGGAATGGGGAATTGGGAATTGGCAAGAGGACACGGGGACGCGAGACGCGGAGAAATTTTTTCCCTCATCTCCCTCATCTCCCTCATCAGGACGATTGTCTACCTCAAAACAGTTCCCGGTATTTTTTCTAGGAAAAAGATGCGATCGCATAAGCTAGAGACAACCTAATTTGTTAGGTAACAATGGAAGTGAGGACTTAGGCTAGTCATACTATGATAGGAAAATTATTAGACGGACGTTACCAAGTCCTCCAAATATTAGGTGCAGGAGGATTTGGCCAAACATACATCGCCCAAGATACCCGCAGACCAGGTTTCCCCAAGTGCGTTGTCAAGCACCTCAAACCTATCAGCGATACTCCTGAATTTCTGGAAACTGGCAGACGCCTATTTACCAGTGAAGCAGAAACTCTAGAACAACTAGGCAACCACGACCAAATTCCCCGACTTTTAGCCTATTTTGAACAAGACAATCAATTTTTCTTAGTACAAGAATTTATTGAAGGACATACTTTAAAAGCAGAACTGCTACCAGGTCAACGTTGGTCAGAAGAACAAGTCATGCAACTTCTGCAACAAATATTAAGTATCCTCAGCTTTATTCACAACCACAAAGTTATCCATCGCGACATCAAGCCAGAAAATATCATTAGACGGCAACAGGATGGCAGGTTTGTGCTGATTGACTTTGGTGCGGTTAAACAAATCCAAACTCAGCTGCTCACCGTCATGGGGCACACACAAACTACAATTATCATTGGGACTCCGGGATACATGTCTACAGAACAAGGGCAAGGTAAACCCCGCCCCAACAGCGATATTTATTCTCTGGGTATTATTGGCATCCAAGCATTAACAGGGTTACATCCCAACGATTTTGAGGAAGATGTAGATACAGGAGAAATTTCCTGGCAGCATCGAACTCAAGTCAGTCCTCTGTTAGCAGATGTACTATCGAAAATGGTGCTACATCACTTCAAACAACGCTATCAGACTGCCGCCGAAGCCTTACAAGCGCTACTTGGTACTCAAGAAACTTTAATAGAAAAGCCATCAACTCAACCACAATCTGTTGCACAATCTCAACAACATGTAGAACATTCTGCGGTTTTTACCTTATCCTCAGAAACTCACAACCGCCTAGAAAAGATTCTTTTAGAATTTATCGGCCCCGTAGCCCCAAGATTATTAAAACAAGTCGCGCCATCAGCATCTAATCCCGAAGAATTAATTAGTAAACTGCAAGTACATCTAACAGAAAATCAAAAAATTGATTTTAGGAAGAAAACAATATTTCTTATAGAAAAACCTACTGTTTTGCAAGAAATTACAATTAAGTCTGAAACTAAATCAGCTAACTTATCTAGTCAAGACAATCAATTAATCACCGACAGTTTTATCAGTCAGTGCGAAAGAGAGTTAACTATTTTAATTGGCCCAATAGCTACTTTTCTAGTTAAAAAAGCTTTAAAAACATCTCCACAGATTTCCCGTATTGACCTCGTAAAAATTTTGGCATCCCAAATTCCCGATCCGCAAAAAGCTATACAATTTAAACAACAATTGAGTGGGGAGTAGGGAGTGGGGAGTAGGGAAAAGGTTACATTATAGATATCTCCTCATTTCCCAGTCCCTAGTCCCATTACAAATAACTAACTCTGCTGATTTAATTACGAATTACGTTAGCGCAGCGATAGCGAGTCCTCGATAGCGTTAGCGTAAAGCCTGCGGCATAGCTTCGCTTAGAGCGACGCAGGAGCGTCGCGTCATTACGAATTACGAATTATTTAACATATCCATCGCGATTTTTAAGCTAGATTTCATCCGATTAAATGCCTTTGCTAATCCACCAATTTCATCATTGGAATTTTCTTCAAAATCAGCATCTACATCGCCAGTACTAACATTTTGAGCTACTTTTTCTATTTTCCTAATTCTCTGAATCACAAACTTGTTGATGAGGAAATTAATCAAAATTATTATAATTGCAAAAATGGCAACCAAAAGTACCATAACTAACAACCAACGTCGTTTGGCATTAGCAAAAATCTCCTGCGATGGTACAGAAACAACTTGGACGCCAAGAACTTCGTTGAGTTTCCAGCCAAAACCGTTGTCTGAGCCATAGGCAACTAACTGACTCTTAGGAGCCTGATCAGGTGTAGAATGACATCGCAGACATTGCTGCTGTGTAATTACTATTGGTTTTGCTATGTAAAATAATTGAGCTTCGGGTAAGCTGCGAAAGCCAGAAAGTTGTTTATTATTAGAATCTTTGCGAAAGCGCTCAATAAGTCCGATTTCAAAACTATCGGCCTTATCTCGCAAATTAGTTGGATTAAGTACTGCGTCTTTATGGAGAAAGTTTTTATACTCAGGGGTTTGGCGAAAATTTTCAAAAACTTCTGTAGCAGAAAAGCTGGGTACGACTTCAGGAATAAATGCAGTTTCTGTGTCTAGTTTAGGTGTTAATAATGGAACTATTCGATTTTGTGTATAGTATCTTACTGAGTTTACCATCTGCATCAATACCAGTGCTTGAGAAGCTACTTCATATTGCGCTCTCCCTTGAATAACATTGGATAGGGTAGCGCCACTAACAATGATGCTGATTATGAAAACTATGATCAAAAGTATGTTAAACTTGGTGCCTATTTTTAAATTATTTAACATCATATTGATATAATGCAACTTTGCAAATAAAGCTAGTATCTGAATAATTTATAGCAGTTTAAAAACAGCTACTCGATATTTAAATAAATATTAATTTTATGATGCAATATGACCAAATATAGGAATCTGACTTAATTAATGAAATTATTTACGTAGGTAGGGAGTAGGGAGTGGGGAGTAGGGAGTAGGATAGGAGAGAGTTTCAAGGTATATGGAGTTTTTTCACCAAATCAAATATGAGTCCTATATTGCAGTAGTTGAATTGATATGCAGATTAACGTTTGCTTAATTTCAATAGCTAAATCAATAACATTACCATAATTAATATGTCTTTGCGATTTTCACGTCGTTTATTTCTTTCACAACTGATATATTTAACAGTTGTCGGATGTCAATCACCACCAAAGTTTGAGGGTACTATAACCATTGGGGCCATAAACTATGGTGGAAGTGACCAAATTATTAATCAGTTTGCTAAATTCAATAGTTACTTGGGTGAAAAAATAAAAGCATATGTTCAGCTAGAGCCTGCTTTCAATGAAAATAGAGCTATCGAACGTCTTGAGGCTCGTGCTTGGTCTTTGGTATTCGCACCCCCAGGTTTAGCAGCTATTGCGATCGCACGCTACCAATATACCCCGCTTTTTCCTTTAGTAGGTGTTAGTAATTTACGCTCAATTTTGGTTGTTCGCAAAGATAATCTCATACAAGAATTAAAACAATTACAAGGGCAAACAGTTGCTTTAGGTCAACCAGGTTCCGCAACGGGATATTATTTACCTCTGTTTAATCTTTATGGTTTAACATTAGCAGAAATACTATTTGCACCCACACCTAAAACAGTTTTAGAATGGGTAGCATCAGGAAAAGCTAATGTGGGTGCAGTTTCAATTGCGGAATATAATCTCCACAGTCGAGAGATTTCCCAGAGTGAATTTCGCATACTTTACACTGACCCTCATTATGTTCCACCTGGCGCAGTTTTAATTGGGCCTAGTGTTGAACGCAACCGCCAAGAATATATTCGCCAAGTGATGAGTCAATTTCCTTCAGTTTTGGCCGAAGAAATCGCATATGTACCCAATGGGCAAGTACCAAACTATCAATATATGATTTCTGTGACAGAGCGAGTGAAATTAATTACTTCGCAATTACAAAACAAGCCTGTGCGATTATTTTAAGAGGTTTGAGATATCTTTTTTGGTATATCCTCGTACTCCTATTCGGTAGAAAACAAAATTAATTAACCAAGTAGTACCACGCACCATCACAACAGAAACACCAATACTACTTGGTAGTGCTGGGGATAATGGCTCAATCATTCAGGTGATAATGTGGCGAACATAAAAAAAGGAGCCTAACTCAAGCTCCTTAATTTAAAAACTGAATAAGATAGCAGATTACAGGTAACAGAGATACCAATTTTCAGAACAAAGTCATATAAAAAAGACTTTTAACCTGTTCTCTGTTCCCTACTGTATATTTATGACTACTTCACAGTCACCTTACCGCCAGCTTCTTCAATCCGCTTCTGAGCATCTTCAGCAGCATCCTTGGCAATACCTTCCTTGACAGGCTTAGGTGCAGCTTCCACTAAGTCTTTTGCTTCTTTCAAACCCAAACCTGTCAATTCCCGAACAATCTTCAGTACGGCAATCTTCTTATCAGCTGGTACTGATTCTAGAATTACGTCAAACTCGGTTTTTTCTTCTACTGGTTCAGCAACAGCAGCACCGCCACCACCAGAAGGCATCATCATCATGCCACCAACTGGTGCAGCAGCACTCACACCGAAGGCTTCTTCAATTTGTTTGACTAATTCAGAAGCTTCTAGCAAACTTAGGGACTTGAGTTGTTCTAAAATTTGATCGGTTGCAGCAGACATTGATATAACTCCTGTAATTTTGATTAGTTATTTGTCATTCTTACAAAGTTCTATTCGGAGGAAATCTCCGCTCAGACTTTGCGCTTTGTCATTTGTCTTTATAGCTGTGTGAATTGCTCAAAGCCATGAAGCACTCAGCACTTTGTTATAACTATTGACTTTTTGACTCTTGACTGAAAAGACGTGAATTTTATTCAGCAGCACTTTCGCCACTGCCTTTTTCTCCGTCGGACACAGCTTGTAAGGCGCGAGCCAAGGAACTGGGAACTTCATTGATACCCACAGCAATCTTGCTAGCCAAGGAATTGAGCGCTCCAGCAATTTGCGCCATGAGTTGCTCCTTAGAAGGTAAGTCTCCGAGTGCTTTGACATCTGATTCTTTCAGCAGACGACCTTCCATGACACCACCGCGAAGTTCTGTCTTCTTGGAAGCTTTCTGGAAGTCTTGGTAAGCCTTAATAGCAGATGAAAAATCTTCTTTAACTAGCAAAAAGGCTGAAGAACCTTTGAGCAATTCTGACATTGGTTGCCATTGTTCTTGGTCTTTAATGGCAATACCCATCAGGGTATTTTTAGTTACCTTACAAACAGTTCCTGTCGGACGCAGCCGCCGCCGTAAGTCGGTGATTTCCGCAACTGTTAGCCCTTGATACTCAATCACTAGTGCCAGAGTTGACTGACTCAAAGTTTCTTTGAGGTCAGCTACTATCTCTTGTTTATTTTCTAGCGTTCTACCCATGTTTGTTTCACCTCCTGAGCCAAATCATCGATTTCCCTACCCCTGTTGTTTCTAACTAACCACAAACAATAAACCCCGGCTATCTCAACCGGGGTTCAACATTAATACTCTTTACGCCTTAATAATCACACCCTTAAAGATGGTACTTCAGGTAATTAGAGCATCAACCTCGGCAGGGTATTAAGCTGTTAGCACCTGCTGTCTCCGGCTTTGCATATTAAATTGGGTAGTGGTGACTGGGGATTGTGTACTGGGTACAAGGAAAACTCTTTCCCAGTCCCTAATCCTCATTAAGCTGCTTCGGTCAGTTTTAAATCTCGTAGAGCGCTGATATCGATTTTAATCGATGGCCCCATAGTGGCAGCCACATAGAATGTACGCCAATAACGACCTTTAGCTCCTGAAGGACGGTTGCGGTCAATCGTCTCTTGCAACGCCTTCAGGTTGACTAATAAATCTTCAGGCGAAAATGATGCCTTACCAAACATAACATGGACTATCCCAGTTCGATCAGCACGGAATTCTAATTTACCAGCTTTAAATTCGGCGATCGCACCAGCTAAGTCAAACGTTACGGTTCCACCCTTGGGTGATGGCATCAAACCCCGCGGCCCCAGCAACTTACCAAGCTTTGCTACCTGTGGCATCACATCTGGCGTAGCAATCAGCTTGTCAAAGTCCATCATGCCTTTCTGAATTTGGTCAATTAGTTCTTCTGAACCAACTATGTCAGCACCAGCATTGGATGCTTCTGTCACCTTTTCACCTCTGGCAATCACCGCTACCCGGACTGCTTGCCCTGTACCTTTAGGTAATGCTACCGTTGTTCGCAACTGTTGGTCTGTATATTTTGGGTCAATTCCTAGCCGGATATGTGCTTCAGCGGCTTCAGAAAATTTAGCTGTCGCCGTCTCTTTTAAAAGGGCTAAAGCCTCTAATGGTGGATAGTCTTTATCTTCTACTTTTGTTTGCAGTTCCTGCAAACGACGTGATACTTTTTTGGTCATTTTTCTCTCCTGGGGTCATTCCGAAGCTATTGCCTCTCCCCCGATAGTTTTTAGTGATGAGCGCAGAAGCGCAGTAGCGGGGCGTTTAAGCTCATGCTGAGTAATTTTGACTCTGACTCTTGACTAATCTGCTACTGTCACACCCATATTTTTGGCTGTTCCTTCCACAATCTTCATTGCTGCTTCGATGTCGTTGGCATTGAGGTCGGGGAGTTTAGTTTGGGCGATTTCTTGCAATTGCGCTCTAGTAATATTCCCTACTTTCTTTTTGTTGGGTTCATTTGAGCCGCGTTCGATTTTCGCTGCCTTGCGAATTAACACTGATGCTGGTGGCGTTTTGAGTACAAATGTAAAACTCCGGTCTTCATAAACCGAAATTTCTACGGGTATGACCATCCCAGCTTGGTCTGCTGTTTTGGCGTTGTACTCTTTGCAGAACATCATGATGTTGACGCCATGTTGACCCAATGCGGGGCCAACTGGCGGTGCTGGATTGGCTTTTCCAGCATTCAGGGCCAGTTTAATGACCGCTACTACTTTCTTCGCCATTTGTGTTTAGCTCTGTTTCTCTACCTGATTAAATTCCAATTCTACTGGTGTATCCCTTCCAAATATCGAGAGCAAAGCTTTGAGCTTACTCCGCTCTGGAGAGACTTCTATCACCTCGCCTTCAAAGTCCTTGAACGGGCCAGAAAGTACGATGATCTTATCACCAGTCGCCATGTCAATTTTGACAACTGGTTCCTGTTCGCTGGTTTGTTTGAATATGCGCTCTACTTCTGAAAGGCTCAGAGGTATAGGATGAACGTGACCGCGACCTCTGCCACTACCACGTTTTTGTTCTGAGCCTACGAAGTTAATCACATGAGAGGTGTTTCGCACTACCTGCCATGTGTCATCGTCCATCACCATTCGTACCAGCACATAGCCAGGAAAAACTTTTTCTTCTGTATGCTGGCGACTGCCATCTTTACGGATTTTTACCGCTGGTGTGTGGGGAATTTCCACCTGGACGATTTTGTCAGACACATCAAAAGTTTGAATGCGTTGTTCTAAGTTAGTCTTGACACGCTTTTCACAGCCAGAGGCTACTTGCACCGCATACCAGCGTGCTTCATTGAGCGCTGTTTCTGCTGTTTCCTCTGACTGCAACGTTGTTAAGTCATGTGGTTCGTCTGTTGCAAAAGTCATCAGAATACCTGTTTTGCTGCCCAAGCAAACAATCCATTAACTAGATCTAAAGAAGCAACGGTCTGATTTTTGAATATGATTGTTGCTGCCCAATGAAACAATCCATCGACCAAGTATATCAAAGATGCAGAAAGTGTCACCATTAACAACACAGCTGCTGATTCGCTCACTAACTGCTTGCGACTAGGCCAGACTACTTTTTCCAGTTCTTCTTTGGTTCCCTGGATAAAGTTGTTAAAGCTAAATCCACCAGTGTTTTCTGGCATTTCTGCTTCATTTTTTTTGGACACTGCCGTTTATCCCCCGTTTCTTATACAGATGTGTATATATTCTGCTAATTTTCACAAGGGTTTACAGCTTTAGATCCATCTCAACTTGTTGGAAGCAAAAAAGCTGCAAACACAATAGATTAACCCGAAATTATTAGCATCAACTGCTATGTTAGCAGCTGCGTAATTATTTCGGGCTGTGTCTTTTGCTCTTGAGCGCGCCCTGGAGGACTTGAACCCCCGACATCAGGTTTTGGAGACCTGCGTTCTACCAACTGAACTAAGAGCGCACAAGCTGTTTTTGATTCAGTCATTGCGCTGAACTAATTTCTCAGTTTAACGCAATTGCGACTTCTATCATACTTTATTTTTGTCCTCAAAACAAGCTAGCGGCGGATGCCGCTTGGTATTTGAGGTTTGGGCGACATTTTTGGGTAGGGGATTACAAAGGTCGGTCAAACCGTTGCTTGATTCGGGTTGCTTTACCGACGCGATCGCGCAGATAATAAAGTTTAGCACGTCGGACTTTACCACGCCGCATCACTTTAATGCTGTCAATCCGGGGAGAATGCAACAGAAATACCCGCTCAACGCCGACGCCTTGAAATACCCGACGGACTGTAATGGTTTCATTGATGCCACCATTGCGTTTGGCAATCACCACTCCTTCGTAAGGCTGCACGCGAAATTTTTCGCCTTCTTTAATTTTTACCCCGACTTTTACTGTGTCGCCCACGTAAATTTGGGGCAAATTAGATTTTAGTTGTTCCGCTTCAATCGAGCGGATGATCTCTTGAGCGTTCATGTCTTTTGGTGTCTGGTGGAAAAATCTCACGATCATCCATCATAAATCCTTAACTGCTTGAGAGTCCAGTTATTTAGGATGGATAACTTTTCTGAATATAAATGTCTGTAAATGGGAAAAATGTTACAAAAGACTCTGCTAAGGTATTAAATTTATGAAATTTAGCGTCGTCATCACTACCTATAATCGCTTAGATTTGCTCAAACGAGCAATTAATTCTGCTCTCAATCAGACAATTGAGTGCGAGGTTGTTGTCGCTGATGATTGTTCTTCTGATGACACCGAAACCTATATCAAAAGCTTAGGGGACAGCGTTGTTTATCATCGTAACGAAGTTAACCAAGGACATGCAGCAACGGTGAATGCTGGAGTTGCTAAAGCTAGCGGTGATTGGATTAAGTTTTTAGACGATGATGACTACCTACATCCTAATTGTCTAACCGAGATGCTCAAGGCGATCGCACTGTGTCCAGATGCAGCTATTTGTTCCTGTGTTGCCGCTCAAGTGGATGGTAATGAAGTTGAATTGAGTCGGACTCCCCGACTTGGCCCTGGATTAGCTTTTTATATCCCCCAAGCTGATATTCATTTCGGAATGCTTTTAGAGCTTTTGCCTTTTGGGACACCTGTGCAAGTAGCTTGTCGTCGAGATGCTTTTTTACAAACTGGCGGTTGGGACTCTACACTTGATGCTAACTGTGATGACATTGACTCATGGATTCGCATTGCCCAATTTGGTCACGCCATTTTTCTCAATCAGTGTCTTGCTTATCGTACTATTTGGCCTGGTGCTTATAATCAAAAGTTTTCTTTATCTCAGCGGCTAGCTACAAATATCTTGATGAAAGAGAAAATTTATCCCTTGGTAGCTGAACAACACCGCTTAGATATCCCTCTACTTCAAGATATAAAAAATTACCTAAAACTCCATTGGATTTTAGTGGCACTCAAGCAACGTAACATCAAAAGTCTGTTTTCCATGATAGATTTTTCCATACTTTCCCCCTTGGCTTGGAAGCTTTTGTTAAATGCTGTTTTCATGCGGCGCTCCCCAGAACAAAATTCTGATCTTCGCAAATTGGTGTTAATTGAAGACTGATGACTAAAGATTAGGGAACAGGGAACAGGGAACAGCACCTTCTCGAATCTTGGGTTTCAGATAAATTCATGAATCATCGGTGATTAGGAGAATTTATTTCTCTTCCCCACTCCCTACCTATCGCGCTTACGTTACGCTTCTGTGCGAGACGCTTCAAGGAACGCGCACCACGAAAATAATTTTATGAATCAAGTCAGACTCCTACATTTACTAAAAATTTATAAAAAACATGTAAATTTACTGAAAAATTTGTAATTGCTTAAACTCAGGAATTGTATTGTAGTAGCTGTCATCTAAGTATAGATAATCAAAATAAAATTGTAAAAAGTTATCTTCACGCTGTCAGTATAAAATTCCCAACTCATTAAAGCAGAGATTATACATATCAATAATTTCCGCAAGTAATGAATATTTGTATGTAAAATTAAATGCTATGAAACTTTCAGCAGTAAATTTGAAAATGTTGAAATTTTAGTCAAAGTGTATTTCCATAAAGTACAAAGACACACCATAAAACTAATTGTTTAGGAGCAAAAATTCAGCCATATGTACGACTGCATTATCGTCGGCGCGGGGCCAGGGGGTGGAACAGCTGCATACCATTTAGCCAAGCAGGGCCGCTCAGTATTAATTTTGGAAAAAGAATCTCTCCCAAGATATAAACCCTGTGGTGGCGGTGTATCACCAGCGATCGCTCAATGGTTTGACTTTGATTTTAGCCCAGCAATCTCCCTAAAAGCAGACTCTCTACGCTTTACTTTGAAATTAAGCGATCCCGTAGAAACAAAAGTTACCACTAAAGAACCAGTCTGGATGGTGCGGCGGGACGTTTTCGACCATTTTCTTGTGCAGCAAGCACAGAAACAAGGGGCTGAACTAAAAGACAATACAGAAGTCACAGGAATAGAATTTAAAAATAACTCTTGGCAAGTTAACACAGCTAATGGCCCAATTACAGGCCGCTACCTCATCGCTGCTGATGGCGCTAAAGGCCCAATGGCGAAATGGTTGGGTTTCAAAGAACGCAAACGCCGCTTAGCAGGAACATTAGAGACGCAAATCCCAGCAAATATCAACAATCAATCTATAATTCAGTTCGAGTTCGGCTTAGTAAAAAACGGCTACATGTGGAACTTCCCCAAAGCTGATGGTTATTCGATTAGCGTGGGTACTTTTATTGGCGGCGAACCTCAAGACTTTAAAAAGGTTTTGCAAGAGTATGCCCAATCTTTTAATGTAGATCTCAATACTAGCAACCAGTATAATCATTCCCTTTGTCTATGGGATGGCAATCAAAAATTACATACTCAAAATGCAGTTTTGGCTGGCGAAACTGCTTGTGTAGTTGATCCCATGACAGGTGAGGGGATTCGTCCTTCGATTTTTAGCGGTTTGCTCGCAGCAGGAGCAATTAATGACGCTCTTGCTGGAGATATCAGCGCTTTAGAAAGATACAGCGATGCCATTAATGAACAATGGGGTGCTGATATGGCTTGGGCGCAAAAATTAGCGGGAGCATTTTATCGTTTTCCCGGCATTGGTTATAAAGCTGGTGTAAAACGTCCTTCTGGTGCCCAAATCATGGGTAAGATTCTCTGCGGAGAACTGCGTTATGGCGATGTTGTGGGTCGCGCTTTAAAACGTTTAATTCCTGGTTTTGGCGGTTAGCTATTATGGACTGTTTCAGCGCCTTTGAAGGCAAAAAGTTTTTGGAGCGGGGTATAAATCCCCGTTACAAAAACGGTCTCCTGCCTCCTGCCTCTTGCCTTCGTTATCAGTTATTGCTGATGGGTTTAGTTACAACTCACTACATAACTAATGACTAACTTCCTGTACTTTTCTTTTTCGTAGTGGTAGTTGAGGACTTAGCAGTTGACTTTGAGCGAGTAGTTGTTGATTTAGTAGTCGTTGATTTAGTGCTTTTGCGAGTGGGCTTTCCTGATGATGCTTTTGCTTCCAGCAATTTCAATGCCGCTGATAGCGTTACGTCTTCTACTGATTGACCTTCTGGGACACTCACATTAGTTTTGCCGTGCTTAATGTAAGGCCCATAAGGCCCATCATAGATGTTAACTGGCGTTCCATCTTCAGGATGTGTACCCAGCTCGCGTAAAGCTGCCTTAGACTTGCTATTGGTGGAGCTGCGCCCTTTTTTCGGTTCAGCTAGCAACTCTAATGCACGCTCTAAGGAAATTGTCAACACATTATCAGCGGCTTTCAAAGAGCGGTAATCTTTCCCTTCCTTGCCTTGGTCATGAACGACATAGGGCCCAAAGCGTCCCAAACTAGCTTGAATTTTGCCTCCAGTGGCTGGATGAGTTCCCAGTGTCCGGGGTAGTGCTAAAAGACCAACGGCCATCTCCAGAGTTGCATTTTCTAGGGTGACACCTTTGGGTAGTGAAGCTTGTTTCGGTTTGGGGTTTTCGTCGGACTTATCACCCAACTGGACGTAGGGGCCATAAGTGCCAATCTTCACATAAATTGGTTCGCCGGTTTCAGGGTGGCGACCGAGTTGGTCAGGCCCAGTAGTTTTTTGCCGCAGTAGCACCTCTACCTGTTTAGGATCGAGATCAGCGGGCGTTAGGTCTTTGGGAATAGAAGCGGTGACGACAGTTTCACCATTTTCAACTTCAATGTAGGGGCCATATTTACCAATACGAACTTTGGCATCTAAATTTTCTAATTCTACCGTTCTGGCTTTATTGGCATCAATCCGACTCTCCTGTTCTTTAACCAAGGTTTCCAGACCTTTGTCGCCTAGATAAAAACCCCGTAAGTAGGGTAGCCAAGCCGCTTCACCCTCAGCTATATCATCCAGAGTTTGCTCCATCTTGGAGGTAAAGCTGGGGTCAACGATGTCCGGGAAATGTTTCTCCAACAAATCAGTGACAGCAAAAGCGGTGAAAGTAGGAATTAAAGCATTATTCACCAACTGAGTGTAACCCTTGTCAATGATTGTACCAATGATGCTAGCGTAAGTACTGGGACGACCAATACCTTCACTTTCTAGGGTTTTCACTAGAGTTGCTTCGGTGTATCTGGCTGGTGGTTGAGTTTCGTGACCGACTGCTTCTAATTCTTGACAATCTGGATGATCCCCAACTTTGAGGTTAGGGAGAATTATTTCTTGGTCTTCTAGCGCTGCTTCTGGGTCATCTGAACCTTCAACGTAGGCGCGTAAGTATCCAGGAAAGTCGATACGTTTGCCAGAGGAACGAAATCCGGCGTCTTCAACTTGCAACTGTACGGTAATTTGAGTTTGGCGAGAATCAGCCATTTGGGTAGCGACGGTACGCTTCCAAATTAAGTCATAGAGGGCAAATTCCCGACCACTTAAGCCGGTTTCTTGAGGAGTGCGAAAGGTGCTACCTGCTGGACGAATGGCTTCGTGTGCTTCTTGTGCGCCTTTGGATTTAGTGGTGTACTGCCTTGGTTGGGGGCTGAGATATTGTTTGCCGTAAAGTTGTTCTACACAGCTACGAGCTGCTGCGATCGCTTGCTCTGATAAGTGTACCGAATCTGTACGCATATAGGTAATATACCCCTGCTCATACAAACTCTGGGCAATCCGCATCGTGTCTCGTGCTGAGAGGCGTAGTTTTCGGTTAGATTCTTGTTGCAGTGTCGAGGTAGTAAACGGTGGCGCGGGTTTGCGTGTGACTGGGCGTTCCTCTACATCTGTGACACTCCAGGTTTTTCCAGTTAGGCGTTCCTTGAGGGCTAGCGTGTCCTCTTGTGAAAGTAACACCACATTGCGACCAGCGGTAATTTGACCTGTTGCTGGGTCAAAATCGCTCCCAGTGGCTACTTTCTTGGCTGCTAGCGTCACCAACTGGGCACTAAAGGGATTTTTTTCTTGCTCAAGATAAGCTTTCAAATCCCAATATGTACCTTCATGGAAGGCGCGACGCTGGCGTTCTTTGTTAACCAAAAGCCTCACAGCTACAGATTGTACGCGTCCAGCAGATAATCCCCAGGCAATTTTTTTCCACAGCAACGGGGACAAGGTATAGCCCACCAGTCGGTCTAAAATCCGTCGCGTTTCTTGAGCGCGAACTAACTGCTCATCGATATTGCGGCAGTTTTTGAGAGCTTTTTTAATAGCGTCTTGGGTAATTTCATGAAACACCATCCGCTTGGTCGGCACTTTCGGCTTGAGCAATTGGTATAAATGCCAACTAATACTTTCACCTTCACGGTCTTCGTCCGTTGCCAGTATCAGCTCATCTGCCCCTTTTAGAGCATCTTTGAGCTGGGTAACAATTTTCTTTTTATCTTTCGGGACAACGTACACCGGTTCAAAGTCGGCGTCTACATTTACACCAAGCTGTGCCCATGCTTCCCCTTTGATATCAGCAGGTATATCACTAGCTGACTGGGGTAAGTCACGCACATGACCCATAGACGCCTCTACCCGATAGTCTTTCGGCAGGTAATTGCGGATGGTACGAGCTTTGGTTGGAGATTCGACGATGACGAGAGTTGACATGGAATTTCAAAAAAAAAGAATAGCTGCTAAGCTAAACGGTCAAGTTGAGTGAGTTTCGGTAAATTGTCAAGATAAAACCTCCCACTTGGGGCTGTGATTTAATCCTTACACAAACTGCCCGTTAGGGCGAAAATCTGCTCAACTTCTGGCGTAGTCCTTTTTAGGGGATGGGTATGGGGGAATGCTGGATTTAAATTTCCAGCTATTTCAATCTTTAACTTATCTAGCGCACAATTGGCGACTAAAGTTTTCAAAATATCCTCCAAGTGTAATGAGACGATAATTTTTGTTTGTAATTGAGGTGGTGCGTTGTGCAGCGAGTGTGGTCTAGCCACCCCCGTCGGCGGGTTTCCCGACTTGAGCGGACTGTCAGGGGAACCCCCGCAAGCGGCTGGCTCGACTTGAGGGAAGTGGCGTGGTTTCCCCGATGAACAACTCACGTTGGGGTTCCCACGGCAGTTGCTCATGGGGAAAACCCTCTTGGTGTAGCCTCTCCCTTGGGGAGAAAACCTTGCTGCCTAAGCGTTGTAGCAACTGCTGTGGGGAGCAGGGGGAAGATACACTATTAAGGTCTCCCTCTTGCAAAGCGCACCATGCCCCTCTGCCTCTTCTCTATCTCTGACTTTCACGAAGGTTGTGCCAAAATTAAATCAAACTTAAGAGTAAAAGCGAAGTGGGGTTTATACCTATTCTCTTGAGGCAAAACTGTGCGAGCAATTCATCAAAAAGATGTAGTTTTACTATCTATCAGAAAAATCTATAGGACAAAAGATACCTCACTAACTCTAGCAGAAGACGAAATATATTGAGATATATAGCGAAATCCTTAAGTACTGATAAAAATATTTTAAAAATAAGACTAAGAGCTACGTGTTTTAACGTAATCAGTGTAGCTTGCATTGCTTGCTTATGAAGAACATGAAGCGATCGCAATTACCAAAACAACTGGATGGTTAGAAAAGTTTTCCACATAACTATTAAGACAGTAAGTAAAGCAGCAGATTCTTTAGTTAGTAGATGTTTCTGTTCAGAGGTCGTCAGGACGAGTTCATTAAATTTGATATTTGTGAGGAATGTGGGAAAAGATTGTCAGTGAATAATCAACTAACAAAATAGTCAGCATAGTAAAAAATAATGCATGTGACCACACAACAATTCTAAATGTTTATAGATTTTCTAGTTTTGCTATTATTTTTCTTTTGTAGTACTCATCACAAATTACAGAAAAAAAAGCGCAAACTCAATGAACGTTTCACAACTTGAAATAGGGTTACTATAGTTAAGTAAAATCAAGTTTTTTCAGATAGAAAGTTGTGTTAGCATACTTCTAGAGAAGTTACGTTCGGCGATACGAATCTTGTTTTTAGTCATAATTGCAAGCGGCTCTCCGAATACACATCTCTGCATCAATGGATTCTGGAGAATTTCATGTCAATCTACGTAGGGAACCTATCCTACAGCGTCACACAAGACGACCTCACTAAAGTATTTTCCGAGTATGGTGCCGTGAAGCGAGTCCAATTACCTACAGATAGGGAAACTGGACGCGCAAGGGGTTTTGGTTTCGTGGAAATGGAATCATCAGCCGCAGAAGATGCAGCTATTCAAGCTCTGGATGGTGCTGAATGGATGGGGCGTGTAATGAAAGTTAACAAAGCTAGACCACGAGAGGATAAAAATACTCGCTCTGGCGGTGGTGGTTGGGGAAAAAATAATGATGGATATTCGTAAAGCAATTAAAGCTTGAGGTTATTCATTCGGCGTTTGCCAAGCAAAAATCACCCTAAGTTTAGCAGTTCAGTAGACAACTGAACTGCTTGTTTGTATCTAGGGAGTGAGCTTACACATAATTTCATCAATCAAATTAGATTCCCAATATTTTTAGCATAATTTAATTTGATGCTCAGAATAGTAACTTTGTATGGCGACAAGCTACCACTCTCTTGGCAAAAGACTTTTACCCAAAAGCGAGTCTTAGCCAGAAACAAAAAGGTAAATGCAACTTTGGTCAAGAACAATGGATAGAATGAACAAAGTTAGCCTTAATGTCTAATCGCCAAAACCTATACATCTCATGGATTTTGCTAATCTTGCATCCCAGTTAAATGCTGGAACGATATTACCAGAGGGGATTGTAATTCTCACCCTCTTGGGGGTTTTGATTATTGATTTGATTTTGGGGCGCACATCCTCACGCTGGATTGGATATCTAGCGATCGCAGGTTTACTTGCTTCGGTTGTCGCCCTGTGTTTTCAATGGGATGCGATTAATCCCATCTCTTTTAGCGGTGGTTTTAACAGCGATGACCTAAGTTTAGTCTTTCGCGGTGTCATTGCTTTGTCTGCCGCTGTGACTATACTGATGTCAATTCGCTATGTTGAACAGAGTGGAACCGCTTTAGCAGAATTCATCGCTATTTTGCTGACTGCTACTCTAGGAGGAATGTTTCTATCCGGGGCTAGTGAGTTGGTGATGATTTTCATCTCCCTAGAAACCCTGAGTATTTCCTCTTACTTGTTGACAGGTTATACTAAGCGTGATCCCCGCTCCAACGAAGCGGCACTGAAATACTTGTTAATTGGAGCTTCCAGTACAGCAGTATTTTTGTACGGTGTATCACTACTGTACGGTTTATCAGGTGGACAAACTGAACTAGGCGCGATCGCTAATGGTATTGCCACAGCGAACCTGGGTCAATCTTTAGGTTTAGTAATTGCTCTGGTTTTTGTGATTGCCGGGATTGGTTTTAAAATCTCCGCTGCTCCCTTCCACCAATGGACACCAGACGTATACGAAGGCGCTCCCACTCCCGTGATTGCCTTTTTATCGGTTGGTTCTAAAGCAGCTGGGTTTGCTTTAGCCATCCGCTTGCTCACAACAGTCTTCCCCCTCGTTGCTGACGAGTGGAGATTTGTCTTCACCGCTCTTGCCGTCCTCAGTATGGTACTGGGTAATGTAGTCGCCCTGGCGCAGACCAGCATGAAACGGATGCTAGCTTATTCATCCATTGCTCAAGCTGGATTTGTGATGATTGGCTTGATTGCTGGTACTGAGGCGGGGTATGCCAGTATGATTTTCTACTTGCTGGTTTACCTATTCATGAACCTGTGCGGTTTTACCTGCGTAATTTTGTTCTCTCTACGGACGGGAACTGACCAGATTGCCGAATACTCAGGTTTGTATCAGAAAGACCCACTGCTGACACTGGGATTGAGCATCTCCTTGCTTTCCTTGGGTGGTATTCCGCCCCTGGCTGGGTTTTTCGGCAAAATCTACTTATTCTGGGCTGGTTGGCAAGCCGGTCTTTACGGATTAGTTTTGCTAGGCTTAGTTACCAGTGTCGTCTCCATCTACTACTACATTCGTGTAGTAAAGATGATGGTAGTCAAAGAATCTCAAGAAATGTCCGACGTAGTGAAGAATTATCCAGAAGTGCGTTGGGATTTACCTGGATTTAGACCTTTACAAGTCGGGTTGATAGTAACTTTAATTGCCACTTCTATAGCAGGGATTTTATCAAATCCACTGTTTACATTGGCTAATGATTCTATCTCTCATACGTCGATTTTACAAGCCGCAACTGTTAGCAAAGCTCAAGTAAGTGCAATGACTACTGAGCAAACAGAGGGGTTGTAGATTGCAATCTTTATAGTTGGTTAATAGCTGGTCATTGAGTAGCTATTAACCATCTTTTTTTTGGGCGATCGCTTGCTGAATGGGAATAGTAATCACGAACTCAGCACCTTTTCCTTGAGAAGAATTTACCTCTAGAGTGCCCCGATGTTTTTCTACAATAATTTGATGAGATATTGCTAAACCTAAACCTGTTCCTTTACCCACAGGCTTGGTAGTAAAGAACTGCTCAAATATTCTCTGTTGTACTTCTTGAGACATTCCTATTCCATTATCAGCAATCTGAATTGTCACAAATTTAGGGTCATTTGCCACTGATGTGCGAATAAAAATTGTGGGATTATTGATTATTTTGCCATTATTTATGGCATCTTCTATAGCATCAATTGCATTTGATAAAAGATTCATAAAAACCTGATTGAGTTGCCCTGCATAACACTCTAATAAAGGTAAATCATCGTAATCCTTGACCAGATTTATTTCAGGACGTTCTTGTGTAGCTTTGAAGCGACTACTCAAAATCATTAAGGTGCTATCAATACCTTCATGTAAGTTAACTGGCTTAAATTCTGCTTCATCTAATCGAGAGAAAATGCGGAGCGATCGCACTATTTTTTCAACTCGCTCAGTTCCCACTACCATTGAAGATAAAAGTTGTGGTAAGTCTTGTTTAAGGAATTCCAATTCAATTTTATCTGCATAAGCTTGAATCTCTGGAACCATAGTAATATCCGTATGAATTTCATATAAATACAATATTTTTAATAAGTTTTCAATATATTGTTGAGCATAAGTTAAATTACCAGAGATGAAATTTAATGGATTATTGATCTCATGAGCAACTCCCGCAACTAATTGCCCCAAGGAAGACATTTTTTCTTCTTGGACTAATTTTAGTTGAGTTTTACGCAATTCTAAATGAACATTGATCCTGGCCAAAACTTCTTCATATTCAATAGGTTTAGTAATATAGTCTACTGCTCCTATTTGTAACCCTCTCACCTTATCTACCGACTCAGAAAGAGCAGTCATAAAAATTACTGGAATATCTTTAGTTTTGGGATTAGCTTTCAGGCGAGAACAGGTTTCAAATCCATCAATTCCTGGCATCATCACATCTAATAAAATTAAATTTGGTAATATTTCTTGGGCTTTTTCTAAGGCACTTTCTCCACTCTTAGCCACAAAAACTTTGAAACCAGACTGATTTAAAAACTCAAATAAAACCTTAATATTGGTGGGAATATCATCAACGATTAGAATCGAATTAGCTAAAGAATTTTTCATTTTTAGTTTACTTTTAAAAACTCAGATTTTCATTTTTTCCCCAAAAATTTACTATTAACTATAAATAAGGCTTAATCAAGTCAACAATAGCTTCGTCTTCAAATTCTTCAACTAAACCTAATACTTTGTTAACAAAAACCGTATACTTTGAGTCTAAATTTTGGATACGGATTGCTTCTTGTTGAATTCCCAAAATATAACCAGCATTAGCAGCTTGATATAAATTAATCAGCTCACTAGATGGGGGAAATATAACTTCTTGCAAAGGATAAATACTCTCAGAACATTGATTACTATTTTGATAAACCCAAGTCAATTGTAAATAATGTTGTAATTGCTCAAATAACTCATCAGATGGTACAGGTTTAGGCAGAAAATCATTACAGCCTACATCTCGACTTTGTTGGCGATCTAGATTAAATACACTAGCAGAAGAGGCAATAATAATTATCTCTTGTAATTCTGGTTGAGAGCGTAAACTCTGAGTCATCTCAAATCCGTTCATCACTGGCATTGCTAAATCAGTGATAATTAAATTTGGCTGGTATTCTTTTGCTTTATCTAAACCTTCTTGACCATTGTTAGCTTCAATTACTTTAAAACCTAGTGGTTCTAGTAAATTAACAATTACAGCGCGATTTTCCCAACGGTCATCGACAATTAGAATTATTTTTTGCTCACCTTCATATCTAATAATATTTTGTGAAAATTGCGAAACCTCTGAAGGCAGAAAATTTATAGCTTCTGGTAAGTCTAGCTCAAACCAAAACTTGCTACCTTGACCATAAGTACTATCAACTTGAATTTTACTACCCATCATCTCGACAATTTGTTGACTAATTGCCAGTCCTAAACCTGTACCTTCTGCCTTGCGTGAATTATCACCCACCTGTTCAAAAGGGAGGAAGATTTTTTCTAATTGTTCTGGAGTCATACCAACACCTGTGTCTTCAATTTGAAATCTGATTTTATTAACTGGCAATCGTTGCTCTGACCCATAAGCTAATACTTCTACAGTAAATGTTACTTCTCCTTTTTCTGTAAACTTAATAGCATTACCTAAAAGGTTAATTAATAATTGTCGCAAGCGTTTTTCATCAGCATGAATAGCAGTTGGGAGTTGGTTAAGTACCTGATAATTAAAATTGATTTCTTTCTGCTCTGCTTTGATCCGGCAGATATCCATGACTCCTTGTAAGAAGTGGTTAAAATTAAAATCTTGAGGATAAAATTCAAGTTTTTTAGCTTCAATTTTGGAAATATCTAGAATATCATTAATCAGCATTAAAAGATGAGAACCACATTGGTAGATAATATTGATCCCATCTTGTTGCTGAGAACTAGCAGTTTTATCGCGTTTTAAGATTTGCGCGTAGCCAAGAATACCATTGAGAGGAGTACGCAGTTCATGGCTCATATTGGCAAGAAATTCGCTTTTTGCTTGGTTAGCAGCATCAGCTGTTTCCTTGGCCGTTTTTAATTCTGCTGTTCGTTCTTCCACACGATTTTCTAAGTTTTGATTTGTTATTTCTAGTTCTGTAAAAGACTCTCGTAATTGTTCTGCCATTTGATTAAAAGATTGGGCAAGAATACCGAGTTCTTCAACACCAGAAACTGGTACTGTTTGATGGAGATTACCAGCTGCGATCGCACTACTTGCTTGAGTCAATCGTAAAATAGGTTTGGTGATCCAACGAGAGGTATAAATTCCTAGCACTGTAGCTACAATGAGCGCCCCAAAGCAAAGCAAAATAGTTGTACGGTTATTAATGTTGATTTGCGCCATAAAATCAGTTTCCGGCACAACCAAAATCGTCAACCAATCCAAACCAAACTGATCACGCCAAGGTGTCACCTGAACAAACTGACGTTTCCCTTTGAGTTCTAACACAAGTTCTTGATTGTCTTTAATCTTTTTAAAGTCGCCAAACCTTTGCTGCAAATGTTGCGCCGTTGATTGAATTAAAGGATCGCGACTATTTAAAGCACTAAGTCGATATACTTTACCATTAACTGTTGTGAATGGTTCGTCAATTGTGGAATTTGCTATGAGTAGCCCATTGCGCTCAATAATGAAAACTTTTCCCGAAGGACTAACTTTTAATTTCCGCAGAAAATCACTGATATTCGATAGTAGTAAATCAATGCTGAGAACACCAAGCAGCTTGTTATTCTTATCGTACACAGGATAGTTGGCAGAAGCTGACACATACCCTACTAAGGTATTTTCCCAGATGTATATTCGACTCCAGATGGGTTTTTTTGCCTTAACTGTTTCGGTATACCAGACGTCCTCAAGTGGTTTATAGGAATCAGAATAAACTAGTTTTGTCCAGTTTCCACGACTATCAGTTCCATAAGAGTAAAGCTTACTCTTATTAGTTATATCAATAGTCAGATCCTCACCGTTTAGCCAACGTCCAGACCCTAACCCTTGACCTGTTGTTAGGGTGTAGCCGTTGTAGCTAATATTTGGAAAAATCTGCATTTGTTTCCAGAAGTAATATCCTGTACTCTTAATATCTTGTAAGTTCAGCAGTCCTTGTTCTATAGCATCTGCATTAATTTGATTAATTTGATGAGGAGTTGCTAAGTAAGTATCAAGATGCTGATCAACCAGTCTGTCAACTTTACTCATCAACTGGAGGGCAAGGTCATTTACTGCTTTTTGCCCATTTTTAAATGAGAGATATCCCACCAGTCCCACTGCTGCAAAAATTTGGATCACAAAAGGAACGATGAGAATCAGGCGCAGAGACAAATTTTGGGAACGTGAGACACCAGGATGCATGATGGTTTTCGGTTCTGGACAGCTTTTCTTGCATTAGTTTGCCCATTCTCCAGATGTCAATAACCACCAAATGCATGAATCTGCTGCTGCATAGTATAGAATTTATCAGGCGATCGCCATAAAATTAGTTGTTAATTCTCTAACTATTTTAAAATCAGTAATGCTATGCCGTAACTAGATTGCGGAAATACATAAAACAGTTTTACAGTTTGTCAACAGTATTTTCATAAGCATTATAAAATCATAGCTATTGTTATATAAAAATTTTGATAATTACAGATAATCACGGATATCTTTTTTAAAAAAACATTTAACAATCGTTAGTTAAGTTGTGGAATAAATATGCAATTTTAAACCCCGGTAACGGGTATGCAAATACGAGTTAAGTACTGCACAAACAAGTATATCTACTTCATTACTGGCAATTTGAAAACATTATTTCAGTCTAAAGATTGAAAATCAAAATAACTACCTAAAACACTATTATCTGCAAAATACATCATATCTAGAACAAAAATCCAGTAGCATCAACAGCGATATTTAGGATAATTTCAGCTACTCAAAATTACTATTTATGCTGAAAAATTGTGCTAGAGATACCTGTAAATATATTGCACACGATTTAAATACACATGAGATACACACTTAAATGAATCTGGTGTGATAGTAAATTGTGTTAAAAATTTGTCTGCCATAAGCTCTCAATAATTACGTGTACCAGTTTACTTATTGAATTGAATTTAGGTTAGAGATTTATGATGAACAAAATAGTTGTACCTGATTTGTACTGTCCTTTTTTACCCCAGATCAATAAGTATGCTGATATTCTAGAAGAATATGCGCTTGAGTGGGTATTACGCTTCCAACTTTTGGCGAATGAATCTTCTTATCAACGCTTCTGCAAATCAAAGTTTTTCTTCTTAGCAGCAAGTGCTTATTCTAACTGCCAGCTGGAAGAATTAAGAATCGCAAATGATTGGTTAAGCTGGGTGTTTATTTGGGACGATCAGTGTGATTTATCTGATTTAGGAAAACAACCTGAAGTTCTCAAAGCATATCATCGGAGATTTATAGAAATATTAAATGGCGCAGAACTGACGAACCAGGATATACCCTTGAGTTATGCTTTAAGAGACTTACGACAACGGATGCTGAAAAAATGCACTCCAGAATGGTTTGATTACTTTGTCTATCGTTACGAAGGCTATTTCGATGGATGCGTGGAAGAAGCAATCAATCGCGCACAGGGAATTACACCTGATATTGACGGTTATATGCTCATACGTAGGTTAAGTCTTGGTGGATATCTTTGCCTTGCATTAGTTGAATTTTGTAATTATTTGACCATTCCTGATTTCTTACGCAATCACGAGGTGATGAAACAACTAAAAATCAAGACAATCAATATTCTTGCCTGGTGTAACGATATTTTTTCACTATATAGAGAAATATCGAGTGGTGATGTTCACAACTTAGTATGGCTAATCCATTATCAACAACAAGTTTCTTTAGAACAAGCCATGTTAAAAGCTACTGAAATGCATGATCAAGAGGTAAAATCTCTAATTGATTTAGAAGCATCTATTTCATCTTTTGGAGATGAACTAGATATCGAACTGAAAAAATATATTGCAGGAATACATAGCTGGATATATGCCAACCTCGCTTGGTATTTCCAATCTGGACGATATCAAACTGTAGAAAGATTGGAGTTAGTTCAACGTTAATTAAACGTCAATCTTGAGAATAAGGGTTAAATAATTCGTAATTCGTAATGACGCGACGCTCCTGTGTCGCTAACGCTAACGCTATCGAGGACTCGCTCTAAGCGAAGCTATGCCGTAGGCTTTACGCTACGCTAACGTAATTCGTAATGACGCGACGCTCCTGTGTCGCTCTAAGCGAAGCTATGCCGTAGGCTTTACGCTGACGCTCGATGACTCGCTATCGCTACCGCTTCGCTAACGCTATCGAGGACTCGCTCTAAGCGAAGCTATGCCGCAGGCTTTACGCTACGAAGCGCGTAATTAAGTTTTGTCCCCACTGGGCTTTGCTAACGTGGGAGCCCCGAGTTCCCGATTCCCAATTCCCCATTTTCTTAAATATTGCTATGCAACTACCTAACCTTCTTTCAACACCCTCTTTTGTGCAAAAAATTCAGTGGGTTGCTGACCCAGTAAGTTATTTGGAGAATGCAGCTCAACAACATCCAGATATTTTTACTGGTAAGATAGTCGGTTTTGGGGAAACAGTAGTATTTGTTAACCATCCCCAGGCAATTCAGGAAATTTTAACTAATGATAGAAAGAAGTTTGTTGCCGTTGGTGAACTCAACAGACTTATGCAACCTTTTGTAGGTAAGAGTTCAGTTCTCATGCTAGAGGGCGATCGCCACAAACGTCAACGAAAACTCATCATGCCCCCTTTCCATGGAGAACGAATGCAAGCCTATGGTCAACTAATTTGTCATCTAACCGAACAGATTTTTATCAAGCTACCACTAAATCAGCCTTTCTCGGCTAGAGATTTAACACAAGACATATCTTTGCAACTGATTTTACAAGTTATCTTCGGCTTGTATGAGGGCGAAAAATTTCACAAACTGAAGCATTTACTGCTGTTGCTATTAGATTATTTTCGCTCACCTTTGACTTCTAGCTTGTTCTTGTTCCCTATTTTGCAAAAAGATTTAGGAGCATGGAGTCCTTGGGGAAAATTTCTGCGCGTTCGTGAGGCAATTGACGAGTTACTCTATACTGAAATTGCCGAACGTCGGCAACAAGACAATACAGAACGCATCGATATTCTTTCGATGTTAATGTCAGCCAAAGATGAGACAGGTCAACTGATCACAGATCAAGAGTTGCGCGATCAGTTAATGTCTTTGATACTCGCTAGTTATGAAACTACAGCAACAGCAATGGCTTGGGGACTCTACTGGATTCACCAAAAACCACTAGTTCATGAAAAACTGCTCCAGGAAATTGATACCCTTGGTGATTTCCCAGATCCCATGAGTATTTATCGACTCTCATATCTGTCGGCTGTTTGTAATGAAAGCTTGCGAATTTACCCAATTATCATGTTCTCCTTTCCTAGAGTGGTGCAAGAATCCATAGAATTATTAGGACATTCTTTGCAACCAGGGACAGTTTTACTTGCTAGTATTTATCTAACTCATCAGCGTGAAGATTTATATCCCCAACCTCAAGAATTTCGACCAGAACGCTTTTTAGAACGTCAATTTTCTCCTTATGAATTTCTGCCCTTTGGTGGTGGTGTGCGTCGCTGTATTGGTGAAGCTTTATCCACATTTCAAATGAAGCTAGTATTGGCTACTATTTTGTCAAACTATGAGTTAGCGCTAGTTAATCATCAACCCGAAAAACCCCAGCGTCGAGGTTTTACCCTTGCACCTACTAGTGGAGTCAAAATGATCATTACTAGGCGACGTGTGCGTCAAGAGTCTTTAGTAACTGCGGCAACTACACCTATCTTTTAGAAATACCTCGATTTTGCTTTTAAGTAAACAGAAAAGCAATCTTTATTTAGATTTTTTCAAAAATGGAAGCAAGCGACTTAGCCACTTTGTAGAGGATGACTTTCTCGGAGGAGAATTTAATTTTAACCGAGTATTGCCATTATATTTCGTATTATCAAAAAGGTGTGTAGCATTCTTGTTTGGTACGATACCACTGCCATATTTTCTAGCATAAACCTGAGTGAATTCAGCACCGAAAAAGAGAATTTGAGCAGCATAATAAACCCAAGCTAAAATTACCACCAATGAACCGGCAGCACCATAAGTTGAGCCAAAACTGTTGTTTCCTAAATACTGTCCTAATAAAAACCTACCGATAGAGAACAACAATGATGTCAGAATAGCTCCAACTAAAACATCACTCCAAGCTACTTTCACATCTGGTAGGACTTTAAAAATCAGTCCAAACAGCAATGTAGTGATAGTAAAAGAAACAATAAAGTTGACAATCTGCCAGAGAAAACTAACACCAGGTAGTATATTACTGAAATATGTCACTGTTGCCGTTAACCCTGCACTAATTACCAAAGAAACTAGAAGTAAAAAGCCAATACTTAGCACCATCGCAAACGATAAAAAGCGCTGACGAACAATTTTCTTCACGCCGCGTCCAGGTTTCGGTTTGACTTCCCAAATTGTGTTGAGGGAGTCTTGTAACTCAGCAAATAAACCGCTAGCACCAAATAGTAAAACTACCACACTAATCATGGAAGCGATCGCACCTGTCTGTGGTTTGTTAGCATTTTTGATGGCTATTTCGATAAATTCTGCCCCATCTCTACCTACTAAGCCTTGAATTTGACGGACAATTTCCCCTCTAGCGGCATCTTCTCCGAATGCTGCACCGGCGATCGCAATTACAATAATCAGCAAGGGGGCGAGCGAAAAAATCGTGTAGTAAGCTAGTGCCGCTGCTAATCTTGAGGCTTTATCATCGCTCCATTCCTTAAAAGTCTCTTGAAAAAGTTGCCAAATCGCCTGCAAATTCATTCAATCAGTCTCCTTACAGCAGGATTTTACTCATGTCCTGATATATTTGATACTGAATTACCTAAATGACAGCATCTTCCCAAGGGTATTTATAAAGCTTCCTTGAGGCAGAAATTAACCAAATATGTGACTTTCAAGATAGAAATATCTGCAAATCAGAGGATTTTATTTACACAACGGGTAATGCGATCGCTTACTTTTGCCAATAAACCGATATCGAGAATCCAAAAGCTCAACTTGCTTTCCTCTATGTATCAGAATCTGCTGCATCTTCAGCGGTATCCAATTCCTGGCGATACTCTTGAACTGTTTCAAAGTCTGGATCATCTTTAAACACTCCTGCAAATTTCATCCAAGGTCTTTGAGATTCTTCAGCTTGAGGTAATTTGATTTCCATTGGACACTCATCTACAGCACATTTCATCTGAATGAAGTACACAAGGGCGGGCAGGATGCCCACCCCACAAGATTTATCATATTAAGATGTGTACTTCATTTACTTGCAAAGTGCTGTATATATAATCATAGCTTTAGCCTTGCGCTTCTAGCTGCTGGCAACACAAGCTAAACTAAGGTTTAATCATCAGATAATAAATTACTGCATTCTATCAATAGTACGATACTGAATTGCTTCTGCGACATAATTAGCTTGTAGCTCATCTTCTTGTGCCAAATCTGCAATAGTTCGTGCTACTTTGAGAATGCGATCGCTTGCCCTGGCTGATAAACCTAATTTTCTGATTGCTGCTTCTAATAAAGCGCGACTGGCATCATCTAATTTGCACCATTTCTGGAGATGACGACTCTGCATTTGGGCGTTGCAACGCAGATTTGATTCTTCTTGAAAACGGGTAGTAGCGCGATCGCGTGCTTGTTGCACTCGTTGACGTACTGATTGCGATGTTTCCCCTGTGGGTTGTTGGGTAATCTCTTCTGGTTTCAAGCGATTGACTGCGACTTGTAAATCAATCCGATCCATTAATGGCCCAGAAAGTTTTGCCCAGTATTGTTCACGCTGCCGTGGCGAACAAGTACATTGTTGGATAGTATCGCCATAATAACCGCAAGGACAAGGATTGGTACTCGCTACCAATGTAAATTGAGCAGGAAACATTACCGACTGTTTCGTGCGAGAAATCGTCACATAGCCATCTTCTAAAGGCTGGCGCAGAAATTCCAAAACATCACGTTTAAATTCTGTTAATTCATCCAGAAACAAGATCCCTCTGTGTGACAAAGAAATTTCACCTGGACGAGGAAAAGTACCACCACCAACCAAAGAAGGCCCAGACGCCGAATGGTGGGGACTGCGAAAAGGGCGATCGCGTACCAAGGAACCACGATTTTTTAACAAACCAGCTACCGAGTGGATGCGAGTCACTTCCAAAGATTCAGCAAAGCTTAAGGGTGGCAGAATCCCTGATAAGCGACGTGCTAACATCGTTTTGCCACTACCAGGCGGCCCAACAAAAATTAAGTTGTGTCCGCCAGCAGCAGCTATTTCTAAAGCACGGCGGGCATGAATTTGTCCTTTTACGTCTTGTAAGTCTGCCGATTGTAGAGAATGTGTATGCAAACTATTCAAACCATACAATATCTCCACAGGTTTATGACGCCCAGGATTATTTAATAAATCAACCACATCAGACAGACATTTGCAGCCATAAACACTTAACCCTTCTACTACTGCTGCTTCTTGGGCATTATCAACAGGGAGAACTACTGATGTAATTCCCATCTTTTGGGCAGTAGCGGCGATCGGTAAAACGCCGGCCACTGCGCGTAAACTACCATCTAGAGAAACTTCGCCTAAAAAGAGATAATCTCCCAATAAATCAGCGCCAACCTGCTCAGAAGCTGCCAAAATTCCCACACTAATAGGTAAATCAAAACTGGGGCCTTCCTTGCGTAAATCGGCGGGAGTTAAGTTAATCACAATCTTTCGCATAGGAAAGGCAAAACCTGCATTTTTCAGAGTTGCCTTGACTCTCTCTTTTGATTCCTGAATCGCTGAGTCCGGCAATCCTAAAATTACAGTTCCCGGTAATCCTCCTGATACATCGACTTCTACGCCAACTTTGACGGCATCGATACCTACAATAGATGCACTCCAGACTCTGGCAAGCATTTCTTCAATCACATTAAACCTTTAGAATCTCTAGCAGATGAGTAAGTAGATTGGCATGAGTGAAACTACAGAGACAATTTTTAGCAAAATCATTCGTCGGGAAATTCCAGCAGACATTATCTATGAGGATGATTTAGCGCTGGCATTCAGAGATATCCACCCGCAAGCGCCTGTTCACATCCTCCTGATTCCTAAAAAACCCATTCCCCAACTAGCTGATGCCGAATCTCAGGATCATGCTTTGTTGGGGCATCTTTTGTTAACTGCTAAGCGTATTGCTGAAGACGCAGGATTGAAAAACGGTTATCGAGTTGTGATCAACAGTGGTGATGATGGCGGTCAAACTGTCTACCACCTGCATTTACATATCTTAGGAGGACGCCAGTTACATTGGCCTCCTGGTTGATAAAACCGATGAATCGCATCACCTGACGCGATTCATCAGAAAAGCAAATACCTATAATAAGTAACAAATATGTTAATATAACTTTACAAAAATTAATTTTACGTTTAATGTAATAAACAGGTAAGCAAATTCACTTATCCAACACATACATAAACGAAAAGCAATCATAAAACCATGACCGCAACCTTACAACAGCGCCAAAGCGCCAACGTATGGTCACAGTTCTGCAACTGGATCACCAGCACCAACAACCGCCTGTACATTGGCTGGTTCGGCGTATTGATGATCCCCACCTTGCTAGCTGCAACCACCTGCTTCATCATCGCCTTCATCGCCGCTCCCCCCGTAGACATCGATGGTATCCGTGAACCAGTAGCAGGTTCATTAATGTACGGAAACAACATCATCTCCGGTGCAGTAGTACCTTCTTCTAACGCCATTGGCTTACACTTCTACCCCATTTGGGAAGCAGCATCATTAGACGAATGGCTTTACAACGGAGGCCCATACCAACTAGTAATCTTCCACTTCTTGATTGGCGTATTCTGCTACATGGGACGTGAGTGGGAACTATCCTATCGCTTAGGAATGCGTCCTTGGATTGCCATTG
>JAHHHC010000001.1 GCA_019359515.1 Desmonostoc vinosum HA7617-LM4 | reverse complement strand
CGATACAACTATGACCCATGTAATTGAAAATTTTATCGATTCCCTCAAAGTTAAAAATGGCGACTCCTCATCGACCCACTGTCCTGTCAATCCTACGGATTGATTTGGTTGCGGGTCAATTCGTCGTTGCCCAAAAATTCATCCCGACGCTCAACGAAGCGTTAGAGCGCGGGGCTTCTTTTCGATTCTGCTAAAACTGCAAAGTCTTCTTTGTCATAATTTAAACAATTGACTCTCAACAATCAATGGTGAACTCTACCTTGACTGACACTCTCTATGTCAACCCAGCAACAGGAAATGATACCAATCCTGGTTCGCGGTTGAGTCCGTTTAAAACCATCACCCGTGCCTTGAAGGCAAGCAAAGCCCCCGCGACGATCAACTTAGCATCTGGCACTTACAGCACCGCTACTGGTGAGGTGTTTCCCCTAGTCATACCTGCGGGGGTGACATTGATGGGGAATGAAGCCAAAAAAGGTGCAGAAATTCTGATTTCTGGAGGCGGCGATTATCAAAGTCCCAGCTTTGGTGTGCAAAATATGACGCTACTCTTGCTAGATAATGCTAGCCTCTTGGGTGTGACTGTGACAAATCCCACAGCAAAAGGTACTGGTGTTTGGATTGAATCGGCTGCACCAACTGTAGCTAATAATACTTTGATTAATTGTGGACGAGAAGGTGTATTTGTTACAGGTAATGCCAAACCTGTAATTTTAGATAACGTGTTTTTGCAAAACTCTGCTAGCGGTTTGGTAATGGCACGTAACGGCAAGGGAGAAGTGCTGGGGAATGTTTTCCAAAGAAACCCCTTGGGTATTGCCATTAGCGATTTTGCCGCGCCTTTGATTGCTAACAATAAATTATCAGAAAATACTACAGCGATCGCCCTCTCACGCGATGCCAAACCAGTGCTGCGTCAGAATTCGATTACCAAAAACACCCAAGGTGGTTTGTTGGTAAATGGCAATGCAATTCCTGATTTAGGTAACACTCAAGATCCGGCAAACAACATTTTTCGCGACAATAGCGAATTTGATTTACAAAACGCTACATCGCAAAAGTTGCTGTCTGTGGGAAATCAGTTGAATGCTACCCAAGTCAAAGGGGCGGTAGAATTCATTGCTGCTACTGTAGAGACCTCCAATCCGATATTTGGTAGCAGTTTCGCCGATCTCAGTGGACATTGGGCAGCGGCTTTCGTGGAAGCATTGGTAAGCAAAAACTTGATTAGCGGCTTTCCCGATGGGACTTTCGGCCCAGATGCCCGCATCACTCGCGCCCAATACGCTGCCCTGATTGCCAAAACTTTTCAGTTGCCCAGTAGCAACCAAGCACGTAGTTTTACAGATGTCAAGCCAGATTTTTGGGCGGCATCAGCAATTTTAAGTGCAGCCAATATGGGCTTTATTAGTGGCTTTCCGGATGGTACATTTCGACCAGGACAAAATTTGACAAAGGTGCAAGCAATTGTATCTATTGTGAATGGTTTGAAATTGAGTGGAGGCAACCCAAATGTGTTGAGTATATACCGCGATCGCGCCCAAATTCCCAGCTATGCCACCAATCCTGTGGCAGTGGCTACGCAAAAATTACTAGTGGTGAATTATCCCCAAACCGCACAATTAGAACCACTACGAGATATCACTCGCGCAGAGGTAGCGGCATTAATTTATCAAGCTTTGGTGACAAGTGGTAAGGAAAATGCGATCGCATCTCCCTACATTGTCAGTCCTGAAGCTGATGTGCCCTCCTTCACCGATATTGTGGGGCATTGGGCAGAACCATTTATCCGGGCATTAGTGAGTATGGGTTTTACCCAAGGTTTCGCCGATGGCAGCTACCAACCAAATAAACCGATGACTCGTGCCCAGTATGCAGCTTTAGTGGCAACAGCCTTTAATCCTACTCCCAAACGCCCGGCCCCCGATTTTACCGATGTCGCCCAGGATTTTTGGGGATACAAAGCGATTCAAATCGCTGCTAGTGGAGGCTTTGTCAGCGGATTTAACGATCGCACCTTCCGCCCTCAGCAAAATGTGCAACGTTTACAAGTAATTGTCTCGCTAGTAAACGGTTTAGGACTAGCAACCGCCGACAGCAATTTTTTAAATGCATATAGCGATAGTCAAACTATTCCTGAATATGCTCAAAAAGCTGTGGCAACTGGAACAAAACAAAGAATCATCGTCAATCATCCAGATCCCAAACTCCTCGCACCCACGCGAGAAGCAACAAGGGCAGAGGTGGCAGCAATGGTTTATCAAGCATTAGTCAGCATTCAGCGAACATCTGCGATCAATTCCCCTTATATAGTGTTGCATTCTAGCAGTTGACAAGTAAAATGAAAAACACTGCCTATCGGCTTGGCAACTCTTGGCAAAAAAACCATGTAGTGAAAAGCACGTTAGGCTATATGCGATGGGTGCAAAACTTATACCTATTGCCTAAAGCAAATAGCCCATGTTAACAACAGCACTGGATACTTCAGCCCTTGATACTGCCCCTGAACTGGCGATCGCCCTATTAACTCACTATAGTTTCGATCTCAGTGGCTATAGTGCCAATGAGTTAGTAGAACGTTGGCAAACTCAATATCCGATTAATTGGCTACACTTAGCAGTAATTGAAGCACTGTATCAAGGTCGCTACAAAGGGGTTTCCGTGCAGCAAATCTTAGTATTTTGGCAACGGCGAGGACAAGCCACTTATCATTTCAACATGGAATTTGAACGCCTAATTTGTAGCAAATTCCCTGAAAGCCTCACTGCGGTGACTCCACCAGCCCCAGCATCAGCCAGAAAAAATCCCACCTTTGAGAAAGTTACGAGTCTGCAACTACCACCTGCAAAGAAAAGCAACACTACACCTTTACAGTTGGTAAGTGCAGAACAACAGATATCTGTCAATCAACCAGAAGTTCAACAGGAAAATAAGGACAACGAAAGCGTCCCGAAATCATCAACTTCTGAGGAATTGATCAACTCAACACCCCGTCAACTAGCATCTTTTGTCAAGCAAAAGCTAACTATTAATCCCCCTGCAACCTTTAATCAACCAACAAAACTACTCCCCCCAGCGGTTAACCATCCTCCAATCGGACAGTTTACCCCAGAAAAATGCGATCGCTTCGAGTCTTTCACCTCAAAACTCAAAGCGATATCTGGCGACTCTGATGGGTAGGTTTTTGGGGCAGGGGGATGAGGGGGATGAGGGGGATGAGGGGGATGAGGGGGATGAGGGGGACGCGGGGACGCGGAGACGCGGGGACGCGGAGACGCGGGGAATAATCAATGACAAATGACAATTCCCTCAATTCCCAATTCCCCATTCCCCATTCCCAATATTTCCTAAAAGTTATAAGTTACGTCTGATGTGAATTAGAATACCGTTGATGAATGCAACAATAGCCCTCATCTCCCAACCTCTTCTCCCAAGTGTGGGAGAAGAGGAGCAATTTCAAAGTCCCTCTCCCAGTTTGGGAGAGGGATTTAGGGTGAGGGCAAAGATTTATGACATCAGCAAGACCAATTTTTCCCAACTTAATTCACATTAAACGTAAGTTATGATTTATGAGTTTTATTCCCAACCCCTAACTCTTAACTTTCAAAGGTAGATTTTTCATATTCAGTCCGAAATAAACCTATTTGTTCGTTCCAAAATCTTTCCCCGCGTCCCCGCGTCCCCGCGCGTCCCCGCGTCAATAAAACCAACCCCTAACCCCTACTTATATTGCTCGTGAATCTACGTCACCTGATTCCCTTTTTTAACAATACCGTCTCTAGCTGGGCGTTAGAGGCGCGGTTGTTGCGCTGGTTAACGTTGATTTGGCTATTTGTCGGCTTGATTATGTTATTTTCGGCATCATATCCCGTGGCCGATGCGAACTATGATGATGGTCTGTATTATATTAAGCGTCAACTGCTGTGGGTGCTAGTTGGCTTAATTGGATTCAATATTATTGTTAACCTCCCCGTGCGAAAAATTGTGGGGATATCTCCTTGGTTAGTGATACTGCTATTAGGATTAATTATTGTCACTCTGATTCCGGGGTTAGGAAAGACGGATCTTGGTTCAGCTCGTAGGTTACTAGGCCCAGTTCCCATTCAACCCTCTGAATTGATTAAACCCTTTTTGGTGTTGCAAAGCGCACAGATTTTTGGGCAGTGGGAACGGCTGAGTTGGCGGGTACGCTTGACTTGGCTGGGGATTTTTGGGTTTGTATTGTTGGGAATTCTTGTTCAGCCTAACTTGAGTACCACGGCGCTTTGTGGGATGACGATTTGGCTAATTGCTTTAGCTGCCGGGTTGCCATATAAATATTTGGGAGGAACTGCGATCGCTGGATTTTTGTTAGCGGTATTGAGTATTAGTATTAAAGAGTATCAGCGTAAGCGAGTTATGTCGTTCCTGAATCCTTGGGCTGATGCTACAGGAGATGGTTATCAACTGGTGCAAAGTTTGCTTGCAGTCGGTTCAGGAAAAACTTGGGGTGCGGGATTTGGGTTTTCTCAACAAAAGCTGTTTTATTTGCCAATTCAAGACACCGATTTTATTTTTGCTGTCTACGCTGAAGAGTTTGGCTTTGTTGGCAGTATCGTACTATTAGTACTATTGGCTATATTCGCTACGCTAGGATTAGTAGTGGCCCTCAAGGCTAAAAGTTCAGTGCATCGACTAGTGGCGATCGGTGTGACAATCTTGATGGTAGGGCAATCATTACTCCATATTGGCGTTGCTACTGGTGCTTTACCGACTACTGGTTTGCCTTTGCCTTTATTTAGTTATGGTGGTAATTCCATGATTGCCAGCTTGGTTGCAGCTGGGTTGTTGATTCGGGTAGCACGCGAGAGTAATGAAGCCGAGATAGTGCCGTTGCGAAAACCCCCTGGTGAAGATGGGCGCAGGCGTCGCATGTTTCAGAAAACTAAATAGCTTTTTTATTTAAAGTCGCCGCCAGCAAATGGGCGTAAACCACGAGATTTGAAAGATTGAGCGATCGCATCTTGTGCAGATTGTCTATACTTTTGCTGTCTTTGTGCTTCTAATTGCTTCTGTTCTTCGCTAAATATATCATGGTTTAAAGTTTGAATAGTTTCATCAATTTGCTGTCCATTAGTATTTTTTGCTATTGGATTATGCAAATTATTCACAATTTCTTGCAGACACTGCTCAAGATTGGATGATGAAAGAATCTCTTGGATTTTATCAGGAAGTTGCTCAATATTGTCGCCGATATTGATACCTTGAGCTTGTAATGTTTCTTTAACTGAATCTAAACGTCCCCGCGCAACATCATTTTGAGAGGTTGATGCACTCAATAATTCTTTGAGTTCGTTGAAAATATTAACAAATTTAGCTTGAGTAGCTTCTGGATGATTTTGTAGTTCTTCAGGAATGATACCCAAAAGTGAGAGAATATCGGATGCAGACTGAGGATTTGGTGGAGTTACTTGTGATGATGTGGTGATGTTAGAGAAAGTTGTTTTTGCTTGCTCTACTACCTGATTTATCTCAGGTTGAAGGTATTGTTTTGCTTCTGATTCTGAGATTTCAAAGGCAGAAATTGCAGTTAGAGAGACTTTTTTTTTGATGCCATTCACCGTACAAATGGTGAAACTTCCCCTAGTAAACTTGTGATTACTGGGGATGAGAAAATAACGCGATCGCTTAGAATCAATCCAAAGTGAATTTTGCTGTATACTGCTCATATAAACTTACTCTCTCTCTACACTGCACCAATTTAACTAGTTCCGTGGGTTTAAGTACCCAGTTCTATAATCAGCAATTTTTGTGTTGGGGTTGTCTTACAAAGTTGAGGCAGTGTGATCTTGGGGAGCCACTGCGTTGAACGGGTTTTCCGGCAGCCGCGCAAGTGGCGTGGTTTCCCCCATGAACAACTGCCGTCAGTGAGTAGGTTTCCCCCTGGTGACTTGGCGCTAAATCCTCATTACAAAACTTAATTACGAATTACGCGCTTCGTAGCGGTAGCGAGTCCTCGATAGCGTTAGCGTTAGCGAAGCGGTAGCGAGTCCTCGAGCGTCAGCGGTAGCGAGGTACGAGCGTCAGCGTAAAGCCTACGGCATAGCTTCGCTTAGAGCGACGCAGGAGCGTCGCGTCATTACGAATTACGAATTACGAATTATTTAATTAGCTCTTTGGACTTGTATACTTTTCAAATTTTGGTACATTTTATCACTCTTTATTCAATATAAAATTGCTCTGTGACTTCATCTCCATCCTCTGTAACTTCAACATATTCAAAGCTACTACTAATATTTTGTTCTTGGCACAATTGCCATAGTTCTTGTAACAATACTTTTACTTCGTCAAGTGTCTTGGACATATTACCTTCCAAGAGAAAACTAGGTGTTACTCCTTCAGTAGTCACCGAATTGTAAGAATACAAGTAAATTTGTTCGTTTTCGTATACTATTTCTTCACCGCTGAGCCTGATTTTAATATCCAAATCTTCTGTTTTTAGCCAATTTTTAAATATAGCGGCTACAACCTTGTAATCGCCAGAATTTATTGCTCCATAAAAGGCTATTTTATTCATTGTCTCAATTTCCTGTTACAGGTAAGTCAGGCTTGACATCAAATCGTCCGCCTCTAATTAAAACAGAGATAGATTCAACATTCAAATGAGGATATTTCTCGTTAATTGTCTTAGTGGTCTGTTTCAGTGGTTTGACAATATCAGACTTGGAACTTATGATGCCATTTAGCAAGGCATTCTGGAAAGTCTTACCTTGTGCATTATATTTTGTCGGGTTGGCTGCAATATCATTAGCTAATTGAACTAGTTCTTCATGGGATTTATCAGCTAAAGAAACTTTTGTATTATTTTCTTTTATTGTTATTTTGTCGTGGTATCGATCAATTAGTAATCGATCAAAAGCTGGTTCATCGACGAATGCAGCAATATCAACATCTTGAGCGGTAGTTTTCCGCAGTGATGAGCCTTGGATTCTGATATCATCGGCAGGAATGCCTGCTTGTCTTACACCTTTGAGTAAGTCTTGGCTAAATTCCTGAAACTCTTCTTTACTAGAAAACTTCTCTGGGTATCCCCGCTCTTTAATAACATTAGCCCAATGTTCCATTTGGCCAACAAGTTCATCAGCTGTGATGGCCTTAGCTTTTCTTGACCCTGTGTAAATTAAATCTTCAATAACTTTATCACTTAGTCCCAGTTCTTTCCCTTTCTTGATGATGGAGTCTAACTGGTCTTTAGTATAAGTAAGCTCAAACTTATCGGACTGGCTAGCTATTCTACTGTTAACAGCATTGAGTATTTGTTCGCCCTGTCTTGCTAACCCCATCTGGGATAGTTCTGCTTCAAATTTGGCTGCGGCGTCAGCTTTTTCATTTGGATCTTTTATTGCTTCAATTTCATCAAGACGCTGTTTGAGTTCGGGCTTTTGTTGAAGTAGATCTGCATATCTCTGTCTGATTTCTGCACAGTCTGAGCATTTATAGATTTTACCTGATTTGGGAATTTTAATGTCATGCCCGTCAGACGCTGACGCCTTAGCAACTATACCAGGTTCGATTTCTGGCTCGTCCATGTGAGTAGTGCGTCCACTTGGCCCTGCTACCGCAATATCTTCTTGTTCTCTGGTAGTCGTTGATATTTCATTTTCCGGTTTCAAACCTCTGGATGTGCCTGTATCTACATCAGATTTGGTATTACTTGATGTAACAGCTTCTTCTCCTAATCGTGCAAATTCAAACCCTGCTTTTTCTCGTTGCTTTCTGGTTGTGAAGTAACGATAATTCTTTTGAACTTCACCTAAATCTACGTTGTTTTTCTTCAGTTCGGTCTCGAACTGTTTCGTTTTCCCTTTTGTGGGTGCGTAGTGACCGCTTTGATCTATTATTTCCTTGATGACACCATTTTCTACCTTGATTTCGCCCGCAGAGGCAACTGGGCGACCAGCCATAAACGACGAGTGATGTTGAACTTGGTCTGAACCAGCTGTGTAGATGTTACCATCCTTATCCATCACGTACATGACATAACCCTTAGCTCCATGTGCAGAGGAGTCTAAAGTGTGAAGTGGAGAACCATCTGACTTTAGCAACTTGCCGTTCTCGAATTGAACTTTGTACTGTAGCCGCTCTTGAGCTGTCTTGAGGTAGTCCACAGAGTTGAGTTTATCCGTAGCGGCAAAAGATTTTAACATGCCGATAGTCTTATACTTACTGCCTCCAAGACCTCGAAGACGCGTTAGAAGATTAGCAAAACGTGATTTTAAGGAACTAGTTGGGGATGTCGAGGGAGATTGGTCTGTTGCGGTCTGTTCCGGTTTCTTACCTGCTGTGACTGGGGAGTCTGGTGGTAAAATTTCGTCCCACACTTCTTTCCTGGGAACGGTTGGAGATGCTGGTAGGATTTCATCTCCCACTTGCTGATTGGCTCTAGATGGAGAGGTGGAGGGGCCTGCTTCTGGAATTCCTTCATCTGCTAGTTTGAGTAGTTTAAGAATGTCATTGGGATTTTCCCAATCCATCTTGTATTCATTCTCAGCATCGTATTGCTTAGTTGCTTGTTCGAGTTTTTCTTTGGAATTAGATGTGTTAGCAGTTTCTTTTGGTACATTCATCGGTTCACAGTCAGAGCAGCGAACGACGCGACCATCTTTGAGGACTTTGATTTCATGTCCATCAGCTGCTGTCTGTTTGGCAACGACACCAGGCTCGATTTCTGGCTCATCCATGTGAGTGGTGCGATCGCCGCCCACAGTTTCTTGCGGAACTTTCACGTCTGTTTGTTGTGATTTAACACCAGGCAGTTCCGTATCAGTTTTAGCACCAGTGGGTGTATCTACTTCTGGGCTAGTACCTCTGGGTAGTTGCGTTTGTGGTTCTGGGCTAGTACCTCTGGGTAGTGAGGTTTCCGGTGCTTTGACATCGGGACTACCGACTGTCGGGGTATCGACTTTACTACCAGTTCCCCTAAACGTATCTACTGCTCCTCTACCAAAACGTTCTCCAGCTTGGAAATTCCTGGTTTGCATACTTTCGATGCCGCGCCCCAGTTTACCAAGTTTACCCAGGGCCTCTTTACTGACGGCAGCACCAACACCACCCGCGATCGCCGCTCCAATCAAAATACCTTCGACTGTAATCGGCTGTCCAGTCGCTAAGTTACCGAATATACCACCAGCGATATCGAAAGCGACATCTATACCTACCCTACCCGCCAATTGAGTCAACCCTGTGCCGAGTTTGCCTGCTTGGGCGAGGGCGTTACCAGCTAAACCACCAAGTCCACCCAGCGCCCCCCCAATCGCCCCAGCGAGCATGGCTTTACCTACACCATCGAGCAAGTTCTTGCCGTCAATCAGGTTGTTACCCATCTGGATGACAGCACCGGCGATCGCGCCCACAATTGCGCCGCCGACAATTGCCCCAATTCCCCCCGCAATGGCGGCACTAGCTCCCAACGCCGCCGCTGCCGCACCAACTGCACCAATCACAGCCGGGGCAAAAACGATCGCCACAGCAATTACAGCTACAACCAACAAGACTTTGGCTAATGTCTTGAAGAAACTCACTCCGCGTGGTTCTTCTTTGGCTGCGGCTTCATCGGCGTATTTCTGGATATCAGTTTCTAAAGTCGGTTCTTTGCCGCCTTGGATTGCTCCTTTTAAGCCGTCCTCTAGGTCTTTGACGCTCTTTTGCAGGCTAGTTTCGAGAGTTTCGTTATATTTATCGAAAGCGGTTTGAGAGCCTTGGGTGGCTTCATTAAAGCCTTGGACGGCGGCGTCGGTGGTTTGTGTAACCACTGTGGTTAAGGTTTGCTGAATCTGGCTGAAGGTATCTGTAGCGCCTTGTTTAAGGTTAGTTAAGCTAGTTTTGGCATCTTGAGTCACAATAGCTGACTCCTCAAGTCCTTTTTGAGCCATTGCAGATACTGCACCAACTACTTGCTGCCCTCCTTGGCTGATACCTTGTGCTGATGCTGTGATCCCTTGCTCGGTTTTTTCTTGAGCGATCGCCACAGCATTATCAAACTGTGCCAAGATTTCTGCGAGGACTGGGCTTAACTCATCTGGGTTCGGTGCTGGCGTGTCTTGGAGTTGGCTTTGAGTCTCTTGTAGTGTAGTTTGGAGATTGGTTGCTGCTTCGTTGACTCCGTTTTGCAGTGAGGCGATCGCTTTTTGGGTATCTCGGTCGATGGCGGCGATTTGACCTTGAGCGTAACCTTCTAATAACTGTAACTGCGCGGCTTCTTGTTGGTTTAATGTTTGTAATGTATCTTGCTGAGTTTGGTTAGCCGCCTGAGTTAACTGAGTTTGAGCATCTGCTAATTGAGTCAGAACTTTTTGCTCAACCTCGGTCAAATTTTGCAGACTTTGTTTTTGCAGAGTTTGCAGTTGTTCACGAGACTGCTTAGCGATGCTATGAACATTTTCAATATCTTTTGGTTTCCCTTCTGGGACTTTATCGGCTTGTTTATTCGCTTCCTCAATTAAGCCTGTTTTGTATTGTCCTGCGACTTCTCTAGCTGCTTTTGCTCTAGCTTTGAGTCGGTTATCAGTTAGTGGCCCATCCCAGAAGTTGTCATCTTCACCCTTAATTTGAGATTCCCAGGCGGTGGCTTTTTGCTCACCAAAAGCGATCGCGTCATCTCCCACCTTCACCCCAGCAGCCCGGACTTGTTCAACAGTCCGGTTGTAAGCTTCCTCAACTTTAGCTAGCTGGTTTCTTTCTTGTTCATCTACTTTTTGCAGTGCGGTGGCGTGTTCTGTTTCGATTTTTTGCTTATTGGTGGCGACTAGTTGCGTCGTGGCTGCCACTCCTGCATCATACTGTGATTTGATGTGAGCGATCGCTGCTTGTGCTTCGGCTTGAGTTTGTTCCCGCTGTTGAGCAATTTGGGTACTCACAGCAGTTTTTTGTTGTGCAACTTGCGCCGTTACTAAAGCTTTGGCATTCTCAGCCCCTTCTTGGATACGCGGCGAGATTCCTTGCCCTATCTCTGTAATTTTCTGTACGCGCACCGCTGCTTCGGCAAAAAAGTTATTAGCTACACTACTAGCCGCCGCTGCTTGCTCTTGGGCAAAGTCAGTATCATCCTCTCCCTGCTCAACTCCTTCCTGTTCCGGAGGTGCAAAGTTAATGCCTGATGATACTAATGCTGCTGTGCCATTACTGATGACATTTTGTTGTACTTGTGATTCTACAGCTTCTGCTGTGGCATCTTCTTTTTCTGCCACAGTCTCAGGGGTGACAGCAGCAGTTATGGCTTCTGGATTTTGGGGGTTGAGTTGCTCTGTAGGGGGCGTTTGTGCAGGTGCTGGGGTTTCTACGCCTTGGGCTGTGACATCATTACCTGGTTCTGTGCTGGGTTGAGTTGGGGTTTGTTCGCCTTGATTTACAGGAGTTTCAGGGTTCTGTGGATTTTGGTTAGTTGCTTCCTCTGCCGTTTCTGGAGGTATATTTTCTGAGCCTTCTGCTTTTTGATCTTCTTTATCTTCTTTTTTAGTGTCTTCAACCTCAGCCTCAGCCGCTTTCAATGGCTGGTTTTCGGGGCTAGGTTCATCTTCTGTTTTAGTATCTTCAACCTCAGTGTTTGCCGCTTTTAATGGCTGGTTTTTGGGGCTAGGCTCATCTTCGCCGTTCTCTTGTTCTGCGGTTTTTTCACCTTCTGTCGAGGGTTGATCCTGTGGTGCGGCGATTTCAACGGAATTTTCCGACTCAGGATTTTCTAAATCTGCCCCCTCTTCTTTAGCTAAGCGCATTTTTTCTAAAACTTCAGCCTGCGCTTGGGGATCGTCGTCTGGTGGTGGTTCTACGCCTCCAGTATCACTAGGAGACTGTTCGCTAACAGTGTCTTGATTTGAGTTACCTTGAGTAAGTTCCTCACTGACATCTGCATTTTCATTCTCTAAAGATTCGGCCGCAGGCTCTGTGGTTTGCTGAGATTGATTATTTAAAGCTGATACATCACCAGGAAGTTGGGGAGTGCTACCGGGGAGTTCTTTGGCTTGGAGAAGTTGTTCGCTATTTTCTTGTTCTTGCTCGCATTCTGAGCAAACCCGTTGAACATCAGCTTGAGGCTGGATAGAGTTGCCTTTTTGTTGGATGACATGCGTTAATTCATGAGCGAGTAATTCTTTGCCTGCGTTACTCCCTGGTGTATATTCACCTTGGCGGAAGAAAATATCTTGTCCTGTGGTGAAAGCGCGAGCTTGGATAGATTGGTTGAGTTGATCTGAGCGAGAATCGCTATGGATTTTAACACTACTAAAGTCAGCCCCAAATGCTTGCTCCATGGGTTGGCGGATATCGTCTGACATCGACTCACCACCGCCCCGTGACTCTTGGATGGAAGTTTCTATATCGGGTGTGGCTGCCATTTCCCCGCCGCCTTTGCGTTGTACCACGGGAGTTACGGTATCCGCCAGAGATTTCATTTGTAAATTGTCTGCTGGTGGGGCTGGCAATTCTTCTTGTGGTTGAGATTGTAAATTTACAGGTTCGCTGAGTTTCCGCATTACCTGCTGTGCGACTCTATCGGCTTCCTGTTCGTAAATGTCTCCTGGCTGATTAATCTTGAGTTTGGCTTGGGGACGATGCAAGGATATGCGGCTAATGTCGTGGCTGAGGGGTTTGTACGCAGGTTGTACTTGGGAAATGTTTGTTTCTTGAGTTGCTGGCAATTCCTCTGGCTGTACTAAGGGAGGGGTGGAATTAGCCAAGGATTTCATTTGTAAATTTTCTTCTTCAGCTCGCAATTCCTCTCGCTGCACTGGCAAGGATTCTGTTTGTGAGTCTTCTTCTTGCTCTTCGGCTTCACAAGTTGCACATTTGGTTTGTACAATATCGTCTTGGTCGTCTGTGTGCGATTCTTCTGGGCTGATGACTGGTTGGGGTGCAACCATCCGCATCAATCTTTGTGTTACCCAATGCGGTTGGTGCCCGTAAGGAGTTTCGCTTGGAGTGGTGGCGTTTTCTACCTGTGAACGACGCAGGGAAATACGGCTAATGTCGTGAGTTGGAGGTAATTCTGAGGACTGTTCGCTTTGAGGTTGTTCTTCTTGGAGGGATGACTCTTGCTCAACAGTGTCTGGTTGTAAACCAAAGCCTCGTGTGGGAGAAGCCAGTGTAGGAATTGTTGATGAACTCAGCGATGAATTCATCAGACTTGATTTCGCTGCTTTTTTGCTTTTGGGCATTATGCGATCGCTCATCTGACTCTATCCTTCCTGTAATGGCTGATGGTGTCAAGTGCTTTACCAGACTGATACTCTGTCAAATTGAAGCAGGGAATTTTGAAGGCTGCAAAGTTGCTGTGACAGAGGACTAAAGACAAGGTGTATCTTTAGTGTTTTGAATTTAAATATTAAATAAATTACCTAAATTCTTATATTTCCACGCTCATTGCAAAATCTAGCTGCGGGCAATCTCACATATTCTCGCATTCATTGTGACTTTTATTTTTTAGACTTTAGTCTAGATTTAACACGCAAAGTGCTTGATTTAATTTTGCAGTGGGCGATCGCATTCTCTAGCAGCCCATCTCTAAGTTCCAGTCTTACCTTGGGCTGAATCGTCATACACATTAGTTTTACTTATTCAGACTTGCTCAAGGGTTTTTCCAAAAAATGTATCTAATAATACGGTTTTTTTAATAATGATCAATTTTATGGGTATCTTTCTGTGCGCGATCGCAAAAGTTTTCGGTCTACTGAATTTCTAGTTTTGGGTTAGGCTTGCTTTGGCAACCCAGACATTCATTTTGATTACTTACGATTGTTTGTTATATTAATCAATTACTATAAACCAAATAACAAATCTTAGCAAAAATTGCTATTAATTACAAAACCATTAAATATGTATCTTTTCCTTCCACTGGTAAAACTCGCAATTTCTGATTGACTAAATCAGGTTCTAATCCTAAATCTTCTAAAGGGATTAATCCTAATAATGAATCTGAACCTTCTGGTAATTCAATACAATTAAAAGTCCCTTCTCTTCCTGCAACTGAAAGATTTAACATTTTAAAAATCCGAGCTTTTTGTACTCCTGTAGCTATTTTTACGTCTACCTCTCCTTGAAGAGGTAATCCCAAATCAAGAATAATATTTTCAGGTAAGCACAGCCTTGTTGCACGTGTGTCAACTAAAACATCATGTAAAATAATTGAGCGTATTTGTTCTACTGGAATAAATCCTCTTTCTGCAAGATTTTGGTCAATTTGGTTAGTAATAGTAATTGTAGTAGTTACTTTGCCCATTTTTTCACTATTGTTTTGCAATTAGTTGTTCTTTTTAGTTTATCTTATCTGATATCTTGCACCAGTCCTAAAAACCGCCATAGGTTAGAAACCTATGGCTAATAGCAAAAGTCCTCTCAAGAGGACTAAATCTCACAAAAAGTATAGATTTTATAACCTAATAAGAGCGAGAATTTATTCTCTGGCGGGAGATTGGGCAGGTGCAAGATCTAAGTTATTCCTTAGTTATATCTGCAATTTTGTTGTTACATTTGTTTACCTGTTCTTAGTATATTCTTTGAGGTGCAAGATATAAGTCATTACGAATTACGATCGCGTTCTAAATCATCAATCACTTTTTGCAGATACCATTCTTCAGGCATCCCCGGATAGTAATCTTGCTTCTGTTCTATTAGCCGTTGGGCGATTTCCCAATATCCTCCAACCATTCGCAGCAAGCGTTGATGTAATAATTTAGACTTTTGTTTGGCTAATTCTGGGTTCAATCTGCGGATTTTCTCTAGGCTATTTAAAACTTCTTGGTAATTTCCCCAGTCTTCTTGTTCACAAAAGATACTTGCTGCTCGCTGATAATCTTCTACAGCGTGTTGCATTTCTTCTAAAAATGTATAGGCAATGCCGCGATTGTAATAAGCTTGAGCATCATCAGGATTGATTTGCAGTGCTTGAGTGTAGTCTTGAATAGCATCAAGATAATTACCCATTGCTCGATAAACATTGCCTCTGGCAACATATATTAAAGTATCCTGGGGTTGGATTTGCAGTGCTTGGTTAAAGTCAGCGATCGCACCTTGATGATCACCTAATAAAGAACGTGCTTTACCCCGGTTGCGATAGACAATGGCATCTTGAAAATTGAGCTTTAATGCTTGATTAAAATCTGCGATCGCATCTCGATAATTTCCTATTTTGCAACGCACCACGCCCCGACAGCAATAGGCTTGGGCATCTTGTGAATCGGCTTGCAATATCCAGTTTAAATCTGCAAGTGCTGCTTGTGTATCTCCTTGTTCGGCTTTTTCTAATAGTTGCGTGAAATAATCTTTAGTAGAAATAATAGGCGCAATTGTAGGACTTTTTTGTTGGGCTACTGGTTTTTCTGGGGGTTTTAGCTGTTTAATTCTCTCTAAACAAAGACGACAATTTTCCTGATCTTTTTGTTCGAGATATAATTGTGCGGCTTGTTTGAAATTGGCGATCGCATCTTGAATATACCCTTGTTTGCGTCTAATTATCCCCCGCAAATTATAAGCTGCGGCATAATTGTAATTGAGGCGGATTGCTTGTTCAACATCATCTAGCGCCCCTGGTAAATTTTTTAGTGCTAAGCGCGCCAACCCACGGCAATAATACGCCTCTACACTTTGGGGATTGAGCTTGATAACTTCAGTATAATCTGAGACAGCTTGAAGAATCGCTCCTGAGTCGTAATACGCCAAACCACGTTGTAAATAGGCTTGGGTAGAGTTAGGTGTTAACTGCAAAACACGATTAAATTCCTCTATAGCTCCACCGTAGTCTTTTTGTTTAGCTTTCTCCAATCCCTTATTGTAAAGTTCGTCATTCATGGCATTAATTTAATTAACTCAACTACTTGATATCAAAGGATGCACTCACCGCGCTTTTTGGGCAGGGAACAGGGAACAGAGATAATTAAGCCGTCCACAGCAGGATTTTTACCAAGAAGACGCGGAGACGCGGGGAAGGGGAGACGCGGAGCGCGACCCTTATCGAGGTCGAAGCACTGGTCAAAAGCCCCCGAATGCGAGTCGTGGAGGCAAAAAATGTTTTCCTTGCTTGAATCCCCTAGCTTTATTTATGGGGACTCTCCGCGTCCCCGCGTCCAAACGTCTCCGCGTCCTCATCAACTAACTTTACCCACGGTTAAATAGTTCACAACAAAGGTATAAAAATATCTCCTCCCTCACTCCCTACTCCCCACTCCCCACTCCCCACTCCCCACTCCCCACTCCCCACTCCCCACTCCCCACTCCCCACTCCCCACTCCCCATTTTATGATGAAAATATCTCTTCTCCCTACTCTCCACTCCCCATTTTATCTTGATGAAAATTAGAACTATCACAACAGGAATCTCACTTCAATCTCCACAAGAACAAGAAACAATTAAACAAGCTGCTGACTTTAACCAGCAAGCAAAAACTATTTTTGCACAACAAGGATATGAAGTTCAAACAACTAGAATAGCCACAAATGCTTGGGAAGAATATCTCCAAGGATGTTCACAAATTGAAATCATTAATCAAGTAGCATCTCTAGAACATCTTTGTCAGAGTTTGAATGTTCAATTTTTTAATATTGGCTATGCCAGCCAACCTCAAACAATAGATATCATTCCAGATATTAATAAAAATACATCAAATATTTACTGTTCAACTAAAATAGGCGATCGCCAAACTGGTATTAATTTTGAAAATGCTTGGGCATCAGCAAAAGTTATTAAACGTATTTCTCAAGAAACCGAAAATGGCTATGGTAATTTTCGCTTTTGTGCTTGGGCAAATTGCCAACCAGGTATCCCATTTTTCCCTACTGCATACCATGCAGGCGAAACATCTTTTGCGATCGGATTAGAATTGGGTAACTTAGTAATGCAAGCTTTTTCTCAAGATCATAATCTGCAAACAGCAGAAAAGCATCTCCAATTACTCTTAGAATTAGAGTTAAGTAAAGTTGCTGCGATCGCTGAACAAATATCCGCAAAATATACTATTAAATATCAAGGAATTGACACTTCTCTTGCACCATCCTTAGACAAACAAAATAGTATCGCTTTTGCCTATGAAACCTTAATGGGTAGAAAATTTGGATATCAAGGAACACTAGCAATATCTGGGATGCTAACTCGTGTTTTGAAAAATGTTTCTGTAAAAATTTGTGGCTACTCTGGTTTAATGTTACCAGTTTGTGAAGATGTTGGCTTAGCTACTAGAGCTAACGAGCAAACCTATGATCTGACAAATTTATTATTATATTCAGCAGTTTGTGGTTGTGGACTAGATACAATTCCTATTCCCGGTGATGTCACAATTGATCAGATAGCAGCACTATTAATTGATATGGCAACTTTAGCTATTAAGTTAGATAAACCTTTATCAGCACGTTTATTTCCAATTCCTGGAAAAAAAGCAGGGGAAATGAGTATATTCAATTCCCCTTATCTTGTAGATTGTAAAATATTTACGATTAATTAGAAAAGCTAGTTTGAGAATTATTATTCTGAAAGCAAGCTAGGAGAAGTCAGAACAAACACATCTCTGATTCCTTGATTATCTGTTTGAGGTTTAATAGGGGTAGTAAAGTGGAAAAATTCATGGTCATTGACCAATATTAATTCACCTGGATACAGAACTTTATTAAAAACAGGCTTTTCTTTCTTGGCGGTATATAAATGAGTTTCTCCACCTTGAATATTGTCTCTATCAACAGAGAAAATACCAATAAAATCAGTACCATCTCTATGAATACCTTCAGGCGCAGGATTTCCCAAACTATTTGGTGAACAGGTAGTTCTGATTTGATGAACTCCGATTTCAGCTTCAGGATGGAGTCTACAAGAATCGATAAATGCCAGCACAAGATCTTGAAAAATATCAAGTTCTATCAGTGCATCATCTAATTCTGCAAACTCTCTTCTAATATCACCCAATAATGGATTATATTCTTTACTTTGGAAGAGATAGCCATGAGGTAGTTTGATTACCTTATCTTCAGAAATCATAAACCGAGATAATCTTCTCGAACGATAATTTCCCTTGATATAAGGATCAATAGGCATATCGTTAAAAAATGGCTTGAAACCTTCTGGATTAATCGAATTTACTTTTCTTAAGGTAAATAGAAAAGCATATTCTAGTTCTGTTGCTTCTCGTACTTTTTGCATAGGACTCAACCTCCTTGCATATTTCAACTCTCCCATATTTTTCTTTATGAGAGGCTTATATCATCAAGTATATGCTTATTTTTGTTAAAATGTCGTTAATTTGACTACAAAATTTGACAAATCGTGATAGAGAGAATCTGTCTAAATATAGAGGTTGAATGCAGATCAAAGGAAATATGAAACAGGAGAAACTAAGCTACCCACAAAGGGTAAAATAAACTTCTACAAAGCTTTTTTGTGTATCTTAATTTACTAATTACACCCGGGCTGAATCTAAGTACGAAAATAATTTGTGTGATTGCAAAACAATTGTAGAGACACACCATGTTAATTAGCAAAGCCCAAATTACGAATTACGAATTACGAATTATTATGATTGATTGGCTTTACCGTTACCCACCCTTATATCCTGGTATTTTGCTAAAGCGCTACAAGCGTTTTTTTGCCGATGTGCAATTGGTTTCTGGCGAAGTTGTGACAGCCCACTGTCCAAACACAGGGCCCATGACTGGGGTATCAACTCCTGGTAGTGCGGTACAGCTTTCCAAAAGCGACAATCCTAACCGCAAATTGGCTTACACTCTAGAGTTGATTCAAGTACATGATAACGAACCAACTTGGGTAGGCGTGAATACTGCCTTGCCAAATCGAGTAGTGAAGCTAGCTTTAGCACAACACCTCTTTCCAGAACTAGGCGACTATAGCCAAATTAAGACTGAAGTAGTTTATGGGCAAGACAAAAAAAGTCGAGTTGATTTTTGGCTAACAGGCATTGACATCTTGCCAATTTACTTAGAAGTCAAAAACACAACTTTGGCACAGAAAACTCTAGCCTTATTTCCCGACACAGAAACCACAAGAGGACAAAAACACATCAGAGAATTAATGGCATTGCTGCCTCTAACGCGGGCAGTGATGTTTTATTTTATCAATCGTGGAGATTGTACCGAGTTTGCTCCTGGTGATAGTACAGACCCCATATATGGTAAGTTATTGCGGGAAGCGATCGCCCTCGGCTTAGAAGTTCTACCTTGTCGTTTCGACATCTCTCCAGAAGGCATCCGTTATTTAGGTTTAGCAAGACTGGAAATTTAACTACTCTTCCTGTGCGTTAAAGAAATGATTATTCTCGTCATGGGTGTATCAGGTTCAGGCAAAACCACCATCGGCCAACTGCTAGCCGAGTCCTTACACTGGGAATTCCAAGACGCTGACAGTTTCCACTCGCTAGAAAATATCGAGAAAATGCGCCACGGTATTGCCCTCAACGACTTAGACAGAATGCCGTGGTTATTAGCAATCCAACAAGCCATCGCCCAATGGTTGCAAGCAAATCAAAATGTAGTCTTAGCTTGCTCGGCACTCAAAGCCAGCTATCGCCAATCTTTGGTATTGGATAGCGATCGCATCAAACTAGTTTACCTCAAAGGCTCTTTTGATTTAATTCAAAAGCGACTGCAAGAGCGTCAGAATCATTTTATGACCGAAAAACTCCTCAATAGCCAGTTTGATGTCCTTGAGGAGCCATCAGACGCGATTTTTGTCGATGTTTCAGCTGTGCCAGATGTAATAGTAGAAAACCTGAGAAAGGCTCTGGGAATTTAGACAAGTTGTTGGGAGGATGTTAGAGCCTCTAATTTATAAAGAAACTTTGATAATGATTTGCAATTAATTAGCTATTTCCTGTAGACTTAATTCTCAGATTCATTGCTAAGTTATGTCATTAAGAATGATACCTGCGTCATTTTTGGGAGGTTAGGTTGAGCGATCGCATGGCGTCCAGGCAAGCAAAAATCAACGTATTTATTGGTTTTTGTGACTCAATGCCACTTTTGCGATCGTCAAATTACCCTGCTCAACCAGGGCTAACTCAACCTACCAAATGCAGGTATTTTTCAATTTAGCAAAGTGTTGTCATCAATAAAAACTAATACTTTATTGATGATAGCTGGCAGATGATTATGAGGGTGTGGGTGCAGTAAATGAGATCACAGCAGTTATTGAAAGTCTTATTAGTTACAGGTTCTGTTTGGCTTAGCATTGCGATTAACGCCTTTGCTCAGCAAATATCCAGCAAACAAGCACAAGGTAAATCTGTTGCATTCAAGTTATTCCCCGGCAAATAATTGAAGACCGTCTAGGTGTAATTCCTGGCGCACCTTTTAGTGTTGTGGGCACAGTTTCTGTGCAATTTTAACCTTTTCTATATTGTGCAAAGGAGTATCTATGATGAAATCGAAACAAGTACGCGACCTGACATTTGTCCTACACCGTTACCTCGGCTTAGTCGTAGGACTAGTGTTAATCATCGTCGGCTTGACTGGTAGTTTGCTCGTATTTCAGCACGAAATTGACCAATTTTTAGTCAGTCAGCAGTTCGGAATTGTAACCCCTCAAGGCGAACGCATCTCTGTTGAATCTGCACTAGAAACCGTCAAAACCGCCTACACCAATCAACCAGGCTTTAAACTGTCAAGTATTAACACAATTCCAGACCCCCACCTTCCTTATCGTGTCTGGCTAGAAGCCCCAGGTGATAAATATCTGCAAGTTCTCGTCAATCCTTACACAGGTAAAATCATGGGTTCTCAGCAGTGGGATCAGACTCTAATTGGTTTGACCTTTAAACTGCACTATCAGCTGCTGGCAGGTGATACAGGCACAATCATCGTTGGAATTGCAGCTTTTATGCTGTTGGCTCTTAGTATTACAGGAATTGTGCTGTGGCCTGGTTGGCGAAAGCTAATCTCTGGTTTCAAAATCAAATGGGACGCCCATCCCAAGCGAGTTAACTTTGATATTCATAAAGTCTCAGGTATCATTGCAGCTGTATTCCTCGCCATGATTGCTTTTACAGGTTTTTGTTGGAACTTCTACGAGTTTGCAAAACCTGCTATCCATGTGGCAACTTTCACACCAATTGTCCCTGAACCTGTATCTAAACTAATTCCTAACAAGTCTGCTTTAGGACTAAGCGAGATTTTGCAAAAAGCTGATGCAGCTTTACCAGGTGCAGTCACTACATATATCAGCTGGCCTCAAAAGCCTGAAGAAGTATTCAGAATTGGCAAAAAACAATCACAAGAAACGTCAGAGTACGGTTACAGTCGCATTTATCTCGATCAGTATACAGGTGAAGTTGTGCAACTCCAAAATGGCATGAAGCCAACACGAGCAGAAGCAGTATTAAATTCATTTTCACCGCTGCACTACGGTACTTTTTGGGGATTACCATCCCGTATTCTCTATGTTTTTGTTGGACTGACACCATTAATTCTGTCCGTCACTGGTTTTGTGATGTGGTGGTATCGCTATAAAGGCAAGACTGTTCAACAGCCAAAAATAGAAATGGTTGAGCGTTTAGGTAAAAGTTAAAGCTTTAGTGGCTAGTGGTTCATCGCATTAATCATGATGGAGCTATAAGTTCGTAGTAAGCACTGAAGTGCTTACTGCTAACCAGACAAAATTCCCTTCTTCTTTTGTGTGAGGATACGAGTGAAATTACAGCAATTATTCAGATTTATTCTAGTTACAGGCTATGTTTGGATATTATTTGGCAATTCTGCTCATGGTGAGCAAGTCATATCAACACAGGTGCAGAATGAATCTATAGTTAATATGCGATCGCCTCGCATCAATACTCAAATACTTGGACAACAACCACCCTCATCAGAAGTTGTTCAAGTGACGGGAGTAAAAGCAAATCCCGCTAATCAGGGTGTGGAGATAATTTTAGAAACTACCAAAGGCGAACAGTTACAAATTACTAATCGCAGTGCTGGCAATAGTTTTATTCAATGTGGATTATTTTGAAAGCGCTGTAAGTAGAAACAATGTGTATCCTGGTGAACCATTCACTGTTTTAGGAACTTTTGCTGTGAATTTTTGATAATGCAAATGAAATTAGCACAATATAATTGAGGTATTCGTCCCGGTTCTACTAGCATTGAACCCTCGTAGTTTGGCTAAGGTATTGCTATATTCATGTTTTTGTTAACAAGCACCGTTTTTAGTTAACAAAACCTTGATAGTTTTTAGAATTAAACTAATATCGTAGGTAATAGACCATTTAATTTGGTATTCTAAATCCATACGAACGATATCTTCAAAGTCTTTGATGTATGAGCGACCATTAGTCTGCCATTCGCCAGTAATACCCGGTTTAACATTCAACCTTTTCCAGTGATAGTCTGAGTAATGTAGCACTTCATCAGTAGTCGGAGGGCGGGTACCGACAAGGCTCATTTCCCCTACTAGCACGTTCCAGAACTGAGGCAGTTCGTCTAGGCTGGTGCGGCGGAGAAAATTGCCTACACTAGTTATGCGAGGGTCATTTTCATTCTTGAAGATATGAGGACTTGTAGTTTCATTATTAACTAGATGTTGTAATTTCTCGGCTCCGACTACCATAGAGCGAAATTTCCAAATACGGAATGGATGGCCTTTAAGACCACAGCGAATTTGACTGTAGAATATCGGGCCGGGGTTATCCAAAAAAGTAGCTATGGTAATAGGAATTACTACGATTGCTGTAATTCCCAGTCCGACAATGGCACCCATGATGTCAATTATGCGCTTCACTTTACTTGTCACAGAAGGATGAATTTCTATCACAAAATCAGAGTCATATTCAACATCTGAAATTGGTAGCTGAATGTGTTGAGAAGTAGGTAAATTAGACATGGTAACAGTTTCAATTAGTTAGTTTATATCAGTCAGAGAAAAGCCAATAGTTGAGTAAGTTGTTACATATTAATGAAATTACTTATAGTTTTGAGTTTTAAAACTCATATTTCGTAGATAAGATAAAAAATTCCCTTTTATAATCTTTGTATAGGTTGTGGCTATATCAAGTACCCAAGGCGAACACATCTCAAGTAGAATAATTCTTTAATAACAAAGGTTTCGGCGTTTTATAATTTAGTCTATTTTTTCGTCGAGATCCTTATTCAGCAGTAATTTTAGAAATCCTGTGCGTTCGCCTTGTGCTTATAGTGATGGAACAATATCTTCCCTTGTTGAAAATGAGCGAACTACAGCAGTCTGAGGTACTTCAATAAGAGTCTCTAGACCTGATTTTAGCGACCACTGAGGTTTAAAGTTTAACATTGAAGATGCATTTGAAATATCAGCTTGTGAATGCTGAATGTCTCCTAAACGAGATGGCATAAAATTAGTTGCTAATTGCTGCTGATGAAAACAATTTTTGAGAATATTAACCAACTCAACCACAGAGGTATTTATGCCATTACCTAAGTTACAAATTAAAGAAGAGCCAGATTTCAGAGGAGTAATTAAAGCTTTGTTAAATCCATCTGCCACATCTTTAACATATATAAAGTCTCGTGTTTGAGTGCCATCTCCATAAATATTCAGGGGTAAACCTTGCTGTATGGCATTCACGAAGATAGAAATTACACCAGAGTATTGGGAATCAGGTTGTTGTCTAGGCCCAAATACATTAAATAGGCGTAATCCTATAAATGAAAAACCTAATTGTTTGGCAAACAATCTAGCATATTCTTCGCTCACCAGTTTTTGTAAGCCATAGGGAGAAATGGGGCAAGTTTGTTGATTTTCTGAAATTGGTAGTTGCGTAGGATTGCCATATACAGCTGCCGAACTGGCAAAAACTAATCTGGGAATGTTTAAGGCCTGACAAAGTTGAATTGAAGTAATCGTTGCTGAAAGATTATTATGATGAGCCTTTAGTGGTTGCAGCCAAGATTGGGTAACTGATGGAGTAGCCGCCAAATGGGCAAGTCCATCAATATGCCCAGAAAAATCATTGGGTTGACATCTGGATATATCTTTTATTAGTAGTTTGAGATGAGGATGTTCAGGCAGGTTTTGCAAGCTACCTGTCGATAGGTTATCTACTACAGTGACATAATGACCATCTGACAAAAGCTGTTCTGTCAGATGAGAGCCGATAAAGCCAGCTCCGCCGGTGACAATAAAATGCATAAGTTTGAGATGTGTTTAAAAACAAATATTTTTATCAGGTTTGAAAATGATCTGACGTTCATCTCTGCATTCCTCTGTTTTTTATCAGTAGAAGTAGAGATTAGACCTCTTGCATAAATATTTTTTTTGTTGGGCTACGCCCCGCTTCTCTACGAGACGCTTCGCGAACGCTAACACGCAGAGGCGCAGCGAAAAGTTCTGTTCGCGTAGCGTCTCCGTCAGGAGAAGGAGAGTTTCCCTCCGTAGGAAACTTTTCAAGGCAGAGACGCAGAGAAGAGAATGCAAAGAAGGACTTTTGCAAGAGGTCTATTGTTAAGACCGTAGCTAGTAACGGACGGGAAGAGGCCAAATTTTTTGCCTTATACGATGCAGTTTAGGTTTGATTCGTTCAAAGAAGTATAAGAAGAAGTACAATCTCGGATGCTGATACGGTCGTAATCCTTTCTGTAGAGCCTGCCAAACTTCGCTATCTTTAACATCTTCTTGAGACAAGTAGTCAGCTATCCAGTTTAAGAACGCTAGGTGTGCGGGATTTGTCTTAAAAGGATGGTATTGTCCTGTTTTTTGGGCGATCGCACAACTAGAATCTGTATGCTGTCGATATCTATCCCAATAATCAGGTTCTACAAAAATAGATGCTTTCAGAAACACTTTGGCGAAAAAGGCTTGATCTTCATACATCCCCCGAAAACGCTCTTCAAATCCGCCAATCGTTTCTAAAAACTCGCGTCGGATCAAAACACTACAAGTCGCAGGTGTATGGATTTTCTTTTGCAATAAGAGTGCTAGCAGCTGTGGAGGCTGAAACAGCCGATTGGGTGGAATCCAAAGTTCTCGAATATGGTCACGTTGGCGATCTTCAGGATTTCCTGTCCAACTGTACCAATATTGAGTCGAGCTAGACACTACCGTTGCTTGAGGATGAGATTTCATTGTTGCTAGTTGCTTTTCTAGTTTCTGTGGCAACCAGACATCATCGGCATCTAGAAAAGCAAGATATTCACCTTTGGCGTTGTGGATTCCGAGATTGCGTGTTGCACTCATACCGCGATTTTGATGGTGGTCGTGTTCTATATAGCGTACTTTTTCTGGGTACTTTTTGGCATATTGCAAGGCGATCGCTGTGCTAGAGTCGGTAGAACCGTCGTCTACTAGCAAAAGCTCCCAGTTGTCATAGGTTTGAGCAAATACGCTTTCTATCGCTTCTTCGATAAACTTTTCAGCGTTCAAAAAGATAGTGATACAAGTAATTAACGGCTGATTATTGATCTGTTCAGTCATAGAACTACCTTAAAAGATACTTGATACATTCTTTCCCAATCGAGCTATGCTCTAACAAAGGCTAAATTCTAATACCAATTCGTAATTAAGAAAGTCAGATTGAATCAGGATTTTCACACTTTGAATCTGTTACTAAATGTTAGAGAATTGGTATAATTTTTTAACTTTGAACCTCAACTTGGTTGTTGTCTTCAGTGCAATTAAAGATGGTTAATTTAGATAACGACTGGCAGGGACTAGCACCACTTTCTGTGCTAATTGGGAGATTATGCCAGGGGCAAACAATACATTGATCGCGTAAATAGCCACCTGCTAAATCTGCTCCTTCATGAGGACAATATCTGCTGAAAGCTACTACTTGATTGTTGTCCAGTCGCGCTACACATATCTTTGGCGACACGGGTCTGATTTTACCTATTGGCAACTCTTGAGAGTCAAATGCAAGCTTAATATCTTCAGTAGACTCAACTGGTATGGGCTTGGGAAAATCAGTTGATGTATCATCAAAACCGCAAACAGCATTTGGGGAAATAATATAGTTTTGGTTTTGTTTGGGTAAAATTGTATTAATTTTTTTGAGCATCTGGCGAGATGTATTAACTATCAGTTCAGTACATTTTGCCTTGAAACTATCATTACACTCAGAGTAGATGTAGTCATATCTATAAGGTGAAGATTCGAGAAAATTAGGTTTATCTAGGGTCAATCTCAAACTGATAACGTAGCGAGTTGCATCTGTACTATTAATCTCAGAACTGTGTAAATGCTCTCCATGAAATATCAAAGCATCCCCAGGTTCTAAATGAAAATTCAGCGCTGACTCAAAGTATTGATTATGTGGAATTTTACCTTCTGGTGTACAAGGAAGACGTTTGTTGTGGACTTGAGGGTAAATGTTTAGTCCATTGCCGATGGTAACTGTACCCATTGCAATCCAGATATTGATAGAGTTGGTTGGACATTGATACCAACTATCGTGATGTGGGCCATGCGGTGTAATTTTACCGTTCCAGTAGAATTTGCTAAACTCTTGTTTTCTTTTGACTACAATATCGTAAGGTATATGGAACCTAACGTTTGGTTCTTTTTCAAAGTAGAAAGGTTTTTGTGTCTGAAATACTTCTTTAACTAATGCTTTGGAGAAAGCTGGAGCTAGAGAACGAATAACTTCATAAGTGCGATCGCTAACATCTGATAGTTCGTTCAGGTCGATAATTTTATGAACTGCTTCAAAACCTTGATTTTTAATTCTTGTAGCTTTTTCTTGACCAACGGCTTGCTGGATACCTTCTAAACTAGCCTTTTGCAAACACTCGAAATAACCGATTTTTTGTAAGCATTTGCGTATAATTACCACCTCGCCATGCAGAATGCGTTCAGCAATTTTGTTCGCTGGTATTGATTTTGTCTGTTGGAAACTGATACTTGTTTCTGTCAAATTGAGATTTTGCATATCAACATCCCAAGTCATTCAAGTAATGTAAGTTGTCAATCTGATATAGCAGGGAATTTTGAGCGATCGCATCAAAATATCTAAATCAGTCATAGAACCACTGCAAGAGTCGCTTGGTAAACTCTTGTTTGCTCCAGTTTTGTACTTGAAAGCGAGGAAATTGCAAACAGTCGCTCTCTCGCCAAACGGTATCTGCAACAGTTGAGCAGCTACAGGTAAATCCGGCTTCTTGAACCAGGCGGACTGTCTGGGACGTATAGTTGCCGAATGGATAGGAAAAACTCGTCACTGGCAGATTTAAAAGCTCTTCCAAATAGGCTTTACTACGTTGAATTTCTTCTTGCTGAAAGGCTATGGAGTGAGCAGATAGAAATGGGTGTGTGACCGTGTGTGCGCCGACTTCCACTAGTTCTCCTTGACCAAGAACGCATACTTCTTCAGGGGAAAGGGGACGGTAATTTGAGCGGGTTACTGATTTTTGATTGGCCCAGATGAGTATTTGGTCTAGGGCCTGGAGTTGCTCTGGTTCGCTTAAGGATTGTAACCATTGCCAAACTGAGTAATAGAAAAACAGTCGAGAGCCTGGTTTGCTTTCCCAAGGTTGGATTTTGCGATCACGTTGATAGTCGGCTTCACTGTAATAGACAGCTTCACCTAACTGCCACTGCTGGTTACTACCGTTAAGGCTCAGATCGAGCTGCTGGGGTAAATTTCTAGGTTGTAGTAGTAGCCGTTCTAGTTCATCCCACCAAAATTCCCGTTCCCGTCCCAAGTGACCAGTGGCTATAAAGATTGTTGCTGGAATATTGTATTGCTCTAGCAGAGGTTTAGCATGATAAAGATTATTAGCGTAACCATCGTCAAAAGTGATGACCACTGCCCTGTGAGGAATATTTCCCTGCTGATGTGCTTGGGCTAATTGCTTGAGTCCTAGAGGCTGGTAGTATTTTTGCAAAACTTCTAGATGTTCGGCAAAGTGGTGTGGTGTTACACATAGCGACCAAGGGTCTAAATCTACCTCGGCTACGCGGTGGTACATTAAGATCAATCCCTTGGGCACAAATAGTTTTCGTAATCTGCGAACTGCTCGCTGCAATTTGCTACTCTCAGGCATGGTCATCGTTCTATTGAGGTTTAACAGCTCTAAGTGCGATGGAAACTTGATATTGTGGATCTTGATGATCCAGTTCTTCGGGACGCAGTTCTTGGGCGGCTATCCCTTCCAAAGCAGCCACCGCCGCTAGCACATTTCCAAAAGTCTCAACCTGAATATTTTCTTTGGGAAAAAATTCCTCAAATAGCCTTCGTATCGAGTTATTAGTGAAATTCCAAAGCCAGTAATCGCTCCATTGGACATCTGCAATCTGGATAATTCCTGGAACAGTCACCAGCACGATTCCACCTGGTTTAAGAATCCGGGAAACTGTCTTAATGGCTGCGGGTAAATCGTAAATATATTGCAATGTCTGGTAGAGGATAAAACAGTCAAATGTGTTTGAGGGAATGTGTGGGGCATTGGTAAGATCGCCGATGATAGTTGCCTCTGGGCTGCCTTCTGATATATGTAAGACATCACTTTTAGTGACGCGATCGCTACCAAACTGGCGTGTGTAGGCAGCGTCTCCAATCTCCAGCACATGACCTTGAATATCCTTGGCATGACGAGTCAGAAAGTTTTCACCATAGTAGCGACCAATGGGTTGTCCTCGGTCGAAGCCATAGAGACGGCTGATCGGTGTCAAGCGTCGTAGACTGCCGAAATTTACCATCCCTATACCTAGTAATTGCTTCTTTAAGTGATGGTATATAGGTGCTGGTAAAGTTTGTTTTACTATTGCCTGAATTCGTGTTTTATTCACGAGAAAAACCTCCAATCCTCAATCAAAAAACTTTCTTTGATGCTTTGTGCTTTGATGATACCGACTTACTTCAACAGAGATTTTCCTATGGCATGTATTGCCTTATTTTTTAGAGTTCTAGCTTGATCAACAGCTAGATTTCGGATTGTCAAGAGTGGGGATTCTAACAATGATTTGTCAATCAATTCTTCACGCCATACTCTTGCACTTGTTGTAGTCGCAAGGGATTTGATAAATTCATCACCTACTTGTTCGACCACTTTTATAGCGCGATCGCGGCATTCTCTAGCTTTGGCTCGTGCTGCTTCTGTTTGGCAGTATTCAAAGGCTTTCTCTAACACATCGTCCGTCAAGCTATCCACAGAAAATGTCACATCCCAACCAATAGTTTTGGCCTGACGCATTACCTTAGCTCCCCCAGAAATTCCATCGATAACGATGGGGGGAACTCCATTTTTGATAGCTAACACAGTCCCGTGTAGGCGTGTAGTAACCACAAGATCCATACGGGAAATCAAGGTTTCAACTTCAGCAGCAGTGCGGAGATTTGTGGCATTTGGATCTAGACGAGTATCGATAGGCACTGCTACCATTTCTCGTGAGGCAATGAGTCTCTCAACAGCTGCGTTTGCAACTCGATATTTGTCTTTGTTTTTATATTCATGTTGTGGCTCAACCAAAATGATCCCGACAACAGGTACTTTTGCTTGACCTGAAAGTAAGGAAATATCTGGACGCGAACAAGCAGGGCTATCTCTTTCTAAAATTACATCAAAGGGATTCCAAACATCGAGTGGCTCGAACATTGATAAATCAAGACCAATTAGACGACAGCCTCTAAAGTGCTGCACAAACTCATAAGATAGCTTCATGTACGGAAAAGGCCCGCATACGAATACAACATGTGAATAAGTATTAGGATCAACTGAACGCCAATTCACACCACCCACAAACGGAAAAGCAAGAGCAATGTCATAGTCATGACCAACATCTTGAAGCCATCTACAGGCAACATCTCGAGCCATTAAATCCCCTGCGGTAACATTGCACCCCTCAAAACTAAACCAACCTGCAACAATAATCCTCATTAACTTACCTTCTTAAAATTTGGATGTTTGTGTGTAAATCAACTCAATTACAATTGCATGAGCTTTCATAATTTGGTATCGGTGACTGGAACAAATAAATTTTTATTAAACACATGTCTGATAGCCCAAATACTACCTAAAACTGATGGCACTATATTAGAAATCAGCACGGACACAGCTACCCAAAATATTCCCCACTGCACAGCAATTAACAAAGAAATTGTGAATATTAAAGTGTAAATCAATTGCAAGCCCAGATTAATCCCAACTTTATCTACTGTATTTAGTAAAATATATGTAGGACGGCTTAACGAAAAAGAGAGAGCAGACAGACAAAGCAATACTACCAGTGGAATTGCTGGTATCCACTTTTGTCCAAACACAATTGGCACATAGAACGGTACTAAAATTGCTTGCAAGATAATGACTGGAATAAGAATTGCAGAAGTTTTTTTGAGACTACTAAAAAATCGCTCTTTTAGTAAATTTATATCACCCCGTACTTCACATAGATAAGGCAATAAGGCCGAAACAAATGTTGCTAAAACACTCAGACTAATTCCTAAACCAGCATTGAAAGCAAAATAGTAAAGTCCCAGGATTTCAAGTCCTAGAAATCGTCCAATGATTAAATAGTCTATATTCCAACGCAGTATTCCTAATAATTCAACGCCAAGCAAGGTACCACCAAAATTAGTGATTTCTCGCCAACGTTCAAGTGTGAAGAATTTAGGAGTACGCCAAGAATGATTTATCCGACCAATTACAATCCATACAGGTGTCGTCAGAACCATAGCCCAGACAATAGCCCATATTCCCATACCCCTAGCTGCTAGAAATAGGGTAATTATACTGCTGAGTATTGACTGTACCCCATTACATAATGCCGTTATTTTCAGCCGATTCTCTCGTTCAATTAAAGCAGATTGAACTAGAAAGTTTGGTAAAATCAAATATACTAAAGCAACAGTACAGAGAGGGTAGATTAGCTGTGTATTTTTATAAAAATATGCAATCGGAAAAGCTGCTATACACTGGACAATAAAAACAGATATACACAGAATCCAATTCAACCAGTAAGATGTATTACATATAGTTTCGACATCTCGCTCATCAGCCTGAATAATCTTAGCTCCAATACCACTTCTGAGCGTGAAAATATTAGCAAAGTCAATAGTAGTATAAATAACTGCTAGTAACCCATAATCTTGACGACTAAACAAATGAGCTAGAATAACTGTCGTTCCCAAGCGGAAAATGCGGCTGATTAGTTCTGCTGCTCCTAACCAACTGACATTGCGAATAAATTGACCTGATAATAATTTCTGGAATCTCTCAACAATCATTTGAATTTTCATACTAGAGATTGACATTTTTCTATTTAATTCATCACTCTATAACTCTCCATCGGATTTCATCATTCAATAGCGACTAAACGTCGGCGTAGTGCATGAAATATCATTAATAATCTTTGATAAGACTCAGCTCCCAACCATTGCATCAGAGTAATGGCTAAGGTCAAACGCAGAAATTCCTGGGATAAGCACACCCAAGGATAATTAATCAAGGCTTGACTACGAAAATGTATTGCTTTTTTATAGTCTTTATCTCGACTTTGCAGAGCTTTCCAGGCAAAATGAATATTGGCAAAACTATAGCTGCGTTGTTTTAAATAAAGCAGCTCTGGTGGAGCAGATTTGAAAGCTTTTTCAATGACAATCAAAGCACTTTCCTCTACTGCTTGCCATTTTTTAGAAGCACTTGATGAAACTTGGCGATAGTAAACGAGTGTTTCTTTTACCACTTTAAAAGGGTAGCGAGCAGCAATACGCAACCACATATCCCAATCTTCATGAACGTTATAACGGCTTAAATTCCAATCAAATATACCAACAGTATCAAAGCAAGAACGACGTACCATAGGCACGCTACCACACTCAACAATATTATGTTCTACCAGCTGTTGCCAAACATCGCCTTCTGCGTGATGTTTGAACACTCTGCCCGTAGATGCGCCTTTTTCATCGATATAGGCAACCCAAGTGTATACAAGGCCAATTTCTGGGTGCTTTTCTAAAGCACTCACTTGTTGTTCTAGTTTTGTTGGTTCCCAAATATCATCAGCATCGAGGAATGCTATGTATTCACCTTGAGCGTTGGTAATTCCAGCATTTCTTGCTGCTGCTAATCCTTTATTTTCTTGAGAAATAATTTTTACTCTTGCATCTGTTGTTTGAGAAATATAATCTTCAATCCCATCAGAGCTACCATCATTAACAATGATGATTTCAAAATCACTAAATGTCTGAGTAGTCACACTTGTTAGAGTTTCTGGAAGATATTTCATTGCATTGTAAGCCGGAATAATTACAGATACTTTAGCCATCATATTTAGCTCTTGTGGATGTTGCTGTTAAACACAAAAATTTTACGAATTAGCACTACTAACTAATTGCGTTTTATATTCGGGTGAACCTTCTTGAAAAGCAGAACCTAAGATGATTAACCCAGGGTAATAAAGATAAGCAAAAAACTCTACATTATCAGCAAAAGAAGATATAAATATAATTAATAATATGCTTAATCCAACTTTTGCAGTTTCAGAGGTTTGAGCTTTGATTAACAAATCAATAAAACTCCATAAGAAAGCAACTGCTAAAGCAAAGCAGCCAACTAATCCATGAGTAAACAAAATACCAATCCAGGTATGGTGAGAGCCAAGTGGTATTTTTGCTGCAATGAATGGCCCATATTTTTGTCTGACACCATGTCCCAATATGGGAGCTTCGTTCCACCAACTATTTAAGGACAAACGATATATGGTAGCCCGAATCTCTGAAGAACCAGAACGAGCTCGATCAAAGCTATCTTTAAAAGCTTGGAACCAATTAATTAATGTTGGTGCAAATATCCCGATTAAAAAACTCACAAATCCTGTAGTTAACTGTACCCAAGGACGGATAACATTCGTTAAAAACCAGACTGTAAATAGAACCAACGGCAGGCATAATGTCGCTGTTCTAGAACGCGATAAGATAATCATTAATATACTACTAAAGATACCAATATATCGCCATTTTTTGTCAGATTCTTGCATAGCACAATAGAAATAAATATTACATAATGAGGCGAAAATAGTAGGCCAAACACCAAACAAAGTTAATCTTTCGTGTATGATGTTATTAAAAATGGCTACTTCATAAGGTTTAGGACCAGAGCCAAAAATTTGTAGTGGAGAAGTATAAATTATATTAGGAAAATGCAAGCTCAGGTAAAGAGTACCAATCAGTGTTATGATTACGCTTTGTAAGCAAAGATAACAAATAGCTCGATAAATTAATTTCGGTCGAATTTTGAGGTGGCTAATTAAAGGAAATAAAGCCAATAGCCCCCATGTTTTGTACCAGAGAACTGACGCAGCAATAATTTCAAAAATTCTTAAATTTGAGTTTACAGTCACAACAACTAATGCAATTTCTATGACTAGAATTGCAATCAACCAAACCCAAGCTGATAAAGAAATAATAATTTTTTCATTGCTCGGAGTGGACTCTGTTTGATTCCACCATTTTTTCAATAAATAAACTACTAAAACAGTTGCAAGAATTGGTGCGAACACAAACTGTGCGCCTAAAAGATAAATTGGGTAAGTAAGGATAATGTAATACCAAATTAAAGTTTCTGGAATATTTTGTGGTTTAATTGCGATGCTGCTCATTTTGAGTGCTGCATCCTAAATGCAGAGTGTTATGGCGCTTCAAGTGCTAATGATGTATGGCTTTGATGGATAAATCTGTTTAACTTGGAGGATGTACCTCATCTGGGCGAGAACTGTTATGTCCAACATTTGATATAGAAGTAAGCTCGCTGATAGATTTGATCGGAGGTATTTTATTGTTGGTATCTTGAATTCGCTCAAGTTTTTTACGTTCGTACTCCCATAACGTTCTTGTTCCTGTTGTCAATAATATGGAGCAAACAACGCTACCTAAAAGTACAAATAGAGGTTTAGGATTACTCGGTTCTTTTGGTAAGCTAGGGTTTGTGACGGTTGAAATTTCTGGATAAGAGGTAGAAATATCTGACTTTTTCAGATTCAGTTTAGTTACATTCGAGGTCAAAATTGCTTCTGCAACTTTGACCTCACGATTGAGACTGTCTAGCTTTGACTCTTGCTGAGATAGAAAATTCAACCTCAATTCTAGTTGAGTAATCTGTTGATTTAACTCTTGAACTTGGGCTTCAATTCCTTGTTGTTGTTCTTGAAGTGAAATTAATTCTTGGAATAGATTTGCTCGTTGTGAGGATGAGTTAGATGAACCACCGCCACGAACAATCAATTTTTCCAAGCTGGCAATTGATACCGTTCGCCCCATAAGCAATTTACCTTGCTGGAGAAGTGCTGCGCTTGCAGCATTTTTCTCTTGCTGTTTGTTAATCAGTGTGGGATGAGATGGTAAATATTTAGCGCTCAAACTTGCCAAAGTAGCACTAGCTTGGCTGTAATTAGCTAAGTATTCCTGAAACACGCGATCTGATTGCAGTGCTAAAGCATCGGCTGCTTGTTGACCAGATAAGCTTAAACTAGCTGAGAGTTGTTTAAATCTTGCATTTATTTGCTTGAGTTGAGCGGTAGTTTCAGCTCGCTGTCGGCGCAATCCTTCAACATTAATTGATAGATCTCGTAGTTGTTCAGTAGAAGTCAAACCGGAATTGGCTTTGTAATCATAGAGAGCTTGTTTAGCGATTTGTAATTTTTGCTTATCGGATTTGAGGGCAATTTGTAAGTTACTGTCTTGTTGATCAATTTCTTGGAGTCTGAGTTTGTGTAATGTTGCTTGAAAAGCATTCATCAAGGCTAAAGCCTTTTGCTGAGACTGTATTGGGTGATCTCCTTTAATTTCAAACCTCATCAGGGTGGTGTTGTCGATAATTTTGATTTGTGGCTTGCCGAAACGGTTAACAGGTATCTTGAGTTGATTAGCTGCGGTTTCTAAAATATCATCACTCTCAGCTAAGAGTTTGTAGTTTTCCCTAGGGTCTGCAAAATTTTTGTAAGGAGAATCATTCCAAGAAGAAGCTTGCCCAATATCAGGCACATTGACATTTGTGCTAGATCCAGCTGCTGGCAGATTAAGCAACCACTTGCTTGTATAACTGGTAGGTCTTAATAGCAAATAAAGCACAGTAGCACTCCAGATTGTGGCATTCATTACTAGCCAAAGAAGTAAAAAATGCTTCCAGCGTTTTGACACAGGGGTTGAATTAACAGAAGGATTAGCAGCTCTAAACTTAAACATTTAACTTGCTTCGTAACTTCTTGAGTGGTTTATCCCAGAATACAAACCTATTGATCTGATGTTGTCGGATGAGCAGAAGCTAGAGCTGAATTGACAACAACAGGACTAGAACTTTTTGAGGGAAGAAATTCTAGTAATACCACTGCTCATAGGTGTAGATGCCTCGATAGATGTAAACGAGTTTAAGAGTGTTGCATATAGCTGCAAATTGTCGGCAGTAATTTTTTCCCAGCTATGGTTTATCTGTATATACTCTTGGGCCTCTTTCGCCATCGCTGCTAGTTTCTGTGGGTGATTCACTGCCCAGTTCAAATAATTAATACAAGAATCTAGATTGCCAGCCGAAAATAGTACACCACGTCCCTCATCCAGTAGTTGTTGGTGTGGTGGTATATCACTTGCCATAACTGGGACACCTTCTTGCATGGCCTCCAGCATTGCCAGGGGTAATCCTTCTACGTCAGATGGTAAGACAAACAACCCTGCACCTCTGACAATCTCTGCTAAACGCGCTCCTCGAAGTTCACCTGCAAACACTATTTCTGGATTTTTGCTAATAGTGTCTAATAGTTGTGATACGTATGACCTCGTATCACTAACTCCGCCAACTAGAACCAGTTTCCATCCTGCGGGTTTTAACTTACAGAAAGCTTCAAGTAGTAATTCAGGGCGCTTTTCTGGTACAAGTCTGCCTAAAAATAGAATATAGCGTCCTTGGGTTAAATTCAGAGCTTTACCATAGCTAAAACTAGGGTCTGACTCAACATAAGTAGCAGCAGCATTCGGGATATAGACTGTTCGTCTATCGTAGGTGTGCAAAAAGTAAGATTGTAGTTCTTTGGAGACTACTACGATTTCGTCGGCAAAGCGCACGGCTGCTTGCTCTCCCATGCGAATCAGACGACTAGAAAGATTACCCCACTTGGCGCGTTGCCAGTCTAATCCTTGACAGGTAACTACAATCTTTGCAGAGGTAGTCAGTTTGGATAAATAGGTAAACAGAGATGGCCCCAAGGCATGAAAATGAATGATATCGTACTGGTTTATTGAAGCAGCGATCGCACCAAAGGCAGAGGTAATCATAGCATCTACCCCTCTAAAAGAAACACTAGGCAAGGTGATAACTCGGACACCCTGAAAGTCATAGTTTTCCAACCAGCGACAATTTGTGTAAGAAGACCGAGCAAATAAATCAACACTGTGCCCTTGCGCTACCATTTGGGGATACACTTCTGCACAGTAATGCTCAATGCCTCCCTGTTTAGGTGGTAAGCCTTTGACACCAATAACAGCAATCTTCATGAATCTTTTACCTACCAAATAGATAGCAACCTCAATCAATCTCTTTTTGGTGTTGCATAAATTTGGGATGAGTTATACCAATTCGTGATTCGTAATTAAGAAAGTCAGATTTCATCAGGGCTTTTAGGTTTGAATCTGTTGACGAATTTCAGAAAATTGGTGTTAGTTTGTTTTATGGAATAAGAGCAGTTTGCTGAGCGCTCAGAACCCCAGACAATCTCGCCTATTCCTTGATTTTCGAGAGTGGTATCCTACTCATCCCACGAGAATCATCTTTGTGTTATGCAACACCCTTTTTTAGTTTCATTGCCGAGAGAGTCCGTGATTCCCAGCGATTTAGCATTTCGCCATAGACACTGCTAATTACAGTACGTGCGGCGTAAGGACTTACAGTTCGCACACAAGACTCACTAGGATAATTTTCTGGATGTAATAATACCTGACGTAAGCCATCTGCTATGCACTCAGGAGTACGTTGTTTGCAAATAACCCCACTATCGGCAAAGAGCAATTGTGCTGTATCACCAGAGTCAGTTGTTACTATCGGTGTTCCACAAGCCAGTGCCTCCAACACAACAAAAGGTAAACCTTCAAAAGCACTTGTTAGCACTAGAACGCTGCAAATACGATGCAAATGTGCAAGCTCTTCTTGCTTGAGTACTCCCAGCATTGTTACTCGCTTGGACAACCCAAGTTGCTCAATCTCAGAATTTATTTGATTTGCTAACTCGCCATCACCTGCTATCAGTAGGTGAATATTTGGCTTATTCAAAGCTGCAAATGAACGTATGAGTAATAGAGGATCTTTCTGGGGATGCAGACGACCAGCGAACAGAACAAAACGTGTATCTGCTGCCAAACCAATTTTTGTAGCTAGTTGCTGTCTTAGAGCATCTCGTTCTTGTCGAGGCAATGGATAAAAAATCTCTTCATCAAAGGTGTTTTTTAAATAAGCAATACGCTCTCGCACGCTAGGATAACGCTGTTGATAAAGTTCTAATGAATTGGTATTGCAGGATAAGATTTGATGAAACTGTTTAACTAATAAACTTTCGAGAGCAAAATACCCTGCTGGAAATCTTCGCCAAAGAATTGCATTGTTATCATCTTTGGCTGCCATTTGCCTCTGGATATCGTTCTGAATAAAGAGTGTTTTTTCACCCTGCCAATTGAAAGTTGCTAAGGTTGGTTCTAACCTATAAAAATGCATGAAATCTGAGGCAAAGCAACGCCCTAGAAGAGCGGTTGTATATCTAACCGTAGTTGGTACCAGATGCCGGATATTATCATTTTCTAAGGTAAATAATGGCAGAAAACTAAGTTCTCTACCAGCAAATTCTGTTTCTTGCCACTTGAGAACCTGCTGATATCTATCGTTTCCTGTTCCTACAAGTCGCACTACGAATTCTTTTGGAGCATACTTGATAAAAAGACCTATCAGCGTTTGAATGCCGCCAATAGTAGTATGCCAAGGATTGAACTGGTAGAAAATCGTTAGTATGGGTTTACGCATTTCGTCAAATAATCGGTTAAAAAAGATATTACAAACAGATGCTCAGCCTCCAAGCGGAATATATTATTAAATAAAACGTTACTTTTTTTGTGACTAAGCCTGTTGTAGCTAGAAAATCAAAAAACAATTCATAAAGTTAATGTCATTAAAGTTTATTAACTTACAGAAAGCTTTTTATTTTTGATTTGTTGATTACTAAACTTACACATTCTGGAGTCTACAATGAACAACACTCTTTTGACAATAACTGAATATAAAGGTTGGATTAAAAATTTCTTATGGCTGTATAAAATTAGATTTTTTGTTAGTTAAAGTATGACCAATTATCTATTGACAATTAACACTAAATGTGAGATTTAAATTGCAGGCTTTTAAGCTTTATATGCGATTTTTTTAAGCGATCGCTACTGATAAAGCTACAATTTAAAATTGCTAAAGAGCTTACAAATTCATGTTATTTCTACTTTTTACTTATTTCTGACATCCGCTTCAAATCCACGCCAGTTGCTTTCCGACGCAAGGCGACACACCATACCCTCAACGGAGGAACCCTCGCATAGCGGTGGCTCAGGAAAGCACTGGCTCTCTAATTTAAATTAGGGGGATTTTCTTTTTACTTTTTAAAACACTGTTTGCTCTTGGCTCTCTTGTTCTGTGAGTTTTTCTAGCTCATCTAAAAGCTGAGATATTCGCTCTGTTTTGTGAATATCACTCCAAAGTTTCTTTTGGCGTAAATGTTTACTAATTCTCACAAACCGCTCAATCAAAATCCTTTCTGGCTTGACTTCTATTTCAGATTTGAGTTCCTTAACTTTAGCTTTGATTTCGCTGAGAGTTAAGTTTTCAACAATTGCTATTTTCAGCAGTTCAGACCGCTGTTGCTCTGATTTGAGTCTGGCAATCACTTGAGCTTTAGTGTACTCAATCTCACCACGCCGTATTGCAGACAGAGTGTCATCAGGTAGATTCAGTAAAGGAAGTCGGCTAGAGCGGAAAGTTCCAGCATTAAAACGCCCTAGTTCTGATAATACCGATTCAATCTTCTCAATTTGAATCAGAACATTCTGATTCAATTCTTGACCTCTTTGTTTCGTATTGAAAGACTGGTGCAAGATAGACACGACTTCACTAGTATCTATTTCCAGAGATAAAGCTAGCAAATCTAACACTGCCTCTGTTTCTTCAACCGGATTCAGGTCTTCCCTTTGTAGATTCTCTATCAGTGCTACTTGGAGAGCTTGTTTTTTATCTAAATTATGAGAAACAATAGGGATTTCTACTAACCCCGCCTCACGCGCTGCCCGTAATCGTCGCTCACCAGCAACCAGTTCGTACTCTCCATTTGGAAGTGGACGAACCAGCACTGGTTCCAAAAGCCCATACTCGCTGATTGATTTTACTAGTTGAGCCAGCTTATGTGGGTCTAAGTAGCGACGTGGTTGTTTAAGAGGTAATCTAATCTGATCGATTGGAAGTGTAGTAGTACATTGACTATGAAAATGATTGAGATGAGCATCAAGCACATTTAGTTTTGGTGCTACCCAATTAGTTTGTCTTGGCAGCATTGGATTTTCTCCAGGTTCTAGCAATGGATTTAAGTAGTTGCACAACTGGGAATCTATGAGCATAAAGTTTCAAAGGCTGTCTCGCCTACAAAAGGTGTATTGTAAGATGCACTATTTACCTTAGTGTCTATGAGCATAAAGTTTTAAAAGTTGTCTCGCCTGCCATAGAAGCTTGTAGTTGATGAGTAATTTTTAGTATTCGTATTGACAACAAAATTACTTTGGTAGTGTCTGCGTCTGTGAAGCTATTTCACATTCAAATTGCATAATTTAGGGCGAGCAATTGGATATGCAAACTAGATATGGAACAGCTTACTCCCTTGTTCACTTATAGCCATCACTCATTTAAGTTAATCCAAGTTTGTAAGGCATAAAAACATGCTGAATTACAGAGCATATATTTGAGTTAAGAGTCTTTCAAGAAACATGGTGTAGGGATGTAATGGTGCAAGGATGTAGGGGAAGAAAAAGTGTTTATTTCATTCGTAGCGGGTGGCAGCGCTACACCATTTGCACCACTCTGTACAGTTTTTCGAAATGTACTATTTTTGCCATCAATGTATAATACGGATTTAAAAATGATTAGGTTAGATGTTTACTACAAGGGAATTAGTAAAACCTGATTCTGAACTCTATCCGAATCTAATCGAGTTTAATTCTTTATTTACACATAAGAAGATTACATCTTTCTTTAGATATAAATATCATTAAATTACATAAATTCATAGTTACTTGATGAATATTTAGCAGCTGTTATATTAATATATAGTTAAAATCAAGCTAATAATACTATGTCCAGCAAATAACTTGTTCGATGTCATTGCAAGTGCAATGCAGTGGAACCAACTGGCAACAGCATCGCACCCATAGAGGCGATCGGATCGCCTAAAATAGTTACATCCAATCCTTGGGGATCAGCAGCGTGAACCTAATTTGATGGGTGCGTCCGGTGAGTGGCACAAACTCTACACGAGTATAATTTCCTTCCCTGCCGATGACCCGGAATCTTGTTAAGCTGGGTTTACCGCGTTGCCAATCGACTTGTTGATAAGTGGTGGCAAACTGCAAACATAAAAGTCCAAAACTGCAATCAAGGTAATTTTGAAACCACATTAATCTGCAACTAGAGGTAGTCTTAAAATCACAATAATTGCGGCCCAAACCACAATCTTCTGCAACGAAACTGCTTTCCAAGCGTTCTGAAACCACAATAGGGTCGAAGTAAAGTGTAAATAACTTGCATCAACGGCATTCTCGACTCATCATCAACTGCCCGTTATCCAGTCGATACACCCCTTGCGGTTCTACAATCGGATCGCCCTTTTTCCAAGCATTTGCTACACTATCGTTACTGACATTTTGCACATCACCCGTAGGATAACTAGAAGCCACAGCCTCACCGGGACGACTGGGTAAACCGCCAGTACCTGTAATTATAAAAGTACTTTCTTGCTTAGGACTACGGACGATACAACTATTAGCAATTAGTGCGTTGGTATTTATGAGGTTATCGGGTAGTTCCGTCAGGCTATTTTGAATGGAATTATTATCAGGTAAGTTGATAATTGTTACACCCTGAACGCCTAACTCTGAACTAGAAGTGATATCACTTTTGGGGGTTGGTTGTGAGCGCAACTCAATACCAAAAATACCTTGTGTATTAATTTGAATATTACCGCCTTTGCCAGTAAAAGCATTAGCAGTAATATCGCTGTTTTCTTCCGGTATGGCGACGATAAATCCAGCGTTAATATTAATATTCCCACCATCGCCACCTTGTTGTTCAGTACCAGCATTAGTGGAAATTAAAGCATTGTGACGTAGTAGAAGTAAGTCACTTACTTGTAGATTGATATTTCCACCATTACCAAATACAGATTCAGCTATAAATCGTCCTTGATTATCTAAGGTGACTTTGGGTGAGTTAACTTCGATATCGCCTGCACTACCTAAACCATCAGACCTGACAAACAAGCCACTAGCAGCATCAACGTTAGCAACTGCTGTACCAAATTGTGCAACCCGGTCATTGAAGGTTGTATCACTGCCATTAATAATCACTTTTTCGGTAGCATTGACTGTTATTTTACCTGCACGTCCGCTACCAGAAGTATTAGTAATCAGTTGACCGCCATTGAAAAGCTCAAAAAAACTAGCATTAACTGTAATATTGCCACCATTTTGATTATTATTCGTTCCTGCATCTAATACAGCAGTGTCTGATAATTTGAACAACTTAGTATTAACACTGACATTACCACCCTTGCCTGTGGAATTAATATCCGTAAATGTAAATAATGCACTAGAACGTCCGCTGATTGAATTATTACCAGAAAGATTGATAGAATTAGCGGCGTTAATTTCAATATCGCCTGCATCCCCAACTCCAAAAGTGCTGGCAAGTAGTTGAGCGCCGTTGGTCATAGAAAGCTCACCAGTAGTAATTTGTATATCTCCACCCTTGCCTTTACCATTTCCTTCCACACTGCTCAAAGCTGTACTATCTAAGCCATCGAACAAAACTCGTTGTTTAGCATTGATAATCAAATTACCTGCATCCCCAACTCCAAAGGTGCTGGTAAGTAGTTGAGCGCTATTGGTAACAGAAAGCTCACCAGTTGTAATCTGGATGTCTCCACCCTTTCTTGTATTATTTATTTCCAAGGTGTTAAAATTTGCTGCATTCACACCGCTATTGACACCGTCGAACAAGACTCGTTGTTTAGCATCGATAATCAAATTACCTGCATCCCCATCTCCACGGGTACTAGTAATCAGCTGTCCGCCATTAGTAACTAAAAATTCTTCTGTGATAATGTGGATATCCCCACCTTTTCCTTGACCATTTTGTTCTACGCTGCTGAAAGCTGTACTATTACCATCAAATAAGATGCGCTGTTTGGCATCGATAATTAAGTTACCTCCATCCCCTTGTCCACGTGTACCAACACTTAGTTGGGCATAGTTAACCAAAAATAATTCTGTAGTGTTAATGCGGAGATATCCGCTTTTTCCTTTGCCAGTGCGTTCTACAGTATTAAAAGCTCCACTATCGATGCCATCAAACAAAACTCTTTGTTTGGCATCGATAGTCACATCACCTGTATCACCAACTCCAAAAGTAGCAGCAGCTAATAGAGCGCCGTTGGTAACAGAAAATTCATCAGTAGTGATTTGGATGTTCCCGCCTTTTCCTTTACCAGTCTCTTCTACATAGTTTACAACTCCACTATTGAAGCCATCAAATAAGACGCGCTGTTTAGCATCGATAGTCACATTACCTGCATCCCCAACTCCAAAAGTAATGACGGCTAATTCAGCGCCATTAGTCATAGAAAGTTCATCAGTAATAATTTTGATACTTCCACCTTTGCCTTGACCGGTTTCTTCTACATAGCTGAAAGCTGCGCTATCAAAGCCATCAAATAAGACACTTTGTTTAGCATCAATAACTATGTTCCCTGCATCCCCACGTCCAAACGTGTCGGTAGTCAGTCTAGCGCCATCAGTAACAAAGAGTTCTCCAGTTGTAATGTTGATATTGCCACCGTTACCTATAGCATCACTATTCACGCGGTTGATAATTCTTGAACGCTCAATGTTGATTGCTGAGGTTGCATTAAGTGTAATATTTCCTGCTTGACTTTTAGTGTTACCTAATTCGCTACCAATCCCAGCTAATAACTGACTTCCTTCTAAAATATCTATATTCCTGGCGTTGATGGCAATACTACCTTCATTATTAGCAGTAGTATTTAAAATGCTGCCATTGGTAAGTGATACGTCAGACCTGGCTAAATTCTCAGGAAATTTTAAGTTAAAAATATTGCCGTTGCTAGTCAATTCTACTGTTCCCGGTTCTACCACCCCGCCTAACTCAATTCGTCCACCAGGAGCTAGTAAAACCCCACCATCCAAATGTACATTGTTACCAACTAACAAAAGACTTTTACCTGGTGGAACATTTAAACCAACAGTCGAACGGTTAATTATCTTTGCTTGATTAGCGATCGCATTATATAAAAGTGCCGATGGATTAACTGCAAGTAAATTGTTAGATGCTGGTTGGGTTGCACTAAAAAATCCTGCTTCTCCAAGTTTGATAGCGTTAGCCGTCGTGGCAACAAACGATCCTCCCACATCCAAACTGGCATTTTCGCCAAAAATAATGCCATTAGGATTAATTAAATATAAATTGGGTTGTGATTGACCAAATGTACCGAGTGTCCCCAAAATCTCGGAAGGGTTATTACCTGTGACTCGTGCTAAAACATTTTGAATATTTGCATTAGAAATTGAGAAATATGCTGCTCTTTCAGCATCAACATTAAATTCTGCAAAACTATGAAAGAGATTAATGCCGCGAGTAGCACCACCTGTAATTACTTCAATCGGTAAACTATTAAAATTTGTGATAACTTGAGAAGATTCGCTACCTAATGTGTTGTCTTGTACGATATGACTCTGAGCAAGAACTTCCAGAGTTAAAATGTTTACTTCTAATCCTCCTAGAAAACTAGAAAATACTAACTGCAAGCATTTACTCAACCAGTATCTGATCGTCATAAAATTGAGTGTTGTTTATGATTTTTTCAATTTACCATTAGGCTGGCGATCGCATTCATCATCAAATAGATCAATATGAATTACTACGTGATTTACGACGGCAATTGTCATCTCTGCGTTACTCTGGTGCAACTGCTAGAAACTTTAGACCAAGGCAAGCTGTTTCGCTACACTTCCATGCAAGATGAGCAAACACTTTCGCAATGGGGAATTACTAATGAAGATTGCGAACAAGGGATGATTTTAATTGATGGTGATGTCCCACAACGACGTTGGCAAGGTAGTGCTGCGGCTGAAGAAATTGGCAAGTTATTGCCGTTAGGAAGTATATTTGTAGATGCTTACAGAGCCTTACCTGGGATGAAATGGGTAGGCGATCGCTTTTACGAACAAATTCGCGACAATCGTTATAGCCTCTTTGGCAAGCGTTCTAGTACCTATCAATCAGCATACTGTGTGGATGATAGCTGCAAAATTGGTCATGATTAATGTGTAATATAGTTTTCGACAGTCAACTACAGGGGGCTGGTATGACAGTAAGCGAAACAAATTTGGAAATCTCCACCAGTGCAGTTGTGGACTGGGAACCCCCAATGCCACCTACAGATTTAATTTTTGATGACGGAGAACCCTTGGAGTCAAATCGCCACCGCATTGCTATGAATGTTTTGATTCGATCATTGCAGCAAGGTTGGAGCGATCGCAATGATTTTTTCACAGGTGGTAACATGTTTGTTTACTACAGCAGTACTCAAGCACGTAACCGAGATTTTAGAGGCCCTGACTTTCTTGTAGTACTGGGTGTTGATAGTACCATCTCTAGACAAGGCTGGGTAGTGTGGGAAGAAGACGGTCGTTACCCAGATGTCATCGTGGAATTAATGTCGCCTTCTACTGCGGAGATTGACAAAAACACCAAAAAAGACATTTATGAACAAACTTTCCGCACACCCGATTATTTTGTATACGACCCATTCGACCCCAATTCTTTGCAAGGGTGGCACTTAGATATCAATCAAAAATATCAGCCCTTAGCATTAGATGAACGCGGCTGGCTGTGGTGTCAGCGGTTAGGTTTATGGTTAGGAACCTGGGAGGGGACTATAGATAAAGAAACAGCGATTTGGTTGCGCTTTTATGATTCATCTGGCAATCTGCTTCCTTTACCCGAAGAAGCCGCAGTTGCTGAAGCCCAAGCCGCAACCGCCCAAGCCCAAGCCGCAGTTGCCGAAGCCCAAGCCGCAACCGCACGTGCTGAAGCTGCAACCGCCCAAGCCCAAGCCGCAGATGCCGAAGCCCAAGCCGCAACAGTACGTGCTGAAGCTGCAACCGCCCAAGTCCAAGCCGCAACCGCCCAAGTCCAAGCTGCAAATGCACGTGCTGAACTTTTAGCAGCCCGGTTAAGAGAGTTAGGAGAAGACCCCAATGCTGTATGAATAAGGGAACAAGGAACAGGGAACTGCGAACAGTATAATTTCTCTTTACTTCTTTGCGTCCCCCTCATCCCCCAGTTCCTTTTAATTACGAATTACGAATTACGAATTGCGCCTAATGTGAATTAAAAACTTTAATTTTGTAGGGTGCGACCAGGCTAAAATGATGTAATAAGTTTTCTTGTGGGGTGGGTCGTAAAGCCATTGGTGTCAACTTAAGCTAGAAATATCTTCGGTATTGGCTTCCTCACCCGCCAAGAAATAAATTTCTTGGCTAATAGCTCAAGTCTACTGAAGTAGACTTAAAATCTTGGGGGATATTCAGTCATCTTGAGATGACTTTTGCTATTAGCAAGGAACTTCAGTTTCTTGCGGGACATCGGTTCTACGTTAACTTGACAACAATCGCCACGGACGGGCGAGACGCCCATCCCACAAGAGTTCTTTTTAATGCAATATTTTAGTCTTGACACACCACTACTGAATGGTACTTAACCTAGATTTAGAGTGAGGGCATTGACAAAATCATCATTCGTTTTAATATCTAATTCACATTAGACGTGAATTACGAATTATTTAATCACTGGGCTTATTAAATACCTCTAAAATCTGTTGACAAATCTGTTTTAGCTTTTCCCCGACTTCCACAGAAGGCACAGATGCACCGACAAAACTCCAGTTTTCCACTGTTGAAAGTCGCCATGCTTCACCACGATGATCAAATCCAGCTACTTCTACACCTATAGCACGGCGTAAGTCATTGGTGGGGTCTTGATAAAAACGGATTTGAATCAAAACACTGCGGCTTTGCCAGGATTTACTAATGCCAGGAAAATGAAAGCCGATGTCTATAGAATCTGGATCGACTAACTCTCTGGTTTCTGGGTCATTTTTCCAGGGTTTGAGATCCGATTTGGCATCAGGAAACTCAAATTTGAACAAGTTAACTACCGTCGCTATCTTGCTGGCGAGTTCTAGGTTTGTTGCCTGTTCAGCTGCGTTCACTAAAAAATACTCCTATTTTTATGTCGGTGTCTGGGGGATGTGAAGACAGAAAAACCGCCAGAAGGCTTATCTTATTAGTGTTTCAGATTATCAATACCTTTTAGATTTAGCAACTGTTTTGGGAGTGGGGAATTGGGAATGAGCGAAGTCGTACCCCTACGCGTAGCGTCTTTGACAAAAGAAGTATGGGTGTTTATGATTTCTCCCCTGCCCCCTATGTCCCTCGTTGTGTGATTGTTCAGGTGGAGGTTTGGTTTGTTGTAATATTGAGTAATTATACTTAAAAAAATGGAAAATTATAGATAGTAATTTAGTCATTTTTGGAAAATTTGAGGATTTTTTACAAAATCCTTTGTTAGCAAGAACTATAAACTACGCCAGCGATCTAAAATTACACTGTTAATCGGCAAACAAAAAGCAAATAACTTTGGTGTATGGTGCGTCAACGCTCTATTTTGTCATTGATTCTGGTATTATTGACAACCTTCTTAATTAGTTGTGGTGGCCCTGGTGTTGCAGTTGCACCTCCCACTTACACAACAGCACAACTTGAGCAAATTCAGGAATATGTTCCGGAAATTCAGGCTGTGCGCGATCGCTCGGACGAACTGAAAAACCTAATCAAAAAAAACGAATGGGTTAAGGTGGGTAATTTTATACATGGGCCTATCACAGAAGCTAGGTTAACCATGACCTACATCATTCCCCATCTTTTACCCAAAGACCAACCTCCAGCTCGTCAAATAACAAAAGAACTGCTAGGTCACTTAGTTAAAATTGATCAGGCTGCTAGTAGTGGTAATACTCTACTCGCCTTGAGTAACTACCAAGCTGCTTATACAGACATTGATCAATTCCTCCAACTGCTTCCTGAGAAGGGGTAGGGACTGGGGACTGGGGACTGGGAGATGAGGGAGAAATTTTCTCCGCGTCCCCGCGTCCCCGCGTCCAATTCCCAATTCCCAATTCCCAAAAAACGATGAGTCATGTAGTTATTATCGGTTGTGGTGTGGTTGGGGCTGCGATCGCCTATGAGTTAAGTCGAGTTAAAGGGTTAAAAATCACGGTTTTTGACCAACAACCACCTGCACAAGCTTCTACTGGCGCTGCACTTGGCGTTTTGATGGGTGTAATTAGCCAGAAAATTAAGGGCAAGGCCTGGCAACTGCGACAAACAAGCATCCAACGCTATGAAACCCTGATTCCAGAACTAGAAGCTTTAACAGGGCACACAATCCCTTTTAATCGTCAAGGTATTCTCAGTCTGTGTTTAACACAAGAAAATGCTGCGGACTGGGAAAAGCTAGCAGAAATTCGCCACTCTCAAGGCTGGCAATTAGAAATTTGGGATATTGCCAAACTCAAGCGTATCTGTCCGCAAGTTGATGACGAAAAAATTACTGAGGCTGTCTATTCTCCTCAAGACCGCCAACTCGACCCTGTTGCTTTAACATTGGCTTTAGTTGCAGCAGCCCAGCATAACGGCGTGACTTTCAAATTTGGCGTCACCGTTTTAGATACCCAAACCTCACCCTCAGAATCTTCTCCTCAGTTTTGCCATCAATTAGAAACCACACAGGGAAAAATTACTGCTGATTGGTTTGTAATTTCCGCTGGGTTGGGTTCAACACCACTGACGACAAAATTCAACCAGATGGTTAACATCCGCCCTGTACTGGGGCAAGCACTGCAAGTAAGTTTAGGACATCCATTAAGCAATCATGATTTTCAACCAGTGATTACAGGTAATGACGTGCATATTGTGCCTGTAGGTGGTGGTGATTATTGGGTGGGTGCGACGGTGGAGTTTCCCAGCAATGGTGATCAAATCCCCCCAGATGAGCAACTGCTAGAGTCTGTTAGACAACAAGCAATCGCTTTCTGCCCAGAGTTAGCAACCGCAACCATTATCCGCACTTGGTCAGGTTTACGTCCCCGTCCAGAAGGACGCCCAGCACCAATTATTGGTAAGCTACCTGGGTTTGATAACGTCCTCCTAGCTACAGGTCATTATCGTAACGGTGTATTACTAGCACCCGCAACAGCTCATACCATTCGTGAGATGATTATGGGAACTAGGGACTAGGGAAGATGAGGGGGATGAGGGGGATGAGGCTCTTATGGGTAGGTTTTTTAGATTTCGCGTTTTGGTTGACGCGGAGACGGGGAGACGCGGGGACGCGGAGAAAGATTTCGGAACGGAAAAATAGGCTTTTTCAGACTGAATATGAAACAGCCCTGCCTTGAAAGGGGGGATGGGGGGGATGAGGGGGATGAGGGAGTGAAAGAGAAATTTTCTCCGCGTCCCCGCATCCCCGCGTCCCCGTGTCCTCTTGCCAATTCCCCGAATTCAAATTTAGGAAAATCACGTGTCAATAAAAGAACATAAGATAAAAATAGATTCACTAGAATGGTTTTATCGCGAATCTTCACCTATCGGCAGAAGTGACTTATTGCCAGTGTTGTTGTTACATGGCATAGTTTCACAGAGTTACAGTTGGCGAAATATTATACCTGCTTTGGCGAACCAAGGTACAAGAGCGATCGCCCCAGATTGGATTGGTTATGGTTTTTCCGCTAAGCCAGAAAAACGGGATTTTGCCTACACTCCTGATGCATTTATTACAGCTTTAGAAGGATTTATTCAAGCACTAGAACTTGAGCGCTTTTCTTTAGTGGTACAAGGATTTTTAGGTTCTGTAGGACTTCAATACGCTTTGCGTCATCCTGAACAAATTGCTAACTTAGCTATATTAAATACACCAATTTCCACTGCGGCTAAATTACCCTGGAAAATTAAACAAATGGGTTTACCTTTAGCAGGTGAAATCATGACTCAAGACCCTCTTTTAGTTGACCGAACTCTAGAAGGTGGTAGCCGTTATCGTATAGAAGATCAAGATTTAGACGTTTATCGCAAACCTTTTTTGAAAACTTCTGCATCAGGAAGAGGTTTGCTATCAACTATTCGTAACTTAAAACTTGATTTGGCAATGTCAGAAATCGAATCTGACTTTAAACAATGGCAACAGCCGATTCTGATTCAATGGGGCATGATTGACCCTTGGCTATCGATAGACATAGCACAAAATTTTGCAGATTCTGTACCAAATGTTGAGTTAATCAAACTTAATAACGTCGGGCATTATCCTCAAGAACACTACCATGAGGTGATTTTAGAAGACCTTTTGCCCTTTGTGCGTCGTTCTGAATCTAAATAAATCGCGATCGCTTTTTAGCTAATTTTGTCACAACTAGTAATACTTCTTAATTTTTTTTACGACGCTGCCATCAATTATTACAGAGGGTTTTGCCGTAACCTAATAAAGAAGTACTTGCAGCATTTTCAGCAATTGCTACTTTAAAATAAGTTGAGAAAGACAGGTTTCAATTCATGGCTTACTCGTGGTTTAAAGCATTTCATATTGTCGGCATTGTAGTCTGGTTTGCCGGTTTATTCTACCTTGTACGACTTTTCATATATCATGTTGAAGCAAACCAAGAACCTGAACCAGCACGCACGATACTGAAAAATCAGTATCAAATTATGGAAAAGCGTCTGTATCACATCATCACCACTCCAGGAATGTTGGTGACAGTAGCAATGGCAATTGGTTTACTCAGTACTGAACCAGATGTTTTAAAAGAAGGTTGGTTACATGTCAAACTGCTTTTTGTTGCCGTTCTTCTTGGCTATCATCATTACTGCGCTCGTTTGATGAAGCAATTAGCACTAGATGAATGTCGCTGGAATAGTCAGCAGCTACGCGCTTTAAATGAAGCACCTACAGTTATGTTAGTCGTAATTGTGTTGCTGGCTGTGTTTAAAAATAACCTACCGACAGATTTGACTGCTTGGGGAATTTTCGCCATGATCATCTTTATGGCTGTCACGATTCAGCTTTACGCAAAAAAACGCAAGCGAGATAAAGAAAAGCTAGTAGCACAGATAGGGCAAGTCCCGCAGGAACAAAGTTAGCTTAACCAAAAAGAAGCCCCGCGCTCTAACACTTCGTTGAGCGTCGGGATGAATTTTTGGGCAATGACGAATTGACGGTTCGGCTCCGTTCACCGTCAACCCGCAACTAATTCAATCCTACGGATTGAAAAGACAGTAGGTCGATGATAGCGAAGCGGTAGCGAGTCATCGAGCGTCGGAATTGCCATTTTTGTGATATTATTTATGTTTACGGCTGCTACTTTTAAACAAAGTCGAAAATACTGGTTTGAAAGTAATAGTTGTAAACTCTAATAACGCTAACCAAATTATCAACATAAAGGCGCGTGGGACGCACGCCCTTCAAGCTCAGATAATGTCTTTAAAGAAGAGTCTCTGAGAAGCCCGCGCTGTATGCGTAAGCATCAGAGTCGGGTACGTCACACAAGATAGCCTGGGATATTTTACATTAAGAAATGTTAAAAAATCATTCAATATCTCAGGCGTAAATTATGTCCGTCAAGTCGCTACGCTCTAATTCGTGATTCGTAATGACGCGACGCTCCTGTGTCGCTCTAAGCGAAGCTATGCCGCAGGCTTTACGCTACCGCTTCGCTAACGCTATCGATGACTCGCTCTAAGCGAAGCTATGCCGCAGGCTTTACGCTACGCTACGTAATTCGTAATTAAAAATTTAGTGGTTTTCAATCAGTAAAGGCGCAAATCGCAACTGAGTGCAACTACGAATTACGAATTATTTTATGTGGTTTAATTGTAGCGATATGAAAAATCAGCAATTATTTAGTAATCGCACCTGTGTATTGGCAACAATGCACCAAAAAGAGAAAGTAATCGCACCAGTGATTGAGCAAGAGTTAGGGATTGAAGTTATAGTACCCCATAACTTTAATACTGATGTTTTCGGCACGTTTACTAGAGAGGTTAAACGTTTAGGAACGCAGATCGCAACAGCCAGATTGAAAGCAGAAAAAGCCTTAGAAATTACAGGTGAAACTTTAGCGATCGCTAGCGAAGGCAGTTTCGTACCTCATCCATTATTACCATATATTTATTCTAATCGAGAGATTGTTATTTTACTAGATACAGAAAATGAACTTGAGATTATCGGTGAAGAATTTTCTCTAGAAACTAATTTTAATTATCAGGAAATTCAAAGTTGGCAAGAAGCAGAAGATTTTGCTAGAAAAAGTGGTTTTCCTGAACATGGGTTGATTGTTGGGCTTGAGCAACAAACTAACAATCATGTTGAAATAATCAAAGGTATTAATACAGAAGCTAAGTTTTTAGAAGCTGTCAATTTAGCTTTTAATAATTTGCGATCGCCTGGTAAAGTCTATGTTGAAACCGATATGCGGGCACTTTACAATCCCACGCGAATGAAAAATATAGAAAAAGCAACTCATGATTTAATCAAAAAGATTAATAGCCATTGCCCAAGTTGTTCTGCACCTGGTTTTGTGATTATAGAAAGTATTGAGGGATTGCCATGTGCGATTTGCAATTTTCCTACTCATGTAACTCGTGCAGTAATTTATCAATGTAAAAAATGTAATTTTCTTCAAGAAAAGTTATTTCCTCATCATCAAGAGTTTGCTGATCCAGCCCAATGCAACTACTGTAATCCTTAAGAGAATATTTTATAAGGCGTTATACGAATCTACAATTAATAAACTTAGATACAGCAAAGCAATCCTTGTTTACATCTGTTGCCTTATTTTAGAAAATTTGTATCAGAACTCTTGCATAAATCTTTTTTTGTCTCACTCAAAAATAAAGCAGTGCGTTGGGTAAATGCTGCGTTACTTTGGTTCCCAAAGTTGCAGCCAGTGTTATCGGGTTTGCCGACTTAAAGCAACTATCACGCCAAGAAGAACACAGAAATGATGATTTTTGCAAGAAGTCTGTTGTTATAGAGATTGGCGATTAGAATAAAATTACTGATAAATTAGCAGGCAAGAGGCAGATAATGTCAATCGTCAAAGTTGAAGTACAACTAACTTCAGAAGAGTTACTTAAAGCAGTTGAGCAATTAAACTTGTCTGAATTAGAGCAATTTGTATCGCAAGTGATTGTTTTACAAGCACAACGTAAAGCCACTCGACTGCCACAAGTAGAAGCAGAATTATTACTCAAAATTAATCAAGGAATTCCTGCAAATATTCAGAGAAATTACGAAGAATTAGTTGCTAAACGAGAAGATGAGATTCTTACAGATGATGAACATCAAAAATTATTGCAATTAACTGAGAAAATAGAAACAATCCAAGCACAGCGTATAGAAACTTTAGCAGAATTAGCACGTTTACGTGGGATTTCACTGACTGTATTGATGGAAAACTTAGGTATTCACGCAACAAATAATGTCTGAAACTAGAGTGACAGTACAGCAAAAAAAATCTGTAGTCAACCGAGCTAATGGATCACAACAAGCAAAATCTGAATTTTAATAAATAAGATCCTCCCTTGTTAGGTAAAAACATGAGAGGATTCAGAGCTAAAGTCCGGTAGGGTAATCGGGCTACCTAAGTATTTAATATTTATTGCCCCTATCTTCATTCCTCCTTAAGACAGATAAATCTATCTTGAGATTTAGATGTTTTGTAGTTAAAAAAAATCTCCCATCGCAAAAGTCAGACTTCTTGCAGTAGTTGGATAAAAAGCACTTTTGCAAGATGTCTATTGCAATAGGAGAACCAAGTTAAAGTTCGTTAGGTGATCGGAATAGTTATTTATTTAGTATTTATACTATCCATATTAAGTCCTCCTCAAGATATAAAAACGCATTCTGAATATGAGTCAGGATGTAGCATTTAGCACTTTACAAAAAGATACGGAATTAAGAATGCTATCTATGAGCTTAAAATGAGCGATCGCAATCCATATTCCCGTAAAATATTTCTAGCTTTTTGTTACCAACAATACAATAAAATCCGAGAATTATGCATTTTTAAATGTATAAGGCATTTCCCGCAGATGCTGAAAATACAAACAAATATTCTTATATAAAAATCAATTTTTGACAAAACTAAATATTTCTCAAATTTTGTATTAGAACTTTTACTAAGAGTCTGTGTAAATTAAATGCGATCGCTATGGCAGTCTGATTTAAATTATGAAATAATCATAAAAGTTGTTTCTAGTCAATAGTTTTAGGGTATTTATTGTTCAGAGTGTTATTTACAGCATCTCAATTGTCTAATTATTAATTAATCTAATAATCACTCAACAACTTAGACAGACTAGCTGTGTGTCAATGACCTTTAGATAGATTAGAAAAAATTATCAAAAACAGTGTGTATCAAGTTAAATGTAGAACAGCTGATCAACAAATACAATCTTGATTAAGTTGTTGCTAACTTGTCTTATAAATTCCCAGTAAACCATGACATTTCCTCAGCCTCAAACCGATTTTGAAGATAATCTTCCACCACCTTCATTTGAACCACCTCCAAAAAAAAGGCGATGGCTTTGGTTATTATTAACACTATTATTATTCGCTGGCGGAGCTGCGATCGCCTGGATTTTTCTCAGGCAAAACCCAACACCTCCAACTGCTAAGACTCAACCGCAAGGGGTAAGAGTAAAATTATCAGCAGTACAAATCGGCCCAGTCGAAGAAAGCTCAGATTTTATTGCTAGTCTTGAATCTCGACGCTCACTAAAGCTTCAGTCGAAAATTCCAGGCCAAGTTACCCAGATATTTGTCAAACCCGGAGATGCAGTCACAACAGGAGCATTGATCGCTCAAGTAGATTTTAAACCACAACCAGCAGTAGACAGTGGAATTAGTACCGATACTCAGGTAGCTGCTGTACAGCTAGAGAGTATTCGCACCGCACTTAAATCTTTGGAAGACGAACGACGAACCAAAGTTGCGGATGTGGAATTGAATCGGCGGGAATACCAAAGGTATGCTAGTTTGGCGGCTCAAGGAGCTGTACCTAGACAGACTAGCGAGCAATATGCCAACACACTTGCAGCAACTGAAGCTCAACTCACTGCAATTGATCACAAAATTCAAGCACAGCGAGCTATTATATTACAGGCGGAAAAAGCCTTGCAGCAAAATCGAGCTAGTAATCAACAACAAGTCCAGATCCAAAACGACAAGATTACTGCTCCCTTTACAGGCATAATTAGTGAGATATCTGTAAAAACAGGTGACTTGGTTAACACTTCTACACAATTAGCAACCATCTCTCAAAATCAACCTTTAGAAGTTAAAATTTCTGTGCCGTTGGAACTAGAGACTAAATTACGTAAGGGGATGCCAGTAGAGGTAATGAATGCACAAGGCGAGAAATTAGGCAATAGCAGAATATTTTTTATTGCTCCCAACATCACTAACAAGACACGAACCTTACAGCTAAAAGCCCTATTTAACAACCCTAAAGGTCAACTACGTGCCGATCAATTGGTGCGGGCGAAAGTGATTTGGAATCAGCGTCCAGGGGTATTAATTCCCAAAACAGCAGTATCTCGCGTGGGTGGCGAAACTTTTGTTTACATAGCTGAAATAGAAAAATCACCTCAAGGTCTAATACAACAAGTAGCTCGACGAAAGCAAGTCAAGTTAGGTAATAGCACAGGTAATAATTACCAAGTGATCACAGGATTACAACCACAAGATAAAATTATCGTCTCAGGTTTACTAGATTTGAAAGACGGTGTTTCCATTGTTACAGAATCTTAGTTGGGGAATGGGAAAGAGGACACGGGGACGCGGGGACGGGGGGACACGGAGAAAATTTCTCCCTTATCCCCCCAATCCCCAATCTTACAGGTGTAGGTATTTTACATTCAATCCGAAAACGCCTATTTTTTCGTTCTAAAATCTTTCCCCGCGTCCCCGCGTCCCCCCTTCTTTGCGTCATTCAAAACGCAAAATATTAAAAACCTATACCTGTCAGCAATCCCCACTCCCTACTCCCCACTCCCCACTCCCCATGTTCTAAAATCTTTCCCCGCGTCCCCGCGTCTCCCCTTCTTTGCGTCATTCAAAACGCAAAATATTAAAAACCTATACCTGTCAGCAATCCCCACTCCCTACTCCCCACTCCCCACTCCCCATGTTCTAAAATCTTTCCCCGCGTCCCCGCGTCCCCGCGTCTCCCCTTCTTTGCGTCATTCAAAACGCAAAATATTAAAAACCTATACCTGTCAGCAATCCCCACTCCCTACTCCCTACTCCCCACTCCCCATGTTCGTCGATTTCTTCATCAAAAGACCTGTATTTACAAGCGTCTGTGCGATTATCTTGCTGCTAGTAGGTGCGGTTAGTATTCCAACACTACCTACGGCAAGGTATCCAGATATTAGTCCTACTCAAATTATTGTTACTGCTAACTACCCTGGCGCGAATGCGGAAGTTGTCGAAAATACGGTGACGACAATCATTGAGCGGCAAATTAACGGGGTCGAGGGTATGAAATACCTGACTTCGAGCAGTAGTAATGATGGTACTAGTACAATTACAGCGACATTTGACCCATCACGGAATAAAGATATTGCGGCTGTTGATGTGCAAAATCGGGTAGCTATTGCCCAGCCGCTTTTACCAGCAGCTGTACAACGGACTGGCGTTAGCGTCAAAAAGCAGTCTAACAATATTCTCTTGGCGCTGGGGTTGTACTCGAAGAACAAACAATACAATAATATATTTTTAAGTAATTATGCTGATCTCTACATAGTTGATGCTATCAAAAGAATCAACGGTGTTAGTGAGGTGCAAATTTTTGGTGAACGCCGCTATGCGATGCGGTTGTGGCTCGATCCAAATCGATTAGCAAGTCGTAGCCTCACTGCCCAAGATGTAATTGATGCACTTGAAGAACAAAATATCCAACTAGGTGCGGGACAAATTGGACAACAGCCAGCACTAGATGATCAAACATATCAAATAGATTTGACCGCCGTTGGTAGACTCACAGAACCAGCAGAATTTGAAGATATAGTGCTGAAGACAACTGCTGATGGCACACTAGTTAAGCTCAAAGATGTAGGACGCTCAGAACTGGGTGCCGAAAATTACAGTTCTTTTCTGAGATTTTCCGGTCAGGAAGGCGTCGGTTTAGGAATATTTGGCACACCTGGAAGTAACAGCTTGGAAGTAGCTAAGGCTGTCAAAGCGGAAATGTTGCGACTGGAGAAAAGTTTTCCGCCAGGAATGGAGTATAAGGTCGCATTTGACACAAGCTTATTTGTGGAAGAGTCTCTCGCAGAGGTTGTGAAGACCTTAATAGAAGCGATCGCTCTTGTTGTCTTAGTAATTTTTATTTTCCTCCAAGACTGGCGGACTACACTCATCCCCGTGATTGTCATTCCCCTAACATTGATTGGCACTTTTGCCTTCATCAAAGTTTTTGGATTTTCCATCAACACCTTAACTTTATTTGGTTTGACATTAGCTACAGGGTTGGTAGTTGATGATGCGATCATCGTCGTGGAAAATACCATGCGCTTGATTGAGGACGAAGGATTACCGCCACGTCAAGCAGCTTCTGAGTCGATGAGAGAGTTATTTGGGGCAGTAATTGCTACCTCCTTGGTAATGATGGCTGTATTTGTCCCCGTGGCATTCTTTCCCGGCTCTACAGGGCAGATTTATAGACAATTTGCTTTGACGATCGCCTTTTCGATGGCAATTTCTACCTTTCTGGCCATTACTCTTACTCCTTCATTGTCAGCTTTACTACTGCGTCGAGGGCAAAGAGCCGGTGGGTGGTTGGGTAAGATTTTTGACCAGATTAACCGATTTCTTGAGTGGACGCGTCGAGGATATGAGCGATCGCTTAATCGTCTCACAAAAAACAAAGCTATTGTCTTAGTAGTCTTTATTGCATCTTTAGGTCTTACTGGCTGGCTGTACATCTCCGTACCCACAGCCTTTATTCCCGATGAAGACCAAGGCTATTTCATTACCATTATCCAAGCACCAGAAGGAGTTTCACTCAACTACACCACCAAGGTGATGATTCAAGCAGAAAAAGAAATCCTCAAGCTACCAGAAGTCATGGATACTTTTGTTGTTGGTGGCTTTGGTTTTAGTGGTAGCAGTGCCAACAGTGGCGTAATTTTTACAGCCTTCAAACCTTGGGCAGAACGCAAAGGTGAACAACAGTCAGCCCAAGCCGTCATTGGCAAGTTGCAAGGAGTATTAGGAGCAATTCCCGAAGCAAGAATCTTCTCCGTTAACCCACCATCTATTGAAGGGTTGGGTAACTTTGGCGGCTTCCAATTTCAATTGCAAGACAGAGCAGGTAACAGTGGCTTAAATAACATGCTGCAAGTTATGGGTCAGTTTCTCCAGCGTGGAAATCAAACACCAGGATTGCAGGGTGTGTTTAGTACTTTTAGTGCCAATACACCACAAATGTACATCGAAGTTGACCGCAACAAAGCCAAAGCCATGCAAGTTGACGTAGATGATATCTTTAATACCCTACAAAGCTACATGGGTTCTCAGTATGTCAACGACTTTAACTTACTACAGCGGACTTACCGAGTTTATATTCAAGCCGATGCTCAGTTTCGCTCTAACCCTGGAGACATCGGTAAGATATATGTCCGTTCTGCCAACAATCAGATGGTTTCCCTGAGTAACCTTGTAAAAATTACTCCGAAAACAGGCGCACAAACGATTAATCACTACAACTTGTTCCGCGCCATTGAAATTAACGGTGCTGCTGCTCCTGGTTACAGTTCCGGGCAAGCAACAATTGCAATGGAACAACTAGCAAAAGAAGTTTTACCAGCTAGTATGGGCTACGAATGGTCAGGTATCACCGCTGAAGAGAAGCAATCTGGCGGTCAAGCCCCCTTGATATTTATGTTGGGACTTGTATTTGTCTTCTTGGTACTGGCTGCTCAGTATGAAAATTACGTTGACCCTTTGATTATTATGCTTGCAGTCCCCTTAGCAATCTTAGGAGCTTTGGGGGCACAGTTACTAAGGGGTCTGGCCAACGATGTGTTTTGTCAGGTTGGTTTAGTCATGTTGATTGGTCTGGCAAGTAAAAACGCCATCTTGATTGTAGAATTCGCCAACCAACTGCGCGAACAAGGACTTTCAATTACCAAAGCCGCAGTCAGAGCATCACAAGAGCGCTTACGCCCCATTCTCATGACTTCCCTATCCTTTATTTTAGGTGTTTGGCCATTAGTAAACCCAGAAGGAGCAGGAGCAGTCAGTAGAAAATCTCTCGGTACAGCAATTGCTGGGGGAATGATTGTTTCAACTGTGTTGAGTCTATTTGCCGTACCAATTCTGTACATCATCATAGGTAACATTCGCGATCGCTTCAATCGCTCCCGCAAACCCCAACAGTTAACTCCCATCGCAGAGGAAAAAATTCCTACCACCAGCCAGAGTAATTCGTAATTACAACTTATGGGAGACGGTTGGTTTGGGAGGAAGGGTATGAAAAAGAGGTTGTTATAAGTTGACAATTAAATAAACCTGTACAAGCTATAACAAGACTAAACAAAAAAGAAATACATTGGTCTGTTTCGGGATCAAAAGGCATCAAGTAAAAATAAGTAGTGCGAGCATCTTGCTCGCGCGGGCAAGATGCCCGCACTACAAATATTAAATTGTTCAACTTATTTTTACACGAATCCAAAGCAGCTTAATTTTCAATATCTGCATTTGCATAGGAGATATTGATATATTGCCTAAACCTCGACTTGGCGTTGCTGAATCATAGGATGAAATTTGCAAATAATATTTTTAATATGATCAATCATGCTTCTGAACAGTCAACAGAAAAATCTAAAAATGTATCTTTATCTGCCACTAAAGTCAGAGTTGCTTTTGAATGTCCTCGTTTGTTTTATTTACATCAGCACTTTGGCGGCAATACTTTATTTATACCACCAAATAATAAAATTGGGATTGGTAATGTTTTTCATCAATTAGCTAATGATTTTATTAATTTAGCTGCTACTGAGCCAAGGTTTAAAGCAATATTTGAGTTGGGTGCATCTCAATTAAATGTTGAGGAAGTTGCTTCTAGTATGCGACAGCTATTTTATAAAATAAAATTTTCTAATTATTTAGATAAAGCTGTTGAAAAAGATGCTAGCCAAGCACAACCACTTTTTGATGTTTGGAAAGGATTGCAAGGATTAATTCAACGTTTTGCAGAATTACTGATCATAAATAGACGTTACTGTAATGCAGAGACGCTGATTCGTAACACATTTATTTCAGAAGAACGGAAGCTTGAGCATTACCTTCAGTTACCTGATGGAACGCAACAAAGAATAGCAGGAGAGTTTGATTGTTTAGTTTATAATTTTGAAGCTAAGCGGCTTTGTGTACTGGAATTTAAAACTTATCAACCTGTAGATTCATCAGCACAATTGGCTCAGGTTGCTCTTTATAGCTACATGCTTTGGTGTAAAAAAAAGGTAGCTGTTGATTCAGCAGTTTATTGTGTTTTACCAGAATTTAAAGAGTATAAATATTCTTGGGAACAACTAGAAAATAGTGTACATCAGTTGATTCACCATAAACTACAGCAGATGCAGCAATGGCTGAGTTGGGAACCTCCTAACAATAATCCACCACCTGTTACAACTCAACCAAATCTATGCAACATTTGCCCACAAAAGCAGAAGTGTCAGACTTATTTTATTTCGCCATCTGAAAATAACAAACAAGACGAAAATTCCACAACTAGTAACCAGAGTTCTCCAGACGCTAGTGCTATGGGTGAACAATTGGTTACAACTTTCCTATCTTTTGGGATTGGTGTAGATTATGAAGGTGCTGCTGTTGCTCCTTGTTTTATCCGAGTGAAATTAAAACCACATCTTGGTGTGAGAGTTAATTCGCTCTTAAAATCGTCTGCGGATTTACAAGTACAATTGGGTTTGGAAAATCCGCCGCTGATTGCTCCGCAGGCGGGTTATGTAAGTGTAGATTTGCCTCGTCAAGATAGGCAAGTTGCTAAATTTGAGGATTATATAAAGTCGCAAGTATTACCTGCAACTGCACCAGTAAAAATTGCAATTGGGGTAAATTTAGAAGGACGATTGTTAGAGGCTGATTTATCTGACCCGAATACTTGTCACTTTTTGGTTGGTGGTACAACTGGCAGTGGTAAAAGTGAATTTTTGCGATCGCTCCTTCTGAGTCTACTCAATCGTCATTCTCCAGAATATCTTAAAATCGCTCTTGTTGACCCCAAGCGAGTCACATTTCCTGAGTTTGAGCAAATACCTTGGTTATATTCACCTATTGTAAAAGATAGCGATCGCGCGATCAAACTGATGGATGAATTGGTTGCACAGATGGAGTCTCGCTACCAAAAGTTTGAAAAAGCTGGGTGTGCTGATTTAAGCGCTTACAATCATCGCTCTACGCCACCTTTACCTCGCATCGTCTGTATTTTTGACGAATACGCCGATTTTATGGCAGAAAAAGAAATCCGTACAGTACTAGAACAAAGTATCAAAAGACTGGGAGCAATGGCAAGAGCTGCGGGAATTCATCTCATTATCGCCACTCAACGCCCAGAAGCCAAGGTCGTAACGCCAATCATCCGCTCAAATCTACCAGGACGAGTAGCTTTGCGTACTGCCAGCGAAGCCGACTCCAGCATTATTCTAGGAGGCAAACAAACAGCAGCAGCTTATCTCTTAGGCAAAGGTGATTTACTCTATCAAGTAGGCGCTCAATTGCACCGTTTACAAAGTTTATGGGCAAAAAGCATTCAGCTACCTTGACACTCTTACTTCAATGGGAGCATAGGAGCGGTTATCCCTCAATAAGCTTTCACGATGAAGTCAAACGTGATAAATTAGTTGCTCTTCTTTATTGCCCACTGTACATTGTGTTCATTAGAATATATAATCTCATACTTTTTAGAAACAATAAACTCATTTACAGCTTTATAAACTCCATGATGTCTATGACTTGGGTTTGGCCGCCAATCATCTCCCGCTATTACACCGTCGTCCTTGACTTTGCTGGCTAGTATCTGCAACTCCTGCTTAGTTTGTTCATATGCATGAGACGTATCGATGTAAACCCAGTCAAAATATTTATCAGGAAACGTGGGAAGTACCTGAAGATCATCACCCACATGTACCACGATACGTCCATCTTCAAGTTCTTCCTTGAAGCTTCGCAGAACTTTGATCAAACCATCAACCGTACTTTGGTTGCCGTTTGCCCATAGCCAATGAGGTTTTAAGGTATACCAAGGGTCGATAAGATGTAGTTTTTTTGCATTAGTAGACTCTAGAAGAATGGGGGACAAATGACCTTTGAATACTCCTAGTTCGGCACCAATTCCGTTCTTTGGTAAAAATTGTTCTATAAATTGAATTCTGTATCGTTTATTGCGTATCTCAATGTTTTGATCAACATACTCCCATTTAACAAGGGGGGTTTTCTTAATCACATTTTCTACTTGCTTAGTAAACTTGGTAAACATCGTGTTAGCCTCCAAAGGGATGATAGAACTTTTCTATACAATATGAACATCAAAATCCTGAGAAAAGTTCTCTAAAAATGAAAAACTGATAAATAACATAATGTCACTCTTAGGTTAAGATTTTGTTATATTGAGCTTTATTTACGTCTAGTATGCGACAGCTATTTTATGAGGTAAGATTCTCTAGTTATTTAGAGAAAGCTATTAACAAAGATTCTAGCCAAGCACAACCACTTCTCGATGTTTGGCAAGGATTGCAAGGATGAATTCAACGTTTTGCAGAATTACTTATAATCGAATACGGCTCAGTTAAGGCTAAAAACTCTTTGTCAAAGTTAATTTTTTAACGAACCGCAAAGGACGCAAAGGACGCAATTATATAAAATCGCAAGTATTACCTGCAACTGCACCTTAGAAGAACGATTATTAGAGGCTGATTTATCTGATCCGAATACTTGTCACTTTTTGGTTGGTTGTACAACTGGCAGTGGTAAAAGTGAATTTTTGCGATCGCTTCTCCTCAGTCTACTCAATCGCTACTCTCCACAATATCTTAAAATCGCTCTTGTTGGCACTTTCTACAAGACTTCTCAAATCATACAGATAATTTTCACATCCAAATTCAGCAACCCCACGAAACATTGCTAAAATCACTCTTCAATTTAGTGGAAGTTTTAACAGCTCAGCAAATGTGTAAGCTACCTAGATAGGAATGCGTCTTTTTTAAAAAGTACAAAAAGCAAGAGCAAAAATCAACTGCCAGTAGTGCAAGAGCAAAAGGATAAATCAGCGTTTTGTTAGCCCTTCTTTATTGCCCATTGTAAATTGTGTTCATTGGAATATATAATCTCATACTTTTCAGAAACAATAAACTCATTTACAGCTTTACAAACTCCATGATGCCTATGACTTGTGTCTGGCTGCCAATCATCCCCTGCTATTACACCGTCGTCCTTGACTTTGCTGGCTAATATCTGCAACTCCTGCTTAGTTTGTTCATATGCATGAGACGTATCGATGTAAACCCAGTCAAAATATTTATCAGGAAATGTGGGAAGTACCTGAAGATCATCGCCCACATGTACCACGATGCGTCCATCTTCAAGTTCTTTCTTGAAGCTTCGCAGAACTTTGATTAAACCATCAACCGTACTTTTGTTGCCGCTTGCCCATTGCCAAAGAGGTTTGAAGGTATACCAAGGGTCGACAAGGTGTAGTTTTTTTGCATTGGTATACTCTAGAAGAATGGGGGACAAATGACCTTTGAATACTCCTAGTTCTGCACCAATTCCGTTCTTTGGTAAAAATTGTTCTATAAATTGTATTCTGTATTGTTTTTTGCGTACCTCAATGTTTTGATCAATATACTCCCATCTGATAAGGGGGGTTTTCTTGAGCATATTTTTTACTTGCTTAGTAAACTTAGTAAACATGGTATTTAGTCCTCAAAGAGATGATAGATAGAACTTGTGTATACAATCTGATCAATCAGAATCCTTTACAGAAGGTTCGCAGAAGTATCCACTTATGAACTGGCTTCCCCAAAGGCTAAGGTATGTTGGTCTGTCTGCTCAATCAACGATTAAGTATAAAATCATTTTTTTTGAGCATTTTTTGCTACTTAGAGGTTCAGTAAAACTTTAAAACTGATAGATATTATAACGTCACTATCAGGTTAAGATTTTGTTATATCGAGTAACGAACACCTGATTTAGAATGTCGGGGATATATCACCTAGAAATCAAAGAGACTGTAAAACTACTCTCTGCGTCTGGTGCGCGACGCCAGTTCGCTCAAGTTGGGAAACCCGTCTACGCGCCTGGCTCCTCTGCGTAAGCTTTTTACCCAATTATTCAGCAGCACCAAAGTATTTATATAAGAAGCTGAATGCACAAACACGCAATAGCACGTCTCTACAAGGCTTCTGAAATCATACAGAATAATTTTCACATCCAAATTCAGCAATCCCACGAAACATTGCTAAAATCACTCTTTGAAAGTTCCCGAAAATCTTAAATTTAGTGGAAGTTTTAATAGTTCAGGAAATGTGTACGCTACCTAGATGGGAATGCGTCATCAGAGGACTTAACCAATGGGATATGTAATTTCTACAGCAAATATGAAAGGCGGCGTTGGGAAAACTACTCTCACCGTCAATTTAGCTACTTGTTTAGCGAAAAATCACGGCAAACGGGTACTTGTTCTCGATTTAGATAGCCAAATTAGTGCCACACTCAGTCTCATGTCGCCTTTGGAGTTTGCTAAGCGTCGTAAGCAAAGTAAGACGTTTAGATATTTAATAGACGAAGTTATCAATCCGACACCAGAAGCAAAACAAACGATTCAAGACATCGTTCAATCTCAAGTTTGTAACCTTCCAGGACTAGAATTGTTACCAGGAGATATCGACTTATATGATGAATTTGTCGTGTCGGAAATGCTACATCAACAAGCAACTGCCTTGGGTGAACAAGACTTTGAAACCGTTTGGAATCGCTTTGAAAGAGTCTTGATTAATAATATTTTAAAACCAGTACGTCAAGATTATGATTTTATCCTCTTGGATTGCGCTCCTGGTTATAATCTTTTGACTCGAAGTGCTTTAGCTGCCAGTGATTTCTACATCCTTCCTGCTAAGCCAGAACCTTTATCTGTGGTGGGTATTCAACTGCTGGAAAGGCGCATTGCTCAATTAAAAGATAGTCATGAACATGAAGCCAAGATAGATATAAAAATGTTGGGAATTGTCTTCAGCATGGCTAGTTCTAACTTGTTAAACGGCAGATATTACAAACAAGTAATGCACCGCGTTGTTGAGGATTTTGGTGTAGAAAAAATTTGTAAAGCCCAAATACCAGTTGATGTCAATGTTGCTAAAGCTGTTGATAGTTTTATGCCAGTTGTTTTAAATGCTCCTCAGTCTGCTGGTTCAAAAGCGTTCTTTCAGTTGACTCAGGAGTTGTTGCAGAAGTTGTAGGGAGTAGGGAGTAGGGAGTAGGGAGTAGGGAGTAGGGAGTAGGGAGTAGGGAGTAGGGAGTAGGGAGTAGGGGCTAAACCGTACCTCATGTGATTGAAAACTTCGTAAATGAATCTTTGATACTCGTGAGCGAGCCTTTTAGCTTCGTAAATGAGTCTTTGATACTCGTGAACGAGTCTTTGATACTGGTGAGCGAGTCTTTTAGCTTCGTTAATGAGTCTTTGATACTCGTGAGCGAGTCTTTTAGCTTCGTTAATGAGTCTTTGATACTGGTGAGCGAGTCTTTGATACTGGTGAGCGAGTCTTTTAGCTTCGTTAATGAGTCTTTGATACTGGTGAGCGAGTCTTTTAGCTTCGTTAATGAGTCTTTGATACTCGTGAGCGAGTCTTTTAGCTTCGTTAATGAGTCTTTGATACTCGTGAGCGAGTCTTTGATACTGGTGAGCGAGTCTTTTAGCTTCGTTAATGAGTCTTTGATACTCGTGAGCGAGTCTTTGATACTGGTGAGCGAGTCTTTTAGCTTCGTTAATGAGTCTTTGATCCACTCCCCACTCCCCACTCCCCACTCCCCACTCCCCACTCCCTATGTTTATTGAAATTTCATGAGGTTTTTAGCTAATTATCAACAGAATAGACAGTATAATCAATTTTTTGCACAATAAAACAAAAGCTGATAAAAAATCCAATTATGAAATTTCATTATGCACTTGCACCAGTACTTTTGGGAGTAACAGTTGCTTTTATCCAACCACAAGCTACTGTAGCGTTATCCTCAGCAGAAGTGTCTGAACTTGCCAAAGCAATTACGGTGCAAATTGACTATCAAGATGCTCCTGGTTCTGGGGTAATTATTAAAAAGGAAGGCAATACTTATACTGTTCTCACAGCTAGGCATGTGATTGAAAACCAAGCCAAATATGCAATTATCACTCCAGATGGGCAACGTTATGCACTCAACCATAGCACCGTCAAGAAGCTGCCAGATGTCGATTTAGCCGTTGTGCAGTTTACCAGTAATCAAAATTATCCCGTTGCCAAGATAGGTAACTCCGATGAATCTAAAGAAGGGACAACCGCTTATGTCGCAGGTTTTCCCAAAACAACGGCAGCAATTTCTAACAGTATTTATATTTTTGTTCCTGGACAAATTACTGCTAATGCTTCAAAACCCTTGCGTGATGGCTATGCTTTAGTTTACACCAATGATACGCTAGCGGGAATGAGTGGCGGCCCGGTGTTGAATGAAAAAGGTGAACTAATCGGAATTCATGGGAGGGCAGACACTACCGGAAACATTGCTATCTCTGATAAGGATGTCACAATACTGACCAAATCAGGTTTTAATTTGGGGATTCCCATTAATACGTTTTTGAAACTATCGGCGAAAGCTGGGGTGAATACAGGTGTTACTCCTCCCAGTACACCAATCGCTACAGCACCGAAAGCAGATGATTTCTATCTTCAAGCTGGGGATAAGTATGAAAAGAGAGATTTCAGAGGGGCACTAGCCGATCTTAACCAAGCCCTCAAGATTAATCCCAACTATGCCAAAGCCTACTACAACCGGGGAGTTGTCCGCAATGAGTTGGGAGATAAACAAGGGGCAATCACTGATTACAACCAAGCCCTCAAGATTAATCCCAACTATGCTAATGCCTACATCAACCGGGGAAATGTCCGCGATGACTTGGGAGATAAACAAGGGGCAATCACTGATTACAACCAAGCCCTCAAGATTAATCCCAACGATGCCCAAGCCTACTACAACCGGGGAATTGTCCGCGATGACTTGGGAGATAAACAAGGGGCAATCACTGATTTCAACCAAGCCCTCAAGATTAATCCCAACTATGCCCAAGCCTACAACAACCGGGGAAATGTCCGCTCTAGTTTGGGAGATAAACAAGGGGCAATCACTGATTTCAACCAAGCCCTCAAGATTAATCCCAACTTAGCCCAAGCCTACTACAACCGGGGAAATGTCCGCTCTAGTTTGGGAGATAAACAAGGGGCAATCACTGATTACAACCAAGCCCTCAAGATTAATCCCAACTATGCCCAAGCCTACTACAACCGGGGAGTTGTCCGCGATGACTTGGGAGATAAACAAGGGGCAATCACTGATTTCAACCAAGCCCTCAAGATTAATCCCAACTTAGCCCAAGCCTACTACAACCGGGGAATTGTCCGCAATGAGTTGGGAGATTTCAGAGGGGCACTAGCCGATTACAACCAAGCCCTCAAGATTAATCCCAACGATGCTAATGCCTACAACAACCGGGGAAATGTCCGCGATGACTTGGGAGATAAACAAGGGGCACTAGCCGATTACAACCAAGCCCTCAAGATTAATCCCAACGATGCCCAAGCCTACTACAACCGGGGAGTCGTCCGCTCTAGTTTGGGAGATAAACAAGGGGCAATCACTGATTACAACCAAGCCCTCAAGATTAATCCCAACTATGCCCAAGCCTACTACAACCGGGGAAATGTCCGCGATGACTTGGGAGATAAACAAGGGGCACTAGCCGATTACAACCAAGCCCTCAAGATTAATCCCAACGATGCCAAAGCCTACAACAACCGGGGAAATGTCCGCGATGACTTGGGAGATAAACAAGGGGCAATCACTGATTACAACCAAGCCCTCAAGATTAATCCCAACCATGCTAATGCCTACAACAACCGGGGAGTTGTCCGCAATGAGTTGGGAGATAAACAAGGGGCAATCGCTGATTTCACCAAAGCTGCCGAACTCTATCAACAACAAGGAAAAACAGATGATTACCAAAATGCACTCAACAGAATTAGAAGGTTGCAACAGTAGTCAGTTAAGCCAGAATTCTTTTGTCAAACACTAATAATCCTGCAAGAACGATCGCCACATATTTTAACGTAGCGATCGCCTGCTTGAGAGTAATAATAGACTTCTTGCAAAAATACTTGAACCGTCAGAGACTCAAGTCTCTGCCTAATAGCAAAAGTCCGTTGAAACGGACTAAAAATACTGTTATTAGTCGGTTGAAACCGACTTAAGTTATCAGCCAGAAAATTTATTTTCTGGCGAGTACCCGACTTTTGCAAGAGGTCTAATCAGAACTTAGTCCCTAAAAATCCCCAGCTAAGGCTGCAACGCACCTTTCACAAATTAGGGGATGTGCTGCTGATTCTCCTACATGAACTGAGTAATTCCAGCAGCGATCGCATTTTTGCCCGTCTGCGTCTACTACTCCAATACCCCAGGTATCTGACTGTAAGTTGTATTTTACATCTGGCAGTTTGTCTGGTGAATCTAACATTTCTACTTGGGAGGTGAGGAATAAATAACGAAGCTCATCGATACCATTACCTTGCTCTGGATTCAGTGCTTTTACTGAAGAACGTAACTGTTCATTCTTGATGTAAAGCAAGACTTTCGCCTCTAGGGAAGAGCCAATCACTTTATCTATCCTGGCTTGCTCTAATACCTTGTTAACTTCAGTGCGGATTTGCCGAACTTGTTGCCAAAAATCTGCTAGTTCGGGATTATACCATTTCTCCTCAAGTTGTACCCAACCGGCTTCAAATACCGATTTGTAGGGTGTTTTGTAGGGGAGATATTGCCAGATATCTTCGGCCATGTGGCATAATACAGGGGCGATCGCCCGTGCTAAATTCTCTAAAGCTAATTGCAGTACTGTTTGACAACTGCGACGCCTCAAAGCATTAGGGGCGCTGATATACAGTCTATCTTTGGCAACATCCAAATAAAAATTGGATAAATCCACCACGCAGAAATTCTGTACTGTTTGGAAAAAGCGGAAGAATTGGAAACTATCAAAGGCTTCTGTTACATCCTGAAACACTTCCATCATGCGGTGTAGCATGTAGCGGTCGAGTTCTGGCAACTCCTCGAAGGGTACAGCATCCTTTTCGGGGTCGAAATCATGCAAGCTACCCAACAAAAACCTTGCCGTATTGCGAATCTTGCCTCTCACATCATTGAGTTGCTTGATGATATTTTTACCGATACGCACATCAGCAGAGTAATCTACCGACGATACCCACAACCGCAAGACATCCGCACCATAAGCTGGTTCTGCTTTTTGATTTTTTCCGCCTTCAATAATTGTGTGTGGATTAACTACATTTCCTTCTGACTTACTCATCTTACGCCCCTGTTCATCCAGGACAAAGCCGTGAGTTAAAACAGTTTTGTAAGGTGCAACGTCATTTACCGCCACACTAGTCAGCAAACTTGACTGAAACCAACCGCGATGTTGGTCTGAACCTTCCAAATACATATCAGCGGGGTAACATAAATCTGGACGTTGCTGTGTAACTGCTGCCCAAGACGAACCAGAATCAAACCAGACATCCATCGTATCCATACCTTTGCGGTAAGACCGACCATTGTGGCGATAAGATTCAGGTAATAACTCTTCCACCGACATTTCCCACCAAGCATCAGAACCTTTTTGGGCGAAAATTGCTTGAACGTAGTTGATAGTTTCCTCATTCAGCAGTGGTTCCCCCGTTTCCTCATCATAGAAAACGGGAATTGGTACACCCCAAGACCGCTGACGAGAAATACACCAGTCAGAACGTTCCGCCACCATGGGCGTGATGCGATTTTCACCTTGGGATGGAATCCATCTTACCGTAGCGATCGCCTTTAGAGCTTCTTCCCGAAATCCCTCAACCGACGCAAACCATTGTTCAGTCGCCCGGAAAATCGTCGGCTTTTTCGTCCGCCAATCATAAGGATACTTGTGTTGATAAAGTTCCTCCTTCAACAGCGAACCCGCCGCCATCAAAGCATCAATTACCGCCTGATTCCCATCACCCAACACATTCAACCCGGCAAATTCTCCCGCCTCTTGGGTAAAGTTACCATTATCATCCACCGGTGCCAAGATAGGCAAACCATAACGCTGACCAACAACATAATCTTCTTGACCATGACCTGGAGCAGTATGTACCAACCCCGTACCTGACTCAGTAGTAATATAATCGCCACCCACAACAACCGGACTTTCACGGTCAAACAGAGGATGACGGTAAATACTGTGTTCTAAATCCCTCCCCTTAAACGTAGCTTTCACAATCAACTCAACTCCCAAAGTCGAAGATAAACTCTCCGCCAACTCAGCAGCAACAATCAGATACTTAAATCCTCTCTGCGTCTCTGCGCCTCTGCGTGAGATTTCCACCACTGCATAATTCAAGTCAGGATTCACCGCCACAGCCAAATTCCCTGGAATCGTCCAAGGGGTGGTAGTCCAAATAGCCACACCCAAATCTGGATATTCTCCCAACACAGCCTTAACAGCTTCCCCAAGACTCATAATTGGGAAAGCAGCATAAATACTACGAGAAGTGTGACCTTCAGGATATTCCAACTCAGCTTCCGCCAAAGCAGTTTTAGAACTAGGACTCCAGTGAACCGGCTTCAAACCGCGATAGATGTAACCTTTTAAAAACATCTGACCAAATACACCAATTTGCGCCGCTTCATATTCTGGCTGCAAAGTCATATAAGGGTGTTTAAAATCACCCCACATCCCGAAGCGCTTACAGCTTTTGCTTTGGTCATCTACTGCCTCTAAAGCAAATTCTCTAGCTTTGCGTCGCAGTTGTAACGGTGTCAAGTTTTGCCGTTCTGCTGGCTTCATATTCTGCAAAACTTTCAACTCAATAGGCAAACCGTGACAGTCCCAGCCAGGTACATAGCGAACCTTACGCCCTCTTACCAGTTGGTAGCGATTAACAATATCTTTAAGAATTTGACCTAAAGCATGGCCGCTATGCAGTGAACCATTCGCATAGGGTGGCCCATCGTGGAGTATAAATAATTCGCCAGGGTTTTCTTGGGAAAGGCGATCATAAATTTTATTTTCTTCCCAGAATTTTTGGATTTCGGGTTCACGCTTGAGGGCGTTGGCCCGCATATCAAAGTTAGTCTTGGGTAAGTTTACAGTATCTTTGTAGCTTCCTGATTCGGTCACAGTCTCATGCCTAAGATTATGTGTGCAGGTTTATCAATTATAGAAGATGGCATGATGACCAAGAACAAGGGAATAGGGAACGCTTAACAGAGAACAGTTTTTTCTATTTGTTGTCCTTTGGAAAATTTCTAGGATAGAAAATTTGTGAAAATTACAATTTTTGTCCGGCGTAAATCGATCGCACTTCCCCATTTCGGCGGACAATAGCTTCACCGCGACTCACTTCTACTAGAGTCCAACCACTAGAACCAATGCTTTCACCAACATCAACGCGGCGAGATACGCCATCGATTTTAAACAAGGCGGCAGATTTGTTACCTAACTCTAATAATCCTTCTAGGGTATGGCTAGGAGCAGTATCTGCAACAGTGTTTGGTAGATATACCTGCTGCTGAGTAGCGGTTGGTGCTTCTGGCGTTGTTGGGCGTAATGGTAATACTGGCAGCGCAGGTAGAGGATTGGGTGTTTGCTTGACGGCTATTGGCGCAGTTCGCACATCCACTGGTTTGAGTTCGCTTCGCACTGCCGCAGCCAACATGTTTACAGTTACAGGTTTAGCTGCTTTACGCACTGTATTCAAAGTTGTTTTGACAATATCTGGCTGAGTTCCCGGCACCGCAGTCGCAACCGGCGGTAATGGCGTAGAATTACCAGGAATAGATGGTAGCGCATAACGCATTGGTGATGGCGCTTGATAAACGGGAATATAAATCCGCTCAACAACGCTAGCAGAATTTTTGGCGGCTGGGGAGGTATAATTTGCCGCTAGAGGTGGTAATGGTGGTAAATTTCCAGTAAATTGATTGCTGGCTGGGGGTGTTTGAGTGGTGGTTGTTTCACGGGAAAACCCAGATTTGGCGATATAGCTGCGATTGTTTTGCCCTTCTTGCTTATCTATAGCAGCCAGTGACCCTAGCATGTAGTCAACCAACTCTGCGTTAACTTCTGCTCTTGTAGATACTTGTGATTGCGTTACTTGCAAAGCTGAGTGGGTCAATTTGGTATTTAAAAGATGGATGACTCCAGACTGTACTAAGCCAATAATACCTGCGATCGCCACTCCTAATGTTGTTCCCACAATTAGCAGTTTGCCTAAAATACGTCTGGTTCTTTGCTGCTTTGGATTGCCAGTCACAACTGTACCTAATTGTCTGTTTCTCATCCCAGACACTGGCTTGACAGTCCGCTGTGTCTTTGGTAAAACAATTTGCGGCACTGTAACTGTTTGCAGAGGTATGTATTCTGGAGGCAGTGAGGTGGGTGAGTGACCCGATTTCAACCTATTGCTCTGTCTCACAGTCTGGGAAGCTAGATTCCTGCTACCATCCAAAATGTGGTCAATGTCGGCAAAGAGTTCATCCATCAAACCATCAGCGTAGACATCAATCGACCAAGATTCGTTCGCGATTAAGTCATCTGCTGGTTCTAAAACAATAAGGCTGGTACTTGCTGCTTGTAACATAGGCGTTATAGGTTGTAGCTGCTAGGACGAATAAATTTCGCCCACACTGCCTGGAAATTAAGATTATTAATCAAACATCCAACCCCTCATCTTAATTAAGACAAGTTGATTGGGCGATGGTATTAAACTCAACTTTAATTTGAAGATTACTTGAAGATAACAATACTAAAAGTCGTGTCATCTATCATACCAATCCCCTCCTTACTACTATACTCAGCCTTTATGAAGTTGTGTTGAAGTTAACGCTGAAAACTCGGACTGGTTCTTGGTTTTACGTAATTCTAAATATAATAATAAGGCATTCATATCCGCAGGATTTACACCACCAATACGCGCTGCTTGGCCAATAGTCAGTGGTTTTACTTGGGTTAACTTTTCCCTTGCTTCTTTGGAAAGAGTATCAATTTTTGTGTAATCTAAATCTGCGGGTAAATGACGATGTGATTGACGAGCAATTTGCTCAATTTGATTTTGTTGCCTAGCGAGATAGCCAGAATATTTAATGTCAATTTCTGCACCTGCTTTCTCAGCTTTGCTCAGGTCGGGATTTCCGAGTTGATATTTATCAAGGTCAACATAATGAAATCCTGGACGTCGCAGCAAATCAGCCAAGGTAATTGAACCTTTGATTGCTTGTTGGGTATCGTTAGCGATCGCTCTACCTATGGTATCATGCTCTTTAACTCGTGTAGTGTGCAACCGCTCTTTTTCAGTGGCGATTTGGGTTTGTTTTTGGGTAAATAAATTCCAGCGGCGATCGTCTATTAACCCAACTTCCCGTCCTAACGGTGTCAGCCGTTGGTCAGCATTGTCAGACCGCAGTAGCAAACGATACTCAGATCTACTAGTCAACATCCGGTAAGGTTCCCGTAAGTCCTTTGTACAGAGGTCATCAACCAAAGTACCGATGTAACTTTGCTCACGTGCAAACACAATCATCTCTTGACCACGCACAAACCGCGCCGCGTTAATTCCGGCGACAATACCTTGAGCTGCGGCTTCTTCATACCCCGTTGTGCCGTTAACCTGCCCAGCACAAAACAACCCAGCAATCTTCTTAGTCATCAGCGTGGGATAACACTGAGTCGCGGGTAAATAATCATACTCCACAGCGTAAGCTGGACGTAGCATTACACATTTTTCCAAACCGGGGAGACTCCGCAACATTTGCAGTTGCAGATTTTCTGGTAACCCTGTAGAAAACCCTTGGATGTAAAGTTCCGGTATATCTCTACCTTCCGGTTCGATAAAAATTTGGTGGCTTTCTTTATCAGCAAAGCGCACAATCTTATCTTCAATGCTGGGACAATAACGCGGCCCCTTGGCTTCCACCCAACCACCATAAACCGGCGACAGATGCAAATTTTCCTGAATGAGGCGATGGGTTTCGGCAGTTGTGCGGGTGATGTAACAAGGCATCTGTTCCCGTTCTACCCACACATCCGGGTCAAAGCTAAACCAGTGTATTTCCTCATCCCCTGGTTGAATTGCCATTTTACTATAGTCTACCGATCGCTTGTCTACCCGTGCTGGTGTACCAGTTTTAAGGCGTCCGGTTTCAAAGCCCAAACGATTTAGGGTTTGTGTCAATCCTTCGGCAGCAAATTCTCCAGCACGTCCGGCTGGCATAGATTTATTACCAACCCAAATCCGTCCTCCTAGAAATGTGCCAGTCGTCAAAATCACGGCTTTGCACTCGAACGCCACACCAAAGTAAGTCTCAATACCAATCACTTCATCGTTAGCGCCCAGAACTAAATCTGTTGCCATACCCTCGCGGATTGTCAAGTTTTCTTGATTTTCCACAATCCCCTTCATCACCGCTGCATACTCACGTTTGTCTGTTTGGGCACGCAATGCCCAAACAGCGGGCCCTCGTGAAGAGTTGAGGATACGCTTTTGTAGGTAGGTACGGTCTGCCATCTTGCCAATTTCGCCGCCGAGTGCATCTACCTCATTAGTCAACTGAGATTTGGCAGGGCCACCCACGGCGGGGTTACAGGGTTGCCAAGCAATTTTGTCTAAGTTGAGTGTCAACAGTAAGGTACGACAGCCAAGGCGGGCCGTAGCGAGGGCAGCTTCACAACCAGAGTGACCTGCACCGACGACAATCACATCAAAAGCGTCTTGGAATTCTATGGAATTGTGCATGGTCATACTTAGAGATGAAAGGGAACAGGGAACAGTGGTAAATAAGTTGCCAGCCAGGGGCAGGGCTTTGAACTTTTACGACAAAAGTAAAGTAAGTTGATGGTTCTTTTTAATTTTAACTGTTCCAGTGGTTTCATGGATGTAGATTTATAACGGAAGAGTTATTACATTCACTAAGTTGTTATGCATTTATGTTTTTGACTTCAGAGGTTATTTATCAAGTAAAAACAAAATTACTGTAGTGGTATAAAACATCTAAATTTATGCATTCAACGTAAGTTGGGTTAAATGAAGTGAAACCCAACCTACTAGCTAATATAATATGTAATTAATGAAAGTAATGCTATCGCAATAGGTAGAAATGAAAATCAATCAGGTAACATATTATGACCATGAACTAGAGTGGCGCTTTGAACCAATCAAGTTTTCCGAATTCAATCTTTTAGTTGGTGTGTCTGGTGTTGGTAAAACTCAGATACTTAAATCTATTATAAATTTGAAAAAAATAGCTAGAGGCGCATCATTAAATGGTGTGGAATGGAATGTAATTTTTACAGCAAATAATTATGAGTATAAATGGAGTGGTGAATTTGAAACAAAAAGAAAAAATAAAATTGTTTATGTAGAAGATAAAGGAAATAAAGAGTTTGAAAATGAAAAATCTAAGATTAATCAAGAGTATTTGTATATAAATGAAAAACTAATTATAGAAAGGCATGAAAATGATATCAAATTTAATGGTAATAAATTGCCAAAACTATCACCTTTTCAAAGTGCGGTAGAAATATTGAGTGAAGAGGAAGATATTGCTCCAGTCAAAAATAGTTTTAACAAGGTAACTTATAGCGATAATTCAAAAGATATATCTATTTCATTTGATAATTTACTTAATTCAGTTTTTCAGAATAAAACTGTGAATGACAAGTATTCCTCTTTGGATAAAATTCAAGAAACTAACTTGCCAATACTTTCAAAATTAGCGCTAGTTTATAATCATAATCAAGATATTTATCAAAAAATAAAAGAACATTTTATAAATATTTTCGAGTATGTAGAAGACATCAAAATTGAGCCAGATGATGATGAGAATTTACCTGAAATAATGTTAGATTATCCTATTATTAAAATTAAAGAAAAAGGTGTAAGTAATTGGATTACTCAAGAACGCATATCGTCAGGAATGATGAGAACACTCATACATATTAGTGAACTTTATTTATCATCTGAAGGAACTGTAATTCTAATTGATGAATTTGAAAATAGTTTAGGAGTTAATTGTATTGATGTTTTAAGCGATTTATTATTTGATAATAGAGAGCTACAATTTATAATTACTAGCCATCATCCATACATAATTAATAAAGTCGAAATGGAACATTGGAAAATTATATCTCGTAAAGGAGGTGTAGTTACAGCAAGAGATGCTACAGATTTTAATTTAGGTAAATCTAAACATCAAGCATTTATACAACTGATTAATCTCGACGCTTACAAAGAAGGTATTGCAGTTGGATGAATTTATACTTTCTTGTAGAAGGAAAAAGAACTGAAAGAAAAGTTTATCCAGCTTGGTTAAACCATCTACTACCAGAATTACAACGAGTTAATAACTATGATGAAGTTATTCAAAATAACTATTATCTATTCAGTGCAGAAGGTTATCCCTCGATTATTTACGATCATCTTCCTAATGCTGTTGCAGATATTTGTGCAAATGGAAGGTATAACTACTTTGTAGTCTGTTTAGATGCAGAAGAGAATACAGTTAGCTGTATTCAGCAAGAAATTTATGATTTTTTAACCGCTGAAAACATTCAGATGGAAGGCACACAGCTTGTTATTATTGTCCAAAATCGTTGCCTTGAAACTTGGTTATTAGGAAACAGAAAAATTTATTCAAGGCAACCACAAAGTAATCCTTTGTTAAATTATACCCGTTATTATGATCTATTGATTAATTGCCCAGAACTAAAGGGTAAGTATGATAAATTTAATACTCATGCCCAATTTCATGAAGCATACTTAAAAGAATTATTGAGGGCAAAGAATACTAATTATTCTAAAAAAAATCCTGGTGACGTATTAAAGTTACATTACCTACAGCAATTATTAAGAAGGATAGAAGATGAAAACAATCACCTACCTAGTTTTCAAATTTTTATACAATTTTGCCATCAAATTAAATCTAAATTATCAAGTTAATTTATGAAAAAAGTTTTAAGCAAAATAAAATTTATTACTATTATATTTTTTATTATTTTTACAATAGTTGCTAGCAATGAAGTTAGCCATCACCAATTAAGTACAACCGCCCAACCATTAAATGAGTGTTTGAATAATAGTTTATTACGTTGCATAGATACATCTAAAGATATCAAAAAATTATCATTTATTCCTGATCAGTCTTTAAGTAATCAAGAGCGTTTTTTATCTGCGATCGCCAATAATTTATCCCCAATTCCTCAGCATAAAACTTTTGAATATACTTTGCTGCGGGTATATGGTGCAGTATTCGTCAACACAGACCCAGAAGTTAAATTACCACAAACAGTTATCTTAAATAATGAACAAGAAACTCAAGAATTTCAAGCTAATTTAACAATGAGTCACGTTGATGGAACTAATAACTGTTATTTACAAAAACCAGCGGCAGAAGCCTTAAATAAAGCACGCTCCCAGCAAAATATCCCGCTAAAATCTGGTTATGGTACTAGTGATTGCACTCGCGACTTTACTACAAATTTACGATTTTGGCACAAATACGCCAACAATCAAACTTTGACAAAAGTACAACAAGGTAAAGAAACAAAAATTCTGGGTACAGTTGCCCCTCCTGGGACTTCTCAACATCTGTGGGGACTAGCGATTGATTTACGCCTATCCAGCCGAAAGCAAAGACAAGCCCTAAATCAAAATAGTTGGTTTCAAACTGTAGAAAATGATATTCCCCATTGGACTTATGTAGGTTTATCTGAGGATAATTTACCTAAATTTGGTTTTAAAAACAAAGTAGTTAGGGGTATTACATATTGGATTACACCGTTGTAATCAATCACGCCACAAAAGCATGAAAATCTCTCTTCCCTACTCCCAAGATTGAATTATTGTTCGCCTTGGATGATAATTACTACAATAAAATAGTCACACACCGACTTTTGGAGTTCTAGCAGTGGGCTTATTTGATGATTTGAGTCGGTTTCTAGAAAACCGTTTAGAAGAATTCTTGCGTAGTAATCCACATTTAGAGTTAGACGCGCTGTTAGAGCAGCTACGCGAGCAAGAGGAAGATACATTAAAGTTAATAGCAGATTTACAATTGCAACAGAAGCGATCGCAAGAGGATATCTTATCCACAGCTCAAGAAATTCAGCGTTGGCATATCCGCGTCCAAAAAGCCAAAGACGCTGGTAGACAAGATTTGGTAACGGCAGCACAAGAGAGAGAAGCCGCCTTATTACGCGAAGGCAATCAGCGCTGGGGACACATGCAAGGACTCAAAGAACGCATCGGCCAATCTCAGGAACTACTGCAAAAAATTCAGCAACGGCGACAAGAAGTACAAGCCAAAGCTACCGAAGCGCAAACAGCACGCGCCAAAGCTCAAACCCAACAGCGCTTAGAAACTAATGGTTGGTGGAATCAAGCTAGCAGTAATAGTTTTGACGACTTAGAAGAGAAATTCCGCCGCTGGGAAACTCAAGAAGAATTAGAGCAAATGAAGCGAAATTTAGGTAAATGAGCGAGAATATGACGCATTTACACCCCTTACCATGAGCTTACCCGATGAAAGCGGCATTGAACCAGATTATTGCTTTTATATCGATAACTGGCAAGCAGTATCTGGAAAGAAACGCATCGACTGGCAAAAAGACCCACCACTAGATTTAGTGATTGAAATTGATGTTACCAGTTATTCTGATGTACGAGATTATCTTCCCTATCGTGTTCCTGAAGTTTGGTTATTCAAAAATCAACAGTTATTGATTTATCAATTACAAGCAGCGGATTATCAACTACAAACCCACAGCTGCTATTTTCCCAACTTTGATTTATTAAGTGCAATCGCTCGTTGTGTGCAAATTGCCTACAAGCGTAACACCAGCACTGCTATCCGCGATTTCAAACAGCGTTTAGCTTCACCTCTCAAATAACTATCAATTACGCTCAGCGTTGAGTTCGTTAATTTCTTTACACTTAGTCTCTGCGGCTTGATAAGCATCTAAGTAATCTTGACCACCTAACATCACATCACCGTAATACTCATAGGGCGGCTCACCATAAATAGGTAGCGGATCATCTTCTGGATAATCTTCTTGCGATTCTTCGATGATTGCTTTCAGTTTTTTTACGGTTAGCTGCTGTGCTACAAAATACCATAAATTTTGAGGATTTGTACGCAAATGTGGTAATGTTGGATCAACTATGCACTCGCCTAACTCAATCCAAGCGTGTTCAACAGGTCTGTACGGCTTTTGATCAAAAACCAAAAACCCTTGAACATATGTTGCTCCCTTCGTCGCTAATGCAGCTCTGTAAGCATTATCAAACGGGGTAGCAGCTTTGCTGTTTATGCTTTCAGCAATTTGGGTTGACAGTGTTGGATCTAATGGTTTATTCATCAATCCTGTTCGCTTATATCCCCCGGTTAGAAACACGGGGGCTTTACGCTGCACGTCTGGTAAATGTCAACTTATAACAACCTCCCGCTGCTTTTGTGTATTATATCTTGTTAGTCGCTTAGCCCATCCATCAATCATGAGTATTAACACTTATAAATTAAAAAGTGGAACCAATACAGTTAATCAAGAGTCCGTCTAATTACTGATCAACAAAATCTTCTGCTAGCGATGCCAAAGGCAAGCCGCTTAGCGTCTATGCGTCACTTCTTTTGACACAATATGAAATTTAATGATTTACTCGCACCAGCGCTAATTGGAGTCACAGTTACCCTTGTACAGCCGCAAACAGCTGTGGCACTCTCCTCAACTGAAGTGGGTAAAATTGCCAAAGCTATTACAGTACAAATTGCTCATCAAGATAGCTCTGGAACTGGAGTAATTATTAAAAAAGCAGGTAATACTTATACTGTTCTCACAGCTCGGCATGTCGTCGAAGCCCAAGCGAAATACGAAATTGTCACCCCGGATAGTCAGCGCTATCAACTCAATTACAGCACTGTCCAAAAAATGCCAGATGTAGATTTGGCGATCGCCCAATTTACTAGTGACAAAAATTACCCAGTTGCTCAAATGGGCAACTCTGATGCATCGAAAGAAGGTGCAACCGTCTATGTTGCAGGTTTCCCCCAAGCAACGGCGGCAATTTCCGAGGTAATTTACAATTTCACTGATGGGCGAGTTACCGCTAATGCTACAAAGGCTTTGCGCGATGGTTATGCCCTGGTTTATAACAATGATACGTTACCAGGAATGAGTGGCGGCCCGGTGTTAAATGCTCAAGGTGAACTCATCGGAATTCACGGCAGAGGTGACACAACAGAAAATTTTAAAGTTTCTAAGCAAAATCCCAACATCGTCGTCAAAACGGGCTTTAACTTGGGAATTCCTATCAACACTTTTTTAAGATTGGCAACCAAAGCCGGGGTAGATATCGGTATCACTCCTCCCAACATACCAAAAGCTACAGCACCAAAAGCTGATGACTTCTATATTCAAGCTGGTAATAAGTACGATCAAGGCGATTTTAGAGGGGCGATCGCTGACTATACCCAAGCTATCAAACTCAATCCTAACTATCTCAAAGCTTACAATAACCGGGGTCTGGCTCGCTATCTTTTAGGAGATCACTCAGGAGCGATCGCAGATTTCAACCAATCTCTAAAAATTAATCCCAATGATGCCGATGCTTACAATAACAGAGGTCTTGTCCGTTCTGCTGTGGGAGATAAGAAAGGGGCACTAGGAGATTACAGCCAAGCCTTGCGGTTTAACCCCAACTATGTATTAGCTTATAATAATCGCGGCATCGCCCGGAATAGTCTAGACGATAATCAAGGTGCAATTACAGATTTCAACCAAGCCCTAAAAATTAATCCCAAATTTGCTGAAGCCTATGCAGGTAGAGGTCTGGCTCGCTATCAATTAAAAGACAAGCAAGGGGCACTCAAAGACTATAACCAAGCACTCAAGATTAATCCTAAACTTGCCCCAGCCTACGCCGGTCGGGGCATAGTCCGTTCTGATTTGGGAGACAAGCAAGGAGCAATTAATGATTTCAACCAATCTCTCAAGCTAAATCCTAATTTTGCCCCAGCCTACACAGTTCGAGGAATCACCCGCTTTCAACTGGGAGATAGACAAGGCGCGATCGCAGATTTGCAAAAAGCAGCCGACCTCAATCTCGAACAAGGCAAAACAGAAGATTATCAACAACTGCTACAACTAATCAAACAAATTCAGCAGCAATGAAGAGTGGGGAATGGGGAATTATGTAGGGTGGGTCAATTTGATTCACCTTAAGAGGATGTTTTAAAAGTTTTGGGCGAATATAATTCGCTACTACACAAGCGAAGTCCACCTCCTTTGGAAAACACGGAAAATGACTCATTGACGTTGAGGCTCAAGGATTAAATCGACAGCGAAGCTCAAATCTTTGACAACCAGGTCGGGGTGGTAAAGTTCTAGTTGGGTGCGATCGCGGATACCGCATTCTACAGCCATGACTTTAATATCGTGTTTTTTGGCGGCGGCAATGTCAGCTTCTGTATCCCCTACCATCCATGTATCAGCGGCAAGTGGCAGTTCTTCTATGGCTCGTGCCATTAATAAGGGCTTGTCTTCGATGTCACGGGTTTTTATATAATCGTCACTCAAGCAATAACAACGATTTTTTGGAAAAAATCTCTCTAAGTCATATTTTTTAAAAGCATAATCTAGTTCCCAAACTCGGCGCATGGTCATGACTACCAAATCAATCCCAGCTTGTTGAACCTTCAATAGTGCATCGACAGCACCAGGCGCAAGCCTATCATACTCAAAGTAAGGTTCTGTGTGTACTACTTGCTTACGCAACTGAGAAAATTCTTGTGCTTGCGCTTCATTCAAACCAGAATTCAAAGCAATTTGTTTTTCGGGAATGCGCGATCGCTTCATCTGCCAAAATTCTGCTTTGGAGAGCTGTTTGATTGGCTGATCTGAGTATCGAGTGTTCTCTAGACAAAATTGATAAACACGGTAGTAGCGATCGCAAACATCAATAATTGGGCCGTCGAAGTCAGTAATCAGTCTTAGCATCGGCGGAGGTTATTAATTTTTATTAAATTATCTCACCTTTTTTGCCATTGGTCTAAGCTCTTTGGGCAGGGGGCCGGGTTTATCAACCTGCCCCTACTAAGCTAAAAAACATCTAAATTACATAATCAAATTAAATAAAACTCTTGTGGGGTGGGCATCTTGCCCGCCCTAATTATGCAAGTTATATGTGGAACAGCTTAGACCCGCTGAAGCTGCGGAGTTGCGCTTGAGTATGCCATCTTCCATGTGGACGATGCGATCAGCAACGTCTAGAATCCGATTGTCGTGCGTCACCAATAAAATTGTGCAACCTTGCTCTTTTGCCAGATTTTGCATCAAATTGACCACATCTCGACCTGATTTACTATCCAAAGCCGCTGTGGGTTCGTCAGCAAGGACTAGTTTGGGATGGCTGACGAGCGCACGCGCGATCGCTACCCGCTGTTTCTGTCCACCCGATAAATCATCGGGGTAATAATTGATGCGCTCACCTAATCCAACGTGTTCTAACATCGCCTTTGATCGCGCTTTCATTTCTGACAGAGATAGTTCTTGATGTAGCTCTAAGCCCATTTTTACGTTTTGTAATGCGGTTAAACTGCCGTGCAAGTTGTGTGCTTGAAAAATATACCCATGCTGTTTTCTCGCTCGCGTTAGCTGTTGAGCGCTGGCCCCGCACAGTTCTTGTCCTAAAACTTGCAAGCTGCCAGACTGGGCAGAACGTAACCCACCAACTAATGTCAGCAATGTCGTTTTTCCAGACCCCGAAGGCCCCGTCATAATCACAATCTCACCTGCATTAATTTCGAGATTGACATCGAACAATACTTGTTTGCGAAGCTGACCTTGACCAAAATAATGATCGAGATTTTGTACAGAAATAGCGATCGCCATCATCATACATTCCTAAAACATATCTGCTGGATCGGCGGACTGGAGTTTGCGAGTGGCGATCGCACCCGAAAGCGCACACATCACAATCGTCAGCATTAAAACCATAATTGCTCTGGAAACTGTCATGTAAATGGGGAGAGCAGTGGCTTTCGCAGCTAGGGCATAAAGTCCCAATGGTAAAATCGTACCTGGGATAAATCCGAAAAATGCGAGGATGATTGCTTCTTCAAACACAACGCCCAATAAGTAGGAATTACCGTAACCCATTGCTTTGAAGGTGGCGTACTCCTTGAGGTGCGTGTTCACGTCAGTCGATAGCACTTGATACACAATCACAACGCCAACCACAAACGCCATTGCAGTTCCTAGCCCAAATACAAATCCAATCGGGCTGGCAGTTTTCCAATAGTTTTCCTCGAATTGCACATACTGCTGAGCAGTCAGTACACGTACATCTTCGGGTAAATGAGATTCTAAAGCAGCAGCAACTTGCTGGGGATCATAACCCGGTTTCACCTGAATCAGCCCCAGACTAACGCTAGCAGCCTCTCGTCGCGGAAACAAGCGCAGAAAGGTTTGATCGCTCACCATCAAGTTAGCATCTGCACCAAAGGAAGCCCCCAAGCTAAATAGTCCGGCAATCGTTAAGGTGCGGCGCTCGACTTCCGTCGTTACTATTTTTCCTTGATTCACTTGAGCTACTGCCTCTGCATACTTACCTCTGGCACCGCGATCAAATAAAACCGTATCCGGCAACTTGAGTTTACTGAGTTGTTGATTGACTTCTGGTAAGTTAAAAGCTGGCTCATCAGGCGCAAATCCTAGTACCTGTACGGTGGCGTTGAGGCGAGTTTGGGGATTTTTCCAGGTGATGTTGTTGATGTAAAGTGCAGTTGCTGTTTGCACCCCTGGAACGTCTCTAGATTGCAGCAGTCGCCGCCGGGAAAAGGTAGACAGATTTTGCAGATTGAGGGCTTTGGGGCTGAGCAACACAATGTCAGCTAACATGGCCCGATTGGCACGGGTATTACTGTCATATAGCGCATTCTGAAAGCCCAACTGCATAAACATCAACACATCTGCAAAGGCAATGCCTGCCAAGGCAACCAGCAAGCGACCTTTCTCATGACTCAGTTGCAGCCATCCCAAGGAAGTACGCCGTTGTAGCTGTTGGATGAATCCAATCATTGTTCGATCACCACCTGAACTTGTAGATTTGTGAATTTGGCAGCTTTTTGACTAGAGGCATCATCTAAGTTGATATGCACCTCAATGACTCTGGCATCGATATTCTCGCTGGGATCAGTGTTGACAACCTCTTGTCGGCGCACTTGAGAATCTACTCGCTCAACTTTTCCTGTTAATTCACCCGGAATTGAGGTACTAGTTACCCGAACTCGTTGCCCAAGCTGAACTTTACTAATATCGCTTTGATAGACTTCGGCGATCGCTTGCATCTGCCGCGTTTGCCCAATCTCTGCAATACCATCCGTCGCCACAACTTCCCCCGCTCGTGTATGAATATCTAGCACTTCACCATTGATTGGAGAACGCACTAGCGATTGATTGAAACTGGCCTTTGCTTGATTGTAGGCTGCGATCGCTCGGTTGACTTCTGCTTGTGCCGAACGCACATCCACAGGACGGACTTCGGAAATTTTATCTAGTGTTGCTTTGGCGCTGTTCAATTCTGGCGGCGTGGCCGAACGCAGGCGCTCAAGATTGACTTGCGCTTCTTGGACAGACTTTTGTGCCTTGTCTAAGGCTAAGCGTTTGCTGTCACGTTCAGACGCGGAAATTGCGCCTTCTTGATACAGCAATTGATAACGATTGAACTCGGCTTGGGCATTTTGTAATTCTGATTGCAGTCGAGCGACGGTTGCGGCTTGCGCTGCAATATTACCCTGACGTTCGGCAATTAATCGCTCAATTTCTGCTTTTTGGGCATTGATTTCGCCTTTTTTCGCGCCCGCTTGAATCACCTCTAGTTGGGTACGTGCCACTTTTACTTGTTCTTCTGCTTCTTCTTGAGCAGCTTGGCGTTGATCATGGGAGTCCAAAATGGCAATGACTTGACCAACTTTGACGCGATCGCCCTCTTGCACCAGCAATCGATCAACTCGATTTCCTTGACTGGAAGTAGGAGCCGAGAGCTTAATCACTTCGCCTCGGGGCTCCAATCGTCCGAGCGCCGTCACCGTCTGAATCACAGGGGTTGTCACAGGTGCAGCAACCTCCCGCTTCACTGATGACATTCGCATCCATCCATATGTCATAGCGCCACTGACGCCCAACAGTATAATTCCAGCAATCACAACTCCTCGCTGGGATATTGCCTTGATGAATTGATTCCGGCTCTGAATCTGACCCTGCATAAGTAATTGACTCCTTTGCTGAAAGCCGACTATACTAAACCGACTAGTGTAGCTATTACTAAACTAGTCGGTTTAGTTTATAATGTCAAGTAAGCCAATGCGCTGACATATTGCACTATTTGTGGCAAAAACACTCATTAAATACAAATGACAACCACCAGTGAATGTGCAAATTAAATGCACGACAGCTTAAGATTGATTCAGCCTTAAGGATGACCCGGCATGAGACAGGCAAAACCTGAACGCGCAGATAGACAGCTTTCTCTAGAGAAAACCGAAGCCATTTTAGAAGGCGGAATGCAAGAGTTTTTGACCCACGGCTATGCGGCAACCAGTATGGATCGGGTGGCGATCGCTGCAAAAGTTTCCAAAGCCACGGTGTATAGCCACTTTCAAGACAAAGAAAGCTTATTCATTGCCCTGATTCGGCGTCTTGTTGAGCAAAAATTTCAATCTATTTTTGGTGCAGCGGATGATCAGATTTTGCAAACCGCACCCCAAATCGTTCTGAGAAATTTTGCCAACCGAGCCTTAGATATGGGGATAAATGAGTCGCAGTTTCTCAATTTTATGCGGCTGATTCTGGGTGAGTCGGGGCGATTTCCCCAGTTGGCTCGCGCCTTTGTTAGCAATATCGAGCAGAATGCATTTAGAAGGCTTTGCTACTATTTCACAAATTGTCCGCAGCTCAAATTATCTGACGCGGAAGCGACAGCACGAATTTTTGTGGGTGCTATTGTGCATTTCATGATTGTGCAGGAAATGTTGCATGGCAAGGATATTATGCCGATGGAACGCGATCGCCTGATTGATGGCTTGATTGAGTTGATTGTAAAAGAGCGATCTTAACCTCCAAACTTAGACATAGCAACGAATAAAACGCTTATTTCTGTTGCTGTCTACTTCATAAACCACTTTAAATATCATAAGGGGGAATACTAGGCTACACAAGCATCAAGTATTTACATACTCGTTCAATATATGCTATATTGATAAATCGTGTGGTTAAGGACGTATAGCTCAGTTGGTTAGAGCGCTACGTTGACATCGTAGAGGTCACTGGTTCGAATCCAGTTACGTCCATTATTTTTGTACAGTGACTAATTATTTGTCGTCGGTGACAGATTAATGTCGTCAAGTAATCGGCCATAACTCCAGTGATGCACGTTAATGCGGTACTGTTTGACATATTTTTGCTGGGCTTCTAGATAACCAGGGCATTTTTGCTCAGATCTAGCTTGAATTTCACTTTGGACAATTTTTCGCATATCTCCCAGCTTGGGCAAGACTATACTGCCAGCTCTGTGGGTTTGAGCGATCGCATTCACGAAATCTTACACCAAAACCTCAAACGCTTTAGCGAGTAATATCAAGATACCAAACATCCTCAGCGTTGTTCTTCTTTAAGATCGCATCTTCCTGTTACCTAAAATTCTCACGAGGACGGAAACTGGCTCCGCTAAATCCTTAATCGCCGAAATCACAAAATCAATAAATGCGTGGGCGTAGCCAGCACTTCTCTACGAGACGCTGCGCGAACGAGTAAGCTTCAGTGACCACCGCAGGCATCGCCAAAATATCATTTGCGAATGCTTTGTTACAGTTGCGATTTTTAATTGCAATAGCTATACCTAAAATGTAATTTGCTACATTAATAATGTATCGCCTTGCATTCACAATGTATTGCCTTGCATTGATAATGTATTGCCTGACATTCACAATGTATCGCCTTGCATTGATAATGTATCGCCTTACATTAATGATGTATTGCCTTGCAGAAAAATAATATCAAGTAAGGATGGGAGTCGGAAATTTCTTGTAGTGTTCGCGCAGCGTCTCGCAGAGAGGACTTTAGTCCTATTAAAGTGTCTTTTGGCTACGTTAAGATCAGGGCTTTAGCCCTGACTACAAACTTTTAAGTTACAGATGGCGTTAATTACGTGTATTTTCTCAAGCGATTTTAAGTTTAAATTGACACGCTAGATATATAGTCCACTACGGATATATTAACAGCCATGCAAAACACAAACCGCCGTCTCACGCCTCCTACCATTGATCAAGATATTAATTCATTCCACGGTTTGCAAACCATCACTGATTATCAAACCAGCCGAGATGATGCTTCCACGAGCAAATTAGACCAATCTTATCAAGCAATGTTAAATGCTCAAAAAGCCGAAGTTGAGAAACTAACTTTATACCGTGCTGCGTCTGATGCGGCGCGATTAGCAGAGTGGGAATTTCACAATGCGGTGTTAGCGATGAAAGAAGTTGTACGAGGACAGTATGGCTCAGATAGCAATCAAGCTCAAGCTGTAGGATTGAAGAAAAAATCAGAGCGTAAGCGTCCTAGTCGCAAAAAGTTAGTTGAGGCGATGAGTTAAGTAACTATAGGACTAATATTTGATTTTTGAAATACACGTAGGATGCGTTAGCGACAGCGTAACGCATCTACCACAAAGCTTGCGGTGCGTTACGGCTTACGCCTAACACACCCTACTGGCTTATGATTTTGATTGTATGGTAAAAGATAGGCGATGCTTGGGGCAGGATGTGCCTACACACTATTTTGTAGGAGTATGTTTGCGGTGAGTCAGGCGATTACCTACGGTACACTGTGTGAACGCATTAAGTCTTATGCAACAAAGAAACATCTTTCAACAACTTTGGAAGATAAGAAACAAATTTTCTCTTGCTCTTTCTTTCTTGTGCTTTTAAATCTTGATAAATTGCTTGTAAGTCATGATTAAATTGATTTGAATGGGCTTGTCTAGCTTGATGAATTTCTTTGATAATTGGATCTTCCCACATAACTTTTACCTTTCTATCAGTTCTTCAGGGGTACAAATTATTACTGGTTCATAGCCTTTTCTAATAATTCTATTGTTTCTAAGATTTTTAGTCTTTGTTCAGAGGTAATAGAATCTCCAGCACTGGCTTCTTGAATAACTAGCTGTGAAGCCACTAAAATAAATTTATCTCGATAATTTTGCCACCATTCTTGGGTAATTTGTTGATGCCCTGCAATCACAATATCTCGGCTAGGACGAGAAGTTAGATAACTTATTACTGAAGTTTCTACATAGACTTTTTCTTTCATGAGATTTTTGCATCGTCACAAACGCATCACCTGTGATGAAATTCTAGACTTTTCTGGAATTGAGGGCGTTGGCGTTGAATTATTCTCTTGATTATGTTGCGTCTCACGCCTTTACCCATGAACGAACAGCGTCAGCAAGCTTACCTCAACCTTATTCAATATCTGTTGAGTTGTCGTAGTGACGGTGAAATCCAAGAGATTTTGGCAGCAAATCAAAATTTAGTGGATGCTGGCTTGGTACAAAAGATGCTGGAAGTGTCAAGTAATCTGCTGGCACAGAGAAAATTAGACCAAGCTAATCGTTTGATGAATATAGCAGGACAGAAGCTTGGGGTTTATAGTTACTTATCATTGACTACCACAGAACAAGAATACTTAGATTTATTAAAGCAAGTGCTGAAGGCAACAGCAGATAGTGAAGGTGATGCCCAGGTAGTTTATCCTTTACTGGTAAGGAATAAAAATAAACTCAATGAAGTATTACGAGAAATCTTGTACCGTTGGGGTACAAAAACACTAATAGAAACGGAAGGAGAGATAGCAGAATTGCTGGCAAAGGTTATTTTCCTTTTTTGCAATCTAATAAAGGATTTCTCCTTGGGTGACAAAGCCAGCAATATGGAAATTGCGATCACTGGTTATAAAGTTGTACTAAATGTCTACACTCGTGACGCTTTTTCCTATCAATGGGCAGCAGTTCATAGTAATCTTGCTGTAGCTTACCTTTACAGAATCAGGGGAGAACGGGCTGAGAATCTAGAACTAGCGATTGCTTTTTGCCAAGAAGCTCTGAAAGTTTATACTTTAGACGCTTTTCCCGATAAATGGGCAAGGACGCAAAATAACCTTGGAAATGCTTACCTTTACAGAATCAGAGGAGAACGGGCTGAGAATTTAGAAAAAGCGATCGCATCCTATACTGCTGCTCTTGAGGTTACAACCCGTAATGCTTTTCCCGTTGATTGGGCAATGACGCAAACTAATTTGGGGGGAGCTTACATTGAGAGAATCAGAGGAGAACGGGCTGAGAATTTAGAACAGGCAATTGCTTGTTTCCAAGAAGCTCTGAAAGTTTATACTTTAGACGCTTTTCCCGATAAATGGGCAGCAGTTCATACTAATATTGCTTTAGCTTACCTTTACAGAATCAGGGGAGAACGGGCTGAGAATCTAGAATTAGCAATTACTTGTTGCCGAGAGGTTCTCAAAGTTTATACTTTAGACGCTTTCCCTTATGAATGGGCAGCAGTTCATACTAATATTGCCTTACCTTATCTTTACAGAATTAGAGGGGAGCGGGCTGAAAATTTAGAACAGGTAATTGCTTATTGCCAAGAAGCTCTGAAAGTTTATACTTTAGACGCTTTTCCTTATGAATGGGCAAGGACGCAAAACAACCTTGGAAATGCTTACCTTTACAGAATCAGGGGAGAACGGGCTGATAATTTAGAACTAGCGATTGCTTGTTGCCGAGAGGTACTCAAAGTTTATACTTTAGACGCTTTTCCTTATGAATGGGCAAGGGCGCAATATAATCTTGGACATGCTTACCTTTACAGAATCAGAGGGAAGCGGGTTGATAATTTAGAACAGGCAATTGCTTGTTGCCAAGAAGCTCTGAAAGTTTATACTTTAGACGCTTTTCCTTATGAGTGGGCAAGGACACAAAATAGTTTGGCTAGTGTTTATAGTTTTAGGATCAAAGCGGAGCGAGTTAGTAATCTAGAGCAGGCAATTGCTTTTTACCAAGAAGCTTTGAAAGTTTATACTTTAGACGCTTTTCCTGATGAATGGGCAACGACACAAAATAATCTTGGTCTTGTTTTTCTTTCTAGAATCAAAGGGGAGCGGGTTAGTAATTTAGAGCAGGCAATTGCTTGCTGCCAAGAAGCTTTGAAAGTTTATACTATTGAGGGTTTTCCTCAAAAATATGCAGAATCTCTAACGTTACTAGGAATTGCTTACCAAAAAATAAATCAGTTTACCTTAGCTTACAATACCTTTGAATTAGCTATTACTACAGTAGAATCTTTGCGGGAAGAAATAGTATCTGGTGAAGAAAGCAAACGCAAGCAAGCGGAACAATTTAACGAAGTTTATAGCCGCATGGTAGAAGTTTGCTTAGAATTAAATCAGATTACCGAAGCAATTGAATATGCTGAACATAGTAAAACTCGCAATTTAGTTGAGCAAATCCTCGAACGTGACTCTAAAACTATCTTCCCTCTAGATGATATAACTCAACTAGAAACCTACAGAGATAAAATAGCCGCAGGACAATATCAAATCCAAAATGGTAAAGTGAAAAATCCCCAAGACTTAGCAAAACGTCTCCAAGAATTGCGACAGCAACGCAACAACTTACAAGATAAATATTTGCCTGTTGGTTCTGGCTTTAAGTTTGATAAATTCCCAGAAACTTTAGATGCAAATACAGCAGTTATAGAATGGTATATTGCCACAGATACAATTCTCACATTTATTATCCAATCTCACGGACAACAATTAACCTCTTGGCAATCACCACCAGAAGAGAGAGCAGCCCTAATAGATTGGACTATTGAATATTTAAATGATTACGACAATCCAGAAGACGAAGATAAAATACAATGGCAGAATCAACTAGAAACACGCCTGAACAAGTTAGCAGAAATTCTGCACATTGAAGAAATATTAGCCCACATCCCCGAACAATGCCAAAGATTAATCCTCATTCCTCATCGCTTCTTACACCTATTCCCTCTCCATGCTTTACCCGTCAAATCATCATACTTAATTGACTTATTCCCCAAGGGCGTAAGCTATGCACCTAGTTGTCAAATCTTACAACAAGTGCAACTGCGTCAACATCCTGAATCTCAATCATTATTAAAATCCTTATTTGCTGTACAGAACCCCACAACAGATTTATATCAAGATCAAGGCTACGAAAAAGACTTAGGTGCAGTCGCCGCTATTAAAAAGAAATTTACTCAAGCTCATATTATCAAACAAGCCAACGCCAACAAATCAGCAATTCTCCATGTTGATGAAAATCATCACACCACCCTCAACCAAGAATTAAGCCAAGCGAACAACATCTTTTTCTTTTGTCACGGCTACTTCAACTCTGACTCTCCCCTAGATTCCGGCTTAAAATTAGCCGACGCAAACCTAACTTTAACAGAGATCATCGCTCACTTCAAATTAGCTAACTGTCACCTAGTCACCCTTTCAGCTTGCGAAACTGGGATGATAGATTCCAGCAACACCAGTGACGAATACATAGGTTTACCCAGTGGCTTTTTGTTAGCTGGTAGCACCAATGTAGTCAGCAGCCTTTGGACTGTCAGTACTACAGCTACAGCCTTATTCATGATTAAATTTTACGAAGAACTCCAGCAGCAAACTAATATTGTATTAGCTTTAAATGCAGCACAACACTGGTTAAGAAATACAACAACTAAAGGCTTTCAAGATTGGCTACCTAAATCATCATTACTTATATCTTGGCAGAAAGTAATAGATAAACACTTTACTGAAATTGCCAAAGACAAAGGAGAATCTACACAACCCTTTGAGTCACCTTTTTATTGGGCTGCTTTTTATCACACAGGTAAAGGAGTTTAACAAATGTCATCTCAAAATAGCATCCAAGCCTTTATTCAAATACTTAATTCACAATCACAGTTAATTTCTCTAGCAGACTGGGAAGAATTACAGCAAATACGTAGCAATTTCCCAGAAGATGACGATGAAGAAATTGCCGAAATATTAGAAGAGTGGTTACAAACAGCATCTCGCAGTCAACTGTTAACAGCTTACGAACAAAACCTCGAAATAATCACTGCTGAATCTTCTATTGATGTAGGTAAAAACTTAGGGATAGCTAAGAGTACATCACAGACACCACCAGATAAACCCAGCCCATCATCAAAAGAATTGTTAGACAATGCTATTAAAATCAACGCGCCTTTATCAGATAAGCAAAAATCTCAACCAACACAGTGAAGAATTTTAGCCTCAGCCTCTACGCTTTTCATCTCCGCCACACCCTCACCCATCTTCCTGATGAAGTTGTGGCAGATGCTCATTTATTATGGGACAATTTGGTGAAACTGGGAGAGAATAACCTTACCTTTCCTGGCTTAAAAGATTTGCGCTCAAAACTAGTTTCTTATCATCATGGTGTATACACACCCCAGCAAGAAATAGCCATCAAAACTGAATGGTTAAGCATTTCCGGAAAAGATTTAGACTTAGGTAGTCTCCCCACCCCAGCCGGATTTAACATTAACGCTAATCTTCAGCCATTCTTACTTAACGACACCTACGCCGTTGATTTAACCTTATCTCCCGAATTACCAAACACCGAAATAGACATCCCCCAACTGCAACATTTTCAACCCCAATCTTTATTACCCGCTAATATTCAAGCATCATTAGGACAAACATTATCGGTTTATGGAGAAGTAGAACCCAGTGAAGATTGTGACACTTTAGCACAAAAAATTGCCATAGCCTTAGTATCAGGAACTAACTTAAATTCTCCCACATTAATACACAAGGGAGAATTGTTTGAGAGTTTATTATTTGAATACCAAGCACTTGACACCAATGCACCAAATAACCCTGCTAAACAGTGTCAAATTTTAATAGTCATTAATAATAGTCAAGCAACAACAGGAACGCTTGCAGAATCAGCTTATAACTGGTTGCGAGATTTATTTTGGAGCTATCATAAAATCCTTTATATTTATCAACTAGCGCGTCAACGCTATGGAGAAGGGAGAAAAATTTACAGCGATTTAGAAAATAAAATCCAAATATTTAACAATCTAATAACTGCAAATCAACCAAAATTATCTGCATTAAAAAGCTTAATATCCCAAGTTCCGCAAACAAACTTAGACTACACTAGATGCTGTCAAGATTTAGAAACCCACTACACAGCAATTACTACTAATATTACTAATTACAAAACCTGCTTAGATAATATTAAAGCCATTAATAACGGCAATATTCCCCAATTCTGGGAATATTTTTTCAACAAAGAATGTCAAAAATGGCAAGAACAAATTCAAACAGATATTAACTATCTTGCTCCAGGTAAAGAAATATTTGGACAATTAGTTGATACTATTCGGGGTATAGTAGAAACAGAACAAGCAGAGCGCGATCGCTCTTTAGAAAACACCATTCAAGTATTAGGTATAGCCTTTGGTGGCGGTGCAATAGTTTCTGGTGTTGTCACCCAACACATAGATAAACCCTTCGCACCAGGGATCATAAATTTCAAGTACCCAGTTCATCCCCTAGTATCATCCTTGCTGTGGAGTTTTCTAGCTACCGCCTTTTTTTGGTGGGTTGCCAAACGTAAGTGGCGTTAGGACGAGTTATACTAACCTATGTGATATCAACAGTAGCAACAATCTTGCTTATGATCGCACAAATTTTTTGGGCAACCAGAAAAATTTACCTGGAGACTTGGTTAATTTCAAACTTTTTCTGGTGAGTCTACTAACCCTTCTGATGCTTTGCCAAAGGCTTTCCCCTGGATAGGGTTCTATAATAAAAAGGCCATCTTGCTCCCACTTTTTAACCAGTCGCTGCACAGTTCGCACTGATACACATGACAATAATTTGTCACGACGACAGATAATTAGTCACTGTACATTATTTTTCGTCGGTGACAGAATGAACTACCAGCCCTTACTTCGCCCGTGGGCTGGTTTCTACATCCAGCCCTGTAAAGTAAATTTCTGACGCTTCATTGCCCCTAGTTGCTTCATATAATCAATTCCCAATAATTCAATTTCCCGACATCCTGCTGTGCATAATCAATTACCCACAAGTACCAGTTTCCTTTTGTTGATTGTGATAATAACTGCTTAAGGGGTGGGTGCGATCGCAATGCGTAAGTTGTTTGTAAGTTGGTGCGGCGTCCCAAGGTGCGGCTTTGTAACAAAACTGTTTGATTATTGGGGGCAATTAGGTATACTTCTAAATCGCCTAGAAAATCATGGGTGATGCTGACTATTACCTGAATGTCCTTGATTGTACTAGCCTCGGCGATCGCGATCGCACTTTTTACCCCTTGTCTATCATGATCGGGAATCGCTACTGAGTTTTTATTCGCTCCCTGGACTTGTTTACTAGTAACTGCTGCTGGCGTCAATGTTTGCTGTGCTGCTTGTACTGCCCTAGCTGCGTTCACTTTGCCATAGCCAAACCACTGACTATGACCACTAGCATTGTAAGTACCTTCTCGTAAACCTAGCTGCGGATCGGGGTCAGAGTCAACAATCTTATCAGCAGTTTCTTGTAAAATTCGTTTGACTTGTTGGGCACTTAAGTCAGGGTTTGCTGACAATATTAGGGCTGCTACACCCGCGACTACGGGAGTGGCACTAGAAGTACCGCCGAAGTTGTTGGTGAAGTTGCCAGGATCGTAGCCAGCGGCCCCTACTTGGTCGGTGGTCAACATTCCCAATCCTACAAGAGAGGTGGCGATCGCAGGTTGTGTATTTACAAAACCCGTTTCCTCAAACCACATTCCCGGTGGAGCATTGTTACTAGGGGCACATACGGAAATATTAGTCCCCCAATTACTGTAAGCAGCCTTCTTATTTAAGCTAGTGGCAGCAGCGACAGCAATTACATCTGGATGTAAGGAAAAACCACTCAACCATTCCGTATTTCCTTGTAAAATATTTTTTGGCCAGTTTTTCTCATTCACCTTACCGTTAATGGGACGGTTGGCATTTCCCGCAGCAAACACAATTACACAACCTTTGCCATTACGCCCTTTGGTGGCAGCGCGAGTGATGGCAGCCTTTTGACGTAAAGACAAGGGGAAATACACAGCCGAAGCTCCCCAACTGCAAGAAATCACACTAGCGCCCTTTTCAATAGTCCAGTTGAAAATATCTTCAATCGATTCGTCATCTAAAAACCCCGTAGTGCGAATGGGCATCAAAGCACAACCGGGGGCCACTCCTACAATTCCCGCACCATTTTCTTCAGCCAGCGCTATCCCCGCACAAGCTGTACCGTGGCTGGGTTCCTTTTCGGCAGACAAAGGTAAAAAGTCATTCTCCTTCAAATCTCTAGGGGCGACAATTTTGCCGTTACCTTGAAAATCTGGATGGTTCAAATCAAAAGAATCATCTACCACAGCCACAATTACAGAACGCTTACCGCGAGTGATATCCCAAGCTTTTTCTACAGAAATATGGGAACCCACTGCCAACTGATTACCACCGTTGTGATTGAGATACCATTGCTGGGAATAAAGAGGATCGCGGGGTTTGTAATGTGGTTCGCTTTGCACTAGGATGTTAGGCTCAGCGGCTAAAACCTCAGATAGTCCTTGCAAATGGTTAGTGATTTTGATGGGATTTTCTGTTGCTTGTTTGCTGACTAAAAATACAAAAGTATTGGGAATACCCAAGACTGGTTTGTCTTGAATTAGGTTAAACGTGGTGGCGATGGCAGTAATTTTAGCAGCATCTACCCCAGAGGCAAACTGAATCGTAATTTGGTCATTTAAATAAACGAAAGTCCCTGGATTATCTTTAATTTTGTAAACATGGCTGGCAAAAAGGACATTTTGGTCAGCCCGTGCTTGGGACATCGCCGTTTCTAGTTGGTTGGGTGCAACCTTGAACAGTTCCAACCTGGCTTTGGGAATACTGCATTGCCAAATACCCCAGCTAAGCTGAGATAATTGTTGAGGAGGAAAATCGGGGATCACACGGGCGGTGAAGCCGTCTAAAACCTTGTCTAGAATTAACTCTTCACCACCACGTTGTAGAATTACTCCCAAACTGCTTGCTGGTACACCTGTGGTTGGAGAATCAGAGAAATTGATGCGATCGCTCATAAAGACGATTTTAGTTAATACAGGGGCAAAGGGAACTCAATTCAACCGATTTTCAGTCTAAATCAAAGAAACTCAGAATGTAACTTTGCTTTATATAAGGCAAAAACAGAGTTAAGATACCCGAAGTTTCTCTTCCGTTTTTGTACTGTTCTCGTACTAATTCATCCCATGAAAATTGCTGCCGCTGTTACCTTGATGCGCTTCACTTCCTTATCAGTCATAGCAGCCCTTAGTCTGCTATTACCTGTTAATGCTCAGGTATCACAGCTACCAGGCACTACCAGCCAACAAAAACCTATTGATCCCAATAGTCCTAACAATCTCCGCCCTGTAACTCAAAATAACAGCCTTTTGAGCATTGAAGGTGGCGATCGACTCATGAAAGAAGCAGAACAAGCTGTTTCTTCTCAAAACTATGCTGTAGCTGCTAAGAAATTGCAAGAAGCGCGTCAAGTTTATAATCAATTGTCTAATTTTTATCAAGAATTAAACTCTAGTTTTTCAGGAATTGACGTTAGAGTGTCAGATTCCCAACGTCAAAAAGCCTTATTAACTGCTCAAAAACGAGATGAGGCCACCTATCAATTAGCATTAGTACATCGGAAACAAAATCAACCAGAATTAGCCGTACCCTTGTTAATTCAAATTATTAAAAGTCAAAACCCCACACGCGATTTAGGCAAAAAAGCTTATCAACAATTATTCGAGTTAGGTTTTGTAGATTCCCCCTATCCTAGACAAGGCGGTAGCTCATCTTCCTCAAATCCAAAATAGGGTAGAGTCAAGGGTCATTATTTATTTGCTCCCTCATCTCCCTCATCTCCCTCATCTCCCCCACAGCCTTGCCAAAATCAAAAATTGGCAGAGGCAACTACTGCATATCTATATCTGTTAATAATATAAAAGTAAGTTTTTCAGGAATTGCGATGATTAGTCCGCAGCAGGTTGAGGTAATGATCAAAGCAGAACTGCCAGACGCTCAGGTTCAGGTGCAAGACTTGACAGGTGGCGGTGACCATTATCAGGTGACAGTAGTTTCATCGCGCTTTGCAGGTAAGGGACTGGTGCAACAGCATCAGTTAGTTTATGGTGCGTTGCAGCAAGCTATGTCAACAGAAGCGATTCATGCCCTAGCATTAAAAACATATACCCCCGAAGCGTGGCAAGCAACAGCCGCTTCATCAAGTTGATAGTGTCTAGTTAAGTAGGTGGACACAATTATTTATAAAACGCCTGCGCGACTTCTTTTATCAGAGACGCTACGCGTAGCTAGCTTTCCGTTCGCGTTAGCGTCTCCAAAGGAGAAGGGTACGCTCAATGCTCTTCTTTTTGAGAAGACGAGGGTTGAGCGGAGTCGAAACCCGACAATCGAAGTGAGGTTTAATTTAGTCCTTCTACTTATTTGCTATCGACCATTGACTCTTGACTATTAGCAACATAGGAAAAAAATACCATGACACCAGAACTCAAAGAAAAAATTGACAACTTGGTACAACAGAACAAAATTTTGGTTTTCATGAAGGGAAACAAATTGATGCCCCAATGTGGTTTTTCTAACAACGTTGTGCAGATTCTTAATACATTGGGAGTTCCTTTTGAAACTGTTGATGTTCTTTCAGACCATGACATCCGTCAAGGAATCAAAGAATATTCCAACTGGCCGACAATTCCCCAAGTTTATATTGATGGTCAATTCATTGGCGGCTCAGACATCTTAATTGAACTGTACCAAAAAGGTGAATTACAACAATTAGTAGAAGTAGCATTAGCTTCGTAATTTCTTCTTGGGAGTGAACTACCGACTTGAGTGATTAGCGGTAGTCAAATCCCCGACTTTTACCCTGTGGGAAGCCACCCTCTGGGTGTCTACAAAAAGTCGGGGATTTAGCAACCTCTCAGAATTAATGAGACACATCATAACAAGGGTGCGTTACGTCGGCGCGATAACAAATGACACTCTTATTAAGCTGTTCCACATATAACTTGCATAATTAGGGCGGGCAAGATGCCCACCCCACAAGAGTTTTATTTAATTTGATTATGTAATTTAGATGTTTTTTAGCTTAATTACGAATTACGAATTACGAATTATTTAAACGTCCCCTTCCATTCCCCATTATCAACCCAAAGCACTTTCCAAATCAGCTTGCAAATCTCTGAAATGCTCAATACCCACCGAAAGCCTCACTAAGTTATCTTGAATACCGCGCTTGAGTCTTTCAGCTTCTGGTAGAGAACCGTGAGTCATTTTTGCTGGATAGCAAAGTAGCGACTCTACCCCTCCTAAACTTTCTGCTAATAAAAACAACTTCAGTCGAGAAACGAATCTTTCTACTTCTGCAAAACCACCTTTTAATTCCAAACTAATCATCCCGCCAAAACCAGACATTTGCTCTTTTGCTAGTTGATGCTGTTCGTAACTAGGCAAACCTGGATAATAAATTCGCTCAACTTTGGGATGTTTTTCTAAAAATTTCGCTAACAATAAAGCATTTTTTTCATGTTCGCGCATTCTCACAGCTAATGTTTTAATACCTCGCAGCACTAACCAACTATCAAAAGGACTTGGAACCGCACCGATGGCATTTTGATAAAACTTCAGTTGGTTGTATATTTCTTCATCAGAAGTAATCACTGCCCCGCCAATTACATCACTATGTCCACCTAAATATTTAGTGGTACTGTGAACTACAATATCAGCGCCTAATTCTAATGGTCTTTGGAAATAAGGACTGGCAAAGGTATTATCAACTACTAGCAGAAGATTGTTTTTCCGGGCAAGATTTGCTAAGGCTGCAATATCAACTATTTTCAACAATGGATTGGTAGGTGTTTCAATCCAAATTAGCTTGGTATTGGGTTGAATAGCAGTTTCAAAATCAGCAATATTATCAATATGTACATAGGTAGTCGTTACACCCCAATTTTTCACTACCTTTTCTAGTAAACGATATGTACCGCCATACAAATCATCGCCAGCAACAATGTGATCGTTAGTTTTTAGCAAACTTAAAACAGTAGTAGTAGCTGCTAAGCCAGAGGCAAATGCTAAACCAAATTTTCCATTTTCAAGAGAAGCTAAAGCTGATTCTAAAGCTGTGCGAGTGGGGTTTCCAGTCCGAGAATACTCATAACCTTTATGCTGGCCTATCGCCGCTTGCTCATAGGTTGAAGTTAAATAAATCGGCACAATCACAGCCCCAGTTTGCGGTTCTGGTTGCTGGCCTTCATGAATTGCTCTAGTTTCAAATTCCATTGTTTTCCCTTGATTCTTCCTGGGTTTGACTAATCCAATATCTAATTAAATCGGCTCTGGTAATTAATCCAATGGGAATATCGTGTCGTTTAATAATAATACCTGTTGTTCCTGATAAAAGGACTCGATAGGCTTCGGAAATATCAACTTCTTCATCAAGAATTGGCAACGGTTTACCCATAACTGCTGAAACTTCTTGCTTAGAAAAATTAATGCCATCGTGAAGGAATTTCATTAAAGATGCTTCGTTGATGCTGCCGACAACTTGGTTATGATCAATTACAGGTAATTGTGAAATATTCAATTTTTGCAATAATATTGTTGCTTGGCTTAAGGTATCACGAGGGCTAACAGATACAAGAGAAGGAAAATCAATTTTTTGAGCTAAAATTTCACTTACTTTTGTCGATTTGACTGTTTTACCTTCCCAAAAGCCATTTTCTTGCATCCAAACATCGGAGTAAATTTTATTAATGTAGTTTCTTCCTGTGTCGGGTAATAGCACTACAATATTTTTGGGTTGTGATAGTCTAGCTGCATATTTCAAGGCTGCGGCTACGGCTGTGCCACAAGAACCTCCTACTAATAAACCTTCTTCTCGTGCGAGACGACGAGCCATGTTAAAAGATTCTTTATCACTTACCCGAACCATTTCATCTACTAATTGGCGATTAAATGTTTTAGGAATAAAGTCTTCACCAATTCCCTCTACTTTATAAGACTTGGGTGCGTCTCCTGAAAGAATAGAACCTTCGGGATCTGCGCCGACAATTGTGATATTGGGATTTTGTTCTTTAAGATATTTGGCAACTCCCGAGATGGTTCCACCTGTGCCCATTCCAGCAACAAAAACATCAACTTTCCCATCACTATCAGCCCAAATTTCTGGCCCGGTTGTTAAGTAATGGGCTAAAGGATTATTGGGATTTTCAAATTGATTTGGTCTGTAAGCACCTGGTATTTCTTTGGCTAGTCTTTCTGCTACACCGTTATAACTTTCTGGTGAGTCAGGCGCTACTGATGTGGGAGTAACTACTACTTCTGCACCATATGCTTTGAGCAGGTTGATTTTATCCTGGCTCATTTTGTCGGGCATGACGAAGATGCAGCGATATTTTTTCACTGCGGCAATTAGTGCTAGTCCTACACCTGTATTACCTGCGGTGGCTTCAATAATTGTGCCTCCTGGTTGCAGTTGACCGGCTTTTTCTGCTGCTTCAATCATGGTGAGGGCAATTCTATCTTTGGTACTGCCGCCAGGATTTAGATATTCTACTTTGGCATAAATGGTGGAGTGGATATCTTCTGTAACTTTGGTGAGTCTGACTAATGGAGTTTTACCAATTGCTTGCAAAATGTTGTCGTAGGTGGTCATATTTACTCCTTGCCAGTGATGGTAAATAGGGTTTTATGGATATTTCATGTTGGACAATTTGGGATGTTGAAATTAACCACATTAGACGCAAAGCGGCTTCCCGCTTTCTTAGGCGCAAAGAGCGTCAACAGAAGAGACGGAGTTAAAATAGAGTTTGTGGAGATGGTAGCAGTTTGAGGAGGCGATCGCCAGCTGCTTGCAATTACACCAAGATTTTTGATTAGATAGTTGATAAATTTAATATCTGCAAAGACGTAATAGACTCTTTGAGAAGGAAATAGGGAATTTCTACCTGATTGAGAATACTTAAAATAGTATCTCGTTTTTGGTGGTAGAGTTTGGCTAGTTCTTTATGCTGAATCATTGATATCGAATTATTAAACTGAAGATTAAATTAAGTACTCAAAATAGTTACCTCAGTTCCTAGTCCTTAATTCCTAGCCTCCATGAAATCTTTACATCGTGCCGATCTCTATAGCTGGTCTAATTTCAATCCTGCAAGAAATATAGATTTCAATGGGGTTGCCTGGATTCGTCCAGAAGGCAATATTTTAATTGACCCCGTAGCCTTATCAAATCATGACTGGAACCACTTGCAATCCCTCGGTGGTGTAAGTTGGATTATCTTGACAAACTCCGAGCATTTTAGAGCCAGTAAAGAAATTGTCGATCAAACCTATGCTAAAATAGCCGGCCCGATCGCCGAAAAAGATGCTTTCCCAATATTTTGCGATCGCTGGCTGTCTGATGGTGATGAATTGGTACCAAAACTGAAAACAATTGAACTCCAAGGTTCTAAAACTCCCGGTGAACTGGCATTACTGTTGGAAGACACAACCTTAATTACAGGGGATTTGGTACGGGGACAAAAAGCTGGTCGCTTGAATATCTTATCAGATGAAAAACTGCTGAATCGCGCCGCAGCAGTAGCTTCAGTGCGACGGTTAGCAGAACTGACTCATGTAGAAGCAGTGCTAGTAGGGGATGGTTGGTCAATTTTTCGAGATGGACGCGATCGCTTACTGGAACTGGTAGAAACGGTGTGAGTAGGTGAAGGTGATTTATTGATGGTAAAGTGCGAACGCTCTCTATGACTTTAATTATTTAAAAGTTTACTTTTCTGCGATCGCAATTCACAGCACTAAACTAGAAAGTAAGATGTTGGGGTAAGTTTATGAACGCTGCAACAATCACTTTGCCTACTAGCCTCATATTGAAAATCGATTTGACTGATGAACAATTTTTCCAGTTGTGTCAGGAAAACCGCGATTATCAATTTGAGCGTACAGCATCAGGGGAATTATTAATTATGCCACCTACAGGTAGTGAAACTGGCAACCGTAATTTTGATCTGGTGGTTGAGTTAGGAATTTGGAATAAACAAACTAAATTAGGCAAAGGTTTTGACTCTTCAACTGGCTTCACTCTACCTAATGGTGCAAATCGTTCTCCCGATGCTTCTTGGATAAAAATTGAGCGGTGGAATGCTTTAACACCAGAACAACAAGAAAAATTTGCTCCCATCTGTCCTGATTTTGTCATAGAATTACGTTCTCCTAATGATTCTCTAAAAGTTCTACAGGAGAAAATGCAAGAATACATCGAAAATGGCGCTCAATTAGGTTGGTTAATTGACCGCAAAAACAAGCGAGTAGAAATTTATCGCCCAGGCAGAGATGTAGAGATATTAAATAATCCTACTAGTTTATCAGGTAAAGATGTATTGCCTGGATTTGTATTACATCTACAGCAAATTCTTTAAGAACATTAAACTAAACTAATGTTGCTACCTTCTCTAAGAGTCCTCGAAATAATTTCAACCCATCACTACCACCCAGCATCGCATCTGAAGCTCTTTCCGGGTGCGGCATCATTCCTAACACATTGCCTTGAATATTGCAAATTCCAGCAATATTATTTAATGAACCGTTGGGGTTTTCACCCTCGTAGCGGAATATCACTTGCCCATTATCTTCAATTTTAGAGAGGGTAGCTGCGTCAGCATAGAATCGGCCTTCGCCATGGGCAATGGGCAAAGTAATAGTTTCAGCAGTGGTATAAGCTTGCGTCCAAGGGAGATTGGTACGCTCAACTTTCAGAGGGACGCGATCGCAGATAAAATGTAAATCCCGATTTTTCGTCAGTATACCTGGTAATAGTCCTGCCTCAGTTAATACTTGAAAACCATTACAAATACCCAAGATAAACTTACCTTTTTGTGCATGTTCAATAACCTGCTGCATAACAGGCGAAAACCGTGCGATCGCACCACAACGTAAATAATCACCGTAACTAAAACCACCAGGGATGATTACAACATCCAAATCAGTAATATCCGTCTCTTGATGCCAAACCATGCGAGTTGGTTGTTCTAACAAGTCTCTAGTGACATAAGCAACATCGCGATCGCAATTAGAACCGGGAAAAACAATAACGCCGAATTTTGTCATTTGTTGTTGGGGATTGGGGAACTCGGGGCCCCCGCTCTTCTTATGGGTAGGTTTTTTAGATTTCGCGTTTTGGTTGACGCGGGGACGCGGAGAAAGATTTCGGAACGAAAAAATAGGTTTTTTCAGACTGAATATGAAAAACCTACCCTTGAAAGGGCCCCCGCTCCCGTAGGGAGTGGGGATTAGGGGTAATGGGGATTGAGGGGATGCACTTCGAGTTCGCTCAGTGACCGGGGGAGTGAGGGAGTGAGGGAAAAAATTTCTCCGCGTAAGCGCGTAAGCGCGTCCCAATTCCCCCATTCCCTAAAAAACGCCCGTCTGCGATTCGACTTCTATCAAATCAAAGCGATAATTTTCAATCACCGGATTTGTTAGCATTTGGTCACAGATTTGATCAAGGTTATGACGTGCTTTCTTTTCATCAGGCGAGGTGATGAGTAATTCGATGTACTTGCCAATCCGCACCTGTTCAACACTATCGAATCCCATTTGTTTGAGACCAGATTCTACAGCCACACCAGCAGGATCTAGAACTGAAGGGCGGAGTGTTACGAAAATTTTGGCTCGATACTTTCTTTGCACAGGCTCAAAACCTCCTTTAAATCAACACTTTTAGCGTAATATGCTTTTAAAATACTCACTGAATGCTCAAAAGCACTATTGTTAGTGTTTCAGCATGAGTAAAGTATATTCTAATACTTGGCAACTATATTCGAGTTATGCTTGATCATTCTCCCATCAATAATATTATCGCTCTAGTTTTTAGACTATTAATTTAACAACTTTCCTCTTGTCAAATTTTCCCCTAAAAAATCGACCTTCAATCTTTGCAGGGCAATGGTTGCAGCGTTCAAAATTTTGAGGGAAAATTTGGTCAGATTTTTGGAGAGATGTTTTTAGGCGTCTGACCTTGGATAATAGAGAATGAGCATTAATTGAGCATGTTCGCCGGATAGTCAAATATATAAAGTAATGCTCAAAATTAGAGATAAAACACTTAAACTAGCTTGTTTGAGCATCAGATGAGCATTTTAGAAAATTAATAGGCTGAAAGTATTGAAAAATGAGGATTACGAGAACCCGCAGCCAAGAGCGTATCTTGAACCTACTAAAAACTATCAAGCAAGGCATTTCCGCCCAAGATATTTACGTAGAACTACGCAACCGCAATCAAAGCATGGGTTTAGCGACAGTTTACCGTTCCTTGGAAGCCTTGAAACTTGAAGGTATGGTACAATTACGGACTTTGGCTAACGGTGAAGCCCTCTATAGCTTGGTACAGCAAGACAAGCACCACCTTACCTGTTTGCAATGCGGCGTTTCAATTCCGATTAATCAGTGCCCCGTGCATGACTTAGAAGACCAGTTACAATCCAGCCATAAGTTTAAAATTTTTTACCACACCCTAGAGTTTTTTGGTTTGTGCGGCCAGTGTCAAATCAATCAGGCTGCGGAAGTTGGTCATTAGGGGATTGGGAATATTGCAGTTAATCCAGAATCGCTAATTTCTACTGTCGGCAAAGAGGCTTCTGGCACTGGCAATATGAAATTCGCGATGAACGTGGTAAGCGTTGGTGGCGGTCTAAATCCCCTATTTCAACTCTGTCTTTCAGCACAATTATTCATGGGATCGCTTGCTGTATTTTTCACATTTTGTTACAAAAGTACAAAGAACTTCTAGAGACTAAAACCAAATGTTCGGCGGACTTACTGGTTTAACAGATCCTAAAGGCACAGATTGGGGAGAGCGGATGCTCAATACAGTCGCCAGCCAAACGATTCGCCACCTATTTACTCAAAGCGAGTCAGTAGAAGTCTTCGTGCGCTGTTATCCTTCTAGCAAGTTGTTGCAAGGTAGTATTGATAGCTTTAAGATGAGCGGTCGTGGTTTGGTGATCCGTAGAGATTTTGCGGTAGAGGAGATGTCTTTTGAAACTGATGCGGTTTCTATAGACTTCGGCTCTGTTTTGAGCGGTAAACTTAGTCTGAAGCAGCCTACTGTGGCGATCGCCCAAGTAATTTTATCAGAGGCAGGTATCAACCAGGCATTTAATGCCGAACTTGTGAGAAAACGCCTGCTTAACCTTTCCCTACCAACCTTGACAGCCTTATTTGGCGATAAACCAGTTTCTTTTACAGAAGTCCAAGTGCAGCTATTGCCTGAAAATCACTTACAGCTTGCCGCCAAGGCAGATTTAAACAATGGCGAAATCGTGCCTCTCAGTATGACTTTAAGCGTTGGCATTGAAAGACGGCGGCGGATTTCTTTTAAAAACCCAACAGTACAACTTGACCACGTACCGGAAGCACAAAGGGAAATATCTCAAACCCTGAGTTTGGCACTAGTAGAAATTTTGGATAACATGGTCGATTTGGATCGCTTTGACCTTGATGGTGTAAAAATGCGACTTAATCGTCTAGAAACCGAGGGGAAAACAATAATTTTCAGTGGATATGCTGAGATTGAGCGTATTCCAAGTAGCCCTTGAAACGCGAATGTCGTTAAGGTGAGCAGTGCCCATTCTGTTGACTTACAAGGTATTATGGAGAAACTATGGAAATAGCGTGATAATCAGGAGTCAAGCTATGCAAGCGATCCTGTTGAGCAGTGAGGAAGTTGCGAAACGCGCTTACCAAATCTACGAGAGCGGAATCCGCCAAAAGGTTGAGACAGAGGAAAATATTGGCAAAATGGTCATCATCAACATTGAGACAGGTGACTATGAGGTTGATGAAACTGGGCTACAAGCAGCTAAAAACCTTCAGGCAAAGTCCCCCTATGCAAGACTCTTTGGCATCTGCATTGGCTATAATGTAGCCGCTTCTTTCGGCGGTGTGATGAAGCGGGTGAGCAGTGATTTCCGGTATTGTGACTGACAGACATGCGATCGTCTCTTTGACATTTCTCTTGGTGAATGGCGCAACGTTCTCGATCGAGTTTGTCATAGATACAGATGAAGCGGACGGGCGAGAGATCCTGGTGGTGAGGCATAAATCATCTGCCGCCGCTTATCTTAGTCGTTAGCTGGCTTTGTTTCTGGGTTAGGACGGTATTTTAAGATTGTCTTTGGGGAGGTTTAATGTGAGAGTGGTCGAGTCCAGATAAACAAGTTGTAGACCAATGGATGAAGTTGTCATCACTGAATACGATCCAAACTGGGTGCTACTTTTTGAGCAGGAATCTGTACGTATTCAGGCAGTTTTAGATAGAGACCTTATCACTCGCATTGAGCATTTTGGTAGTACAGCCATTCCAGGTTTAGCTGCAAAACCCATCATCGATCTATTGATAGGGGTACGCTCACTGGCAGAAGCAAAACAAGTTGCAGTTTCTCCGCTAGAGCAGTTGGGCTATGCTTACTGGTCGGAGAATCCTGACCCTCAGCGGATGTTTTTTGTTAAAGGTTTACCACCCAATAGTCCACGCACTCATCATATCCACATGGTCGAGCTAGATAGTGTATTGTGGGAGCGTTTGATATTTCGAGACTATCTTTGCAAGCATCCAGACGAAGCAGCACGTTATGCACAATTGAAGTACAATCTTGCCCAACGCTTTTTGAGTGATCGCGAAGCATACACAATGGGAAAAGCGGAGTACGTGGAGTCTATCATGCAAAAAGCTCGACAACAGCGAGTTAACACGGCGTTGGAGCGGATCGACGAAGGATTCGTGTAAAAATAAGTTGAACAATTTAATATTTGTAGTGGGGGCATCTTGCCCGCGCGAGCAAGATGCTCGCACTACTTATTTTTACTTGATGCCGAAAGATATTGGTGCTGAATTCGAGGTCATCTGCGACCGCTCAACTGTGCCGTTATGCCGCTGAATCTTGGGTGGAGACAGTAATCTGAAAGTTATTTGTGAGTGTTGGGAAATCGAACAATATTTGGCTTTGTAGTATCATGTAGCATATTCGGTAAAGTTCACAAATTTTTGTTGAGATCGCCTATGAGCCAGCAAACTTTTCTAAAAGTGCCTTTTGTTTGGAAGGGGACGGAACGATTGATAGAAGTTTCATCTCGGTTGACCTTTGAACCAGTCAAAGCGATAGACGATCAATTAATTTCAACTGTTACGCGAGTAATGTCTGAATCAATCGATGCAAGCGATCGCCAGAGAGTATCAAAACATGATCCTTATAAAGCGGCTGAGATGTTTTTGAATTCAGCAAGAGACTTCGCATATCAAGATAACTGGTGGCAGTTTGGGATAAACGAAAAAGGGGAAATTGTAGGGTTTGTACTTCCGGTCGTTTTTTCAGGATGTGCCAAAGAGGGTTTAGAGGAAGGAACAATCTACTATATGGGAGTTTTGCCAGAGTATCGAGGGCTTGGTTTGGCAAACGATCTTTTATCGAAGGGAACACAGATCTTACAAGAGATCGGAGTCTGGCGAGTCTTTTGTGACACGGCGGTAGATAATGTGCGGATGATTTCTGCGTTCAAGCGGGTTGGCTATCGGCAATACAGTGAACCTTGGGAACGCCCGGTTTAATTGTTGTAGTTTGCGCGGCATAACAACCCTGGTGCATGTCTTGATAACTTTGCTGACTTCTAGTATAAATACTAACATTTAAGTATAATTTAATTCAATATTGTTTGCGAAACCGTAATAATGAAAAACTAAGCCTGTCCTGAAAGACTAGAATTTGGATGGTAGCTTCCCTAATTGATATGTGTAAGACTAAGAAGCTACTCAAGCTATTTTTTAATGGGAGGTCAAGGCAATGGCTATCGCCACCATTAATCCCGCCACAGGGGAAACGCTCAAAACCTTTGAGCCACTTAATGATGCAGAAATTGCCGCTAAACTGGATGTAGCTGGTCAGGCTTTTGAGTTCCACCGCCAGACTAGTTTTGAGCGGCGATCGCAATATTTACAAAAAGCTGCTGATATTTTAGAGCAAGACAAAGCGGAATTTGCAAAGTTAATGACTTTGGAAATGGGTAAACCATTCAAGGCTGCGATCGCAGAAGTAGAAAAATGTGCTGTAGTTTGTCGCTACTACGCTGAACACGCTGCCGATTTCTTGGCTGATGTCACCGTTCAAACCGATGCTAGTCATAGTTTTGTGCGCTATCAGCCTTTGGGTGTGATTCTGGCTGTGATGCCATGGAATTTCCCCTTCTGGCAAGTATTCCGCTTTGCTGCACCTGCACTCATGGCGGGAAATGTCGGCTTACTTAAGCACGCTTCTAATGTGCCGCAGTGTGCTTTGGCAATAGAAGATATTCTACAGCGAGCAGGTTTTCCCACAGGAGTTTTTCAGACGTTATTGATTGGTGCTGCCAAAGTTGCCGATTTAATGGCTGATGAGAGAGTGAAAGCTGCGACATTGACAGGAAGCGAACCAGCGGGGGTATCACTTGCTACTGCCGCAGGTAAACAAATTAAAAAAACTGTCTTGGAATTGGGAGGAAGCGATCCATTTATTGTGTTAGCAAGTGCTGATTTAGAAACAGCAGTTGTCACAGCTACTACAGCGCGGATGCTAAATAACGGGCAATCTTGTATAGCAGCGAAACGTTTTATTGTTGTAGAGGCGATCGCTGATAAATTTGAAAAGTTGCTTTTAGATAAATTCGAGGCGCTAAAACTTGGCGATCCTATGGAATTAGACACCGATTTAGGGCCATTGGCAACCCCTGGCATTCTCCAGGATTTAGATCAACAAGTGCAAGATGCCATCAGTAGCGGCGGTAAAGTGATCACGGGTGGACATGCTTTATCAGATCGTCCGGGGAACTTTTATCCACCAACAATCATCACCAATATTCCCCCCGACACACCAATTGCTAAAGAAGAATTTTTTGGCCCCGTAGCACTATTATTTCGTGTTGCGGATATCGATGCTGCCATCAAACTTGCCAATGACACACCCTTTGGTTTAGGTGCAAGTGCTTGGACAACAAACGATCAAGAACGCGATCGCTTAATTACTGAAATTGAAGCAGGTTCAGTATTTATTAACAGTATGGTTAAATCCGACCCCCGCCTACCTTTTGGCGGTATTAAGCGTTCTGGATATGGCAGAGAATTGAGTATCCAAGGCATACATGAGTTTATGAATGTTAAAACTGTTTGGGTGAAGTAAGAGGGGAGTAGGGAGTAGGGAATTGGAACTCAATATCTCGTCTAGGGATGAGGGGTAATGGAATTTATTTCATTACTCCCCACTCTCCACTCCCCACTAAAGGTTGTTATTGAGGAAATGATAATGAATACAGCAGAATTATTAGTACAGTGTTTAGAAAATGAAGGAGTGCAATATGTTTTTGGACTTCCTGGTGAAGAAAATCTACATGTTTTAGAAGCTTTAAAACATTCTTCAATTAAATTTATTACTACCCGTCACGAACAGGGTGCAGCATTCATGGCAGATGTCTATGGACGTTTGACAGGGAAAGCTGGAGTCTGTCTTTCTACTTTGGGCCCTGGTGCTACAAATTTGATGACTGGGGTAGCAGATGCTAACCTTGATGGTGCGCCTTTGGTGGCAATTACCGGACAGGTGGGAACAGATAGAATGCATATCGAATCTCATCAATATTTAGATTTGGTGGCAATGTTTGCACCTGTAACTAAATGGAATAAGCAAATTGTGCGACCGAGTATTACACCAGAAGTGGTGCGGAAAGCCTTTAAGCGATCGCAAACTGAAAAACCCGGTGCAGTCCATATTGATTTACCAGAAAATATTGCTGCTATGCCCGCAGAAGGCAAACCATTGCATAAGGATAATATCGAAAAAACCTATGCTTCTTTTGCTAGTATTCGAGCAGCAGCAGCAGCAATTTCTCAAGCAGTTAACCCATTAATTTTAGTAGGAAATGGGGCAATTCGCGCTCAAGCAAGTAATGCTGTGACGCAATTTGCTACGCAATTGAATATTCCTGTAGCTAACACTTTTATGGGTAAAGGTGTCATTCCCTACACTCATCAATTAGCTTTGTGGTCGGTGGGATTACAGCAACGAGATTTTATTACCTGTGGATTTGACAACACAGATTTAGTCATTGCTATTGGTTATGATTTAATTGAGTTTTCACCAAAAAAATGGAATCCTGATGGCAAAATTAAGGTTGTGCATATTGCGGTAAATCCAGCAGAAGTTGATAGTAGTTATATTCCTTGTGCGGAAGTCGTCGGAGATATTTCTGATTCTCTAGATGAAATATTAAAATTGGCAGATCGACAAGGTAAACCTAATCCTTTTGCTATCAGTTTACGTTCAAATATTCGTGCTGATTACGAACAGTATGCTAACGACGATGGGTTTCCCATTAAGCCACAAAAATTAATTTATGACTTGCGGCAAGTGATGGGCCCTGATGATATTGTGATCTCTGATGTCGGCGCACACAAGATGTGGATTGCTCGTCATTATCACTGTCATAGCCCCAATACCTGCATTATTTCTAATGGTTTTGCAGCCATGGGTATTGCTATTCCTGGTGCATTAGCTGCCAAACTTGTTTACCCCAACCGCAAAGTTGTAGCCGCAACTGGCGATGGCGGTTTTATGATGAATTGCCAAGAATTAGAAACTGCTTTGCGTGTTGGTACACCTTTTGTCACTTTAATTTTTAATGATGGTGGCTATGGATTAATTGAGTGGAAACAAGAAAATCAATTTGGTAAAGGAAATTCATCTTTTGTGCATTTTGGCAATCCCGATTTTGTCAAATTAGCCGAAAGCATGGGCTTAAAAGGCTATCGAGTTGAATCAGCCCTTGATTTAATACCTGTGCTAAAAGAAGCCCTCGCTCAAGATGTGCCAGCTGTGATAGATTGTCCCGTGGATTATCGAGAAAATCGTCGTTTTACTCAGCAAGCCGGCGAGTTGACTTGTTCTGTTTAGTTGAGTAGGGAGTGGGGAGTGGGGGATGAGGGAGACGCGGGGACGTGGGGACGCGCTTACGCGGTGAGACAGCGAGTAAAGGAGGGTTTCCCTCCGCAGGCAACTGCGAACCCGTTCGCTGAAAGCGTTCCCGAAGGGTAGGGGGACGCGGAGAATAGCCAATGACAATTTCCAATTCCCTACTCCCTACTCCCTAACGCCACTCCCCATTATGCTTAATTACAAAATTCTCAAAAAATGGCTGTTCTTGATTTCACTGGCTTTGATATCTGCGCTGATGCTAGCGATCGCATCTACAGCCTTCAGTATATATTCATATGGCAATAGTATTAATCATATTAAGGCAGAAGCAGCTATTGTTTTAGGAGCTGCGGTTTGGGGAAAGGAACCATCTCCGGTTTTTAGAGAACGTATTAACCATGCCATTAATCTGTACAAAAGTGGCGATGTTAGTACGATTATTTTTACTGGTGGAGTTGGCGAAAGTCATGAACTTGCTGAGGCTACAGTTGGTAAAGATTATGCGATTGCTCAACGAGTCAAAGCAGATAATATTCTCATAGAAACTCAATCTCGAACAACTTACCAAAACCTCAAAAATGCTCTACAAGTGGCATCTGTTCACCGATTAACTAAGTTTCTCATTGTTAGCGATCCGTTGCACATGAAGCGAGCTGTTTTGATGGCGCGAAACTTAGGAATGGATGCATATCCATCCCCTACACCTACAACCCGCTATCGCAGTTTCTTAAGTCAAATGGAGTTTTTGATGCGAGAAACCTATTTTTATTTTGTTTACTTAATATTTAAAATTTAATCAACTGACAAATTACTAAAGCGTTTAACTTCATCCACAGATAAGCTAAGTGCGATCGCAATTTGCTCTAAACTCAACCCCAACTCCAATAATCGAGGTATTGCATCACATCGCGCTTGTTCTGCTTGTTGTCGTGCTTGTTCTGCTTGTTGTCGTGCTTGTTCTGCTTGTTGTCGTGCTTGTTCTGTTTCTTTATGACTCAAGAGTTTTTTCCCTGTTTGAGGTTCAAAGAAACGCAATTCTCCCTCAACAAGTCTGATATCTAAACCTAATACTTCACTGTGAATAGAGATACTTTCAGATAGAGAGTTGGGTGCAATAGGTTGATATCTACCTTCGACTAAACTTGAACCCTTCAATCGTGGGTTGAGATAATCTCCTATTGGATCATATTGAAAGTATTCTTGCACACCTAAAAGAGCATATTTTTGGGGTTTCTCTTCTTCATCGTTTTCTTGGGTAGTTAAAGAAGTTACTTCTAAAACAAAACTAGGAACTTTATTTCCTTCTTGCCAAACTTTATAACTGAGGCGCTTCTTCTTTTCTACCCCAAATATAACAAAGACATCAGGAGCTACCACAGCACTAGGAATGCCTTTTTTGTAATAAATAAAAAGGTTCCCAGACACATAAACATCATCTCGGTCTTGAAAATAAATATCTAGAGTTTCTACACCATAAATTAAATAATCTCGCGCTGGGTCGCTTTCCGCCATCGGTTTACCGTCTGAGTCGGGGTAGATAATCTCGGTCTTGAGTTGGTTGGGTGAAAGGGTCATCGAGCAAAGACCTCAACTCAAATGGAACTAACCTTAAAATAGCATTTTGTTCAGGATAGTTTTCACTCAGAAATATTACTATAAAAAAATACTTTAGGAATCTTAATAATGAGTTTAACTACCCAGCAGCTATCTACAGCCCCATTGGAAAAACTCTTTTGGACTTGGCAAGACTACAAAATTCAGTATACCGTTATGGGTACAGGACGCCCTTTAGTACTGGTTCATGGCTTTGGTGCTTCTATTGGACACTGGCGCAAAAATATCCCGGCTTTGGCAAATGCAGGCTACCGAGTTTATGCTTTGGATCTTCTGGGTTTTGGTAGTTCTGATAAACCGCCAATCAACTACAGTGTGGAAGTGTGGGTAGAACTACTCAAAGATTTTTGGATGACACATATTCAAGAACCCGCTGTATTTATTGGTAACTCGATTGGTGCCCTTTTAGGTTTGATTGTATTAGTAAAACATCCAGAAATCGCTGCTGGCGGTATTTTAATCAACTGTGCGGGTGGTTTAAGCCATCGTCCTCACGAATTGCATCCACCAATACGGATTGTCATGGCAGCTTTTAATAGAATTGTGCGATCGCAGCTCACAGGTAAATTCGTTTTTAACCGCATCCGCCAAAAATCACAAATTCGCCGCACCCTCTACCAGGTTTACCATAACCGCGAAGCTGTCACCGATGAACTAGTTGATTTACTCTATACTCCCTCTTGCGATCCAGGAGCGCAAAAAGTTTTCGCGTCAATTCTCACAGCACCACCAGGCCCCAGTCCAGCGGAATTATTGCCCAAAGTAGAACGCCCTCTATTAGTACTTTGGGGTGCTAATGATCCTTGGACACCAATCACCGGGGCAAAGATTTACCAAGACGCCCATGAGAATGGCAAACAAATCAAAGTTATTCCCATTCCTAACGCCGGTCATTGTCCCCATGACGAAGTTCCAGATATTGTAAATGACCAGATTGTTGGTTGGTTAAATAATTCGTAATTCGTAATTCGTAATTAATACTCCATTCCCCATTACCCCTAATCCTTGCTTCGGGAGCGGGGGCCCCGAGTTCCCCATGCCCAATTCCCCGTGGGCTGAGCTGCGGGATCTTGCTAGCAAGAGCGTCTTTGACAGGATAAGCCAATTCCCAATCTCTTTAAATATTTAGTTTACTTGTACTTGACTAAATCAAATTTATGTGGTAGCAGGATGGAGCTTGATCTAAATAATGAATATCAGCAGCCGGATTTTTCTGCACTAGGATATCAAGCTATCAGGGAACTGGGACGCAACCAGCAAGGCGGACGTATCACTTACTTGGCTAAGATTATAGGATGCGATCGCCTAGTGGTGATTAAAGAGTTCCGGTTTGCCAGTGCAATTACTGACTGGTCGGGAATGAAGGCTTATGAACGCGAAATTGCTATCATGCGACAGCTAAATCATCCCCGCATTCCCCGATATCTAGATTCTTTTGAAAAGTCAGGGGTTTTTTATTTAGTGCAAGAGTATAAAAATGCCCCATCTTTAGGAGCAAAACGCAGCTTTCAACCTGAAGAAATCAAGCAAATTGCTTTGTCAATCTTAGAAATTTTAGTTTATTTACAACGGCAAGTGACGCCAATTATCCATAGAGATATTAAACCAGAGAATATTTTAGTTGATGAGCAACTGAATGCATACTTAGTAGATTTTGGCTTAGCGCGGATGCGGAACGAGAAAATAACCCTTAGTAGTTTTGTGGTAGGAACTCCAGGTTTTATGCCACCGGAGGAACAGTTGGGATATGCCCTCACCGAAGCATCAGACTTGTATAGTTTAGGGGCAACACTGATTTGCTTACTAACAGGTATTCGTTCTGCGGATATCAGTAAATTAATTGATGATAAGTACCGCTTTCATTTTCCGAAATTAGTTCCCCAAATCAATCCGCATTTTCGATCATGGTTGATGAAAATGGTAGAACGTAACCGGAAACATCGCTATGCTAATGCAGCGACTGCTTTTCAAGCGCTAAGACCGATTCCAGTTATTGGTGCTGGTAATGGAATAGATCATTTAGTTGCTGCTGTTAAACATAGAAAAATCATTACTCTGCTGAGTTTAGTTACCATTGCCACGCTAACTGCCGTGGGAGCAACTTTAATAATTGAACAACCTGGTAGCGCTGTCAGACAATTACTGGAAATGAAACAATGTCAAAGTGATGATTGTTAAAGTTTGTCATTAGTTATTTGTCATTGGTCAAGAGTCAAAAGTTTGTAATTCCCCCTCTTCTACTCCCCATCACAACAATTGTGGAAATTGTGGAAAACTTACTTTAAGTCTGCTTAATAGGTAATTCAGTAGATAACCCCCTGTGGAAAACTTGTGGAAAAACTAGGGTATTTTTCCACAAGGTAATTATACCTAATCTAGGTTTTTACCACAGAAAATCAAGTTTTCCACAGACTTTTCCACAGCAAAAGTAAAATTTAATGAGTTTTTATACTTTGCTTAATACTCTCAAGAATACAGGTGATAGGTGATAGTGAAGAAACAAAAGGAGTATTTCTTTCGCCCTTCCCTGTTCCCTATCATGATGATTTGTGGGAACGGCTAGTCATATTGATCCGATCGCCTAGTTGACGTAGTGTTTGTGCTAGAGCGCGATCGCTTTGTAAAAGTTGAGTAATTTTGTCACAACTATAAATTACTGTCGTATGGTCTTTACCACCAAATTCCTCACCAATTCTCGGCAAACTCAAAAGTGTATGTTGCCGCATTAAATACATGCCTATTTGACGCGCCCAGCTAATTTCTCGGCGGCGGGAGTTGCTTTTGAGGTCTTCTGTAGAAACACCAAAAGCATTTGCAACAACTGTTAAAATTGCCTCTGGGGTAGCTTCTATCTTCTCAGTTGGTGGTTCTAAAACTGGCGCAATATTTTCTACATTCATCGGTAAACCCCAAATAGAAATGTAAGCCAGTGCCCGAATTAATGCACCTTCCAACTCTCGAATATTAGAAGTATAGTTAGCAGCAATATACTCAATCACCTCTCTAGAAAGCCGAATATTTTCATACTCAGCTTTCTTCTGTAAAATAGCCATTCTTGTCTCTAAATCTGGTGGTTGAATATCTGCAATCAACCCCATAGAAAACCGCGAACAAAGACGTTCTTGCAAACTAGGAATTTGATTAGGAGGGCGGTCAGAAGCAATAACGACTTGTTTACCCGCTTCATGTAAAGTATTAAAAGTATGAAAAAATTCTTCTTGCGTGTACTCTTTGCCCTCAATAAACTGAATATCATCTACTAACAAAACATCAGCAGCTCGATAATGCTCGCGAAAACTTTGCATACTATCTTGGCGAATGGCTGTAATTAAATCATTAGTAAACTGTTCAGTAGAAACGTAAAATATTTTACAATCAGGAGAAATTTCGCAGCGATAATGACCAATGGCTTGCATCAGGTGAGTCTTACCCAAACCTACCCCACCGCACAAAAATAAAGGATTAAACTCTCTGCCAGGAGATTCAGCAACCGCCAAAGAAGCAGCATGAGCCATACGGTTGTTAGCACCAACTACAAATCTAGAAAATACATACTTAGAATTTAAGTCAGCGGTTTTTTGGTTATTTTTTGTCATAGTTTCAGAAACATTGCTTGGGACTGGTAATTCCCAAGTAACTTCTTGCTCAGCTAGATGAGATTCATCACCCTGAGCAACAGTAAAGTAAATCTCCACAGAATGACCTAAAACATCTTGCACCACATGAGCAATTGTGTTGATGTAATATTTCTGTAGCCAATTGCGAGCAAACGGGTTAGGAGTGCGTATCACCAAGCAATTATTTTCCAATCGCTCTGCACTAGCAGTCTTGATCCAAGTTTCAAAGGTGGGTCGAGATAGTTCTATTTGTAAGCGTTCTAGGACTTGACTCCACAAAGTTTCTATGGGAGTTTCCATAATTTACCACCTTTGCTGCTAATCGTCACAATAGAAGATATGAGCAAGCACCAATCTAGCATTCAGACGCGCTAGATCTGGAACCAGCTTTTAAGTTGTAATCAGGGAAATACCCAGTAGGCAATATCCTATCACCGATGACTCGCACGGAGAAACAAAGACACATGAAGACAAAAGACTATAATTTAGCACCCACAAGTATAAATAATAGGGATTTACCTCAGAGGTGGAGAAAAAACAAAACTTTATTGATGCTCATGTCTGGAGTAACAGCGATATTCTTGGGAGGTTGTTCTCTGATTTCTGCTAGGACAACGGAGAATGGGCAAAGTGATAATCAATCTCAAACTCAAGTGCAAAATACCAGCACTCCTAATCCGGTAATTGCTCCCCCAGCAATTATTTCAACCACTGGAGATCCTAATTATGTGGTTAAGGTTGTACAAAATGTGGGGGAAGCGGTAGTTCGCATTGATGCTTCTAGAACCATAACCTCTCAAGTCCCAGATGAATTTGACGGCCCAGTCTTCCGACCGTTTTTTAGAGATAGATTGCAATCACAGCCAAGACAACGAGTAGAAAGGGGTAGCGGCTCTGGATTTATCATCAGTGCTTCAGGTGAAATTTTGACCAATTCTCACGTAGTAGATGGTGCGGATAAAGTTACAGTCACACTTAAAGGTGGTGAAACTGTTGACGGCAAAGTCATGGGTGAAGACCCAGTAACTGACGTGGCTGTAATTAAAATTGATACCAGTAAGCTTAAGGAGCAAAATCAACTGAAAATATTACCTATAGGCAATTCTGATGCTTTGCAACCAGGAGAAGCAGTAATTGCCATCGGTAATCCTTTGGGGTTGAATAACACCGTCACTTCTGGGATTATTAGTGCTACAGGTCGCTCTAGTAGCGATATTGGTGCTACTGACAAACGAGTTGACTATATTCAAACAGATGCAGCAATTAACCCTGGTAACTCTGGGGGGCCACTACTGAATGCGCGTGGTCAAGTGATAGGGATGAACACAGCGATTATTCGAGGCGCTCAAGGTTTGGGATTTGCGATCCCCATTAACACAGTGCAAAGAATCTCCAAAGAATTAATTGCTAAAGGCAAAGTTGATCATCCTTATTTAGGTATTCAAATGGTGACATTAACACCAGAAGTGAAAGAAAAAATCATTAGTAGTAGTGGCGATCGCTTAAACATACAATCAGATAAAGGCGTTTTTCTATTTGATGTTGTAGCGCGATCGCCTGCATCTATCGGAGGACTCAGAGCTGGCGATGTCATTACAAGAATTAATAACCAGCCTGTTACTAAAATTGAAGACGTGCAAAGGCTAGTAGAAAATAGCAAAATCGGCAGCACTCTACAAATACAAATAGAACGCAATGGACAAACCGCACAAGTAGCAGTAAAACCCGCTGCCTTACCAGTGCAACGTCAAGGTTAATGTCATTTGCAATTCCCAATTCCCCATTCCCTACTTCCCACTCCCCACTCCCCAAAAATATGAATGAATCATCACAAATCATTCAATTAGGCAATCCCATATTGCGCCAAAAAGCTGCTTTAGTTGACAATATTCAAGATGTGTGCATTCAAAAATTAATAGTAGATTTAATTGCCACTGTTGGTACAGCTAACGGTGTGGGCATTGCAGCACCTCAAGTAGCCGCTTCTTATCGTTTATTTATAGTGGCTTCCCGTCCTAATCCCAGGTATCCCAATGCACCAGAAATGGAACCTACTGCCATGATCAATCCCAAAATCATTGCTCGTTCAACTGAGGTTGTGAAAGGCTGGGAAGGCTGTTTGAGTGTTCCAGGAATTAGGGGGTCAGTTCCCAGGCACCAAGCAATTGAAGTGGAATATACTGATCATCTTGGTCAGCTACAAAAGCGAGAATTAACGGATTTTGTGGCTCGTATATTTCAACACGAGTACGACCATCTCGACGGTATTGTATTCGTTGACCGCCTAGAAAGCAACCTCGACATGATTACCGAGCAGGAATACCAACAACGAGTAGTTAACAACACTTAACCCAAAATAATTCCGAAGAATGAGATTCAACACTGATACCTAAGTTATATTTAACCTATTGTTAACCTTTGCCTTGGTTTAGTGATCGGTTAAATGACCAATACTACCAGCAGTCGCAATGGGTTAAGTCCGCAGCTAAATATGTCTCCTGACTTAACCCTTACTCAGCGCCAAAGCGATGAAGTAAAACTGAATAAAAATGCAAGCACAACGGTTGCACAGTTACAAGTGCAACTACCTTCAGAGGGATTACAAATAGTTCACGCCACCAGAAAGCGTGTGCGAGTTCGTGTGAGCGAAGGTGCTTTGAATTCTAGATTGGAAAGTATATCCCAATATTTAAGGCAACAACATGGGATAAAAGAAGTTTCTACTAATCAGCAAACTGGTAGTATAATAGTCACCTTCGATGAAAATCGCGTATCATTGCCGCAGGTGATAGAACTACTGCAACAATTGGGCATTCACCCACTGGAAACTTCAGCGCAATCAACCAGCAAAACAGATCCTTTCGCTGCATGGAAATCCCTTGATTTTTGGAAAGAACAGTCTATTTCTTTTATCCCCTTGATGACAGGATTAGCAGTGACAGGAGGATTGGGAATCAATGGTTTGGCAGCGATCCCAGTTTATATGATTACTTCTGGTACAACTCGGCGGATAATTGATTTTGCGCGATCGCAAATCCTCACATCTGAAGACTCAGAAAACAAAGAAAACCAGAAGCAACAGACGATAACACCACAACAATCTCCAAATCTTCCCACTTCTGTTACCTACAGCATTGTTCACACCCTCCCTGGACGAGTGCGCTTTCATGTACCTCAAATCGCTCAACACCGTGCTTATGCACGAAGATTAGAGAGATTAATTAAAGCCGATCCCCAGGTTACTAGTGTACGTGTGAATGATGATGCCGCATCGATCACGATCGCCTATCATCCTCATGAGGTGAGCATCTCCCATTGGGTAAATCTTATGGAGTTGGCGTTGCAAATCAATCCTGCTGTCGAGGAGCAAGGGGAGATGAGGGAGATGAGGGAGATGAGGGAGCAAGAAGAGATAAAGGAGCAAAAACAGCAACAAGAGTTAGTTAACTACTTCCTCTCATCCTCGTCATCCCACGTCTGGGCTGAGATGAAGCCTTCGGCCTTGTCTTATTCCTTAGCCTACATGGCGAACTTTCCTCTATAGACGGTTCCAAAAATGAAGAACATGGAGGGAAATATATGGAAGGTTCTATTTTGCAGGAATCGTGTCTAATTTATAAATCTAGCGCTCGCAGCACGCAGCCTTCAAAGGTAATCTATAGAGTTACCCCAGAAGTGGCGATTCCACAACCAAATACAAACTCAGAGCCTCAACTTGTCTCTGATTCAATCTGTTAGTAGTGATGTAACCGCAGTTCTAGCAAACACCAATAATTTTGCGATTAGCTAAGTCTCCCGTGGGCTGAGCGACTTGCCCTGAGCGTAGCCGAAGGGAGTCAAAGCCCACCCCCAACCATTAATAAAAACCAAATGTAACAACCCTTTATGTAGAGAGAAAGAATGGCAAAAGTCAGTACTCAAATAGCACCATCCCCAATTGCATCTGCTCAAGATTCTGTAAAAAAACAGAACGGCATAGTTACTCTAGCTAATAGCAACGGATACTTAAGTAAACAAACAGCCAAAGTTACTTACAAAGTTGTCCATGCAATTCAAGGAAGAGTGCGGTTGCGTGTGCCTCGGTTACGCTCTGATCCCGACTATGCAAACCGATTGCAAGCATTACTCCAATCTGATCCCATCGTCACGAGTGTTCGGCTCAAATCTGCAGCTGCATCGCTAGTAGTTACCTATAACTCTAGTGCAATTGCAGATACACAGATGCGATCGCATTTAATCCGTCTACTTTTAGCAGCCCATGAGGTAGCAAACGTTCTCATCCCTGCTCAAAATTCATCGGTATCGCCACCAACAACGGACACAGATACATTTTGGCCGGGGATGCAACTTGCCGCTGTGGCTACTGGTTTAGCTGTCTTGGGAGGGCCATTAGGGTTTTCCGTTCCGCCTGTAATGGTGGCGGGAACTATTGCCTTGGCGACATTACCCGTCTTCCAAAGAGCGCTAGAGGGAATCACAACGCAGCGCAAGCTAAATATTGATTTTTTGGATCTGATGGCGATCGTAATTACTACCGCCCAGGGTCATTTTCTCACGCCATCGCTGATGCTGAGTTTAATTGAAATTGGCGAGAATATCCGCGATCGCACCGCTCGTTCTTCAAAATTGCAGACTCTAGATTTACTCAATTCCTTGGGACAATTTGTTTGGGTTGAGCGTGATGGCATCAAACAACAAATTGCCATTCAAGAAGTACAGCGCGGTGATACAGTTATTGTTTATCCTGGCGAACAGGTTCCAGTTGATGGCAATATCATGCGGGGGAAAGCGCTGCTGGATGAACAGAAACTAACTGGCGAAGCTATGCCAGTGCTGAAAAGCAAAGGACAAGCTGTTTTTGCCTCAACTTTGGTGCGTGAGGGACGAATTTATATTTTGGCGGAACGAGTCGGTAATGATACTCGTGCTGGACAAAGTATTAGGTTAATGCAAGAAGCTCCTGTCCACGATACCCGGATGGAGAACTATGCCACAAAAATTGCCGAAACAGCTGTAGTACCAACTTTGCTACTTGGAGGTACAGTATTTGCCATAACTCGCAACCCAGCACGAGCCGCTAGTGTCCTTACCTTGGATTTATGTACAGGTATTCGCGTATCTATTCCGACAACAGTTTTGGCGGCACTTACTTATGCAGCCAAACACGGTATTCTCATCCGTAGTGGACGGGCATTAGAACAACTAGCAGCAGTTAACACAGTTGTGTTTGATAAGACAGGCACACTTACTAAAGGAGAAGTGACAGTTGTTGCTGCCGAGAGTCTCAATCCTGCAACATCAGACTTGCGAGTACTGGAACTAGCAGCCGCTGCAGAACAGCGTTTAACACACCCAGTCGCTGAGGCAATAATTCGTTACGCCGAAGCACAACAAGTAGTTATTCCAACTCGTGGTAAGTGGAACTATCAACTGGGTTTAGGTGTGCAAGCAGAAATTGATGGTGAGACTGTATATGTGGGTAGCGATCGCTTTTTGCGTCAGCAAGGCATTGATATGCAACTACTCAACGGGCGTCATCAACGGGCAACTTCAGTGATTTATGTAGCTAGCAACGGTCAACTTCAAGGTAAAATAAAATATAGAGACATTCTTCGTCCAGAAAGTCGGCATGTAATTAACGAGTTATTGGCGGTTGAGGGTGTGGAAGTCCACATGCTCACAGGAGACAACAAGCGAACAGCCAACACTGTTGCCGCTGAACTAGGTATTGCTCCAGCCCACACACACGCCGAAGCCTTTCCAGAACAAAAAGCAGCGATTGTTCGCGAACTGCACGAACAAGGTAAAACAGTTGCGTTTGTAGGCGATGGAATTAATGATTCGCCTGCTTTAGCATACGCTGATGTTTCCGTGTCCTTTGCCAACGGTTCCGACATTGCCCGCGAAACAGCAGACGTAGTGTTAATGCAGAATGACTTGTATGGTTTACTAGAGGCGATTGAGATTGCTCGCAAAGCCAAGCAATTGATTCATCAAAACACAGGTCTTGTTGCTATTCCTAATTTAGCAGCAATGGCGATCGCAGTTTTGTTTGGTCTAAATCCCCTAGCAGCAACAGTAGTCAACAATGGTTCAACAGTAGTTGCAGGCGTAAATGGGTTGCGTCCAATCCTGAAACCTTCGCTAAATACAGCAAATCGCAGGTAAATAAAGTACAAATTTTTAGAAGAACAAAGTCACATAACAAAAGAATTTCACCCTATTCCCTGTTCCCTGTTCTAAAACTCTACCATCAGTAAGATGAGCTAGTCATTTTTTGTAGAGTACCTTTGAAAGCTTTCCCATGTTCCAATTTACGGAGGTAATTTAACTCATGGCACCTAAAATCACCGATTTCGTTGAAGATGCCGGCCCAGTCGGAATTGTAGCCGGTATTGGAGCAGTTCTGCTAGCTCCTATTGTACTTCCCATTGTGGCTGGAATTGGTAAACCCATCGCCAAGACAATCATCAAAGGTGGACTTGTCGCCTATGAAAAAAGCAAAGGAGCCTTTGCCGAACTTGGCGAAACCTGGGAAGATATGGTAGCTGAAGCCAGAGCCGAAATAGCTGAAGATAAGCACCCTGCATTTGAAGCTGCTAGCACTCCTGTTGATACTTCAACAGATAACGGTGCATAGAGACAAGCAGTTAGATAGTTGCATAGTTGCTAGGTTACTAGATACCTGACTTCTTGACGAAGTCGGGTATCTAATCTAGACCAAATCAAATATGAGTCCTATATTTTGTTGATAAATAGCTTTAAAAAATATGATTGAGAGAATAGATATATTGAAAAATAATAATAGTAGTCTTAATAGGAGCGTCAAAAATATGAAGCAAACAAACTTCAGCAAACTTGACAATTCCATATCTACAAAAATTGTCAGTGACACTCCAGGTAGACTACGGTTAAGAATTGCTCGACCTGATCGTCAAAGCAAAAAAATACAACACATTGTTAACCTTTTAGAAGCGCAACCACATATCAATCAGGTACGTACTAATATCGACCATGGTAGTATTGTGATTAATTATGATAGTAAAAGCAGCAATTTAAAAAATTTACTAACCGCTCTACAAGATTTAGGAATTATTTTTACCGATATTACTGTGGGTAATACCGAAGCTGCTGCGAGTTTATCGAATGCAGTTATTGATTTGAATAGACAAGTCAAACAAGCCACTAATAGTGTAGTTGATTTGCGCTTTCTTTTTCCTATGGGATTAAGTATCCTGGCTGTTCGGCAACTAGCAATTAGGGGTTTGCAATTTGAGGTTATTCCTTGGTATGTGTTGGCATGGTATGCCTTTGATAGCTTTATTAAACTAAACGTCAATGGCATTTATTCACCACAGGCAAACGAGGATCATTTATAATCATCGTTTTAAACAAATGCTATATGTAACGCTTATGTAATTAAATAGTTATATTTATTTTGAGTATTATACATAAATACTTATCGTTTGGTAAATAAAAAAATAAGGTAAGGTTAAATTTGTTAATTAGATTTTCTATTCAATAAAAACAATCTAACCTGTCTAAAGGTAGATACTATTTATGTGAAATAGGTTTAACTTTGTAGTGAAATATACAAAAACCTCCAAGACATATGGCTGACATCGTTGATACCGCTGTAAATGCTGGTTCATTTAACACTCTAGTAGCAGCAGTTAAAGCTGCTAATTTAGTAGATACACTCAAGGGTGCTGGCCCATTTACAGTTTTTGCACCTACTGACGAAGCATTTGCGAAGCTACCAAAAGGTACAGTAGACGCACTGCTTAACGATATTCCACAACTCACCAAAATCCTGACCTATCATGTTGTTTCAGGTAAAGTACTATCAAAAGATGTGGTGAAGCTAAAGTCAGCTACCACTGTTGAAGGCACTGACGTAAAAATCGATGCATCTAATGGTGTAAAAATTAATGATGCTACCGTTACCACACCAGATGTTGCTACTGATAACGGTGTTATTCATGTTATTGACACAGTGTTGATTCCTGCATAAGCAAATACTCAAATAGCTGATTTATAATTTGTAGAATAGCAATTATTAGTAATTGCTATTCTACAAATTTTTTGATGCAAAAACACAGAGTCACTCCATTTTTAATGAATGATTTAGGACTGCTGTAGACTCAAACACCAAACTACTCCACGGTACTAACGATAGTCGTAAACCCGCAGGCAAAGCAGTAGCTTATTAACAACTCTGCGTACCTCCGCGCTCCTCTGCGTTGCAAATTCCTATATCGTATTTGTAGACCCCTCTAACACCAAACCATGAAAAAGCTGATCAACAAGCCAGAAGACTTTGTGCGGGAGAGTCTGCAAGGTATGGCGGCAGCTCATGCCGATTTAATTAAAGTCAACTATGACCCTACTTTCGTCTATCGAGCCACTCCACTTATCCCAGGGAAAGTAGCAATTATTTCTGGTGGTGGCAGTGGTCACGAGCCAATGCACGCGGGCTTCGTTGGTCACGGAATGTTAGATGCAGCTTGTCCTGGAGAGGTTTTTACTTCACCTACCCCTGACCAAATGCTAGCAGCAGCCAAGCAAGTTGATGGTGGTGCAGGTATCCTTTATATCGTCAAAAATTACAGCGGCGATGTCATGAACTTTGAGATGGCAACCGAATTAGCCCGTAGTGAAGGCATCCGAGTACTGAATATCTTGATTGATGACGATATTGCAGTCAAAGACAGCCTCTATACCCAAGGTCGTCGGGGTGTAGGAACGACGGTTCTAGCGGAAAAAATTTGTGGTGCAGCCGCAGAACAAGGGTATGATTTATCACAAGTTGCAGAATTGTGTCGTCGGGTAAATTTGCACGGGCGGAGCATGGGAATTGCTCTCACTTCTTGTACAGTACCAGCTAAAGGTACACCAACATTTGAATTAAGCGATCGCGAAATTGAATTGGGCATCGGTATTCACGGGGAACCAGGCAGAGAACGCACATATATAAAACTAGTAGATGAAATTACAGAAATTTTGACGCACTCAATCATTGAGGATGTATCCTACAGGCGTACAGTCCGCGAGTGGGATGAAAATCAAGGAGAATGGATAGATGTAGAATTGATAGACCCACCATTGCAAAAAGGCGATCGCATATTAGCTTTTGTCAATAGTATGGGTGGAACTCCGCTTGCTGAGGTGTATCTTGTTTATCGCAAACTATCGCAAATCTGCGAACAGCAAGGGCTGCAAATCGTGCGGAACTTGATTGGGCCTTACATCACATCTTTGGAAATGCAAGGTTGCTCAATTACCTTACTCAAGTTGGACGATGAACTCATCCGGTTGTGGGATGCACCAGTTAAAACGCCAAGTTGGCGCTGGGGAATTTGAGAATAATTCGTAATTCGTAATGACGCGACGCTCCTGCGTCGCTAACGCTGACGCTCGTACCTCGCTACCGCTGCGCTAACGTAATTCGTAATTCGTAATTATTTACTCTCCTGCCTTATCCCCCGGTTGGTGAGTTTCGGCTACGCGGTAATCGAGCGAAGTCGAGATTCAACTACTGCGGAGTCGAACCACATCTTCCCCCACTCCCTACCTTTCAAGGGTAGGTTTTTCATATTCAGTCTGAAAAAACCTATTTTTTCGTTCCAAAATCTTTCTCCGCGTCCCCGCGTCCCCGCGTCAACCAAAACGCGTCAACCAAAACGCGAAATCTAAAAAACCTACCCATAAGAGCCACTCCCTACTCCCTAAATATGGTGAATCAAGCGCAGATTTTACAATGGTTGCAGACCTTTGCAGCCGAGATAGAGCAAAATAAAGAATATCTGACAGAATTAGATGCTGCGATCGGTGATGCTGACCACGGTATTAATATGGATCGTGGTTTTAAAAAGGTAATCACTCAGTTACCGAACGTTGCAGATCAAGATATCGGCAGCATTTTAAAAACCGTGAGCATGACCCTTATTTCTTCTATCGGTGGTGCTAGTGGGCCACTGTACGGCACATGGTTTCTACGAGCTAGCACCGTAGCTACGCTTAAGCAAGAGTTGACAGCACAAGACACCTTAGAGTTACTCCAGGCTGGCTTAGACGGCGTACTTCAGCGTGGTAAAGCACAACTGGGCGATAAAACAATGGTAGATGTGCTATCCCCTGCTGTGGCAGCTTTTGCACAGGCTTTAAGCGAGGATAAAGGTACGCTTGCAGCCTTGCAGCAAACAGTAGCCATCGCAGAAGCGGCGATGAAAGATACAATACCCATGTTGGCCAAGAAAGGACGGGCTAGCTATCTAGGAGAGCGGAGTATTGGACATCAAGATCCAGGGGGAACTTCTGCTTATTTGATGTTAAAGAGTTTATTGGTAGTGCTGGAACCCCATATTTCATAAGGTTAAGAAATACTTAATACAAATAATTTGTTGTCTCTAATTACTGCCCCCTGCTCCTCTGCCTCCTAGCGCTTAGAAGTCAAAGCAAGCCCAGATCTTTTAGGCTGCGTCGTGTAATCTCAATACGGGCAGGTGCATCTTCTGCTTTATGCATATCAATGGTTGTTGCGAAAAAGTAAATGTTTTTATTTTGTTCTAAATAACCTACGAACCAACCAAAATTTGGTTTGATACTTGTTAACCATCCTGTCTTACCTCGCAGTACATAGTCTGGAGTTTGTTCACGTACCATAATATCTTTTACCAAATTCATTGTCCGTTGCAAAAAGGGTAAATTGCCTGCATACAACCGTTGCAAAAATTCAATCTGCTGTTTGGGTGTAATTTGTAATGGCCCTTGCAACCAAAAACGATCAATCTCTGCGACTGTGCCAATTTGACGATTACCATAGCCGACTTTGTTAATTAATTGCTGCATTCGCTCATGTCCAGCTTTTCGTGCTAGGACTTGGTAGAACCAAACAGTTGAATCTTTAAAGGCTTGACGCAAGTTTGTATCATGGTTCCAAGCATCAATCTCTCGGTGAATCCCGTCCCAAGTGAGAACTGCTACATCATCAGGGACTATACCTGTTTCTAAAGCCACTAGAGCGTTAAAAATTTTGAATGTCGAACCTGGTGCGATCGCAGTTGCATTACGCTGAGAATTGTGTTCGTAGATGCGGTTGTTTTTGGAGTCGTAAATCAAGATTGAGCCTTCAAACCCCAAATCTTGAAAGTGTCGCCCCAAATTTGGCGCTTTCAGGGCGAGTATGGCTGGATGTTTAGATGAGGTATTTGCAGGTTGAGCTAAAACATGCATTGCCCCAAAGCTAATTATGCTCACTAAAGCAAGACATCCAACGATTGCGAAGACGAGATATTGTGTCCTGCGCTGTGCGTAACGCCAAAAAAATTGCCACATGCTAAACAAGATGATTCTCCTTGTAGATTTAATTGAATTCTAGAATTATCGGCTAGAACTCTGATGCGATCGCATTTTATATCAAGTTATAGTAATTACTTGTGATTAAAGTTTCTCTGCATCCCCGCGTCAGTCATAACGATAAGTTTTCAAGCGAACACAATATTACTGCTAAATTCTGCCATCCGTGGTTTCATCGTCTCTTTACTTAATCTTTATTTTACCTATCAGTAAATACGGATAGAATATAAATATCAAAAGTTAATTCTATCTAAAAAAAGTAGACAAATACATAGTAAAAAGTATTAAAAACTTTCAAAATATAGTTGTCATTTATTAGCTTTACGCCTTTGTCATCAGAGGCATTTACATCGGTTTAAAATATATTTTATTAATACTAAAATAACCAAAACTTTTATGAAATATGCTTGGAAGTTTGGGATTAAAATTAGTAACTTATTGCTGATAGCAGTGATGCCAATACTGGGATTTTTCCTATTGTCGCATTGGGCAAAAGCTGAAGACCCAGGAACATGTTTTATGGTGACATCTTCTGGAAGAACTATCAGCTTGAGAAAACTTTGCCGCACAACATCTTCAGATAGTAGAGTATTTCGGGTTCCCATCAAACGCCGTATTGGTAATACTCCACTGATTGATGTCACCTTCAATGGCAAACAAACCTTCGAGATGGTTTTAGATACAGGTGCTAGCAGTACTGTAATTACACAAGAAATGGCGAGTAATCTCAAACTTAAAACTACAGGTATACTGCAAGCCCAAATTGCCGATGGTAGTCGAGTACAATTTTCTACTGGCAAGGTAAAATCTCTGGCAGTGGGTGAAATTACAGCTAATAATATTGAAGTTGCGATCGCACCAAAAGCAGGTTTTGGATTATTAGGTCACGATTTCTTTGGCAAATACGACATCAAGATTTTAGAAACAGAGGTCGAGTTTCATTACCGTTGATCGATCCTGGCATAACTTTAGAACAACAACATAGGATTGCTATATATAATCTTGACTATACAAATTTTAAGCTATGAACCTTTATTGATAAATATAAAACCGCGTGTTTTACCAGATTCTGAGTCAGTAGTTGACATTGCTTTCCATAAATCTCCAGTTTTTACCCAAACTGGCGGATATTTATAACGGGAAACATCGAGAATTAAAAATCTATCTGTTTGTTCATTATATGCTGCGATGGGAGAGATATGTCCCCCTCTTTCTTGACCTATTTCTTTTCGTAAATAGTTAATTAAAATAAAATTTCCTGATTGCTTTAAATTTTCTGCTGCTAATTGACGAAACTGTTCTAAATTAGTATTGGCAGCGTGGTAAACTTTGACTTGCACACCATAACTTGCTAACAACCCTCCTAATTGCTCTAGAGTCATGCCTTTACGAGAAACAACTTCAGGAGTAATAACTTTTTTGGTGTTTTCATTGTTGAAAAAATTTTCTTGAGTAAAAACTCTATATGGCTTATACTGTGGTGCTTCTGGTGCAAGAATCTGTAAACTGTTTAGCACCATGACGCTACTAGCAACACCGCAATATGCTTGATTATTTTGGGTAATAAATTGCATACTCAACGGAAAAAAGTCTGCTCTTGATTTACTGTCAATTAAGAGTTTTTCGCCTGCTGGAGAATTAAAACCAATCAAGTTAGGTGAGAGATTTAATGTTTGAGAAAAAACGCTTCCATGAGAAATACATAAGCCAACAATAGAAGCTTGAACGGATGTTTTGAGGACTTTGAGAAAATTAGTATTCATAATTGATACTACCTCACTAAAATAGGCTCGTTTTACTACATTTAATCAACAGCGTCAAAACTCTAATTCTATTCCCAATTGCCAATTTTCCATTCTCTACTTTAAATCTAATCCTTTATCTTTGCGAAACTTGCGAACAACGTCTTTAACGTCTTTGAATTCTCCTTCAACTAAGTTATTTAATTGTCGCATTTCATCAGCAGAAATTTTTCCGGCAAGTTGAGCGATCGCTATTTTTAATTCTGGGTATTTTTGCAAAGTTTCTTTACGAACAATGGGCACAGCTTCATAAGGTGGAAAATATTGTTTATCATCTTTCAGCACTACCAAACCCAAACGTGAAATTTGCCCATCTGTAGAATTACCTGCTACGATATCTACTAGTTTTTGCAGCAGAGCGCGATATATTAAACCCAAATCCATATTTTGGGGCGGCTTAGCAAAACGTAAATCATAGGTTTTAGCTAATCCCGCAAAACCATCTTCCCGTTCTAAAAATTCATAGCCAAAACCGCCGCGCCACTGTGGTGTATACTGGGCAGCTTGAGAGAGAGTTTGAATGCTGTAGCGCCTAGCATCTTCACCTCGAATAATCATTGCAAAAGTATTTTCAAAACCTAAGCTTGGCATGATTTCTAAATTAAATTGCTGGGCATAAGCTTGTTTTAATTTTTCATAAACTACTTTTGGATCATTAATTGTTTTTTGTTTTAAAATCCCAGTAAAAGCAGTGCCAGTATATTCGATATAAGCATCAATTTGACCAGCAGTAATTGCACTATGGCAAACAAAAGAACCACCCAATCGAGGACGACGTATAACTTTTAAGTTAGTTGTTGACTCAATTTGCTGTGCTAAAAGTTCTCCTAAAATATCTTGTTCAGTAAAATCTTTAGAAGCGACAATAATCTTACCATCATTGTTACTCTCGACATTTGGCTGGCAACTAGCAATGACTAGCACTACAGCAAAGATACAAAAGCAGAATACTAAAAATTTTTTCATTAGGTCATTTATTATCTGTCATTTGTCATTGAATATATTCATCCCAAGTTGCTGTTAGCCAGGTATCACTGGATAATTTTGTTTGTAATTTGCTCATAATATCGCTGATTACCCTTGAAATTGACTTAATAACCAAGCACCAACTTGACTTTGATTCATCTGACGAGTTCGGCGTAATGCATCATTTAATAGAGAAATTATTAATCCTGGCAATACTTGAGATTCTGTGATTCTTCTACTACCTTGATTTGCTATGGCAAAAGCCATCACTTGAGCATTCTGAACATCTACAATCCAGTATTCTTGTACTCCTAAATCTTCATATATGAGCCGTTTCTCGCCTTTATCATCAGCTAGAGAAGTCTTAGCAACTTCAATTACTAAAGCTGGTGGGGGATAAATATCTAAATTGATAATTGAAGTCCCATATGGAACAACATTGGTGTTTTCACCAATGTAATAAGAGATATCAGGTTGAACCTCACTAACACCTGGTTTGCGGTAGGTACAGTTATCCTTGCCATTTAGAGGAATACCTTTAACGCTGGCAAACAGATTAACAGTAAAGATCACTATTGTGTGGTCGCTTGCGTGGTCATTTCCAACTGGTGGCATTTCAATCCTCATCTGTCCATTGTGATAGTAGCACTTGGCTTTTTCGTAGATTGGACTGGCGATCGCTTGAATGTATTCATCCCAAGTTGCTGTTAACCAGGTATCACTGGATAATTTTGTTTGTAATTTGCTCATAAGATTGCTGATTACCCTTGAAATTGACTTAATAACCAAGCACCAACTTGACTTTGATTCATCTGACGAGTTCGGCGTAATGCATCATTTAATAGAGAAATTATTAATCCTGGCAATACTTGAGATTCTGTGATTCTTCTACTACCTTGATTTGCTATGGCAAAAGCCATCACTTGAGCATTCTGAACATCTACAATCCAGTATTCTTGTACTCCTAAATCTTCATATATGAGCCGTTTCTCGCCTTTATCATCAGCTAGAGAAGTCTTAGCAACTTCAATTACTAAAGCTGGTGGGGGATAAATATCTAAATTGATAATTGAAGTCCCATATGGAACAACATTGGTGTTTTCACCAATGTAATAAGAGATATCAGGTTGAACCTCACTAACACCTGGTTTGCGGTAGGTACAGTTATCCTTGCCATTTAGAGGAATACCTTTAACGCTGGCAAATAGATAAACTGCGTACATAACAATTCCGTGGTCACTTGCATGGTCATTTCCAACTGGTGGCATTTCAATCCTCATCTGTCCATTGTGATAGTAGCACTTGGCTTTTTCGTAGATTGGACTGGCGATCGCTTGGATGTATTTATCCCAAGTTGCTGTTACCCAGGTATCACTAGGTAATTTTGTTTGTAATTCGCTCATGATATCGCTGAAGAGGAACTCTAATCACAATCATACAAGTAAGTTTTATTTTCCAGCACTAAGCTGAGAGTGAAGGTTTAACTTGACCAAAACGGCGATCGCGTCCTTGATAGCTTAACAATGCTTGATAAAATGCCGCTCTATCAAAATCCGGCCAGAAAATATCAGTAAAATACATTTCTGTGTACGCCATTTGCCACAAGAGAAAATTGCTCAACCGCATTTCACCACTAGTACGAATTAACAGATCTGGTTCTGGGATATCTGCTGTATAAAGGTGTTTTTCTACAATACTTTCATTCACTTGTTCGGGGCTAAGTTCTCCTTGCTGCACTAATTTGGCCAATTGACGACAGACTTTAATAATTTCATCACGACTGCCGTAATTGACTGCAACAGTAAAGTGAATTGCCTGATTATTTAACGTTTCTAACATTGAGCGCTGCATTTGAACTTGTAAAGAATCAGGTAAAGCTGACAAATTCCCAATAAATGAGATTCGCACTCCTTCACGATGCATTTGTGCTAACTCTTGGCGTAGCAATCGCTCAAATAAAAGCATCAAAAAATCCACTTCTTCGGTGGGACGCCGCCAATTTTCAGTCGAGAAAGCGTAAGCTGTAAGTGCTTTAATTCCCCAATCTTTACAGCATCGCAACAATTCTTTGAGTGTCTTTGCTCCTTGGCGATGTCCAGCAATACGTGGTAAACCTCGACTGTTTGCCCATCGTCCATTACCATCCATAATCACAGCTACATGTTGCGGTAAGTATTGAGGGTTTAAGTCTGTAGGTAATGCTAAAAGTTGTTTTTTATTATTTGTCATTTGTCATTTCTCCTTTTTCATTGGTCATTAGTCATTTGTCCTTCGCAAATGACTAATGATACTAAGTTGCCCAAGTGAGTATTGTTTAAAAAACAGAGTAAAGTATTGAAAGCTTCTTGAAAACAAGCCTCTCAACGGATATATTAATTACGAATTACGCGCTTCGTAGCGGTAGCGTAAAGCCTACGGCATAGCTTCGCTTAGAGCGAGGTACGAGCGTCATTACGAATTACGAATAAATCTTGTAAATACTTTGGTGTGAGAGTGCTATTCCAACTCCACAAACGATGCATTACGTAAGTAAAAGTGAATAATAAAGTAACTTTGTTATTCAAAGACCAAGAATGCCAATTAAGTGTCCCCATCATGCGGCGTAGGGTACGAATTAGGTTATTGCGTTGATAATTTTGCGATCGCGTTTTGATTAATGTGCGACCAATTTGTACTAAGGAAATTTCAGGGAAAGCCCAAACCCCAAATCCCCAGAATTTCGCCATGTGGTTGATTTCATCTTGGGCTAGTTCTTCGAAAACATCAGCAAGTTCGCCAGTGGTATGGGCCATTAACCACAGATATAGGCAAGTTGCACCGTACTCAGTAGCAACACGGTGTAAGCCGTGGCGATATAAGTCTTGATAAGGATCGTTAGTGGGAAGATACCCTCTGACTGTACGAAGTTTTGGAGTAATTTTCTCGCCTGTTAATTGGCTGTAAACTTTGAGTAAAGCGGGAGTATGTTGACGTTCTTCTTTTTCCCATAAACCCAGTTCTAGCAAGTTACCATCTTCGCCAACTGTGCCACCGACAAAACGCGCCATCTGAGGATGCAATCTTTCTAAATACTGGCGACTTGTTTGAGTATAGCCGCGAATGGGTGCTTCTGTATCTATTGCACCTACAAGAATAGATAGAAATATCTCTGAATTTATACCGATAATTTGATTCAGGTTAATTGCTTTCCAATCAATCAGTTTCCAAGGACGCTGTTGAGGATTTTGAAATTGTAATGGTAAATCTTGCAAGCGTTGATGTAGTTTTTCAATTCCAAGATATTGATCTACAAGGAAACGAATACGATGCTGGTTTTGAGATTGATGGGGCTGAGAGTAGGTTTGATCTGCCAAATTTTCTGTAAATGGACTGATAACATTAGGCATATTTTTGACATTACTTTTATCTCTATGCCCAATAGCCTAAGCGATCGCTCAGTCATTTGTCAGTCGGTTCAAGTCGGCAAAAAAGTCGGATAAGTCTATTTCTTCCCTACTCCCTACTCCCTACTCCCCACTCCCTTAAAAATAATATGTTTTTTTGAGTCAACGCTAATAATACCTTGTTGTTGTAATTTGCCCATTAATCGCGTAATCGTCACTCTTGTAGTGCAACAAGCACTAGCAATATCTTCATGAGTAAAGCGAATATTGAGGCGAACTCCTTCTGAAAAAGTTTCACCAACTTCCTGTTTTAAAAATTCCAATAGATGATACAAACGATCTTGTACTCGTCGCCTACCAGAGATGACTAAAAAAGATTCTGCTTGCTGTAAACGTTGATTAATTTTTGGTAAAAGAATATGGCTCAGTGTAGAAGAAGCTGCTATCTCTGCTACATAAATTGATACTAATTCAACATTACAGAGGGCTGTTGCTTGGTAAATATTTAGAGAGGTCATACTAGAACCAAAAACCATTCCTGTTGTTGCCAACCCAATCAAAACTTCTTCACCTGTTTCGCAAAATGTACTTAGCTTGACCCAGCCTTGACAAACATAGTAAATTTCTAATGGACTTAGAGGAATAATCTCTCCTCTAGAATGTTTATGTAGAGGGCGGTCTTGGATGAAATCGTTGTCATTCTTGATGACTGGTGATTGCGATCGCTCACGCTCTGCAATATTACGCATTAGCCAGTGTAAAGAGATAGCTTTACCCTGTTGATTGCGAACAGCAGCCACTGTCAAAGCTGCATTTAAAGGTTCACTCCGGGGTTGTTGCCAGCGCATTACTAATTCTCGAATTCTGTCCGATTGTGATAGCTGAACAAGTTCTCGGCGGAGTTGCTGACGTTCTTCTAAACAGACAAAGTTAATTATTGGTTTGCCTACCAAAAAATGTTTTGAAATATTGAGTAATCTCGTTGCCGCATAATTAGCTTCTTGGATTATGCCTTCTGCATTGGTTACTAAATAGCCATCTGGAGCAAACTCGAATAAATCTTGATAGCGTTGACGTTCTGCTTCTAGTAAATTTCGAGTTTGTATTAGTTCTTCGTTTTGTTGATACAATTCTTCTGCCGCTAACTGTACCATCCTTGATGTGCTATAAAGTTCCTTGAAAGCTTGCGGCAATAAATCTAGAGGTATCCAAGGCAAAACACTAGCAGTTTGGTATAAATCTGTTAAACGCCTGTGCAATGCTTCTGTACGTTGGATAAATTGTTCTATGTTCACCTTAAATTCCCGCTACTTGTTTGCAGAGGTTGAACAAAAAAATCTACTAAATAAATTTTTGGCTCAATTGCAGTATTCCTGAAGCTACTGAGTGACAAAATGACCCTCTGTTTGGGCTGCAATTGCTAGCCGTAAAACTTTAGAAAGGCACATTTATTATTGTGGATTAGCGAGCCATACCTTAGTATAATTTCAGATTTCAAATATCACTGTTGTCTAAGCGCGTTGTCACTCCTCAATTTCTTGATGTTTGCGATAATTAGCGCTATTTTTTCAAAGAATAACTGTTACTTTCTGACATAACTTCTATCACAAGAATCAAACCACTACTACTAAAGGAATAGAAATTGAGTTAACTCTAAATGTGTTCACGAACACAATTTTTCATTAAATAAAAAATTTAGTATATAAAAATACAAAGCTATTTAATAATGATTTACTAGAGCGTGTTTTCAAATCTCGGAAGGGGCCAAGCATCCCCTACATCCCTACAATCCCTACACTTTTATTTAGTCAGGCTTTGTTAAAAATTTATATATCTTTTAAATGTTTTCATGAATTTAATTTGAATTTAGCTAGAATCGAAGATTTAAAAAATCAGTAATATTTCTCTTTTAAAATAAATATCTATAGCAGTAAATTGTTAACTGTTGTGTTAAATATATTGACGATCAAAAATATTTTGATTAGAAAATAGTTTTACATGCATAACAACACAATTGTTTAGTATTTTTTAACAAAGATTATAATTTTATGCAGCAATACTTTTTTAATTTTATGATTATCTTAGGAGCTAGTGCAACTTTGCTCATTTCTCCATGCCAAGCTCAAACTCCCACAGAGTTAAATGAAAAAAGTAGCAATAATCCCAAATCTTTAAACTCATCTCCAGTTACAGAAGTGACAAACTCTGGTAATGATACTAATAAAGATTTACCTATACTTTCTCAAGTAGATAGTAACTCCTCTGCTTCTAACAGCGATGTAGCCGTCAAAAAGCCTGAACCACGTATTCCCATCTTCAGTAGAATTTTTCCTGCACCTTCAATGCAGCAGTAATCAGTTACTAAAAATTTATTTACAAAAATGTCATTCTCAGTTAAATTCAGAATGACATTTTTGTATTATTGAAACAATCAGGTCTAAAACCTCGCCTCCTACCTTCGTTAATTACGAATTACGTTAGCGTTAGTGGTAGCGAGTGATCGATAGCGTTAGCGAAGCGGTAGCGAGGTACGAGCGTCAGCGGTAGCGATAGCGTAGCGTAAAGCCTGCGGCATAGCTTCGCTTAGAGCGAGTCATCTCCCAAGGGGAGACGCCAAAGGCGAACGAGCGTCGGTACGAGCGTCAGCGTAAAGCCTACGGCATAGCTTCGCTTAGAGCGACACAGGAGCGTCGCGTCATTACGAATTACGAATTATTTAACTATTTTTGTCTTTAAAGACAGGCTTGTTCATAGTGTTTACCAGCGATATCCCATGTGAATTCTGTTTCTATTAGTTGTCTAGCGTTGTTAGACAATTGCGATCGCATTTGTGGATGCTCAAATAATTGACTAATAGCGGCAACATACTCTGCTGGCTCATTCGCTCGTAATGCCCGTAATGATTTACCATCATCTATGGTTAATCCTTCCAAACCGCGATCGCTTCCTACTATTGGTACACCGGCTGCCATTGCTTCTAAGGTTTTGTTTTTAATACCAAACCCTGTCCGCATGGGTACAACACAAATGGTTGCTTTGTGCAAATACTCTACCATCGAAGGTACACGCCCAGTAACATTAATTCCTGGTTTTTGTTGAAGTGCTAAAACCTCTGGCGCAGGATGAGAACCAACAATATCGAAAGTCGTATTAGGGTAAGATTTTTGGATTTTTGGTAAGACTTCATTGCTGAAAAAGCAAACAGCGTCAACGTTTGCTAAATAATCCATTGCACCTATAAAAATTAAGCGATGTCCTCCAGGATCGGTGGTACGGTTGGGAAAAGTAACCAAATCTACACCATTAGGAATAACTGTAATTTCACTATGAGGATTGAATTCTTGTAGTTGAATTTTATCCTCTTCGGTTGTTACCACAATAGTTGAAAATTTAGCACAGTATTTTTGCTCATAACGACGCAAAAGCGGTAAATTAATTCTGTCTCTAAGTGAATTCTCCGAAATGCCAATTGCTAGCTGACTACGACAACTACCATATACAGAACTATGGACGTTGACTATAGTTTTTAGTTGTTTGAGAAAATGCGATCGCACATAAATTTCATTAACACTATGTTCGCAAGTAATTACATCACATTTACCCGCTTCTACAAATGCATCAATCCATGCTTGCATCTCAACTGAATAACGGTTCAGTACACTTGGTGGCGTCCCCTGTTGTAGAAATGTGCTGAAGCGCTGCACTTTTTTAAGTATTTTTGAGGTAGTTTTAGCATCTGTAGGACGATCAAAAACGACTAGATGATCTACACAATCTCGTAACCCTGCTATTTCTGTTTCTGTAACGTCATATTCACGTTGAGTTACAAGGGTAATATTATGGCGTTGACTTAAGTACTTAAGTAAATTAAACGTCCTCACCGCAGTGCCTCCACGCGTTGGTGGATAAGGAAAAGTGGAAGATAGCATTAATATATTCATACAAGTAATTGCCAATGATGATACATATACCATGACACCTGATTTTAGGCTGAATGTCATCACAAATATCCCTTATATATTTTTCGTAAAATTTTCATAAATTAAAGCCTACAAAAAGCTAAATATCCATTAAATGACAATAACCGTAAATTTACTGTGTAGTTTCACACAAACTATTGTTTTTACAAATAGGTTTAAGGCAAGATGTAACTGTTGCTAGATGAAATCTGTTAGTCGAATAGGGTATAGCAGAATGAAATCATTCGGTATTTATACACTTGCCAACGATGCTGTATTTGACCAACTAGTTGCTTTGCTAAACAGCATTGAAATGAATGTTGGTCAAGATATTCCTGTTTGTGTAATTCCTTATAACGAGCAATTAGATTTAGTTAAACAAGAACTGAAATCTAGAAAAAATGTTATCCTTTTTGAGGATTGGCAAGCAATTCAACGCTGGGACAATTTTGTCAATCAGCTTTGGGATAATCACCCTAGAGCAAGTGATTCTAAATTAACTCGTCCTGGTTGGTATAAGGGCTTTGTACATAGGAAGTTTGCTGCTTTTAATGGTGATTTTGATAGATTTGTGTTTTATGATGCTGATAGCTTAGCCATGAAGCCAATTGATGATATATATGATAAGTTAAATACTTATGATCTCGTTTTTAATGATTGGGAACACGCTAAACCTAGAGAAAAAACACAGCTAAATCTTGAGATTCTGGAAAATAGAACTCAACTGACAGAAGCTGAGTTGCGTTCTAAAATTCATTGTGACAGTTTCTTTGGTTCTAAGCGATTGCTGTTTGGTGGCGAAGATTTAAATATTTTAAAAGAACGCTGGATTGGAAAACAAGAATTTGAATGGATTCGACCCAGTTCTTGGTGGTCTAGTTCTGGTTTATTTAGTTATGTAAGTTTGTACGGAGATCCCGCCATATTTAACTTTACTCTCAGTCCCAATACTCAAGATAGAACTGGTAATTGTGCTAATGCAGATGCTTTCGTAAATATTAATAATGTTCTTTATAACCAAGATGGATTAAAACCAATTCATCGCATTCACTACATGAGTTATTCTTCTGGTGATTTTGTTCGTTTATGTCAAGGAGAAGATGTCAATATTTGTTATAGAGATGAATTTTTATATTACCGTTTTCTTAAACAGCCAGAAAAAAAACCAAGGCGATTAAAACAACCCAGCATAATATCTAAAACAAATAGATTCGTTCAAAAATCTCATAAAAAACTGCAAAGAATATTATAAAATTACTATTTTTAAGCTTTATACATAAACGCAGAGGTGCAGATATAGCAATTCTATCTGATTTGTGAAGATTCGCGGTGTCCAGATCCCCGACTTCTCAAAAAAGTTGGGGATCTTAGTTCTCACTAATGATTTAGGATTGCTATAAAATTAGGGGATTTGAATAATGACGCATTAAAACATCGTGGCTGACGCCCGGAACGTTTCACATATTTTTATCTTTTTTCATAAATAAATTTAGCGCCAAGTCTGAGCGTTAGCGTAGCGTAAAGCCTCCGGCATAGCTTCGCTGAGAGCGAGTCTTCTCCCAAGGGGAGACGCATTCGCGAACGAGCGTCTGGCTTCGCCAACGTCAAGGGCGAACAGAACTTTGTTACAAAGGACGCTGTTACCCTATATTCGGGGCTAATTCTTTTTTCTGTTCCCTGTTCGCGCCTTGAAGGAGCTTGGTAAGTATTTATTGAGGAATAATAGTCAGTATATAGTAACCAAGAATACATAAATAGTTTCTGATGCAAGTATAGCCATAAGGTTTCTTTATCCTTTAAACTAGTCAACGAATTAATTTATGTCATTACCAGTCTATCTATATATTCTTTGATCAGTTCGCAACTAAAAAAAGGATTTTTTCAAATGAATTCCTTCGGCATTTATACCCTTGCTAATGATGTGGTTTATGACCAATTGGTAGCTTTAATTAACAGTATTGAGATGAATGTTAGTGAAGATATTCCTATTTGTATTATTCCCTATGATCAACGATTAGATTTAGTTCAACAAGAAGTTAATTCTCGTAAGAACGTCATGCTTTTTGAAAATGCAGACGTAATTCAACGATGGGAAGAATTTGCTCACCAAGTTTGGGCAGCACATCCCAGAGAAAAAGAAGCTAAAGTATCGCGTCCTAGTTGGTATAAAAGTCATCTCCAAAGAAAGTTTGTTGCTTTTGAAGGTGTTTTTGAGCAATTTGTCTTTTATGACGGTGATAGTTTGGCAATGAAGCCAGTAACTGATGTCATTGAAAAGTTAAAGCAATATGATTTTATTTTTGATGATTGGGAACATCTTAAAAACAGAACCGTAGCAGCTTTAGATATTTCTGTTATTGAAAAAACCGGGCTATATACAGAAGCAGATATCCGTCCTAAACTGCATTGTTCTAGCTTTTTTGGGTCGAAGCGAGGGTTATTTACTGCTCAAGAAATGCAGGAAATGAAAAAACGTTTAATTACCCAGAATGAAATTGAATGGATTAATGGATATGGATGGTGGGATGATGCTTTTTTGTTTAATTATCTAACTTTGCGATGCGATCGCCCTTTATTTAACTTTACACTTAGTCCTAATGGACAAGACAGAACTGGTAACTGTGCCAATGCAAATCCTTTTGTCAATATTAATAATGTTCTCTACAATCAAGATGGCTTAAAACCAATTCATCGTATTCATTACATGAGCTATTCTTCTGATGATTTTGCTTGGTTATGTAAAGGAGAAGATGTTAAGATTTGTTATAAAGATGAATTTTTACATTATCGCTTTCTTAAACAACCAGACCAAAAACCAAAGCAACTAAAACCACCTAGTTTTATATCTCAAACCAATAGACTACTTAATAAAGCTATGAAAAAGCTACAAAGAACTTTTTCCTAAATTTAGCAGTAAATTATCATTGCGAATTGTTTGGTTAGGTAGATTGAACCCCGCTCTTTGTGGACGGCTAGTTTCCCCTGTTCCCTTTCATTTAAAAATATGCCCAAAGTTTCTGTTTGTATTGCTACTTTTAATCGAGTAAATATATTACCATATGCTATTGAAAGTGTACTCCAACAGTCAGAGCAAGAATTTGAGTTAATTGTTTGTGATGACGGTTCTTGTGATGGTACACCTGAGTTGATGTCACAATATACAGATAGTCGGATTAAATATATTCGTCATCCGCAAAACATTGGTAAAAGTAATAATATGCGCTCTGGTTTTGAGGCTGCAAGTGGCAAATATTTTATTAAATTTGATGATGACGATAGACTAACAAGCGATTTTTTATCGCGTACTATTGGCATTCTTGAACAAGACGCAAGTATTGATTTTGTAGGTACAGACCATTGGATAATTGATATTAACAATATCCGAGATGAAGAAAAAACGCAAAATAATTCTCGTTATTGGGGTAGAGCAGATTTGTTAGCAGGTATTGTTGATAATTTGCTAGAAGTTGTCTTTATTAAGCAGAGTTTTCAAATTGGAGCAACATTATTTCGCCGTCAAACTTTGCAAGAACTAGGGTTTATGTTACCTAACTTGCAAAATTGCGAGGATAATGATTTATTCGTGCGGTTAGCTTTGGCTGGGAAAAAAGGTTATTATTTACCAGAATTGTTAATGGAATATCGCTCTCATGCAGAACAGCAGGGTATTAATAGAGCAATTCCCTATTTATTTGATAAAATTTGTTACTTGGAAAATTATCAATTTGAATCAGAAAAATTGGAGAAAACTAGACAGTATCGTTTAGCAGAAACACAGTTAATATTAGGTTTACGTTTAATTGAAAAGGGCGAAACGCAACAAGGTAGAAAGTTAGTTTTGGCAGGAAAATCTGTTTCCAATACAAAAGCTTGGACTGGTTTAGGGTTATCGCTGTTACCAGTTGCGTTAAGGGATAAAGCGTTTGCAATACTGCGAAAAGTGCGGAGTTAGTTATGAAACCCAACACCGAGATTTATGTTGGGTTTAACGGAGTCAAACCCGAACTACAATTTTTTTCGGCTTGGATTACCTGTTAACCTGGAACTGTAAGCATATTGCAAACGCACAAATTCAAAGGAAGCTTGAAGAGATTAGCTTTGATTTTGGATACCAGTTACCTGTAATTTGCACTCCCTACGAGCTATTAGGAGATTGAGCGATGTGGCAAGATGAGATTCTAGATGAAATTCACAAGATTCGTGAAGAACATGCTAAGTCTTTCAATTACGACTTAGATGCAATGTTTGCAGACTGGCAAAAAAGACAGTCAGAAGGCGGAAGAGAAGTTGTCAGCTTGCCGCCAAAGCGCGGTCTAACAACACGTTGGAGCGGACGAACAAGAGATCTTGGTGAGGATGCCGAGGATACTAGCCGCCGCTCAACTTAGCCGTTATGCCGACTTTAAAGTCTGTAATTCAGAGTTATGAAAGATGAAAAAAAGGCAAGATTAGCTTGTTTGTTGATTGTTCTAGGGTCTTTAATATCAATAAGATTTAGTATGGTAGATGAGAGTACCCGAATAATGGGCTATATTTATAGGAGCAATCCAGAACTTACAAAAGTATCGCGTGAGGAAGACCTCAAGCATGAGCAGAGAGTAAGGCTTTTTTTTAAGGGAATAAGCGCGCTCTCGATTGGTTTTGCAGCACGCTAGTATGCTTGGATCTCTTCTCGCGGATAAAAGCAAGAAAAATGAGGATTGATGCTTCATGCCTGTCAAGCAGTGAGCCATCGCTTGAGTATTTTAGGTAAACAGTAAGTGTTATTCCTATGACATTAGCCTCAACCCCAACAAAACAATACATTGAACAACGAGACAAAGGATATTGGATCAAAGGAATCCGCATCTCCCTTGATTCAGTTGTCTATTCTTTCTTGAACGGAGAATCGCCCGAAAGTATTGCCCAAAATTTTCCACTCCTTTCACTCGAACAGGTTTATGGTGCGATCGCTTTCTATCTTGCCAATCGAGAGCTTGTGGATGCGTATCTGAAAAAGGGTGAAGCCGAGTTTCAGCAATTACAACAGTCTTGTAGAGAAAAGAATCCTTTGCTATACCAAAAATTGAAGGCGGCTCAAGCCCAAAAGTAGAAAGCAGTATGACAGAAATTCGCTTTCAAGCTGATGCCGATCTTAGACAGGCAATTGTAACTGGTGCAATCCGCAGACAACCAAATCTGGATTTTCAATCAGCTAATGAAGCAGGGCTTGAAGGAATAAAAGATCCAGAAGTTTTAACCATTGCAGCACGGGATGGTAGGGTGCTGGTCACGCACGATCGCAAAACTATGCCGACTGAGTTTGGTCAATTCATCATTTCGCAAACGAGTTCTGGTGTTCTAATTCTTTCTCAGAATCTTCCAATCAGCGAAGCAATCAATGCAATTATCTTAGTGTGGGAAGCATCTACTGCTGAGGAATGGATCAATCAGATTATGACTTTCCCATTTTGAATGGCTATACAAGATTTGCGGTAGTGCTACAGAGGTAATGTTTTATATCGCTAGAGTCCTTGCAGTATAAAGATCTCATTACGTCATCATTACTTGTTTTTAGCACTACCAGATTTGCTATTGAAATCCTCGGAAAATGCTGCATAACCACGCCCATGCACCCGACCTAAAGGATTGGTTGGTTGAGTTCAGTAGGCTATATGCGGCGGGTGATGGGCAACGTTAGGCTGCTTGAGTCATGGGTGAGGGTGCGCTTCGTAAGATTGCTTGTTAGTGTTCAAAGTTAAATTGTTTTCAAGTGATCGGCGAGGATAGTATTTCAGGGTTGCTTGTTAGCATTCAAGGGCAAATCAAGCAGCGAAAGGGAGCAAGTCTGCATTATTCAGCCAATCAATCAATGACGGATTTTTAGTCGAGATCTTCGCTGCGTTAGGACTTGCGTCCATAATGCACCCTACAAAATTAAAGCTTTTAATTTACATTAGGCGTGATTTCGCTCAAAATACTTTACGTTCTTCTAGATGAGCAAGAATATCTGAGCGCTGACGCCAAACTGGACGCAACTTTTGATTGGCGAACATCTGTAACTGGTCACTAATATGGGGTGAATTTGGCTGAGTGGCATTGCCATAACTGTTAAGTACCATTGCTCGCACTGGTTGAGAAAATTCAATTGCCGCCACAAAAGAATCCCCACCAACAGACTTAAAATGTCCATTTGACTGTGGTGTAAACCAAAGGCTGCGGAAGATGCCAAGAGGGTCTGCACCACCGTTTGCAGGTAACTTTACATCACCATAATCTAGCTGAAAAACCTCTCCCCATGCTACATCTAGCTTCCCATAGGTCTTTTGTACTTGAGCTGCCGCTGTTTCCAGTTTGGCAACTGCTTGTTTAGGGTTAGCCAAGCCGTCGGGTGTGGTGCGCGGTTTGTTTTCACTCCAAGGTATACTAAACACCTGATCCAAATCTATTTGTTTTACCCAAGCAGCAAATAGTACCGCACCCTTGCTATTTGCATTCGCTTTCTTGTCCCAAGCTGCTAAAACATCAGCTGCATCTTTTGCTAATTCACTTCCATATCTTCGTGCTGCCGGGATTAAATCATCTAATATCCGGTCTGCTAGTTCCATTCGGGTTGAGTGTTTGTATGCCACCATCTCATCAAAAGTAATTTTTTTATCCTCAAAGAGCATTCTGGCAGAACGCTGCGCCCGGAAATCCATAAAACGTGGTGCCATGTAAGATGGGTATTTATCTGCGTTGATAGCAGTTGGAAATGTGGTTGTCCAAGGTGGGTCATTAGCATTTTGCAACCAGCCACTTTTGGGGTCAACGATGCGAGGTAAATCTTGATAAGGGTGAATTTTTGTCCATAAGGTGTCAGAAGTGTCACCTGGGATAATATTTTGCCAGTATTGAAAATCACCTTTTTTTCTAATAGGAACTTGACCGTTGAACAGGTGCATTATATGCCCGTTTTTATCTGCATATATGACCGTAAACATGGGCAATTGCAAGCGTTTGAGTGCTGCTTCAAACTGGGAAAAGTTTTGAGAGCGTGCCATATCCCACCATTGTTCGAGTACACTAGGCTTGTCAAGACCAACTACTCGCAACGCCACAGCTTGATTATTTGTTTGTGATGTGACAGGCCCGTGAACAGAATGTTTGATGACTAAAGGTTCTGTTTTGAGAGTACCGTCTTTTTGTTTGATTTTTAATAAAGTGGTTGTGGTGTCAAAAGGTCGGACTTTGCCATCGAATCGATAACCATTCTCAACTAAGTTGAGTTTGTAAGCATCCCAACCGTCGTGAGTATTAACAGTATGAGTCCAACCTAAATTATTGTTGAAAGCGATCGCTAAAACAGGTATACCTACAAGTGTGACTCCATAAGCGTCAATTCCTGGTGCAGTCATCTGTGCTTCATACCACAGAAATAAATCAGACCACGGTAAGTGCGGGTTAGCTAGCAGCATAGCATGACCGTTTGCAGAATGTGATGGTGCGATCGCCCAACCATTAGACCCGGCTTTTGATTCCTGCTGACTAACGCCCGCAACTTGTTCTGAACTCGTAATAAAAGTAAAATGCAGTACCCGGTTGAGATGAGCGAGAACATCTTCGGCTTTGACTGGTAAAACGACCTCTACCTCATCGTCTATCAACTCTCGATGTTCTTGAGCATAAGAATTAATTCCTGCGGCAAAGGCATTCAGATAGCTACGAAAAGCTAGACTTTGTGCTTTATACCAAGAACGAGAACGTTCCGGAACTCCCATAGTCAGCACCCATCGGTCTGATTCTAAGTATTTTTCGCCCCAATATTCGGCAGCTTTTCCCCGTGCTTGACCATAAAGACGCAAAAGTAAGTTACCGTGGCTTTGCATTTGCGCCCAACCAAAGGCTTGAAAAGCACTTGCTTGATCCTTGCCATAGATATGGGGTACACCATAAGTATCCCAAAGAATTTCGGTGGATGTTGCTATTGTCACTCCACTATGGCTTGCTGTAAATAAGACAAAGATGAAACCAAGTATAAATAGTAAAAGTTGGAATGCTTTTTTTTTAACTCTTAGTAAATAGTTCATTTGTGTATAGGACTGTTAAATAATTTGTAATTCGTAATGACGCGACGCTCCTGCGTCGCTCTAAGCGAAGCTATGCCGTAGGCTTTACGCTGACGCTCGATGACTCGCTACCGCTACGCTATCGCTACCGCTTCGCTAACGCTATCGAGGACTCGCTACCGCTGCGAAGCGCGTAATTCGTAATGACGCTCGAGGACTCGCTCTAAGCGAAGCTATGCCGCAGGCTTTACGCTGCGAAGCGCGTAATTCGTAATTAAAAAATTCAAAGTTTAAGCTCACTAGATTAATTGAATGCGAAATTTTAATATTCCAAATCTGGAGCTTATCATGTTTTGTGGAGTGGAATATTACTTGTTTAACCTGGATTTAGAACCCTGACTTCTTGAAGAAGTCGGGGATCTGTACAGCAATATAATGCACCGAAAATTTTTGATGGTGCTAGCATGTCAAGGCTAAGAGCTTATTCAATTTTATGACAAATAAAAAATGTCTTGCCTGAACCTTTATCTAGTCCCAAATCACGTTTAGCATCAAATACACTAATGTTAGTAAAACTAGCTTTTTCTAAACCAGATTTAACTTCTGATTGAGAATAACCTCTCACTAACCAAGTAGTATCAAAACGTTGCCAGGCTTGTTCTATTAACGAAAATAAGATCATGTTGATTCTACCTATCTTATCTTCTGAGTTGTAACTGGAACGACTAGCCCAAGCATAATCTTCTTTGACATCTCCATCTTCAACTTTATCAAGAAAAGAAAGCTTAAATGCTTCTTCTAAATTCATGTCTATGACAAATGTGCCATTTGGCAAGAGTGCCTGATAAACGCTACAAAAAACTTCTGTCAATTCACTCAGATTGAGGAAATGATTCAGAGAACCAGAAGTAGAAACCACTACATCAAAACTAGAAGGCAAATTAAAAGAGCGTGCATCTGCAAGGATAAATTTTGCATCTGGGACATTTTTCTCGGCATAACTTAACATCGCCTCCGATGCATCTAACCCAGTGACTTGATACCCTCTTGTAACTAGCTCTTGAACTAATTGTCCTGTCCCACAGCAGAGATCCAAAATTTGTGCTTGTTTGGTAAGAGAATGTAGCAGTAATTTCTCTAAAAACTGGATATTCTCTTCACAGTATCTTGGCCCCCAAGAATCATTGTACATTCGAGCAAAAAAATCATACTCATCATATACGGGAGAACAAATTTCTTGATTCATAAAAAATGCCTTTTTTTGATTGTAATTTCAGAAAATTTAGAGTTAGCATAATGCAAAATATCTAAGGTAAAAAACCTGCATCTCGTAGTTCTTGAACACTATGCTTTACAGCCTGAATTATGTAATCTAAATCTTCGTCAGTATGGGCTGTGGATAGTAAACCGCCACCTGCTCGTAAATATACTCCCTTGTCAATTAGGAGATAATACATTAAATCTAAATTTGCTGAAGCATCATTATTTGAATTAGCAGAATTTGCCAACGGCACAGTATTAAAAATTGAACCACAATTCGCTAGTTTAATTGGTACTTCATCTTCTTCAAAGTAAGAATTAAGTTTTTGGATAAACTGCGAAGTTCGTTGATTTAACTGTTGTTGCAAAGTCGGCCCTTGAATTTTGAGGTACTCAAGTACAGCTCGTGCAGCAGCCATTGCTAGGGGATGCTTGCAATAAGTGCCAGCAAAAAATGTTGTTTTTTCTTGAGGAGAGGATGCATCACCATAATCCCACATCCCGCCATCAATTCTATCCATGTAGGCAGCCTTGCCAGCTATGACACCAATTGGCATACCACCACCTAAAATCTTTCCATAAGTTGCAATATCGGCTTTAATGCCAAACCATGCTTGCGCTCCCCCCGGATGAAGGCGGAAGCCAGTAAGCATTTCATCAAAAATTAATGCTATTCCTGATGCTTGTGTGATTTGTCGTAACTGTTGGAGAAATTCTTGGGGTTGTAAATGAGGTTTATCATTCTGCACTGGTTCAACAATCACAGCTGCTAGTTCGTTCTGATTAGCTTTGATTACTTCTAGTGATTGAAGATTTCCATACTCTAAAACCAAAACATCTGCAACCATGTTTGGTGGTACGCCTATAAAGGCTGGCTCTATTTTTGTAGTTTCATTTACTATCTGAGATTTTGCTAAAGTGCCATCAAAATGACCGTGATAAGCACCTGAGAACATCACGATTTTATTACGACCTGTTACGGCTCGCGCTAAACGCAATGCTGTCATTACGGCTTCTGTGCCTGTATTGCTAAATGTAACTCGCTCCATTCCTGTTAGTTCAGAGATTAGTTGAGCTACTTCGCCAGCAAGGTTTGATTGTGGGCCGATATGTATACCTTGTTCAAGTCGTTCTGCTATTGCTTCTTTAATAAAAGGGGGGTTGTAACCAAAAAGATTTACTCCAAATCCCATGATTAAATCTATATATTCGTTGCCGTCAATATCCCACATTTTGGAGCCGCAAGCACGCTTACCGATGATGGGATAGACTATTTCTTTGATGGCAAGATGGAATCCTGCTGAACCTCTAACATCAGCTAAGACTGGGCGGTAGGTTTGTGTTTGTTGTTTTGATGTTTGAGTTCGTTTATTATAGCGGGTGATAAATGTTTCTAAGAAGTTCTGTTGATGGCTATTTGAATTGGTGGTGGGAGATGGGATGGTGTCAATTTTTGGTAGGTCGTTTGGAGTGTTAGTTATTTTTGTTTGCATGAGGGTTATGTTTATTTGATGATGGATTTATATCACGCAGAGGCGCAGAGTCGCAGAGAGGAGGAGTTGAGAGGTGTTGAGTTTTGAATTAGTAATGTTACTTTTACAGTGGAAGGGGTGAAGTTTCTAAAAAACTATTTTTGTTTAGGTATGATAGGTAAGTGTTAAGTAGTTTTTCGTCTATTGGGGGACAAGTAATGGATGTTTTTGCTAGTCCGTTAAGTGTGTTTTGACAATCGAAAGATAGTGTTTGGGATGTGGAGGTTTGTTCTGTTGGTTCTCTGGGTGGGAAGAAAGGTATAAGTGGATATAATGGGTGTTGTGGGTTAAGACTAGCAATTTTCATTAGTTTTGTTTGCCATTGTTCGTAAGGAATTTGGGGAACAGAATAACCGAAGGAATGTATTACTTTCAGGAGTATGTCTGAGTGAAGCAACTGGGAATTAACTAAGTGAAAAGCTTTGCCTGGTGAGGTTTTCTGGCGTGATAGATGAGCGATCGCTTTACTGATATAATCGACGGGGATGATATCTTCGGTGATGTCTTGGTCTGGGGCGCTGCCGAGTTGAATACAGCCAATGATTAATCTGTAGATAAAGTCGTTAATATTAAAAACTCCGGTTTCGCTATGTCCTGATACACGTCCTAATCTGTAAATACAAACAGGTACGCCTCGTTGACTGGCAGCTTTGACTAATTTCTCTCCTACCCATTTAGTCTGAACGTAGCCGTTATCAGGTAGTGGGATATCATCAATGCTATCTTCTTCTTTAATTACCTGAGTTTCTGATGCACTTGATATCGAAAAAATACTGGATGTGGAAATAAAATGTATTGGCTTGGTTTTAATTCGACAAGCAAGTTTGATAACTTGTTGCGTTCCTAACACATTACATTTTTTGAGTACGGAATAAGGATAAATATGATGAACCCATGCCCCGTTATGATAAATTACATCGATTTTGTGTGCTAAGTCTTGAAATTGTTTATCAGTTAAACCGAAAAGTGGTTGAGATAGATCTCCGAGAATGGGGATAATTCTGTTAAGAAAAGATTCATGCCAAATTAAATAAGATTCTAAAGTTTTTTGCAGCTTTTTCTGACCTTCTGCAATATTAGAGGCACGCACTAAACAATAAATGTTTGCTGGTGTTTGCTGCAAAAGTTCATTAAGTAAAAAAGCACCAACAAATCCTGTTGCTCCTGTTAAGAGCATGTTTGCTGGCTCGGTTGTTGACTCAATTAAATTTTCTGGAAAAATATGAGCATCGAGAATAGCATCGGCTTGTATATCTGCAATAGTTTCTCTGGTATGGGTGGTAGAAAGTTCTGGTTGGAGGGTTTTGTCTAGAGTTGCGGCTAAAGTGGAGATTGTCGGTGACTCAAACAGAATGCGTAAGGGTAACTCCACTTGGAAAGCTTCTCGAATTTTGAGAATGAGCCGAGTTGTCAACAAAGAATGTCCGCCTAATTCAAAGAAGTTGCTATGAATGTTAACTATTTCGATACTGAGTACCTCAGTCCAAATTTTTGCTAGTGTTTTTTCAATCTCACTTGCAGGCGCTACGAAGGTTGCTTCAGATGCAAGTAAATTGGCTTCAGGTTTTGGCAAGGCACGACGATCTATTTTACCATTGGGTGTTAGTGGTAAAGAGTTGAGCAGCAAGAAGGCAGAAGGCATCATGTAGTTGGGTAGCCGCTGTTGGAGAAAGCAACACAGTTCGGTAGATGTGAGGTTGTTTTGTGTCCTGTCGTTAGGGACAATATAAGCTACTAAGTACTGATGATTGGGCGTATCTTCCCGCACTATCACCACAGACTCTCGCACCTTTGGATGTTGCCCTAGCATGGCTTCAATCTCGCCTAATTCAATGCGGAAACCACGGAGTTTGACCTGGTAGTCTGTACGACCTAATAGCTCAATATTACCGTCATGCAGGTAGCGTCCTAAGTCACCTGTTTTGTAAAGACAGGCTCCTGGTTGTGCGCTAAATAAGTTGGGGATAAATTTTAAAGCTGTTAAATCTGGACGGTTGAGATAACCTCTTGCTAAACCAGCACCGCCAATGTAAATTTCAGCGATCGCACCAATAGGTACAGGCTGTAAGTAACGGTCTAAAATATAAATCTGGGTGTTAGCAAAGGGACGACCAATCGGAACTAACTGCTCAACGTGTAAGTCTGCTGTCTCACTTTCAAAATAAGAACTGTCAATTGTGGCTTCGGTTAAGCCAAAGGAGTTAATTAAGCGTGTGTTGCTACCACACAACCGATGGAGTTTTTGATACTCCTGCACATACCAGCTATCAGAACCGCAAACTAGCAGTTGCATGAAATCGAGTCGCTGCTGGCTTTCCTCTAAATACTGCATCAGGTTTCGCAAAACCCCCGGTACAAATTCAGCACAATCAACTTTTTCCTGGAGCATCAGCTGATAAAGTGCTTGGGGTTCTAACAATAGTTCGCGGGGACATAGCACTAATTTACCCCCAGAGCAGAGAGCGCGTACTAAGTCCCCAACAAAGACATCGAAACAGAAGCTGGCCATTTGCAGGTGACAGGTTGCCCGATCTCGCAGTTGGTAAGCTTGTTCCCAGGCAAGATAAGCATTAACTAGATGGCGATGCTCAACCATCACTCCCTTAGATTGACCTGTGGAACCAGAAGTGTAAATAATGTAAGCCAGGTTATTAGCTGTCACATCGCACACAAGATTTTCTTGGGTTTGTGAGGCGATTAACTCCCAGTTACTATCTATACAAATGACTTGGGCGTTGTGATTTGGTAAGTCTGCTAAAAGTCGCTCTTGTGTGAGCAATACTGAGACTTGGGCATCTGCTAGCATGTACGCTAACCGCTCTTGAGGATAGGCGGGGTCGAGTGGTAGATATGCTCCACCCGCTTTGAGAATTGCCATGAGTCCGACAATTAAGTCTAGCGTTCGCTCCAAGCAAATTCCCACCAACACCTCTTTCCCTACCCCACGCGATCGCAAATAATGCGCTAGCTGGTTCGCCTTACTATTCAGTTGTTGATATGTGAGCCGTTGCTTAGCAAACACTACTGCAACTGCATCGGGTGTTTCTTCTACCTGCGCTTCAAATAAATTATGGATGCAATGTAATGGAGATAGAAAACCGCTCTGTTTGCGATTCCAACTAACCAATATTTGCTGAAGTTCGACTGCACTGAAGATGGGTAAATCGGACAGACGCGTGTCAAAAGAGGCAACAACACCAGCGAGTAAGGTTTGAAAATGCCCCAACATGCGGGTAATTGTGGCAGCATCAAATAAATCCGTATTGTATTCTAAAAATCCCCTCAATCCTTGTTCTGTCTCTACCATTGAGAGAGTTAAATCAAAATTTGCCGTGGTGCTTTCCACTTGCAATGCCTTGAGAGTCAGTTCGGGTAGCTGGAGAACTCCCATAGGAGCATTCTGAAGAATGAACATCACCTGAAATAGGGAGTTATGACTGAGATCCCGTTCCGGTTGGAGTTCTTCTACTAACTGCTCAAAGGGCAAGTCTTGGTGAGCATAACCTCCTAAAGTTACCTCACGCACTCGCCTTAACAACTGGCGAAAACTTGGGTTCCCTTCCAGGTTGGTACGCAGAACCAATGTATTGACAAAAAAACCAATTAGCCCTTCAACTTCAGAACGATTGCGGTTAGCGATTGGCGTGCCGATGAGTATGTCATCTCGTTGGGTGTAGCGGTGCAGTAATACTTTAAATGCTGCCAACAGCGTCATAAACAAAGTACTGCCTTCTTGCTGAGAAAGGGCTTTGAGTTCCTCACTCAGAGACTGGGACAGTTGCAAAGATTGGGTTGCGCCGCGATCGCTTTGAATTGCCGGACGGGGGCGATCGCTCGGTAATGCTAATACTGGCAGTTCACCACCAAGTTGCTGCTTCCAGTAAGTTATTTGAGCTTGCAGTACCTCTTTTTGTAACCACTGTCGTTGCCAAACAGCAAAATCTGCATATTGGATGGGCAATTTGGGAAGTGTGTAGGGTGTTCCACCAGAAAAGGCTGTATATAGTATCGTCAATTCTTGGATCAATATCCCCGTTGACCAACCATCAGAGATGATGTGATGCATTGTCAACAGCACTACGTTTTCTGTATCGCCTAGCCGCACTAAGACAACCCGCAGCAGAGGCCCGTTAACTAGATCGAAAGGTGTCTCCGCTTCAACAGTCGCCAGCCGCAGCGTTTCTTCTTGCTGTGCAACTGCTGAGAGAGCCTGCAAATCTATAACTGGCAACTGAAAATCAACGGCTTCACCAATTACCTGCACTGGTTCCCCGTCTACGATTTTAAAAGTAGTCCGCAAAGCTTCGTGTCGCCGCCCAATTTCCTTGATGCTGCTCTTCAAGGCTGCTACATCTAGTTTGCCTGTGAGGCTAACTGCCGTAGGAATATTATAAGCATAGCTATCTGGTTCGAGTTGGTTGAAGAACCACAGACGTTGCTGGGCGAAGGATAGGGGGAAAGTCTGAGAATCTCGACTTTGGGGTTTGATTTTTGTTGGTGAGACGTTGCCTTTTTTCTGGTTAAGCTTTTGCAGAAGCAGTTCACGTTTTTCGGGAGAAAGTTCTGCAATCCGTTCGTGCAGACTACTCATGTGATTTTTGCTCCTTGATGAACTGGCTATTGGCTAGTACTACCTGAGTTTCGGTGTCTGAAAGTTGTTCTAGTTCTGCTAGGGTTTGCGTTAGCATTTCGTCATCTATTTGTTCTACTAGTTTTTGGGTAACGATGACGGCTAAATCAGCAACTGTGGGAGCTGCAAAAACTTGCTGTACTAGTAGTTCGACCTCAAAATTGTCGCGCAAACGAGATATTAACTGAGTGACTAATAAAGAGTGTCCGCCCAAGTCGAAGAAATTATCATGGATGCCGACTCGCTCAAGTCTCAATAACTCCGCCCAAATTTCAACGAGTTTCTCCTCAGTTGAGTTGCGAGGAGCAACAAAAAATTCTAGTTCTGTTCTTACCTTGTCTGGTGCTGGTAATGCTTTTCGGTCTACTTTGCCGTTGGAGGTGAGTGGTAAAGACTTGAGCAGTACAAAAGCCGAGGGAACCATATAATCAGGTAGCTGCTCTTTGAGAAAACTCCGCAGATTTCCCACAGAGAAAGACGATTCTTGATTGCAGACGATGTATGCAACTAAACGCTGATCGTTGGGAATATCTTCTCTAACTAAAACTACAGAGTCCTTGACCATTGAATGCAAAGATAATACAGACTTAATTTCGCCTAATTCGAGACGGAAGCCGCGAATTTTCACTTGGTCATCGAAACGCCCTAAAAACTCAAGGCTGCCATCTAATCGAAAACGCACGCGATCGCCGGTTTTGTAAAGACGTTCCCCCCCTTTGTTACTAAAGGGGTGAGGAATAAACTTCAAGGCGCTGAGTTCAGGATGGTTGAGATAGCCCCTTGCTACTCCTTGCCCGCCAATGTAAAGTTCACCCGCTACCCCCGTGGGTACTGGTTGCAAGTGTCGGTCTAAAACGTAAAGTTGGGTGTTCGCAATGGGATAACCAATCGGAATCGAGCCAGAATGATTTTGCTTTGGCGGAACTTGATAGACGCAGCAACCAACAACGGTTTCTGTAGGCCCGTATTCATTAACCAAGATTGTATCGGGGGCAAAATCTTGCCAGAAAGCAATGTGTTGTGCAGTCAGGTTTTCACCCCCAATAATCAAGGCTCGTGTATGACTGGCTGCTTCTGAGGGCGATAGCTGCTGACTGAGTAACTGCAAATGAGCGGGTGTAATTTTAATCAGGCTGAGGTTGTTTTTTTGCCGCAGGGTAGTGTAAAGGGCTTCTACACCTTGATTTTCTGGTAAAAGTTCTACTTGACTACCTACCAACAAGGGCGAAAATAGACTGGTAATTGTCAAGTCAAAAGCCAAGGAAGAGTGAACTAATGTTCCTGAACCTTGCTCAACTTGATATGCTTGCGTACACCAGTGCAAGTAGTTGACTAAACCTTGGTGGGGAATTAATGTACCTTTGGGTTTGCCTGTGGAACCAGAGGTGTAGATGACATACGCTAAGTTGAGAGCGGTTGTAGTACTGAGTGGGTTTGTTTTTGGCTGCTGGTCGATGATGTCTTGAGCGCTATCCCAGCAAACTATTTTGATCTGATCTGTGGGGATGTCTGCGGCTAAATAATCCTGAGTCAACAATAATGGCATTTGTGTATCTGCAAGGATATAAGCTTTGCGTTCTGGGGGATAACTGAGGTCTATGGGTACATAGGCTCCACCAGCTTTGAGGATACTTAAAATAGCGATCGCCATCGACAAGGAACGCTCAACACAAATACCTACTAGCACTTCTGGCCCTACGCCTAACTTTTGCCAGTAATGCGCTAGTTGATTGGCACGGGTGTTAAGTTCTTGGTAGCTAAGTTGTTCTTCCCCACAGACAACAGCAATATTATCTGGTGTATGTTTGCATTGTTCTTCAAACCAATGGTGGATACATTGGTGCTGTGATGTAGTTGTGTCGGTGTTGTTGAATTTTACCAACAGTTGCGATCGCTCTAGTTCGCTGAGAATATCTAATCGTGAAATCGTCGCATCCGGATTTCTCACAACACTAGTTAGCAACATTTCAAATTGACTAGTTAGACGTTGAATATCTTTTTGAGCATACAAACTAGCATCGTAGTGAAATTCTGCATTCATTGCCCCATCTGGAGTATGAAAACAAGTTAATTTCACTTGAAATCGATCAAAACACACATAGTGCTTGTAAATTGTCAAGTTTATATTGACAGTAGAAAAGGTCGTGGGTGCTTCTACAAATTCATAACAAAATGGAAAAAATGATAGTTCTCTCTCTTGAGTAGGTTCCCAAACAAAGCTTTCCTGCCATTGCGCTAACTCGCTGGTAGTATGATTAATTTGTGTCAAAATCTCACTGAACCGACATTCAGCTGCTAAATGACAGGTAAGTGGTAAATATTTAGCAAGTAAACCTAGTGCTGTTTTGAGTTCATCATAGTTTCGTCCATCAAATTCTACGCCTACAAATGGCTCGGAGTAACCAGTGAGCCGCCAGAGTAACACTACCCAGCAAGATAAGAATAATACATTAACTGGTACTTGATATTGGCGAGCGATCGCTTCAATCTGTTCGTTCAGTTCGGGATGAATTGGTAATGTTAAAAACTGCGGCTGAAATTCTTGTTTTCCAACTAACCGATTTTCATTAAAAAGTTGGAAATTTTTAAGTACAGAAACATCTGGCTGCTGCCAATATTTTCTCCCAACTTCCTTGTTTTCTGCCTCAAGTAATTCATTTTGCCATGCAGCAATATCTGCATATTGTAATATCTCGTCAGTAAGTTCTCCACCCTGCAAACAAGCTGTATAACAATAACTAATTTCACGCACAAGCTGATTCAGCGTCACTGTATCCGCACACAAAGCAGGTAAACTTATAATCAAAAAATGTTTTTGAGCAGAGAATTTTAACAAAGATATATGTAAAAATGGTTCTTTTTCATAGTCACAAGATTCCTTAAATGACTGCTGAAACAGGGTGTTAATTTCTTTTTCTAAAGCATTTTTCTGCTCTAAAATCTGATAATTAATAAAAAAATCATCATGCTTCACGATAGCTTGTAGAGGAATTTTCATTCCCCAAGTTCGAACAAACTTTGTGCGGAGAATTTCATTTCTATCAATGACTTTTTGTAACGCTGATTCTAAAATTTCTAATTGTAGATTCCCTTCAACAATAACAGCACATTGAGCGCGATAAATTTGACTATCTTGTTGTAATAACCAAAGGCGCTTTTGCTGCGAAGAAAGTTGAAATCCCTGAATTTGGTTCGACATTGCTAATTTTCAACCTCCAACATCTGTAAAACTAGTCATTTCGCCCATTGCTACTAATAGCTGTCTTTCTCCAACAAATGGGTTGCGACCATGAGCGGTTAATATGTTATCGAGTAGTAATACATCTCCTTGCTGCCAAGGAAAACTCACTTCTAATTGCTGATAAACTGCACAAATTTCTGTCATCACAGAATCTTCAATGGGAGTACCATCACCGTAATAACAATTTCTGGGTAAATCCTCTGCTGAAAATGATGAGAATAAAGACTCTCTAGTGTTTGGATCTAAGCAAGCAGGATGCCAATGTTGAGCTTGATTAAACCAAGACATTTCGCCTGTTTGCGGGTGCTTGACAACAGCCGGACGAATAGAACGAGTTCTGAGGCGATCGCTTGGTTTCCATTCAAAATCGCTCAAGACTTGTCGGCAAATTGCTTCTACTTTTGCTTGTTCTTGAGTTTGAAAAACTGTTTGCCAATTCAGACCTAATTCGTTGCTGTAGTTGCGAATATACATGACTTTTTTTTCAATAAATCGCTCTCTAATTTTGGGGTCGATAAGTTGAAAAATTTTGCGGCTATCAACTATTGGTGTTTCTCCTCCTTGCTGTGCGGGTTGACGGCAGCAGAATAAAATTTTCATCGGCCATTGATGATTAAAAGTGTTTTCGTTATGCCACAACAGTTGCTGATCAGCGGGGTAAAAGACTGGGGTGTATACGTTACCACTAACCACTTCTCGCGGATGTTCGCCGTTTTCGTTGAAAAGTTCTGAGCAAATTGCTAAAGAAAAGCGCTCAAATTCTGATGCTGTGTTGATATGAAATTGGCGGAAAAGAATTGCACCATGTTTGAGTAGGTTTTCTGTAATGAATTCTTGATTACCCTTGGCCCAATCTGCTAAGTCGATGTGATCGATGTTTGGTTTTATTAGTAAAGGTAAGGTTGTGTTAGTCTCTAATTTAATTAATGTGTTTTGTGAGAATAGTACTGCTTGGCGTTGGGTGTTTTTGATGAGGTTTAGTTTGTTCATTGCTACTTGACTTGGTAAGAGGAGGTTATTTGCTTTGGAATGATAAAAGTTTGAAATAATTTTGGTGTTGTTGAATATGGGGTGGAAAGTTCACGCAGAGGAGGCAGCGCGTTGCGGGGGTTCCCCCCGTTGTAGCGACTGCCGTCGCGCAGAGAAGAATGTGAGAGTTAGAGCTTTTTTGAGAGGTTTATTAAGGGTAGGTGGGTATATTTGATTTTAGTTTTTTTAATTACGAATTACGTTAGCGCAACGGTAGCGAGTCCTCGAGCGTCATTACGAATTACGAATTATTTAATGGGGTTGACGTTTTAGCAATTTGAGTTTTTGTTGATATGTTTGTTTGCGTTTGCTGTTTTGGTATTGCTGTTGTTGTTGGTCTGTGATTTCGATAGTTGCTAATAGTTCGTTTAGTTTGGCTGTTGGTTGTGCGATAATCTGATTTAAAAGTATTTCAAAATGTCTGATCATTTGGGTTATAGTTGTAGAATTGAATAGGTCTGTGTTGTACTCGAAAGCTCCAATTATTCCTTGAGGTGTTTCTCTTAGGTCTAGGAGTAAATCTAGTTGGGTAGTTTGTTTTTGTATATTTAGGGAAGTAATAGTCAGACCTGAAAGTTCTAAGTCAGGTGTTTGGGTGTTTTCTAAAATGATTTTGACTTGAAATAGTGGTGGGCGGTTTAGTTCTCGTTTAGGATTGAGAATGTCTACTAGTTTGTCAAAAGATAAATCTTGATGTGCGTATGCATCTAGAGTCATTTCACGTATTCTTGCTAGTAGTTCGTCAAAGGTGGGGTTGCCAGAAAAATCTGTGCGTAAAACAAGTTGGTTGACAAAAAAACCAATCAACTCTCTAGTTTCAATTTGGTTACGATTGGCGATATCTGTACCTACAACTATGTTTTCTTGTTTTGTATACCAATACAGTAGTGTTTGAAACGCTGCTAATAGCGTCATAAATAGGGTGATGCCTTGGCTTTGATGCAGATTTTTCAGTTGCTCTGATAATTTTTTGGGTAATTTAATATACTCTCTCGCACCGTTATAAGTTTGAAATTGCGGTCGTGGGCGATCTGTGGGTAGTTCTAGAATAGGTAATGCAGCTAGCTGTTGCTTCCAGTAGTCAACTTGAGTGGCTAGTTGTTCTCCCTGCAACCATTGTTGCTGCCACACAGCAAAGTCTGCATACTGTATTGGTAATTCGGGAAGTGGTGTTCGCTTATCGTCTCGCGCAGAGGGTTTACCACACAGGAAGGCTGTGTATAATGCTTTGATTTCACGAATGAGTATGCCTACTGACCAAGCATCGGAGATAATATGATGCATTGTCAATAATAAGACGTGTTCTACTTCGCTGATTTGTAGTAGAGTGACTCTCAGTAAAGGGCCTTTGGCTAAATCAAAAGGTTGTTGAGCATCTTCATGAGCCGATCGCATCACCTCAAGCTCTATTTTATCGGTAGGAAGTGCTTGTAAGTCTACTATTGGTATCGTGAAACAAGTTTTTGGGGCAATAATTTGGGCTGGTTGTCCGTTGAGTGTGGTAAATGTGGTTCTTAAGATTTCGTGACGGTTGACGATTTCTTGGAAGCTTTGTACTAGCGCTGTCACATTCAGCCAACCTTGCAGGCGCATGGGTTGGGAGATATTAAAAGCAATGCTACCTGGTTGCAATTGGTTAAGAAACCACAGTCTTTGCTGGGCAAAAGATAGAGAAAAAGAATTAGATTCTCGACTTTGAGGTATGATAGGCGATCGCAACAAGGTTTTCCCTTTTTGATTGTGCAGCTTTTGCAGAAGCAGCTGGCGTTGTCCTGGAGTTAAAGCAGCAATTTTTTGAGAAAGGTCACTCATTTTTTAAAATTAAAGGGAGTGGGGAGTGGGGAGTGGGGAGTGGGGAATGGAAAAGTGCTAATTTTATAAGTAGTTATGATTTTATTGCCGTCATTAATTACGAATTACGTTAGCGTTAGCGAAGTGGTAGCGAGGTACAAGGTCATTACGAATTACGAATTACGAATTATTTAAATTACACCTGTTGCAAGTAGAAATTTGCTCAACCACGGAAACTCTAAAATTAATGGTAAAAGATGACCTTTGATAGGACTTTCTTCCAGAAAAGCTTGGAAAACTAACTCTGAATTCCATTCGTTTACAAAAATATTTCCTAAACCAATACTGTTTTCTAAATTCTTGACTTGATGCCACCATTTCGGCGGAATATAGATAATTTCTCCTGGTTCAAGTGTAACTTCCACTGGCTTAGCTTTAGCATAAAGTGAAAATTTCTCTAAATTAGGATTGAAGGCATCAACTTGTCCTGCATACAAAAAATCTTTTTGATCTGGTGTAAAGAAAACTATTTGTTTTCGTCCAGAAATCAACCCTAACCAAGCAGCACAACTATCAGGGTCTTCATGAAGCCCTACGGATGTATCTTTAGAACCGATAAATATTTCGGGGTTATCGTATTCATATTTTTGCAACAGTTTTCTGGGCAGTTTTTGTAACCAATTTGGAAAGTAAATCGGTTCTTTATAGTCCTCCAAAAGCTCAGGATAATAAGAAATTAGCCAATTAGCCAAATAGAGACGTCTCTCGCTATTATTAACATTCATATAATCTATATAATCAGCAATAGTCATTGACCCCTTGACCTGATTAGTATCATCTTTCACAAAGTACTCAATTGAACCATACTCTGATTTAAAAAAATCTAAATTCCACTTTCTCAAAGCATTCCAATCTTGCATCACATCAGTAATAATCACTGGCTTGCCAACAGAGGCATACTCTCGCACAAATTCATCGCCTGAGAGATTACTACGACGCTCAACAAAATCAATAGGCGTCCATACCAACCTACATTTATTCTTCTGCCACATCCTTTTTAATAGATAAATAATAAGGCGGATGACAACAAATAATGTAATTAAAACAAAACTCCAATTCGTAATATTATCAATCGACATTTTTGCGCCTTTACGTGAGATAAAAAAACTTTATTACTCATAGTGATGAAGCTAGGATTGTTTGCGCTTCATCTTCTGATAAACGCTCAATTTCTGCTAATGCCTGAACTAGTAGTGCTTCATCTGCCTGCTCAGCCAATTTTTGTAAAATAACCTCCCCCAAATCAGCCACTTTCGGTGCATCAAAAAAAGCCTTATAAGAAAGCTCAATTTGAAACTTCTTACACAATTGCGACACAAATTGAGTAGCAAACAAAGAATCTCCTCCTAACTCAAAGAAGTTATCATAAATGCCCACCATATTAATACCTAATAATTGTTGCCAAATGTCTGCAAGTGTTTGTTCAATCTCATTGCGAGGAGCAACATAGACATTTCCCAAAAGAGGACGAGGGTGAGTGGATTGATACTGACTCACCTGCATTAATTGCTCTGACCAAGATTTAACAGATTCCTTTGGCTGCATCTTAGTCAGTAAATTTTGTGTTGATACCATCACTTGAGGAACATTAGCACTGTGCAAAATACGTCTAAATGCCTCCACACCCTCTGCACAAGTCATACCTCCCATCAAATTTTTTCCCGTTCTCTGTTGATGCCGTGCTTCTATAGTCACTGCCATCCCTATACTGTTCCATCTATCCCAGTTAATGGATTGGGTAAAAGTGCGGTTTTGAGAAGCACTGTAGTAAGCGAAAGCGTCAAGAAAGGCATTTGCGGCGGTATAATCTATCATCCCAGGTGTCGCTATAAACGAATTCAGGGATGAACACATAATCATGAAATCCAGTTCTGTATCCTGGAAAAGAGTTTCTAATACTCGTGTTCCCCTGACTTTTGGTGCTAAAGCACTGGCTATGGCTGCTTTTGTGGTTAATTGAATCATCCCTCCCCCGTAAACGGCGGCGGCATGAATCACACCATGAATCTGACCAAATTGGTGATTGGCTTGTTTGAGTACTACAGACATTTGCTCAAGGTTGGTGACATCGGCACTGACTACCATGACTTGTGTACCCAACGCTTCTATCGCTTGCAATTTTTGGATTTTCAGGCTGACGTTATCGTGCTGATCGTGAGTGGATAACCATTTTGACCATTCATCTCGATGAGGAAAAGGCGATCGCCCCAATAATACAAGTTTTGCTTGCACCGTTTGTGCTAAATATTCTGCTAGCGCTAGACCAACACCCCCTAATCCACCTGTAATCAGATAAACTCCTTTTTCTCTCAACCTTGGTGTGTCTTCACCCACTGCATCCAAGTGAATAGGTTCAAAAGTCTGCACCCAGCGATGAGTACCACGGTAAGCTACAACTTGGTCAGCTGTTGGGGTGATGAGTTCCGCTAGCAGTACTTTTATTAGTTGCTCCTCTTGCAGACTTTCTTTTGGGGGAATCACCACATCAATGCTGCGGCAGTTGATGTTTGGATACTCTAGCGGTATAACTTTACAATGTCCGAGAACCAGCGCCTTTTCTGGGCACAGCACCTCTGAACCTGTAATTTCGTGCATATTGTTTGAAACGATTCTCATTTCCAGAGCATCTATCTGATTATTTTCCCCAAGTGCTTGGGTGAGAAATAACAGACTGTAGAAGCCCAAAGCTTCAATGACTGATTCGCCGTCGCTTTCTTTTGTCACACTCCACAGATGGACAATCATTTTTGGGGTCTGGCCTAACGCCCGAAGTTCTTTGAGCAGGATATCGTAGTCATCCCGTTGTCGAGGATTAATTGTATAGGAGCGATCGCTATTGCGGTGAAATTCTTCGCCCACCTTGACGGAAATCACATCCTGACCCTGAAGTTGCGATCGCTTGACTATTTTCTCACCCAAGCCGCACTGATCGACAAACACTAACCAGCAATCTGACTGAGCAAATTTCCCAGGCTGCGGTGGCAGAGAACGTTTCCAAGATGGGATGTAGAACCAGTCAGCAATATCGGGCTTGTTGTCTGGTGAGATTTGAGGTGTCTGGTCAACCTGTCCCCCAAGGGCTGGTTTTTGTGGTTCAATCCAGTAACGCTGGCGTTCAAAGGGATAAGTCGGCAAGGGGATACGATGGCGTTGTTCATTGGCATAAAAACCAAACCAGTCAACTTTAACTCCAACTAGCCAAAGCCGACCTAAAGTGTTGAGTAAAAATGCCACATCTGAATGTTGTTCCTGTGGATGATGTATCGAGGTTAATACCACGAGTTCCTCCAACTGATGCATCAGTGCAAAAGTACTCAGAGTTCGTCCTGGGCCAACCTCTAGCAGTATACGCTCAGGTGTCTTGGTCAACTCAACTATCCCTGAACTAAAGTGTACAGTTTGCCGTAGATGCTTTACCCAATATTTGGGGTCTGTCGCTTCTGCCTCGGTAATCCAAGTACCACTCACATTAGACACAAACGGAATTTTAGGGGGATTTAAGGTGATTGTTTGTAAAGAATGAGAAAATGGCTCCAGAATAGGCTCCATCATTTGAGAATGAAAGGCATGGGATGTATGCAATCGCCGACAGCCTACACCTGTTGCTTGCAGGTGTTGATGCAATCTTCCTATCGCCTCTGTGGAACCAGAAACCACACAGTATGTTGGTGTATTGGTGGCGGCTAAAGATAGTTCCGTTCCTAACAGTGGTTGTACTTCCTGCTCGGAAAGTTGCACACAGAGCATTTCCCCAGTCGGGAGTTGCTGCATGAGTCGTCCTCTGGTTGCAACTAGCGCTAAAGCGTCTGCAAGTGAGAAAACTCCAGCTAACGCGGCAGCTACGTATTCCCCTATACTGTGACCAATCATCGTTTCGGGATGTACACCCCATGCCATCCACAACTGAGCTAGGGCGTACTCAATGGTAAATAGTGCTGGCTGGGCTAAACAAGTCTGTTGCAGTTGCTCTGTTGCTTTTTCTTTCTCGGCTGCATCGGGATATAATACATGACGTAGGTCAAGACCTAGATACGGTTTCAGCAGTTCGCAGCATTGATCAACTGCTTGAGTAAAGGTTGGCTGACTCTGGTAAAGTTCCCTACCCATATTTACATACTGCGTTCCCTGACCAGAAAACATAAAAGCGACAGGGCGATCGCTAAACTGTTGGTAGTGAGTGAACACCCGTTGAGTATCTACAATAGAAAGCGCCTGCACTGCATCGTTGATATCTTCGCACACCACCATCCGGCGATAGTTGAAAGCTCGACGACCTACGCTGAGAGTATGGGCAACATCGGCAAGGTTTAAATTTGGATGTTGCCCCAGATAATCAGCTAAATTTTGGCTTGCCCTTTCTAAGGCGGTACTGGTTTTGGCAGAGATCAACAACAAGACGCGATTAATCGCGTCTCTACAAGAAGCGTTTTCTGTGCGTCCCCGCGTCCCCCCGTCCCCGCGTCCTCTTTCCCCCTGCCTTACATCTGGGGCTGCTTCGAGAATCACATGAACATTCGTACCACCAATGCCAAAGGAACTAACACCTGCACGGCGGGGGATATCGTTTACCTGCCATTGGCAAAGGGAAGTATTGACATAAAAAGGACTGTTGGCAAAATCAATTTGGGGGTTTGGTTGTTGGAAATGTAAGCTGGGGGGAATTTGTTGATATTTGAGAGCTAAAACGGTTTTAATTAAGCTTGCCACCCCAGCCGCAGCATCTAAATGCCCGATGTTGGTTTTGAGTGAGCCGATCGCACAAAAACCTTTCTTGTCAGTACTGGCGCGAAAAGCTTGTGTAAGTGCAGCGATTTCGATGGGGTCGCCCAAGGCTGTGCCTGTGCCGTGAGTTTCGATGTAGGTGATGGTTTCTGGTTCAACTTCTGCCATCATCTGAGCGGTTCTAATTGCTTGGGCTTGACCGTCTATCCGGGGCGCTGTGTAGCTAACTTTACACCCTCCGTCGTTATTAATCGCTGAACCTTTGATGACGGCATGGATGGTGTCTCTATCGGTAAGGGCATCTTCTAATCTTTTTAAAACTGCGATCGCTACTCCTTCACCGCCAACAATTCCCTGTGCTTGAGCATCGAAAGCGCGGCAATGTCCATCTGGAGAATGAATACCTCCCTCTTTGTAAAAGTAGCCTGCTTTTCTAGTGGAATTAATGGAAACACCACCAGCTAAAGCTAAATCGCATTCGCCATTGAGTAAACTTTGACACGCTAAATGAACGGCTACTAAAGAGGTTGAGCAGGCGGTTTGAACGGTATAACTAGGCCCGGTGAGGTTAAGTTTGTAAGAAACGCGGGTGCTGAGGTAGTCTTTATCGCCGGCGATCGCTAGTTGATGATGGTCTACAGAGTTGGTAATATTTGGGTCTAAATAACAGTTGAGAATGTATCCACTGAGGCTAGAACCAGCGTAAACACCAATTGCACTGTTGGATGTTTCGGTGTCATATCCAGCATTTTCTAGGGCTTCCCAAGCACATTCTAAAAATAGGCGGTGTTGTGGATCGGTGATTTCTGCTTCTTTGGGACTGAAGCCAAAGAAGGCAGCGTCAAATAATTCTACATCTTCTAATACGGCTCTGGCTTTGACATAATTAGGCTGGCTGAGTATGGCTGGTTCTATGCCTGTAGATAAAAGTTCTTCATCGGTAAAAAATGAAATTGTTTCGATACCGTTTTGCAGGTTTTCCCAGAATTCTTCCAGATTTTTAGCTTTGGGGAAACGTCCTGCTATGCCGATAATTGCTATTTCTGAACCGTTGATGTTAGGTGCTATTGGGGTGTTCATATTTTTGATTGAATATAAGATTTTTTCACGCAGAGGCAAGGCAGCGCGTTGCGGGGGTTCCCCTCGTTGTAGCGACTGCCGCGCGGAGGCGCAGAGAGTTATGAGAGGATTTTGGGTTGAAAGTTTAGGTTTTTTGTCATGAGGTTTATTGTTTGCTTATAGATCTACGTTTTTAGAGGATGTGATGTTTTTTCTTTTTTGTAAGTGTTTTTTTTGTTGGGTTTTGATGATTGTTATTTTTTCTGGTTGAATGTTGGTTTCGGGAGAGTTTTGATTTTTGGCTGGGGAGAGATGTTCTGCTAGGGAATTTATGGTTGGATATCTAAATAAGTCGAGGATTGATATGTCGGTGGTGAATATTTTTTGTAATTGGCTATAAATTCTAGCGATTAATAAGGAATTACCGCCGATTTCAAAGAAGTTATCGTGAATGCCAATTTTTTCAAGATTGAGCGCGTTTTGCCAAACGGTAGCAATTTTTTTTTCGATTTCTGTCTGTGGGATGATATCAGCAATTACTAATTCTGGACGAGCTGCTACGGGCAGGGATTGCCGATCTAGTTTGCCGTTGGGTGTTAATGGTAGGGTTGAAAGAATTACAAAGGCGGAAGGTAGCATGTATTCTGGTAGTTTTTCTTTGAGAAAACTACGCAGTTCGGTAGCTGTTAATGTCTGGTTTGATTGAGGAGTGATATAGGCTACTAAGGATTTGTCATGGCGATCGCTTTCCCATGGTATAACTACAGCTTGGTTAATATGAGGGTGTTGGTTCAATCTGGCTTCAATCTCGCCTAGTTCGATGCGGAAGCCTCGAATTTTAACTTGATGATCAATCCGTCCAAGAAATTCAATATTCCCATCGGGTAGATAACGAGCTAAATCACCTGTCTTGTAAAGGCGATTATTAAATTTTGAATTGTTAAAGGGGTTAGGAATAAACTTCTGGGCTGTTAGTTCGGGTTGATTGAGGTAGCCACGTGCTAAACTATCACCCCCGATATACAATTGACCTGATACACCTATTGGTGTGGGTTGCAGATGTTTATCTAAAATGTAAACCTGGGTGTTGGCGATCGCACGACCAATTGGTACGCAATTACTCAGCTGGTTTTCTGGTTGATAAATTGTTGCCCCAATGGTTGCTTCGGTGGGGCCGTAAGCATTCAACCAACGGACGCTTTTATCTGCTAGTTTCTGCCACTGCTCTAATTTTTCTGGTGAGGCTGACTCGGTTCCCACAATTACTAGACGCAGCGCTGGCAGCAATGATGTTTGATGTTGAGTAAGATATGTTACCCACTCATGCCAGTAGGCAGTCGGGAGATTGAGAACGGTGAGTTGTTCTGCTGCTAAAAATTGCAGGAAGTCTGCAAAAATCAGTACTTGTTCTGGCCGAATCACAACTGTTGCACCGCTCAACCAGGATGAAAATATCTCTTCTGCGGCAACATCAAAGCTAATTGAAGCAAATTGCAGTACTCTATCATTTGGTTGTAGTTGATAAGCTTGGGCAGCAGCAATACTGTGGTTCACTAATGCTTGATGCGCGATCGCAACTCCTTTTGGTATGCCAGTAGAGCCGGAGGTATAAATTATATAAGCTAAGTTATCGGGTGTAGCGTCACTAATGGGATTTTGCTGATTCAGTGAATTTACTTGCCAGTCAATATTTATGTATACATTTTTTGCTTCTATTTGCGGTAGTTTTGTCGCTAACTGTTGTTGAGTTAGCAATACTAAAGGCTTTGCATCTTCTAACATCAAAGCCAAGCGTTCCTGCGGATAGGACGGATCTAATGGTACGTATACACCACCAGCTTTCAGGGTTGCCAAAATTGCGATCGCTATATCAACGCTTCTTTGTGTGCAAATACCCACTCGTGTTTCCGGTTTTACTCCCAGCGCTTGTAAATGGTGAGCAATGATGTTGGCTTGTTGGTTTAGTTCTCGATAGGTAAATTGTTCACCCTGGCATATTACGGCAATTGCATCTGGTGTTTGCTGGGCAATGTTCTCAAATAGTTGGTGAATGCACAGGTGTTGGGGATAATCAACCTGAGTTTGATTCCACTCCACTAGCAATTGTTGCTGTTGGGTTGCTGTCAAAATCGGCAAGTCTGACAGGTGCTTGTCTGGATGGGCGGCGATCGCTGTTAGCATTGTCTGGAAATGTTCTAACATCCGGGTGATGGTAGAGGCATTGAACAGATCGGTACTGTATTCAACAGACCCCTTGATTCCCTGGCTTTCCTCTACCATGTCCAGACTCAAGTCAAATTGTGCTGTTGTTTTTTGGATAGTTAATGGCTCTAATATCAAGTCTGGCAGTTCCAAGGCTGGCTTTGGTGCGTTATGCAGCGTAAAAGTTACTTGGAACAGGGGATTACGACTTAAATCTCGCTGTGGTTGCAGTTCATCTACTAGTACCTCAAAAGGCAAGTCTTGGTGAGCATTAGCTGCTAAAGTTACCTCACGCACCCGCCCTAACAACTCGCGGAAACTGGGATTACCGCTGAGGTTAGTACGCAGTACTAGAGTATTGACAAAAAAACCAATTAACCCTTCAAGCTCGCAGCGGTTGCGGTTGGCGATGGGCGAGCCAACTAAAATATCCTCTTGAGCGGTGTAGCGGTAGAGCAATGTCTGAAATGCCGCTAATAAAGTCATGAATAGGGTAACTCCCTCTTGCAGACTCAAGGCTTTGAGTGCTTCAGACAGTTGAGGAGATAGGGAGAATGATTGAGTCTCACCCCGGAAAGAGGGAATTGGCGATCGCGGGCGATCGGTGGGTAATTCTAAGACTGGCAAAGTACCGCCTAGTTGCTGCTTCCAGTAAGACATCTGAGTTGGCAGTACTTCTGTTTGCAACCACTGTCGCTGCCAAACTGCAAAATCTGCATACTGGATGGGGAGTGGGGAATGCCGAGTGCTGTTAGCGGTAGCGGGGTGTTCAGCTTGTGCTGTTAGCGGTAGCGGGGAGTCAGAATCAAAGTAGGCTTGATATAGTGCTGTCAATTCTCGAATTAAAACTCCCATTGACCAACCATCAGAGATGATATGGTGCATTGTTAAGAGCAGTACATGCTCTGTTTGGCTTAATCGTAGTAAGGTAACTCGTAAAAGCGGGCTTTGAGTCAAATCGAAGGGGTGCTGTGCTGCTTCGCTTGCTAGTCGCTGTACTTTGGCTTCCTGTTCAGCAAACTCCTGCAAATCCACTAGTGGCAAAACTAAGGTGACAGCGGGTGCGATTACTTGGACTGGTTGCCCTGCGACTGTAGTAAAGGTTGTTCTCAGGGCTTCATGGCGACAAACGATTTCATTCAAGCTTCTGTGCAAGGCAGCTACATTGAGTACACCCAGCAATCTGACGGCGGTAGCTATGTTGTAAGCTGCGCTACCTGGTTCTAATTGAGCCAGGAACCACAAACGCTGTTGAGCATAGGACAAAATGCAAGGTGTCTGCTCATTCCGGCGCGGAATCGATAGAGACTGTGCAGTTGGCGTTGCATCTTTCTGCAATGCTTTTAAAAGCAGCGCTCGTTTTTGGGGTGAAAGATTTTGTAATCTTTGCAAGCGATCGCTACTCATCTTTCCTCCTCCAATACAGATATGCTGGCAGCAATTTTGATTTGCTCATCTAAAACGGCGTCAATATCAACTTCGGTAGTCAGTGGGTTAGCAATGACTGCCCGCAATGCCACAATTGGTATTCCTGCAACTTCTAAAGTCGTTCTTGAGACAAAAGTCAAACCTGCTTGACGCTGGAGATTTTGCAAATGTTCATTAAATTGATTAATGAGTTGATTGTCAGCTTTTGTTAACTCACCTGTAGCTACTTTCTGTCTCCAATGCTTGGGAATATAGCGATATAAAAGAATATTAATCTCTGGTTCTAACAGTAATTCAAACTCAGGTTGATTGAGAATTAAATTTGCCATGTATTGAGTTTTTCTAATGCCCTCATCAATCAAAAATTCATAACCTTTTTGACCAATTAAATTCAGGGCAGCTCCTAAAAATAAAACCATCCCTGGACGCGAACCTTCCAAAGAGCGCTTACCTAAATCAATTGATTCTTTTCTTACGGTATATGCTGCATACTTCTCAATTACTTTTGCTATCTGCGGATTGCGTAGTAATACCATGCCAATTCCTGCTGGCAAATATAGCTGTTTATGCCCGTCAATTGTTACCGAATCTGCTCTTTCAATGCCGACAAGTTTATGCCGATGTTGTTCTGAAAACAAAACTGGCCCACCCCAAGCAGCATCAACATGCAAATGGATATTAGCATTTTGGGCAATTTCTGCCATATCTAACAGTGGATCTACAGCTCCACAATCAGTAGCCCCGGCAATACCAACTATAGCAATAATATGTTTTTTAGCAGTACGACACTCTGCAATAGTTTGCTGTAATTTTGACAAGTCAATGCGATTTTTACTATCAACAGGAACTTTAATTAAACTGCGTTCACCTATTCCCAATAAACCTGCTGCCTTTTCAAAAGAGTAATGCATTCGCTCGGAGCCAATAATCACGGCTCCCTCGTACCCATAAAATTTTAATGCTGCTGGTAAACCCTCGTTTTCAATCCCAGTAAAATTATCTTTTTGCCCTAGTGAAAAATTCCGAGCGCACCAAAGTGCTGTAATATTAGCTAGCGTACCTCCAGTAGCTATGATCCCAAGTGTACTTTCATAATTTTGAATATGAAATTGATAAAACTCCTCAGAGAATTGATAAATTAAGCGGTGCATCAATGCCAAACTATGGCGTTCAAAAGGAGTGAATGATTTTGAGGTTTCTGTCTTGACGACATTTTGATTGATTGCAGTCATTAATTTCCCCAAAGGACGGACAAAATAGGGGAGTGCTGATGTCATGTGACCAATAAATCGTGGGGAAGAGGTATGAATTGAATGGTCGATGACATTGGTGACTAAATCATCTATATAACTAGTAATTTCGGATGGCTCAGCAGGGATTTGACTATTACTAAATTGGTGAGTTATTGATACTAGGTCGATATCGGTGCAAACGCTGTCATCTTGTAAGAAGTTTTTAGTAATTGTTGAAATTTTTTCATCTAATTTTATCTCTGCTAATTTTGGGTGATTGGAAATAGAAAATATATCCTTAATATAGTTTTCGATGCTATTTTTGGGAGCCTCAGTACATGTTGTTGCTTTTTTCATTTAAAATACCTGTGTTTGTTTTTTTAAACGCAGAGGAAAGCGCGAAGGGGCGCAGAGGGTTACTTAATTTATTAGCTACACTTTTCTATACTATTCATCAAGGGCTAATATTTTTTGCACTTCTTCTTCATCCATTGTTTCTAGTTGGTCGAGCATCGTGTCGATATTGGCATTGAGCAAAAGGGCTGTTTCTACTTTTTCGGCTAGGCTACAAATTTTTGGGGAAATGAATAAGTCTCGTAATGATAGCTGTACGCCAAAACTGTGATAGATTCGTGAAATCAATTGTGTTGCTAACAGCGAATGTCCTCCCAATAGGAAAAAATCGTCGTCAATTCCTACTTGCTTGATTGATAAAATTTCTGTCCAAATCTGGGCGATTTTTTCTTGAGTTGGTGTTTGGGGTGCAACAAATATTGTTTCTTGTTCTGGACGACGATCGCCTGGTGCGGGTAAGGCAGATTGATTAATTTTGCCGTTGGGTAATAAGGGTAGTTTATCTAAGAATACATAGGCATTTGGTAACATGTATTCTGGCAATTTTTCGCTGAGAAAATGGTGGATATTACTGCTGGTGAGATTCGATTCTGGGCGAGGAACAATGTAGGCTACGATTCGCTTGTGGTTGGGTTGATCTTCCCGAATCATGGCTATAGTTGATCCCACTCCTTGATATTGACTTAATGTTGCTTCAATCTCGGATAGTTCAATGCGGAAGCCACGCAGTTTAATTTGGCGATCGCAGCGTCCCACAAATTCCAAGTTACCATCTGGTAGGTAACGAGCTAAATCACCTGTTTTGTAAAGGCGGCTTCCCCCTGAGACGCGATTAATCGCGTCTGTACAAGAAACGCTTTCTCCGCGTCCCCGCGTCCCCGCGTCCCCGCGTCCTCTTTCTCCCCCTGCCTCCTCAAAGGGGTTGGAGATAAACTTTTGTGCTGTTAATTCTGGTTGGTGCAGGTAGCCCAAGCTCAAACTATCGCCACCGATGTACAATTCCCCAACTACTCCCATAGGTACTGGTTGTAAATAGGCATCTAGGAGATAAATTTGCGTATTAGCGATCGCACCTCCAATCAAAACGCGATCGGGTATTTGGTCTTGGGGACTGCTACAATCACAGGTGACATCAGCAGCTACTTCTGAAGAACCGTATAGGTTTAAAAGTATACTCTCTGGTAGGGACTGCCGAAAGCGTTGTAAAAGAGCGATCGCTAAGGCTTCACCGCTTGTCACCCAAAGCTTGAGGTCAGGTAGTCTTTGTTGTAAATCCGTATCAGTATCTAACAATAAGCGCAGTAAAGCAGGCACTAGTACAAGCCGAGTAACTCGGTGACTGGCGAGGGTTGTCAAAAACTGTTGTGGCTCTTTGATGACTAAATCGGGTATCAGAACAAGGGGAATTCCTTGGAGTAATGGGCCGAAAATCTCCCAGACAGAATCTACAAAACTCAGGGATGTTTTTTGGCAACAAATCTCTTTTGGTGTAAAAGGGTAGGTCTTCCACATCCAAGCAAAACGGTTGACAGCACCGCGATGAGTACCGAGAACTGCTTTAGGTGTACTGGTAGAACCGGAAGTGTAGATTGCATAGGCGGGATGATCGGGTGTAGCTTTGCTAGTAGGATTTTGTTTGTAATGTTGGGCAATATCTAGCCAGCCGGTATCAATGCAAATTATCTTGGCTGTGGATTCAGTAAGTTTACCAACAAGGTGCTGCTGAGTCAGCAATACCGACACCTGAGAGTCTTTTAACATCAAATTCAACCGCTCTTGTGGGTATGCTGGGTCTAAAGGTACATAAGCTCCACCAGCTTTGAGAATGCCCAGTAGCCCCACTATCATCGCTGCTGACCGTTCTATACAAATACCAACTAGCACTCCCGCCCCTATTCCTAACTGTTGCAAGTAATGCGCTAGTTGATTGGCACGGGTATTAAGTTCGCGGTAAGTCAGTTGCTCGTTCTCAAATATGACTGCGACAGCATCGGGCGACTGCTCTACCTGGGCAGCAAATAACTCGTGAATGCACTGGTTGGGATAATTAGCCTGAGTGTTGTTCCATGTGACTAATAGTTGCTGTTGCTCAGTTGGTGTGAGCAAAGGCAAATCAGAGAGGTGTTGATTGGTATCGACGCAGATACCCTCTAGCAAAGTCTGAAAATGACCCAACATCCGCGTTATGGTCGCAGCATCAAATAAATCGCTGTTGTACTCTAGGCTGGCTGTCAGTCCCTCTTGTGTTTCTACCATATACAAAGTCAGGTCAAACTTCGCCGCTTTGGTGTTGATTTCCAAGGGTTGCAGAACTAAACCTGGTAGCTCTAAATCTGGCATTGGGGCATTCTCGAAGACAAACATCACCCCAAATAAAGGAGCGCGGCTTAAATCTCGTTGCCAGTGCAATTCTTCGACCAGTTTTTCAAACGGTAAATCCTGGTGGGTGTAGGCTCCTAATGTCACCTCGCGTATCCGCACCAGCAACTGTGAGAAAGTCGGGTTGCTCGATAGGTTGGTGCGTAGCACTAATGTATTGACAAAGAACCCAATCAAATCTTCAATTTCGCCGCGATTGCGGTTAGCAATTGGCGAACCGACAGCAATATCTGTTTGAGCGGTGTAGCGATAGAGCAATGTCTTAAATGCTGCTAGCAGTGTCATAAATAGAGTGACTCCCTGCTTTTGGCTGCAAGCTTTGAGTGCTTGAGTTAGGGCTTGAGGCAACAAAAGCGATCGCGTTTCACCCCGAAAAGTTTGCATGGCAGGCCGCGGACGGTCTGTGGGCAGTTCTAAGACTGGTAAATCTTGGAGTTGCTGTTTCCAGTACGCCAATTGATTTTTTAGTACTTCCCCTACTAACCACTGTCGTTGCCAAATAGCGAAATCTGCATACTGGATGGGCAATTCTGTGAGTGGGGAGTGGGGAGTGGGGAGTGGGGAGTGGGGAGTGGGGGTAATGGGGAGTGGGGAGTGGGGGGTGGGGAGTGGGGAGTGGGGAGTGGGGAGTGGGGAGTGGGGATTAGGGGTAATGGGGAGTGGGGAGTGGGGGGTGGGGAGTGGGGAGTAAGAATAAGAGTAGGCTTGATAGAGTGCTGTTAATTCTCGAATCAATACACCAGTTGACCAACCATCACAGACGATGTGGTGCATGGTAAATAATACTACATGTTCTTCCGCAGCCAGCTTTAATAAACTCATCCGCAGTAAGGGAGCTTGCATTAAATCAAACCCTTGTTGCGCCTCTAAAGTAGCCAAGCGTTGGATTTCGGCGGCTTGTGTAGGTAGTTCCTGTAAATCTATTACTGGTATATTCAGTTGCAAAGACGATGCAATTTTTTGCACTGGTTGGGCATGAGCGATCGCAAAACTTGTACGTAAAACTTCGTGACGCTGCAAGATTTCGTTTATACACTCTTGGAGTGCAGCAATATTTAGTTTGCCTGTAATGCGAATCGCTCTAGAAAGATTGTAGGCAGCCCCACCAGGATTTAGTTGCTCTAGAAACCACAAGCGCTGCTGGGCAAATGATAGCGGTATTTCCCTATCTCTAGAAACACGTTTGATATCGGTAAGTTGCAGTTTTTCTCCAGCCTTCATTGCTGTTTCAATTTGTTTGGCTAGTCCGGCTACCGTGGGTGTTTCAAATAGTTGGCGCAGAGGTAGTTCCACTGCAAACGCTTTACGGATGCGGGAGATGGCTTGAGTTGCTAGCAGTGAGTGTCCGCCCAAGGTGAAGAAATCATCGTCAATGCCTACCCGTTTCAAACTGAGAATTTCAGCCCAAATGCCAATTAGCACTTCTTCGACCGGATTTCGAGGTGCTACAAAAGTTTCTGGCGATGGCGTTTGTTCAGGGGTTGGTAGTGCCTGGCGGTTGACTTTACCATTGGCTGTTAAAGGTAGTGTCTTCAGCAGTACAAAGGCAGTCGGTATCATGTATTCAGGTAGTTTCTCTTGAAGAAATTGGTGCAGTTGACTAGTATCTAATTCTCGTCTGGACACTACATAAGCTACCAAACGCTTATCCCCTGGCCGATCCTCTCGGACTGTAACTACTGCCTGTTGCACCTGCGGATATTGACTAAGTAGCGCCTCAATTTCTCCTAATTCAATGCGAAAACCGCGTAACTTTACCTGATAATCAACTCGTCCCAAAAACTCTAGATTTCCATCCGGTAAGTAACGAACTATATCCCCCGTTTTATAGAGCTTTGCTGCTGATTGATTAGAGGCAGGGAGTTGCATAAATCGCTCTTTGGTTAACTGAGGTGAATTTAAATAGCCTCTAGCCACAGAAACCCCGCCAATGTACAGTTCACCTGGCACACCAATAGGTACAGGTTGCAGTTCCTCATCGAGTACATAAACCTGAGTATTAGCTAGCGGACGCCCAAGAGGAACAGTTTGTGTGTAGTTTTGTTTGTTATTTACTAGATACGTCAGCACCCCAACCGTAGTTTCAGTCGGGCCGTAATGATTTAGGATTTGACACTCCGGCATCAACTGCCGAATCTGCTCAATTAGATGCCAACTAGCAGCCTCACCGCCTAAAATTAGTCGCAGTCGAGGCAATATAGATTTAGCGTTAGTGGAAGTTAGCAACGCTGCTAAATGAGAGGGAACTATTTTCAGACAATCGATCTGATGACGGTGAAAGTAATCTGCTAGTGCTTCTGTGTCGGTAGCCCGCTCTTGGGAGATAATATGCAGGCAACCTCCGGTACATAAAGCTGGAAAAATTGCTGTATTGCCCAAGTCGGCGGCGAAGGTGGAAACGGTGGCAAAGCTGGCAGGATTAGGTAAAGCTAATTTATCTGAGATGGCGTAAAAATAATTGAGTAGTTGACGATGTTCGATCGCTACACCTTTGGGTTTACCTGTAGAACCAGAGGTGTACACGACGTAAACTAGATTGTTGCTCGTTACTTTGCTAGTGACATTTTCGCAGCTTTCTTGAGCGATCGCAACTTCGCTGTCTAGGCAAATTATCTGTGCCGGATGTGTTGGTAGTGTTGCGACTAAAGTCTGTTGGGTGAGAATGATTGATATTTGAGCATCCTGCAACCGCAATGCTAGCCCTTGTTTGGGTATTTGGTCTATTACTAGATAGGCTCCACCGGCTTTAAGGATACCGAGCATGGCTGTGATTGTATGCAGCGATCGCTCCAGATAAACAGCTACAATTACTTCTGGCCCTACTCCCAACTTTTGCAGATAACGAGCGATTTTGTTGGCACGAGCATTCAGTTGGGTATAGGTGAGTTGCTCTTGTTCAAATACCACAGCGAGATGATTGGGAGTTTTGGCTACCTGTTCGGCAAACAGTTGGTGGATGCACTTGTTGAGTGGGTAATCAGTCTGAGTATTGTTAAATTCTAATAACAGTTGGTGTTGTGCGATCGCACTTAAGATTGCTAATTTGCTAATTGCCACTTCTGGATTGGCAATTGCACTGAATAATAAAGTTTGAAATTGTTCGGCTAGGTTTTGAATAGCTGTGGTTGAGTATAAGTTGGTATCATAGTGAAATTCTATTAACAAAGAATCGTTGTTTTGCAAACAAACAAGTTTAACTTTAAACGGTTCAATACAAGTGTATTGCTGCTCCAATGAAAATACAACTTCATCTACAGAAAATTGTTGTGAAAATTCTACAAACTCAAACCCAAAGGGGAAAACTATACCTTTTTCAGGTTGCTCAATCAACTTTTCGGCAACGAAATAATCTTGCCATTCTTCCGCAGCTTCTATAACTTTTTGAGCTAGTTCTACAACTTCTTTAAAGCATAAATTTGTGTTCAGTTGGCTACGGATTGGCAACCATTTGGCAAATAATCCCAAAGCATCATGCAGTTCTGCATATTCTCTACCATCACAAGCCTTGCCGATGATGATCTCTGGCTGTTTTGTCAATCGCCATAGCAGTATCTGCCAACACGCCAGTAAAAATACAGATGTAGAAGAGTCATACTGCTGTACAAGTAATTCTAATTTTGTAGTGATATCGTCAGAAAGTGCTACTTTGAAAGACGCTGGTACAAATGCTGTTTGTTGAGAATTCTGATCCTCGAATGGTAGCTGCAATTTAGCTAGCGATGAAAAATCTTGGTTTAGCCAATAATTATTTTCTGTTGTGGCTACTTCATCTTTTAGTAATTGATTCTGCCATTCTGCAAATTGCACGTATTGTACAACTTCCAAATCGCTATATTTTTGACCTTTTAAGCATTCTGAGTAGGTAATACTAATCTCTTTAACTAAATTATACAGTGTCCAATAATCTGCACAAAGCGCAGGTAAGTTAATAATTAAAATATATTTATCTAAAGAGAGTTTAATTAAATATAAAGTAATATTATTGTTGTGATTTTGAGTAATCTTATCCTGAAACAACCGCTCAATTTTTGTTGTTTCACCATCAATCAACTGGATTTCTTGCCACAAAGGAGAAATACGATCCTCCACAACCATAATTGGCATCTTCATACCAGGTATGCAATGAAAATTGGTGCGGAGAATTTTATGCTTGTTAATGACTTGCTCTACAGCAGCTTTTAAATAGTCTAGATTGAGATTACCTTCAACATAAATAGCACATTGCGCCCGATAAACCGAATTATTTGCTTGTAATAACCAAAGGTGCCTCTGTTGGGGAGAAAGCCGAAAGCCTTGAATAGTGTTAGATTGCATTCGTTACTCCATCCTTATTTAATAATATCTGCGCTATTGATCATTTCGCCCATTGCCACCACAATTTTGCGAGAGCCTACATAAGGGTTACGTCCGTGGGCAGCGAGCATATTATCTAACATTAATATGTCACCCTTTTGCCATGAAAAGCTAGTTTGAGACTGTCGATAAACTTCATTAATTTCTGTAATTGCAGAATCTTCAATGGGAGTACCATCACCATAATAAACATTCCGTGGTAGCTGATGTTCACTAAATAAAGATAATAAAGATTCTCGCACTTCTGAATCTAAATAGTTTATATGATGCAACTGAATTTGATTGAAAAATACAGGTTCATCGGTTTTTGGGTGTATTGCCAATGCTGGACGAATTTGACGAGTGACAAGTCCATTATTCTCATGCCATTCAAAATCAATTTTTGCTTGTTTGCAGATTCTTTCTACTACATTTTGATCATGAGTTTGAAAAAACTCTTGCCAACTGACATCTAAACTATCTGTATAGTTGCGAACATACATTAATTGCTTTTCAGCTAATTTATCTCGTAACTTGGGATCAAGAATTCGGTAAGCTTGACGACAATCTATAATTGGCGTTTCTCCACCTTTTGCGGCTGGTTGCAGGCAGAAGAACCATATTTTGAGAGGAAAACTATGTAAATGAGAGCTTTCATTATGGAAGAGAATTGCTTTGTCAGCTGGGTAAGGTGTAGAACCATATACTTTTCCTCCTTCGTCTGTACGGGGTAAATCGCCATATTCGCCGAATAATTTTGGACAAATTGCCTGAGCAAAACTTTCAAATTCTAAGGTAGATTGAATGTGGAAGCCTCGAAAAAGAATAGCTCCAGATTTTAATAATTTTGTCTCTATTAATTCGCGGTTATTTTTAGCCCAAACAATCAAATCAATCTCATCGTTGTTAGGCTGAATCACTAAAGGAAATGTTTGTCCTGGTTCGAGATCATCAATTTTAATTAATTGTTCTGGTAATAAATTTACAGCTTTGGGAACAACTTTCATTAATTTTTCCCGTTTGAAAGTTTGACGCTCCCTTTTTTGGATAATTTGTTGTTTTTTTTCTGTTGTCGTCAGCATTTCTAAACTATCAATTCTTGTCTCAGGTTGCGAGACAATATTCTCTAGTAGCGTCTGAAAATGACCTGTCATGCGAGTAATAGTAGTCGCATCAAAAAGGTCGGTGCTGTAGTTCCAACTGCCTATTAATCCCTGTTCTGTTTCATTGATAAATAGAGCTAAATCGAACTTTGCAGTTTTGTTGTCAACTTCTATTGGTGCCATCTCCAATCCCAAAAGCGACTGCGGTGACATTGGTGTATTTTGCATGACAAACAAAACTTGAAATAGGGGTGTGGGTTGCAAATTGCGTTCTGGTTGCAGTTCTTCCACCAGCTTTGCAAAGGGTAAATCTTGATGGGCATACGCACCTAATGCTACCTCGCGCACCCGTTTCAAAAGTTCGCGAAAACTGGGATTACCCGATAAGTCTGTCCGCAAAACAAGTAAATTGATAAAGAAACCAATCAAAGCTTCTGTTTCGGCTCGGTTACGGTTAGCAACATCAGTCCCAACTACAATATCTTCCTGATTTGTGTAGCGGTACAGTAGTGTTTGCAAGGCTGCTAGCAGTGTCATAAAGAGGGTGGCGTTCTCTTGCTGTGAAAGCTTTTGCAGGGCTTGGGACAAGCTAGCAGGCAGTATAAAAGAGTGGGTTGCTCCTTGGAAGCTGGGTATTTTTGGACGGGGGCGATCGCAAGGTAAATTAAGTATGGGAATATTGCCACCTAACTGCTGCTTCCAGTAGGTAAGTTGAGTCTCTAACACTTGCCCTACAAGCCACTGACGCTGCCAAAGCGCAAAGTCTGCGTATTGGATGGAAAGTTCTGGTAAGGATTGGTGCTTCCCGGTAGAGAAAGAGGCATAGAGTGTGGCAATTTCCCGAATTAGGATGCCCATCGACCAGCCATCAGAGATAATGTGGTGCATGGAAAACAACATCACATGCTCTGTTTGATTGAGTTGTAGCAAACTCACTCGCAACAATGGCCCTGTTGTCAAGTCAAAAGAACGCTGTTGTTCTCTAATTGCTAACTTTTGAATCTGCTGTTGCTGTTCTGCCTTTGATAATCCTTGCAAATCCAATACTGGCAGTGTGAATTTATCGGCGGGGGCAATAACTTGTACAGGTTGCTCCTGTTTTGTAGTAAAAGTAGTTCGCAATACTTCGTGGCGCTGCACAAGAGTATTGAAGGACTCTTCCAAGGCTGTAACGTTGAGTGTTCCCATCAGGCGGACAGCACCAGAAATATTGTAAGTTGGGTTGCCTGGGGCTAATTGGTCGAGAAACCATAGTCGCTGTTGGGCAAAGGCAAGGGGAAAATAGTTCTGTTCTAAATTGCGGGGAATCGCAGGAATTGTCTTGGCGACATCCCGATGCTTTTTCATCAGCCGCAGTTCCAAGAGGGCTAGCTTTTCTGGGGAAAGCTTTTGTGTGAGTTGGAGTAGATTACTCGTTTGGAAATTATTTTTTTCTGTATTGTTTTTTACAGCATAATTTTCTGGTTGCAGTGTCGGTTTTAGCCTGATGTACGAATCGTTTTGAGGAATTAGCGCCTCGATCGCATCACAAGCAACTGCTACAGGGTTAGTATCAATAATTCTACGTAACAATTCTTGGCAACGCTGTTGTACGGTAGGGGAATTAATCAGCTGTTCCAAACTCTCAGCTATCACTTTTGCTTGCCATTGAGATGGCGGCAAGCACTCACCAACTCCCACGCGACTCAAGCAAGAGCCAGTATATAGCTGATCTGCTCCCATTGCCAGCGCCAACTGCGGTATACCAGAGGCGATCGCCTGACCGCTTGTAACTAAACCGCCATGATGAATCACGGCGCTTGTATAAGGCATACAACTTACCATCGATGGCAGGTATTGCACCCACTTAACTAAACTGGGAAGGTTTTCTGGTACTAGTTTTGCGTGTCGCGTCACCAAAAGACCCCGACGTTGCAAAAGCTGACACGCTTCGGCACTAACTGCGAAAAATTTGGCCCCTGCTAATGAGGTGGTGCCACCTGTAATTAAAATTGGTGGTTCTTCTCCATGCACTTCTCGAAGTTCTGCGGGAAGGTTATTTGTTGATGGCTGATCGTGCCATACAAAACCTGTCTGCAATACTCCTGACGATTTGGGTGCAAACCAGTCTGGCCAAAGTCCAATTGTCTTGTCGGGTAATCTTAACCATGCCAACCAATCACTTACAGGCACTAGACCCATTTTGGCTCTGATTTGATTGATCTCATCACCAAAAATAGAACCAATTAGTTCTGCAACTAGCGACCTGGTGGAAAGGTGGCTTGGTGAGGACATGACTGCTAAAAGAGGTATATTCAATTTTTCTGCGGCTATCCGCGCCGCAATACCTGGTGTGTCACGGGCAATTAAAACTGTTTGATGGGGATGATGGTGTTTAGCGATCGCTTGATATTCAACAAAAATTTTGGGTAATACATATTTTTGGTAAATTGTCAAAAAACCTTGCGGGCTATTGAATAGATGCCCATCTGCACTTAGGTGATCAAATTCTTCGGGAGTATCTAAGGCTATGAAGTTTAATTCAGCCTGTAGTACTGCTTTTTCATACTGGCAGTTGGTAATTAAGGTGACGTCATGACCGCGTGTTTTCAAGGTACTGCCGATTTGGATGAAAGGGTATACTTCCCCAGTTGACCAATGTGTGATTAATAATATTTTTGCCATGGTTCTAGATTAGTTTTTTTTCACGCAGAGGAGGCAGCGCGTTGCGGGGGGAACCCCCGTTGTAGCGACTGCCGTCGCGCAGAGACGCAGAGAGTTATGGGAGTTTAGGTGGCTTTGAGTTTGTTGGCAATTATGAGGGCTTCTTTATCTGATAGTTCGCTCAATTCTTGCAATAGTGCTGTTATGTCTTCGGTATTTGTTTGTTCAAGTTGGTACTGTCTGATGATTTGAGCTAGTTCTGCGATTGTGAATGCGGTAGTAAAAATTATTTTGAGGGGTAATTCTATTTGGAAGTGTTCGCGCACGCGGGATACTAGCTGGGTTGCTAGTAGAGAGTGTCCTCCCATTTCAAAAAAGTTGTCGTGGATGCTGATCGCAGAGATTCTAAGTAGTTGCGACCAAATTTCTGCTAACGCTTTCTCTATGGGAGTGTAAGGTGCAACAAAGTCTCTTAAGTCTTGTCTGGTTTGCTCTGGTGCTAGCAAGGCTTTTTGGTCTATTTTGCCGTTGGAGGTGAGCGGCAAAGTATCTAAGATGACAAATGCTGATGGCAGCATATACTCTGGTAGTTTTTCTTTGAGAAAGTCTCGCAGGTGGAGAACTGGGGTTTTCTCTCGGCGTGGCACTATGTAAGCTACTAGGCGTTGGTCTTTGGGTATGTCCTCTCGAACTATAACTGTAACTTCTGCTACGTCGGGATGCCCTGCTAATGCTGTCTCAATCTCTCCTAATTCAATCCTGAAGCCCCGGATTTTTACTTGATTATCAATTCGTCCTAAGTATTCTATATTACCGCTAGGTAAGTAGCGAGCCAAGTCACCAGATCTGTAAAGGCAATTAAATTTTGAATTGTTAAAGGGATTGGTAAGAAACTTTGAGGAGGTGAGTTCAGGACGGTTGAGATAACCGCGTGCTAAACCAGCACCACCGATATACATTTCGCCGGGGATGCCAATTGGTACTGGCTGCTGATTGGGATCTAATAAGTAAATTTGCAAATCGGGAATCGGGCAACCGATCGCACTCCCAGAGTGATTGTGTAAATCGGTAATTGCGATCGGGCGATAGGTAACGTGTACGGTGGTTTCGGTAATGCCGTACATGTTAATTAATTGCGGTGATTTGTCCCCGTGATGTTCAAACCAAGGTTGTAAGCTGGATAATTCTAAGGCTTCGCCGCCAAAAATTACCAGACGCAATTGTAAGTCTTTGAGATTTTCGGGAGTCTCTTCTACTCGGATGAGTTGGCGAAAGGCTGAGGGTGTCTGGTTGAGAACTGTTACCTGTTGCTGATGTAATAAGTCATAGAAGGCTTCGGGGGAACGGCTTACCCAGTAGGGAACGATTACCAGCCGTCCGCCGTTGAGTAAAGCTGCCCAAATTTCCCAAACTGAGAAGTCGAAGGCGATGGAGTGGAAGAGTGAAAAGACATCGCGATCGCTAAAGTTAAACCAAGATTGAGTTGCCTGAAATAAACGCACTACATTGTAGTGGGTACACAAAACTCCTTTGGGTTTACCTGTGGAACCGGAAGTGTAAATGACGTAAGCAAGGTTATCTGGGAGGAAGGGAATGCTTAAGGGGGAACAGGAAATAGTTTCTCCTATTTCCTGCAATGCATCGATCGCAATGACTGGTGTAGAATGTTGAGTGAATTTTTCGAGTAACTGGGTTTGCGTAACTAGGACGGAGATTTGGGCATCCTCCCAGATGAAGTTTAACCGCTCTTGAGGATAGTTTGGATCTAAGGGTATATAAGCCCCACCAGCTTTGAGAATACCCAAGATTCCTACTATCATGTGGGGCGATCGCTCAACGCACAAACCAACTTTGGTTTCTGATTCTACACCCAAGCTTTGTAATTGGTGGGCAAGTTTGTTGGCTTGACGGTTGAGTTCTTGGTAGGTGAGTTTTTGATCGTCGAAAATCACGGCGATCGCATCTGGTGTACGCTCAACTTGGGCCTCAAATAGTTGATGCAGAGTTGCAGTTTTCGGGTAATGAGTGCTAATTTGCTGCCACTGTTGCAGAGTCAGTTTTTCTTGCTGAGTTAGTAAAGGTAAGTAGTTGATTTGCTCGTCGGGATTGGTAACAATCGCTGTTAATAATGTCTGGAAATGCCCCAGCATCCGAGTAATTGTGTCTGCATCGAATAAATCGGTGTTGTATTCTAAAGTACCTGTCAGTCCTTGTTCTGTCTCCCGCATAGACAAAACCACATCAAAAAATGCCGTTTTGTTTTCCACTTCTAGCAGACTCAGGGTAATCTCCGGCATTTCTAAGACTATCTCTGGCAGATTTTGCAGGGAGAACATGACTTGAAACGGCGGTTTGTGTCTGAGACTGGGATGAGGTTTGAGTGTCTCCAGGAACTTTTCAAATGGTAAGTCTTGATGAGCGATCGCGCCTAAAACAACCTCGCGTACCCGACTCAACAATTCTCTAAAACTGGGATTTCCTGATAAGTCACCACGCAGGATCAGCGTATTTACCAAAAATCCAATTAACCCTTCGAGTTCCTCCCGATTGCGGTTAGCAAAAGGTGAACCGACTAAGATATCATCCTGCTGTGTGTAGCGATATAATAACGTTTGGAACGCCGCCAGTAGCGTCATGAACAATGTTACTTCTTCGCGGCGACTCAAATCTTTTAGCGCCTGAGTTAGGGACTTGGGTAAAAGGAAGGATTGGCTTGCACCCTGGTAAGTTTGGATGGCTGATCGCGGGCGATCGCTAGGTAAGTTGAGGATAGGGAGATCGCCTTGAAGTTGTTGCTGCCAGTAGGTTAGGTGAGTTTGCAATACTTCTTCTCTCAACCACTGGCGTTGCCAAACAGCATAATCTGCATACTGGATGGGTAATTCTGGCAGGGGAGAGGGTTTCCCTACACAGAAAGCTTCGTAAAGTACTGTTAATTCTCCGAAGAAAACCCCCCGCGACCACACATCAGCGATGATATGGTGAATTGTAAACAGCATCAGATGTTCTAGCTCACCTAGCTGTAGGAGAGTCACTCGCAGCAGTCCCGGTTTTGTGAGATCGAATGGCTGCTTTTGTTCTTGGGTAAGCAGCCGCTGCACCTCTGGCTGGCGTTCTGTGGCGGATAAATTGCGTAAATCTAAGGTTGGTAATGTAAATTTAAATTCATTTTTGATTGTCTGTATTGGTTGTCCATCGGCGATCGCCAAGCTGGTTCGCAGGATTTCGTGGCGGTTGATAATCTCGTTAATACTAGCTTCTAGGGCTATGAAGTTCAGCCGACCTTTTAATAGTATAGCCCCAGACATATTGTATATACTAATACCAGATTCTAATTGGTCTAGCAACCACAATCGCTCTTGAGCAAAAGATAAGGGTGCAGGATTGTGTTGAGAACGTCGAGGAATAACTTGTAATTCTGTAGACTCAACTTTCCCCTGTAAACGCTTAGCAAATAGCGCCTGTTTAGTTAGTGATAGTTGAGAACGTCGTTGTGAGATTTCGTCTCTTTTAGTATCCATGATGCCCCTCAAGAAAATCCTGGAAAATGTAAATATAGATTTCTAATTATTTATTATCGATAATTTCTAATTTCACGTACTCAGGCGCAGTTGAAATTTGCCTTAAATCATTTTCTAAAATGATTAAATTTCCTTGAGTATCAATTTCTTTAAAGCCTGCGAATTTATAAGTAATATACATCATGCGATTACGATGATTAGAAATAAATTCAGCACGTAATCTAACGCCATGCTTTTTTGCTAATCTCATCAAATGATTCAGCAAAATTGTCCCTACACCTCTGGACATGACTCGACAAGACATCAATAATAGTTTGATAGTCCAAAAGCTTTCTTGGCATTCCACTAAAGCCAAACCAATTTTACCGTAACTCCCATATTTATCAGATAAATCAGCTGTGAGCAGTTGATGATTATCTGACTGACGAAATTGATTGAGTTCTGCATAAGAAAAGGTATAACCAGTTGTATTTAACTGATTTGTTCTGATTGTTAACTCTTCAGCACGTTGTAAATCTGCTTCTTTGGCAGAAGAGATAGTAAAAGTCATATCCAAAGTAGCTAAAAATTCTTCTTGAGTACCAATAAATTCTTTTTCATCTGATTGCCTTTCTAAATCGCTAAGATACATTTGCCTTCTCAGTTTTGAATCCTCTGTAATAAAACGGGGATTCATCTCCGGCATATCTAGTAAATTGGTGATTTTTGCAGCATTGATACAGAGGACTTCTGGAAGAGAAAATTTGACTTCTTCTAACTCAAACGTATCGTCATCAATAAAGGCGATCGCATCAATACTGATATTAAGTGCTTTAGCAATTTCTTGAAGAGAACTAACTTTAGAATTCCAGTTAATTTGAGGATAGAGAAAATACTCTTTTAATCCCAACTCTTGCAATTTATCTATGGCTTTTACATGTTCATTTTTACTAGCAATGGATTGTAATATTCCCCGCTCATCTAATATTTGGAGAATTTCAATTATCTGGTTTTGTAAAAAGATGCGATCGTCTTCTAATAACACACCATGCCAAAGGGTGTTATCTAAATCCCAAACTACACATTTAATAATCTTCTTAGCAGTTTGTTCGTGATTTAAAGTTTCAGTTTTTGAGAGAAACATGACTTAATTATTATGCTAGATTTTTACGTTTTTTAACACTAACCTACATCTTGCACCTGTCAGTTAAAATAATGAATTTGCTGCAATAAAGTAATAAAAATCGCATATCCATTTACCTCTGTATTTAGTCCATTTCTAATGGACTTTTGCTATTAGGCAGGGATTTACAATCCCTGGCGGATATCAGCGTAGCCGAACAATTAGGTAATTTTTACGACTGAAAGTTTGACAGGTCAAGATATAAACTAAGAAACATAAAGTTTCTCTAGTTTTGGTAGATATTCTTGATAACCGTAATCTGCGATTGTAATTTGCTGAATTTGTGTGCTACCTTCAATAATTTCCATAATTTTTGCATCCCGCCAATATCTCGCCACCGAGTAATCACTGCTGCAACCATTTCCACCGTGAATTTGTACAGCATCAGTAGCGATTTTGGCAGCAACTTTGGCAGCAAAATATTTAGCAATTGCAGTTTCACTAAACGAGTTGGAATTCCCAATATCTTTGAAATAACCTGCTTGATAGCACAGTAATCTTGCTGCCTTCAAATTAGTAATCATCTCAGTAATCATTTGTCTAATTAATTGATGTTCTTTCAAATAAACACCAAATTGCTGACGTTCATTTGTATATTTCAGACAAGCTTCCAAACAAGCTTGAGCAATACCTACACAACCCCAAGCCACACTGTATCTACCATAATCAAGTGCAGAAGCAGCAACATAGGAAAAACCAAAACCCAACTTACCCACTAAATTAGACTGTGGAATCTCACAGTTATTAAGGTGTAACTCTGCTAACATTGAGGCTTTAACACCCAACATTCCAAAAATTGGTTTGATTTCAAGTCCGGGACTATTTTTTGCAACTAAAAATGCAGCAGGTTTTCCATCACATTGGGCAAACACTAAAAAAATATCAGCAATTTGTCCATAGGTAATCCATTTTTTTTGCCCATTTAAAACATAACAGTCACCAGAAATAGTTGCTGTAGTTTCTACACTTTTGGCATCACTACCTACACTAGGTTCGCTTAATGCAAAGGCCGCGATTATTTCACCAGATGATAATTTGGGAAGCCAATAATCTTTTTGAGATTTATTACCCCATTTCCAAATGACTTGCGAAACCATGTTATGTACTGTCAACAAACTCCGCAATGAAGAACAACCACGGCCAATTTCTTCATTAAGATGACCAAATGTAATCATATCCATGCCGCTACCACCAAAAGCTTTTGGTAAAATAGCCCCTAAATATCCTCTTTGAGCAAGCTGTTTTATAAGCTTGAGAGGAGTATATTCTTTTTGTTCGCAGTCATTGGCATCTGGAATAATTTCTGCATCTGCAAAAGCTCTAAATTCAGCTTTAGCATTTTTCTGTTCATCACTCAACTCTAATTTCATAATATTATGAAACTGACTAATTTTTTACTCATTCTTGTGTTACCAAAGTCTTTTTACTTTCAACCAAATGAGTCATCGCATTGATAGTTCTAAAATTATCAAACTCCAAATCTTCATTTTCGATAGTAATTTGAAACTCTTGTTCTATGAATAAAACAATTTGCATGGCAAACATAGAATTAACGAAGCCAAGAGCAAATATATCTTCATCTGGTCGCAAATCGTGATTGCGAAAAAATCGCGAAAGGAATGCTTTGATTTTGGATTGTGTTTCTTTCATATTTAATTTTACTTGCACGAGAATTTCTGACATTTAAAAACCCCTTATTTTCTTCCTCTGTTTCCTGTAAGCTAAAAAACATCTAAATTACATAATCAAATTAAATAAAACTCTTGTGGTGTGGGCATCTTGCCCGCCCTAATTATGCAAGTTATATGTGGAACAGCTTATTCAGTTATAAGTATAAAAACCTTGCCCACTCTTGCGTCCATGCAACCCGGCATCTACCATTTTTTTCAACATGGCACAGGGTCTGTATTTACTGTCGTTAAAACTTTCATATAAAACTTCAATAGAATACAAAATTGTATCTAAACCTATCAAATCAGCAGTTTCTAATGGCCCCATTTTGTGACCAAAGCAGGATTTAAAAATTTTATCTACTTCTTCCACTGTAGCGACTTGCTCGTGTAGTAAAAAAATAGCTTCGTTAATTGTCAACATCAAAACTCGATTGGAAACAAAACCCGGTGAGTCGTTAACAATAACGCATTCTTTACCCATTTGAGCTAATACATTTTGAGTCGTAGTAATTGTTTCTTGCGAAGTGTGATATCCCCGAATTACTTCTACCATTGGCTTTATTGGTACAGGGTTCATGAAATGTGTACCAATAACTTGATCAGCACGCTGGGTTACTGAAGCGAGGCGAGTAATAGAAATGGCCGATGTATTAGCTGCAAATATCGCTTTTTTAGGGCAGATATGATCTATTTTACTATAAATCTCCTTTTTTATATCCCATTTTTCTGTTGCATTTTCAATAACAAATTCAGCATTTTCTAAAAATCTATAATCAGTAGAAAATTGAATATTTTTGAGGATGTCATCAGGGCTTTTGGTATTTTCGCCTTTTTTGAAAAACCCTTGAAAGCGAATATTCTTCCTAATTTCTTGCTGGGCACGCTCTAAAATTGCTTCTGAAATATCTACTAAAATTACTTGATATCCAGTTTGGGCAAGGTTTTGTGATACCCCAATGCCCATTACACCTGCTCCAACCACACCAACAACTTGAATGTTCATGATTAATTAATCAGCTAAATTTGATTTTTGTTATACCAATTCTATAAAATCTGACAACAGACTCAAACATTGCAATCCTGATAAAATCTGACTTCCTTGATTACGTTAGCAAGTCCACGATAGCGTAGCGTAAAGCCTGCGGCATAGCTTCGCTTAGAGCGAGTCATCGAGCGTCAGCGTTAGGATTCGTGTAAAAATAAGTTGAACAATTTAATATTTGTAGTGCGGGCATCTTGCCCGCGCGAGCAAGATGCTCGCACTACTTATTTTTACTTGATGCCTTAGCGACACAGGAGCGTCGCGTCATTACGAATTACTTAGAATGAGTTGACAAAAGCTTGTCAGCTTCGTCCTCACTTAATTTCTCCAACTCTGCTATTAAGACCTCTTCAATAACCAAAGCCAATGCACTTACAGACGAAGCTTCAAAAATTAATCTCGTCGAAAGTTCGATTTGAAAATCTTTCCGAAGTTGAAAAATTAGTTGCGTACCAATCAAAGAATTTCCGCCTAAATCAAAGAAGTGATCATAAATCCCAACTTGTTCAATTCCTAATAATTCTTGATAGCGTTGAGCAACTTTGCATTCTATCTCACCACTAGGAGCAACATAAGTAGTTTTTAAATTAGGTCGTAAGTGTTTTGAGTTACTTAAAGATTTTTCCCAAAGATGGGAAACCTCAAAATTTTCATGCTCATCAATCACATCTTGAAGGTTTCGTGTTGTGACAATGACTTGTGGTAGTTCTAAAGATAGAACATGACCTAATGTATTAACACCCTCTGCAAATGTGATGCCATATTGCTCTCGCATCTGCTTAAAATTAGCTTGAATCTCTGGAGCAAATGATAATAGCGCATCTTGCCAATTATCCCATTGCCACCAATCCCAATTAATAGAAATTGTCGGGATTTCTCGTTTGTAAAAATTATCATGGGCAAATGCATCTAGAAATGCATTCGCTGCACAATAATCTACTTGACCGAATCCACCATACATAGAAGTCATTGAGGAAAATAAAACGAGGAAATCTAACTTAATATCCTTGAGAACAGTATTTAATACTAGTGTTCCTCGCACTTTAGGATGAAGTACGCTCTCTGCTAATTCGGTTGTTTTTAATTGCATCAAACCTGCTCCTGGAACTCCCGCAGCATGAATTACTCCATGAATTTTGCCAAAGCGATCGCACACTTGATTTACTGTTGTTTGCATTTGTTCGAGATGAGCAACATCGGCTGCAATCACCACAACTTCTGCACCCAATTTTTCTAATTCTTGAATTTTCTTAATCTTCTGACTGAGTACGTCTTCCTCGTCATGATCTGATAGCCACTGCTGCCATTGTGCTTTTGCTGGTAATTTTGATCGCCCAATTAATACTATTTTTACTGGTGCAAGCTTTGCTAAATATTGAGCTATTGCCAGTCCAATTCCCCCCAATCCTCCCGTAATCATGTATACTCCTCCTCGTCGTAACTTGGGGGTGCATAAGGTTTTGCTTGCTACGGGTAATTGCTCAAAGCACTGTACCCAACGACGATTTCCTCTGTAGGCAATAATTGATTCTGATTGAGTATTAGTCAGTTCTGTGAACAATTGCTCAATTAATTGTTGCCATTGTTTAGTATCCAGTTGAGGCAGAGTAATATCAATACTGCGACAGGTGATATGAGAATATTCCTGGGGAATAACTTTACATGGCCCTAAAAGAGTGGCTTTTTCTGGACATAATTTATCACTGTCAGTTAATTCTTGCAAGTTGTTGGAGATGACATCAATTTGCACGGCATTATTAATATTGGCATCACCTAATGCCTGAGCTAAAAACAGCAAACTCCAAAAGCCTAAATTTTGAATTTCCCCCCAATATTTCAGCCCCGATTTAATTTGTTCGTTGATGTTCCAAAGATGGACAATGGTGTTGGGAGTTTTATTGCTAAGACGTAGTTCTCTGAGTAAGGTATCATAGTCATCTCTGTGGCTGGGATTAATTTTATATTCTCGCTCACTCAGCTTGCTAAATTGCTCTCCAATTCTGACGATAATCACATCTTGATTCTCTCTTTCCAGCCGCTCTTTGATTTGCCAACCTACTGCACAAGCATCAATAAATACTAGCCAAGATTGCTGATTATTGATTAATTTTTCCACTGCCAATTGGGGTGGTGCAGCTCGTTTCCAGGAAGGAAGATGAAACCATTGATTAATACCAAGCCTTTGTGCAGGTAGATTTTGATTGATATTAATATGGCTGGTTTGAGGTTCAATCCAATAGCGCTGACGTTCAAAGGGGTAGGTGGGTAAGGAAATGCGATCGCAACGCTGATGACGATAAAATTGCGACCAATCAATTTCAACTCCAGCTAACCACAATTGCCCCAAAGTGTTGAGCAAAAATGCCACATCTGACTGACAATCATAGGCATAGCGCAGCGAAGGCAGGACGATTTTATCTACTCCTTGTTGATTTTCTAAACATTGCAGTGCGAAACTACCTAAAATCTGTCCAGCGCCAACTTCTAATAAAATGGGATTTTGTTTTTGCCACAAGTTTTTAATTCCATCCGCAAAGCGTACAGCTTGACACAGGTGTTTCACCCAATAATTGGGATCTGTTGCTTCGCCAGGTGTAATCCAAGTGCCGGTGACGTTGGATATGTAAGGAATTTTTGGTGGTTGGAGGTTGAAAGTAGCAACTAAATTGTAGAAGCTAGGTGCTATAGCTTCCATCATTTGGGAATGAAAAGCATGAGAAGTCTCGACACGCCGACAAACTAAACCTTGCTCAAGTAATCTTTGTTCCAACTCTTCTATAGCGTTTATAGAACCAGAAATTACACAAACAGATGATCCATTAATTGCTGATAAAGAGAGTTTTTCATTCAACAGTGGATACACATCTGACTCGGCAATAGTCACAGCCAGCATCGCTCCACCCGGTAACTCTTGAATCATTTGCGCTCTTTTCGCTACCAAGCTTAAAGCCTCTTCTACAGACAAAACTCCTGCTAGAGTTGCCGCTACATATTCGCCAATGCTATAGCCAATCATTGCCACAGGATGAATCCCCCAGTTGAGCCACAGTTGCGCTAGAGCATATTCAGTGACAAAAATAGCTGGTTGGGTGAGAAATGTTTGATTAAGTTTTTGAGTGGCTGCATCTGGCTGTTGTTCTGTGCGTCCTAACATTCTCCGCAAATCTATACCCGCCGCTGAGTTGCTGGGTTGTTTGGCATACAATACATCTCGCAAATCCTCACCAAGCAGGGGTTTAAGGAATTCGCAGCAGTAATCCACAGAGGCGCGAAATGTGGGTTCAGCTTGATAAAGTTCCCAACCCATATTCACATAATGAGTTCCCAATCCAGGAAACATCAGGGCAACAGGACGCTGTTGAGTCTCTAGGAAACTGGTAAGTACTCGTTTTTGATCGCTCAGTGCAGCTGCTGCATCCGCTACATCCCGGCAAACAACAGTCCGGCGGTAGTTGAAGTGCCGCCTGCCAACTTGCAACGTATAAGCCACATCAGCCAAATTACTATCGGGGTGCTTGTGCAAGTAATCGCTGAGATTTGCCGTCGCCGCTTCTAAAGCAGAACTGGTTTTAGCAGAAAGTACCAACAACTGATACTTTCTAAGTGCCAAATGCTGAGTAGCTACTGCGTTGCGGGAGTTCCCCCCGTTGTAGCAAGTCGCGTTGCTGAGTGAGGAGTTAGAAATTAATTGTTCTTCTCGTTGTCCTGTTTCTCCCCATCCCCACGTCCCCACGTCCTCTTTCCCCGCGTCCCCCCGTCCGCGCGTCCCCGCGTCCCCCCGTCCGCGCGTCCCCGCGTCCCCCCGTCCGCGCGTCCCCGCGTCCCCCCGTCCGCGCGTCCCCGCGTCCTCTTTCTCCCCCCCTCCCCACGTCCCCTGCTCTCTAACAGGGGCTTCTTCGAGAATGACGTGAACATTAGTACCACCAATACCCAAGGAATTTACTCCCGCACGGCGGGGGGTATCCATTGTTTGCCATTCCCTCAGTTGAGTGTTGACATAAAAAGGACTGTTGGCGAAATCAATCTCAGGATTGGGTTGTTCAAAATTCAAGCTGGGTGGAATTACCTTGTGTTTGAGAGTCAGGGCTGTCTTAATTAGTCCTGCAACTCCCGCCGCCGCATCTAAATGCCCGATATTTGTCTTTACCGAACCGATAGCACAGAAACCTTTTTGGTTGGTACTAGCGCGAAATACTTGAGAAAGTGCTGCTATTTCAATCGGATCGCCTAGTGGCGTGCCGCTGCCATGAGCTTCAATATAGCCGATGGATTCAGGCTCAACACCAGCAATGAGTAAAGCTTCGGCTATCGCTTCTGCTTGGGCTTTGATGCTGGGTGCTGTGTAGCCTACTTTTTGTGAACCATCGTTATTGATAGCCGAGCCTTTGATGATTGCATAGATATGATCCCTGTCGGCGATCGCTTCTGTCAACCGCTTCAAAACTATAACTCCCACACCATTACCGATAATCGTCCCTTTGGCTTGGGCATCAAAAGCCCGGCAATGTCCATCAGGCGATAAAATTCCTCCTTCTTGATATAAATAACCTGTTTTCTGTGGCACGCGAATCGAAACACCACCCGCCAAAGCCATATCGCATTGATAATTTAATAAACTTTGACAAGCAAGATTAGTAGCAACTAATGAAGTAGAACAAGCAGTTTGAACCGTAATACTTGGCCCTTGTAAATTTAATTTATAAGCAACACGAGTAGTGAGAAAATCCTTATCATTGCCAATCAACTTTTGAAAACTATTCGCTGAACCAATTTGGTCTTGATTTAAATTAAAAGATTGATAACTATTCCAGCCAACACCAGCATAAATTCCCGTCCGATTTTCAGATTTATTGGAATCATATCCAGCATCTTCTAAAGCTTCCCAGGCACATTCTAAAAAAATTCGGTGTTGTGGATCAGTGAGTTCTGCCTCTTTAGGATTAAAACCAAAGAAAGCAGCATCAAATAAATCTATATTTTCTAATACGGTTCCAGATTTTACATAATTACTATCATTGAGTAACGCTGTCTCTATTCCATTAGCGATTAAATCTTCATCTGTAAAAGTAGAAATTGACTCTACTCCATTGCACAAATTTTGCCAAAACTCAGCAATATTTTTAGCTTTGGGAAAACGACCTGCCATTCCAATAATAGCTATTCCTTCCATTAGCTCATCGATTTGAGCGCTACTCATACGTCTTTTTCCTGATTAATTAAAATAATGTTGATGAAATACTTTTACTGCTCGTGCTACACCATTTTCTGCCTGAATTTTTTTACTCATTTCAACTACACGATTCCGCATAGTTTTGTTGTTAATTGCAATTTTAATTGCAGCCGCTAAACTTTCGGCGCAAAGATGATTTCTGGTAATTAGTGGTGGCCCTAAACCTGACTCAGCTAAGTGATGTGCCCAGAAATAATTTTCGTAATTATATGGGACAACAATAGAAGGAACACCAGCACGTAAAGCAGCAGCGATCGTACCAATTCCACCGTGATGTACAACTGCCATTGTTCGTGGTAATAGCCAATCAAAAGGTACCCATTCTATGGGAAAAACTTCATCCGGTAAATCAACCGTTCCATCTAAATCTTCCCCAATTAGTAATATACCTCGTTGTTGGGAAATAGAGAGCGCTTCTAGCACTAATTTTGTTAAATTTGCCGATTTCCAACCGCCTTTATTACCAAAACCAATATACACCGGTGGGGAACCAGCAGCTAAAAATTCTGCTAATTCTGTTGGTGGTTGCCAACTTTGGGGACTATCTAAAAACCAATAGCCAGTAACATCAACCCAATCAGGCCAATCAGCAGGCTTGGGTAAAAAAGCCGGGCTGTAGCCGTAAAGAAAAGGCAACTGCTGCCGATTCATTCTACTAAAAAAATCCAATAGTAAAGGCACAGGAGGCAAACCCAGAATTTGCTCTCGCCACTGATTAATAGGTTGGCGAATATGTTGCCAAAATAATTGATTAAAAAATGGATAAGTCAGCCAGTTATAAATACCATAAACACCTGCCCAAGACTGATTACTACGAGTAAAGTGATTGGGAAACATATAAGTTTGATGTAGTGGTGAAACACAAGCTGCATAACCTGGTATGCCTAACTTTTCAACAAGTTCAAAAGCCGGAAATGCGGGCGGAGAAAAAATAATTGCATCTGCATCATGACAAACATCATACAAAAGAGGTAAAACACTATCTTGAATAGGTTGTAAGCTTTGCTTATAAAAATTAGCAATCACAAAAGGATTTTGACCAAACCCATCTGCATAATCTCGATACCAAGCTTTACAGTCAATAGAAATAAATTCCAGACCCCATTTACCAACTAATTCTCGATAATCCGGTCTAGTCGCCAATCGAACTAGATGACCAGCCTTTTGTAATCCTAAACCCAACGCTATATAAGGTTGGACATCTCCGGTTGAACCCCATGTCAAAATTGTAATATGCATCAGTCTTGATAGTAGGGAACTCTTAAATAATTCGTAATTCGTAATTCGTAATTCGTAATGACGCGACGCTCCTGTGTCGCTCTAAGCGAAGCTATGCCGTAGGCTTTACGCTAACGCTATCGCGGACTCGCTACCGCTGCGCTAACGTAATTAAATTTTGTAATGGGGATTTAACCCCAACACAAAACTTGCCGATTATAGAACCGGGGGACTTAAACCTACGGAACTCTTAATAGGGAATGGGGAATTGGTGTTTGTGATTTCTTACCCTGCCTCGTCCTGCTCCTTCATCCACAGTTTCCATTTTCTACTCACTGCGTACAAATTAATCAAGTCAAATTCTTATAGTTCAGTTAACTTTTTATTCATTTTTTTTTGGCAATTTTATGCATTAATAGCTTTTGTCTATTGACAGCCTCTCTTTGCTTTTGCACACGGTTATGCATTGCCTTAAAAGCAGATTCATCTTCAGAAGTTTGACTAAGATATTGAGCTAGAGAACCAATAGTAGGATTCTGAAACATTTCCACAATTGATATATCTTGGTTCAAAAACTTTCGCATTTTACCATTAGCTTGAACTAGCAATAATGAATGACCACCCAGGTCAAAAAAATTGTCATTTATACCCACTTTTTCTAAATGTAATACCTCCTGCCAAATATTAGCGATCGCACGTTCTATTTCACTTTGCGGAGCCTGATAAGTTACGGGCAAAGTATCAGGAATTGGTAAAGCACGGCGGTCTACTTTACCATTAGGTGTCAGCGGCAAAACCTTTAATACCACAAACACAGAAGGAACCATATACTCAGGCAGCTTTTCTTTCAAGAAATAGCGCAATTCATCCACAGAAAATACAGCCTCTTGATGAAGAACCAAATAAGCAACTAAACGATGTTGATTTGGTATATCTTCTCTAACCACAACTACCGTTTCTCTTACCCGTGGATGTTGTGCCAAAAATGCCTCTATTTCTCCAAGTTCGATGCGGAAACCGCGAATTTTGACTTGATTGTCGATTCTCCCTAAAAATTCAATATTTCCATCTGGACGGTAGCGGGCTAAATCACCAGTCTTATAAAGGCGTTCTCGTTGTCCTCCTCTTGCTCCCCCTGCCTCAAAGGGACTAGAAATAAACTTCTGTTGCGTTAACTCAGTTCTATGCAAATAGCCCCGCGCCAGTCCAATTCCACCAATGTGCAACTCGCCAGCAATGCCAATCGGCACAGGTTGCAAATGTTGATCAAGAATATATATTTGTGTATTGGCAATCGGACGGCCAATCGGCACAATTTTTTCATCACTATTTTGCTCACAAGCCCAAAAAGTGACATCAATAGAAGCTTCTGTAGGCCCGTAAAGATTATGCAATTGAGCATCTAAACGTTCAAAATAACGTTTTTGCAACTCAGGCGACAGTGCTTCACCACTACAAATCACACGTTTGATACTACTGCACTTTTCCAGTTCTGGCTCTTCTAAGAACATCTGTAACATTGAGGGGACAAAATGAAGTGTAGTGATTTGTTGCTGGGCAATCAGTTGAACTAAATAGCCAGCATCCTGATGTCCGCCTGCTTTGGCTAACACTAAACTTGCACCTGTGAACAACGGCCAGAAAAATTCCCAAACGGAGACATCAAAGCTAAAGGGAGTCTTTTGTAAAATGCGATCGCTTGATGTAAGTTGGTAAGTATCTTGCATCCATAGTAGGCGATTGCACAAACCCTTATGGGTATTCATCGCCCCCTTGGGTGTTCCTGTAGAGCCAGAGGTATAAATTACATAGGCTAAATTTTCTGGTGTAACGCCGCTAATTGGGTTTTCTTGGCATTTATCAACCAATTCATAGCTAGTATCTATACATACAACTTGCGCCTGATGTGGTGCTAATTCTGACATCAGAGGTGGTTGTACCAGTAGCACTGACACTTGAGCATCTGCCAACATGAACGCCAAACGCGCTTGGGGATAACTGGGATCAAGCGGTAGATAGGCCCCACCCGCTTTCATGATTGCTAATATTCCCACTACCATTTCTAGGGAGCGTTCCATACAAATACCAACCAGTACCTCTGGTTTCACGCCCAGTTTTTGCAAGTAGTGTGCTAGCTGATTGGCTCGGTTGTTTAACTCCTGGTAAGTGAGTTGTTGATTTTCAAAGATAACAGCAACATTAGACGGTGTTCTTTTGACTTGCTGCTCAAACAACTCGTGTATGCACTGGTCTTGAGGATAGTCTGTTTTGGTGTTATTCCACTCAACTATTAACTGCTGTTTTTGGGATTGTGTTAGTAAAGGTAAATGTGCTATCGACTCGTCAGGATTGGTAATTATGCCTTCTAGCAACCTCTGAAAATGTCCCAACATGCGATTCACAGTATCTAGATTCCACAGGTCAGTGTTGTATTCTAACGTTGACACTAATCCCTGCTCTGTGTCTTCTACAAACAGAGTCAGATCAAACTTAGCTGTGCCGTTTTCTCCCTCCTGACAAGTCATTGATATATCTGATAACTCGGTTGTGGGAATGGGAATATTTTGCAAAACGAACATCACCTGAAATAGGGGATTGTAGCTGGGATCTCGCTGTGGCTGTAGTTCCTCAACTAACTTTTCCAAAGGTATGTCTTGGTGAACGTAAGCAGCCAAAGCGGTCGATTTTACCCGCAACAACAATTCTCTAAAACTAGGTTCGCCATCGAGGTCACTACGTAACACCAAAACATTGACAAAACATCCAATTAATGTATTTATCTCTGTGCGGTTACGACTGGCGATAGGAGAACCTACGAGGATATCCGTTTGTCCTGTGTAACGGTAAAGCAGAGTTTTAAATGCTGCCAACAAGGTCATAAACAGGGTTGCTCCCTGCTGATGACTGAGCTGTTTTAGTTCTGCACTCAGCGTTGGGGACAGAATTAATTTCGCCCTCGCACCTTTGAAGGTTTGAATTGGCTGACGGGGATAATCGCTAGGTAAATTCAAGACAGGCAAATTACCACCTAGCTGTTGCTTCCAGTACGCGAGTTGAGGTTTAATGTTTTCGCTTTGCAACCACTGCCGCTGCCAGTAGACGAAATCTGTGTACTGGATGGGCAGTTGGGGAAGCACAGAGGATTTCCCAGTGGCTAATGCTTCGTAAACAATTGCCAGTTCTTTAATCAAAATCCCCACAGACCAACCATCTGCAATAATATGGTGCAAACTCACAAGCAACTGATACTCTGTTTGTGAAAAACGCAAAAGCTTGGCACGCAACAGTAGTTGGTAAGACAAGTCGAATGGCTGACTCGCTAATGTGGCCAGATGTTGTGTTTGTTGGATAGGCTCTATCTCTGGCAATTCTGATAAATCTTCAACCGTTAAAGTTAAAGATGCAGCTTGTTTGATTGTTTGAGTGGGTTCTCCATCTACTACTAAAAAGTTTGTTCGTAAAATTTCGTGCCGACTGATAATTTGGTTTAGGCTCTGTTGCAAAACTGCAACATTGACATCACCTTGGAAGTTAATAACTACGGGAATGTGATATGCCAAAGAATCAGGAGCTAGCTGATTAATAAACCATAACTGTTGTTGAGCAAACGATAGAGGGTGGGTTTGTGTGGTGTTGCGGGCTGGAGTCAGGGATAGCAACGGCACATCAGATGCTGTTGTTAGTTGAGTGAGTAATTTTGTTGCTAGCTTTTTGATCCCCAAATCTTCAAAGAAGTCTGATACGGATACGGTGACTTGGAGATCGGTTTCTATTTGATTTTTTAATTCAAAAACTTTTAAAGAGTCCAGTCCCAAACTGCTTAATGGCTGTTGGAAGTTCACCTCGTCTGATGGAATGGAGAGCGATCGCCCTATTTGCTCTTTGAGATATGATTCTAAAATTGACTCACACTCATCTGAGCTTAATCCCAACAAGGCTTGACGCTGGAATCTATTCTCTGTTGTCGCAAAATTAGTGGTGTTCAGAATGCTACTGCTGACTATCTCTAAGTTGTTGGCGAGAAACTGGGCACGAGTGGCACGGCGTTGAATCTTACCACTAGAAGTTTTAGCAATGGTTCCTGGTTTAATCAGAACTACAGCATAAACTTGCACTTCATGTGCTTCTGCTACTGCCTGACGAATTGCGACAGCCACCTCATCAAGATTTGGTTTGGCGCGAAACTCCAATTCCTGTACAACTACGAGCTTTTCTTCGTTATCAACTTCCACGGCAAAGGCTGCACCATTAGTTAGACGTAATGATGGATGACTACGTTCTGTGGTTAGTTCTATATCTTGTGGGTAAAGGTTACGACCCCGGATAATAATTAAATCCTTGATTCTGCCCGTCACGAAGAGTTCGCCATTGTCCAAGAAGCCCAAATCCCCAGTCCGTAAAAATGAACTCTCACCCGGATCTTGAAGACAGGCATGGAATGTTTGCTCTGTCTGTTCGCTATTATTCCAATAACCTTGACCGATGCTTGGCCCCGATACCCAAATTTCCCCGACTTGATTAGGCAAACAGCGAGTTAATGTTTCGGGATTGGCGATCGCTATTTGCTGTTGAGGTACACTTTGACCACAAGCTACTAAGGTTGTAACATCTGGATTATTGTCTGTAACCTCAACGATTTGATTTTGTTCTAATGCAGTTTTCTGAACTTTTTTAATCGTGGGTGCGATCGCTTTTTGACCGCCGGCAATCATCAGAGTCGCCTCGGCCATTCCGTAACAGGGATAGAAGGCTTCACGCCGAAAACCACAGGCTCTAAAGGTGGTTGAAAATCGTTCTAAAGTATCCCATCGGACGGATTCAGCACCGTTGAAAGCGACACTCCAACTGCTCAAGTCAAGAGTTTGGAGTTGTTCGGGAGTAATTTTTTGCGTACACAAATCGTAGGCAAAATTTGGGCCACCACTTGTAGTTCCTTGATATCTGGAAATAGCCTGTAACCAACGGTACGGCCGCTGCAAAAAAGCTGCTGGGGACATGAGGATGCAAGGAAAGCCCCCATACAAAGGCTGTAGTATACCACCGATTAGGCCCATGTCATGGTATGTGGGTAGCCACGAGATAAACTTGCTCTCAGCCCCATGTGCCATGAATTGGTAGGTGATGGCGGCATTATGTAGCAGGTTGCGATGACACAGCATTACGCCTTTGGGTATGCCTGTAGAACCTGATGTATATTGCAAAAAAGCTAGTGTATCTGCTGCAATTGGCGTTTGTTGCCAAGCATCTTCTATTCCTGGTGCTAGGTTATCAGTGGTTAACCACTCCAAATTATCTAAACCTGCTTTTTCCGTAAGTAAGGATTCTACTGTCGGTAGAATTTGTGTTGTTGTCAGAGCAACTCTAGTTTGGGCGTCTTGGACGATCGCCTGGATTCTGGGCGTATTGCGCCGATTACGGGGCGGGTAAGCAGGAACCGCTACTACACCTGCATACAAACAACCGAAAAAAGCACATAAGTAATCTAGTCCTGGTGGGTAAAGCAGTAGGACACGCTCTTTGTTTAAACCTAATGCTTGTAGTTTAGCTGCGATCGCTCGACTACACCGATCTAACTGTTGGTAAGTCAGTGTTGTTTCTTGCGTTTCGCCATCTACCAAAAAAGTAAAAGCATTGCGATCTGGTTGTGTCAAGCTTCTGTAGCGCAGTACATCAACAAATGTCGAATCTTGACAGAAAATTTTTGAGAAGTTGTTAGATGCTTGAGCCATTTCTATGATTCAGATGATGCACACCAAAATAGACTTAGGAGCGCAAATACCCCAAAATTATTGCAAACAATTTTCAAGTGAACTCAAAAATACTAATGTAATTTTCAGCTTTTAAGATCCGTGTCTTAAAAAAAATTCATAAAAAGTCGCTGATAAATTTCCTGAGATTTATTGAGAATAAATATCTACTTTGTGATATAAGTGAAACAATAGTTTCTGAATGTTATCAGCAAAAATAGCTTTTAAGTAGCTCCGGCAATCTTTTTAAGCTTCTGTTTGCTAAATTATCGTGTTTGATATTTTAGCAATTAAGTGTTATCAGCCGATAAGTTTTTGATAATCAATATCAAATAAAAAGTAGATGCAACTACATTGACTTATATAATTTTTATAGATTTTTTTGCTAAAAAACTGCTAATAGTACTAATAGCTTATTGCCAATCAACAGCAGGTTGAGAGGTACTGTTGGGTGTGAGGGAAATAGAAACAAAATGAGACTACGACCATTAATTCAGTGCTTGTTGCTAACAAGCTCAGCAATTATATTTTTGGCAACTCCTGGTTTGAGTCAGGAGCTAAAAACTATAGATGTAGAGTCTGATCAGACTTCTAATAGTTCAATTGACAAAACTGCTAGCCCTCAAACAATCAATGTACCAGTCAGAAAGATCCGCCGATTGAGCGAGAGTAATTTTGTATCCCAAAGCGTTGAGAAACTGGCGCAGTCACCAACACCCAATCCATCACCAACACCTGAAATCGTCGAAGTGACAGGAATTCAGGTGAATCCTACAGAAAAAGGGGTGGAAATAGTTTTGCAGACTGCTAAAGGCGATCGACTGCAAGTGTCAACTAGGAATCAGGATAAGGCGTATATCGTTGATATACCGAATGCTCAACTACGTCTACCTGAAGGTAATACATTTCGTCGAGAGCAACCCAGTAGCGGAATTACTGAGGTAACGGTAACAAATCAGAATGCTAATAGCATTCAAGTCATAATTCTCGGTGAGGCAGATGTACCGCAAATCGAGTTGTTTGATAGTGATGAGGGTCTGATTTTTGCTGTCACCCCATCTGTATCTACTTCACAGCAACCTCAAACGCCAGAACAGCCAGCAACTGAAACTCAACCAGAAGAACAACCAGCAACTGAAACTCAACCAGAACAGCCGGCAACTGATCCACAAGAGCCGATAGAACTGGTAGTGACAGCGACTCGTACCGAAGAAGAGTTAGAGAATGTGCCGCGTAGCGTCACGATTATTCGCCGTGAACAGATTGAGCAGCAACAAGCGGTATCTAGAGATTTGAGCGACATTATCGGCAGATTGACCCCCGGTGCAGGGCCGCCAACTGGCACAATCAGAAATCAATTTGTCCGGGGTAGAGGAGCGCAAATCTTGATTGATGGGGTTCCGGTAACATCAAACGACAGTAACGTTGGTTTTAACAGAGATCTTAGAAGTATTTCTCCCAATGCTGTCGAACGTGTGGAAGTTGTACGCGGTGCTTCGGCGGTATATGGAGACGGTGCTACCGGAGGGGTGATTAACATCATTACTCGCAAGCCAACAGAACAAGGGGTGAAACTGGAAACTAATGTTGGTGTGGATGCTTCTTTGAGCAATTTGCAAGAAGACAGTTTTGGTAACTTTTTCAGTCAATCTATCTCGATCCAGCAGGACAATGTTGACGTATTTGCACTCTTCGCTAACAGGAATACAGGTATTGCCTATGATGCAGCAGGCGATCGCATTCCCTATGAAGAAAATACAGCGGAAACAGAGACTCTTGAGGCATTAGCGAAAGTTGGGATCAATTTCGACTCTAACCAACGCTTGCAAATCAGTGCCAACTATAATCGCGATCGCATCGATCCCAGCATTACAGCCGATCCTAGTTCCAACGTGCCGCAGTTTAGCGGTAAAGTTCGTGCGACTGAGTTCAATCCCCAGTACATCAATGTTGACGAACCTTTCAATGAGAACACCGCCTTAAATCTGAGTTATAACCACGACGACTTATTTGGCAGTAAGTTAAATGCCCAAGCCTACTATCGCTCTACCAGAATTATTCCTTTGTACTTTGATGGCAGAATTTTTGATCCAGAAGATCCTCTCGGAATTAGTAGTAGAGATGCCAAAGATGATAAGTGGGGAGGACGATTGCTAGTTGAAACTCCCTTGTTTGAGACAGCAAACGTGTCTTGGGGAGTTGATTACTCCAAAGCGCATCTGGAAGACGACACTCTGATTTTCGATCCTGTAGATTTTGACAATAGTGATGGTAGAGTGCTGCGACTGATCGAAAGGAGGACTAATTATCCCCGCTTTAGTATCGAAAACTTGGGCTTGTTTGGTCAGGCGAAATGGGATATCAATCCGAATTTGTTGTTAAGTGGCGGCTTGCGCTACGAAAAATTTGATATTGATGTTCCTGACTTTACCAATTCATTTTTGGAAGATATTGGTGGTGGAAAGCGTAGCTTAGACGATGTGGTATTTAATGTTGGTTTGGTGTACAAGCCAACTGAGGAAGTGAGTTTATATGCTAACTTTGCTCAAGGCTTGTCACTGGCACCAATTGCTCGGATTTTGTTTGCTAATGCTACAGCAGGTTTTGATTTTGATCGAGACGTAGATCTGAGCGAACTCCAAAAAGTGAATAACTACGAGATTGGAGTTCGGGGTAATTGGAGAAGTGTCCAAGCATCTGTGGCACTTTTTTACAGTGAATCAGATTTGGGTTCTGCTTTAGTAGAGAACCCGGATAAACCCGGTGTTTTAAATTTGGCCAGAGCGCCACAGCGTAATTACGGTGTGGAAGCAACCCTTGATTGGCAAGTGGATGACAAATGGCTATTGGGGAGTACTTTTACCTTGCAAGGAGGTGAAAACGATATTGATGGAGATGGCAGCTTTGCAGCACTAAGTTCCACTGAAGTTCCACCCTTGAAACTAACAGCCTATGTCCAGCACCAAACTACTCCCGGTTGGAGTAATCGTTTGCAAGCTTTGTTTGTAGGCGATCGCCGCCAAGGCTTTGAAGCCGGTTCTGACCTAGTACCGGTAGACAGTTACTTGACTGTGGATTACATCAGCAATCTCAAGATTGGTACAGGAAGCTTGGAATTAGGGATAGAAAATTTGTTTAACGAGCAATACACCACACCTGGAGGTTCGCTTGGGTTTGACCTGGGAGGCAATTTTTATGAGCTAGCAGGTAGAGGTAGGACTGTTCGCCTCAACTACCGTTTTACTTGGTAACGATAACCCCTTCGGGGTAGGGAGTAGGGAGTAGGGAGTAGAGAATAGGGAACAGGGAATAGGGAACAGGGAATAGGGAATTGTCATTTGTTAATTATTCTCCGCGTCCCCGCGTCCCCCCGTCTCCGCGTCTTCCCCAGTCCCCAATCCCAAATCCCCAGTCCCCAGTCCCCAGTCCCCAATCCCCAGTCCCCAGTCCCCAGTCCCCAATCCCCAGTCCCCAGTCCCAAATCCCCAGTCCCCAGTCCCCAGTCCCCAGTCCCCAGTCCCCAGTCCCCAGTCCCCAGTCCCCAGTCCCCAATCCCCAGTCCCCAGTCCCCAATCCCCAGTCCCCAATCCCCAGTCCCCAATCCCCAATCCCCAGTCCCCAATCCCCAGTCCAGACATGAAAATCCGTACACTAGCCCTGACTTTGCATCGCTATATCGGCATCTTTGCGGGTGTTTTACTAGTTATTATTAGTGTCACTGGTAGCTTGCTAGTATTTGATGACGAAATCGATCATCTGCTCAATCCCCATTTGCTTGAGGTTGTACCGCAAGCGGAATTAATTTCTCCCCAGGCTGCGGCTTTGACTGTCGCCAAAGCTTTTCCAGACCTGAAGTTGCATAGTATCGCCATCCCTCAAGCCCGCGATGGTGTTTACAAATTGATTGCGATTAATTCCAAGGACAAACCAATTGAATACTATATCAACCCTTACAATGGCGACATCTTGGGTTCCCGTCCTTGGGCACAGACTGTTACAGGGTTGATTGGTGAGTTGCACGTCCATTTATTTGCTGGAGAACTGGGCGGAACTATCGTGGGGATGTGTGGGATACTGCTGTTTGTGGTGGGGATTACAGGCGTTCTGCTGTGGAATGGCTGGAGGCGACTGGCTTGGGGATTGCAGATTCGTTGGCGATCGCCTGGAAAAATTATCAATTATGACCTGCATAAAGTTGGGGGAATTTTATCTGTTGTAGTTTTGTGTGTGCTGGCTTTGACTGGGACTGCGATCGTGTTTTGGAGCCAATTAGAAGGCCCAGTTTACTGGCTAACAGGTTCTCGCCCCAAACCTGCGGAAGTTGTTTCTCAAGTTGTGGCTGGTGTACCAACAATGGGAATTAATGCGATCGTTCAAAAAGCAGAGGCTGCCTTGCCAGGGGCGAAAACTTTCATGATTTACCTACCGAAGCAACCGCAGGAAGTTTTTTATATGTGGATGCGATTTCCTCAAGCAAATGCCTTCCAAAGAGATGCATACATGCAACTCGATCGCTACACTGGTAAAATTCTGTGGTTAGATAATCCTCAAACGGCTCCCCTGGCTGCCAGCATTGAAAACACTCAGTATGTTTTGCACTTTGGCCAATATGGAGGACTTTTAACTCGCATCCTCTATTTTGTTATTGGTTTCATACCCGTAATTTTATTCGTTACAGGTATCATCATCTGGCAACAACGTCAATGGGCATTAGCACGTCGAACAGAGGCAATCCGAATTCGCCAACTAGGTATGACAAGGCAAATTGAAGATGCTACGAAGCAATGAAAGGGAACAGGGCCCCAAAAGGGCTTTGTAAATTACTACTAAATTAACGATCTCTCATGCGGACTTTTATTATCGTCTGGCTGGGTCAGACGATTTCCTTGATTGGCAGTAGCATGACTGTTTTTGCTTTTTCTATCTGGGTATGGGAATTGACAGGTCAGGCTACTGCATTATCTTTATTTAGTTTTTTTGCACTGTTGCCGCAACTGTTGGTGACTCCCATAGCAGGGATCATAGTTGATCGCTGGAATCGTAAGTACTTGATGATGCTTGGTGATCTGGTCAGTGGTCTGTTGACCATAACTATCCTGCTGCTTTATCTAACTGAGAATTTGCAGCTATGGCATTTATACTTAGTTGTAGCCGTCAAGAGTGCTTTCGAGCAATTCCAAGAATTAGCATATTCGGCATCAATATCGACGATGGTACCCAAACAGCACTACGATCGCGCCAATAGCATCGGCTTTTTGGCCAATTCCACCTCTCTAATCGTTGCACCAGCATTGGCTGGCGTTCTTTACACAGTTATTGGGATTGCAGGTATCTTAATTATTGATATCACAACTTTTGCGATCGCTGTTAGCACAATCTTACTTGTGCATATTCCCCAACCTGCGATCGCGCTCAATAAACCCTTGAGTCGTAAAGATGTATGGTATGAAATCATCTTCGGTTTCCAATACATTTTTGCCCGTCCTCAACTAATGGTCTTATTGGTATGGACATCATTGTTTTGGTTTGCTAACGACCTTGGGGATTCAGTTTATTCGCCCATGATTCTGGCACGCACCAATAACAATGCGGCGATTTTAGGCAACTTAGCTTCAGCAGCAGGAATTGGTGGTATTGTTGGAGCGTTGCTTTTAGGCAGCAGAGGTGGTTTCAAACGCCGCATACATGGAGTATTTCTAGGTATGGTAGGTGCTGGATTAGGCAAAGTGTTACTGGGTTTGAGTCATACACCTTTAATTTGGATTCCCAGCAGATTTTTCTCTTCTCTCAACTTCCCATTACTCGGCAGTTCCAACGATGCTATCTGGCAAGCTAAAGTTCAACCTGAAGTACAGGGACGGGTTTTCGCTACCCACTCTGCAATTATGCTGTTCACTTCAACAGTAGCCTCTTTTATGGCTGGGCTACTTGCTGACTACATTTTTGAACCGGCGATGATGCCAACAGGTAGCCTTGCATCCCTATTGGGAGGGATATTTGGCACTGGAAAAGGCGCAGGTATGGGACTTATGTATGTTATTTCTTCGCTGGGATTGTTAGTGATTAGTTTAAGTGGATATGCTTTTCGGACTCTGCGTAATGTAGAAATAATTTTGCCTGATCCCAAAGGTGAATGCTAAGTGTCAAAAATAAACTAACAAAGGAAAAATATGTATCAAGATGATAAAGAAGATACAACGGTTTACAAAGTTGTAGTCAATCACGAAGAACAGTATTCTATTTGGCCTGCTGACCGAGAAAACGCACCTGGTTGGCGAGATGCGGGCAAAAGTGGTTTGAAAGCAGAATGTCTAGAATACATTAAGCAAGTATGGACTGATATGAGGCCACTAAGTTTAAGGAAGAAGATGGAAGAATCCACCAGCAGTTAGACCTGCTGGTGACTTTGCGCTAAATCCCCATTACAAAACTTAATTACGAATTACGTTAGCGTAAAGCCTAGGGCATAGCTTCGCTTAGAGGATGTTTGAAAAGTTTTGGGCGAATATAATTTGCTACTAAACAAGCGAAGTCCACCTCCTTTGGAAAACACGGAAAATCGAGTTCTTGAAACCCACGGAGGTGGGTTTTGTCTGTATAGTCGCGATTTCTAATCGCCGGGGTTAGTATTAATTTAGACTTTTTAAACAACCTCTTAGATTGCTATCCATTTAGTAATCAGCTTGATAATAAATACGGTTCTAATATCTCAATTAGTTCTTTAGTAGAAGACTCTGGATTAAAACTCAAAATAGGCGTTCCCAGCGAACTTTACGGTTATGCTGAGTTTAATCCCGGTAATATTCGTCAGCATTTAGCTAATTTTTTAATTGTTAATCACGTTCTAACACAGTGTATCGTGCTAGAGAAGTAGCATAATTATTTTGAGGGTGCGATCGCTCATAACTGTTCACTATAGCCAGGGTAAAAATTATCAAAAACTGTAACTGCGATCGCGATCAAGTGGCATGATAGATATTATGTCTGCATAGAATGTGATTTGTTATGCAATCTCCTGTGGCTCTTGCGGGTTTAAATATTCTCGTAGTTGAGGATGATGATGATATTCGCCTTTTCGTTACTACAGTTCTAGAAGCAGATGGAGCTACAGTTACAGCAGTAGAATCAGCGGCGGCGGCACGCGAAGTATTATCCCAATTGCAACCAGATGTCCTAATTTGCGATATCGGTATGCCAGGTGAAGATGGCTACACTTTTATTCGTAAAATACGTGCCCTTAAACCAAGTATGGGTGGACGAGTCTTAGCTATTGCCTTAACAGCCTATGGAGATAGTGAAGATCGTATCCGCGCCTTGGAAGCTGGCTTTCATACTCATGTATCCAAACCAGTTGCACCCGAAGAACTAGTTGAGATAGTCGCTAATTTAGTTGCTGATTGTAATTGGTGATTGTAGCAGATTGCAAGTAAATAATGTACAAATTTTCAGAACAAAGTCACATAACAAAAGACTTTCAACCCTGTTCCCTACTATATAATTCTTCAGCAGCAGTTTTTGCATAAGCCCAATCAGTATGTAGATGTCTGCGAGGATGTAGCCACCATAATCGACTTGCTAAATTTTCCCACTTTGAACGCCAGATTGCAACGTTGCTATGCTGCCATAGAGAAACCCCAGGCAAAAAGGTACTTCTTTTGTGATGAATAAAGTGCGAATTGTAGAGATTGTCACTTAAGTATGTCTCCGGGGATGCATAGATGTTATACTAATTTTCTAAAATTCGGCTACACATTCAAACTCAAAAACCCATACTAAATAAGAGTTTCTTAATTACGAACTACGAATTACGAATTACGAATTTGTATTATGATGCCGTAATTGTTGGCATCAATTATGGCTATGATGATAAGAGTGTGTAAATTTTTGCTGTTCGGGCTAGAGTAGTCCTAAATTATACAGGCAAGATTAGGCTGCATGGATACAAATGAGTTAAAGTTTCTCTTGAAACTGTTGGGGTTTGCGAATTACCGAGCAAGCCTTAGTGCTAGTGCATTCGATGCTTTTAAAGGAAAGGACAAAATTTGTCGAGCTTTAGGCGATCGCGAGTTGGTAGAATATTCTCGCGAGATTGCTTCGGTTAAAATTTTACCGCCTGGTCAAGCGTTGCTGAAAGTTGATTCGGCAGAAATACCCATCGCAGATAATGAACTCAAGGTATTGGAGAAGATTAGTAAAGCTTCAGGCAAAATCACTCCTAGCGAAATTAAAGTATCATCGCTAAAAGCAGCTGATAAAGAAGCGATATTGAAAACTTTAGGTGAACGAGGATTAATTGAAGCTGAACTAAAACTGAAAAAAACTAAAGCTGAGGTTTGGCTAACTGATAGAGGCATTGAGTACCTGCGGGATGATTATAGTCCAAACAAAGGTTCTAATCCTGTCATTAGCTTAGAATTACTAAATAATTACCTCCGCTTTTTACGGAAGACTTTGCGAGAGAAGTCTGAGGAAGTTTCTATATCGCTATCTACCGTCAGTGTTGCAGATAAAGAAATTAGTGATGATGAAGTTTTACAAATTATTGGGAAATTAGATAAAGAACTTGGTACTGAGAATTATCTACCAATTTTTCATCTGCGGCAAAAATTACAACCACCACTGTCACGAGATGAATTAGATAAGGCTTTATATCGTTTGCAAGCTAATGACCAAATTGATTTAAGTTCATTGCAAGAAGCTAGTACTTATACTCCAGAACAAGTGGAAGCTGGAATTTATCAAAACATCGGTGGTTCATTATTTTTCATCTCCATTAATCAATAGATTTTAGAAAACTTCTAGTCCACAATTAATTGATTTTTCTTGCTCATTAAAATAGCAATATGGTAAATATTGACGACATCATTAGACGTGAGGTTAATCCTTTTGACCTGATAAATATAAAGCCAACTAACTTTTGGGAAGAAAAGCAAGATTCATTACTTACAGTTGACTCTATTCATCAAAGCGCAATAGCTGAAATTGAAGGTCTATTAGATTTAGTGGGTACTGATCATCGTAGCCGTTCTGTATTACTTATAGGAGATCCTGGCTCCGGTAAAAGTCACTTACTGGGTAGGCTTAAGCGCACTCTAAACTCAAAAGCATTTTTTGTGTATGTTCTCTGTAGCTGGGCTGATAGCAGTTATGTTTGGCGTCATGTTTTGAGATACACTGTTGATAGCCTAATTCAAATTCCACAGGGTCAACAAGAATCTCAGTTAATACTTTGGCTGAAAAGTTTATCTGCATTTACCAAACGCAACCTGACACAGCGAATTTTTAATGATAATATTTGGGATTTATTACAAACTGATAGACAAAAATTTATTAAACATCTGAAGGATACTTATAAACAAGCACGTATATATAATCCTGACATTTTTTTTGGAGTACTGCATGATCTCACTGAACCAGAACTATATCCAATAGCCTGCGAGTGGTTACGAGGAGATAGCTTGAGTGAAGAATCCATGCAAGCCTTAAAAATCAAAAACTGTATAGATACAGAGGATGCCGCCAAAAACATTTTGGCCAATTTTGGCAAGATTTCTACAGAAACGCAACCAATAGTTCTATGTTTTGATAATTTGGATTCTATACCAAAATTACCAGATGGCTTACTCGACATACAACCTTTTTTTGATGTCAATACAACTATTCATGGAGATAATTTAAAGAATTTTTTGGTAATTATTAGTGCTATTACCCAAACATGGAAAATAAATATTAATAGAATTCAACAAGCTGATAGAGCTGGAATTCATAGATTAATTCAACTCAAGCATATTACTTTAGAACAAGCAGAAGCTCTTTGGGCTTATTTACTAAAATCGCTACATAAAACAGCAAATCCTCAACCTAAATCCCCTATTTTTCCGTTGAATAAACAATTATTAGAGCTAAATTTTCCTGGTGGTAAAACCATGCCGAGAAATACTTTAAATTTAGGGAGGCAAGAATATCAACAATACAAACTTTCAATTTTAAATAACAAGACTAAAACTTTAATAATTAATCTGCCAGAGCAAACTTCAGACCAGCAAATAAATGAAAAACCGAAAACTATAAAAATTAAAGTAGACAAAGATATTTCTACTAAACCTACCAATACTCAAGACAAAGAAGCTGAGTTTAAGTTAATCTGGCAACAAGAGTATACAAAAATTCAAAATAAGATAGGCAAAGTCTCTCTTTTAGCAGCACCTGACCTAATACAGATGGTGCAAAAGGCTTTAGAAGCACTACAAGTACAGGGAGTAAAACCTAAACTCATCAGTGGAACTTATGCAAGCTATTCATTAAGCTATCAGCACCCAGGTAAACAAGAAAAAGTAGGAATAGTCTGGACAGAAGATGCAAATATGAATAGTTTTTTTAATGTCATGAATGCTTGCCAGAAAGCTATTCAGAAAAGCCTATGTCAAACTCTCTATTTAATTAGAATTGGAGGGGTGGGGAATGCAAAACTCGCGGGTTATAAAATTTATAGTCAAATTTTTACAGGCACTATGCATATTCATATTAAACCAAATCTTCCCTCAGTTCACTATCTAGCGACATACGACAGTTTAGTTAATTCTGCACTTGCTCAAGAATTGGTGGTTGGTAGTAAAGCTATCACTTTGCAGGAACTACAATCTTTAATTTGTGAGTCAAATATTTTGGATAAATGTGTTTTGTTACAGGATTTAGGAATTGTAGCTAAGCAAAAGCCTGATGTAAATGGAAAGCAAGATTTACGACCAGTTAAAGATTTCTTATTGAATCTAGTCCAAACTCAAGGTTATATGGGAGTACCTACTTTAATTTTACAAGCAACTAGTCAGTTTTCTGGTGTGAAAGAAAGTGAAGCTCAACACTTAATTGAATTATTATGTCAGGATAAAAAAGTCAAAATTATTAACCCAAAATCTAAGTTACAAGACCAACTAATTTGCTTATTAACTAAGTAAATAGAAATAGTTATGAAATACTAGCTAAGCTCGACTTTATCCATTTTTACCTTCGGGTCATCACAAGGGTAGGCGATCGCTAAAAAATGCGGGTTTTGCTGCATACATAACATTTAAATACAGTCTTGGTGAATACTGGTGACTCGGGCAATAGACTGAGACTGCAAGAAAATTGTGTGTATCGTCCCATGAAACAATACCAGTTGAAATCGCCAGTGTCCTACTGCCGTTTGCGGCAGTTTTTACTAAGCCAGTTTGGTGTCATGTCCAAACTTTGCTGATGGGAGCGATTTTAACAACAGGTAAACGTACCATTACTTTGGTACTGGTAGTAATGGGACTCATTCAAGAGGAACACTTTTAATTTAGGTCTATTGGAGATGATATGACCGTCTTAAAATAATGCATTATTAAACCGCCATGGAAATAGATAGATGCGAAAATAATTAATAAATGAGCAGATCTTGAGCATGATTGCTGAGTATAAAAAAATCCAATTTTCATGCTACAGCACTGAAAAATAGAGAAGCTCTATAGTAGGGTTATTAGGGGCTGAAAGTCTTGATTTTAAAATGGTTGGTGCGTTCCTCTTGGGGGATGGTAACAATTGCGATCGCTACTGGATTTTTGAGTGGTGGTAGTAGTGCTGGACTAATTGCCTTGATTAGCCGCGCTACTAGTAATACAACTTCATCTTTGACATCCATCGCTTGGGGCTTTTTGGGACTAGTAATCGTTGCACTCGTTACTAGTATTGTTTCCCAAGTCATGTTGATTCACCTATCTCAAAATGCTGTTTTGCAGTTACGAATGCGCTTGAGTCGTCAGATTTTGGCTTCAGAGTTAAATCATCTAGAACTATTAGGAAACCCGCGACTTTTAGCAACTCTTACAGAAGATGTACAAGCTGTTGCTAATGCTGTGTATATAATTCCTTTTTTGTGCATTGATTTAGCAATGGTTTTGGGTTGCTTGCTGTATATCACTTGGCTATCTTCGTTAGTATTTGTGATAGTTGTAGGTTTAATGGTGGTGGGAATAGGTAGCTGTCAGTGGCTGTTGAATAGAGGAGAGAAATTACTCGCTCTAGCCCGCGACGATCAAGATTTACTCTTTAAGCATTTTCGCACTATTACCGAAGGAGTTAAAGAACTCAAACTCAACTATCAACGCCGCCAAGTTTTTCTGACAAACAACTTAGAATCTACAGCTACGCGATTTCGGCGTCATAATGTTGATGGTTTGACTCTGTTTGCTACAACTACTAGCTGGGGTAAGCTGCTGTTTTTTTTCGCGATCGGTTTTTTACTGTTTGCACTACCTAAATTTATTGCTATCAGCCCTCAAACCCTCTCAGGCTATATCCTAACTTTTACTTATTTAATGTTGCCGTTGGACAATATTGTCAACAATTTACCACAAATTAGCAAAGCCAATGTTGCCTTACAAAAAATAGATTCTTTGGGTTTATTTTTAGCTAGTCGTTCTGAAATATCGACTGTGCCGCCTACTTTTAAATCGCATTGGTACAGCTTACAACTTAAGGGTGTTACCCACACTTATCATACAGATAAAGAAGATAGCAGCTTTGTAATTGGCCCCATTAATTTAACATTATATCCTCAAGAAATCATATTTATTGTTGGTGGTAACGGCAGCGGTAAATCTACATTAGCTAAACTGATTACCGGACTTTATATTCCAGAAAATGGGGAAATTTTATTGGATAGAGAGCTAATTAGTGAACAAAATCGAGAGTGGTATCGCCAACATTTTTCTGTGGTATTTTCTGATTTTTATTTATTTGAAGAACTTTTAGGCTCAGAAAATACTGGGGTAGAAATTCAAGTCCAAAAATACCTCAAACGACTGCAACTCGACCATAAAGTGAAAGTTGAGAACGGACAACTTTCTACTACTGCTTTATCCCAAGGACAGCGTAAACGATTGGCGCTACTCACAGCGTATTTAGAAGACCGACCAATTTATTTATTTGATGAGTGGGCAGCCGATCAAGATCCAGTATTTAAAGAAGTATTTTATACTCAATTATTACCGGAATTACGGGAGCAGGGTAAAACGGCGATCGTGATTAGTCATGACGATCGCTATTTTCATCTAGCAGACCGGATCGTAAAACTAGATTACGGCAAAATTGAGTATGAGAATGAATACCACTTACATTAAGCAGGAATTTGTAGAATATTTTTGCTTGTATTATTAAATACAGTAATATTTTCGATTCTGTCTTATGAAACGAGCCTTACTAGTTATCGATGTACAAAATGAGTATTTCACTGGTAAATTACCAGTTACCTATCCATCAGGAAGCCTAGATAATATTCTGCAAGTAATGAATATTGCTCGTGAGCAAGGTATTCCTGTTATTGTTGTTAGGCATACACAACCATCAGAAGATTCACCTATTTTTAAAAAAGGTAGTCAAGCATGGGAACTACATCCTGAGATTGCTAAATATCCATATGATCTGCTGATTGAGAAAAATTTGCCTGGTAGCTTTACAGGCACAGAGTTAGAAAATTGGTTGAGAGATCAAGGAATTGATACTGTAGTGATATCTGGATATATGACTCAGATGTGTTGTGATACTACAGCTAGACAAGCCTCCCACCTGGGTTTTGCTGTAGAGTTTCTTGCTGATGCAACAGGAACTCTCGCTTTTAAAAATGATGCAGGTGCTGCCACTGATGAAGAACTTCACAGAGCAATTTTAGTTGCTCAAGATACTTTTATTAGTAAGGTGATAAATACTTCTAAGTGGATTAATGATCTGGAAAATAGGGAGTAGGGAGTGGGGATGCACTTCGACTTCGCTCAGTGACCAGGGGATGGGGGAGATAGGGGGACGCGGGGACGCGGGGACGCGGGGACGCGGAGAAGAACCAATTCCCCGTGGGCTGAGCGAAGTCGTTCGCGGAGCGTCTCCGACAGGAGAAGCCCAATCCCCAGTCCCCATTCCCCAATCCCCAAATATTGCATAAAAAATCCCCTAGTAGAAATACTAGGGGAAAATGAGTTAATACCATTTCACTTTCATAATTTGCCGGATGTACCTTGATTTGCGCTCTACCTGAGGTATGAAGCTAGGTAATATTTAGACACTACTGCAAAAGCTATTTGGTATAAATATTAACTAACGTTTGCTAATAGCAACTCTCGTTTTTCGGACTTGCGTACTCTCACTTGCCCGTCATCGTCAACGTCAACGATCGCGGTGTCTCCATCTATAATTTCACCAGATAGGAGTGCTTCAGCTAGAGAATCCTCCAAGAGGCGCATGATTGCCCGGCGTAATGGTCTGGCCCCATAGCTTGGGTTGTAACCTTCTTGTACTACACGCTCTTTGAAGCTTTCGGTAACTTCTAGGGCAATTCCTTTTTCAGTGAGGCGGCTAGAGACATCGCGGAGCATAATCTCAGCGATTTGCTTGACTTCATCCTTGGAAAGCTGGGTGAAGACGATAATCTCGTCAACACGGTTGAGGAATTCAGGACGGAAGTAGGCTTTTAATTCCTCATTTACCAAGGTGCGGATGCGGTTGTAATTGGCTTCGGCTTGTGTGTCGAACTCAAAGCCTAGACCACTGCCACCTTTTTCAATTACCTTAGAGCCGATGTTGGAAGTCAAGATTATGAGTGTGTTCTTGAAGTCCACTTTGCGGCCTTTGGCATCGGTGAGATGTCCGTCATCTAAGATTTGCAGCAGCATGTTGAATACATCGGGGTGCGCTTTTTCGATTTCGTCGAATAGCAACACTGTGTAAGGTTTGCGTCGCACAGCTTCGGTTAATTGTCCGCCTTCGTCGTATCCTACGTAACCAGGGGGCGAACCAATTAACTTAGAAACGGTGTGGCTTTCCATGTATTCGGACATGTCTAAGCGGATCATTGCTTCTTGGGAACCGAAGAAGTAAGCGGCCAGTGCTTTGGCTAATTCTGTTTTACCGACTCCTGTAGGCCCAGAGAAGATAAAGCTAGCAATAGGGCGATTAGGACTCTTTAATCCGACGCGGGCGCGACGGATGGCGCGAGATACGGCTGTAACTGCTTGTTCTTGGCCGATGAGCCGTTGATGAAGGGTATCTTCTAGATGTAGAAGTAACTCTGACTCGGATTCGGTGAGCTTGTTAACTGGTACACCAGTCCAAGAGGCAACGATTTGGGCGATGTCTTCCTCGTCAACGATGTTGGCATTGGCGGGTTTGTCGTCGCTTTGTAAACCAGCTTGGAGTTTTTGTTGAATTTCCAACTCTTGGTCACGCAGTTTCCCGGCTTTGTCAAAATCCTGGGTTCTAACTGCTTCTTGCTTGGCTTTGGTAACGGTGATGAGTTCACGCTTGAGTTCTCTATCAGTTGATAAGTTGGAGTTCCGCAGACGCACGCGAGAACCAGCTTCATCAATCAAGTCTATGGCCTTGTCTGGCAAAAAGCGATCGCTAATATAGCGGTCTGATAATTGTGCTGCTGCTACCAGCGCTGCATCAGAGATGGTAACTCTGTGGTGCTGCTCGTAAGCCCCGCGCAAGCCGTAAAGGATTTCGATGGTTTCGTCAACCGATGGTTCTCCAACGATGATGGGTTGGAAACGTCTCTCTAGGGCAGCATCACGCTCGATATGCTGACGGTACTCATCAAGGGTGGTAGCGCCGATACATTGCAGTTCACCCCGCGCCAAGGCTGGTTTGAGGATATTGGCTGCATCTAAGCCGCCTTCTGTACCACCAGCGCCAACCAGCGTATGAATTTCGTCAATTACCAGGATGACATTGCTCACAGAGCGTAGTTCATCCATGATTTTCTTGAGGCGTTCTTCAAAATCGCCCCGGAAACGAGTTCCAGCCACCAATAAACCCATATCCAGGCTGATGACTTGCTTATCTTGGAGAACTTCGGGGACATCTTGGTTGATAATACGTTGAGCTAAACCTTCAGCGATCGCTGTTTTACCAACTCCTGGTTCCCCAATCAACACTGGGTTATTCTTAGTGCGGCGGCCGAGAACTTGGATGGCACGCTCGATTTCCTTTTGGCGGCCGACTACTGGGTCAATCTTGCCTTGTTGGGCTAATTTGGTAAGATTTCTGCCAAATTCTTCAATACTCAGCGTTTGGGAGCGCTTTTGACTACCACCACCAGCCAAAACAGTTGCGTCATCGCCCAAACGGCGAACTATGGCGCTACGGACGCTTTTTAGATCAACACCCAAATTTTGTAGTACCTTAGCTGCGACACCTTCGCCAGCCTCTGTTAATCCTAAGAGTAAGTGTTCAGTGTTAATGTAATTCTGTCCAAGACTATGGGCTTCCTTAAACGATTGCTCAAAGAGGCTTTTTACCTTGGGGGTAAAAGGAATTTCTGGCGGTACGAAGCCAGAACCTCTACCAATGATTTTTTCTACCTCGCGGCGTGCATCTTTGAGAGTAACGCCCAATTCACTCAGCACTTTAGCAGCAACCCCAGTTCCTTCTCCCATTAAACCCAGGAGAATTTGCTCAGTTCCTACAAAATTGTGTCCCAGGCGACGGGCTTCCTCCTGAGCTAGCATAATTACTCTAATGGCTTCGGAAGTGAAGTGTTCAAACATAGCGGGTTCTTGCTCCCTTGCTGCTTGGACTTTGGGTGAGATAAAATTCACCCTCATCTAAAGTTTCTTGTATTTTCTTAATGACAATGTATCTTTATTTAAACTTGTTTGGCAGTGGTGAGAGCCGTATTCGCTCAGGTGTGGTTGCCGTCTTGAGAGTTTTGATTGCTGAGTAGGGTTTTGAGGAATTTAAGTGGCAGTACCCTAACTAGAGTTTACCATTGATGAAAAGTAATAAAAATAACATTTAGGTTTTCAGTGTTTAATGTTTTTTGTCCTTTGCTGTGGGCTACACTTAACACTTAAAACTTGCTGTTTCAGCACCCGATACTCATTATGGCAGACGCAAACGCAAGCAAAGACCAACAACATCCACTCTACAATCGCGATCGCCCTCTTATTGATATTTTACTCGCTCAAGAGGCGACGGACTACAATTTGGCAGAATTGGCTAGACTGCGGACTCGTTATCAAGGCTTTCCAGGGGCCAGAGACATCCAACAAGATTTAGATAAAGTCTTGCAGCAGTGGGGTTTGAGCGAGGCGGAACTATTTGAAAAAACTCGCCAACTGCATAACGTGGGAGGCATTTACAAAAGTCGTGGGAAGAAAGAGGAACAGGATTGGAATTAGGGGACTGGGAAGAGGCAGGGGGGCAAGGGGGAGATGCGATCGCAAGTATTTGTACAATCGGCGATTAAGAGATGGCATTGTAGGAACAATCAAAATAGATAGTCAGTATAGACTACGGCCATTATATGTAGCTCCTTTTCAAAAATGAGATTTTTTCTATTTGCGATTCTTGTTTCTCTGTTATCAGCCTGTATTCAAAATTCACTTGAACAACAAGCTTCTCCAACGTCAAACAATCAACCACTCCCATCGATTGGATCTCAAGTCAGCCCTAGTAAAAGTGAGCCACTACGCACTATTAATCGAAGTGATTTAAGTAATGTTGATAGATTACTAATGCAGAGAGAACGGGCTGGTAAATCTGAGAAAAAACTGGCATCGAAATTACTAGAGGCTGGGGAAAAAGCATTAATGCAAGCAAAAAAAGATGGCCCCAAATCTAATTTTGTGAGCAACGGTGGTTGGTCAGGAGCTTTGAAGTCATACTGTTCATCTGCTGTCTCCTTTCCCACAACTAAAGCTTTGCTTGGTTGTGCAGAATCGATTGCTATGGCAGATGCAAGCTTTGATACCAAACTAAAGAGATTTAAAGAGTCTTCGGATATCTATAAAACTATTGTAGAATTCAGTGAAAAAACAAACACGCCCTTATCAGCAGCAGAGCGCCAAGTAATACAAGAGAACACTAAGTGCTTGGATGCGTTTCTCAAAAATCCTAACCCGAAATCTCCAGGTTGTTCACTCATTTCAGATTCTCTGAAAGTGCAATAAGTAGGTGGACACAATTATTTATAAAGAACTTTTGTGGGATGGGCGTCTCGCCCGTCCGTGGCGATTGTTGTCAAGTTAACGTAGAACCGATGTCCCGCAAGAAACTGAAGTTCCTTGCTAATAGCAAAAGTCATCTCAAGATGACTGAATATCCCCTAAGATTTTGAGTCTACTTCAGTAGACTTGAGCTATTAGCCAAGAAATTTATTTCTTGGCGGGTGAGGAAGCCAACACCGAAGATATTTCTAGCTTAAGTTAAGCTGTTCCATATATAACTTGCATAATTAGGGCGGGCAAGATGCCCACCCCACAAGAGTTTTATTTAATTTGATTATGTAATTTAGATGTTTTTTAGCTTAACACCAATGGCTTTACAGCCCACCCCACAAGAAAACTTATTACATCATTTTAGCCTGGTCGCACCCTACAAAATTAAAGTTTTTAATTCACATTAGGCGTAAATGGTATTAGTGAATTTAGCTAAAATAAAAAACCTCTGAAATATTTCAGAGGTTGAAAAGCCATAGCGGAGATAATTTGCTCACCTACACTAGAACTACAGCAACTGCTCCTCCTAATGCGGCGAAGATGGCGGAGATAACGGCTGTGGTGAATAACCACCAGGCGGCTGTGGCTGCGGCTTTGCGAGTTTCTTCTGCTTGGCGTTGTGCTTGGAGTTTCACTTTTTCTAGGCGACGTTGTGCTTCATGTTGTAGGCGTTCTGCCCGGTGTAGGACTGAGTTACGTCCGCGTTCGATTTGGTCGATGATGCGGTTGGCGTCTGCTTCGGAGATGTCCTCACGGGAACTCATGATTGCTACTAAGGTTTCGCGGTTGAAGGAAGATAAACGATCGCGTAATGCCTCAAACCCAGCTTGCGGATCTTCAAATAATGTCCGAACGTCACGCTTGATGCTGTCATAGTTGAGTTCTGGACGATCTAGAGAGTTGAGATAGTAACGAATGCGAGCAAAGATCCCATCAATTACGTCTTGGATGCCCCGTTGAATGCTCCGCACTTGCTCGACTACTTGATCCCTCGCTGAGACGATATTGTCTGCAATTTGCGCTGCTTCTGCATCGGTCATGTCTTCCCGAATCTTTAACAGGGCGATAATGGTAGAGCGGTCAAAATGAGATAGGCGATCGCTAAAACTTTCTACTCCCACTCGTGGGTCATGTAATAAAAGTTGCAAGTCACGTTTGATACCTTCTGGATTTAGTTCTTCTTTGCCAGTCTGCCGCAGATACTCTTCTAGATAAGCTTTGAATGTCTCTGCTCTTTGCTGTGTGCGGCTGGCTAGGCGGCGCGGTGCGTTAACGATGTTACGAATTGAGTTTTGTACAGAGTCAATAGTTTCGTTGACTTGTTCTTCACTCAAATCTTGTCGCTGACTCAGTAATTTTACTAGAGTATCTCTATCGATTTGCGACAACCTACGGCGGAGTGCAACAGCTCCCTCTTTGGGATTTTGAAACAGTGTATTTAAATCCCGTTGAATACCTTCAGGGTTCAATTCTGTTTTACCAGTATTGCGGAGGTAATCGGCGATCGCAGTTGTTACAGAATCGTATTGCTCTTTGGCTTTGTCTGCAACAATTTGGGGTGTCTGGCGGACGTTATGCCACGATTCTTCTACGGTGTTGATGATTTGATTTGCTTGGTCTTCACTCAAATCTTGTCGCTGAATCAGCAGTTTTACTAAGGTGTCGCGGTCAAAACGAGACACTCGCGCTCTCAGTGCCGCCATCCCGGCTTGAGGATCTTCCAGCAATCTTTTGAGGTCGGCGCGGATGGCATAGGGATTTAATTCGTCTTTGCCAGTATTACGCAGATATGATTCTACATTCAACCACAGGCTTTCTGCTTGATATTTTGCCTGTTCTGCCAGTCCTTGAGATTCAACTAAAACGCGATCGCGCTGTTTTTCCAACTCATCGAGAATGCTGTCTACTTCTTCTGGCTGGATATCATTGCGTTCTAGTAAGATTTGCCGCATTCCCTGACGGTCAACAATCGCTAGGCGTCGCGACAAGGTTTCATGATCTGCGTCTGGGTCTTTTAGCAAGGGTTTGAAATCGCGTTCAATGCCTTCTGGTGTCAAATCTGATTTGGCACTCACGAGTAAATAACTACCCATTGCGCGTTGCAAGTCTTGCACTATCTCTTTTTCTTCGGCAGCAGTAACTACTACTAGTACCGATTGACGCACAACCTCTAAGCGATTAGCAATGCGCTGAATTTGAGCTTGAGTAAGCAGTCCCCGCTGTTGGAGAATATTGACAAAATCGTTACGAGATAATCTCTCCAGTTCCCGGCGTACTATTCCAGGGTCAGCGGCTGGGTCGTAAATAACATCACGAAATTCTTCGGCAATTTTTTCTTGACTCAGTTGCCAAGCATAGGTGTTAGATAGGTAATTTTCAACATCGGCGCGAATTGGGCTGTATGGTTGTGAGGGTGTGGGTAAACCCAGCTTATCTGCTTGGGCAGTGGCTTTATCTTTGGCGCTAGAAAGCGATCGCAATATTTTTTCGACATCCAAATCGGTCAAGTCTGTACGTCCCAAAACAATTCCAGTTAGGGCAGATAATCCTTGTTGGAGTGTGCTTTGAATTGGGCCAACAGTTGCTTCCTTTGTCTGTTGTTTTGTGCCCCGCATTTCAGCCACTAATCGGTCTAGTTTGGCGTTGAGTTCGTCTGTTTTAGTTTGTCCGGCTGGCAGTGATTTGAGATAGTCAACTAACTCACCAATGCGGTCTTGAGCAGGTTGTTGACTGACTACCTGCTGCCACACTTTATATAATGTATCCGCAATGCGGTTGACATCTCGTTTGGAAAGGTCGGTGCGACTGCTGACTAAATCGATAAATTTCTGGCGGTCGATGTTACGCAGATCTGGGCTACCGGCGATCGCTTTTAGTTGTGGATCATTGAGTAAGTTTTCAAAGTCACCGCGAATTTTGGCTACATCCAATTCTGGGGGACGTAACTTTTCTAGGTAATCTTCAATATTCTCGCGGATACTCATGGGGTCGATTGCACTTCCTAGTTCTCGACGCACAGCGGCAGCAGCGGCTTCAGCAGTGGAGACGACTTGCTGATTTATGGCTTTTGCCCCAAATGCAGCGGTGGCTGTACCCATAATCGCCTGAAAACCAGAGTTAGCACTGTGGACAACCGAACTTACCAAAGAACTTACAGTCGTGGAACTTGCCCAAACGAGTAATAAGAAGTAAGCACCCCAAATCACCAAACCGAGAATTGCTCCTATTCTGGGGTCTAGGATCACTAGGCTTAATTTTACTGCCAGGAAACTAGCAATTAATAGGGCGATCGTTACCGTGACCAGCGTCCACATCCCCAGTGCAGTGCCAACTTTACGAATAGTACCACCGAGACTTTCGGCTTCCCCATCACCTGAATCCGAGTCGGATGAACGCCCTAGATAGGAAATACCCGCTGCAATGGAGAGGTTTGTTAGCACTAATTGAAAAGCGAAAGCTAGAATCACACCAGAGATTAGAGCAACAAAAAAGCGCGGCCCTGTAGCGAGAGCAGATGCCTGTGTTGGTGTAATGTCTAAGGTATCTGCCGAGGCCTGTGCCAGCCATAACGGCGGCTTATAGAGTCCCAGCATGATTTCCATACTTTGAAACATTGTATTTCCTTCTTGTAAGCTTATAATTTGGGGGATTTAGGGATTCATGAGAAGCAAATTTTAGTATTTACACTTGTATTTATGGCAATACCTAACTCATTTGTTCAGAATCCTGGAATTTAGGTACTTTGAGCATCTCTCCAAAGTTTGAAAACTGCTCCAACGAAAGATAGAACTTTTGCAAACAATTGGTGGAATTTTGCTGAGATTGACACGCGTTGTCAAATCAGAGAGCAAAGATAGTCTAACTGTTGTGTGGAGTTTTTAATCGCTTAGTAATAACAATTTATTTTGCTTCAATAGTATTTCAGCTAATCTCGCTTTACATTTATTTATAATTATTTTTTTGTCACCATCTTAAGGTGGATTTGTCTGTTGCAAAAAGTGTTTAGAGTTTGTACCCACAGACGGAAAGCATCTTAGTTACTAATAGCTACATTAAAGTTAGCAAACAAATTATTTAGGGTAAGAAAAATGGAAACTCGTGAAACTCGTCCTTCCACTGATTTACCAACAGTTGCTAACGCTTATAACGGCATAGATCGTAATGCCTTTATCTTCGGTCTTAATCCTCAAGCAGAACTTTGGAACGGTCGCTTAGCTGCTATTGGATTTCTTGCCTATTTACTATGGGATTTAGCTGGTTTTAGCGTCCTACGTGATGTACTTCACTTGATTGGTTACTAGATTCAAAAGTTAAAAATTTGGAGAGAAAAAATGGAAACTCGAGAAACTCGTTCCTCTACAGATTTACCACCAGTCGCTAACGCTTATAACGGCGTAGATCGTAATGCATTTTTGTTTGGGTGGACTCCCCAAGCAGAACTTTGGAATGGTCGCTTAGCTGCTATTGGATTTCTTGCCTATTTACTATGGGATTTAGCTGGTTTTAGCGTCCTACGTGATGTGCTGCATATCATCAGATATTAATTTTTAGTAGTGCTGAATTGTCGGTATTGAGTGTGAATTTCTACTCATTACTTACAACTCAGTGCTACTTTAGTAAGTCGAAAAGAAACCATTAATTGAAAAATCAAAACTGGTAAGCTGTTCCACATATAACTTGCATAATTAGGGCGGGCAAGATGCCCACCCCACAAGAGTTTTATTTAATTTGATTATGTAATTTAGATGTTTTTTAGCTTAATTACTAGCTTCTTCTTAGTTCTGGTCTTAATAAACGAAACCAAAATCGAGAACCGCCTTCAGGTTTAGGTGAATAACCAATCTTACCTCCCCAGCGTTCGACTGTAATACGGCAGAAATACAGGCCAAGCCCTGATTTACCTGATTTATATTTTCCTTGAGAAAACTTATTAAATAAATTTTCTACCATCTCTGGCTGTATACCAACTCCCTGATCATCTACATTTACAAGAATAGATTCTAAATCTGATTGCAAGCTAATTATCACAGTAGAGTTTTGTGGACTATATCGCAAAGCGTTTTCTACTAAATTAAAAATGACTCGATTCAAACGCGATTGTTCGCCAACTACTTTCCAATCTGCATTTATATCAGTATTGTTAGCTAGCTGTAATCGTATATTGTTGAGTATAAAAGAAGGTTTTGAAAGTGTAATCACATCTTGAATAGAATTTAAAATATCTGGCGCTTTATCAATATCAAATGTAAAGCTTTCTAAAGATTGAATTTCTGCTGAAAATGCGTCTAAGATTTCTCCAATTAATATCTCTTGTTGGAGAGACTGCTTTTTACCAATTTCTAAACGTTCTTTTCCTTTAGGTGTTAAATTTTCAAACTCTAGTAGAGCAAAACAGCCATTCATACCACTTAATTGACCTGCCATATCATGAATAATACAATGGATTAATATATCTTTTTTTTGATTATCTTTTAACCATTGCTGATAAATTAGTTGATTTTCTCTAGCTTTTTGAATTATGTATTGCTTCTCATGATATTTCTCATCTAAAGTCTCAATTAATAAAAATTTTCTATTATTTACAGAAATTGCTACAGCTTCAAAGTGGTATTCTGTATTATTTATATCCTGATCAGTCCATATTCCTGAAGTGAGTTTAGAATCACTATTTCTCTGCCAAAATTCTTCGGCATCAATTAAAAAGTTTTCTAAAAAACTAAAGTTTTTTTGTGGGATTAATATCTCCATTCCTGTTGTAAATTTTTGAGAACAAAATTGTTCTACCCAATTTGGAACATTACCATCAATTTGAAATAAACCAAAATCTAGCCGTTCTAACACTAAAATATTCAAGGCTGAAAAAAGATCTGCTGTAATAGAATCACTCATGTCTTTTAAGGTTATTTATTAAAATAATAACATCTGTTTTGTGAGTAAGCATCATTCTGCATCTCTATGTATTAATTTAGAGTAAAAGTCAATAATAACTTAATAATGAATGAGAGTAATTATTTATTCTTCTAAGATTTTTTGGGCAAGATTTTGAAAAACTTCTTCTACCCCAAAACCATTTTTAGCACTGGTTTTCATTACCGTCCAACCTTTCTGTTCAATTTTACTAATTTGAGTAGTGTCTATTTCCCATTCATCTATTAAATCCGATTTATTTAGTATCAAAATAAAAGGAACTTGCCCAATCGATTCTTCTACTCGATTTTGTAAGCTGATAGCTTTTTCTAGTGTATTATTTCGAGTGCCATCCACTACTAATAAATAACCCGATGATCCCCGCAAGTAAGATATTCGTAACTTTTGAAACTCGTCCTCTCCGTAGAGATCCCAAAGGATAAAATTCAACTGCTTGTCTTGAATCTCTACTACTTTCTTATCAATTTTTACGCCTACTGTAGTATGATAGTTTTCGGAAAAAATACTGCTTACAAATCGTGTTACCAAACTTGTTTTACCTGCGGCAAATGCACCTACCATACAGATTTTTTTCTGTAGCATAAATTAAAACTGCTTTAATGTTGAGTATTGTCAATAAATACCTTGAAAGACACTCGGCGAGCAATTTTTATATTTGCTGGAGCCAATTTTGGCTGTAGAGATAGACTAGAACTAAGACCGATAATTTTGAATTTGCTTGTATTAATTCCTTGAGATTTTAAATAAGATAAGATTTTATTAGCACGAGCCAAGCTAAGTAACAGATTTTGTTGTGCTTCTCCATTTTCATTAGTGTGCCCCCTAATTTGAATATGCACATCTTTGCCCAATAATTTAGCCGTATTCAAGATTTTTTTGATTGTGAGAACTAAATCAGGTAGCTTATCAGATTCACTAGGTAAAAATTCTATTGTTCCTTCTAAGAAAAATATTAACTGTTGTTCAATTTGCTGTTTATATAACTTCAGTTCTCTTAGTTCGGTTTCTTCAAGATTTTTATCTTGAAATTGAGTTACTCCTGGAATAAAGCGCCATGATTTTTTGGCTTGGATAAGCCATTGATGAGGTGCATGTCCTGTGGCGTGAAGAATGCCACTACTATCAACTTGTAGTGATACAGTTTTTGGTGGTTGGAGTAATTCTTTAGCCCTTATAGTAATAAACTGTGGTTCTAATGAAACATAAGGTTTCCACTGACCAACAACCGTTTTAGGGTTGAGATTAGCCTGTTGAGTCAAAGTATTAGGATTTATTGCTAAAGGGTCACGCATTCCATAAATAAAATATTTTCCACTTTGGTGTTTGGTGTTAGTCACAATAATTCCTGGCTGGGAGTTAAGTTTTGTAAGATAAGCTGACCAGCGTAGTTGTTCTCTGATAGTGAAAAAGCCCCAGGTGCCGATCGCGATCGCGATCGCACCTAAAAAAGCCCATGCATAAGTATAATTTTTTTTAGGCGGAGATTTATACTGGATTGTCAAACAATCTTGCAAATAATGCTTGCTAGCCTCAAATGGCTGTGTCTCTCCTGTAAAATCTTTGATTTCTTGGCTTAGATGGAGATGAATTTTTTCAATTACATCTTGAAATAACAACTTTAATTCTTGGGGAGGCTTCCCTCGAATAATACCCGCTATTAGCGCATGTGGCCCTTCTTCAATCCAAATTGTTAACTCTCCAAATTGCAAACTTTGTAATACATCGGTTTTTTCTACTCCAAAAGAGTCTTGAACGAAATCTTGAATAGCCGTTAACATCGCTGAAACTAAAGCTGGGTCTTGAGTACCTACTTGAGTCGCTACATGATGTTGTAGTAGTAACCCAGTTTTCTTATGAATGAGAAATGCTTGTTCTACTCTGTAGACTAGTGTGCGTAACAGTATAATTTCAGCAAATGATTTTCCTGTGCGTTGAGCTTCTAATCTCCATTTAATACTTTCTGGTGATAAACTATGTTCCAAGGTTTGATTAAGTGATTGCATCATCTCATCTAGAGACGCAGAAATCGCCTTGCGGGCAGCGGGCCCAATGATTGGAAAAAACGCCTCAGATAGTACATTTTCGTCTTGTTTTACAGATGCTTGAATAGCTTCTTCCAGAGTCGATACTATTGCCTCACTCAGTTGTTTATCTTGCTTTGACCGCAAGATAACAGCTTCTGGAAGTAGACGACTGATATCTTCTGATTGAATTTGAGGGTTATCTAATCGTTCATAGAGTTTTTTGACTTTGCTCGGTTCCAGACCCAGAAGCAAGCTACGAAGTTCACTCAATTCACTATTATCAGAGGACAATTCTGAGATCTGGTTTTTATTTTTGATAGTTTTAGAAGATTTGTTTTCTATTTCATTCTGGGAATTATTATTCATGATGAAAATTCCCCAATTCATAATTAATATTCACTTACATTCTGCTGTCAAAATAGAAAAAGAAAGGAAAAGAAATTGATTCTACATTAAAAAATAAGGCCTTATTTTTTAATCTCAACGCAGTAAATTATCTGATATTTCAGCAAACAGTATTGTTGACAACAATTAAAAAATACTATTTCTGGACATCGAGTGTTTTCTAGCAATAGCACTAAAATTTAATATCAGAGTTTAATCGAATAGCTAGCTCAGAAAATAAGGCTGCTAGTTGAGAACGGTCGGTTTTATCTCTATGCAATTCTTGAGTTTCTCGTTCTAGTAAAGCTATAACTTCCTTATATTTTTGCTGGATGTCATCTTGCAAAGTTTTAGATTGGTTAAGAATCTGCTCGCGCAACTCCCGCTGACTACTACTAGTTTGTTCATCAAATTGAGTAAATTTATTTTCTAAGTTAGAAGAGAAATTTTTATATTCTTCTGCAAGTAGTTTTACCGCCACATCACGCTCTACTTGCTCTTTCTTCAACCGCTCAGTTACAGAATTAACTTCTTGTTTAATATAGTTTTCTATCACATCTAAACGTTTTCTTGTCTCATCGCGCACGTTAGTATATTCTTTAATTAGCTGTTCTTCTAAGCGCGTAAACCTTTTTTCGACCTCACGCATCTGATTGCCAATAAGAATATCTCTAACTTTATCCAAGTTATTAATTTCGTTAATATTAGAGTTACTAAAATTAGATTTATTTATATCTTGATCTATCCCTGCTTGTCCTCCTGGTTCTTGCCAATTATTGATGTATTCTTCAGCCGGGTTCATACATTTAATCCTTTTTAGGTAGAATGTGCGATCGCTCTTACATGTTGTTGTACCATATCTGGAGTGTAGATATTACTCTATTAGGTACATACTTTTGATACAAGAGACAATCTTACTCTTCTGCAAAAAATGAATATAAAATGCTATAATGTATAACATCAATCAAAAGCCATCTTCCTGCTAACTCAGAGCAAAAACCGAACCAATACATACAATGCTGAGGTTACAAGTTGCACTAACATTACTGGGATACCGTAGTGAAGAAAAGTTTTAAACGAGATACGGCGTCCGTGCTGCTCAGATATCCCAGCAGCTACGATGTTAGATGATGCTCCTACTAGTGTGCCATTGCCTCCTAAAGTTGCGCCAAACATCATAGCGTAAAACAGTGGTAATACTTCTGGAGGAAACTCTCCGGGAAAGTTGGGTGCGAGAACTTCTGCGGGTGCTAATCCAACATTGACAATGTACTGTTTAAGCAAGGGCACCATTGCCACCACTAAAGGAATATTGGGAACAACACTAGATAATATGCCTACAGTAAATAATAAAACCATCGAACCTAGTACAATATTTTTCCCCAATATAAATGCGAGTACTCCTGAGAGGCTTTTAATAATACCAGTCTTTTCTAGCCCTCCAATTAATACAAATATACTCATAAAAAAGATTAATGTACTCCAATCAACATCCCGCAAGATATTATTAACTGAATCAATGCGGCTATGGTGAGATAAAAGCAAAGCTAAAGTAGCTCCTAGTAAAGCTACAGCAGCAGGTGAGATTGGAATTGGTAGAGATTCTCCAATCACAAAAAATACTAATACAAAAACTACAATTACTGCTCCTAAAATTAAAACTCGCGGGTGATTAATTTGTGGGTGTGGTAATTCGTCGAGATTCTCTAACCTTGTACGCCAAATTTTGCGAAATAAAAATGGTAATATGAGAATAATTGTGGCAACTGCGATCGCTCCTCCTAAACTTAGTTTCCACAAATAATCTGTAAAGCTGATATTTATAGCATCACCAACAATAAAGGTTGCTGGGTCGCCAACTAATGTCAATAGTCCCGCACTGTTAGCCACCAACACCATTAAAATCAGTAAAGGGACAAAATTTATGCCGACTTCCTGCGCCATTGGTGGAATTAATGGTGCTAATAACATTACTGTTGTGGCATTTGGTAAGACTGCACAAATCGGGGTGACAATAGCAACAATACCCAGCAATAAACGCTTACCTTCTCCTTTAGCTATGAGTACGATTTGAGTTGCTAAATAATCAAATATTTTGGTAGGCTCAAATGCTCGTACCAATACCATAACTCCAAAAAATAAACCCAATGTTCCATGACTATTACCAATGTAACCAACAGCTTCCTGTAAAGTCATAACATTAGTAAAAACTAATATTAATGCTCCTAATAAAGCAGCGATAGTAAGATGCACCCATTCCGTCATGATGAGAATGATGACACTTACAAATACGATCATACTGAGAAATGCTTGCCAGTTTTCCATAAAAATCAAAGCGTGCTATACGTACAAACCAAATTATCCTTGCTCAAAGCGGTTTAAAACCCCAACTTGCAGGGGTCTAAATCCCCCTACCTAAATGTAATTGTGAATAGTTGCTGAGCATTGGCTGTTTCGACTTCGCTCAACAACCTACTGGCATAAGCTAATAATCATTCAAATTGCATCCCCGCGTCTCCGCGTCTTTCTGAGGCAAAGGATTATGCAAGTTAAAGGCAGATTAGCTTATCTAGCCTTAAATGTTGTAAAAAAATTGTAGGTTGGGTTAGATAATTACGAATTACGAATTATTTAACCCAACCTACGGCTATTACTACACGTGGCATCTCTGACAGGAAAAGTCAAAACCAGTCGAAGCATTGCGAATTGTTTAGGGAATTCCAGAAGATAAATTATCCAATTTTGAGAGTGAAGATAATTATTAGATTCTCCTTCCCCTGCTCCTCAAAGCGATGGGATATTTTTTTAGTTAGAAGCCCCTTAATGGCGGAGTAGCGAAAAAGTCACCTAATTAGTAGGTGACTTGTTTTTTATTTGAATTAAATAAAAAACGCTGCTATTTCAAACAGTAATTATTCATCAATACAATTGGGGATACCCAAGACAGCACAGGGAAAATTAGAACCTAGTGCTTGAATCATGGGATGATTGATAGATTTACAACCTAAAAACAAAATATCAGCGGTTTCTAATTCAACAACTTTTTTAAGTTCTGTACTAATACAGCCAAACCGCAGATGAGATTTAAAAGAACCTTGCCATTCTTCAGCTAAACTTCGTGCTTGCCAGAGAATTGTATCTGCTTGTTGAATAGGTGTAATGGATGTGTGCAGTTTTGGCTGAGTTAATACTAATGTCACAGATTTTGATATGTCGCTAACTGAACACTCTAATGTAGGTTGATTTATCGGCAAACTCAAGATATTTGGATACTGACTACTGCTACTTTCTTCTACTACATAAACGACTTGAACTGTGACTTGGGTATTAGTAGCTAAACGCGTTTGGTGAGCAATCCAAAAGGCAATATCTAAGGCTGTGTGGCTGTTGGGTGAAGCGTCATAGCCTACGATTAAGTTAGTTGATGGTCTTTGAGCTTTTTTAGGAAAAGATTTTTTTGGCTCTGGTACTAATACCATTTGCTCAATTAAGTCTTCTCGACCGATGGCGCTTTGCAAGCGAGCTAACATTGGCTTAATTTTCACAGCTTTTACTTCTCTCCAATGAAATGAATTACTAATGAGAAGCAGGGCAACCAATTTTAAATTTTGTCCTTTGTCATTCGTCTTTAGCTTTTTTGACCAATGACTAAGAATAAAATCTAAAGTTCGGTAGAGGAAACCCCAATAACAGCTGGTGACAGACAGCCAAATTTTTGGGGGTTCCTTCCATTGCCTACGGAGTTAGCTGACGGGCTAAGACTGGAAGGTGTCTCTCGGATGATTAGCCCCAAACATTGGTTCCTCCGCTCCAAATCTAGCTTTCATAAATTTGAATTAGGCTACCCACTAACAGAAGGTGATTATCTACTTTACTCGTCTTGAGTAAAATATCGATCTAAGAAATTAAGAGCATGGTTGCGGATTTCAAAATATTCTTTCGAGTTTCGCATCGCCGAGCGATCGCGCGGATGCTCAAAAGAAACTTTTATGATCTTCCCTATCGTAGCAGCTGGCCCATTGGTCATCAAGACGATGCGATCGGACATATAAATTGCCTCATCTACATCATGGGTAATCATCATAACTGCTTGACAATGATTTTCCCAAATATCCAAGACTTGCCGCTGCAATTTGCCCCTGGTTAGTGCATCTAGTGCCCCAAAAGGTTCATCCATTAATAGCATCTTTAGGCGAATTGTCAAAGCCCTGGCAATACCTACCCGCTGTTTCATACCTCCAGAAATTTCATCAGGATATTTGTCAGCTGCCGCCGTTAAGTTTACCATTGCCAAATGTTCGTTCACAATGCTAATTTTTTCAGCACGATTAGCATTTTTTAACACTTCATCTACGGCTAGACGAATATTTTCCTGCACGGTTAACCACGGTAGTAGCGAATAATTTTGAAAGATCATCATTCTCTCTGCTCCTGGTTTGCTAATTTCTTTGCCATCTAGCCTCACTGAGCCAGAAGTTGCTTTTTCTAAACCAGCGATAATCTTCAAAAGTGTTGATTTCCCACAAACTGAGTGACCAATTACAGAAATATACTCATCTTCATCAATCGTAAGATTCACATCATCTAAAACAACAAAATTATCTTTATCTAGTGTCGGATAAGACCTGACTAAATTTTCAATTTCTAAAAATCCAGTACGGGGCATAACTTTGCTGTATGTACTGATAGGTAATGAGGTATCTTTAATGATTAAATGCTCCTGAAATAATTTAGTCATAGATTCCTTAAAACCACAACATAGGTAGAAAGAAAAGTAACGATTCAGGTCTAATATTGGGGAAGCAAAGAAGGGCGAGACAGACAATTATTAGAGTCAGCAATTTAAAGATTGTGCAAAAAAAATCAATTACAGACCGACGTTGATGGCGACACGGCAGTCGCTTCAAGTCGGCAGAGCCTCCCAACGCGCTGCCTCAAGTCTGCACCCGTCAACAAATTAGCAGTGTGTTGAAACCGCTCCATCGAACGGGAACCACCACTCACATGAGCGTTTTGTGACAGCCAAGCGAAGCGAACGTTCGGCCTGATTGTTATCAGTAATTTTTAGTAATAACTAAAACTTATGATTTTAGTTATACTGTAGAGTAAAATCCTTGCACAGAGCGCTAAGTAGCGTGTAAAAATTCAGCATTAAAGCACTTAATCTACCTGATTAATCTTGAAAATAAAAGTAGCTTATTATACTTTTTTACCTGATTATAAATCGCTTTATTTAGTGGACATTACTGATAATAGGTAAAATCTAAGTCTTTTGGTAGGTGAATCTAAACATTTTTTTTGGTAAAGAGTCGCTGCACTCGTTAAACTAGTCTCATCTAGAACTTTACTTATCTATTTTTTGGCTGCATTTAACATAATGGATTTTAGTCAATCACTGGCTGAAAAAACTAACATCATCCTAGACAAATGGGTGGTTGCGGTTCGTAAAGATATGCGGATTGAAAGCGCTGATGAACTATCTTATACAGCGATACGAGATCACATCCCTGATGTATTGAAAGCAATGATCACAGTGCTTTCCAAATCTGAAGATAATGATATTCAATCAATAGTTGTGGCCAGTTTTCAGCATGGGGCAATTCGAGCAGAACAAGGTTTTGATCCAGCAGAAATTGCTAGGGAATATCATTTACTAAGAACAGTAATTTTTGATACTATACAAGCAGATTTATTAAAAGGCACATCAAGTGAAGTAATTCGCTCCATGCGTTTGATTGATGCTGTCATTGATGAAGCGATCGCTCGTTGTTTTAAGAGTTATGTTGAGGAGCGTTTACGAGAACTACAGCAGCTACAATCATCGTTAGCGCTACACAATGAAGAACTGACTCGTTTAATAAACGCTAACCAAGAATATCTTTCGCAACTAGCACACGACTTAAAACATCCTCTCACTTCAATTATCGGTTACTCGGATCTGTTTTTGCGCCAACAGCGACGAAAAACTGGAACAAATAACCCCTCCATCAATAATGTAGAACATATTGAGCGTGTATTACGCAACGGCAGACAATTACTCCGCTTGATCAATGATGTACTAGAACTATCAAGGTATGAAGCAGGACAAATCAAACTTCATCCAGCGCTGACTGATGTGCCTGAAATAGTGATAAATGTGTGTGAAATGTTAGAACCTTTAACTGTTGATAAAAAATTACAAATCACCATTGATTGTGAACGCGCCCCCAAAGAAGTATTTACAGATGGCTTTCAATTGCAACAGATTATTACAAATCTTATCAGTAATGCCATTCGCTACACAGAGTCAGGAAATATTAATATAGAGTGTCAAGTGCTGGATGAAAAAAAGTGGGCGATCGCAGTTATTGACACAGGAATTGGTATTGCGCCAGAAGACCAAACTCAAATATTTGAACCTTACTTCCGTATTCGTTCGGGTAAAAAATCTTTCCTTCCCGACAGTACTGGGTTGGGGTTAGCAATAGTTTTACGGTTAGTAAAACTTTTACAAGGTGAAATTAATGTAGTTTCTCAATTGGGGGTTGGTTCGACTTTCACAGTGACTTTACCCTTAAAATTAGAAAATTAATTTTGACGCTAAGATGAAACCCACTCAAGATGCTTTCGGACTGCGAAAATAAGCGATCGCTTATTTTCACCGTTCCATTTCATCTACTGCTTTAGGAACCCCAGCAGTTAACACCTCATGTCCATTAGGTGTCACTAATACATCATCCTCAATCCGAATACCAATACCAATCCAGCGAGGGTGTGTTTGTGGCTGATCTTCTGCCAGTTTAGTATCTGGCACAATATAAAGTCCTGGTTCCACTGTTAAAACTTGACCTGGTTGCAAAATCTGCGGTTTATCTTCACCATGTTGATAAACACCCGCATCATGAACATCCAAACCTAACCAATGACTAGTGCGGTGCATGTAATATGGCTTGTATTTTTCTTCCTCAATTAACTTGTCAATTTCACCTTTGAGGATGCCAAGTTCGACTAAGCCTTCAGTCAGGACGCGCACCGCTGTATCATGGATTGACTTATGAGGATTGCCTGGTTGCACTTGAGCTATGGCTTGTTTTTGTGCCTCCAAAACAATCTCATATAAAATTTTTTGTTCTGGCGTAAACTTCCCCCCTACCGGAAATGTCCGAGTAATATCGGAGTTGTAATAATCGTAAGCACATCCAGCGTCAATTAACAGCAACTCTTGCTCTTGCATCTGTCGCACATTCTCTATATAGTGCAGTACACAAGCATTCGCACCAGACGCCACAATTGTCGGATAAGCTGGCCCCATCCCACCACGCAAGCGGAAAATCCGTTCCATCTCTGCCTGAATCTCGTACTCATAACGTCCAGGTGCAGTGATTTCCATCGCGTGATTATGTGCCTCAATGGCGATCGCAGCTGCTTGACGCATTAGTTCCATCTCAGCTTGACTTTTTAGCAGCCTCATGCTGTAAAGGATGGTGCTAGTATCTTCAATGGCGATCGGCCCTGTACCACGTTTAGGATAAGTTTGCAGCAACCGTTGATAATGACTCAAAATTGTGTCATTGAAAGCGCGATCGCGTCCGAAGCGATAGTAAATGCGATCGGCTTTTTCTAAATACTGCGGCAACTTTTCATCTAATTCGCTGATGGGGTAAGCTTCATCTGCACCATAAAGTTCCTTAGCTGCATCTACCCCGCAACGATAACCAGTCCAAACTTCCTTTTCCCGATCTTTAGGTTGAACAAATAGCACAAATCGATGTTCTGCGTGATGTGGCGCTAATACTGCTACCGCTTGCGATTCATTAAAGCCTGTGAGGTAAAAAAAATCGCTGTCTTGACGGTAATTATACTCGACATCGTTGTGCATGACTGCCATTGGCGCACTGCGAAAAATACCAGTACCAGTCCCAATTTTCGCCATTAATTGCTCGCGCCGCTGCCGATATTCTGCTTGCATAGCTGAATCTACTTGTAATTTATTGTGTTATTTGACACTTTCAAACTACAAAGGCTGTAGAGATTACACCTTAGTAGTAGTTATTTTAACCAATATATAGCATTGTTAAAGAGGTAACAGGAACAGCCTTTAGCAGGGTGCGTGATGGACGTTAGCACCCGTCAGAGCGCTTGGTGATCACACACCCTAAGAAACTACGAAACCGAAACTTAGTCGCTGCACAGCTACCAAAGAATAATTTTTAAATGTCAAAAAATAAATATAAATAGCCAAACTTTATCTATAAAACCTGACATACATAAACTACAAATTTTATTTTTTAATTGTTTGTATAGCACTTGAAAAATTAACAAAAATCATCTAAAACATTATTTACAAAAGCTGACATTTAACAAAAAATAGAGTTTATAAAGAAAATATAAAACCCAAGCAAATGTTATTTATTGACAGAAATAGATAATCAATAAAAGTTAAAAAGGTATGACCACCACTCATAAAAACACATCATGTTTGGCAGTAAAAATACCTCAAACTTATCTTTGAATACATCAAAATGGGCATCCGAATCTTTTCAAAAATCGCAAATATTAACATCATCAGTTGATAGCTTAGACCCATTGGGTTCTGTTTCTACTTTTAGTAGTAAAAGTTCTGCGTCTACACTGTATGAACCGCTGACTAATTCTTTAGATGCAGCAGCCAATCCTAATCCTAATCCTTACTTAACTAGTGCTGCGATCGTTCCTGATTTTAATGGTGATGGTAAAACAGATAAACTTTGGGTCAATTCTCAAACCGGTGAGATTGTGGTTCGTTTGATGGATGGTGCAACCATTATTCAACAGGGTTCGTTGGGTCAATATGATGTATCTGCTTGGACTTACAAAACTGCCGACTTTAATAGCGATCAAAAAACTGACTTCTTATTGCGTAATCAAACAACAGGTGAGAATGTCATCGTATTGATGGATGGCACTAACGTTGCTAATGCAGTTTCTTTAGAGAAAGTTGATGCAGGTTGGACACCAAGCATTGGCGATTTCAACGGCGATCGCAAAACTGATATCTTCTGGCATAATGCTCAAACCGGCCAAAATGCGATTTGGGAAGTTGATGGTACAACAGTTACCAATGGCACCGTTCTAGACAACACAGATACAGCATTGACTCCTACTGTTGTTGATTTCGACGGCAATGGCAAGAGTGACATCTTCTGGCGTAATCAATCAACTGGTGAAAACAAAGTTTGGTTCATGGACGGTTCACAAAAGAGTGAGTTTGCCCTCCAATCCCAAGATGCGGCCTGGACTTATACCCTGGGCGATTTTAACGGTGATTTAAGTACTGATATCCTGTGGCGCAATCAAACAACAGGTGAAAACAAAATTTGGACAGTGAATGGCATTATCGTTAGTGAAGGTACTTTAAATACACTTGATGCCTCTTGGAAATCGAGCATTGGCGACTTCAACGGCGACGGCAAAACTGACGTCTTCTGGCACAATGAGACCACAGGCGAAAACACCGCTTGGTTGATGGATGGTACAACAGTTGCCAGTGAAGCTTTCCTCTCAAGCAATAGCGCCGCCTTAAAACCATCCCTTGGCGATTTCAACGGCGATGGCAAGACAGACATCTACTGGCGTGATCAGCAAACAGGTGCAGATAGCATTTGGGTGATGGATGGTACACAAGCAACTGAAACCCCCATCAGCGAAGCAGATAGACTTACTTCTGAGTGGTATACAGCTTAACTACGGATGAGGGAGTGGGGAGTAGGGAGTAGGGAGTGGGGAAGAGGACGCGGGGACACGGTGAGACAGCGAGTAAAGGAGGGTTTCCCTCCGCAGGCGACTGCGTTAGCGAGCTTGCGAGCGTCACCCGAAGGGGGACGCGGAGACACGGGGACGTAGGCACAAAGAGAAAATTTCTCCCTCATCCCCCTCATCCCCCTCATGTCTTTCTAAAACTTGTAACTCAAAACCTGAATCGTCCCATTCTCTGGCAACTTCCCAGGACTCAAGGCAATAGTATCTCCATTACTACGGCGTACTGTTACACCTTGCATCAAGTTGAGAAAATCATCCAGAGGTGTAATCTCACAGGTAGCTTCATCAGCCGCTTGTGTCCGATAATGCGTGGGAACTATCAACTTAGGATTTAACACCTCGATAGCCTGCTTTGCTTCTTGAGCATTGTAGGCTTTTGCACTGCCTCCCACAGGGATAAATAACACATCGGGACGCCCCATGAGGATTTTTTGCTCGATGGAAATCGGTGCCGCAGCACCCCCTAAATGGAGGATGTTAATTCCGCCTTGTTTCCAACTCCAAGCAGTATTTGAGCCAAATTGCTTACCACCTTTGCGATCGTGGTCTATGGCAACTCCTTGGAATTTAATACCTTGGAACTCGTAAACTCCAGGCTCATATATTAGCTTAGGATTTCCTGGTAGTCCATCTACCGCTCCTTCATCCAGCAATTGACTGCTAATTAGTACCAAATTTGCTGCCACTTTCGGGGGACGATACTTAGCAGTACAACCGACCGCTCGAAATGGATTGACAATTATTTTCGTACCACTACCAGTGAATAGAAAGCAAGTATGACCCAACCACTGAACTGATAAACCGCTAGATTGGGCATCAGCTTGCAGGTTTGAACCTAAGGTAGTTGCTAAAGTTGTTACTAACCCCGCCCCAGCATAGCCCATCAACTGTCGTCGTTTCATTAATTACTCTCTCGACTGTAATTGTTCCAGAAAGTTTCGCAATAACTGTTTTCCTGAAGATGTCAGAACACTCTCTGGATGAAACTGGACGCCTTGAATGTGAGGATAGTTCCGGTGTCGTACTCCCATAATGGTGCCATCTTCAACCCAAGCTGTGATTTCTAAGACCTCAGGACAGGTTTCGCGATCAATCACCAAACTATGATACCTGGTAGCGGTTAAGGGATTTTCTAATCCTTGAAAAACCCCTACCCCTGTGTGAGAAACTTGAGAAGTTTTACCATGCATCAACTCTGGAGCGGACACGATCTTACCACCGAATACTTGACCAATGCTTTGATGTCCCAAGCAAACACCTAGAATTGGTAAGTTTGGCCCTAGCTGTTCGATTAATTTTAAGGAAACTCCTGCATCTTCTGGGCGACCAGGGCCAGGGGAGATAACTACGACATCTGGCTGGAAAGCGCGAATTTCATCTATGGAGATTTTGTCGTTACGAAAAACTTTAATATCAGCTGCAACTGGGAACTCTAGCGCTAACTCTCCCAGGTATTGCACCAAATTATATGTAAAACTATCGTAATTATCAATGACTATAATCACAGGCGATCGCTCCTGATTTCTGCCACTTAATGTGTGCTTTTAGTAATAGGTAATTGGTTTATACATACTACCAATTACCATTACTGACCTTGATATATGTTTTTCTCAAAATAGGATCTAATTATCCCACGTTTATAAAGCTGACATAATTAACACCATTAAAGGAGGCAATAGCAGTACAGCAGCTACCAGCACAGCTACAAAAGCTGAGATCAGCACAGCACCAGCAGCACAGTCTTTAGCAATTTTTGCCAATTCATGGTAAGTCTGCTTAACTGTTAAATCTACAAGAGATTCGATCGCTGTATTCAGTAACTCTAATGCCAAAACTAAACCACTAGTTATACCAATTATTGCTATTTCCACTGCTTGCAGATGTAAAAAAACGCTCATTGCGATCGCCAAAGCGCAAACACTGACATGAATGCGAAAGTTGCGTTGTGTTTGAAAACTATAGCTAATTCCAGCCCAGGCGTACTTAAAGCTCACTAATAAATTAGAAGCCACCTGCCAGGAGAATTCTCGGTCTTTGGTCACTAGCGTTTGTAAGGTATTGGGTGTTGGTGGTGGAGAAATTTTTTGGGACATAGGCTTAAAAATACAAAGAAGAAAGAGTTAGAGTGGGATTTTTCACTAATTTTAATAGAGTGATAAGATTTGAGGTAATTTTAGGCAATTTTTACAGATATATTATAAAAGTATCACCCAAGATTAACACTTGCGAACATACTAATCACAGCTATTCTATGTCAATAGCAATACCGATTGCATTCAGCAATATCACTTGCTGTTTTAGCATTCTTCCTAAACTTTCTTCATCAGGATGATCCCAGCCCAACAAATGTAGCAACCCGTGAGCAGCTAACCAAGCTAGCTCAGTTGATAAGCTATGTCCCTGTTGTTGAGCTTGACGATTAGCAGTATCTAAAGACACAATAATATCACCTAAAGATAAAGGCATAGAAGCAAGCATTTCTTCACTTTGGGGAAAGTCTACCTCCAAAGCGGCAAAAGCTAAAACGTCTGTAGGCTTATTTTGGTGACGATACTGGGCGTTAAGTGTTTGAATTTGTGAGTCATTTGTCAATCGCAGCCCTATTTCGTAACTTGGTGCTGACGGCAAATCAAAGCGAAGTATTTCCAACCAGCAATTAAACCAGTTTTCCCAGATTGCAGCAGAAATTGGGAAATGAGTCTCGCCAATACTCACAAATGCTATTGGAGATAGCTCGTTAAAATCATCCTCCACATATAATTCAACTTTTGGGGGCACTTAATCTCCTGGCATATTTAGGTGAAAAAGGGAATGGGGAATTGGGAACTTGTACTGAGCAAAGTCATACTCTGCGGGATCTTGCTACGCGTAGTGTCTCCCTTATGCCCAATCCCCAGCTACTACTCATTAGCGAGTCAGGTAAGCAAGACCCACAAGCAGCGCTAAAAGCCCAATAGTAGTTAGTGCAAAATGTTTTAAAGATGTCCCGCCCTTTCGCACCATGTTTCGCATAGCGAGTTTTACGTAGCTAGGTTGAGGTTCGCCTGAAGGAGAGTTACTCATAACTTCATCAGTGTATTGATCGCAGACTATTTATATATAAATCTAACAGTTGACCGATATAGAGGTGCGATCGCTTTGTAGGCACTGTTACCAAAAATAGAGACGCGACATAGCACGTCTCTACTAACCTGCAATTAAAGTTACGCAGGATTTTCTACAAGTTGGTTTTCCTGACGCAAATAGGCTTGAATGAATGCATCCAACTCGCCATTCATCACATCAGTAATAGCAGTGGTTTCTATCTCTGTCCGTAAATCCTTTACCATTTGGTAAGGGTGAAACACATAATTACGGATTTGGTTGCCCCAGGAAGCCTCTACCATATCACCGCGAATTTGGGCAATTTCTTGGGCACGTTGTTCTCTGGCAATCACCAACAACTTGGCTTTAAGACGAGCGAGGGCTTTCTCTTTATTTTGTAGCTGAGAACGTTCCTCTGTACAACGCACAGCAATACCCGTGGGAATATGAACAATCCGCACCGCTGTTTCTACCTTGTTGACGTTTTGCCCACCTTTACCACCAGACCGCGAAGTCGTTATTTCCAAATCCTTCTCTGGAATTTCTAGCTGCACAGAACTATCTATCTGTGGCATCACTTCCACCCCAGCAAAACTGGTCTGCCGCTTGCCATTAGCATTGAAGGGTGAAATCCGCACTAAGCGATGCGTACCTGTTTCTGAGCGCAAATAACCATAGGCATAGCGACCAGTAATTTCCAGGGTTGCTGACTTAATTCCTGCTTCATCTCCTTCCGACTCTTCAGTTAGATGCACCTTATAACCGTGGGTTTCTGCCCAACGGGTGTACATCCGCAGCAACATAAACGCCCAATCTTGGGCATCTGTACCACCAGCACCAGCATTAATCGTCAGTACTGCCCCTTCATGATCGTAGAGGCCAGAGAGCAACTGTTGTAATTCCCACTGATCGAGATCACGATTGAGCTTAGTAATGGTAGATTCCGCTTCTTGCAGTAGCGCTTCGTCGGTTTCTAACTCCAACAGATCAACGACTGCTTTAGTATCTTCCAGATTAGCTTGCCACTGATCATACTGCTGAACATGTGCTTTAAGTTCGTTGAGTTCTTGCAGCGTTTGCTGGGCTTGAGCTTGGTCATTCCAAAATTCGGGTTGAGCTGATATTTGTTCTAAATCTTGAATTTTGGCAGTCAGTGCAGGTAGGTCAAAGATAGTCCTGGGTTTTACCCAGGCGGCCAGACAACGTTTCGATTTCGCGTTTGAGTTCTAAGACTTCCATAGTACTTGCTCAGTATGATAGATAGAGCGCTTTTAAATTTGAGACAGCTCTTATTCTATTTGTATTTTTGATTTTAATTACGAATTACGAATTATTTAACTGTAGTTGGGCAAATTCTAGGAACGTAGTAATGCTACGTCCATACAAAATTCATAATTCCTCTTGCAAAAGTCCTTCTTTGCGTTCTCTTCTCTGCGTCTCTGTCTTGAAAAGTTTCCTACGGAGGGAAACCCTCCTTCTCCTGACGGAGACGCTACGCGAACAGAACTTTTCGCTGCGCCTCTGCGTGTTAGCGAAGCGGGGCGTAGCCCAACAAAAAAATATTTATGCAAGAGGTCTATTCAATGCTGCAACCCTAAAAAAACCGTGGCTACTGATGCATAACCACGGTTGAATTCTATAACTCTGATATTTTCTTTCTCACAAAACTTTCGTGAGTAGGGCTAACAACAAAGCATAATGAAAATTTCCTTTCCCCACTCCCTACTCTTGGTTACTGAGCAAAGTCGAAGTGCCACTCCCTACTCCCTAATTATCAATCACGCCCATTGAGAGCAATCAGTAACCGCAAAATAAAAACGAATAGGTTGATGTAAGTGAGATACATCGATAAGGCTGCGGGTAAATACTGGTCGTTGCGGTAAGTGCGCGGCAAGATGTAGAAATCAACGACTGAAGCCCCAACAAACAAAAATACCCCTAAGCCGGAGATGGCGATTTCTAACCAATTTGGCGTAAAAACACCAAACAAAGCAAAAATGAATTGAGCAAGGCACACAACCACCAAGGCAATGATGCCGAGATTGATGGTTTTGCTTAAAGCCATGCCATCCTGTTCAGAGAGATTAGAACCAATTTGACGGGCAGCAATAAAGGTGATGCCACAACCAAGGGCCGCCAAACCAATGCCTTGAATGCCAACACCTTGGCTTCTCAAAGCAACATTTACTAAGCCACTGAGAGTATATCCAGACAGGAGACTATAAGTTGCCAGTAAGGGCAGTGCCAGACCATTGTTACCCTTTTGGGCAACATTTTGGGCAACGAAGAATAAAATTAACTGGAGAATTATCGCACCAATGAAAGTGGGAAAGAACAGTCCAGGGTTAGTACGGAGAACTCCCAAACCACCATAGGTTCCCAAGGCTGTTAGCACCAATCCACCACCGACGTAAGGTAGGGCGTTGGCGATTACGTTTGGCCCAATCAGGGCTTGAGTTCTAGCCTCACGGATAGCTTCACGAAAGTTACTGGTATTGCTCATATGGAAAAATTGGTTTCTAGGGAAACATACTGCTTATTTCTATTTTGACCAATATTTTCATTTGAGGTGAGAAACCCAACAAAGGTGTGGTAGGAAAAGAAGTTAAGTAGATAAAAAATATATACTGTGCAACTAGATTTTTTGCAAAAGCACTTTTTGACTCTTGTATGTAAAGAATAGACTTCTTGCAAAAGTCCTAATTACAGTTTCTTTCTTTGCGCGGCAGTTGCTACAAGTCGGGGAGCCCGATGACACTTGCTACAACGGGGCGGCATGTTTAGGGGGAAGTTTCCCCCTAAAAGCTACCTTGGAAACCCCCGCAACGCACTGCCTTGCCTTTGCGTGTTAGCGTTCGCGAAGCGTCTCGCACAGAAGCGGGGCGTAGCCCGGTAAAAAAAGATTTATGCAAGAGGTCTAATGAAATCAAGAGAGAAATTATCTCTATCTCATGCTTTCTTCATTAGCACTTGATTTTGCACCAAATTTTATAACTCTTCTATTGTTTTTGAAAAATCACAATGAGTAGCAACGGATAAACGCGTAAAATCATGCGTACAAATACTGAATTCTAGAGTCAGGCCCCCGATAAGTTCAGTGGAACAACGATGGCTTATTCAAACTCAGCTGAGGAAAATAATGACAGCTTAAAAGAAGATATACGCAACTCCAATTCCTCCAGAGAAGGAGTTAGAACAAAGGAATTTATATGGCAACTAGTGAGTCCTCTTTGCGAACTGAAGGTATAGAATTATTACACTTATACCACCAGAATCCCTCTATTAGACTTCGTAATCGACTTGTACAGTTACATACTGGTTTAGTGCGGAAGATGGCTCATAAATTTAGCCATCAATGTAATGAACCTTATGAAGATTTAGAACAAATTGGCTATTTTGGTTTAATTAGGGCAATTGAGCGTTTTGACCCCAGCCAAGGATACGCTTTTAGTTCCTTTGCTGTGCCATACATTCGAGGTGAGATGCTGCATTTTTTACGCGATCGCAGTACTCTATTAAAAATTCCTCGTCGCTGGCAAGAACTATATAATGAAGGGCAAAAAGTTCGCAAAGAATTGGCTATTTCTCTAGGTCGTCCTCCCAAAGATACTGAAATTGCCAAAGAACTTAAAGTATCTCTGCAAGAATGGCAAGAAACCAAATTAGCAGCTCAAAACCGGATGCCTTTGAGCCTAGATGCCACTGCTGTTAACAATGTTGATTGCCAAATCACCTTGGGTGAAGCACTTCCTTGTCCCCGTTCTACTAGTCTTCAGCAACAAGACGAAGAACGGCAACAACTCCAAGGGGCAATCAACATGTTAGAAGAAAAACCCCGGATGGCAGTTGAAATGGTTTTTTTGAAAGAACTTTCTCGCAAGGATGCCGCCAAAAATATTGGTACTAGTCCGATGACTGTAACACGGTATCTGCAAAAAGGAATTCAGGATTTAATTTGCTACTTACAACCGCAAGCAGTAGCTACAGGGTCTTAATTTTGTGCCCCTCATCTCAACGAGATTTTAAATCAGCGATCGCACCTTTGGTCATAGCCGCAATGGCTTGATCTGTGGCTTTTGGCAAGTGATAATACTTGCCTGCTGCTGTTTGGGCTAATTCTTTAGCAAAGCCAGTAGAAACGAATTTGCTCTCCGTATCAATCATTAACAGTTGCAATCCTAAACCACGGATTCTCGCTGCAATTTCTAACAATTCCGTTTTAATGTCTGGTTTTTCCCCAGGTTCTAACTGTTCACCCAACGAACGCGCTAAAGGAATATTACCACGCCCATCAGTGATTGCAACGATCACAACTTGCCCAATATCGCCACTCATTTGGGCATTTAAGCCGACGCGCACGGCTTGTGTTAAACCATGGGCTAGGGGCGAACCTCCACCACATGGCAACCTTTCCAAACGATTACGTGCCAAGGCAATAGAACGCGTTGGTGGTAATAATACCTCTGCTTGTTCTCCCCGGAAGGGGATTAAAGCTACTTGGTCACGGTTTTGATAAGCTTCGGTTAAAAGTTGCATGACTGCACCTTTAGCCGACTGCATCCGGTTGAGGGCCATTGAGCCAGAAGCGTCAACGACAAAAACTACTAACGCCCCAGCTTTACGTACCAGACGTTTAGAGCGAATATCACCAGGCTCAACAATTACTTTTTTACCGGGCTGTCTGGCTCTCCGTGCTTTTTGATACGGGGCTGCGGCTCTGAGTGTGGCATCTACGGCAATACGTCGCACCTTTCCCTTGGGCAGCATCGGCTTAATATAGCGTCCCCGGTCTTCAGATAAGATGAGACTGCGACTGCCAGATTTACCCCGGCGTTTTGCCATTTGTGCAAAATAAAGCACACTATCATCAAGGATGACTCCTTCGGGGTCAAAGATGAACTCTTCAGGAATACTAGGGGGTTCTTGCTGTTGATTTTCTTCCTGTTCTTCCTGTTCTTCTTGTTCTTCTTGTTCTGGTTTATCTGGGGGTTCTTCTTCTTGATTTTGCGGTGGGGGTGGGGGTGGTGGGGGTGGTTGTTCAGGTGGTGGTGTCTGCACAATTGTGGCGCGTGGAACAATCACCAATTCTACGGCATGGCGCAAATCTTCAGCATTAACTGCTGTTCGTCCTTCTAAAGCCGCAGCCGCCTTGGCAACCCGCACAGCAAACAACTCAGCGCGATGTCCCTGCACACCACCACGAATGGCTTCATTCACAAGATAAGTAATTTGTTCGTGGGTAATGCAGACATCTTTAAGCCATTCCCGTGCCAAAATAATTTGAGTTTTGAGGGCGTCTAAGTCTTCGCTGTACTGCTGGAGAAATTCTTGGGGAGATTGGGAATAGGCGATCGCCACCTCAACTGCGTGTACTCTTTGATCTAGTCCGAGTACACCGTCAGCAGATAGAGCGATCGCAATTCTATCTAATAAATGCTCTCTTAAGGCTCCTTCTTCAGGGTTATAGGTGGCGATAAACAGCGACTTGCAAGGATGTTGAAAACTAATCCCTTCCCGCTCAATTTGGTTGCGTCCTTCAGATAATACTGTCAGTAGCTGGTTACTAATTTGATCATCTAATAGATTGATTTCATCCACATATAAGACACCTCGGTTAGCGGTAGCGAGTAACCCCGGTTGAAATACAGTGTCACCTTGTTTTACCGACTGTTCCACATCCACCGAACCTAGAAGTCGGTCTTCTGTGACACCTAGCGGAATTTGGATGAAGGGCGCAGGGATAATTTCAGTAGAGATATTATCTATAGTCTGTGTAGATAATAAGTCATCCCATTCTTCAGGGTGGTTAGGGTCACAGTTGCTAATCGAGCCTTTGACAACTTCAATAGGTGGAAGTAAGGCGTGGATAGCACGTGCCATTACAGATTTTGCCGTACCGCGACGACCTGCGATCGCCACTCCCCCCAATCCTGGATCAACTGCTGCTAACAGCAAAGCTAACTTAATTGCTTCTTGACCGACTACAGCTGTCAGCGGAAAAGCAGTAAAAGTGGGGTTGAGAGTAGGCGCGGGCATGGTTTGATAATTATGTAGTCTTGGCTCTTAGCATACCAATTTCTGGCACATTTAAAATAACGGAGCAATTCATATCAATTCTCTATAAACTTGCACTTCTTTCCTCTTGGCACAACAGTTGGTACAACCGAGGGAAACCCTCCTTTACTCGCTGCTTGCAACGCACTGCCTCATCTTGGCGGTTCATTTAAATAAATATTAAGTACGTGGTTACTTAAATAAACGAATTGTTTTACCTATTTTTACTAATTTAAATCTGGATTTAAGTAAAGTATTTACACCAAAGCCAAATTTTTAAAGCTTATGTAAACAAATATTGACGTGCTTTTAATACCATGCCAATCTGTGTATAGACAGCAAAATAACCGCACTCTCAAGCGCAGGTTTTTGATCTTGTCTCAGCGGCAGAATTCTTATTTTCCTACTGATGCTTCGTGTCATCCCTTCGGCTGAAGATTTAGCACTGTATCAGGTTAACTGATTCAACTAAATTTGCAATAGCAAGATGAGATAGTTGAATGAATCTTCAGAGGAGAAGATGACAAGAAACTTGGTAGGAAGCTAGGAATTCTACGGCTGAGACATGAATCAAACAAAAGTGATAGTGAAAAGCTTGGCATAGGGATTTTGAAGCATCAATTCCTAGTACAAGCCGATGCTATTGCTAGATGTGCAATTTGATGCTGTCCAGTTAACAAAACTAAAATCTGGGTACATTACAATGGAAACAAATTATTCAGCATCAAACGGACAAACCAGTCAAAAGCAACTCAATGTTTATATCTATTGCGATTTGCAAAATGTACCTTTAAGTCAAGATTTAGCAAAATCTCTACTAATTTTTGTGAAATCAAAAGGGAAGATTATTAGTAAGAAAATCTACCATAACTCACTATATCAAAATCATTTGGCTGCAAAAGATGAGTTGCAAGAAATTGGCTATGAATATCGAGATGTTACCTGCACTTTAAAAAATAGTGCAGACAATCAATTAAAATCTGACTTGATTGACGATGTTTCTAAACATTATTTTCCCAACATAGTTATCCTAATTTCAGGAGACGGAGATTTTATTAGCACTGTTAAACTTTTGCAAACTAAGGATATCAAAGTTATCATCTTTGCCCAAAAAGGTAATGTAAAAAAAGATTTGAAAGGTCTGGCTAATGAATTTCATTTTATAGACGATTTACCTAAGTTAGTTAACCATATTAATCAAACTCAAGCCACTTCTATTAAGTCTAAAATTAATTACAATGAGGCTATAAAATACTTGATTGAAGCTATCGAAACTGCTTTAACTCAAGGTAAGCAAACAGGTTTTAGCCGTATTGATAAATTGATGCGTGAGCGTTGCACTCGATATCAAGGATGTTCTTCTATTGCCACATCCAATGGTCAGAAATTTAAAAATTTCAGTCAGTTTGTTGATGCTGCTGTTAAAGATGGTAAGGTCAGAAAACAAAATCAGGAATTGTTTTTACCTGAAATAAATAGACTAGCTGCTTAAAAAGCATAGCTTCTAAAAACTAGTCGAATAAAACAAGTATTTGTACACTTTTCCAACAGTCAATTTCTGCAACAAGACAAAAGATAATAATGCATAAACTTTTAATATTTCAGGATGAGAAACTCCTACGTCGGGCGCTGACTCACCGTTCTTATGTTCATGAAAATCCAGGAGAAGGCGAACACAATGAACGTTTAGAATTTCTCGGTGATGCTGTACTCAATTTCTTAAGTGGTGAATATCTTTATCGTCTTCATCCAGAAATAGGGGAAGATGAACTCACTCGGCGGCGTTCGGCGCTAGTTGACGAAAAGCAATTGGCCAAGTTCGCTATTGAGGTTGGTTTGGACTTGAGAATGCGTTTAGGCAAAGGTGCTATTTTGGACGGAGGCTACCAAAACCCTAATTTACTCAGCAGCACTTTTGAAGCTGTGATTGGTGCTTACTATCTAGACAATAGTTCAGATATTGAAGCAGTTCGTGTTGTTGTTAAACCACTATTTAAGTCTGTACCTCAGAAAATTGTAGAGTCTCGCTCTAATGTAGATTCAAAAAATCGCTTTCAGGAATGGGTACACCGCAATGTTACTCCAAATCCTCCCAAATATGTCACTGTTCAAGCAGGCGGTTTGTCTCACGTGCCAGTTTTCACCGCTAAAGTATTTGTGGGTGAACAAGAATATGGTGAAGGTAAAGGACGTAATAAAAAAGATGCTGAGAAAGCTGCTGCTGAAGATGCACTAGTTAAGTTGAAACAGCAAAGTTTGTTGTAGTAGATTGTTTGAGCTAATTTAGTGCATTAGATTTAATAGGCGTAAGTTGGGTTTCACTTCGTTCAACCCAACACTGATAAGCTAATAATCATTCAAATTGCATCCCCGCGTCCCCGCGTCTTTCTGAGGCAAAGGATTATGCAAGTTAAAGGCAGATTAGCTTATCCATATTGGGTTTCGCTCCTCAACCCAACCTACAGAATTTATTGCATTATTTTAGCTGAAATAGTCCAGTAGTGAGTCAAATGTCATACCTTAATTGCCAGTGATGAAAACCAAGCAATCAAGTTTTGGGATATTCGCACAGGGCACTGTATTAGAACCTTTCAGGGATATAGTAGTGGTGTTTGGGCGATCGCCGTTTCTCCACCCCCTGATAATTCTCATGGACAAATCCTAGCTAGTGGTCATGAAGACCAAACAGTTAAACTCTATAGAAGTCCTAGACCTTATGAAGGGATGAATATTACAAAAACAGGGAGTAGGGAGTAGGGAGTAGGGAGTAGGGATACAAAAACATTAAAAACTGTCTTTTGTGGGTCATTGCCGACTGTTAGGAAAAGATTTGTGCCGAGATTGCTTGCAACGAGGCACAATGCGTCCTTACTTCAATCCTACGCCTTAAGGCGTGGGTTCCCTACTCCCACATCGCCACTCCCTCTGAAAGGTGTTGTTGGTTTAAATCAAGAACATCCTTCAACATACTCAACTTCTGGTAGTTTACCTGACCTAAAAGACGTAACACGCTTGCCATCAGTCTCGAATACAACACGATAATTTCGGTTAGCACGGTCTTTTGGTATCAAGGTGAGGTAGTGTCCTCCTATTATGTATTCATGAGATGTAACTTTGATTTGTCCTGGGTAAAGTGACTTGATTCGCGCTTCGGTATCACCAATTTTTGCGCCTTTGAGGGTAGTAATTTCTCTATTTCTCCATACATCAATCCGAGCAATGCGACCTGCTGTCACCATAAAGCCAATCTCTTTTGGTTCCCTTTGAGGCTTAACGTAGTAACAATCGTTATTAGGTGGATCACTAATTAACCGTGTCCCAGCAGCCTGCGATGCTTGAGATACAGTCATCCCAACTCTAACCTGTCCAATACCATTAATAAATAATTTTGATTGGTTTGTCAGTTTTATTTGAGCTAGAACTGTCCCAATAGTTAGAGAACAAAAGGCAATGGTTAGAGTCGCATAAGTTGATAATTTTGCTTTTGCATTCATGGTTGTAAATGTCAATGAGTAGATATTCACATATAGTACCCATATTGCCATTTTCAGTTTTTCAATCTCTATAGTTTGACTTGTCGGGCTACCCTAAGAAAAAACTAGGGACATAACTAATACATTTTTCTGATCTTTTTTAAGACATCAAACTTTGGAGAGTTTGACGCATTTGGGCGATCGCTTGCAGTTGATAATCACCAGTTTCTTGAACTTGATTCAAAGATTCAGCAACTCCCTGTAGTTTATGACGTAAGCTATCAACGGCGTCTTGAATTGGCTGTAATGCTTCTTGATAGAGATTAATTTGACCCCAACATTGAGCGCTTGCGGTTCGCACAGACAGTAAATTTTCTTCGATCGCTTTTAATTCTTGGCGTTTCTCTTCCAAGTCGTGAGTTTGATTATCAACCATCCCTTGAGCTAATTCCATCCCAGCACGCATCTGCTCAATTTCTTTTTCCAGCTTCTGTATTTCCTGTGAATATTGTTGTCGCTGAATTTCAATTTGTGACAGAATTGGCCCCAAATTAATTTGTTGATTCTCTTCTACATCGTCAATAATCTGCCCTTGTCGCCGCAACAGGATATTTTGATGTTGTTTAAGAACCTTCTGCCGCTGTAACAAATTGCGGCGTTGTCCCACCAAGCTAGAATTTAACATCTGATAGAGGTCTTTTTCATCTGTCAGTTCCATTTCTAAATTGATAATGTCCTGGTTAGATGCTTGATTAATCTTGTTGTTTAGTTCTTCTATAGCTTCTTGCTTGTATTTCAGTTCTTGTTCTTGATCGTGAACAAAACTAGAGTCGATTTCTAACTTATCTTGAATGTCTTTGACTATTTTTTGTAGTTCATCTAGAGGCATTTTTTGCAAAGTTGCCACATCAACTTGCTGGCTGAGAACAACACCATCAGAGGTTGCAGCCAACGAATGAATCTGTTGGTATAAATCTTCTTGATTGCGTAATTGCTCCTGGAGCATTCGCGCGTATTCTTGCTTGTTAGCAAGATCTGCTGTATTTACTTGTAACAGTCCTGTTTGCTGTGCTAGAGAGTTTTGGGCTTGTTGCCATGCATGTTGGCGATCGCTCAATGTTTGCGCTAGCTGTTCGATTTCCTGTTGGTGTTGAGTAGCCAGAGTTTTTTGCTGCTCTAGTTTCTGCCAGTGTGGATTGAGAGTGGTTTGCTGGTTTTCTACTAATTCAAAAGCAAAATGCAAGTGTTCCCTAACTGCTTCAGTGGGAGCAACACGACTCGATAAGCGATCGAGTAACTCACTCATCACTCGACTTTGTTCCTCATCTAAAACAGTCCCCTGTTGGCCATCGGCTTCACGTTCCTCCAGGCGGCGTTGTTCACCCCGTAAATGCTCCCAAGCCCCTTCTAGTTCTTGACGATTGCGATCAATTTCGGCTTGTAAACGCTCAATTTCCTCACGGGATGCATCAACTTCTTGTTTTTGCTCATCTAACCGTTGAAAATCATCCTCCGCTTGTTGCAGCTGTTCTAAGCGCACCTCCATATCCATTTCGCGGCGATTCAACTCTTGCGCCTGAAACGTCAAAGATTGCTTCCACTGATCAATCTCGTCTTCTTTGAGCTTAAACTTTTCCAACTGGCGAGAAAAATTCTGCAAAATATTAACTAGCGGCCGCCCAGCCTCCTGAACCCGCTGCACTTGACGATTTGGATTGATCTCAACTAGTACTAATGCACCATCATTTAATTTACTAGCTTCCTCCGCAGCAATTACTTCTTCTGTTACAGGATTCCAATTTTGGTCAGTTTTTTGACAAGCTAGTAGTTTTAGTTCCGCTTTGGAACCACCACCAAGTAAGCCGCCTTTTTGCTTTTGTACTTCTGCTAAATACAGCACACCGTTATTCCTTATTGATGCACTCAAAGTCAATGTTTGGTATATACCTTAGATAATTCTGTTAACTTGTTTCACTGAACCTAAATTGAGCAAAACAAGACAGACACAATTATTTATAGACGCTTGATATTCGTCTTGATATTTATAACGCTGATATCTTGCAACAGTCCCAGTAATTTCCACAGGTTCATCATCTATGATTGCGATAACTAAATCCAATTCAAGTGCTTGTGTTATTAGCTTGGAACCTTGAGAGTCCTTGTTGAGAATATTGCAAGATATCAACAGAGCGACTTGGCCGCGCCTTTATATTTTGTACTGATGGCTGTGATGATGACTTCCGTGTTAACACTAGCTTTGACTAAGTGTATTACGAAAGTTTAAAGTTGATGGCTGAATGTATTCTTTGCTTGTGTTTCAGTCGGGCTTGAAATCCCCGTCGTCAACAATCTTCAATTTTAAAGCGCAACTTGAATTTTGAATTGTTTAAAGGGAGTACCTTTTAGCTAAATGCAGGGAAATTTAAATGAAATTGATATTTGTAGCATCCTACACTTAATTGAGTTAGGACAACGAACTGGACAACTATTAGTAGAGACTCAAAGTTTTCAACCTAGCAAAAAACTGGAACGAGACGAGGCTTTGAGACATCGCCCTCAACAACAGTCGTGGTTTGTTTTTTTTGGTAACGGTCAAATAATTTATTGCCAAGCAGGCGAGAGTTGTTTTTCTCGGATTAACGATTATTTACGTCATTACCGAGTCGAGATGCAACCCAATGAAAAACGGCTGACTTCCCTCGCAGCAATGAATATGCCAGAGTACGGCTATATTTGGGCACTCTTGGAGCAAAACATCATCAACCCCAAGATAGCGGCTAATATCATCAACTCCTTGGTGCATGAAACCCTGTTCGACTTGCTGAGTTTACATCAAGGTCATTTCATTTTTCGCCAGGGTGTTGCACTTGCACCACAGTTAAAAACTTTAGAAGTTGCCCCTCTTGTGACCAAAATTATCAAGCAGGTACAAGAGTGGAAGCAACTATATCCATATATTCAGTCTCCTGAAGAATTACCAGTATTGGCTGACAGAGTTCGGCTGGCTTCACTACCAGCAGCAACATTAGATAAGCTACAGCAATGGGCAGATGGTAAAACATCCCTGCGTCAATTGGCTCGCTATCTCAACCGAGATATTTTGACAGTTGCCAAGGCAATATATCCCTATGTACAGCAAGGTTGGCTGCAAATAGTATATTCAGTTACTTCTAAAGCAGAGAATTACATAGGAACTCAGGATTTACCGGAAAATTACAGAGGACGGATAGTATGTATTGACGATGCGATCGCCATCTGTAAAACTGTAGAGTCTATACTACAAACCCAAGGTTATGAAGCGATCGTTTTTACCAATCCTCTAGAGGCGCTTGGTATCATTTTTCAACTCAAGCCAGATTTAATCATCTGCGACATCACTATGCCAGAACTGGCAGGATACGAGATTTGCGCCATGCTGCGACAATCCACCCCATTTCGGATAATACCGATTATCATGCTTACTGGTAAAGATGGATTTATTGATCGAGTCAGAGCTAATATGGTCGGGGCAACAGATTATTTGACAAAACCATTCACAGATACTGAGCTGCTCATGCTCGTAGAGAAATACATCTACACCAACAGTGTTGACAATAATAGAGCATAAATCATGGGAAAAATTGAACTATATTCGTAAAATCTATTGTGTAAGGGGTATAAAAGAGATCCGATATTTGTTGATTCCATCAAGATGAGGTAAAAAATGCTATCACAGAATCAATCAATACCGTAAAACACCAATATTCAGTAATCTAGTGAGCATTTAGGATAATTTATACATTTAATACTTACGGAGGAATCAGGGAATGTTCCAACTAGGAACCTCTACATCAGGAGGAAGATAGACATTTATGAGTACAGTTCTGATTGTGGAAGATAGTATCGCACAAAGGGAGATGATCACAGACCTCCTGAAAGCAACTGGTTTAGTAGTTACCCATGCCAGCGATGGTCTAGAAGCGTTGGAGGCAATTCAAAGCGCACCTCCTGATTTAGTGGTATTAGATATTGTCATGCCCCGGATGAACGGCTACGAAGTTTGTCGGAGATTAAAATCTGACCCAAAAACTCAAAATGTTCCAGTGGTTATGTGTTCTTCCAAAGGCGAAGAATTTGATCGTTACTGGGGTATGAAACAAGGTGCCGATGCTTACATAGCCAAACCATTTCAACCAACCGAGTTGGTGGGAACAGTCAAACAACTGCTGCGAGGATAAAGATGAAAATCACTCAGACCAGGCGATATGAGGACGCGGTGATACAGCGAGTAAACGAGGGTTTCCCACGCCAGTCGCTCATGGGGGAGACCCCAAGACCGCAGTGGCTCCCCAAGACCGCGTCCGCAGGCGACTAGTTAACTTAGCGGGATGTGAATAATATGGTCAGTAAACCGGACTTTTTAAGTGGTAATGGTCAAGACCACTTTCGACCCGAATTACAAGTAGAAAGTCCTGAAGGTGAGTTACATCTGAGGTTTTATATTCCCTCGCATCAGGAGTTTGCACTACAAGCAATCGGCATCCGAGAAGTAATTGAACTAAGTCCTGATAGAATCACACCAATTCCTAATGGTTCACCTTTACTTTTGGGTACTCTAAATTTACGAGGTCGAGTTATTTGGGTAGCTGATTTGGGTCAATTTCTCGGCGAAGCAACTGCATTAAACACAGACCGAGCCGAGATTCCAGTGATTGCTATTGAAGAACAAGACACGATAGTAGGTTTAGCCGTGGAAGAAATCGGTGGCATGGACTGGCTAGATGTCCAGCATCTCACGTCACCAAATAATGTTCCAGATACTATGGCTCCGTTTTTACGCGGAGAGTGGTTATTAGATGCTAAAAACAATAAGTGTCTACGACTACTCGATCAAATGGCAATTGTGCGAAGTGCGCGATGGGCGGGATGAAATTGGGAGGAGGAAATGGCAGCAGGTATAGATGATTACGAGCCAACATATCAACAGGCGATGACAGCTTATGTTCAAAGGAACTATGAAGTTGCCGCTACCCTGGTTGACCAAGTAGTGCAAAACCTACCGAGTGACCCTAACTCTCGCTTGTTACGGGGCCACATCTACTACGTTTTGCAACAATATCACATAGCACAGGCAGAATATCAACAAGTATTACATTTAACTGACGATCTGGAAATCATTGGTTTTGCCAATAATGGTTTGGCAAATATAAATCAATACCTCCAATCAATGGGCGGTCAAGTCGCTACACTAGAAGCTAAAGCGCAAATAGATACCGCAGAATTTGCTCATCCTCTGGTATACAGTGAACAAGAATTACAACAACTGGATAATAGCGACGAGTTTGATAGCAATAGCCTCGATTTTAACTCCTTTGCAGAGCATCAACCAGAAATGAATGCTCTAGAAGATTTATCATTAGACAGTCCATTCGATATCCCTTCAGATAGTATTGAATTTAGCAAAACATCAAATTCATTCGCTAGTTTTGCCGATGATCCTTTTGCATCTAGTCAAGAATCACAAGAGCAATGGGAAGGTCAAACGGAACTAGAACTACCGGCTTTTTGGCAAGACGATAGCTCACAAGATAGTTTTACTGAACCAAGCGAAAATTCCACATTTGCTAAGAATAATAATCACTCTTCACCTTTTGCAAAAGTTGATTCATCAACCAGCAAAACTTGGGTAAATACTCCTGATTTAGTAATTGAATCAAATAAACTAGATTCGAGAATTGGCAATTTAGATTCTCAAAAAAATAATGAAGATGAAACTTTAGTAATTGTCGAGAGGGAATTAAATAATGATTCGATAACAAAAAGCTTTGAATATAATAGTCAAGCTCATATGACTCAAACTGCATCAGATAAATGGTCGCGTCAGCAGGAAACTAGAAACGAAACAGCCTTCCAACCAGAATTGAGAAACACCTCTTCAGCTTTTAATAGTAATTTTGATTTGGCCGAGAAGCAGGTTAATTCAGGTGAACTCATCAATCAAAATAACTTTGATGATGAAAGTTTTGATCTTGAGGCTTTCGAGTCTGCTTTTGGGTCAGAAGTATTAACTGATCATGAAAACACAAATCGTCTGATAAATGGAGAAAATTCCAAGAGCAACATCGAGTTTTTGGATGACTTTGAAGAATTTGATGATTTAGGAAATATTCCGGGTTTTGACTTGATCGAAGAAAGTTCTAACTTCGGTAATATGGCAATGCTTTCTAGTTCGTTAGAAACTAGTGGTAGTTCCCGTGCTAAAGTTGCTGAGGTTTCCACCAGTAATACAGCGGGCGATCGCGATGAAGAACTATTTTCCATTACAGGTTCTCAAGAAGCAGTCCCAGTATTTACTCAAGCAGACGCCGCGAAGATTGAACCGCATGTAACGGTTGAGCAGGGTTTATTAGCACCATTAGAAAACGCTTCCATAGAAAAGAAACAATGGTTAGTGGCTGGGGCTGTAGGTGTAGCCTCGGCGTTGGTTGTCGCCACAGTTAGTTTCGCTGTCACCACATTTTCGCCACCCCAACAACGCGAATCGGTACGCAACACTGGTTGGGCAATGGCTTTAGCCGCCGGGATTACAGGTTTTGCTACCGCAGGCTTAATGGGGAATCTCACACTTAAACAAATTCGCCGCACAACCAAGGACTTACAAACACAGTTTAATGCTGTGCGTCAAGGAAATCTCAATGTGCAAGCTACAGTCTATTCAGAGGACGAATTAGGACAGTTAGCTACAGGCTTTAATGAAATGGCCCGTGTAATTTTCACGACCACCAATGAAGCCCAACGCAAAGCCGATGAACAAGAAGAAGCTAAAGAAAATCTCCAACGCCAAGTAATTCGCCTGTTAGACGATGTAGAAGGCGCAGCTAGAGGAGATTTGACTGTCCAAGCTGAGGTGACAGCCGACGTTTTAGGAGCCGTAGCCGACGCTTTTAACCTGACAATTCAAAACCTGCGAGATATCGTGCAACAGGTAAAAGTTGCCGCGCGAGATGTCACAAAAGGTGCAACTAATTCCGAAACCTTCGCAAGAGCTCTATCGAGTGATGCCTTACGCCAAGCAGAAGAGTTAGCAGTCACCCTCAACTCTGTGCAAGTGATGACCGACTCGATTCAGCGGGTAGCAGAAGCAGCACGAGAAGCAGAAACAGTTGCTCGTGATGCTAGCACGATCGCTCTCAAAGGTGGCGAAGCGGTGGAAAATACTGTAGCAGGGATTTTGGAAATCCGCGAAACTGTTGCCGAAACAACTCGCAAAGTGAAGCGTCTAGCGGAATCATCACAAGAAATTTCTAAAATTGTGGCATTGATTTCTCAAATTGCTTCTAGAACTAACTTGTTAGCACTCAACGCCAGTATTGAGGCAGCAAGGGCGGGAGAAGCCGGACGTGGATTTGCCATCGTTGCCGATGAAGTTCGTCAGCTAGCGGATAAATCAGCCAAATCCCTCAAAGAAATCGAACAAATCGTCATGCAAATCCAAAGCGAAACAGGCTCAGTCATGACCGCAATGGAAGAAGGTACACAACAGGTAATTAAAGGTACAAAATTAGCAGAAGAAGCCAAGCGATCGCTAGAAAATATTATTCAAGTGGCAAATCGTATCGACATTCTTGTCCGCTCAATTACCAGTGACACTGTAGAACAGACGGAAACCTCCCGCGCCGTCGCTCAGGTCATGCAATCAGTAGAACTCACAGCCCAAGAAACTTCTCAAGAAGCACAACGAGTTTCTGGTGCCCTACAACACTTAGTAGGCGTATCTCGCGACTTAATCGCCTCCGTTGAACGCTTCCGCGTGGAAACCATCGAATCTAGATAATTTGTCCTTTGTCATTTGTCATTTGTAAATGTCGAAGGACAAAGAACACAATTCAAAACTCAGCACTCAGAAATTTTATTATGCTGCCGGATCAACAACAGCGGATTTTGGGTTACTTTATTGAAGAAGCAAGAGACCATCTCAATACTATCGAGCAGGGGCTGCTAAATCTCGAAAGTACCCTCAACGACCCGGAAATGGTTAACGAAGTTTTCCGGGCGGCTCACTCCATTAAAGGAGGAGCGGCGATGCTAGGCTTAAGCAGCATCCAGCACACTGCCCACCGTCTAGAAGATTGTTTCAAGGTTCTCAAAGAACATCCGGTTAAAATTGACCAAAAGCTAGAGTCTTTATTTCTTGGTGTCTCTGACACTCTCAAAGCCTTATTAGAGCATTTAAGCAAACCGTTTGGTCTGACAGAAGAAGCCGCTAATACTTTGATGTCAGAAGCTGAACCAGTCTTTCAATGGCTGAATCAGCATCTAGAATTATTGGTACACAGTAATGGTGCGATTAAACAACATGCAAACACCGCAGATGGTACCAGCACACTTACAGAAATTTTCTTACCACGAGAAATTTCTCCTTTGCCTGAAGCAGTTCAGCATAAATCTCTCGAAAATTCTTCATTAGCGCTACAAGCAACAGATGATTGGAGTGAGTTTCAAACCCAGGTTTTACAAACACTGCGAGAAATGTTGCAATTATTTAAGCAACCAGCAACATCCGCAAGCCGTCAAAATCTTCAACAATGCTGTCAGCAATTAGCTAGACTTGGCGATCGCTTTAACTTGCCTAATTGGTGTAGTTTATTACAAGCGGCAGCAGATGCGATCGCCAACTCCGAAAACACATATCTTACTTTAGCAAAAATAGTTATTACCGAAATTAAACAAGCTCAAGAATTAGTCATACAAAATAGAGAAACCGAAATTGTCATTAGTCAACAATTACAAGGACTCTTGAGCTTTCCAGAAATTGAGTTGTTAGAAATTACGCCTAATTTAACTGTAGAACAGTCTGCGATCGTCACAGAAACATCAACCACAACAGAACTGATTCCATCCACCAACAATTTTGCTATTGATAACACCGAACAATTACTACAGTTAGCACCATCTACAAGTAATGTAGATAGTTTATCTGAGCCAATTGAGCAATTCAACTTAGATGCAAATACTAGTGAAAATCTCTCACTAGATTTACATCCAACATCAGATATTCCTTTTAGTTCTTTGCCAGATCAGGAAATCGAAATAGCTCCGAGAAATAACAGTATCGATCCTCATGGGCCAGAAGTAGGAATAGCAGAGTTAAATACCCTTGCTGATCTATTTGAAGGCGAAACTCCTGATTTAGACGAAACCTGGCAACAAGAAGAAATTTTAGACATCATCGCTGTCGAGGAATCTGATATTGATGCTAACAGCAATGAAACTGAAGATACTGAAAGTGATTTATCCGATTTACTCTTAGTTGATGAAAAAATAATTCATCAACAACGCCCCACAACAACAAAGACAACAGAAGACTTGTCTTTGCTATTTGGCGACAACTTCTTAGAAAAAGATCATCTAGAACCTCAACCAATATCTACCACATCTTTAAACTTAAACGATATTAATAGTTCAGAAAATACACAAGAAATATCAGATATTTATAACGATTTACAGCTTTCTTCTGTAGAAGATGGTCAAAATGATTTTCACAACAGCAATGTGGCGGAAGATTTATTAGATCTGTCACTAAATGATCATGAATCATTACCCACAGGAGCGGAAACTATTGCCAGTATAGAGCTATCCACCAATCAACCAAACTCTATCACTGAGAATGCAGATTTGACAGAGTCAACTGCTGATAGTGACTACATACAACCACAAAATATCCCCCTTCAACCACAAGCTTTTTCTCTAGACAATTTATTATCTGACTTAGAAGAACAGACACCACTCACAAATGAGTCAGAAATTGGCGAGTTGCTTGATACACTCTCAGCATCAACATCTGAGCTTTCATTTTCCGAAAATGAGTTAAGCAACCTCTGGAATCAAGAAACCATAGCCTCGCAACAATACGAATTCGATGAAGAAAACTTATTCGCAGTATCTGCTGATGATGTTTTAGCTGATAGCCAGCAACCAATACTCAACCCCGTGGTCGATTTTGACTTAGAATATTTAGACATCACTTTTCCAGAACAAGAGCAGCCTTTGGATCTAATATTTTCATCAGATATTGAAGATGATTTATTCTCAGAAGTCGCACCAAGTAATCCAACAACGGAATCGATCATAGATAATAGTGAAATTTCTCCACAAGAAATTAGTAGTTTATCGCAACAACCTGAAGCTTTAGAATTTATTCCAGAATTCACTAACCAGCTGCCTGAGATATCGGCTGAAGATTCTCTGCAAACATTTGCTGAGCTAGAAATTGATTTGTTTGATACTGTTGATGAAGAGTTGCCTCTACAATTATTTGAAGATATCGTCATTCATCCGGAAACTACAGACAATTCTATTGATGATTTACTAGCTATTGAATTAACTTCCGACTCAACACCCCAAACGCAATCAAGTAATTTTCTTGATGCTTACGACAATATCAATGAAAATTTACCACCACAATTATTTGAGGATATTGCCACAGAAAACTCGATTGATATGCAATCGGAAGTAACAGAATTATCTATTACAGAACTAGATTCAGCACTACCTATACTCAACTTAGAAATTGCAGACATAGCAGAAAATAATCCTACAGAGACTGCATTCGATTTTACAGAAACTGACAGTGCAGAACCAAGTTTAATCGATGATTTATTATTTACTGAAACCTCTTTGCCAGCAGCGAACCAAGAAGAGTTATTAGAAAACACAGTAAATAGTGACTTGACAGAAACGATCGCTCAAGAAGACATAACAGCATTTGACTTGAAATTAGATGAAAATCTAGCAATGGATTTGTCTGAGCAGGTGGAGGATCTGCCACAAGCAGATGAGGCTGCAACTGAAGAATTGGGTACAACACCAACGGCAGTTACTTCAGAAGATGAAACTCCCCCTCAAGACGAATTTGCTGATTTAGAAGCATTATTGAGGGCAGAGGAAGTAGCACCCGTTTCTGGGTCTATCTCTACACCAGAAGTGGATTTTGCTGCATTAGAAGCATTATTAGTTACAGATAACAATCAGGCATTAACAACACCCCAAAATCAACCAGTTTTGCTATCGCCTCACAACACGGCAAACATAGCTGTATCTTTGTCAGGTGCAGGAGATGAATTTGGTGACTTAGAAAAGTTGCTAGCAGAAGCAGATCAAACAATATCGCACTCATCACTGGCAAAACAAAACACAAATAAAACTCCGCGTTCCTCAACTCGCCGCGCTGCCAAATTTGAAGAAACAATGAAAGTTCCAGTCAAACAACTGGACGATATGAGCAATTTGGTTGGCGAGTTGGTGGTAAACCGCAATACCTTAGAGCAAAATCACGAACGGTTGCGGCAATTCCTAGATAACTTGTTGATTCAAGTACAACAACTCTCTGATGTTGGAGCCAGGATGCAAGAATTGTATGAGCGATCGCTTCTTGAAGCTTCTCTACTCGCCGGTCGCAAAACTCAAGATTCCAGTGCCAAATCTTATGACTCCGACACCGACAGGGGTTTTAGCGAATTGGAAATGGATCGCTTTACCCCGTTCCACACACTATCTCAGCAGATGATCGAGCGAATTGTCAGGGTGCGTGAGTCGGCTAGTGACATTGATTTCGTGACCGAAGAAACAGAACGAGTTGCGCGGCAATTCCGCCAAGTCACCACCCAACTGCAAGAGGGATTAACTAGGGCACGCATGGTACCTTTTGCCCAAACAATTGACCGCTTGCGCCGAGGAGTGCGCGATAATGCCATTAAATGTGGCAAACAAGTGGAGTTAGTCATCGAAGGTGGCGATACCTTAATTGACAAGATGATTTTGGATCATCTAACTGACCCGCTGACTCATATGCTCAATAATGCGATCGCTCATGGCATTGAAACCCCAGAAGAACGACAAGCAGCTGGTAAAGCACCTGTAGGTATTATCACCATTCGCGCCTTCCACCAAGGCAACCAAACAGTGATTTCCGTGGGTGATGATGGCGCAGGTATCGACCCAGAACGCATTAAAGCCAAAGCCGTCAAGATTGGCACGATTACACCAGCCCAAGCAAAAACCATGTCCCGCTTAGAAGTTTATGACCTGCTGTTTCAATCTGGTTTTACCATCAAAGACCAAGCAGATGAGATGTCTGGTCGCGGTGTAGGTATGGATGTCGTTCGCTCCGAAATTAGTGAAATTCGGGGTACAGTTAACACCGATTCTGCGATCGGTAAAGGCACAACTTTTACCATTCGCTTACCACTAACTCTAAGTATTTGTAAAGCTCTCTGCTGCGTCTCAGATAGAGCGAGAATTGCCTTCCCGATGGATGGTGTCGAAGATACATTGGATATCCCAGTCAAAAATATCCAGCAAGATGCTAATGGGCAATCATTTATTTCCTGGCGAGATACCCAGTTGCCTTTCCGACCACTTAAGGAACTGTTGACCTTTAATCGCCAACTCAGTCGCGGTAACGTCTATGGCGGTAATCGAGATGATGATATGGTTTCTGTGGTTGTAGTGCGATCGGGCAATACTCTGATTGCGCTGCAAATTGACCAAGTACTGAGTGAACAAGAAATAGTCATCAAGCAATTTGAAGGGCCAGCACCTAAACCAATCGGTGTAGCAGGTGCTACAGTCCTCGGTGATGGTCGCATAATGCCCATTGCAGACGTGCTGGAAATCATCGACATCTTCCAGGGACGGATATCCAATCAAGCTGGTGGTACTTGGCAACACAAAGGAGTGCCCGATACTTCTGCTGTGAAGATTGACCCAACGGTGTTGATTGTTGATGACTCAATTACAGTCCGAGAATTGCTCTCGTTGACGTTTAATAAAGCGGGTTATCGCGTAGAACAGGCACGCGATGGTCAGGAAGCTTGGGATAAACTTCGCTCTGGTCTACCTTGTGATATTGTTTTCTGTGATATCGAAATGCCTCGTTGCGATGGTCTAGAGTTACTCTCTCGTATTCAGAAAGACTCCAACCTCAACCACCTACCGATCGCTATGCTCACCTCACGAGGCGCAGACAAACACAGACAAATGGCAGTACAACTCGGTGCTAGTGGCTACTTCACCAAGCCTTATCTTGAAGAAGCTCTTCTGGAAGCTGCGGGGCGAATGCTCAAAGGAGAGAAACTTGTTAATAGTACCACCAATACTTAGCATCGGGACTTAGGCAAAAAAGAGATCAAAAAAGCTTATAATGTAGATATATCAAAGCTTTCACATCAAACTAACCCTGATGAAAGAGACAACACCTACAGCCATGCCTCCATGCTTTGAAAAATGGTGTCAAAGGTTTGATGATTTATCGAAAGCGGCGCTTGATCCCCCATCCCCTCGCTCTTATGGGTAGGTTTTTTAGATTTCGCGTTTTGGTTGACGCGGGGACGCGGAGAAAGATTTCGGAACGGAAAAATAGGCTTTTTCAGACTGAATATGAAAAACCTACCCTTGAAAGCCATCCCCTCGTGGGTGGGGAGGAAAGCCGCCCCGCCGCTTTGGTAATTAGTAATAGGCCAATTACCAATTACCAAATTCCTCGCCCACAAGGGGGCGAGGAATTTTATTCTTTGGCATCAATTAACTGGCGGTTTTAGACGTAGGTGGGCAACTAAACCTTTGAACACTTTTACTGAGGCTAATAACGCCTTTAGAACTGCTATTTCTTTTCGATTTGTTGAGTGGTTGACTGTCAATCGTGACGTATTCGCCGCTCATAAAGCCAGTTTCGGCTTTATTTGGGCTTGATTTTTCTTGAAGTCCCGTTAACTTAGTGTAGCAGGCGATCGCTATGCCATCATGCTTATCGCTTTTACAAAAAAATTACTTGCGATGCCCAGATACCCGGCTTCTCAAAGAAGCCGGGTATCTTAGTTCTCCAAAGTAATTGATAAGACGTAATTCTTTTTTAGTCCATCAATAAATTGAAGAACCATAACCAGCATTACGAATTAGTAATTATTTTACTGGAAATAAGTTCAACATCACGATTTAACAACATCATTTCCAATTGAGAAATGCGACGATTTAAAGCACTAATTACCTCTTGAGGATCAGCAGGCTTTTGCAACCACCACTTATTACCTGCTGATTTTAGTGTGAGATTGTGTTCTTTAGTAAATTTATGAACAGCGACCATAAGACCGATGTACCTTAGGTCAGCATAGTCATCCCCAAATATTATCCCATTAGGTTTGAGTAATTCCCAATACTGTGTCATATCTGCATAAACATCATCTTCTTCATGACCAGCATCGATGTAAATTAAATCAGCTTTGAAGTCTTTTTGCTGTAGCCAGTGGGCAGCGGTAGCACTTGGCAGTGACAATGGCACAATAGAATCATGTAAATTATTATACATGATGTTTGCTAAGAATTGATAGTAAATTGTTGGATAACCGTGCTTTCGCGATAAGCTAACAGCATTTTGTCCCGTCAGAAGTCTTAAACCTCCAAGCCAAGTATCAACGCAGATAATTGTGCCATCAATGTGCTTCTCCTGTAATAACTTTGCCATATGAACAGCAGAAGCACCCTTCCAAGTCCCAACCTCAATAATTACCTTGGGTTTGATTTGGTCGATTAACTGGTTAAATAAAGGATCGTTACTTCCCCAGCCTTGTAAATCTAAAGCATAATCTTGGTAGTTAAAATTAATGTAAGGATTCTCTAAACCCAAGCTGTCTACAATTGCTTGAGTTGAATCTTTAAATGCAGTAACCTTACTATTATTTTCAAAGTCAGCTAAAGATATTTGAAGAGCGGAAAGTGCAGGAACAAAAGAATTATCTTGGACTGCGTTAGATACAAGCTGAGTGTGTCCTTCAATTAAAAATTCTTTTTGCCAAGGAAAACCTTGAGGATATTTAGTTTGCATGGCAGCATTGCCTTGATGGAAGAATTCAAGCTTTACAGAAAACTTACTCATTCCAACTCGGTAATTAACTGTGTAAAAGCCAGGAGTATCACAGTGAGGATAGGTTTTTAGCAATTCATTACACAAAATAATCGCTGAACTTTTAATACTTACTGTGTCAGGTTCGTTTGTAGGTTCACCATGTCTCATGTATAGTTGGTGAGCATGTTGAAGGGCAATTCGTTTTTTAAGAAAGTAGCAATTAGTATCGATGAGATGATGGTTGTTGTAGAAGACTTGCCATTTACCCAAACTTTCGCAATTGTCGTATGTAGCAAAACTGCCATCGGAATTGACTATTTTTCTTAAAGCATAAGCCCAATCAAGTTGCTTTTCTTCAACAAGCTGAACTAAAGAACTAATGTGATTTGGCTCAAACCAGTTATCCTCATCTAGAAAGGCTAAATAATCTCCTTTAGCTAAGAAAGGCGACATGCCATAAATCCGGTGTCCATTAAACCCATCTTTGCCTGTAGCGTAGGGTAAGCAAAGAACATGGGTTTGAGGTTTTTTAAACTCAATTTCCTGCAAAATAGCTTGAGCTGCCGCTTCCCGCTCTTGACCGTCAATGACAATTAAATGTTCAATATGTGGATAATCCTGATCTTGGACGCTTTGAATCGCCTGTTTCATCAGAGGATTACCTGTTACGGGGGTGATGATAGAAACCAGCATGTTTGATTACCTCCAGGTGCGAATAGTTTGATGACAGTCGTAAGCAGTGATAGCAAGTTGGAAAAATTGAGCTATCTCAGCAATAGCGGCTTGATTTTCATACAATACTGAGGCTCGTTTTTGGATTTCTTGTTGAATGTGGCTACGCCATTCCAAGTCATGCACGAGGCGATATGCCGTCTCAACATAGGATTTAGCATCCCCAACAACGCAATCTAGCAAACCCATTTGTTGATAAAAGCCATAGGTAAGTCGGCTACGCAAATAATCACCTGGCCAAGTAACAATGGGTAGTCCAGCGGCAAATGCTTCTAAGGATGTATTGCCACCCCCAAAGTGAATGGGGTCTAGCATGACATCCCCTAACATCAACAGTTGTAGATATTCTTCATAACTCAGCCGTCGCATAATTAAAATTCGGTCGGCAACATCGGGAATAGCTTTTGCCCAACGTTGCCGCAATAGCTCATCCCAGTGAGAGGATGTTCCTTCTAGCAGTACAAACCATCCTTGCGGATCACGTCGCAATAAATCCCCAATAATTTGGTCAAACTCTGGATGAAACTTGAATGAACTTTGAGGACAAAGGTACAAGGAACCTTCAGAGGGCAAACCAAAAGTTTCACGGCTGGCAGGAAGAGGCAGAGTTGGCCGATTGTAATAAATTCCTGGTTGCTTGAGTTGAATTAAACGCTCGCTATAGTGTTCTTGAGCATTCTCAGATTCAAAAACTTCTGCTGAAAGAAAATAATCCACGTTGGGGATACCTGTGGTGGAAGGGTGTCCCCAAGTCATGCATTGAACTGGTGCGAGTCGGGCGAAAGGCAGGAAGCAAGATATGGGAGACATCCCAATGTCGGTATAAAACAGCAAATCTAGTTCTTGCTCAGCAATTTGTTGGCGTGCCCTGACTAAGTTGCTGTCCAAGGAGATAATACTATCTGCATAGCTATTAATTTTTGCAGTCATAGCATCCTTAAAGTCAGGCAGGCGGAGCAAAATTACCTCAAATTGGTCGCGGGGTAATTGCTCAAGAATACCTCCGTAGAGTTTGCCCATTGTATGTCTACGCAAAAATTGGGAACAGAAGCCAATTCGCAAGCGCTTGCGTAGAGGCCGATCGCCTTTACAATGAGGAGCAACCCAATCGAGATTTCGGCAACTATTTAAGTAAAAGCGAGCAAGTGTTTCTTGCAGTTGGCGATCGCTACGACCATGATAGGCTAAGTAAAAATTCACTCCTGGAGCAATACCAACCGGATCTCTCAGTGTAACGCCTTCAGCATCCAATGCTTGCATTTCATGAAGCAGGCGATCGCGTTCTTGATCAATTTCTTCGCAAGAACTTAAAATTACAGGCAAAGACAAAGCTCGTCGGACTCGAAAATTAGGATCGCGGTTTACACAATAGCCTTTTTGCAACACATCTCTACCTTCAGTCAGCCTTCCTTGAGAGATGAGAGCTTCTCCTAAGTAATAGTAAATTTCAGGCTTTTCCAGTTCTAAGTCCAGAGCCTGTTGTAAACTTTCAACTGCCTTATCTGCTTTACTAATCTGAATATAAATCAGACCTTGAGTATAATGTAGAGGAGCGCATTTTGGATATTGTTCTAGACCTTTTTGACTCCAAAATAGAGCTTCCTCCATGCGAGATTGCTGACGCAGAAGACTGCACAGAGAAACACAAGCATCTTGGTCAGTCAATCCCCAACTTAGTGCTTGTTGATAACTGGTAATAGCTTTATCTATGCGAACTGTTAGCACAGAGATATCAGCTAAATTTTTATGAGCAAGAGCGTAATGAGGACGTAACTCAATCGCTTTTTCAAAGTAAGCGATCGCCTCTTGGAATTTCATTTGACGCTTGCAAATAATCCCCAAATTATTTAAAACTTCGGGAAAATCTGGCTGTAATTGTAAGGCTATCTGTAAGTATTCTGTTGCCTCTTCTAACTGATTTTTGCGAGTGAGGATTAATGCTAAATTCCGGTAAGCTTCTGCATAGTTGGAGTCAAGCTCAATTGCTTGACGGTAGCAGGCGATCGCTTCTTCAATTTGTCCTTGATCTTTGTAAATTGTGCCTAGATTGTTGTGAGCGATCGCTTCTTGTGGTGCTAGCTGAATTGCTTGTTTGAAATAGACAACAGCTTCTGCTAACATGCCCTTTGCTTTCAAAGCTAAACCCAAATTATTGAGAGCATCAACATCATCAGAACTCAACGTCAGGGCTTTTCTAAATAGAGTAATAGCTTCATCTAGTTCTCCTTGCTGCCTTAAAATGAAACCCAAATTATTTAGAACTTCGATATAATTGGGGTTTAGGTTTAAAGCTTCTCGAAAACTGCTTACCGCTTCATCTAACTTGCCTTGTTCTTTCAGCAAAAGCCCCAGATTATGCAGAACTTCAGGAAAATTTGGTTGTAAACGTACAGCTTGACGATAACAAGTAATAGCTTCCTCAATCTGTCCTTGAAGAGAAAATAATACACCTAGATTACTGTAAGCTTCTGCATATTCTGGATTGATTTGTAGAGCTTGCTGAAAAGCACTCACCGCCTCTTGAGTTTGACTACTTAACGCCAAAGCAGTTCCTAATTGAAAATAAACTTCTGGCTCATTTGGGCTTTTAATAATTTCTTCTTGGAAATAGGCAACAGCCTCTGAGTAATCACCTTTAGTGAGCAAAGCAATACCGTCACTCATGCATTTAGCCCCAAGTTGATAAGTAAAATTAAAAACATTACGCAATATGCAACTGTTTCTCAAGCAAGCTTTTTAACTACGAATTATTTAACGAAGTCACACCACTGCTGACTACCAATTCAAACTTGCGTGTACACCGTAGCCTCACTAAATTAGGAACTCAAGAGAAAGTTGCATATCGCGTAAATATCACAAGCGATACCTAGTACATCATCAAAATTTCGATGTGACATCAGTACTTTTGCTGAATTTATCTTGTTAGTTACTTAACTGTATAAAAATACTCTGTATAAAGTTACTTACTCAAAAACAGCAATAGAAATTATTTAACTAAGAATTAATCTTAAATTTCTATAGGAATCCGATTTGACTTCTGAAAAAATCTAAGTATCTGTAGGGTGTGTTATCGGCGAGAGTACAGCACCAAAGCCTTTGCACGGTGCGTTAGCCTATGTCATAACGCACCCTACGTATATTTCAAAAATCAAATATGAGTCCATATTTACCGTATTTATCGAAAAATACAACACTGAACTTAAAATCAATATTAGAAATTATGCCCATTAATATTCAAAATTTAACACCAGTAATTCTCCTAAAAAATTCAGCATTTACACTGAAACTACTACTGAAAGTGAAGGCTATATTAAGAGCGCAAAGATACACACAACGACGAGGAGTTCGTAAACATGAAAGTATCTGCAATCGTTAAAGGAAGCATTTGTTTGTTAGGTTTGGTTGGTGCTGGTGGTTTATTGGCAGAGCAAGCAAAAGCAGACCAAGCTGCTGCTCGCGCTTCTGCTACAGTTACCAGACCTGGTAGTGTTACTGAAAGCCTGAGTGGTGAAGTGTTACTACCTAAAGGTTATTATTTTGGTGGTACAGGCGGCAATACTATGACAGTTACACCTACCTATACCAACGAGGGAGAAACCAACCAATCCCTGACAGGTTTAGCTTTCAACGCTGGTACGCCGATGGCTACAAATAGCGCAGGTACAATTGCTGGTGTCGTTATCGATATACTCCAAGGTGACAATCCTAACGTTAACGCTACAACTATTGATGATGCAGCTGCTATCATCAAAGCTGCTGCTGGCGCTGATGGTTTAGAATAAACTCAGTTTTGCACTACACAAGTTTACACACTACAAAAATCCAGACAAAAGCGTAGACTAACTAGAAAAGGCAAAATTACAGATTTCAAGCTAGCTGAAATAGAAATTAATGCCTTCTAGGCTTTAGAAAATTGTCCGGGTTATCTAGAGACTGACAACTGTTGATTTAGCAGTTGAGTAAAACACATGTAGAAAAGAGCAGTTGGGATACTATGCATCTTTTCTACATGTTTTTCACATATTGAAAAAAGAAAATGACACTATTTGACGTTAATTACTCTGCAATCCTTAAAAGAAGCATTATTTGTCTATTAGCTGTAGCTGGTGCTAGTAATTTCTTAGCAATACCTGCGAGTGCAGGCCAACAAGGTGCTGCTCGCAGTGCTGCTACAGTTACTAGACCCACTGGTTTAACTGAAAGTGTTGCTGGCGAAGTGCTTGTGCCTAATGGTTATTACTTCCAAGGAATACCAGCAGTTCCTACAACTCCCGCCGTACCTCCAACACCTCCTACTCAATACTACAATTCTGGTGGTGGTGCCATTCCTGTACCACCAGGTGCAACACTCTCAACATGTGGCGGCAATCCATGTTACCAACCCTCCCCAGGCAGTCCATTCTATGCAGTATTCTTGTCAGGAGGAACGCCTGGAAGCGCTGAAATACCCGGGACACCTGGTAAAACTTTAGTAATTACACCCAACTATGCTAACGGAGGACAAACTAACCAATCCTTAACTGGTTTATCCTTCAATGCAGGTACACCCACAGCCACAAGTACCTCTGGGACAGTCGCTGGTGCTGTTGTAGATATACTCCAAGGTGACAATTCTGGCGTTAAAGCTCCTACTGTGGACGATGCAGCAGCTATCATCAAAGCCGCTGCTAGTACTGAAGGTTTAGAGTAACAGTTTACACACTATAAAGCCGGACAAAATTTTTACTGCAACCATAGACTAACTCGAAGAAAAAGTACAGGTTTCAAACTGGAAGCAGGGTTAATATTTCTGGAGTTTAAGAAATTGTCCGGCTTGTTTATTGCACTAGCAGCTGCTAAATTTAGCACGTAATAAAAACACTAAAAAATTTTCTATATATCTTACACTATAAAAATATTTTATCCTATGTGTTTATTAATACTACTTATGTACTAACAAACTCCAGTTTTACTACTGAAACTACTCTCCACAAATAAGGTTATATTGATTACACAAAGACAAGTAATACGGAGAGATTGTTGATCATGAAAGTATCTGTAATTCTTAAGGGCAGTATTGGTTTGTTAAGTTTGATTGGTGCTGGTAACTTCTTAGTAGCCCCCGCAAATGCAGACCAAGCAGCGGCTCGTGCTGCTGTTTCAGTTACTAGACCAAGTTCTTTGACAGAAAGTATCAGCGGTGAGGTGCTGCTACCTAATGGTTACTATTTCACAGGGCCGGAAGGTGCAACTTTAACAGTTACACCTGTTTACATGAATCAAGGAAACACCAATCAATCTGTAAGCAGTCTGTCCTTCAATGCAGGTGGAAATGAAAGTACAGGTGTACCAGGTTCATTATCTGATGCTGTTGTAGCTATTCTCAGAGGTACTAATACTGCTCCTGGTGTGAACGCTGTAACCATTGATGATGCAGCTGCTATTATCAAAGCCGCTGCTGGCGTTGACGGTTTGGAATAGATTTATTTTGATAGTTTGTAGTAAGGATTCATGTAAAAATAAGTTGAACAATTTAATATTTGTAGTGCGGGCATCTTGCCCGCGCGAGCAAGATGCTCGCACTACTTATTTTTACTTGATGCCTAAGCACTTTAGTGTTTAAAAATAAGGAATCTGGTTAGGTGCGTTATGGACATCAGTCCTAACGCACCTAAAATTATTGGTGGTGCGACGCTTGGCGACAACACACTCTACTAAACTGACACAGCTAAAATAATGCAAAAAATTGTAGTGGCACAGCAAGTTTAATTTGTTGGGTTGAGTAACCTAGATTTTTTGAACCCAATATTTTAAGCTTGCCTCGCTATTAGGTTGGGTTGAGGAACGAAATCTAACCTATACCTCTTCAATCTAATACAGTGAAACAATCCACTACTGGCAGCTATTAAAAATACTGAAAGAGAATTTTGTATAATAATTTTATTTATTTTCAGCAATTGTCAGTATTCAAATAACAATAAATATACGAAAGCCCGATTTCTGCAATAAGAAACCGGGTTTTTTGGTATTGAATTGCTTTCCCTTTTAGTTAACTTTAATACTACAAAAAATTTCAGTATCGTAGTACTCAAATCCTGATTAAAAGTCATGATTAGATTACAAATACAAAACCACGCCATGCTTAACTCTAATGCTGCCATGCCACATGGAATGACACTTTGGAGGAATTTGTGCATGGCGTGAAACCAAAAAATATCAAGAGTTGATGAATCATGAATAAATTATTTAGCCAATTATCTATAACAATCAAAGGAAGTGCTTGCCTATTGAGCTTAGCAGGTATAAGTAATTTGTTGATAGCTCCAGCAAATGCAGACCAAGCTGTTGTCCGTAGTGCTGTAACAATAGTCCGGCCTTCTGGTGCTTATCAAAGCTTGAGTGGTGAAGTGTTCTTACCGGAAGGTCTGTATTTTAACTCAGGTTCTAACCCTACTTTGACAATTACACCCACTTTTAACAATTTAGGCACAACTAATGAAAGTATAAAATCTCTTTCTATTTCTGCGGGAACACCTGCAAGTACTACAACTATTAATAATAATCCCTTTGTCTCTGTGACAGGGCAAACAGTGCAAGCTTTAAAAAACGTCAACAACCTAGAAGATGCAGCAGCTATTATTCAGGCGGGTGGATTTCAAGATTTATCAGGAGCTATGGAATAAACTTTGCGTAATTCGTAATTGCTATACTGCAAAGTGCTTCAGGAATATTAAATAGGCGATTTTTATACTTTGCATGATTGATCATGTCTACTACATCAGGCGCATCTACAAACACTAAAATTAGAATCGATAACCACCTTGAAGCTGAAGTTCAAATCCACTATCGCCTGTACCAATTCTGGTTTCTATAAAAACATTATTGTCGGGAAAGTTATACTTGAAAATACCTCCATAGGTAAAACCAGAAACTCTAGTATTCAAACCTCTATTGCCCACACTGTAATTTTTAAAATAAGTTCCAAGAGAAAAGTTAGGAACTACTCTATGCAAACCTTGGATTTCAAAGAAAGTTTCTTTACCTAGCTCTAAACTTGCTTTAAGATTCAAACCACTGCTAGTACTAAACTGTCCATTAAAAAGTCCTAATAATTCTCCATTACTGTTATCTTCAACAAATGCTATGCCAGGAGATAAAGAGTATCCAAATGTCTTTTCTTGATGTTCAAAAAAGTAACTCAGGAAAGTAGTAAAAGGATTATTTCTATTTGAAGCGCTATTCCAGGTAATTCTCAAAAATGGTACATGATTATCGATCGCAACAGGTCTTTTTGCTGAGTCTAAATGTACATATGTCTTAATATAGTTAAGTAAAATATTACTATATATACCAAAACTTGGTTCTTCTAACCCCAAATTATTGTTATCAACGCCTGGGGCTGAGTTAGCATCTATATTGAACCAAGTTCCTAAACTAGCGCTATAGTTAAAGTCACCTGACGAGCCTGCTGTTAATAGCTCAACAGAAGGCAATAATAAATCACCAGAAAAGTTTTTAAAAGTAGTACCTATTTTGTCAACTCTGGTGAGTTCCATATAATCGAATGCTAAATCAAATGAACGGACGTTAAGCGGTATGACTGTATTATCCTCAGAGTTATAATTCTGTACAAATTGTCTTCCTTGAGAGTCGGTAACAATAATTTGTGCAGCAGAAGACTCATTTATAGGATTAATTGAAGTGTTATTCAAAGGTACTGGAATTCCAGCAAAAGTCAGAGGGCCAAACTTTTCGTTAGAAAGATTTAATTGTGAGAAGTATGTATCACCTGGAACTAAAAGTTTAATTTTTCTTTCTAAAAACTGAACTGCTCGTCGATGATTCCCTGTCCTTATTTGTAGGATATTCGAGTCATTAGGATTAATTTTGCTTGGTAGTGTGAAAGTTCCAGAAACTTGTGCTAGGCGACTTGCTGAATTAGCATAAGCTAAGGTACGATTCAGTCTTTGATTAATTTGTCTTCTTTGAAAAGGTTTTGCAGCTGTATTTAAAGGTGCAAAACCTTCTCCATTCTTAAATGCTTGACGGGCTTCTGCTAAGCTTTGGTCAATTTTATCGATTTCAATCGCTTCAAAAATTCCACCCAATGCCATTCCTAATGTGGAATTAATAGTTTGCGTAGAATCAATACTAACATCGCTGGCATTCAGTGTTAGAGAAAATCCTGGAGCAGCAAAAATATTAGAATAAGTGGCACTAACTTCTACAGGATCATATTGCAAGATACTACGGTTATGAGGATAGCTGACGTAGAATCTGTACCAATTATAAGTTTCTTGTTCTTCAGATAGAGTCTCAGCGGTGGGTGTCCTTTTGCCAAAAGATACCCAAAATAAAGAATTCAGATAATGTAAATCTCTTTCTGTTGGGGTAAGGAAAGGATTGACTGCTATATTCAATAAATCATAGTTATCAAATTTGCTACGCTGAGCAATCTTAATACCTGGTGATGAAGTCACTGGGGCTGAAAAACCAAAGCCTTCTCCAGTAATAATGTCTCCCCAAAAAATACCAGCTGCTTCTAATACGTTATTGGGAATGATTTCTCCTTCTCGGAGTCTAGTGTTGCCATCGTCTAACAGAGGTTTTAAGTCAATTGTTGGGAAGCCTTGGATAATTTGAGGAGTATTGCTAGCATCTAAGGCTTGGAATAAAGCTTCGCCACCATCGGGGCTATAAGTAGAACCGCTACCAATAATTGGTGTACGATTTTCTAATACTGTGACGTTAGCGCTTTGTAAATCAACGCCGCTATTAATTACAACTCTGCCAGCAGGTATATTTTGAGGATTAATTACTTGTCCTGCGATGGAAACGATAGACAAGTTACTATCAACTTCTCCATCTAAAGCTTCAAAATCAGATGGTAAGCTTACCAGGGTTTGCAATCCCCAAAATGATTGACTTGATGTCACATTTTGAGTGATGTATGTGTCTGTTTCTCTTCCTTGATAAATAACACCCGCTTGTGAACCTATAGTTTCAAATACCAACCGATTATTATTAATAACCCAATAAAATTGATCATTTTTTGGGAAATTAGCATATGTAAATTTATCAATAATCTGACTTTCTTGTGACTCTCTAATATTAATCTCTGTCTCTATGTAGTTTTCGTCTTCATTAGGTTTAAATGATTGAGCATTGAAAGTCAGATTATCTGTAGGATTAACAATCCAAGAGTATTTACTAGCACTAGATGTAAGAGCATCAAGAACTACTTTTTTTTGATATTGCTTTTTAGCTTGACGCAGTTTCTGAATGAGGATTTGTTGCGTTGGTGTATATGGTTTTTTTTGATTTAAATTTGATGGTTTAGTTGTGCCTGGTTCCGGTTCATTATCATCTCGTTCGGGTGGTTTGGGAGGTTGTACCTTAAAATCTTCGATGGGGATGACATCAGCGATGATAAACTCGCCTAGCTGTGCTGTTTTCGGTAAGCTTGGTTGACTCTGTTTTGGCTGTGTTACCGACTTATGCGAACTTTTAAAAGACGGTTGAAAGTTTTCACTAGAGATTGCACTATGAACTACGACTACATCAATGTCATTTTGATTGTTTGATGCTAAGGCGATCGCAACTACTTCAGTAAATACTACTTTTATTAGAATAGTAGGTGAAAGCAACCATAAAAAAATAATACGTATATTTATTGTGAGTCTCATTAGTGATGATTTTTAGTGTTGATGTGAGCAAAACCTTGCTATTTATTACGTACAGAATGAAACAAGCATCCGTAGATTTACTGCAAGTAGACTCTAACCTCCAAGCAGAGATTAAACCTCAGCAGAATCACTAAAAATGAAAAAAATCACTATGAATTAACTGTATAAATACGTAAAAAAAGAGATTGCGTTAACTACAAAAATATGTTTCAAGCTACTCGTCGCCGTCTTGCTGTGTGGTATACTACCGTAACTGCCGTATTACTACTGCTATTTGCTAGCGGTGTTTACTTATATGTCCGCAGTACCCTAGTAGAGCGAATTGACGATACACTTAACCACGTAGTAGAGATAGTCGAGCGATGTCTAACGACAAGCCGATGTGCATCTACGCTAGTCATCGAACCAATTAACAGCGGCGTTGATCAGTTTCGCATCAATATAGAAGCCAGTCTCCGCAACAATGCCGACACGGTAGAAGACGACCACATTGATTTAGAATGGTTCAACCCAACTGGGGAATTACTGTGGTCAACTCTATCCGAACCCCTAAATATTCCCATTCGTACCAACCGCACTGGCGAAACTGTACGCATAGTCAAGCAAGAAAAGGCAAGGTGGGAAAGTAACAAACTCCCCCACTCCCTACTCCCCACTCCCCACTCCCCACTCCTATTACGACAAGTCACACAACGGGTAGAAGTTGGACGCCAAGTATTGGGATATTTGCGCGTTAGTCATCCCTGGTTTGAAGTCACTAAACCCAGTCGCCAATTAATATTTGATTTGGCATTAGGTACTGGTTTGATGCTGCTTTCTGTAGCCGCGAGTGGCTGGTTTCTTTCGGGTAAAGCCATGGAACCAGTGGGTGAGTCTTACCAACGCCTCAAGCAATTTACGGCTGATGCTTCTCACGAACTCAGAAGCCCCATCACTTTGATTCAAACTAATGTGCAAGTCGCCCTTGCTGATTTAGAGTTAGCACCAGCCGAAAATACTTCTTCACAATATCGGCAACAATTAAAGGTGGTGGAACGGTTAACGCAGCGTTTAGGTAAGTTAGTCAATGACCTACTTTTTTTAGCACGACAGGATAGCGGTATGAGCAAAGATACTTTTGCACCTTGCCCGTTGGATGCTTTGCTAATGGATGTAGTGGAAGAACAACAACTGCTAGCTGCGGAAAAAGAAATCATGCTTTATCTAAAGCTGGTTGATCCTCCTGCTTCTGAAACCAACCCGGAATTACTTGACAGTTGGTTTACGCTTGCGGGTAACTGGGATCAACTAGCTCGCCTTTCTACCAACTTAATTGGTAATGCTTTGCAGTATACGCCAACCAAAGGACGGGTGAACGTAGAATTAGCACGTTTAGATGGAGTGAATCGAGTTTCGGGATTACGTTACGCCAGCGCCCAGTTACAAATAAAAGTAACTGATACTGGTATTGGCATTCCAGCCGAGGAATTACCACACTTATTTGACCGTTTTTACCGCGTAGACCCAGCCCGTACCCATAGAACGGGAAATACAGCAAAAGAAAGTACTACTGGTTCAGGATTGGGGCTAGCGATCGCTCAAGCTATTGTGGAACATCACCAAGGTCAAATTCACGTAGAAAGCATCGTTGGTAAAGGCACGACTTTGATCGTCATTTTACCAATAACTCTGGAGTCATAATTCTGCAATAAATATTTGTTTCCTGTGACAGATGAAGAAAAATAAACTTATTTACTAAGTTGATATAACAACAGGTGCAATATTTAGCCATCACTTGAGCGGCTAGCAGTTTAATATTTTTATGACTCTTTATATTTTTCTAAAGTAGTTGTACAAACTGTTGGCTTTGATATGGCACATAATTTTAATTGCATGAGTTACACTCTAGCCTCTAATCCCTAGCCCCTAATTTACTTCCTACTTATGGCTGAAAAATATATTTAAATTTATTATTTTTTCACTTCTATGGTTAGAGGAAATAGTTATCACGTATTTATAGTTTTAAGATAAAGCTTATTTAAGAGGATGTTTGAAAAGTTTTGGACAAATATAATTTGCTATTACACAAGCGAAGTCCATCTCCTTTGGAAAACACGGAAAATCGAGTTCTTGAAACTCACAGAGGTGGGTTTTGTCTGTATAGTCGCGATTTCTAATCGCCGGGGTTAGTATTAATTTAGACTTTTCAAACAACCTCTAAGTTTATAGAATCTAGACAAAACTATTTTAGTTTTGTTTACTATTTTAATGGCATCAATTTTAGCCATTGTTAGCCAAGCATAATAATACTAAATTTTCTCAAGCCCGAAAATTCAGATAATATCTGACTCTCTCAATTACAAATTAGTATTTAGATATTTTATCAGGAGGCAAAAATGAATAAGTATTGTCAAAATTTCCGCAAGTCGGCTGAATTAGTCGGTGCTATATGCGGAGGATTACTAATTAGCTTGCCAGTAATTCCTCAAGCAGCTTTAGCACAGCAGCCTACATCTAAAGTTAACCCCTGTCCTAGTATTTTTTATGAAGAACCACACAACAATCGAGTTGTGGTTCCTCAAGGATGTCCACCTAATGCTTTGACTCAAAGATTAGCAGCTCAAGGGCTACTTCCTGTTAGTCCTACAACCTCAACACCTTCTCAACCTGGACTAGGGGTTGGTGGAGAAATACCCCAGACAGGAACTCCTACAGCGCTTAATCCTTGCCCTCGTGTTTTTTACGAAGACCCTTTCAACAGTAGAAGCTTAGTCCCTCAAGGGTGTCCACCGAATGCTTTCACCCAACAACAGCAAGTACGAGAGACGAGTCCCACTCAAGCAGTCCCAGTCAGCCCACAAACCCCTACAACTCAACCAAATCAAACAGTCCCAGTTAGCCCACGAACCCCTAGAAATCGACCCACTCAAGCAGTTCCAGTCAGCCCACAAACCCCTACAACTCAACCATTAGTAGCACCACAACAACCCCCCGTTACAACGATCGCACTAGCAGATGGTAGGGTTAACGTCAGGTTGGTAAATGATACTATGGCTAAAGTGACTTACCAAGTAATCGGTGATACTGCACCGCGATCGCTACAAGGTAGGTCGGATGTAATGCTAAAAAGTTTAAGCACCCCAATTACAATTACATTCCAACGAGAAGATGGTGGATTTTTGTTGGTTACTCCACAACCATCTTCACAAGCAGGAATGTTAGAAGTCAGATTTAATGAAACAGGTGATGCAAGCGAAGGTAGAAGTGCAATGAGAATTCAGCGAAACGGTTCAGTATTCTTGAATTAGGGAATTGGGAACTTGTACTGAGCGGACTTGTGCTGAGCATAGTCGAAGCAGTCGAAGTATGGGGAATGGTGAGCGAAGTCGAACCACACCCCAGCCCCTATTTAAGTTCGCTCAAAGCGGATAATTTCGCCACTATTAGCACGGTTGTATCTAACAGCAGCTACAATTTGTGATTGTTTATTATTGACAGTAATCAATCCAGCTCGATTACTTAATTGCATTGAATTGGGATTAGAGCGAGTAATTCTAAACTGTTTAACTTCATTGGGTTGCAAAATACCACTCAATGGTTGAGGACGACCTGCTTTATCACGCATCTCCCAACCTGTTAAGTTAATTGGTTCATCTGTGATATTTTGTAATTTTACCCATTCTCCTCTATCCTCTGCACCTACAGGATTTGCTAATGCTTCTACAATTATTACCGATTCGTTATTATTAATTTCTACTGGTACAACTTCCACATCAGGACGATCTTTAGGAATCTCTGGTGATATTTCCGTGCCTTTATTGCCGAGAAATATCGGAAAGAATGAACGAATAAACTCTCCTCGACTACCATTAACTGTGATGTTACGGTATATGACTAAATCGTAGAGACCACTATTAATAGTAGTACGCCGTTTATCTTGCTTAACTTTGTCATTGATACTCTCAAAGTAAGCAACAGTTCCCATGGCAATTTCGCACTCTGGACTAGGGCCGACAAAGAAACCACCTTTTTTCTTGAATAGTTGAGCAATTACTTCGCCTCGAACATTAGTTAAATACTGTAGCATTTGCAAAGTTACTACATTTGGATTTTTAGGTATTTCATCACCTTGTAAATCATATTTGTAGCCAAGAAAGTTAACATTCCGAACTTTTTCATCAATGTAGAACTTAATCCAGGAGTGATAACCAGAAATTTCTCCTAAATTTTGTGTTCTATCCCTAGTGCTGCGGAAATTTTCGTCATATTTTGCTTCTCCTACAAAAACATGTTCAAAGCCAGAGCAGAAGTTCGTAGATTTTCCTTGATAGTAGTTAGTGAATAACTCAAACCAAATCTGTTTAATTTTAGAGCGAAATTTTGGCTCTGAAAGATTTTCTCCCAGTTCTTGATTAATGTACTCTAACGCCAACTTCATTGGGTTAGTAGATTGAATGGCATCAAGAAATCTCTCGATTTCTTCTTGTTCTGGCGCTGTGAGAATTTCTTCAGAACGGAAATTAGCAATAAAATTATCTAGAAGATTGATAAAAGTAGTGTAAGTTTTACCCTCTAATTTTTCTTCATTGACTTTGAAAAACAGAGGCTGAGTAGCTAGATCGATATTGGTTTTGCCGCTTGCTTCTGTCTGCAAATCCAAAAGAATATCAGCATCTGGATTTTGCCAACTGTCTCCACTTCTCAAACTAACAGAAAATCCGTTGTCATCGCTATTCCAGATCTGTTGATAGATATCGTTCATAAAATATACCTCCGGTTATTGTTAGCAATACTTGAAAATGGGGAGTAGGGAGTAGGGAGTAGGGAGTGGGGAATTGGGAATGGGGAATTGTCATTTGTCATTGATTATTCTCCGCGTCCCCGCGTCCCCCGCGTCCCCCGGTTGGTGAGCGGAGTCGTACTGCGAAGCAGAACCCGCAGGGTACCACATCCTCCTCATCCTGAACTAACTACATACCATGGATAGATGGGATGAAATCATGAGTACGCTAAAAGTTCAGCAAAAACATTTTTCTACGCGAAATTAAAAATCTAAGATTAAAAATTAATAACACTTCCGGCCAGGAATGCTAAAGTTTCAGGAAATTGATCGGAAATTTTCAGCGAGTATTCATGCTGAAGAAACTACAAAAAAAACAAATCTCTATACTTGCTGGTGCTGCACTGTTCGCCTTTTTGGCGGGTGCGATGGTGTCAGCACCTGAGATGGGAAGAACCTTGGGGCAATTGCTCAAGCTGGGTAAAAACCAGTCTGAACAAATATCTGAGGCAAACAAAGCCAAGTCAGCTGTATTCCCACTCATATCACAATCTCTGCCAGAACGAGCCACAAAATTAGCAGCGATCGCTCAACAATCCTCTTCGCCAGATCGGGAACGCGCCCGTTACCTATTGGCGAGTGATTTTATTGAAAGAACGCAAGCCCAAAAAGCGCTGACTTTACTAGAAGGACTGGATAAAAATTATCCCACCCTCGCACCTTATGTTTTGCTCAAACAGGCGCAAGCACAAGATTTGCTGGGTGAGGATGGCAAAGCTTCAGATCTCAGGCGCAAAGTGTTAAAGCTTTATCCCAAAGAAGCCGCAGCAGTTAAAGCCCTATATCTGATTGCCCAACCCAAGGAACAAGAACAAGCGATCGCCCAATTTCCTTCTCATCCCCTAAGTTGGGAAATCATTCGCAAACGACTACAAGAAAATCCCAATCAGCCAAAATTACAGTTGATTTTGGCAAAATACGCCTACGATCAAGCAGGAACGGTGGGTGTATTGGATCAACTAATCAAACAACCAACCCTCAAACCCGCAGAATGGGAAATTATTGGTGCAGCCTACTGGGGAAATAATCAATTTCGCAAAGCAGCCACAGCTTATGCCAAAGCACCCAAAACACCCCTCAACCTTTACCGAACAGCCAGAGGTTTGCAGGTAGGAGGCAAAGATAGAGAAGTTGCGATCGCCACCTATAAACAACTGGTACAGCAATTTCCCAATGCCAAAGAAACAGGGACTGCTCTTTTGCGTTTAGCAGAAATGTCAAAAACAGGTAAAGATGCGATACCATATCTTGACCAAGTAATCAATAAATTTCCCGAACAAGCTAGCAAAGCAGTCGCCAAAAAAGCTAAGACTTTCCAAACTCTCAAAGATCAAAAGTCAGCTAACGCAGCTTGGCAACTACTCATCGCTAAGTACGAAAATTCTGAAGAAGCAGCAGAATATCGCTGGAAAGTAGCGCAAGATAAAGCCAAAGTTAAAGACTACATAGGTGCATGGCAATGGGCAGAACCAATCGTTACCAAAAATCCCAACAGTATTTTGGCTCCTAGAGCAGGTTTTTGGGTGGGTAAATGGGCGACTGCACTAGGAAAACAGCAGGAAGCCAAAACTGCGTATGAATATGTGATTAGTCAGTTTCCATACTCTTACTATGCATGGCGAGCCGCATCACTTTTGGGACTCAATGTTGGCAACTTTGACAACGTGCGCCAATTAAATCCCGAAATCGTTTCACCCGAGCGTCCTGTACCTACCGCAGGCTCGGAAACCTTTAAGGAATTATATCTTTTAGGTCAAGACCGCGATGCATGGTTGCAATGGCAAACAGAATTTCAAAACAAAACTCAGCCTACCGTTGCAGAGCAATTTACCGAAGGCTTGATGCGATTGGCAAGGGGAGAAAACATCTCTGGAATTGATCAAATTTCCAAAGTCGAAGACCAAGAAACACCCGAACAACAAGCTCAATACCAAACTCTCAGCAAACAAATTACTTACTGGCAAGCCCGTTATCCATTTCCCTACTTCCAAGTGATTCAAAAATGGTCTACTGAACGTCAACTTAATCCTTTGCTAGTCACTGCCCTCATTCGGCAAGAATCTCGGTTTGAGCCTAAAATCAAATCTATTGTTGGCGCTACTGGTTTAATGCAGGTAATGCCAGACACCGCCAAATGGATAGCCCCCAAAATTCAGCTAGACAGCAAACAAATCAACTTAGAAGATCCCAATAACAACATCATGTTAGGGACATGGTATTTGGATCATACCCATCAGCAATATAACAATAACTCCTTGCTGGCGATCGCCAGTTACAATGCTGGCCCTGGCAACGTTTCCAAATGGCTACAAACTCTGTCAAAAGAAGACCCAGACGAATTTGTCGAAGAAATTCCCTTTGACGAAACCAAAAATTACGTGCGCCAAGTATTTGGTAACTACTGGAATTACCTCAGACTTTATAATCCTGAGATTTCCAGCATCGTCGCCAAATACTCATCTCAACACCCGCAATTACCGACGCAGTGATGGGAGCTGGGGAACTCAAGCCCCCCCGCTCCCGGAGCTACGGTGTATACACAAGTCCACAAGCAGCGAGTTTACAGCCTAAAAAGATAGTGCATCTAAGAATGAGTGTAATTTTAGATAAACAGAAAATGCAGGCTCAATTACAGGCTCATTTGTCTAAATTAGGTATCCAAGACAATATTGTTGTTGAGCTTATCTCTTTTTCAGATCACGAGCCATATTCAAGTAGTAATCTTCTGTTCTGGCATTGGGACGGCGACGAGTAGTAGCGGGAATTTCTGGAGTAGTGTCTTGCTTAGTTTCAATTGGCTGTTGAGCCTGCTTGACGCCTTGTGTCTCATCAGACGCTAAGAAATAACCCGAATCACTCAATCCAAAGAGTTTACCAAAAAAACCAAAGAAACTTTTTATAGCACCCCAAATGCTACCGAAAACAAAAGATAAAAAGCCTTCAATCCGAATAAACAAGTTCCGAATGAATGGAGGTAAACGAAACATGGCAGACCCCTCTATGATTGCTTAATATCATCGTTACTTAATTTCATAATAACGTGATAGCAAGACAAAAATAGTGCCATAATCCCACCTTTAACAACGTGGTTTCCCTGTTCCCTTTGGACGTAATCCTCTGTCTTGCAAAAGTGCATCTAGCCAAACTGCATTTGCTTCAGACAATTTTGGTATTGGCTGTTGGTTGTAATCTATAACTAATTCATAACCCGCGCGTTCATAAATTCCAGATAGTATAGTCTGCAAATCTACCAAGGGTTCGCTATCACCATTTCGCAGTGGTAAGGGAAATGAAGGAATTACCTCCGGCAAGTTAAAGGCGTATAGATCAGCTTGGGGACGACTTTCTCCTTTGCTTACTAAAATTCGGTAATCATTCTGTGTCCCATCACCAAAAACTAGCATTGGTTTGCCATCTCGCAATAAATCAATTTCTACCAGATTGGTGAAACTCCTTAGTACTCGCTGACGCTTTCTTTCATAGGCGCGGCGTCCTTCTCCAGAACGTTTATTTTTCGGGGAAAGAATTTCAATTACTGTTACTACTTCCCTTGTGGCTACCTCTCGCACCTCTAAATAACTTTCTGTGATAGTTTCAGGTATCGGAACTGTCACTTTTACAGCTTGGGTTTTTGGTGAGACGATCGCCACATGTGCAGTTTGTGAGTTGATGGCATTATTTTGACGCTGTACTGCTACATCGGGAATACCAACCAACAAAGAATCTTCTCCACTAGTTTGATAAACTCGTTCTTCGATGTCCACGATGTATTTAGGGCGCAATTGTGGAGATAATGAGTCTGCGATCGCCACAATTGCCCGCTTATGTATTTTTTGCCATAATACGGGAGCTTCTAGGTAAGGGTTCATTCCTGGAAAGTTGTAAGACATAAACAATTCCATCAGAATGCTGGCGATGATTTCATTTTAAATCGCACAGCAAAGCTTTCCTACTCTTCAAGTAAGGTAAAAATTTCTACACCCTCTTCAGTCACTGCTAGGGTGTGTTCACATTGGGCTGAAAGCTTGCGATCGCGTGTTACAGCAGTCCATCCATCGCTGAGAACTTCCACCTCATAAGTACCTTCATTAATCATCGGTTCAATAGTAAAAACCATCCCTGGTCTTAACCGCTTACCTTTGCCACGTGTACCATAATGAGGGATATTTGGCGCAGTGTGAAAAATGTTACTGATACCATGCCCAACAAAGTCTCGAACTACAGAAAAGCCTTGGGCTTCAGCATATTCTTGAATAGCTGCACCAATATCTCCAATCCGCGCCCCTGGTTTGACTTCCGCAATTCCTCGACTACGGCACTCATTCGTCACTTCTACTAGCTTTTTCGCTTTTGGGGAAGGAGTACCGACAAAGAATGTTTTAGATGTATCGCCGTGGTAGCCTTCAACAATCAGCGTCACATCAATGTTAATGATGTCACCTTCTTTGAGGATCTGCTTAGCATTGGGAATACCATGACAGACTACTTCATTCACACTGGTACAGATTGATTTAGGATAGCCTTTATAGCCAAGCGGTGCGCTTTTTGCTCCATAAGCCTGCGTCCAGCGTTCGGCTTCATCATTGAGTTCTAGGGTACTCACTCCTGGCTTCACCATTGGTTCTAGGTGCTGTAAAAGTTTGGCTGCCAAGCGTCCTGCTTGACGCATTTTGTCTAATTCTCTCTGGGATAAGATAACTATTGTTTCACTCTTCATTAAATTTTGTCTAAATTATCATTCACAAATATAGTTAGCCCTGAGTGTGCAGCTCTTTTGGCAGCATCAGCGACTTTCAAGGTGTACAAACTTTCTTCTGGAGTGACGTATAAAGGAGTACCGTCAAATAGATGGTCTAATACCAAGCTCGTATCTTTGGCAAACAAACCCCGGCGAGTCCCAATCTCTATGGGTATTGTTTCTCCTTGCTGGATAAAACATCCTGTATCGCCATCAAAAATCAATCCACCGTTTTCGCCGTGAACTTCAAACTTACGTTCTGGTTGCCAAATGGTTTCACCTTTGCCGTAGACTACTTGCGCTAGCAGTCCGCTACTAAAGCACAACTGAGTAATGCAAAAACAAGTCTGGTAATATTCTGGTTCAACTTCCCAATATCGCTGATGACAGTTAACCGTGAAAACTTCACCAAACAAATCAGTGAGTCGATGTAATCGAGATAACGCTCCAATTAAGGGAAAGCCGAAAAGCTCATGGTTATAAGTCCATTTGCGGGGAGCAGGATTACTGGGATTGATCGTGCTGTAGCGAACATAGAAAGCCTTACCAATCTTTGCTAAGTGTTGCTTTAAAGCTTGATGCAATCCGCCCAAAACTTCAATATGTTCAACGTGCAGTAGTTTTTGTTGAGCTTTAGCCAAGGCGATGAGTTCCTCAGCTTCCACCAGATCCACGCTAAGGGGATATTCAACAACTACGTGTTTACCATTAGTGAGTGCCGCACGAGCGATCGCTCCATGATCTCGATTAATTGTAGAGATTATCACCAAATCTACATCTTCGCGCTCTGCTAGCTGTTGCCAACAAGTCAATGCTTCGGTTTGATATTCTTTGGCAAAGGCTTGTGTTGTTTCTGAGGTATGACCAACAACTGCGACTAAATGCGATCGTTCATCACTCAGCAAGCTCTCAGCCCGTAACTTCGCTGCATACCCTGTACCAACTAAACCTACACGCACTTTTGCTTTTTCCAAAGCTGCCTCTGAATTATACACGATTCTCACGCATGTGAGGGAGCAGGGGAGCGGGGCCCCGAGTTCCCCAATCCCCACCAATAATTTATAACTAAAACTTATCAGTATTAACTAACTAAATTTCATTACTAATCGGGTTCAAATTCCAGTTACATATGTTGGCTTTTCTCGTAGTATCAGAATTGAAGCAAATTTGAACTAGCGACTGATCATCAGATTAGCCGTAGCAATGCTTTAGCATAACTTATACTGCCGTTTGCAAAAGAGAGGATTACTAAATGGCTACTTACAAAGTGACATTAGTCAGCGAGGCAGAAGGACTAAACACAACAATTGAAGTTCCTGATGATGAATATATTCTAGACGCAGCTGAGGAACAAGGTCTTGATTTGCCTTACTCTTGCCGCGCTGGTGCTTGCTCAACTTGTGCAGGTAAACTCGTATCAGGTACTGTTGACCAGTCTGATCAGTCTTTCTTAGACGATGACCAAATACAAGCTGGTTATGTGCTGACATGTGTCGCCTACCCAACTTCTGATGTCACAATTGAAACTCACCAAGAAGAAGCACTTTACTAAGATACAACTTACGTACTAAGGTTGCCTGTTGAGACTGGGTGTAAGGGTGTGCGTTACTGAGCGTACCCCTACGCTTAAGCAAGCTATGCGTAGCGTCTTTGAGCAAAGAAGTCGAAGTAGGGGTGTAGTGTAAGGGTTTTGAATACCTACACTCCTCCACCTTCCCCAAACCCTTGATTTTTCATATCAGGGTTGTTGGGGCTAAACCTCTGCCCTACGCCCCTACACCCGCCCCAACAGGGCTTGGTAAAAGCTACCACTAATCACACCCTTACATAATTCGTAATTCGTAATGACGCTCCTACGTCGCTACCGCTGCGCTAACGTAATTCGTAATTACAGCTTGATCTCTTGATTGAGAATTTTGATTTGAGTACCGGGATAGTAAAACTGTAGAATTTTTGGACTAGACCAACCAAGTTTAGCCAAGTTTTGAGCGCCAGTTTGACTTAAACCAACTCCATGTCCCAATCCGCCACCAACGAAGGCGTATCCCCACAAATTCGATTTGCCTTTGTTCAAAGGTTCTAGATAAAAGAGTGTGCTTTTAGGGGCAGCAAAGGCACTACGAACCTCATCTTTGTTGAGGGTAAAAATGCCAATGTCTGTTTTTACAGCGAGTTTAAGGATGCGTCCGCTTTGGCTGCGCCGAACTACTGCCATTGCCTCAATTGTCTTAAATTTGGCGTAGGGACTTTTTTTCACCTGTAAAAATTTCTGCAAGCCTTTGGTGATATCCTCTATAGGTGTTTCTTTGCGCCAACGAAACATGTCCCACTTGCTTTCATTAAATCCTTGTTGCAAACTGATAAACTGCTGAAAGTTTTTTTCATCTGCTAGGCTTTGTGTCGATAAGTTCCAAAAATTGGTAGCAGCATCTACTACTGGGCGCAGATAAGGACGATCTTCACCATTCCAGACATCGCTAAAAGAGGCGGTAATGCCACCAGTAGTGGAGGAGTATAAGGCATCTACTAGCTGGTTTTCATAGGCTAGCACCATACCTCTAGTGGAAGCGATCGCTCGATCTGTGATTGTCGCTGCTCCACTTATTCCATAATAAACTTGGCAGTGAGTATCAGCACATAAATGATAGTCATCTGCCGCAAATCTACGCAAGTTTCTTAACGCGTAAGTCCGTGCAATTATTGCTTGAGCTTCCAGTGCTGCTTTTGGTGCATTCGTGCCAATTTCGTAAGGTACAACCCCCCGCAGATATGTTTCTAAAGGCACCTCGTTGACTAAAGTATATGTCCCATACGCATTGGGTTGTAAATCCAATCGCCCAGCGTAAAGACGAGTATTTTCTGGTTTTTCGCCTTGATTCACCTTAATCAAGTTTTTGTCTGTGCTGATTTCTACATAATCTGGGGTGTAGCGCTTACCGTCTACTTCCCAACTAACTCGCGGTACTTGTTGCAAAACTTTTGTATCAAGATATGCTATTTTCTTGTCAGTTGCTTGGAGGCTCTGCAATAGCAGCCGTCGTAGTAGGGGAGTACTATAGGTATCCCGCTTTGCCCAAACTTGCCAGCGATCTGGCTGAGCTATTTCTACATCTATGCCTTGAGAACGCCAGTTTTGGGCACTGTCTTCGGCAGTCTCGAAGGTGCGGTATGTACCTAAAACTATCACTTCCTCAACTGCTGGCTTGGATAAAGTTTGGATCACTGTTTCCAGCTTGACAGGCTTTTGAGTGGCTACGGTTCGCTGCTTATTACCGACTCGAAACCTCAATTTTAAGCGATCGCCTTTTGTTGGTTCCAATTGCAGCTTGGCCGTTGATTTTTCTCCAAATCGCTGTATAATCCCAATCCTCAGTTCTATATCTTTTGTCTTACTATCTGGGCCAGAGGCAGCTGTTAATCCCAATAAACAAAATGTTGTTAGTACAGTGCAGGAAAAACGCCAGCAAGAAAATTTCATCGTTTCCTGATTTTGCCCCTCAATGAGGCGTTGGGGCCCATATTCCGACTGGTTCTTAGCGCGGTGTTTTTGTCGCATGAGTACTCCAATGATACCATTTGCAGTTTTGCGCCAAATAAAAGTTGCAAAACGAAGTCATAACGACTATGATTTATTTAGAGATATAAAACAGAACTAGTTAAGAAAACTCCTGACAATGAGAGTCCAAGAAATTCCATTAAATCAGATTCGGCGGCCGTTGCCACGTCAAAATGATCAAAATAAAGTGCAAGTCTTGATGGAATCGATAGCGGAGATTGGGCAGCAAGAGCCGATAGATGTCCTAGAAGTAGATGGACAATATTATGGCTTTTCTGGCTGCCATCGTTATGAAGCTTGCCAGCGTCTGGGCAAAGAAACTATTCTAGCCAGAGTCCGTAAAGCTCCCCGCAGCGTTCTGAAGATGCACTTGGCGTAGAGGGGATGAGGGAGATGAGGGAGAAATGTTCTCCGCGTCCTCTTGTCCCCGCGTCCTCTTGTCCATTCCCAATCTCCAATAACTAAATTTACTAAATCAGGAGAAAATTATGTCATCTCAAGCAACAGTAAAAAATGTGAATATTGGTATTGACGAAGCTAGTAGGGCTAAAATTGCCGAGGGATTGTCTCGCCTGTTGGCTGACACTTATACACTGTATCTGAAAACTCATAATTTCCACTGGAATGTAACAGGGCCGATGTTTCAAACGTTGCATTTGATGTTTGAAACACAGTATACAGAACTAGCCCTAGCAGTTGATTTAATTGCTGAGAGAATTAGAGCGCTTGGCCATCCCGCACCAGGAACCTATAGCGAATACGCTAAACTGAGTTCAATTTCAGAAACTCCAGGAGTTCCTAAAGCCATAGAAATGATTCGCTTACTAGTTGAAGGACAAGAGGCCGTAGTCCGAACAGCGCGAACTGTCTTCCCCGTAGTAGACGAAGTTAACGACGAACCCACCGCCGATTTATTGACACAGCGGATGCAAGTTCACGAAAAGACAGCTTGGATGTTGAGAAGTTTGTTGGAGGAATAGGACTGGGTAACTTGCGGCCCACCGCTCCCGGAGGAAGTGGGGATTAGGGGTAATGGGGAATTGGGAATGGGTATTTGTTATTTCTCCCCGGTGACTGAGCGAAGTCGAAGTCTACCTCCCCAGTTTCCTTGTCTTTCTCATTCCCCTGATCTCAAATATGCAATATTCCTTCAAAACTCAACACTTCAATCTTTGATATCATCCCAAGTCTCTCAAATTTATGAGAGATTTTTTTATGAGAGGTTTAACCCAATCCCCAATCCCCAATCCCCAATCCCCAATCCCCAATTCCCAATCCCCAATCCCCAATCCCCAATCCCCAATCCCCATGACCAATACTGATTTTACAAAGAAGTTGCAGGATTTAATGCAACGGATTGGTATTTCTAGTTTTAAGGCGTTGAGCCGTGCTAGTGGTGTTTCAGAGCGTCAAATTTTGCGATTGCGTCAGGGAAAGTTAGAGCAGATGCGGGTAGATGTGTTGCTGAAGCTGTCATCGGTGCTACAGGTGTCGTTGAGTGAATTAGTAGCAATGTTTTTAGTGCCAAGTACTGAAAATCGAGTACTGAACTCAAAACTCAGCACTCAAAACTCAGTTGCCAAAACTACTGAGCAAGAATTATTACAAGAAGTTGCAAATCTAAAAACAGAGTATCAAAGATCGCAACTGCAATTAGAACAGCAGCGAGAGCTATTGCTACAGGAGTTTCAGCAGTCGAGTTTGCAATTGCTGGAGTCTTTATTATTACAATGGCCAACAGCAGCCCAGAAAGCGCAGGAAAATCTAGAACTGGCAGCGGTCAAAATATTGCCGTTGGTACAAAAACCTCTAGAGAAATTGTTACAAGGGTGGGGAGTAGAAGCGATCGCATCCGTAGGAGCAGAAATATCCTATGATCCTCAGATACACCAATTGATGGAAGGAAACGTACAGCCAGGGGAACAAGTTAAAGTACGTTATACTGGCTACCGTCAAGGCGAAAAGCTACTTTATCGGGCTAAAGTAAGTCCCATCGTATCCAACATAGTTTAGCAAGGAAACGGAGAAAACTCGGAAATTTTGTCGGTAAATTTCATTTTCATAGACATTGCCTGTTGAGAAATTGTAGACATTGGGAATACTAAAACAGCTATTGCAGTTCGCTTTAATTTCTGAACTTATTTGTGTAGGTAGGAACGCTTAAATAATTCGTAATGACGCGACGCTCCTGTGTCGCTCTAAGCGAAGCTATGCCGTAGGCTTTACGCTGACGCTCGTACCTCGCTAACGCTATCGAGGACTCGCTCTAAGCGAAGCTATGCCGCAGGCTTTACGCTGCGAAGCGCGTAATTCGTAATACACAAAACTTGCCAGTTATAGAACCGGGGGACTTAAACCCACGGAACTAGTTAACACTTAATGCTTAACAGGACTGGCTTCGCAGAAATTAAATATGATTTCTATACCAACAGGACTTAGGAAATGTAAAAAACAATCTGTATGAATAGAAAGTAGATTTTGGTGGCTCATAATTCGTGTAATAGACACCATAACAGAGTTCACAATCAAAGGATAAAAATGTTTTTTCTATACACTCACGCTTCTTTATACTCCTATAGCTTTTTTCTTAATAGATATAATGTGTTGAAAACAGCTTTTAATAAGTATTTTTCTATGTGCTGGAATTCGGAATTATACTAATAAGTTTAAAATAGGTATCAGACAAAATCACTGATAATTTGTCTTTTATAATCTAGAAGCACTGATAAAAACTATGTTTTGATTAATTCCTGATTTTTATCTGGTAAGCTTTTTTTAAATGCTATATGATTGGGATATACTAGCAAAAACAGGGCATCATTATCTATAAATCAGCGTGGCACATTATGAAAGAGCAAGTAAAAGTTATTAAACTCAGTGGTAAATTCAACGCCGCAACCTCACAAGAGTTTCGGCAAAAAATAACTCCAATTATCAGCGAAAATGTAGCCAAAATTGTGTTAGTTGATTTTCAAAATGTGACGTTTATGGATAGTTCTGGTCTAGGTGCTTTAGTATTGGCTTTTAAAACTCTACGTGCAGCTAATATAAAGTTAGTCGTTTGCTCAATTAATGAGCAAGTAAGGATATTACTTGAACTCACGAATATGGATAAGGTGTTTGAAATATTTCCTAGCCAAGAAGCGTTTAATCAAAACTTGGTATCTCAAAATTAATTAATCAAATTTAATCTGAAGGATAGATAGATCATCATCAAAGTTTTCTCTAGCATTCAATGCGATCAGGTAGTTTAGTACTTGCTCTAATTGGTCGTCAAAGGGATGCTGTAAGCTTACTAGTAGCTCAATAAAAGCATCCAAACTCCACAGAGTACCATCTGGTTTAGTAATTTCATAAGCTCCATCGCTGAAAATGTAAAGATTACTAAATCTTTCGATATTGCAAAATCCATCAACGTATTTTGCTTCTGGAAACATCCCAACTGGCATTCCAGAAGTTTTTAATAGTTTAACTTCAGAATTTTTGGGAGATTTCCCGGTGATTAAGATTGCTGGTGGGTGTCCGGCGCTAGCATAAATTAATTCGCGTTTGACTCTGTTATAAACTCCGTACCAAATTGTAAAGTACTTATCATTTTGATAGTTCATTTGAAAGGTATCATTTAAACCCTTTAGTACATCACTGGGTTGATAATAATTCAAACTTTTGAGGGCACGAGAACGCAGTAGATTCAGTACTGAAACAGAGGGAAGAGTGGCTTTAAGTCCGTGTCCGGCAGTGTCTAGTAAATAGATTGCTAGATAATTAGAATCAAGCCAATAGTAATCAAAACAATCGCCACCAAGTTGCCGCGAAGGTAGAAATCGGGAATTGATATTGAATGGCTCAATCATGGGAACAGGGAGAAGCGATCGCACGTATTCTGTCGCTTCTGCTAGTTCTGCCTCTAAAAGCAATTTTTGGGTTTGCAAATCCCGACTCAATTGATGTAGACGTAATCCTGCTCTGACTCGTGCTTGTAATTCTTTTTGCTCGATGGGTTTGGAGATAAAATCATCAGCACCAGCATCTAGCCCTTTGACGCGATCGGCAACGGAATCTAAGGATGTTAATAAAATAAAAAATGTAGTGGATAACTTGGGATCTGTCTTTATACGATGGCAAACTTCTAAACCATTCAATCCTGGCATCATCCAGTCACAAATTATTAGTGCTGGATGGCAAGCAAGTGCTTGGCTAATTCCTTCTTCTCCATCGCTGGTAGCAACTACTTCATAACCCTGTTTTTCTAACATCCTCTTCAGGAGTATTTGTATTGAATAGTCATCATCAATTACTAATATTTGAAACATAAAAAACGCGGGAGAGAATCATTAATAGTTTTAGTAAGATTTTTATATGTAATAGGAAATGATTATTTTTATGCTAAAACTTATCTGTTAATATTTTTTGAACAGCATAAAATCTCATGGAGGTGAAAGAGGATTAAGCCACAAAAGGATTGTACGTTGTAGCTGGTTCAAGTCTCGGTAAACTTCTTGCTTGAACCATTGGCCAAAGGCGTCAAAGGGAGTGAAAGACGCTCCACTTTGCCATTTGATATCTTGACCTAATGGTGTGGTGTGAGTTCCAGTTAAAATTTGTGCTGTCACCATTTCCGAAAAGCGTGCTTGCAAAATTTTGGTTAAAGCTGCTGATTGGTCAAGGTTATCGTTGTTAAATTTGATGAGTAAGTTACGGCGGACGTTATAGCGTTGTTGGACTAACTGGTTGGTTTCTAGAGGTGTTGGGGTAAACTCGATCGCAAAAGTAGTATTAAACTGTTCCACTAGGGGTATGGCATCGCGGGCAGCGTAGTTGTTGAAGGATATTAAAATATTGCCTGCGCGTTCGACTTTGAAGAGACTACCAATCAGTAGATGGAGTTTACAGCCCATGCTGTGACCAATACCGTAGATGGGGAGATAAAGTTTGCGTAATGCGCCAGAATCTTGTAGGCGTTCGAGAGTGCGGTCAAAGTTGAGTAGCACAGATTTGGCGATCGCAGTATGATCCAGCGTATTAACGAAAGGTGTAGCAATAATAACATATCCTTTACTGGCAAGTTGTTCTAATAATAAACGATAAGTTAAGTGGGGTGCAGTGGCGACGAATGCACCTCCCAAGAAATGAATGATACCGACGGGATTTCGGGGAATGATCACCCAGTTGCCTCTAATTTCTGTCCAGTCCATGCTAGTAAGCGATCGTTTCATGAATATTTCTTTATGTTAAACCGGGGATCGCTGTCGTGAGCAGGATTATAGAATCAGTTATCAGTTTATTTAACGCTGGCTCTGTAACCTTTTCATTTCGTGTTGCACATCTAATGCAATTTGCAGCGCTTCATTTAGCAGCCTTCCATGTTCAGTAGCTTGTTCGGTGACTTGCATGGCTGTTAAAGTTGCTAAATTATTGACAAATAACTCTGTGTTTTTGAGAATAAAGCTTTGATTTTCTCTTAATATTCTTTCTGTCTTTAAAGCACGAATCAAATCTGCTCTAGTGAGTTTAAGTGCTTCGACAATTGTTTCTCTTTCTTGGATAGTTACTTCTGAGTTACCTGCTTCTTCTATTTGGTCGTTGATGTCTATTGCTTTAATCACAGAATTATATCTATCAACATCGTTTAAGAGAATTTGCAATGAGCTTGTCATATTTCTTTTGACAAATTTAATTCTGTTTTTCCAGAGAACGTATAAAATAATTTGTGTAGCACCACCAACCCAAAGTCCTAAAACTATTAACAATATCCAAGATGGAGTTGTGAGCCAATTGGCAAATATTTTAACAATAACATCAAATATCAGATAGCAAAACACAAATGCAGAAAATCCAATAAAAGCTACAGTTACACCCTCGGAACCTTGAACTTTTGTGATAAATTCTTGGCTCAAGTTTTTCAGAGGGTTTGTAATGATTATAAGCTCATCCTTAACAGGCAAGTTAGTTAGTTTTTGTAGTTCCTTTCGACTAATTTCTAAGCCTTGTAAATCGTCCCGCACAGCTTTTAAATCCTTGCCAAAAGAGTTATTTAGTATAATATAGCAATCAAATTTAGGGAATGTTCACAAGATAGGTGTTTTGTCCAAAAAAATTTAAGTAAATTAATGTTTATAGGTAATGCAGGATTTTTGTACAGAATGATACTTTTTTCTCAGCTAATTAGATATAGTCTCCGCCAAAGAGGGAGACCGCGAATGATTTAGGATTGGTATATGACAAAAAACCAGGATGAAACTGTTCGCTACCCCAGCCAGAAGATTTTTCAGCAAGCCCTAAGTAGAGTTAACAGAGAATAGCCAGTAATAATCAAAAAGAAAAGGATGAGGGTAGAAAAGATTACTATATCTCTGGCAATAAATAATATCCAATCTTTTCTTAATTCTTGCTTAAATTTAATCTCTCGTAGTTTGCGCTCAAGTTCTGTGTCGGGTTGTGAATCTAAGTTAATTTTTGATATAACCAGTGGTTTTTCAACTTGATGAGCAATTATATTGGCTAAATCTATTGAATCTGCTTCTAAATTTTGATTTTCGTCTACAATCTGGAGATGTTTGCCTTTTTGCTTGGCTTCTGTTGCTATTTCCAAGAGTGCGATCGCCTTTATCAATACTTCCGCATTTTCTGCTTGAATTTGTTGAGATAGTTTATTTAGTGTCTGATAAAGTTCTGGTGAAAAATTAAAAATTAATTGAATGCGTTGAGTTTTTTCTTGTGAAGTCATATCGCTTCTGTGCAAAACGCTACATGTAGCAAGATTCCCAAAAGGTACACTCTGAATTCCAAAATGATTGTCATATCGTGTTCGTCTGAAGACTTATCGTTAGGGCTGACACGGAGACACGGGGGACAGGGAGAAATTTTAATAATAAGTAATTCCCGAACTTGATAAGCTAAAAAACATCTAAATTACATAATCAAATTAAATAAAACTCTTGTGGGGTGGGCATCTTGCCCGCCCTAATTATGCAAGTTATATATGGAACAGCTTATCAGGTGGAAACTGCCTATAGTTTGCTCAAACCCTGACTTTTATTTGATAAGCAGTGTCCACCCTACAGTTATTAAGAATGGTGCAAAATCTCAGTTATTTTTGAATTTTGAATTTTTAAGTTGTATATTCGGCGTTAATTTTCACATAATCATAACTCAAGTCACAACCCCAAGCTTTACTTGTACCATGACCATTGCCAACGCTGACGGAGATTAACACCGTATCTTCTTCAAGATAAGCACCAGCGGCCGCTTGTTTCAAATATGTACTCGCTGCTGGACGATTAAATGGCAAAGGTTGACCATTTTCTAGCATTAGGAAATTCCCTAATTTAATTTGGAGATTTTCTTGCTCAAACGGCACACCTGCACGTCCAGCGGCGGCGGCGATGCGTCCCCAGTTGGGATCACGTCCGAAGATTGCAGATTTAACTAGGGATGAACCAGCAATGGTTTTGGCGATTTGCCGAGCTGATTGTTCGTCATGTGCGCCTGTAACTTGCACTTCAATTAGACAAGTTGCCCCTTCACCATCACGAGCGATCGCCTTGGCTAAATGCTGGCATACTGCTGTTAACATTGCCTCTAATTTCTCTGCTTCTGCACCCATTTCGGTAATTGCTGGGGTGCGGGATTGGCCGTTTGCTAAGGCGATTAAGCTGTCATTGGTGCTGGTATCACCATCTACGGTGATGGAATTGAAACTTCTCTCAGCTGCCCTGGCTAACATTTGTTGCCAAAGATGGGGCGAAACTGCTGCGTCACAGGTGACAAATGCCAGCATTGTTGCCATGTTGGGGTGAATCATCCCGGAACCTTTGGCGATCCCACCAATTCGCACCGGGCGATCGGTGATAGTTGTCTCTAAGGCTATGGATTTTGTGACTAAATCTGTAGTGATAATTGCCCCAGCAGCGGCATCTGAGCCGGTTTCTGATAATGCTGCTACTAAGTTGGGAATTCCGGCTTTGAGTACTTCTATGGGAATTCTTTGCCCAATTACACCGGTAGAAGCTAGCAATACGGATTCGGAGGGTACTTTCAGTACTTGGGCTAATGCCATAGCTGACTCTAGGGCATCAAACCAGCCTTGAGTTCCTGTGGCGGCGTTGGCTTGTCCGGCGTTACATAAAATAGCACGGGCGCCGTGTTTGGCTTGCAAGCGTTGACGGCAATAATCGACACAGGCGGCTTTTACTTGGCTAGTAGTAAATACACCAGCTGCGATCGCTTCTACGTCTGACACTATCAAAGCTAAATCTGGCAACCCCGAAGGTTTTAGTCCTGCGGTAATTCCTGCCGCTTTGTATCCCCTAGCTGCTGTGACACCACCAGTTATCTTTTGCCAATCTGCCATTATCCTTTACATTCCATTGTCAAAAGGAGAGCCACTTTCAGTAACTTTCCAGATCATCAGAGTGCATTTTATTCATACTTTATATTATTCTGAGCGTTAACGTTCTTAAAGTATGTATTAATTACGAATTACTTACGAGCATCATAGAAATATAGGCAGTTAGGACATTATTGATTACTCAAAACCCTCAAATCACAGGGTTTATACTCCCCACTCCCCACTCCCCACTCCCTACTCCCCACTCCCCATAAATAAAGAGAGCCACTTAAGTAGCTCTCCAGATCATCAGGGTGCATCTACATACCATAGTCTAACATTTCCGATATGAGGGTCATCACCCGCTTTTTTGAGGTTTTGGTGAAGATTTTGTGAAAAAACTACCAAAAGCTAGGTATTGAGTTTTTTCTCTACTAGTTCGTTAGTTAACTTGGGATCGGCACGTTTGTCTGTCTTTTTTAATACTTGACCAACAAAGAAGCCCTTGAGGTTGGTGTTACCACTGCGATACTTTTCTAATTCTTTAGGGTTGGCGGCTATAACTTCATCAACGATTGGTTCTAATACACTAGGATCACTGATGAGTTCTTGACCAGCAAAAGCTTTCTCAGGAGAAACACCACTCAGTAAATCTGCTAGCTTTTCTTTAGCTTGAGCGTTGCTGATTTTACCTTTTTCGATGCGAGTAATTACATTAGCGAGATTAGCAGGGGTTAAGGCGATGTCGCCGATGTTGAGTTTTTGCTTGTTGAGGTAGGCGGCGATATCTTGAGTAATCCAGTTAGCTGCGGCTTTAGGATTTGCACCAGCTGCGATCGCAACTTCAAAATATTCAGCCACGAAACGCTCCTCTGTCAACACCCGCGCATCGTAAGCCGAAAGTCCCAAATCGCTTTCGTAATGGTGGCGTTTTTGGGCTGGTAGTTCTGGTAGTTCGCTACGCCACTTTTCTAACTGTTCGTTTGAGACTTCAATTGGTGCTAAATCTGGTTCGGGGAAGTAGCGGTAATCGCTGGAACCTTCCTTAGTTCGCATACTAATTGTACGTTGCGAACCTTCTTCCCACAAACGCGTTTCTTGGATGATCCGTTCTCCTGCTTCGACGGCGGCGATTTGTCGCTCAATTTCGTATTCAATCGCTCGTTGGATGGCGTTGAACGAGTTCATATTTTTAATTTCTACTTTGGTACCAAATTCCTTTTGTCCTACCGGACGTACAGAAATATTAACATCACAACGCAGAGATCCTTCTTGCATGTTGCCATCGCTGACACCAAGGTATCGTACAATTCGCCGTAATTCTTCAGCGTATTCAGCCGCTTCTTGCCCAGAACGCAAATCTGGTTCTGAGACGATTTCTACTAACGGTATACCTGCGCGGTTGTAGTCTACCAAAGAATAGGTAGAACCGGAAAGGCGAGTTTCGTTCCGAGAGGCTCCGCCAACGCTTGCTGCGTGTACCAATTTTCCGGCGTCTTCTTCCATATGTAGACGCGTAATACCAATACGTTTGCGAACTGGGTTGCCTTCTGCATCGACTAATTCAATTTCTAACCAACCATGTTCTGCGATTGGTAAGTCATATTGAGAAATTTGATAATTTTTAGGTAAGTCGGGATAAAAATACTGTTTACGGTCAAATTTGCTATATTTGGCGATTTGACAGTTGAGGGCTAAACCTGCCTTGACAGCATATTCTAGAACTTTTTGGTTGAGTACGGGCAAGACCCCTGGTAAACCCATGCAAACCGGGTCAATATTCATGTTAGGGTCAGCACCGAAGGCTGTAGAGCTGCTAGAAAAAATTTTGGTATTGGTACTCAGTTGACAATGGGTTTCAAGACCAATGATCGCTTCATACTTAGTTTTGACGGTCATAGCAGAGGTCATAGTGTCACTATTTAGGCATAATCTTTCTTTAGGGTACTATTGTAGCGGCGTCTTGGGTTGCTTTGGGGGTTGGATACACCTGTTATAGATAGGGGAATTACCCACTAATTGAGATTGGAAGTTTAAACGCAGAGGTTAGCGCAGCAAAAAGTCCCTCGTTCGCGTTCGCGTTCCGAAGGAAAGCTGAGTTCCTCGACGTAGGAAACTTTTCAAGACAGAGTAACGCGGAGTTTTTTAAATTTAACTTGCGACGAGTTTATGCAATGCTGTGCTGAACTATAAATGATCAATGACTATAATATTAATAAATTTAAAAAGTGAGAAATTCAAAAAATGATTGATGTAAAAACAGCTGTGAACGCTGCCTATGAGTATATTAAATCTTTACAAGATATAATGGGTTATTCATTACCAGATTTGAGGCTTGAAGAGGTTGAATTATCTGAAGATAAGGGTTTATGGTTGATTACATTAGGTTTTGATCGTGAAAAAGTTACAAGGAATCTTTTTAATTCTTCTCGACAAATTGAGCGTGTTTATAAACTATTTAGGATCAACTCGGAAACTGGGGAAGTAGAAGCGATGAAAATTAGACAAGTATGAAAGATGTCGTTGATTCTCTTATTCGCCGTTATCGCCACAAGGGAATTATAATTGATACCAATATTTTGCTTCTATTTTTAGTCGGCAGTGTCAATAAAGAACGGATATCAAGATTTAACAGAACTCAGCAATTTATCTCAGAAGATTACGAGCTACTGTTGCAAATCTTAAACTATTTTCAAAAATTTATAACGACACCTAATATTTTAACAGAAGTGAATAGCCTTGCAAATCAGCTAGGTGAACCTGAACGTTTTCAGTGCTTTGTAAGATTTGCTGAATTTGCTCAAAATGTGGCTATTTTGAATGAACATTATATTGAGAGTATTGTTGCTGTTAATACTGATAAATTTATTAAGTTCGGACTGACTGACTCTGGAATTCTAACTTTAGCTAGAGGGAAGTATCTTGTACTCACAGATGACTTGAAGTTAGCAAGTTACCTTCAAAGTATAAATATCGATGTGATTAACTTTAATAATATTCGTCTATTTAACTGGTAAGCTAATCAGTCTTTCAGGAGCTAGAATATTTCTTGATTATAGCTCCTTTAACTACGACAAAACTACAAAGTTAACCAATTTTTGGTGGTTTCTTGAGGTTGTTGCCTTCAGAATTGAGTTGATTGATTACCTTAGTAACATCGATACCAGTAGTTTGGCGTAACTGCTCTACAAAAGACGCGATTTTGGGAACATTATTACCATCAGTGGCATCAATTACGGTCAAATTTTGTACTTGTACTTCTGGTACTCCCGCAGCCAACATTTTCAATAGTGGTTCCAATTTTTGGAAGATGAAGATTTCCCGCGCTGATGTGCCGGCATTTTGCCAGGATTCTGCTAGACGGAGTGTTCCCGCTGCTTGGGCTTTGCCTTCTTCTACAATGCGAGATGCATCTCCTTTGGCTTTGGCGATCGCTTTTTGGCATTCGGCTTCTGCTGGTGCAACCACATCTGCTTGCAGTTGGTTTTCTACTTGTTTGATGCGTTCAGTTTGCACGGCTACTTCTGCTTGTACCTTTGCCACTTGAGCATTTACTACCGCCTCTACCTCCGCTATCATGGCTGTCCGCTTGGTGAGTGCATCTCTGACTCTGCGTTCTGCATCCGCTTTGGCAATTTCCAAATCTCGATCAATTTGTCTAAGTTTAGTAATGCGGTTGTTTTCAGAAGTTTTAATCACCGCCTCAGCTTTGGCTTTGGCTTCAGCTATGCGTGCATCTCGCAACAATTCGGCTTGTTGTTTGCGTCCAATAGAATCTAAATAACGTACCTCATCAAAGATATTCTTAATTTGCAGGTTGTCTAATATCAATCCCAGCTTTTCTAAATCATCCTCGGCTTCTTCTAGCAAGGTTTTAGCAAAGGTAATTTTATCTTCATTTACTTGTTCTGGCGTCAAATTTGCCAACACCCCCCGCAGATTTCCCTCTAGCGTTTCCTTGGCTAACTGTTCAATATCCTGGCGAGTTTTACCCAAAAGTCGCTCGATCGCATTATGTATCGTTGGTTCTTCCCCAGCAATTTTAATATTCGCCACCCCTTCTACTGTCAGGGGAATCCCGCCTTTAGAATATCCATTGGATACTTTTAGTTCAATAATCATGTTAGTCAAATCCATGCGGAAAGTTTTCTCCAACAGCGGGATTTGAATGCTACTACCTCCCTTAACCAAGCGGTATCCAACCGATCGGTTATCAATAACCGCAGTGCGACTACCAGCGAAAATTAGCACTTCGCTAGGCTGACAAATATAGTACAAATTCCGAATTACCCACCAACCAGCAGCAGTCCCAGTACCAAAAATACCTACAAGTAAAGCAATAATTTCCATGTTGTTTTTTCTCGATAATTTTAATGGGGAGTGGGGGGTAGTTCTTATGGGTAGGTTTTTTAGATTTCGCGTTTTGGTTGACGCGCTTACGCGCTTACACGGTGAGACAGCGAGTAAAGGAGGGTTTCCCTCCGCAGGCGACTGCGTTAGCGAGCTTGCGAGCGTCACCCGAAGGGGGACGCGGAGAAAGATTTCGGAACGAAAAAATAGGTTTTTTCAGACTGAATATGAAAAACCTACCCTTGAAAGGTGGGGAGTAGGGAGTAGGGAGTGGGGAGTAGGGAATTGGGAATTGGGAATTGTCATTTGTCATTTGTTATTATTCTCCGCGTCCCCCAGTCTCCGCGTCTCCCTCATCTCCAGTCGCTCATCCCCTAACATCAATCCCAAGGGTGCGGTTGACGTTTTCTAGGAACTGATGGATGATTTCGGGATAAACGTTGACTAAACTGGCTACAGATTTACCGTCGCCGTTGTCGATGACGTTGACTTTCTCTAGGTGAATGCGCTTGGGAATTTGCACTGCTTCTTGGAGTACGGTTTCGATTTGTTGAATTAAGAACAACTTAGAAGCGTCTGTTCCGGTTTGCTGCCAAATCTGGGAAAGAATATCGTTGACTAAAGCTGCTGCTTTGGCGTTTTCTTCTAGGTTGGCGGCTTCTCCCTTAGCACGTAGTTCTTGGGCTTGGCGTTGTGCTTCGGCTGGGAGAACTTCATCTGCTTGTAAGCGTAGCCGTTCTAATTCTGCTCGCAATGCTTGTAAGATTTGTTCGGCTTTGGCTTTCTTTTCTTGAGCTGCTGCTGTGGTAATTTCTTCTTCACAGCGGGCTGTTTGTTCTAGCTTGGCTTTAATTTTGCGGAGTTCGTTTTCTTTCTCCAGGACAATAATTTGGTCTTGAGTTTTGGCAACTTGAGCATGTTCTTCTGATTGAGCTTCTATTTGTTCTGCTTGAGTAATTGCATTAGATTCGGCAATTTCTGCATCTCGAATCACTAAAGCAATTTGCTTACGTCCCCAAGATTTGAGATAATCTACATCATCGGAAACGCTTTGAATTTTGAGAGTATCTAGTTGCAATCCCAGTTTGTTAAGGTCGCGGCTAACGTCAGAGGCAATACGTTGAGCAAAACTTAAACGGTCTTCGTTGAGTTCTTCGGGTGTGAGAGTGGCAACTACACCGCGCAGATATCCTTCAAGAGTTTCGCGAGAGACACGGGTTAATTCGGAGCGATCGCGATCTAAAAAACGTTCAATCGCATTACCCACAACAGCCGGATCTGTAGATATTTTCACATTGGCGATCGCTTGAATATTTAAAGGCGTTCCCCCTTTAGCGTAAGCGTTCCGCACCTCCACTCGTACAGGCATTGTCGTTACATCCATCCGCCTAATACTTTCCACAATGGGAATACGAATGGCACGTCCACCTACTAGCACTCGATAGCCTACTTCCTGTGCATCTTTAGTACGCCATTTCCGCCCCGAAAGAATTAAAATTTCGTTTGGCTTACAGATACACAAAAATGATTTCAAAAACCAGACAAATATAATGCTGCTAAAAATAAAAGCTGCAATCGGAATACTCGTCAACAGTAATCCTTCAATTGTATTGTTTTCCTCATTATTAACCCGCGTGTTGACATCAATCTGTGCTATCGTTACAGGCGCTACATTTTGTTGAAGAAATAATTTCATAGTTTGTTATTTGTCATTTGTCATTTGTCAAAAATCAAGAGTCAAAAGCTAAGAGTTATTCTCTTCCCCTGCTTCTTCATCTCCCTCATCCCCCTCATCCCCCTCATCTCTTCTACATCGCTACCACCCATACTTTATTGCCTTTGGTTCTGACAACAACGATGCGATCGCCTTGATTTAATTGTTGAGTTTCTTCTGTTAAAGCAATAAAATCTACTAGAGAACCTTTAAGATTAATACGCACTTTGCCCGGACTTTTATGATTTAAGGGAACTTCCACAGTTCCGAAACAGCCCACCACATTATTGACGCGTATAAGGCTATCTACTACTTGGCGTCGCCGTTGAAGATAAATCAATCCAACGATTAATACACCACCAAAAACACCTACAGCAACTGCAATCACAGCAATAATCAAGATTGGATTATTCATTGCCTCGCGCCCATATTGCAAATTTTTGCATCTAAAAAAATTCCTGAGTGCAGCAGAGTCCTATAAGTTATTCGATAGCAGCAGGACAAATTTCTCGATTTTGTTACAAATCGTTACTGAGGTTAGGGGAGTAGGGAGTGGGGAGTGGGGAGTAGGGGGAGATGAGGGAGATGAGGAGGCAGGGGGAGAATAAATAATTACGAATTACGTTAGCGCAGCGTTAGCGAGTCCTCGATAGCGTTAGCGAAGCGGTAGCGAGGTACGAGCGTCAGCGTAAAGCCTACGGCATAGCTTCGCTTAGAGCGACGCAGGAGCGTCGCTCTAAGCGAATTACGAATTAATTCGGCTTGCCTGCGATCGTAAAAGCTGCCCAATAATAAGGATGACTATAAAGCTTTTTATTTGGTTGCTGTTTAGTAGTTTTATACAGTTGAGCTTCTAAATAATTTTGAACTTCCAAGTTATCTAAATGTAAATTATTGAGTAAATCTTCATACCATTTTCTAAGTTCTTCAACAGTGAGTTCTTTTAGCCATGAGGTGGTTTCAGTTAAGGCTGTAGGTAATGATTGATTTTGTTGTAATCGCCGATAAAACTCTATCATTACCAAAGCATTAGCTGGTGATTCTACTATCCAGAGAGTACTTACTACATGGGGAACTCCCAAACTTAGAAAAGCAGTGGATAAATCTACATATTCAGTGCTGATAGAGTAGTTATTAGTAATAGAATTTTCACATGCAGGAAGAGTAATTAGGTTATAACTTGCCAGCGTGTTTTGACAAATTTGCTCTAAAGTAAGTTTGTCTTCACCTGTTAATACTAATTCTGTTTTTTCTGGTTCCAGTAAATTATTATTAACGTAACCTGTAAAATTGAATATATTGTAATCTTCTGATAAAGCTTTTTCTACAAAATTCTTCGTAGCTTGCGAGCCTGTTAATTGTTGGACATTATTAAACATTTGACTAATAATTTCCGACTCAAATTTAGCAAACTCTAGTTGAGAATAACCTCTACTTTTGGGATATTCTACACTCAGCAAAAACTGATTTTGCCACTGCCAAATACGTTCATTCTTGAGTGATAAACCTACTTGGACACTTGGTAAATAGATAATATTAAAATCCGATTCTCTATTTAGTAAATCTTCTCCAGTTGCAGAAGAGAGATTAAAAAGTACATGAATGGGTAATCTATATAAATCGCGATGCAGAATTAAAATTAGTTGAGTGATACCTTCCAATTCCTGAGCGATGGTGGAAATATTTAAGATTTTTTTGAGTTGTAGCAACTTTTGTTCCATATCCTTTCGCCAAGAGTGTTGCTCTTGACTGTTGCTACGATATTCTTGATATTGTTGATGCCAATCTTCTAACCAATCTTCAAATTTGTTGAGACGGCGCACTGCTTCAGGTAAAGGTAATTCATGTAGACGTGTAACTGTTTCTTCTGAAGATATCACTCCGATATCTTGTATGGGTGTAAACAGTAAAATAGGTGATGGTGCTTGGTCTTTAAGAATAAAAGTTTGTAAGGCAACTGGGCTAATGTGCCAATAAACGATCGCAGTTGTGGGATTAAGCAGTTTTTGCACTGCATCATAATAAGGTGAGTAAATCTCTTGATTCCAACCAAAAAGCAACAAGTTTAAACAAGCGTTTTTACCTTGTTCGGCAATTTCCCAAGCTTCCACCAAATCACCAGATTCTACAGCTAAATCAACTGCCAATTGATTCAAGCCTGCAAATTTCAAAGCTAGCTGTTTTTTATTTTCATCGGTGCGGGTAGTTTCACTAAGCAATTGATGTAACAAATCTATACCGCGTTGCTGCAATTCCTGTACTTGTGTTGTTTGTCCTAAACCCACAAAGGTTTTGACGAGACATTGCAAAATTTCTAAGTGCAAGAGAGCAAAATCTTCCGATGTCAAAGTTAACAGCGCTTGATGGTATCCAGCTACGGCTTTACGCCAATAATCGCGGGGTTTGGGTTGTTTTTTGCCTTGTTCGTAGTAAGTATTACCGATCGCAAAATGTAATCTTCCCCATCCTTCCGGGTGGGTGTCGGAACGCAGATATTTTAAACCTTCCTCATAACTAGCTAATTTTCCGGCATAACCTATCTGTTTGAGGGCAGGATTTTTCTTGACTATGCTGCTTGACAAACTCAGCAAGGTATCAGCATCAACTACATGTCCAGCGGTGTTTCCACGACTAATCCAAGCTTCCCAATAGTCTTGCTTGATTTCTATAGCTCGATCATAGCAAGCGATCGCTTCAGTGAATTGTTCTAAATAAAACAAAGCAGTTGCCTGATTATACCAAGCCAAATGGAAATCAGGTTTAATATTTATGGCTCGGCGATAGGAAGCGATCGCTTCTTCCCGGCGTCCCAAATTATCTAAAGCTATACCCCGGTTATACCAAGCCAAGTAAAAATCAGATTGAATTGATAATGCATGATCCCAAGAGGCGATCGCTTCTGACCACTGTTTTAAATTAAACAGCACTACACCCCGGTCTATCCAAACTTCGTAATAATCGGGTTGAATTTCTAATGCTTGATCATAAGAGGCGATCGCTTCTGTATACTGCTCACTGACAGCCAGTGCAATACCTCGGTAATACCAGTTTTCTTGGTCTTCTGGTTGCAGATTTAGCGCTTGTTCGTAACTAGAAATTGCCTCACTCAGCCATCCTAACTTGAGCATCGCCCAACCGCGACTAGACCAAGCTTCGTGTTCATCAGGCTTAATTTGTATGGCTTGATCAAAAGAAGCGATCGCTTCTTCAAAATTGCCTAATTCTCCCAAGGTTCCACCCCGTTTGTACCAAGCTTTGTAGTAGTCGGGTTTGAGTTCAATGGCTTGATTATAAGATGCGATCGCCTCGGTAAACCGCTTTAAGTGAAACAACGTCAAACCGCGATTAAACCAATATTCTGAGATATCGGGTTGAAGTTCTACAGCTAAATCATAAGAGGCGATCGCTTCAAACAAATTACCACTTTTCGCTTGCTGAAGACCTTGATAAAATAATGCTTGTGCTTGATTAATCCGATTTAAATGATGGGTGTGTTCCTCAATCACATTTGGGTAATTACCGGTTGAAACTGCCAAATTAGTTACAATTTGTTGCACTAAATTTGCACTTTGATCCAACCTCACCCACAATTCATCTAAAGCATACGCGACATTTGGGTCTGCATTTGCCAGAGAGTTATCTAAGATTTCTTCTGTGGTGCTGTTGCTGTGAGTAACGAAACTTGCTGATGGTGTTTGAGCTTTCTCTGTAGTGCTGTTGCTGTGAGTAACGAAACTTACTGATGGTGTTTGAACTTCCTCTTCATAGTCCCACCTCAGTTCTGTTAGGCTAGTGATTGAATCTTCTTTTGCAGGGATCAGCAGATTTGCCGCTGTTGTTTGTATATCTTCTGCTTCATGCTGCAATACATATTCCCTTGAGTTATCTGTTAAAGTTTCGTCCACAGGGGTGTTCGGGGGTGCTGATGTTCTTGTTTGTGCCTCTGGCTCATCATGTTCCCATAACTGTTCACCTAAGTTACGGATCAACTCTTGTCCAGGAGATGTTGATGTAATTTCTTGTGGTTCATCTTCATCATATTTCCATAACTGTTCGCTTAAGTTATGGATCAACTCTTGCCCATTAGAAGTTGGTGTTACTGTTGATGTTGCAGTTCCAATATCATTGGCTACTTGATTTTCCTCATGCTCTGTAGTTGGATTTTGCATTAACAGTTGTGTACCAATGTCATAGGAAATATCTCCTATGATGCCAATATCCAGTTCTCCCAACTGTACCAACCGTGTTGCTACTTGATGATTTGGTGCAGGTGAAGTGAGCAACCTCTCACCATACATTAGCAGCCAATCTAGCCAGCGCTCAGTCGGAACGTAAATTTCTATCCGCTGTAAATACCTGAGTACCCATTCTTGCCCTCGTCCTTGATGCACGCCTTCCAGCAAACGAGCAAACAGACGTTCCAGCTCTGCGTTAGACAGTTCTGGTAATGATCCTACTTGCTGGTATTGCCTTGCATCCCTTGGAGAACTAATTTGTTTACTGCCAAAGACATGCGTCAAGAACCGACTAAGCCACTGCAACAGCCACCTGAGCATCTGCCCCACTCTTGGATTTTATATTTTTTAGATTGTAGCCATCGTTGTGTGCAAAAGGTCACGATTTAAGTAAATACACACTATAGCAGAAGGTGGGGGGCAGGGGAATCTTTTATGAGTAGGTTTTTTAGATTTCGCGTTTTGGTTGACGCTTAAGCAAGCTATGCACAGCATCACCTAGAGGGAGAAAGCATCACCCCGTTACATAAACTCTCTCGTGTGTAAAATTACTTCCCCATGATCAGGAATCCAGGCTAGCCACTTATCTGCTGATACTGGACACAATAACAGTGCTTCATCAAAACTAAATGGGCTTGGAAGCTCCAAAAGCTTTACCCAATCAGCAGGAGGGAAACTCTGTGCTAACTGTTTAGTATAAAACTGGCTTAACAAATCCAGATTTTGCTTTGTTTGGGCTAATGCAAAACCCGGTTTTTCAGAATCTAGTTTCATAACCCGATACTAGCCATTATGAATGGGCTAATCTAAAATTATTTCTGTATCTTAGACTACAAAAATTTAATCATTTTTAAAAGCAAATTTCTTATAACTTTACTTTCGCTGAGTGCAACTGTTTGCATATATTGCGAAGTAGAACAGGTGTGGCGCGGCTAGTTGTAGACTGGCCACTAGATAGCATTTCTAACGAGAACATGTCATTTACTTCCATTCCCTCGCTACGTGAAAGACAACATCCCCTAGTTCGTCGGCTAGCTGATTGTATTGAGGCAGCATGGCATAAGCACCTAGAACTGTCGCCCTACCAATTGCCTGTTGAGTTAGGGTATGTAGAAGGTAAATTAGAGGGTGAAAAACTGACGATTGAAAACCGTTGCTATCAAACACCCCAGTTCCGAAAAATGCACTTAGAACTGGCCAAAATAGGAAATATGCTGGATATTTTGCACTGTGTCATGTTTCCTCGTCCAGAATATAATTTACCGATGTTTGGTTGTGATTTAGTTGGGGGTAGGGGTCAAATTAGTGCTGCGATCGCAGACCTTTCTCCTGTCAACTTAGAGCGTACCTTGCCAGAATCTTATGCTTTAGAACTAGCAGAGCTACCAGTGCTGGAATTTTCGCAACCCCGCGAGTTACCCGATTGGGCAAATATTTTCTCAGATTTCTGCATCTTTGTTCGTCCCAATTCTCCAGAAGAAGAAACAATGTTTCTCTCCCGCGTCCAGGATTTTTTAGAGATTCATTGTACCCAAGCGATCGCATCTAGTCCTGTTTCACCCGAACAAGTCACACAAATTATCGCCGGACAACACAACTACTGCACCAAACAGCAGCAAAACGACAAAACCCGTCGCGTACTAGAAAAAGCCTTCGGCTCAGCCTGGGCAGAAAATTACATGACCACAGTTTTATTCGATCTGCCAAGCTAAATTTGGGGGAATTGGGAATGGGGAATTGGGAATGGTCATGACGCGACGCTCCTGTGTCGCTCTAAGCGAAGCTATGCCGTAGGCTTTACGCTGACGCTCAATGACTTGCTCTAAGCGAAGCTATGCCGCAGGCTTTACGCTACGCTATCGCTACCGCTACGCTAACGTCATTTGTTATTAATTATTCTCCGCGTCCCCGTGTCCCCGCGTCCCCGCGTCTCCCTCATCCCCCTCATCCCCCTCATCTCCCTCATCTCCCTCATCCCCCTCATCCCCCATCTGTAGGTTCTGCTACGTTTTCTGGCAACTGATAAATGTAGAATTCATTCAACGATAGTTTGATAGAGTGCCAAAGCAACAAAGTCTTTGTAGTAAATATTCAAAGATAGTTGATTGCTTTGCTAAAACATCTAGCGTTGCACATTCAGTGTAAGGGTTGTTGACTACCGAAATGTCAAGTCGCTACGCTCCAATTCGTAATTATTACCCCATGATTCCAATCGGGGGCTTGAAACCAGAAATTACGAATTACGAATTATTTGGTCAACTGCGAAGACTGAAACTGTCTTGGGTGCATCTCGAAGTATTCATATAATCTCGTACCAAAACACATACCAATTCTCTAAAAGAAAACTACAGATTAAAACCTGGAAAACTAGATTACATGTGACGATTCTCTTAATTACAAATTACGAATTGGTATCAAAATATCTAGACGGCGAGCGATCGCCTGCTCTGTCCTGTCTTGAAAATAGGGGACTAGGGGCTAGGGATTGGGGAGAGGGATTTTCATGCGATCGTTGTGTGATTTCTTACATGGGCATCTAGCTTGAACTCACAACACCCTATTACTAGGAAGCCCCACGCCTTCAGGTTTCTGAAAAATGGCTCTGGGGTGTGTTGGCTATTGTTTTTACTAAAAACCCTTTTTGGCTAATCTAACTGCACCTAACTAACTTTTTTACTGACATCAGCACAATTTAGAAAAGCAGGCAACATACCATGTCAAGGGTGACTGAGAAGCCAAAACCAAGCGAGCAGACACTTACTCGTGAACAACCTAAAATTTGGTGGAGCATCGCTATGGCCCTGCCAGTATTAATTGCTGCTGGGGTACTAGGTACAGCCAAAATCGAGCAGTTGAAAAAACTAACTACATCTGTACCCATAGCGCCGGTTACTAACAGTGTTAGTGCCGTGGGGCGTCTAGAACCACGAGGCGAAGTTGTTAAACTATCTGCTCCTGCTTCAGGATTGGCAACAGGATCGCGAATTCAGCAACTGTTCATTAGAGAAGGAGAACGGGTAAGACAAGGCCAAGTAGTTGCGATATTAGACAGCCGTGATACCCAAACAGCAAACGTAGAAGAAGCCAAAGCCAAACTGCAAGAAGCTCGTGCCAATTTAGCGCAAGTCAGAGCCGGATCACCGAGAGACGTTCAAGCTCAAAGAGCAGTTGTTGCTCGCTTACAAGCTCAGTTACTTGGTGAGCGGGACGCAATGCAAGCGATGATCGCTCGAATTGCAGCCCAATTAAACGGAGAAAAACTTGCTCAACAAGCAACAGTCAATCGCCTAGAAGCGGAACTGAGTGGTCAAACAGATGCTTTAAGAGCCACATTAGCGCGTATCAAAGCAGAGCAACGCAATGCTCAAGTCGATGCTGGACGCTATGAGTTTTTATACCGAGAAGGTGCAATTTCGCAGCAGGAACGAGATAAAAGACGCTTGAGTGCAATCACCTCTAATCAGCAAGTAGTCGAAAGCCAAGCCACCCTCAGACAAACACTAGCAACCTTACGACAGCAACTAGCCGAAGCCAGAGCCAACCAGGTAAAAAACATAGCAATTTTACAGCAGCAACTTGTTGAAGCCAGAGTTAACCGGGACAAAACCGTAGCAACATTACAAAGACAAATTGACGAAGAAAAAGCCAAACTGAGTCGAATTTTAGAAGTTCGTCCTTCTGATGTACAAATGGCCCAGGCTCAAGTTAGCAATGCGATCGCTCTTGTGAGAAAAGCAGAAGCAGAACTTAGGCTAAGCTACGTTCAAGCACCAATCTCTGGCGAAATTTTAAAAGTTTACACCAAATCCGGCGAAGTTATCAGTCAAAATGGCATTGCCGAAATTGGGCAAACCGATCAGATGTTTGTGATTGCTGAAGTCACCGAAGACAGTATCGGTAGAGTGCGTATTGGTCAAAAAGCCACAGTCACCAGCGATAACGGAGCCTTTAACGGAGAACTCCAAGGAACCGTCACCGAAATTGGCAGAAAAATTGGTAAAAAAGACGTACTCAACACAGATCCAGCCGCAGATGTAGACGCCAGAGTTGTAGAAGTAAAAATTGCTCTATCACCAGAAGATAGCCAGCGAGTTTCCGGCCTAACTTACGCCAAAGTTATCGTCGAAATCAACAACTAATACCAATTCGTAATTCGTAATGACGCTCGCGGACTCGCTACCGCTGCGCTAACGTAATTCGTAATTAAAATATGGTTTGAAAAATTGGTATATAAGTCTCTTGTTACTCTCTGCGCTTCTGCGTGCAAAACAAAATCCTTATAACTGCTGAAAATCTTCAATAATGAATCAAAGAATCCCTCTGTCGTGGCTACAACTGACAAGAGAAAAAACTCGTCTAGCCGTGGCTCTGGCAGGAATTGCCTTTGCTGATATTTTGATGTTTATGCAACTCGGTTTTCGAGATGCTCTGTATTATAGTAACGTGCGATTCCATACCAGCTTACAGGGGGATATTGTTTTAATAAATCGTCAATCTAACGCTGTATTAGCAATGAAAAGCTTTTCTGGGCGACGATTATATAAAGCTTTAGAGTTACCCGCAGTCCAATCAGTACATCCCATATATTTAGACTACACAAGCTGGAAAAACCCCGTCACCGGTCGCCCTCGTAATATCCTTGTCTTTGCCATGAACCCAGAAGTTAACCTATTAAACTTACCTGGAGTTCAGGAAAACCTAGATAAACTGAAACTGCCTGATGTGGTTTTATTTGACCGTTCTTCTAGATTAGAATATGGGCCTATTGCTGCTAGTTTTGGTCAAGGTCAAACTGTAACAGCAGAAGTAAGAAGAAGACGCATCAAAGTAGGAGGACTATTTACTTTAGGTGCATCCTTTGGAGCAGATGGAAATTTAATTACCAGCGATGTTAACTTTTTGCGGATATTCGCCAATAGACAACGTGGATTAATTGATATTGGTTTAATTAGATTAAAACCAGGAGTAAACTCTAAAGTTGTTGCCCAAAACTTACGAAATTATTTACCTCAAGATGTCAATGTTTTAACCAAGCAAGAATTTATTGATTTTGAGCGAGATTATTGGGCAAGTGGTACAGCGATCGGGTTTATCTTCACATTAGGAACAGTCATGGGTTTTATTGTAGGAACTGTGATTGTTTATCAAATACTTTATACAGAAGTCACAGACCACTTAGCAGAGTATGCCACTCTCAAAGCAATAGGTTATACGCAAAAATATTTATTAATCGTCATTTTACAAGAAGCCTTACTATTAGCAGTTTTAGGTTATCTCCCTGGCATTGCTTTCGCTCTATTTATGTATCAAAGAGCTAGAGAAGCAACACTATTACCAGTTTTCATGAGTTTTGATCGGGCAATAATGGTGCTAATTTTAACTATAATAATGTGCTTTATTTCTGGTGTAATTGCTGTACGTAAATTACGTTCCGCAGATCCAGCAGATATTTTCTAGTGAATTTAATTGAATATAAATTCAACGTTAAGCCTGATCAATTATTAATTAAAAATATTTTATAATTGAAGCAGAGCCATCGATTTCAATCATTACATTTATTCTCTGCAAAATTCTTGGTATCAAATTGATAAAGAATGTAGTTTTTGAAAAAATCGATTAATGTGTTGTCAAAAAACTATAGCAATCTTTATCTGTGTATCTTAATTAAGAATTAACATGAAGCAAAAACCTGTAATTGCCATTAAAAAGCTTAACCATTACTACGGTAGAGGCGCATTAAGAAGACAAATTTTATTTGATATTAACCTGGAAATTTATCCAGGGGAAATTGTAATTATGACTGGGCCATCAGGGTCGGGTAAAACCACATTACTCAGCTTAATTGGTGGTTTGCGGTCTGTACAAGAGGGAAGTTTAAAATTTTTAGGTCAAGAACTATTTGGTGTCAATCAGAATCAGCTAGTGCAGATACGACGTAACATAGGTTACATTTTTCAAGCTCACAACTTGCTGGGTTTTTTGACTGCTAGGCAAAATGTACAAATGGCCGTGGAATTGAATGAGGCGATTTCTCACCTACAAGCGGTGACTAAATCAGAAGCCATGCTCAAAGCCGTTGGATTACAGGAACGAATTGACTACTATCCAGATAATCTTTCAGGTGGACAAAAACAAAGGATAGCGATCGCCCGCGCCCTAGTCAATCGTCCCCCACTAGTACTAGCAGACGAACCCACAGCAGCCTTAGATAAACAATCGGGACGCGATGTTGTAGAAATCATGCAGAGTCTTGCCAAAGAGCAGGGAACCGCCATACTGTTGGTAACACACGACAACCGCATTTTAGATATAGCCGATCGCATAGTAGAAATGGAAGATGGACTTCTCGCCCGCGATTCTCAAAGTATAGTTATGGTTCCAGAGTGATATTGGAGAGTGGGGAGTGGGGAGTAGGGAGTGGGGAGTAGGGAAAGATTTATTAGCCTAGCCAAGTTTTTTTATCCCATCTGGCTTTGATTGAGCTATGGCATTTGGCTGGCGACTAGTGCGAAAAGTGACATTCACGCCTTCATTCGATTGCTCTAGCACCAGCAGCGGCGTAGGCTTAGCCTTCTGATCCCAATGCATATAAGCAATACGACCTTGAATAGTCGGTTGCCAAGTATCTTCGTCTTCCATGGGGCTAAGATAAGTTTCAATACAATCAATAATTTGACTAATAGTTGCAGAAGTTGCTTGCGTCGGTAACTTCATCAACCTGATTTGAATCCGAAACAATACTCGCTTAGCAATATTTGGTGGAGTACCACTTTCATACTCTACATCAAAAATTTCATCCACCTGCCGTCCAGCGCTATTGGCAATTCCCACAGTCCCTTGTTGGGCTTGATTGGGACGCAAAGCTTGAGAAATTTTATCTTTGACCTTGATTTTGACTTGATTCAGGATCGCAAAATGAAACACCTCTTCTGACATCCGCATCCGTAGATAATCCAGATTAAAGTCCCGTGAGTTGACCAAATCGGGATTAGTTTCCATTTTGCGAATTGTTTCCAGTGCCAGCTTAAACTTTTTTTCTAGTTCGCGAGCGCGAAATTTTTCAAACTTGAGTTTTTTCTCCAGTTGATTCAGCTGGAGCTTACTATAGACAATTAAAGCAATCACCGCTAAAGCCAATCCTCCAGAACTAGCCACCAAGAATGGTGGTATTTGAGGAGCATTTATTGGCACTTCCTGAAATGCCTTTTTAGGTTTTGACCCTGGAGATTGGGCAATAAACATCGAAGAAAGCATATTGGGCAAACTAAAAAATTTGACTATTGATTTTTAGGATGCCCAAATCTTCAATATCATCTTGCTGTATTATTAGTATTCTTTGCAGCTTCTTTTATAATGGTCGTCTCTGCTGGATATCTCACAAACCCCAGACCACTATCTGAGATTTCATTGACTTGCTTGAGTAATATTCGCCTCATAGCTACAGATATGGATGGCACATTGACTATGCAAGGAAAATTTACCCCCGCATTGCTGCAAGCATTAGAAGATCTAGCCGCAGCTAACATTCAGGTATTAATTGTAACAGGACGTTCATCTGGGTGGGTGAGTGGGCTAAGTAGCTTGATGCCCATTACTGGCGCTATGGCAGAAAATGGTGGTTTATTCTTTCCACCTGAAAACCAAAAACCGATAGTTTTAACACCCATTGCCGACTTAGCTAACCACCGCCGAGATTTAGCAGCAGTTTTTGAGCAATTACAAAGTAAATTTCCCCAAATAGAGGAATCTATTGATAATCGCTTTCGTCTTACCGATTGGACTTTTGACGTAGCTTCTTTGAGTTTAGATGAGCTAAAGCTTCTAGCTGAACTCTGTCAACAAATGGGTTGGGGATTCACTTATAGCAACGTGCAGTGTCATATAAAACCCCAAGGACAAGATAAGGCTGTTGGATTATTGCAAGTAATGCGCGAATACTTACCACAGTACTCACCAGAACAAGTTCTGACTGTTGGTGATAGCCCCAATGATGAAAGTTTATTTAATCGGCGTTATTTTCCCGTTTCTGTAGGTGTAGCCAACGTACTAGACTATACGCATCAATTACAGCATCAACCTGCTTACGTCACAACTGCCGCCGAAGGTGAAGGATTTTGTGAGCTATCTAATTATTTGTTGAAAAGTCTAAAAATATCATAAGTTAAAACCAGCCAGAACAGGGGGATGAAAAGAGCGATCGCAGGGTACGCTCAGTACAAGTTCCCCAGTACCCCAATTCCCAAAACAAATTTGCTCTAGAATAGGGTTGGTAGCAATGAGTTTCAAACTATGACAGCTACTCTAGGAGTCAACACCGAGTCTGATATCTTCTACCCCAGCGCTGATGGCGAACCAGTGGCAGAAACATACGACCATCTTTATGCTTTACTCACCACTCTGGAAGTGCTAAAACAGTACCTGGCAGATCGTCAGGCGACGGTATTAGGTAATCAATTTCTTTACTATGCACAAGGTTTTCCCAAGTTACGGGTTGCTCCAGATGTGATGGTAATTTTTGATGTCGCACCAGGCGGTCGAGACAACTACAAAATTTGGGAGGAAGGTCAAGTACCTACGGTTATTTTTGAAATGACATCCTTTGGAACTAAGGAGAAGGACGAAATCTTTAAAAAGATTCTGTATGAGCAGCTAGGTGTCAAGGAATACTGGCAGTTTGATCCTAAAGGCGAATGGGTAGAACAACAGCTACGCGGTTATCGCCTCAGAGGAGAAACTTACGAACTCATTCAAGATAGCCGCTGTGAACCCCTAAAGCTGCGCTTGATAGTTGAGGGACGCCTGATTGCGTTTTATCGGGAGGATACAGGTGAAAAGCTATTGATCCCCGATGAACTCACAGAGGCTTTAAAGCAAGAGGTTTTAGCAAGACAGCAAGCAGAAGAACGAGCTGAACAGGAACGTCAACGAGCTGAACAGGAACGTCAACGAGCTGAACAAGCAGAATTGCAAGTAGAACAATTAAAGGCAAGGTTGCGTTCGCTTGGTGTAGACAATGATCCCCATATTTAAAAGGACAATTCAATAGCTATGCAACCATAAAATGGTATCTGCAATAGCAAAAGATTTAAACTAAAAATGTGAGCGCGATCGCACAACGTCTTCAAGGAAAAATCGCCTGTTATCCCTCATCTCAAGCAGAATAGCCAAAAACTATCTCATAAACGTTTCTTGATAAATTAGCATTTTGTAGGAACATACACAGTGGGTATTTTGTCAATAGATATTAGTGAACCGATGGTCTATTTACCTTTATAGATTTCGGTACTATTTGGGGACAAAATAAGTATTCGTCCTGCGTTAAGTTAGCCTATTTGTTCTGAATTTTATAAGTTACCCGAGCGAGAACATTAGGTTCTACTTATCAAAGATATTTTGCTAGTTGTTAGATAAAAATTAGGTTAAGTTATGTAACATCTATAACATCTTTTGTGTATTTCCTGATCGAAAATTAACTGTTATTGCTGGTTCATCCTAGCGAAATCTAGCTGTAGTGAGAGGTAAACTATGCTTGTGTCTACAAAAGTCCATCTCAAGGTACTGTGTAGTTTCCAAACCAGGCATTTATATTAGAAATATGAGAATGCTATCTGCAATATCAGCAATTAATAAGTTTTGGGAATACCATTTTTATAATTTCTTTGTTATTTTGTATTTAACGGGACAGTTCTTCATCATTTGGTGGGTTTAAATAACAATTAGTTAAACCGTTCTTCCCCGAAAACCCATGTAAATTCTTGTATTTGCGCTTGTTTTCCTTCAATTTAGAAGTGTAATGCAAATAGCAGAAATCAACTGCATGGTAATACTCCAAACTGGCAAATAGTTTATCCAAACAAGGAAATCTGGCTTACTACTATGGTTAAAACAAATAATCAGCAAATCATCATGCCTGCTTTTATTAAACCTATGGAGACAACCCATCAAATAGCAAGTAAAAACCCCTTTGCTCTACCTAAATGGGATTTACTACAACCATTACGCCAATGGCTTGATGAACTCGAAATTCAGAATCGCAAATTAGCCAAATTTATTGCTAAGCTAATTCCTGCTCAGTGTCCTTTCGAGCGCGATATCATGCTATTTGGTCGTACAGTAGCTCATATTCCTCCAATGTGTAAGCTGAATCCTCTTTATGAGCAACTTGTGGGCTTACGTTTTCGTGCTTTGTGTTATTTAGTAGATCAATGTGGAGAAGATATTCAATCATACTGCTAAACGCAACCGAAGTAAACGCAACATCGAAATTAAAATTGAGCATTAACCCATTCAAGAATGTTTCAATGAGTTGGGGTGTCCAAAAAGGCAATTTGGTAACATGAAGTATCTAAATTTCCTGGGACTTATGATACTCAAGAAATATGTGATTTATTAGCAGATAATGTGATAGGTACGCCCAATGATGGGCAATCATTGCAAACAAGGCAAGGAGATCTAGTTACTTTTGCCGCTGGAATATCCTGGTAGGTGGGAAATTATAAGCGACGGCACTAAACATTATTACTTTGATTAATAGAGATAAGTCAGTCAACCAATTTTCGATTTTGGATTGATCTCACTGATGAATCCGCTTTCTTGGAAGTTTTGGATTTATTGCATGGCAAGTGGGAAATTTAAAATCTTTCGAGATTTTGAATGATTCAATGCCAAATCTGTCTGATTCGTTTAAACGCAAACATCTCATTTCTTAAATGGATGGTAGGGAGATAGAGGTTAACAACGATGTCATAGGATAGAGTAGCAGAGTCAGGAAATTGCTGATATCCGCATCTGACAGAATTCTTTGTGATCCCATCTCCTAGACAATATTTGTACGATGTTATTGCATTTAAGTACTTGGCAGGAAGTTGAAGCTTATCTTAAGCAGTCCCAGGGGATTATTTTCCCTATTGGTTCTACAGAACAACATGGGCCTACAGGATTAATTGGTACTGACGCTATTTGTGCAGAAGCGATCGCTCATGCTGTAGGTGAAGCAACCCAAGCAATAGTTGGCCCTACAATCAATGTGGGAATGGCATTACACCATACCGCCTTTCCCGGCACAATCAGTCTGCGTCCCAGCACTTTAATTCAAGTGGTGCGAGACTATTTAACTAGTTTAGTCAAAGCTGGTTTTACCAAGTTCTACTTTATTAACGGCCACGGTGGAAACATTGCCACTCTTAAAGCTGCTTTCTCTGAAACTTATGCTCATTTAGAAGATTTGCAAATTAGCAATGCCCAATTAGTGCAATGTCAAGTAGCAAACTGGTTCATGTGCAGTTCAGTTTATCAGCTAGCCAAAGAATTATACGGGGATCAAGAAGGTTCTCATGCAACTCCAAGTGAAGTAGCACTCACCCAATACGTTTATCCAGAAGCGATTAAGCAAGCACCCTTCTCACCAGAAGTAGGAACAGGACACAAGATTTATAGTGCAGCTGACTTTCGCGTGCGTTACCCAGATGGACGCATGGGTTCCAACCCCGCCTTAGCAACGCCAGAACACGGTAAGCAGTTTTATGAATTAGCTGTCAAAGAACTTAGCAATGGGTATTTAGAATTTTTGAATGCCGAGTGATAGGGAGTAGGGAGTGGGGAGTAGGCGACTGAAATCGCTATATCCCTTTTCTGTTCCCTGTTCCCTTACCTAAATAGATAATTTATTTTGCACAACTACTTGTCATTTAACAACGATTGATTAGGTGTTAACTGAGTCTCAAAACGGCTATACACAATTTGGGTTGGATACCAGCAAGAAAGCCAATACACATCTTGAATAACTTGGCAAGAGCTATTTTCATCAATCCTCTCAAACTGAACCAAGGCTAAGTTATTCATTCCAACCACTTCTCGTCCTTGTTGAAACCAGCGAGATTTCCAAAACATTAACGGCTGTAACCATTGCCATTTAGCATTTTCTGCGCGTTTCCAGGGTGGTATTAAACTTGATATATCGTTGGCGATGCTATTAGTTTGAGTACTGTGTCGTGGAATCCACTCTAATAAGCAATACCAGTCGGGGTTGACGAGTGGGCGATCGCTATCTTGTTGTTTTGCTGAAAGTTCTTGCATATTGGTTGGATGATTCCACCCAATCCACCGCCGTACCTTTTCTGGTAATAAAAAATCTTTTAATCGTGTATGGATAATTCTGGTTAAAGTTTCTTCGTTTTTCAATGCACTAGAGGTTAGCTGTACCAAGACAGACTGCGATTGATCATTACGTGCATGAGACAAGCGAGTCACATAACTGTAGTGAATGTCCCCAGACAGAACAATGATTTGCTGACGTTGCTCAAACAAGATGGAGAGAAACTTTGCTAGTGCTTCAGTGTTGATGTTCCAGGCATCACCAACATCCGTGGAAAAAACTTTGTCGCGTCGCAAATGCCAGTGATGAATCCAATCAATTACTTGTAATCCAAATAGATTAGTAGGCGCAATCACAAACGTAGCTGGAATGTTAGTCTGTGCTGTTTGTTGTAAAGGTAGGAGTATTTGTTGCTGCAAAGCTTGGGGACATAGCAGCATCGGCGGCGCGATTGGTTTTTGGTCGGCAGGGTAGCCACGCCAAGTGCGTGTATCTAGCACAATGACTTCATGACAATCACTCCGAACTGTGTAGTGCCATGTGAGTGTCTGCGGATATCGAGCCAGAATCAACACTTCCTCATTTTGGGCAAAAGTGGGTAAGTCTGTGCGGGGATCGCTGGGTGGTATGCCAACATAACGAGCGATCGCTTCATAGGCAGCTGTATCTGTCCCTTGGGAAGTTGACCAAGCTTGTGCAGCAGCTAGCAGTTTCTCACCAGGTTGATTGGCTGTAAATTGCTCAGGTGTATTGCCCCAGGCTTGATATACTGCATAGGCTAACATGGCATTCTGAACTATCCGCCGCCCTAGAGGACGACCCAACACTCGTAAACACCAAGCTTGATTGAGGTTCCAATCATCACTGACATCATGGTCATCAAAAATGGTGTAAACGGGAATATTGGCAAGGGCGCGGCGCACTTTCCACAGTGTATGGATAAATTGCCGTAAATTACGCACTGAGCGATCCCAGTTTTGGCTAGCTTGGCGATCGCTTGTTACTTGGTGTCCTCGTGGAAAGGAAGTCGGCCAGCACACCGGAGACCAAGTTAGTAAATAACTAGCGTAATACTCTCCCAAACTCAGAAGATGGCTAGCAACTTTGTCCTGTTTATTGTGTAATCCCGCAGTCAAGCCGGCTTGAATCGTCGCTACTCCAGCTCGCTGTCCGGGAGGCAGCTGTTTGGGCGTACAATACACTACGTTATCAACTGGTTTCTTTTGACCCACAGGCAGCTGTTCTTCCCAACCCAGCAGCGCATCACCAAGATTACTAGCCACCCACAACGACGGATGTGCAACATCGTCTCCGTAAATTTGGTCTCCGGTTAGGAACAACTGATGAGGACGGCGGCGGGGCTGATTTGCTGCTGCCTCAATCAAGCAGTCGAGAATTGGTAGGGCATCAAATCCTTGACCATGAGGCTTGCGACAGGAAGCATGGATAATTTGCAAGTCTTGGAGACGGTTGGGTGGTAAGACAAAAGTTGGCTGCTGATGTTCAAAGTAGCTAATACAGTTTGAGTTTAATGCTTGTTGTAAAGTTTGGACAGTTCCATCAGTAGCTGTGAATTGGAGGTCATATGCATAGATGCGATCGCTACTTAAACGATACCCAACTTGAGACCTAGCTGTGACAGCAACCACATGCAGATACTTGCCCAAAGCAACAGTAGAACGTTGTCCTTCCCACAAAAAATCTCCCAAGGTTTCACCATGATTCGTTGTTTCGTAAACCTTGAGTTTGGCTTGGCAAGACTGTTTTAGTGCAACCCAAACCGTCACTGAATCCGGTTCAATCTTTTTGAGAATTGGCCCGGCTAAAATCAGCGGCAGTTCTTGAAAAAATTCGCCCCCAGCTTGATAATTCATTGCAAATAGGGAATGGGGAATGGGGAATGGGGAATGGGGAATGGGGAATGGGGAACTCGTGGCTCGCACGTTAGCGAAGCGGGGCGAAGCCCAGTGGGGATTAGGGGAATGGGGAGTTGTAATTATCTTTCTCCCCCAGCCTCCCCAACTTCCTCAGTTCCCCCAGCTTTCTTACTCCCTCATCTCACCAGTCCCCAGCCCCTAACTAATTCCGAGCGATACCTTCTTCACGCGCGGCTCGTTGGACGGCGGCAGCGACGGCGGTAACGACTCGCTCATCAAAAACCGAAGGAATGATGTGTTCTCGATCTAAATCTGAAGGTTTGACTAAAGAGGCGATCGCGCTTGCTGCTTCTAAGTACATGGTAGTGGTAATTGTCTGGGAGCGACAATCCAAGGCACCACGAAATACTCCAGGAAAAGCTAACACGTTGTTGATTTGATTTGGGTAGTCACTGCGGCCTGTGGCGATGACAGCCACATATTTATTTACTAATTCTGGCTGAATTTCTGGAATGGGATTGGCCATTGCAAACACAATTGGATCTTTTCCCATTGATTGCACCATTTCTGGTGTTAAAACTCCTGGAACGCTGACACCGATAAATACGTCTGCTCCTTGCATTGCGCCGGCGAGAGTACCTTGGGCTTTCACAACAAATTCGCGTTTTTCTTCAGTTAAATCAGTGCGACTCGTGGAGATAATTCCTTTAGAGTCGCACATCCAAATTTTTTCTGCTCCAGCTTTTTTGAGTAAGCGGGCAATCGCCACTCCAGCTGCCCCAGCACCATTAATCACGATGCGGATTTCTGCAATGGTTTTATGTACTAGCTTTAAAGCATTAAACAAAGCTGCCAAGGTGACAATGGCTGTACCATGTTGGTCGTCATGAAAAACGGGGATATCTAACTCTTTTCGCAATCTCTGCTCAATTTCAAAACATCGTGGTGCAGCAATATCTTCTAGATTTATACCACCAAAAACTGGAGCTAAATTCTTCACTGTCCGCACAATTTCATCTGTATCTTGGGTAGCAAGACAGATGGGGAAAGCATCAATTCCAGCAAATTCTTTGAACAGCATTGCTTTACCTTCCATTACAGGTAAAGCAGCGGCTGGGCCCAAGTTACCTAACCCCAAAACAGCACTCCCATCAGTCACAATGGCAACAGTGTTTTGTTTGATGGTTAAATTATAAACTTCTTCTGGTTTTTGGGCGATCGCATTACAAATTCGACCAACTCCCGGTGTGTAAGCCATGGCTAAGTCGGAAACACTTTTGAGGGGAATTCTACTGGTAATGCTGATTTTGCCACCACGATGCAAATTAAAGGTGCGATCATAAACATTCAGCACCGTAATGTCTGGTAATGCTTTGATTGCTTGCACAATTGTTTCGGCGTGTTCGGTGCTAGCAGCATCAACTGTAATATCACGAGTGGATTCTTTGCGGGTTTGCTCAATTAAATCAATTTGTCCCAGATTACCACCATTGATGGCGATCGCCTGCGTTACTGAGGCTAACATCCCCACGCGATTAGGAATCTGCAAACGCAGTGTCAAACTAAAACTAGAATTTGGAGTTAGGTCTGCCATTGTGATTCTCAATTTTAAGTTTTAGATCTTACTATTGAATTGATTGGTAAAGATCTAGACAAAAGCTAAAATCTGAAATCGGCAAGTTTTGTGTTGGGGTCTGTCTAACAAAGTTGAGGCAGTTGTTCATGGGGGTTTCCCCCATGAACAACTGCCGTCAGAGCGCAGGTTTCCCCTGGTGACTTTGCGCTAAATCCCCATTACAAAACTTAATTACGTTAGCGAAGCGGTAGCGAGTCCTCGAGCGTCATTACGAATTACGAATTATTTAATTACTTCTCTCCCTGCCCCTCTTCCTCTTCCTGATAAGCGATCGCACTTAACACTACTTCAGGAGGGCATTATATTTTATCATTCTTCGAGCAAGCCGATAGGTAGTGTTCGATAAAACTTTCTGATGTAGCTTGTTGACACTATTATCAACTACTTGGGTTTTGCAAATCAGCATGAGTTCACATAAATCTGCGATTGAGTATTAGAAGTTTTGCAGATTGTGATCAGTCAAACCAGATGAACAGAGCCATTAAATAATTCGTAATTCGTAATTCGTAATGACGCGACGCTCCTGTGTCGCTCTAAGCGAAGCTATGCCGTAGGCTTTACGCTGACGCTATCGAGGACTCGCTCTAAGCGAAGCTATGCCGCAGGCTTTACGCTACGAAGTGCGTAATTAAGTTTTGTAATGGGGATTTGATCCCAACACAAAACTTGCCGGTTCTATAACCGGGGGACTTAAACCCACGGAACTTGTTAGTCATCACAATATAAAGTCTCTATCAAGCAAATAGGCGTAAATCTTTATGTTCATGTAAAGAAATATAAACTTTTAGGTAAATTAGGAAGCTGAGTTTGGTAAATTTTACAAAAATTCACTCACTTGTGTCTAATTATGCCTACTTTCTTAACAAAAGCTTGACAATCAAGATTCAGCTAGATGACAACGAATAGCCAGAGAACGGAAGCGTCATTTGCAAAAATTTCTAGCTTCCATCCAGACAAGTCTAAGTTTTATGGGGAATAGAGCCAAGACATAGCACTAAAGTGCTTTGAATCACTCTTCCCCGCAGCGAAAGGTAAGTGATTTCTGCTTGATGCTTAATTAGCAAGAAACGTTTGGTAAAGCACAATTTTGGAGGAATACTAAATGTCCATCATCACTGTCACCAGCGCCAACAATAGTGGTTCTGGTTCTTTGAGAGAGACAATTGCTCGGGCTAAAGCAGGTGACACAATTAAATTTGCAGCTAATCTGGCTAACAAAACGATTACCCTCACCAGTGGTCAAATAGAGCTGAATAAGAATCTCATTATTGATGGTTCTGGTGCAGCAAATATTACTATCAGTGGCAACAAAGCCAGTCGGATTTTTAATACAACGCAGGGAATCAGGTTAACTCTAAAAAGCTTAAACTTTGTCAATGGTAGAGCAGTAAGTAGTGATCCCAAGTCTGAGATTAGAGGCGGTGCGATTAATCTCAATAACTTCAGTAGATTAACGGTATCTGATTGTAAGTTTGAGGACAACGTTTCTAATCGGGGTGGAGCTATTCATGTTGGCCGTTCTTGTGTTGTCAAAGTATCGGATAGCACCTTTGACAACAACGATGGCAGCGTCGCTAATAATGGCTTTAGTGCAGGTGCGATCGCGGCTGGAAGCACTGGATTATTATCGATCAAAAGTAGTCGATTCACCAACAATCGTGGCGTTTCAGGTGGAGCGATTTATAAGCTTTTAGGCCCCTTAGTAGTAGAAGATTCCGTTTTCCTCAAGAACAAATCCTCTTACGGAGGTGGTGCAATTTATACAGACGGTGCAAATATTGATGGCCCCAAAAATGACTCAGAAACAGTGGGTGGCACAATTAGAATTAGTGGGAGTCGATTTGAAGGCAATGAAAGCAGAAGGGATGGGGGAGCGATCAATCTTTATATCTACTATCCAGATAAGGCGATTATTGAAGATAGCATAATTATCAACAACAAAGTCAAACCCGACTCCAAAGGAATTGCTTTGGGGGGAGGAGTAAGAGCTAATGGGAATATCACAATCCGCAATGTCACCTTTGCCAACAATATTGCCGAAGGACAAGGCGGTGGATTGTGGCTAGATGGGTATGTAAATTCTAAAAATGCTCGCGCTACTGTTGAAAACAGTACTTTTTCTGGAAACAAAGCAAGTAGTACCAAAGGTTATGGTGGAGCAATCACCATCAATCCTAGTGCATCCGCCAATATCGACATCACCAACTCTACAGTTGTCGATAACTATGCTCAAACCTATGGAGGAGCTTTTTGGATTGTTGGTAAGCAAATAGCCACACTCACCAATTCAATAGTTGCCAATAACAAAGCAAACAACTCTTCAGGACTTGCTCAGCAGGTTGCATTTCAGTTACGGGATGGTGGCGGTAATATTGAGTTTCCTTCCCCAGTCAATAGCAAGAATAAAAAAGTAACTGCTGGTTCTCTGATTGCTAATCCCAAACTTGGTTCTTTGCAAACTATAAATGGTGTACTGGTGCGTCCGATATTAGCGGGAAGTCCTGCTATTGATGAGGGTGTGACAACAAAGGCACCAAAAACCGATATCCGAGGCTTTAATCGTGACAGTCAACCTGATGTTGGAGCATATGAGTATGGTGCAAAAGCGGCCAGCAGCCTCACAAGTACAGCCACACAGGCAACTACTACCAGTTCAACTAGTAGCCTGAAAAAAGCAACTTCTGGTAATGATGTGATTATTGGCACATCAGTTAGCGATCGCATTATCGGCTTAGCAGGTGCAGATAAACTCACTGGTCGTGAAGGTAATGACCAATTTGTCTACACTAATATTAGCGATCGGGGCGATACAATCACTGACTTTGAGATTGGTAAAGACAAAATAGTCTTTACCCAGTTGCTCGATAGCCTCAGCTACACCGGTACTAATGCCATAGCCGATGGCTATGTCAAAATCATACAAGGCAATATTTCTAACAACTTCAGCGTGCAAATTGATGTGGATGGTTCCACAGGCAATGAAAGCTTCAGTCCTTTTATTACGGTGGATGTAAAAGGTACAGGCACCCTAAATAACGCTAGCAACTTTGTGTTTTAAAGCTGAAGTGTCAATTTTGATCAGTTCTCCTTCTTTACCTTTATCAATTATTGAAAGGGGAACAGAAAACACGTCATTCCTCGCTATTGCCTGTTTCCTGTTCCCTGTTCCCTTCGTATTGAACTTATGAAGTGATTCTTGGGAATCCCCGTACCTTTTAGGTTAACGGAGGATGTCAACGACGTACTACAACTAAAGTTCCTGTTGAAGTCCAGTTATACAGCTTGCGGGCTTGTTGGACTGGCAAATTTATGCAACCATGGCTGACTGGAGTACCAAAACGGTTATGCCAAAAAGCTCCGTGAATCGCATAGCCTTTGTAAAAATACATCGTGTAAGGCACATTGGGAATGTTGTAGCCTCTACCTCGCATTCGATGAGTGCGATATTTAGAATTAATCCGAAACCTACCTATAGGTGTGGGGGTCGAACGCTTACCTGTAGAAATTCGGTATGAATGAACAAGTTTTTTGCCTTCCCAGGCAGATAACCGTTGCTCGGACAGGTCAATTTCAATCCAGCGGGGTCGAGTCGTTTGCCGGACATCAGATACATTAATGCTGTCGTTATTAAATACTGCAAAGTTGCGTTCAGATATTCTATGCGATGTAGCTCTAGCTATAGCTGAGTTGGAATTAGCCGTGGTGGATGACAAAGACAAGAAAGTCGCTAGTACCAGCGTCACACCAGTACAAAAAGTTCCGCAGCAACGAATCCAAGTTTGCATGATGCATCACCTTGATAAGACCGTTTCACTTTGAGGAGTAGGGGCATGAGGGGGACGCGGAGAATAACCAATTCCCCGTAGGCTAAGCGAAGTCGTACCCTGCGGGATCTTGCTAGCAAGAGCGTCTCCGACAGGAGAAGCCAATTCCCAACTCTATGCAATCAATCACATAGATATGTTCCCACTATTCTTTAGCGGATATACGCAACTCTTCCATGAATACTGCTAAACAAAATTCAAAATTACTCTCTTAATTTTTTTTGAATTTTGAATTGAAAAATGTCAGGACTTACGCTTATTTCTTGAGAGCAAACTATGTGAGTGCCTTCTTCTATATACTGTTTCTTGTTCAGTTATCTCCAGTCCGGAGATTCCCAGCAGAAAATACTGCTGAGAACCACTGATTTGTCTTGTTTTATAGATATTTCTACTCTTGCTCAAATTACCTTTTCATTATCTATGAATGACTACTGGAGTCCCTATTGAGGCCCAATTGAATAGCCATTTCGCATGTTTGGGTGCGAGATTTACACAGCCGTGGCTGACTGGAGTCCCAAACTTGCGATGCCAATATGCGCCGTGAATGCCGTAATTTCCCTGATAAAACATTGCATAAGGAACATTAGGAACGTCATAATTCCTACCCTGCATTCGAGTAGATTTGAATTTGGATTGAATTCTAAAACTACCAATCCGCGTGGGGGTAGAGTTTTTACCAGAAGAAATCGCTGCACCATAAACAACCCTATCACCCTGCCAGGCGATTAAACGTTGCTTTGCTAAATTAATCTGAATCCAGCGCCGCTCAGATTGTTGTAATGTCTGAATTGTTTGAGCAATTATCTTATTTTGAGGCTTTGCCCACACCTGAGCTGAACCAGTAGTTACCAAACTACAAGAAAGTACTGTACTAACAAGGAGTATTTTTAAGCGACGCACCCAATTAGGATAAATTAGGCTTTTCATAGTAAATACACTCAAATGACCAAGTTTTTGATGATTTTATCCTAGACTAATGTAACTTTTGTATCAAAAATTTGGCGTTTTGAGCGATCGCTTGCCAATTTCTTGTTTCTACTAGTTCTTTGGGGAATAATTGGCTACTCAAACCCACAGCAATTGCACCTGCTTGCAAAAATTGTTTGGCATTTTCTGGAGTGACGCCGCCAGTGGGAATTAAGGGAATTTGACTTAATGGCCCTTGCAGATTTTTGATATACTGAACTCCACCTAATGCTTCTACGGGAAACACTTTGACGCAGCTTGCACCTATATTCCAAGCATTAACGATTTCTGTAGGAGTCAACGCTCCTGGGATGATGGGTATATCTTGCGCTACTGCTAGTTGAATCATTGCAGCATCAACATGGGGTGTGAAGAGGAATTGTGCCCCAGATGTAATTGCTGCTTGTAGTTGCTTTACATTGAATAATGTACCTGTACCAATAGTACAGTTAGGTAATTTTAAGCGGAGTTGACTAATTAATTCTGCGGCGCGATCGCTATTCCAAGTAATTTCGATGAGCTGCATTCCTTGAGAGGCTACAGCCATTGCCATTTGCTGTCCCCACTCGATTTTGGGAGCGCGAATAACGGCCACTGCTCTATGTTTTTGTAATTGCGATAACCAAACTTGATTTGACATTTTGATTACCAATTTTAATCAAAATGTCGTTATGAGCGCTGCAATATTTCGTTAATTGAACTAATATTCTGTTGAATTTGTTCTGATAGATACGTTTTTAATGAATCAAGTGTTTCTAAAGGTAAATTTCCTAAACCCACAGCAAACACTAAGCTGAGAGTACCAAGGGTTAAAGCTAATAACCTACCAAAACAACCCGGATTAATTTCGACAAAACCTAATTTAGAGTTACCAATAACAGCAATTATTAAACAAACAATTCCTGCTATTAATAAAATATTGGTTAATTGAGAATTAATAATCATATTTTTTGTAATCAAGAGTTGTAGAGACGAGCCATGGTGCGTCTCTATCAACAGTTTTGTTGTTTAAACTAACAAAGGACGTGCCAACATAAAGCTGGCAATTGATTTGGCATCTACTAGTTCCCCGTGGAGAATAGCTTGCTCGAATTCTTCAGGAGTTAATAATACTGTTTCGATATCTTCATCTTCCTCTGGCGCTGGGGGTGTATCTAGCTTTTCTAAATCTTGAGCGAGGAAGGCATAAATAATCTCATCTGAATAACCAGGAGCGAGGAAAAACTCTCCTAATTTTTCCCACTTTTGAGCGCGGTAGCCAGTTTCTTCTTCAATCTCGCGCTGTACTGTTTCTAAAGGTTCTTCACTTGGTTCTATAGTCCCGGCGGGAAATTCTAAGATCCGCCCTTGAATTGCAAAACGATATTGACGAACGAGTACAAGTTTTCCTTCATTAGTCACGGGTACAGCTAAAGCGCCGCCTGGGTGGCGAATACATTCCCATTCCCCCTCTGATTTGTTCGGTAAACGCAAGCGATTGACTTCAAAATCAAACTTGCGTCCTTTGTGGAACAAGCGCTGTCTCAGCAGCTGTGGTAATTCTCTACCTAATGGCATAGTAAAATTTGTTTGTCTGTAACTACAGATATAAACACTAGCGTCTATTTTGACACTTCCACGCATGAATGACGGGGGATATAAGCATCACGTCTCATAAAGTTACTATTTTGTTGTTTTGAGATGGTGGTGTTAATTGCCCATCAATAAATATACATCACAACAGTCTACCTCTTTCAGGAGTTCTTTAATTACCAATCCAGAGATGGGTTCTACCCAATCTGGGGCAATTTCTGCAAGTGGGGCTAAAACAAAAGCTCGCTCCCGCATTCGGGGGTGGGGAATTTGCAGAGTTGGTGTATTGATGATTAAGTCATCATATAATAACAAATCTAAATCCAGAGTTCGCGGCCCCCAGCGTTCTTGGCGGACGCGTCCAAATTTTTGTTCAATTGCTAACAGAGTTTCTAATAGTTGTTGGGGTAAGATTTCTACCTGCAAGACGACACAGCCGTTTAAATAGTCTGGCTGTGGTGGCCCTACGGCTTTGGTTGTGTACCAACTGGATTTAGCTTTGATGCTGATTTTGGGTGTTTGGGCTAAGGTTGCGATCGCCGCTTCTAAAATTGCCTGGGAATCGCCCATATTCCCGCCAAGGGCTACTGCACTGAACTTGAGCAAGTTATTAGGGGTTAGGGACTGGGGATTGGGTACTGGGTATTGGGGACTGGGGACTGGGAAATAATTTTCTTGAGCCGAATTTACATTATTCAATTCCCAATCCCCAATAATTATGTAATGCAGTATCTTTTTTTACTGTACTGGATTAACGAGTTTTCCCAAACATTATTTGATAATGGTGAATTTAGTCAATTGTTTATGGGCTATTATACTAACACAAACGTGGTGTGCTAATCCTAGACTTCTCTGATGGCGGTCAAGTTTTTATTACTTCTTTGAGCGAGGAACGAACGTGGGGAAGCTTACCTCCTGGTTCAAACAAAAGCCAACAAAGTTGAGCGACTCTGATAAAGAGAAACTGCGATTGCCGCCTGGTAATCATCATGAACACGAGGAATCTGAGGAATCCACAGATGAGAATTCACCACCAACACATCTGGTGCAGGCGAGGCAATTACTGAACCGTATGAAAAGCTTACCATCTGTGACTTTGCCCAAACTTCCTTTGGGAAATAAACCGCTTTATCGTCGCCCATGGTTCTGGGTTGGCTTGGGTGTAAGTGGTGGTATCGTGGCGGTAATCTACGGTATCAACTCAATAGACCGCTCTTTGCCAGATAAAGAGCTGCTAAGTGCTGTGCAAAGAGAGCAGACACTGACAATCAAAGCTGCTGACGGTACTATATTACAACAACAAGGAGAAGCGACTAGAGAGCAATTAAAGCTGGAGCAAATACCTGATCAGCTCAAAGGGGCTTTCATCGCTTCTGAAGATAGAAGATTTGAGAAACACAATGGGGTTGATGCACAGGGAATTGTTAGAGCAGTTTTGAATAACTTGCGATCGCAAAATGTCGTAGAAGGTGGTAGCACAATCACGCAACAGCTAACGCGAATTCTCTTTCTCAAACAAGAGCGAACAATCTGGCGCAAACTTAAAGAGGTGCGTTTAGCACAAAAAATGGAGCAAGTATTGACCAAAGATCAGATTTTAGAACGTTATCTGAATTTGGTCTATTTGGGAGCTGGGGCTTATGGAGTGGCAGACGCCTCGTGGGTGTATTTTAGTAAAACGCCAGATCAACTCTCTTTATCACAGATGGCAACAATTGCTGGATTAGCCCCGGCTCCTAGCTTATACTCTCCAGACAAAAATCCAGAAATGGCTAAAGCGCGGCGCAATCTGGTACTACAGCGGATGCAAGAAGATGGAGTGATCACAGCAGCCGAAAAACAAGCCGCAACTCAAGAACCAATAAACCTTAAAACCAGTCCTCCCAAGCGATTGCAAGTAGAATCCCCCTACTTTACTAGCTATATCCAGAATGAATTGCCCAAGTACGTTTCCCCAGATGTGTTGGCTGGTGGGGGTTTAGTAGTAGAAACTAGCTTAAACCCGGCTTGGCAGAAGGTAGCAGAAGCAGCGGTTGCGAAAACGCTGCGAAATCAGGGTACTTGGGAAAACTTTAAAGAAGCAGCTTTAGTAGCTATTGATCCTCGCAGTGGTGAAATTCAAGCCATGGTTGGCGGCAAAGATTTTAGCAAAAATCAGTTTAATCGGGTAACTCAAGCACAGCGTCAGCCAGGCTCAACATTTAAGGGATTTGTGTATGCGACTGCTATAGCTACTGGTAAAAGTCCTTACGATACCTACTTGGATGCACCCTTGGTAGTAGATGGCTACGAACCAAAGAATTTTGGGGAAAACTTTCATGGTTGGATGAGTATGCGAGATGCTCTCACCAGTTCTATCAATATAATTGCGGTTAAGGTATTGATGGATGTGGGATATGAGCCAACGATTAAAGTCGCTCATAAGATGGGGATTAAATCGGAACTCAGACCCACTTATTCCCTAGCCCTTGGCTCAAATGAAGTCAATCTGCTGGAGTTGACTAGCGCTTACGGCAGTTTCGCAACCCAAGGATTGCACGCAGAAGCCCACGGGATTCGCCGTATACTTAACCGTCAAGGCAAGGTGATCTGGTCTGCTGATTTCAAATCACAGCAAGCTCTAGATCAAGATAGCGCTGCGATTATGACTTGGATGCTACGCAACGTTGTTCGTGCTGGGACTGGTACCGCTGCCCAATTAAATGATCGACCTGTTGCTGGGAAAACTGGTACTTCTGATAAAGCCCGCGACTTGTGGTTTATCGGCTACATTCCGCAATTGGTGACAGGAGTTTGGCTAGGCAACGATGATAACCGCCCTACTTATGGCGGTAGTAGCAGTGCTGCCTACACCTGGCACGAATTTATGGAAGAAGCAGTAGAAGGAATGCCTGTCGAAAAGTTTCCCGAAAGACCCAAGTTAGATGGTCGTAAAGGCACAATCAAAGCACAGCGCATCAAGCCAGGAAGAATTATTAATCGTGCTATTGCCTCTAAGGAATCAGATGAAGATGAGGATAACGTAAGAAATTCTGATGATAGCAGCTCATCTAGAAGACGCCGGGGTAGACGACGCTATTATCAAGAAGCGCAGCAGCAATCAGATAATGATGATACTCCAAGACGCAGACGTCGCCGCGATCGCACCAGTGAAGCCTCAACTTCCACTAGTGACTCCTCAGAATCATCTCGTCCCCGGCGGCGATACAGAAGATCACAATCAGATTCTTCACCTTCAACGCCTGTAAGACGAAGGCGTTCATTCTCTGGAAATAATTCTGATTCTTCCGGTTCATCACCTTCTTGGCGCGATCGACTCAGACCTTCTTCGCAGTGAGATGAGGGATTGGGGAGGTGGGGACGCAAAAACGTGGAGAATAAACAATTCCCCATTTCCTACTCCCAACGAATATCAACTTGCTCAACTACAGGGGGATGTTAGGTGATACGCTCATTCTATAGTGTGTTAAGTAGTGTTACCTAAATGAGGAGAATATACTCATGCATGTATTGATGCAAGCAGCTGATTCTGTTGCCACAGGCGGTGGTCAATTTCCTTTGGCTTTTACTTTGGTGTACGTTGTTGGCTTTATTGCTGCTGTCACCATTGGCTCGATTGCTTGGTACAACTCCAAACGCCCTGCGGGTTGGGAAAGCAAAGAGCGTCCTGATTTTGTACCTAAAATTGAAAAAGAAGAAACTCCGGGTCTGGGTGAACCGAAGTCTTAATGAGTTAAGGGGAGCCAGCGCGGTCTTCTCCTATAAGGAGAGGCTAACGCTAAGGGGTTTCCCACATGAGCGACTGGTGTTTAAGAGTCAAGAGGAGTCAGCGCAGTCTTTCCCTTGAGGGAAAGACTGCGCCAAGAGGGTTGCCACGCTACCCTCCGGGTGTCTGCTAGGAAACCCTAGTCGAGCAGAGGCTCATTATAAGCATGAGCAACTGGCGTTCAATAATCAAACACTTATGGACTTTTGACTCTGGACTTCTGACTAAAATTAATTTTGAACTTCAACCCAACGACGGTACAGCTTTTGGATTTGTTTAAGAAGCAAAGTATGTGCTGGTTGATTAGACTCATTCGGCTTGGTAATATCTTGTAACTTGGTTAGAAGTCTTGCTTCTTCAGTTGCAACCTCACCATCGCTATAAATTAACCCACTGATAGCTTCAATCAAGTTTTCGCAATCTTCCAAACTAGGGCGATCGCCTAAATACTCCTTCACCCACTCATAGCATTCTTGTGGCTGTACGGGAACTAATTCGTAGAGCCACGGCTTAATGTCTGGATCGCTAGCCAAACCTTTGGCTTGAGCTATTTCACGTAGGTATTGCCGCTCTTCTGGCTGGATTCTTCCATCAATCCAAGCAGCACCAATCAGGATTTTAACTAAATTTTTGACATTGGAATGAGTAACCATTGCTGCCTCCTCTAGGAGATTCGGGCCTCCATCAAATCGTACAATCTCAAACAGTATTCATTCGGAATCGTTGGTTTTTCTTAAGCGCACCATGAAAAAGCCATCCATGTCCTGTTGATGGGGCCAAACTTGCAGCCAGCCTGGAAACTGAAAATAGCTGTAAGTGGTTGAATCAGCTTTGGGTGGCTCTATTTGCCAATTAGGATACTCTGCTAAAAATGCTGAAATTACTTCTGCGTTTTCTGCTGGATGCAGTGTACAAGTGGCATAAACTAAGATACCACCAGCCTTGACAAAAGTTGATGTATGTGATATTAACTGTTTTTGAAGGATTGAGAGTTCCTGGATAGATTCTGGTGTTTGACGCCAACGAGCATCTGCATGACGGTGTAGCGTTCCTAAACCAGAACAGGGGGCATCTAACAGTACGCGGTCTGCGATATTTTGGAATTGGGTAAAGTGGCGACTGTCGCCAGTGCAAATTTGCACAGATTGTAGATTCAGCCTTTGAACATTTTCTTGGAGTTTACGCAGCCGAGATGGAGTGCGATCGCAGGCCCATATTTTACCTTGGTCTTGCATTAACTCAGCGATGTGAGTAGTTTTTCCCCCTGGTGCAGCACAGGCATCAATAATCACTTCACCTGGTTGTGGGTCAAGCAAATGACCAACTAATTGGGCACTACTATCTTGTACAGTCCACCAACCTTCACTAAAACCGGGTAAATTTTGAATTGACCCAGTGCTACCAATCAATCTTAAAGCTTGGGGTAAATGAGGAACACGCCTTACCAAAACACCAGCGGCTTGCAACGCCGCCTCAGCTGTCTCAATTGATGTGCGAAGCGGGTTAACCCGCAAGTCAATTGTTGGTGATTGGTTCATCCATTCAGATAATTGTTCTGTTTGGGTTGAACCTATCTGTTCCCACCAAATTTGAATAATCCAGTCAGGAAAGCTGTGTAAAATACCCAAGCGTGTTACTGGATTTTCTGGCAATTGTAATGGATCTGCTTGTTTTTCCTCTGCCAGACGTATGTACTGTCGTAACAGACCATTCACAAAACCCGTAAGTCCAGAGAAACCGTTTTCTTTAGCGAGTTGGACAGTTGTATTTACAGCCGCCGAGGAGGGGATACGCTCTTGGTAACGTAATTGATAGAAGCCCAGATGTAAGATAGTGCGGAGGTCTTTGGGTTGTTGATGAGATTTCTTTTTAGCGAGTTGGTCAATAATGGCGTCAAGGGTGCGTTGCCTTCTGACACTGCCATAAACTAACTCTGTCACCAAACGGCGATCGCGATCGGGCAAATTAACTTTTTGCAGCACTCTATCAAGGGCAACATCAGCATAAGCCCCTTTGTGAACATCTCGCAAGACGATAAAAGCTAGTTGACGGCTATTGATCATGGAATCATACTAAAAGCCCCTTGTAATTCCAAGGGGCCGCCCAAACAAATTTTTCTCTGAGGAATCGTCTTACTTTAACAGATTTACCGAGGTATATAATTATCGACGCTGGCGATTTCAAACTCACAAGCCCTAGAAACTACTTCTGGTGGTAATTTTCCAAAGCTGATTAGTGGTAAATAATCGGGGTTATCCATCAGTTCCTTAGCTAACAGGAACCCGGCAATTGTCCATGTTTGGTATTTTCTAGCTTGTTTACCAATCAATCGCCCCTTCTTACCATCATAATATTCTGGCCATTCATCTTCACACAGACGTGATTGAGCGATTTCAATTGCCCTTTTCGCCATACTTGTTTTGCCTGTTTTTAAAGCTGTCGCTGCTAACATCCACATTAAGACAGGCCAGCTACCAGCATTATGATATGACCAGGGAATATTTTTCGGATCACAGCCGGTGACAATTCTGTATTCTTCATGTTCCAAAGCTGGGAAACAGATTTTCATCGGCATGTCTCCCACTAAATCATCCCATCGTTCTTCGATGAGATTCATGATCGCTTGTGACTGTTCTTCAGTAGCGAGATCTGAAATAATCGCCATCAAGTTTCCTAGCGAAAAGAAACGAGTATCTAGCTGCGATGGGCCAACATTACCGGCTAAATAACCACCTTTTTTTGTTAGCCACTTGTCTAATTCATAATAGGGCACAGAATCTACATATATATTGAATAAATTCACAGCGGCCTTGCCATATTCTTCGCTTTTGAAGCGATAAATTGCATTTAGACGATTAATATCTATCCAATAATGCTGGCGAATATGAGCGCATAAAAGAGGTAAACGATTATCTATAGCTGCAACAATATCTTGATTGCCTTTGCAAATTAGCAATTCACGAGCCGCACGTAATGCCGTGTAAAATAGCACTTGAATTTCTAGGGGATGACCATATATACCCATACGGCGGTCAATCATACAAGCGCCGTCTGGAACTAATAGCGTTGGGTACATATCAAAACGATTAGCTAGACAGATTTCCATAATTAACCTGATACCGTTTTGAAATTCAGGTTGATAAGCTATGGAATAATCTTTAGTAGCAACTATATAAGCGCGTAATAATATTATCCACCACAGGCAAGAATCGACTGGTGTGACTCTGGCGATCGCATGTTCCCCAAAGTCTGCTTCTAAATATTCTTCCCCGTTATTTGAGATAACTTTAAAGCTGGCTGGTATCAAACCTCTTCCAGGTTTATAGGCATCTAATGCTCTTTCTTTAGGTTGTAACTTGAGAGTTTCTTCTAGGAAATTACGAACAATATCTGTTCTGCCTTTGATTAAGAAAATTAAGGCTGAAGAGACAAAATCTCGAATAAAACATTGGTCATAATTTAGTGCTTCTTGTGATCCATCATAGGCAGCTACTGTACCAACTGGACGCCCTTGATAATAAAGGATAGAATTTTCTAGTGCTTTCCAGGCAATTTCTTCTACATTTTCAGTAGCTTCTAATTTTTCTACTTGCATTGCCATAATAACTCCATTTAGGTCGTGATTTTGTGTGAGATGCACCTTCTTTGATTATTTTCATCAAAAAAATGACGATTTTTTGAATAGTAAACTATATGCAAAAAATCAGTCTATCAACAACAGCCAAAGCTGTAATTTTTATGAAACTTAATTAATGGCTTTTTGGCGAGTTATATTTATATTTTTTCGCCTCAAGCGCTGATATAGTTGCTAACAACAGCCCACTAGATACATTTTTAGATTGTTAGTGGTTCCGTTTACATGACCTAAATCTTTGCTTCACCAAACAAAAACACATCTTGAGCGCTGTTTAAGATTTGTGTGAAGTTACAAATGCTGACAGTATGTTTACTCAGATTTGACACTAGAAGTTAAATTATTCCCCTATAACTTAATAATTTATAACGTTTTTTCAGAATATGCAATATAAATGTTGGAAAACTTCAGATGTCAATACTTCCAAAGAGTTGTATGTATTATCCTAATGGCGGGATAAAAATCAAAAAAACAAATTATACAGGCGTAAGATGAGGTAATTGCTGTGTATTTTGCGCTAACTAGCAACTGCTTCTTCTGGTGTCTGTCCATAAGCCAGCACGCCGGGAAAATCGATCACTTCAGCTAGAAAGCGTCCATCCTCTTCTTGCTCAATCTCTATTGTGAAGTTCATAACCTATGGCGGTATTGTAGTAAAAGCTGTGCCTGAATAAGATAAATAATTTATTATGACCTCAGTTAATTCTAGCAAGCATAAAAAAGCCAAAGCTTTAAAACCTACCAGTCGTCGCCCTGCCAAAGAACTGTGTAGCGAGTGCGGACTGTGTGATACATATTATATACACTATGTCAAGGAAGCTTGCGCCTTTCTTAACCAGCAGATAAGCGAACTTGAAGAACAAGCACATAAGCGATCGCGTCATCTCGACAATGCCGATGAACTGTACTTTGGTGTTCATCAAGACATGATAGCAGCACGCAAACAGCAGCCGATTCCTGGTGCCCAATGGACAGGGATTGTTAGTACTATCGCCATTGAAATGCTGAATCGTGGCTTAGTAGAAGGAGTTGTTTGTGTACAAAACACCAAAGAAGACCGCTTTCAACCTAGACCAGTAATTGCCCGTACCCCAGAAGAAATACTTGCAGCCAGGGTAAACAAACCAACACTGTCACCCAACCTTTCCGTACTCGAACAGATAGAAACATCGGGAATGAAGCGCTTATTAGTGATAGGTGTTGGTTGCCAAATTCAGGCATTACGAGCCGTAGAAAAACAACTGGGTTTAGAGAAATTGTATGTCTTAGGCACGCCTTGTGTAGATAATGTCAACCGCGCTGGACTGCAAAAATTCTTAGAAACCACTAGTCGTTCGCCTAGCACAGTAGTACATTATGAGTTCATGCAAGACTTCCGAGTTCACTTCAAACATGAGGATGGTTCAACAGAAACCGTACCTTTCTTTGGTTTGAAAACCAATCAACTCAAAGATGTCTTCGCCCCTTCTTGTATGAGTTGTTTTGATTACGTCAACTCATTAGCAGATTTAGTTGTGGGTTACATGGGCGCACCTTTTGGTTGGCAATGGATTGTGGTGAGAAATGATACAGGCCAGGAAATGCTTGATTTGGTGAAAGGGCAGTTAGATACCCAGCCTGTGATGTCTAAAGGCGATCGCAAAGAGGCTGTACAACAAAGTATTCCTGCTTATGATCGGGGCGTGACTTTGCCGATGTGGGCTGCAAAATTGATGGGTGTTGTGATTGAAAGGATTGGCCCTAAAGGGTTGGAGTATGGGCGATTTTCGATTGATTCTCACTTTACTCGCAATTATTTGTATGTAAAGCGGAATTATCCGCAAAAGTTGGAGGCGCATGTGCCGGAGTATGCTAAGCGGATCGTTGGGCAGTATAAGTTACCGGAGTGATGTCTCACGCAGAGACGCGGAGGCGCAGAGAGGATTTAGAGGTTATTGACTACCCGCGAGATACCGTCTTTGATGAGCGAGACGTTGAAGTTGATTAGCAATCCAACTCGCTTATCAGCAAGGCGTAGGTAGGTTAATAGCTGCTTTTTGTGTACTGGATGAATAACTTCTACTGATTTGAGTTCAACAATTACCCTATCTTCAACAATCAAATCAGCACGGAAGCCTTCTTCCAAAAGTACACCCTCATAGAACACTGGAATCATTACCTGTCTTCTAACCCGTAGCTTTCGCCTCCGTAACTCAAAATCCATAACTGTTTCATAAACCGATTCCAGCAAACCAGGCCCCAATTGCGTGTGAACCTTATAAGCAGCATCCACAACAGCACCCGAAATCTCATTCTCAATCATAAACTCTCTGCGTCTTTGCGCCTCTGCGTGAGACAATCCTAACCCATGTAATTTGTAGCACCACCCACTGCTTTGATCGCCGCCTCCAAAGCGATCGCCACATGAGTCCAATGAGTCCCACCCTGGCAATAAACCACATAAGGTTCCCGCAACGGCCCATCCGCTGAAAACTCCAAGGTACTACCCTCAATAAATGTCCCTCCAGCCATCACTACTTGGCTCTCATACCCCGGCATTTCATCAGGAACGGGGTCAAGATAGGAACCAATAGGAGAGTTATGTTGTATGGCTTTACAGAAGGCAATTAGCTTGGCAGCAGAACCGAGTTTAATAGCTTGAATCACATCTCGACGGGGGGCTAGGGGTGCAGGATTAACTGGATAACCAAGTTTGTCAAATACGTAACCAGTCAGATGAGTCCCTTTCATCGCCTCTCCTACCATCTGGGGTGCTAAAAATAAACCTTGGAATAACAGACGATTTTGGTCAAAAGTAGCACCACCATAACTACCGATGCCAGGAGCAGTCAAGCGACAGGCGGCGGCTTCTACTAAGTCGGCACGACCGGCAATATAACCACCAGCGTTGACAATTGTCCCCCCAGGATTTTTAATCAATGACCCTGCGATTAAATCTGCACCAATGGCAGTGGGTTCTTGGGTTTCGATGAATTCGCCGTAGCAGTTATCTACGAAGCAAACTGTGTTGGGGTTTTGTTGTTTAACTATATGAATGATTTTTTCAATGTCGGCAATTGAGAGGCCCGGACGCCAAGAATAGCCACAAGAGCGTTGAATTAACACTAAACGTGTGTTATCAGCCACGCTATTACTTAAAGCTTGCCAATGGATAGTTCCTTCGGGGGTTAGCTCTAATTGGCGGTAATTTATGCCAAACTCGATAAGGGAGCCTTGACCTTGACCTCGTAAACCGATCACTTCTTCTAGCGTATCGTAAGGAGAACCTACTACTGCTAACATCTCATCTCCAGGACGGAGTACACCAAATAAGGCACAAGCGATCGCGTGAGTTCCTGAAACAAACTGTACACGGACTGCCGCGGCTTGGGCCCCCATCACTTGGGCGAAAACTTTATCTAAGGTTTCTCGTCCTAAATCATCATGACCGTAACCAGATACACCCGCAAAATGGTGTGCGCCTACACGGTGATGTCGAAAAGCATCCAGCACTCGTTGAAGATTACGCTTGACCTGAGCGTCAATTCCAGAAAAAATTTCTAACAGTGCCTGTTCTGCTTGCAGCAGCTGTTCCAAGCTGTTCATTACTTCCTCGTTTACAAAAAATTATAGATATGCGGATTTTCGGATCTCGCTTTCTTCGGCTGAACACTTCCAATTCAGGTTTCTGCATGACAATCGCTACCTCAACCAAACCTCAAATTAACTGGGTTAATACCCTGTTTTTCGCTGGTCTACACATCGGCGCTCTGTTTGCTTTTTTCCCTGGTAACTTTAACTGGAGGGCAGTTGGTGTAGCTTTACTGCTGTACTGGGTAACTGGTGGTTTAGGTGTCACCCTGGGATTCCACCGCCTTGTCACTCATCGCAGTTTTCAAACTCCCAAGTGGTTAGAGTATATCCTAGTTTTTTTCGGAACTCTCGCCTGTCAAGGAGGGCCAATTGAGTGGGTAGGGACACATCGCATTCATCATTTACATTCTGATACTGCTCCCGATCCCCATGACTCTAACAAGGGCTTTTGGTGGAGTCACATGGGTTGGCTGATTTATCGATGTCCGGCTCAAGCTGATATTCCTCGCTTTACCAAAGATATTGCCGAAGACCCAGTTTATCAGTTTTTACAAAAATATTTCATTTTGATCCAGGTGGCCCTGGGTTTATTACTCTTATTTCTGGGCGGTTGGCCTTTTGTTGTTTGGGGAATTTTTGTTCGCATTGTCTGGGTTTACCACTGCACTTGGTTGGTGAACAGCGCCACTCATAAGTTTGGCTATCAAAGCCATGATTCTGGTGATAGATCAACTAACTGCTGGTGGGTAGCTTTACTAGTATTTGGTGAAGGCTGGCACAATAACCACCATGCTTATCAATACTCAGCTCGTCACGGGCTGGAATGGTGGGAAATTGATTTAACTTGGATGACGATTCAATTGCTGCAAGTATTTGGTCTGGCTACTAATGTGAAGCTGGCGCCAACAAAACAGTAAGTCGTTTCCCCTTTGTCATTAGTCGTTTACTAAGGACAAATGACTAATGACAAAGGATTTTTGACTTTTCGCTGATTTTGTAATGGTATTAATCAGCTGTTTACTGGTGCGTTAGGGTAACTTAGATTGCTATAATCCGAGACGCTAATGTTAAGAAGCTTTGTGGCAAGTTACTTTTTGAGTGACTTGGTGGAGGAGTTTGTTGTTTTTCAGGTTTTCATGACTACATCAATAATTAACAGCCAAAAACTAGATGATGACCTTGGTAATTCCGACCTGAGGCTAAAAGATATTGTTAAATCTCTACCAAGGGAATGTTTTGAGAAAAATCGGCGCAAAGCTTGGACACGAGTGATAGTCAGTGTCTTGATGGTTTGCTTGGGTTATTACAGCTTGACGATTACTCCTTGGTTTCTCTTGCCCTTGGCTTGGATTTTTACAGGCACTGCTTTAACAGGTTTTTTTGTAATTGCTCATGATTGTGGTCATCGGTCGTTTGCCAAACGTCGCTGGGTAAATGATTTGGTGGGACATGTGTTTTTAATACCGTTAATTTATCCCTTCCATAGTTGGCGGATTAAGCATAATTATCATCACACCCATACCAACAAGCTAGACGAAGATAATGCTTGGCATCCCATTAGACCAGAAGTTTTTGAAGGTTGGGATAAAACCCGGCAGTCTGCTTTTGAGGTGTTTATGCGTAAACGCCTCTGGTGGGTGGGTTCAATTGGACATTGGGCGGTTGTACATTTTGATTGGCGCAAATTTGCCACTAAAGACCAATCTAGTATTAAACTTTCTGTAGCTGTTGTTGTATTATCTGCGGCGATCGCTTTCCCGATCTTGCTCGCTACAACAGGTATTTGGGGATTTGTCAAGTTTTGGCTAGTACCCTGGCTGGTTTACCACTTCTGGATGAGTACCTTTACTATTGTTCACCACACTGCCGCAGATGTTCCTTTTGTGGCAACTAACAAGTGGAACGAAGCTTTAGCGCAACTATTTGGTACTGTTCATTGTGATTATCCCCGTTGGGTAGAATTCCTCTGCCACGATATCAATGTTCACGTTCCTCATCATATTTCGACTGCAATTCCTTCTTACAATTTGCGATTAGCTTACAACAGCATCAAAGCAAATTGGAGGCCTTATCTGCATGATGAATGTCAGTTTTCTTGGTCTTTGATGAAGCAGATCACAGATCAATGTCATCTGTACACAATTGATGTAGGCTATGAGTCTTTCAACGAGTACTATTCAAAGCGATATGAAGTATAAAAGATGAGGGATAAATGCTTCTGCAATTTTTCCCTTTATCCTTCATTCTTTAATTATCTGCTGGCAATTCTCTATACAAAAGTTTTCTTGTAGGGAAATTGCTAATTCTGCCTGCTTGCAAGTTAGTGAAAGCTAAACTTGCTGCAAAAAATAAATTTCTTGTAAGAAAAAATTCAGAATTTCAGAAATAAGAATTAGAATATTCTGATTTCTGGTGCCTGAACTGCTAAATCCATAAATTTTGCCAGAAATTTATTTTAGAGGTTAAATTAAATAGCCTCAAACTAAAGTCCGACTCATATCCAACAAAATAATCTAGTGCAATCCAATACTATCAAGTTAGACAATTCTTATAGCTCCAAATCATCTGAGGATGCATCTCAACTACCCTTCACCCTTCAGGATTTAAAAGCTGCAATACCTGCGGAATGCTTTCAACCAAATGTCACAAAATCTCTCTATTATTTCTGGCGTGACATCTTGATTATTACTCTGCTTTATGCTGTTGCTCATTACTTAGATTCTTGGTATTTCTGGCCAATTTTCTGGCTAGCGCAAGGTACGATGTTTTGGGCTTTATTTGTAGTAGGACATGACTGCGGACACCAATCTTTTTCTAAGCATAAATGGCTGAATGGTTTGATTGGGCATCTTTCCCACACACCAATACTCGTTCCATATCACGGTTGGCGCATTAGCCACAGAACTCACCACAAAAATACTGGTCATCTAGATAATGATGAAAGCTGGTATCCTGTGACAGAATCACAGTACAAGGAGATGCCTTTAGTACAAAAGATCGGTCGATATTATGTTTTCTTATTGGCTTATCCAGTGTATTTGTTTAAGCGTTCTCCTAATAAGGAAGGTTCCCATTTTTTACCCAATAGCTCACTTTTTAAACCATCAGAAAAATGGGATGTTATTACCAGTACTATACTTTGTACTTTGATGGTTGGTTTGTTGGGTTTTCTGACCTATCAATGGGGATGGATGTGGTTACTGAAATACTACGCTGCACCCTATATTGTGTTTATTATTTGGCTAGATTTGGTGACGTTTTTACATCACACCGAGCCAGATCTTCCTTGGTATCGTGGTGAAGATTGGACTTTTTTAAAAGGTGCAATTTCTAGTATTGACCGCGATTATGGTTTGATCAATCACATCCATCATGACATTGGTACTCATGTTGCTCATCATATATTCCTCAACATTCCTCACTACAATTTGCTGAAGGCGACTGAGGCAATTAAACCGATTATGGGTGAATACTTCCGCAAATCTGAGGAACCTATTTGGAGGTCTTTGTGGCGTTCCTGCATCAGTTGTCATTTTGTCCCTGATGCTGGCAGCAAGGTTTACTACACATCTAATAACAAGTTAGCTAAAGGCTAATTTATTAGCTGAGTTAACTAACATAAGAGACGCTAGATTTAGCGTCTCTATTTTATTGAGAGGTAAATAAAAATCTTCATAATTATTAAGTAAATATAAGGTGCTTAGTATTTTAACTGGTAACAATTATATTAATCTTGGTTAGTGTTCAGTAATAAACCTGGGTATATTCAACATTTAATATTTTACTGTAATAATATCCGCAGGTAAACAAAGACGAGTAGCCCCTATATCAACTAAAACGTTGTTGAGAGTTATTGAGCGAATCTGGTCATTTTGAATAAATCCTCGTTCTGCTAAAATCTCATTAACTAAATTCGATACGATAATTGTAGTAGTAACAATTCCCATTTCTTGAGTACGTATTGTAGTCATATAGAGATTTTTTGAGGCGATCGCACTCAGAATACATGTAAAAAATCAAACTTGCCAGGTTACTTATGACTCAACTGCAATCAGCAATAAAACTAATAACCTTTGATGAATTTATTCAAGGGTATCCAGAAAATTCGCCAGTACGTTACGAATTACATAATGGAGTAATTATTGAGATGACACCACCAGTAGGGAAGCATGAAGAAATCAAAGGGTTTTTGACTGTTGAGATTGCCGTCCAAATCAAAGTGTTAAATCTACCTTATTTTATACCCAATCAAGCAATAGTAAAACCTCCTGAAGGTGAATCTGGCTACTTCCCAGATGTTTTAATCTTGAATCGTCCTAGTTTAGCTTCAGAACCTCTTTGGACAAAATCCTCAACTGTAACTCAGGGAAATTCAATTCCTTTGGTAATTGAAGTTGTTAGCCAAAATTGGCGAGATGATTACTACAAAAAGCTTGCTGATTATGAAGAGATGGGTATCCCAGAATATTGGATTGCTGATTATGCTGCATTAGGTGCTAGGAAATTCATCGGTAATCCTAAAGTTCCTACCTTCTCAATTTATCAATTAGTAGATGGAGAATATCAGGTTAGCCAATTTCGAGATAACGACTACATTATATCTCCAACTTTTCCCGATTTGAAAATCACAGCTAACCAAATTTTTCAAGCTGGACAAGTATAGAGCAACTTCAAAGTTCCAACTGATGGTTGTAATATCGTAAAAAGCTAAATCAGGATAGGCAGCATAAAAATTTCAAGGTGGCAAGTTACTATCGCTGCTTGTCGTCTGGGGAATCGCCCTGAAAAAATTGTCGCGATCGGGCGATTTGGGATAGCGAATAATTACTTACTTGAAAATAGACAAAATCCTCGACTTTTGAAATAAATCGAGGATCTGTGGATTCATTGCTATATAAATTGCAAGTTTACAAAGCAAAGGTAAGTAATCCTAGATTGGGAGAAATCAGGATTACAATAATCACAAAAGAAGCGTAAATAGTTATTAGTTCTACCAGCCACAATCACGATTTCACCGTAGCTTTTCTATTTCTGTTCCTCACGCTGATGCTAAACCTGAGTTTTGGAAGCTCAAGCAACACCAACATTAGGACATAAAGCTTTAACAGCATAGCTTACGCTGCCTGCAGAATCAGCAAAAACTCTGCAAAGATGAGATTGGGGGAATCCACCGCTCTAAATTCTCCTTGCTAAAACTTTCTCAGAAATAGAACCACCAGTAGCATTGGTTAAATCGTTAATTTTGGTGTACAGAGTTATTTAATTCGTGAAACATCAACTGTCAGCAAGCAGTTGATATTTTTCATGAGCATAACTAAGCTGTTCCACATAAAAGTTGCATATTTAATCGTATAAATAGTTGACTGCTGACTGTTGTCTGTCATCCGTCAATGACACTTACGAGTGACTGTGTAACTTTAGATGGGTTTTCGCTTAATTATTGATTTTAGGCTAGAAAAGGAATTGACCTAGTAATCACCTCTGTTATTTTTTTTAAGTTGCTGTTTTTAATTTATACAATTTTGTGTGTATATATTTGCCATTTTGGCAGATTATTCCCAACTTTAATGTGAGGAGTGGGGGAGATCTATTTTTATCCCTTGTTGTGGGTTATTGTTTATGGGAATCTAGCTTGAAATGCTGTTAGCAAATAGGGGGTAATACCCCCTACGCGACCAAATAAGCATGGACTTTTTAATTAAAGTCACAGAATCTTTCTGGTTGTGATTTGGGTGATTGATATTCGTGAATTTGCTGGGTTAACCACTGCTGTTGACTACCACCACGAACTTCTGTTGTTTGCTTTCCACCTACTACTTCTAAGTAAGCTAGGTCTTTTATTTTGCTTAAGCAGCTTGGTGAAACATTACCCTCAGATCTTTGATCATGAGAATGTTTGAGTGTGTTGATATTGTCATTATGCTGCTGGTTTGACCTATTAGCTTGAGAGTTTTCTTTGATTAATCTGTTGTATGTGCGGTAAGGAATGTAATGTAGGGGATTGTAACCAGCAAATCGTAGCATTAAAACACATGCCCAGGAATACTTGCCAGCGAGAATTGCTTCGACTACTTTATCAAATTGTTGATTCTTCATTGTTTTGTCTAAGTTGCTACTAATGCTAGAAATGTTTTGATTCATCATGTTGAGTTCTATGGGATTTAGTAAAGTAGTCTTGTTTGGCGATCGCTTGTGTTTATATTGAGGTTGAAGAATGGCTTTAACCTGCTTATATTTGCTTACTGAAGGCGCAAATTACTTCTATACGCGCCCAAGTTATCACAATCGCAAAAAGAAGCTCAGTTGTCTCACAAAAATCGGTAGACAAGCACGAAGGATTACTATTGAAGAATATTTGTAATTCCTACCTACCTGAGAAATAATATCTATGGCAGTTACCCTTTGTATAGATATTTTTGGTAAATTCGCCCTAGTGCTAAGGATTATACGTTTGTAAATGTAAATTAGACTTCTTGCCGCTTGCAAAAATTTATTGATGTGATTCTCGGTAGATGGAGTTTTGTCCTCTTTGGTTTTCTTAACTCCTAATTTAGTGGCTTTTTCTAGTTCAATAATTGTATAGATTATGACTAAATAATTAGGAGGTTTGCAGTAAAGTCCCATAGGCTTTAGGTTGCTAGAGAAAAACTATTCATCTTTAATCACCAACACTAACATTCGTATTTATACTATTTTTTTCTGTTATTGTCATCTGCTATTCATGCAGATTTGTAAGTTAAATTTACTGAATCTATTTTGATGTTTCTTGTGTATTGTGCAACTTTGCATTTTGTCCTCTTTTCGATGTTTTGTGAGGGGTGATACCCCTCATCTAGTACTCATTTGAGCTTTTAACTTTCTTGAGTGTACCAGGAAATTTTACCACTAAATATAGTGTGGAACAAATTATAAATTTGGTAGTGTAGTTATCATGAAAAAACTATTTTTAACTCCAGTTATTGAAAATCATTTTTAATTTTTAGCAATTATCGATATTTATACACTTAGATAAAACCTGTTTCGCAACAAGGGTTTAACTCATGTAGTGTCAAACAATTTTGCAGAATTTGATTGTAAAAATTGTATAAATACCAGTCAGCCATCACAGATAAAAAGTTGTGAAAAATACAGATTTATGGTAATATATATAGACTCAATTAATTCTGATTTAACTAAAAATAGAAGAATATCTATAAAGGTAAAATCTAGTAGTAAAAATATCAAAATTTCAAGCTGTATAACCTGATTTTACTGAGGAACAGGAAAAGCCTCTTTGCAAAATCAGATTGCTTGATGAATTCAGTAATAATTTATATGGATATTCAGGTATAACTGCTCTAGATAAATTGAGATTACATATTTAATTGCAATTGAGCTAAGTGGTAATAAAGTCCACCGATCGCTAATAGTTCTTGATGAGTGCCTTGTTCTGTGAGGATACCTCTGTCTAGAACGAGAATACAGTCGGCATGACGAACGCTAGAAAGCCGATGAGAAACAATAAAAGTGGTACGAGATTGACTAATTTGGATTAAATTTTGTTGAAATAAGCGTTCCGACTCAACATCTAAAGCACTAGTAGCCTCATCGAAAATCAGGATACTGGGATTCCTGATTAAGGCACGAGCGATCGCAATTCTTTGTCGCTGTCCACCAGAGAGCATTAAACCACGTTCTCCGACAACGGTGTTGTAGCCTAAAGGCAACTCCTGAATCGAGTCGTGTGCCTGTGCTAAGTTGGCAGCTGCGATCGCTTCTTCTAAAGTAAATTCCGAGCTATGCAGGGTGATATTTTCTAATATGGTTCCCGCAAACAAAAAACAATCTTGCGACACCAAGCCTAAGCGACTGCGTAATGATTGCGGTGAAACAAGAGAAATATCATGCCCATCAATCAAAATCTTGCCCAGCTTGGGACGATACAAACCAGCCAGCAAATTGACTAAAGTACTTTTACCCGAACCACTCTGACCAATAATGCCAATAGTTTGTCCAGCTTTAACTGCAAAAGATATATTCTGTAAGGTGTTGCGATCCTCATCTTGGTTGTAACGAAAACTGACATTCTCAAAATCCACATCACCACGAATTGCTGGGATTACCATTAATGGTTTTTGGGGATTTTCTTCTGGTTGAGCTGCCAAAACATCGTTGAGCCTTTCTACCGAAATCTGCACTTCTTGAAACTTATCCCACAGTTCTATCAATCCCAAAACGGGGTTGACAACATTGACAGCAAGCATATTAAAAGCCACAAAATGTCCCAGCGACATCTGTTGTCGCATTACCAAAGTTGCCCCTAACCACAACACAACTGTGCTACCAAGGTGATTAATCAAACTCCTCAGCGTTTGCACATTTGTCGCTAACTTCTGTCCCCGAAAACGCACCTTCACCATATTCATAAACAGTTCTTGCCAACGCCGTTGCACCGGACGCTCAGCTGCGGCAGTTTTGACTGTGGTAACGCCAGCAACGATCTCAACTAATGAAGAGTTTTGCCGTGCCGATTCCTGAAAGATTTCCCGTGACACTTTTTTCAGCATTGGACTCGTCCCCACAGTCAAGAAAACGCCAGGGAGAATCATCGCCAGCACCAATAAAGTCAGTTGCAAGTTGTAATAAACCATCAATCCCAAGTAAATCAATACCATCACAGCATCTAACGCAGCACTGATAACTTGACGGGTAAGAAACATCTGGATTTTGCGGTTTTCTTGAACGCGGCTAGTGATGTCTTCCACTTGACGCGAGGCAAAAAACTGCAACGGCAACTGCAATATATGGTGAATAAAACTGCTAATTAAGGTCAAATCGATGCGGTTAGCAAAATAATCTAGTAAGTATTGACGCTGTGCTGTCAGGATGATGCGCCAAATACCCAAAATTAAAAAGCCTGTGGCAAAGACATTTAAGTTCAAGAAGTTTTTGACAGACATAACTCGGTCGAGAACGACTTGAGCTAGTAGAGGAGTTGTCAGCCCAAAAACTTGCACCAGCACCGAGGCCAGAATGATCCGCCTGAGTAATTTTCGGTGATGTAACAATGTCTGCCAGTAGCGACTCCAGGAAAGTTTCTCACTCTTGACAGCATCCAAACGCTCTGTAGAGTCCAACAGCAATGCATATCCTGTCCAGCTAGCTGCAAACTCTCGGCGTGAAAGCGATCGCTTGCCTATGGCTGGATCGGAAACTAATATGCGATCGCCCTTGACTCGCCAAACAACTACATAATGATTTCCTTGCCAATGAGCTATCCATGGGTTATAATATAAATCCAACTTCTCAAAACTTGCCCTAATTAACAGCACCTCATAGCCTAAGGTTTGAGCCGCTTCCGCCAAACCCTGGAGAGACGCACCTACACGGTTGATCCGCGCTAGGTCACGCAGTGTATTGATACTCAAGCGTTTGCCCCAGTACTGGCTAATCATCGCTAAACACGCCGCCCCACAATCCGATGAACTTTGCTGCTGAATAAAAGGGTAGGGACGCCTTAACCTAGTTGATGGTTGAGGTCGAGGAAAGCTAATTTCTGGTGCAGCCCGAACTGCAACCGGACTGTCTAACCTGGGTTTACGGGGTGGCAGTTCAATTAGTTTGGGAATATATTTTGGTTCGTGGGTGGTTTGTAGTTTACTCTCTAAATGGCTATCTGAACTGTTGTGAGATGCCTGTTGGATTTCTGGTTTGTGCTGATTGGGAAATAAATGGGGTGCGATCGCTCTGGCTGACTCCCAGTATTCAAAAGGTAGATGGTAAACTAGCAAATCCGTTTGAGCCGCAACTTGGGGAGTGACACCGGGGTATCCCCAGCTTTTGCCCAAATCGGGTGATGAGTTGTCAATTTTACCACTCACCAGCCAAAAGCGCCCCTTGGATGCGGGTGTCGCTTCTGTTAAAGATGAGCCAGCACTGATGTGAGTTTTGATTAACAAAGGTAATAACTGTCGAAGTGTGAGGCTAGTTAGTGAGCGTAATTCAGTACAACTTTTAAAGAAAATTAGTGCTTGTCGCTCAACAGCAAACCGTTGTAAATAATTTTCTAGGCTTGGTAAGTGTTGCAACCAGCGTTTGAGTTCAGAAATCTTAATTCGAGCTATTAAACCTGCACTCGCTGCGATCGCTCGATATGGTAGAGGTTGTTTGTAAAATAAATGATCTGCACCAAAAGTTTGCTCAGTTGTGATCAACTGGGTTGAAACTTCTCGCTCAATAGTTGCGTCATATGTGAGTAATCGGACTCGCCCTTGGCAAACTAAATATAAAGAATTACTATCATCCGCTGTTTCCTGATCTAGTCCGTAACTAGTCAGCTCATCACCTAGTTGAAATTCACGGATCACCCAAACTTGGCTAAAGTCCGATCCTATACTTGTATCTCCTGCGACTAACCTCAAAAGATTGAGGATAGCAGCTTTGAGAGTGGGAGAATTCTGGTTAACATATTTCAGATCTCCCTGAACTCTTAACGAAGAAGAGGAGTTCATGGCTTGATTTCGATTATTTGGGTAAGCTTAATTAACTATTGCGAGGCGAGCAATTACGGGGTAGAAAAGCTGATAATTCTTGTCAATCTTGGGTTTTGCATTATTTTAACAGCCTCTGTAAAACGCAATTATTTGTATTTTTAATTACCCATTGCTGAGGGATCATTTTTCAGTGGCTTTTTGTTAATGAAAAGTTAAGAAAACAATGTTCTATTAGCAAAACCGCGCTGATTTTGCTGCCAATCTCTTGAGAATTTTTTTGCCTGAAAATAGTCAATTGAGAACATAATCTGAGAAATATTACTAATATCTATGGTTAAAGCTGGTGATATTTGCATTTTTTTTAACATTAGTCTGGGGTTCTAAGTCAATCAACTCTTACCATTACTTAAATTTTCTTTCGTTTCCGGAAACACCAGGAAAATAAAATCACAGATGTAGACTCTGCTGGCTCAGACGAAAGTGGTGTAAATTTGAAAACGCATATATTAAAATATATATGTGCATAGATTTGTATCTAAAGTTGCAAATTTTCAATTAGGTTATTGGGCGTTGCTGAATTCGGGTATGAATTTATCGGGCTACGCTAACACGCAGAGACAAGGCAGCGCGTTGCGGAGCGAGTGTGGTCTTGGGGAGCCACCCCCGTGGGCGGGTTTCCCGACTTGAGGGGAGTGGCGTGGTTTCCCCCATGAACAACTCGCGTCGGGGTTTCCCCCGTTGTAGCGACTGCCGCGCACCAGACGCAGAGAGTGAGAGTTTTCACCAACGCCGATTATTGATTGATGCGATCGCGCTGATTACAAAGAGTTAGTTTAAGAAGTCGCGCTGATTTCACAGCATTGGTAGGCTATTTCGTGAATCCGGTTGTGTTGCGGGCAAATTTTGCTCACAACCCAACTTTTGATGAGTTTTTATAGCAAGTGCGATCGCGTGTGCTGGATGCCTTCAATCACCAAGATTACCCTGAAAGTAGATTAATTCTGGAGTGACACTTAAAATATGCGGTTCACTCTTGAGGATTTGTTCTCGTTTTTCTGATTTGCCAAAGTAAATTTTCACCTATAACCTTCAGCATAGAGCAACAGTAAAAAAGCCCATACAAAACGAGTTTCTAGCCAAGGGGCTATCACACTTCAAAATTGCATGAGCTTCTACTAAAGATATCTTAACATAATGTAAGAGACTGAGGCTTTAGATTTAGAGATTAAAGTAGAGTTAGTAAAGGTAGAGTTTGCTGAATTGGAAGGTTCTATGATGACTTTACAAGAAATTATTAATTCTATTGAAAGTTTGTCCATAGAAGAGCGAGAGTATTTATTTGAGTTTCTTCGCCAGCAGCGAATTGAGAATCGGCGGGTTGAAATTTTGGCTAATGCTCAGGAAGTGATGCAGGCTTTTAAGGATGGGACAGCTCATAGGGGAAGCGTTGATGATTTGATCGCTGATTTACTAGGAAATGATGATGGAAGTTGTCTGGAGTAGTGGATTTAAGCGGTCTTTTAGGAAGATTACAAAGAAAAACCCGCAATTAAAGAATAAAATTGTTAATGTATTAAGGCTTTTGGCAGATGATCCATTTACACCGTCTTTGAAGTCTCATAAGTTAACAGGAAATTTAGCGGGGTTATGGTCTTGTTCTGTTGCTTCTGATTGTAGAATCATCTTTAATTTTTCTGAAGATGATAAGTTGTTAGAAATGGTTATTTTATTGATTGATATTGGCAGCCATGATGAAGTTTATTAAATGGTAAAAGCCCACTTCTTGACTATAGATGATTGCCTCTGAGGAAAAAATTAACAGAATTGATCACCCATCTTGTTAATAGAGACGTGCCATAGTACGTCTCTAGAAATCCTATTACAGCGTCTCCACTAGATAAACAGCCCAAATAGCCATAGCCCGGAGATAAGTGCTAGCACGAAAAGTACCTGCGGCAGTGATAGCTTCAGGCGTGCGGAATTGCAACCCGTTGTCATAAATTTGTTGCACCACAGCCTTTGTTAAACGAAATGCTTCATCCTTCATCCCCATTTGCAGGAGAAATGCCGCTAGCCCAAAGTTAATTCCCGTCCAAACTTCTAGAGGATGAGTGGCTTGAGGGTTTTCGGGTGAACCGTCGGGACGAACACCGTTAGCAGCCCCGAATTGACCATCATAAAACTTGAGAAAGCAAGCATCGTAAATGGTTTTGAGGGCACAGAGGGCGCGATCGCTCGGTACAATATCTGGTAATTTCAAGAGACGGGCGTAAAATTGTCCACACAGTTGATCTGCCATGACGACATCGGAACCGCTTTCACTGTCGAGTTGGTAATATTGCCCATTCCAGAGTTTTTGGTCGTAGATGGGGCGAGACTGGGCTAACCAAGATTCGTAGGTGGATTTTTGCATTGCTATGGTGTCAAGGTCGCCAAGGTTTTTTTGTAATAAAATTTCGCTAATTGCGATCGCTGCTTCTAGAGATGCTAGCCATAAGCCACCACAGTAAGCGCTTATACCTTGTAATCGCCAATCATCGAAGGTTTGATCGGGTGCGCCGGAATTTTCGGGAATGCAGTCGCCGTCTTTGTCGAAGGTTTTGAGGTAGTTGAGGGTTTGGGCGATCGCATCCCAGCAGTCTGCTAAAAATTTGACATCGTTAGCACCTGTGAGGAGGAAATCACGGTATACTTGCAAAACAAAGTCACTGCCTAGATCTTTCCATAAATTGCAGTCTTGATAGCTGGTATAGTTGGTTTTTTCCCAGACGTGTTCGTTGGGTGCGCCTAAATCGTGGGGCGTTGCACCTGCGACTTTACGCACAGCAATGGGACTTTCTGCTTTGATTGTTAAGTAGTAGCCGATAATCCGGGGAGTATCGTCACCTTGAGGAATTGCCCTGGCAAAGGCCCGCATTACCGACTTTTCCAGTTCTGGAAACAGCATTAATAAAGCAAAAGAACCATATAACCTGACATCGAGACTTTCGTACCAGCGGTAATCTAAGCATTCCAACACTGCAAACTGACCGATGGGGTCGAGTTTGGAAGCTGCACTCCAAAGAGTACCACCACTGGTGAGGTCATAAAGCTCGTTAAATAGAGCCATTTTGAACCAAGAGGGTAAATCTTCCCGTTCAATAATGGGTTGCTGCCAACTTTGAATTTGCGATCGCCAACTTTGGTATTGTTCTAAAGCAGTCGAGGCGATCGTCCAGGCATGATTACCATTTTTACCAAAAAAATCTGTATATCTGCGGTAATAATTAACTCCAGCAGCAAATTCTGTTACTGGGAAGTCCCACGCCACAACGAAGGGAATTTCTAGAGTTTCTCCTGGTTGTAAGGTGAAACGGAGTGCGATCGCAGCTGCTATCTGTGTATTTTTTGCTGCTGGGCTTGCGTCTAGATAATTAGGCAAAGAGCCATCTTCAGCGAAACTTTGCCACACCTCCTCACCTGTACCATCTGGATTCCAACCAGTATGATAAGATACTTCAAGTTGGGGACGTTTGATCGTCGCAATGCACCAACTTCCATCTCCTTCTTGCACAACTTCTTCGTTACCAACCCGACTTAAAACACAGCCTAAATATTGTGTATTTTCAACTATCTGATTGTAATTGCCTACACTTTCTCTCCACCGTGGCTGATACTCGTAAACTGGACTACCATCATCGCGCACTTGCACTTGGGGAGATTTGAGCGCATTAGTAAACCAGCCCACCGTATTTTGCCAGGTAAGCATAATGCTGAGCGTAATCGGTGCATTTGTAGGATTGTAAGCATTCCAAAGAAACACTGCTACTGGGTAACTAGTTTCTTGATAGTTATTTGCCCAGATGGGAGAAAACTGTTCACAGGTTAGCTGTGCTTGAAATACATTTTCATATATAAACCAGCTGCGCGGGTAGAGAGCATGATAAGTACCTGTATCTTGTGGAGTGGGCATCTTATCCGCTGGGGTAGGTGGATACCATTGCCACGCTTGCAGAGTATCATCTTCTGGTGACTGTGTACACAAAGCGTAGGCACTAGAAGACGTGCCATTAGACTCAAACACACTAAATTGACAAGCGGGTATATTTTTAAACACATGCTCACCGCCATCAATATGCCAGAGATTAAAGTCTCCCCGCGAAGAACGACCAATACAACCTGCACCAAAGCCACCTAAAGGCATACCATGCCAAGGGCCATCATCGATATTGCTAGCGTAGCGGACAGTATAGGGTTTATCCCAGCCTAAACCGATGGGACGATTCCAAGTGCAAGCAGGAATTTTGGGGAAGAGTTGATTTGTCATCACCTGATGTTACAGCGTGTTGTTACGTCCATGAAGACTAACGCGATGTGCGATTTTTCTCAAGTTGATCCGGTTAAGGATTGGGGACTGGGTACAGACTCTTGCCGTAGACAATTGGTACGTTGGTCTTCAGGGATTTTTCAGAAATTCCAGTATTAGACACACAACATGTTTTTGAAAGTTATAATGGGTTGAGTTGCACTACGACGTTGGTGACTGCCATCAAGTTTTTTGATCTATGCCTTTAAAGAAAAGGGAGTCAAACGGTTCTCGTGGCAGTAGACCGGGCATGTACCCGGAAACTTTAAACGAGGAATTTAGATTCCCACCTGGTTTAACCAGGTCATAAACTTAGGTAAAACGGCGTCGCGGTGAACTTAAAATTTTTAGCTCCCAAGTTTAGTTAAATCTGGGAGCTTTAATTATTTGAATGGAGAGTGGGGAGTAGGGACTAGGGAGAAGCCGCAACTCACCAACCAACAATATGGTTCGACTTAGCGTTAGTTGAGCGTTCGCGTAGCGTCTCCGACAGGAGAAGCCGAAACTCACTAACCAAAAGATGAGGGAGAAATTTTCTCCGCGTCCCCGCGTCCCCGTGTCCCCATGTCCTCTTCCCAATTCCCAATTCTGTATAAATTGATTCTAATTTAGGTACCATTCAGAGTTATGATAACTGGATCGCGTTAAATTGTGGTTAAAACTACAAAAAATTGTCACAACAACTATTTAATACCGTGTTTCCGGCCTCGGTTTTCCAACTAGACAATGGTTTAACGTTTATTCATCAAGAAATTCCCACTACCCCTGTAGTTGTGGCGGATGTTTGGGTGAGAGCTGGAGCAAGCCTAGAACCAAAACCGTGGTTCGGTATGGCACATTTTTTAGAACATATGATTTTTAAAGGAACAGCGACGCTACCCCCTGGAATGTTTGATTACGCTATTGAAAACAGGGGTGGCGTGAGCAATGCGGCTACAAGCCATGATTATGCTCATTACTCGCTCACTACAGGTGCCTCTTGCCTCGAAGATATTCTGCCCTATTTGGGAGAACTACTGCTCAATGCAGCAATTCCAGAGGATGAATTTATCCGTGAACGAGATGTAGTCTTAGAGGAAATCCGTTCTTGTTATGATGATCCTGACTGGATAGGATTTCAATCTCTTTTAAATAATGTTTATCAGTGCCATCCTTATGGGCGTTCAGTGCTAGGTACTGAACAAGAGCTAATGCAGCAATCACCAGAAGCAATGCGCTGTTTTCACCGCACGCATTACCAGCCAGAAAATATGACAGTCGTGATTGTGGGTGGTATTGCTCAACAACCTGCATGGGAACTAGTTAATCACACTTTTGCAGATTTTGCCAAACGTGCCGATTGTCCTCAATCTGAAAAGATTTTCGAGCCGAGAATAGCAGAAGTTCGTCGTCAAGAACTGTGCTTACCGCGCATCGAGCAAGCACGGCTAATCATGGCGTGGCTAGTTCCAGGTGTAGAGCAACTCGGCACTGCTTATGGATTAGATTTGCTCTCGGTATTGCTAGCAGAAGGACGAACTTCACGCCTAGTACGCGATTTACGCGAAGATTTGCAATTGGTGCAAGGAATTTGCAGTAATTTTTCTCTCCAGCGAGAATCGAGTTTATTTACTATTACTGCCTGGTTGGAACCGGAAAACTTAGAGCAGGTAGAATCTTTGATTTGCGAGCATTTAGATGATTTGCAGACTCAGGGAATTACCGAACAAGAACTTGCACGTACGCAGAGACTGTTGTGTAACGAGTATGCATTCTCTACTGAAACACCAAATCAGCTGACTGGACTTTACGGTTATTACAATACCATCGCCCAAGCTGAATTAGCGGTGACTTATCCTCAGCAGATTCAATCTTTTGATACACAACAACTGCAAAAATTAGCTAAACAATATCTGTCACTACAGCATTACGCGGTGACTGTACTTAAACCCTGTTAGTCATTGGTCATTAGTCATTAGTCATTGGTCATTGGTTAGTAGTCAACAAGTCATCACCATTAAACCTCTTGCATAAATCTTTTTTTGTCTCACGCAGAGGCGCAGAGGCGCAGAGAAGAGAACGCAAAGAGGAACTTTTGCAAGAGGTCTATTCATTAAGGAAAAGATAATTAACAAATGACAAAGGACAAACAACAAATGACAACCTTGCTAGAAAAATCTCCTATTCACCGCATCGTGTTGAATAATGGCATTGTATTGCTGGTGTCGGAAAATCCGGTTGCGGATATTATCGCGGGGCGGATTTTTGTGCGTGCTGGTAGTTGTCACGAAAACCGAGAACTGGCGGGGTTGGCTCATTTGCTGTCAGCAGTGATGACGAAAGGTTGCGATGGACTCTCTAGCTTAGAAATTGCTGAAAAAGTCGAGTCTGTGGGAGCGAGTTTGAGCGCAGATGCGGCAACTGATTACTTTCTCTTATCTTTTAAGACAGTAACTTCAGATTTTGCAGAAATTTTAGCATTGGCGGGGCAACTTTTGCGATCGCCAACATTTCCCGAAGTGCAAGTAGAATTAGAACGGCGTCTAGCATTACAAGATATTCGCTCGCAAAAAGAGCAACCCTTCAATGTCGCTTTTGAACAAATGCGACAGGCAATGTACCAAAATCATCCCTATGCAGCTTCGGTACTAGGTGATGAAACAACTATGGGCCGATTAACTCGCGCAGACTTAGCAGAGTATCACCGAACTTATTTCCGTCCAGATAATATAGTAGTTAGTGTTGCTGGTCGAATCACACCCGAAGATGTAGTCAAGTTAGTAACAGAAGTTTTTGGTGATTGGCAAGTTCCAGCACCAGCATTACCAAAGCTGCATTTACCAGATGTTAAGGTGCAACCACAGTCAAGGCTAAAGCCTATAGATACACAGCAATCAATCGTCATGCTAGGTTATTTAGGCCCATCGGTCAGTTCTAGCGACTACGCCCCACTGAAATTGCTGTCTACGTATCTAGGAAATGGTCTTTCTAGCCGTCTATTTGTCGAATTGCGAGAAAAACGGGGTCTGGCTTACGAAGTGTCCGCTTTTTACTCAACCAGGCTGTTTCCAGCATCATTTGTGGTGTACATGGGTACAGCACCAGAAAATACTAGCATCGCTTTGCAAGGACTACAAAAAGAAGTATATCTGTTGCGTACCACCGAAGTATCTCCAAGCGAACTGCAAGCAGCTAAAAACAAAATCTTGGGACAGTATGCTTTAGGTAAACAAACAAACGGACAAATTGCTCAGATATATGGTTGGTATGAAATTTTGGGTTTAGGAATTGAGTTTGACCAAGAGTTTCAAGAAATGATTGCGGCTGTGAGTGCCAAAGATGCGATCGCTGTGGCTCAAAAGTACCTAGAGGAACCTTATCTGTCTTTGGTTGGTCAAGAGGAAGCAATTAACGGCGCGATCGCCTAATCTAAAATTGGATGCGATCGCCATCATCCCAGCTGCTTTCTCAACCAAGCGGCTGTAATATTAGCATCAGAAGATTCCGAGGGTAATTTCTATGAAAGGCAGCCTGACAGCATGTATCTTGAACTACCTGCAATCAATAGACATCAATATAAATCGCTCTCAATCTAAGTCTCTATTAGGAATTAAAATCCTCTTATTCGCCTCTGTGCCTCTGCTAGTTGGTTCCCAGATGATAGCAGCGATCGCTTCCCCAGCAGCAATTGCCCAAGTAACCACCGGCAGCGGTATTAATCGTCCTACTCTCAAAGTCGGTAGCCAAGGAGAACGTGTATCTGAACTGCAAGCAGCTCTAAAACTTTTAGGTTTTTACTCAGGTACAGTAGACGGCATTTATAACGAAAATACAGCTAGTGCTGTCTCTCGCTTTCAGCAAGCAGCAGGTTTGAACCCCGATGGCATTGTTGATACCAACACTTGGCAGCGACTTTTCCCCAACGGGCCAATGATGGCATCCACTGTCTCTTCACCTCAACCGCCATCCAACTCAACAAACTTCCCTGTTCCCACTCAAACTAACAACGTCACTAGAGTCGCAAATACTACTTCTGAACCCAAACCCACCAACCCTAAACCAGCCGCCACCCAAGTTGTCAATACCCGTCCCCAGCCCAAACCCACCAATCCCAAACCAGCCCAAACCCCAGTCTCGAATACGCGTCCTCAACCCAAACCTAACACTCCTAAAAAAGCTACAACCCCAGTCTCGAACACCAATCCTGAACCAAGACCTAGTAGCCCTAGACAAACTACAACTTCCAGGACACAGAAGACGCCGTCTCGTAACACATCCAGTACCCGCACTACATCAACTACACGTCCTAGCTTAACTCCTCCGACTGTGCGAAAACCCGGAATTCAATATACTGCCGCAGGATGGCCGATTTTGCGTGTAGGGATGCGTGGCGCTGAAGTTGTCAAGTTGCAAGAAAGACTCAAAAGGCTGGGACTTCTAAAGGACAGTGTTGATGGCGACTTTGGCGCGACAACTGAAGCAGCAGTCAAAGCTGTACAAAGGCGTTATGGTTTAGAGGCTGACGGTGTAGCCGGTGGCGAAACCTGGGAAATTCTTGCACGGCCATCTTCTGTGCGGCGTTAGGCTAGTACTACATACACCGTATAATTAGTAGAGGTATCTCTATGTAGAGAAACCTTTTTTGTGCTTTTTGCCATTTTTTTATTAATACATAGCGGTTATCAACCGCCTACAATACTAAAAGGATACGCCGATCAAAAGTAAGATATGATGCATGAAATATTGCATATATATTCATAGAGTCGTCCTTAATCATTTGTGACTATAAAAGGGAAATGACGACATTAATGGAATTTATTAGACTTAACTGCTAATTTCTCTAGAAAATCATATGCCACACTTTTTATTAACTTGGCTCGGTACTGCGGTGGCTTTATTGATTACCGCTAAGATCGTTTCAGGATTTGTTGTCAATGATATTGTAATTGCTCTGGTTGCTGCTGTTGTTATTGGACTGGTGAATGCTTTTATTCGCCCGGTTTTGCGGATTTTGACATTCCCAATTACCTTACTAACTTTTGGTTTATTTACATTTGTGATCAATGCCTTGACTCTGTGGCTTGCAAGTGCATTAACCCCTGGTTCTGGGTTTGAAATTAAGGGCTTTGTACCTGCTTTGTTGGGTTCGATTGTATTAGCGATCGTTTCTAGTATCATCAACTATTTTTTGAGAGTAGTTGAGTAGTGCTTCAAGACAGTTTTGATGGTTTGTAGCAAGCACTTTATGAGTCATGATCTTTATTGCTCGCGCTTACATCCCCATCCCCTTGTGCGTGGGGCGGTTGACTTGATCATGCCCGATCGCATCACTCTACAAATCAATGTGCAGCTTGAGCAACAGCTATTGTCACTGCACCTAGTTGCCCTTGCAAACGAAAAATCTGTTTAGGAACTACCAACTTCACCTGCAACTGTTGTGTGTTTGTCCACAAGGAAGCAGCTGAGGCAGCAAGAATGGTGGCCGCTTCTGCCACGCTGGGTGTTCCTACTTGTTGGTCGATAATCTTAGCAGGATTGGGGACACACACATGACGAAGAACTTCCGCACAAAAGGTTTTTAAAGGCAAATTGCGTAAGCGGCAAAATTCTACTAAACCAACCTCCGAGGCTTTAGTATCAATGGTCGCAATACCTGCGATCGCATTTTGGTCAAGTTGATTTGACCACAAAATTTCCTCAATTGCCGTTGCAATCAACAGGCGTGAACTACCCCTCTGACAACCAATTCCTACCCACAAACTGTGTAAATGTAGCGGTAGTTGCAGAATATTATTTTGCACTCTGTATTTCTACCAAAATTTATTTTTTTATTTTTTCTTTTAAATTGGGCAAAATCTTGAAAAGGTTGCTGTTTAACCGCGATCGCCTAACTATTTAAGCTAGCGTTCGTTATGATACCTAAAAAATGATCCTTACAATACTTTTCCGTGCAACTAAAAACTATATATTCTGTACATCTAGCACAGTAGGAATCGCCAAGAGAGAGACAAGGCAAACAGTACAAGGTCAAAGGTACAAGGTAAAAGGTCAGTTTGATTCTTCATTTTTGCTCCCTTTACATCCTTGTGGGCAAGTATTTCGCCTGCTCTCTGTCTTGGTGTTCCGATTTTTACCCTCTCCGTCGCCGCAAACTCACAACAGCAGCGACGGAGTTTTACTTTCTTAGTTTATTAACGTTTGAAAGTGCTTTTGTCTTTAGTATATAAGTAAATAACATTTATTTGATGTTTCGTCAATATTTTTCTGAAGCAAATTAAAGAAAAGTTGTGTTTGGGAATGGGTAACTCGGGGCCCCCGAGTTACCCATTCGCTTTCAAACTATGCACTACATCTTCATACCCATTAAATTCTGCAATCATCAAAGCAGTGTATCCACCACGATTTCTTAAATTTACATTCGCCCCGGCTTGTAGCAGTATTTGTACAGCCTCACAATAACCCATTGAGGCAGCCCACATTAATGCTGTTGCTCCTGCTGAATCTTGAAAATTTACATTTGCACCCTTTGATAGCAGCAAATGTATCATTTCTTTATCGTTAGTTTCTGCGGCTTTAAGTAGAGCTGTTTTGCCATCATCTCCTAGAGTATCGGGATCAGCACCATATTCTAATAAAACCTTGACTGTTTGTATGTGTCTGTTAGATGCTGCCAGTGTCAGAGGGATTTCACCTAAATTTTTACTATTAATATCTCCCCCAAAACGCAGTAGCATCTCAACAATTTGCCCATGTCCTTGCAACGCTGCTACCAGTAGTGGTGTATCACCCAGGTGATTTCTAATTTGTATATCCGCACCTCGGTTAAGCAATACTTGCACTACATCAACATAACCTTCTACAACAGCCAGGTGTAGGGCTGTTTCACCATCTTGATCTTGGTGATTGATCTCAGATCCTGCATCTAGTAAAGCGGAAGCGATCGCACTATGTCCAGCTGCCGCCGCTGCTAATAGTGCAGTTCCACCATCCGAGTTTTGTTGCTTAACATCAGCTCCTGCCGCCAGCAATGCTTGCACTACATCCAAATTTCCTAAGTCTACCGCTACCATCAGCAGAGTTTCACCATCTTCATCTTGATGATTGACATCTACGCCAGTTTGGAGAATTGCTTGAATAATTTCTACATCTTTACGTTTCAGTGCGAGTTTTAGCGCAGTATCATCGTCTTTATCTGCTAAATTCACCTCAGCACCAGCAGCCAGCAAGATTCGCACCACATCGACATGACCTTTGATTACTGCTGCCATTAAAGCTGTGCTGCCATCTTCATTAATGGCATTCACATCAGCGCCCTTGGATATCAATAGTTTGACAATATCAAGCTGATTAGTACTAGCTGCCAACATCAATGTGGTCAAACCATAGACTTTTCGAGACAAGTTCACATTTGCCCCAGCAGCCAACAGCGATCGCACAATTTCGGTGTAGCCTAAATTAGCAGCATACATTAATGCTGTCGTACCTTGGCGATCGCCGACATCTACTCTGGCACCAGTAGCCAGTAGCGCCCGCAGACGATTGATATCGCCACTTTTAGCAGCCATTAGCAGCAAAATATCATTGTTTTCAGTCATGACTATTCCCCTACTTATGGGGGATGAAAGGCGAGTTCCTAAAATTTAGTTTGAGAGCATTGATTAACTTTGGCAAGAGTGCAGTTTTATTCTCTAATAGAGATTAATACTTAGAACTAAATTTGCACTATTGATAAAAATTCATGGAATAACGGTAAATCATACACCGTCTCAGTGCCTGATTTTTACTGTAAAAACCTTAAATACTGTAAACAAAGTTATGCTAATTTTTATAAAGATTTAAGACTGGGCGAGAACACTATGAGTTTGGAACTTTCACCATCGGTTAAATATTGGCTGAACTTCTTTCACCCACTAATGATGTGGGTGTTATTGGCAATTTCACTGTATGCTGCTTACTTGGGCTTACAAGTACAGCGTACTAGAAGCGCTCAAGGCGACGAAAAAAAAGAACTGATTAAAGGTAAGTATAATATAAAACACTATCAAATCGGCTCAATACTCTTGGGTCTGATGGTAGCAGGTGCAATTGGTGGGATGGCTGTCACATACATCAATAATGGCAAGTTGTTCTTCGGGCCGCACCTGTTAGCAGGGTTGGGTATGACAAGTTTGATAGCGTTTTCTGCTTCCTTATCTCCTTACATGCAAAAAGGAGCCAATTGGGCAAGGATGACGCATATTTTGTTGAATTTCACTCTTTTAGGGCTGTTCGCTTGGCAAGCAATTACTGGTGTGCAAATTGTCCAAAGAATTCTTACTAATGCGTAATGCATAATGCGTAATTCGTAATTAGGGAAAGTACTGAGCAAGCACCATAATCTCTGATTGGATAGTCTATTCTATGAAGACACAGAAAGCGAACAATCAGTTGAGGGTACAAGCCTATACAGATTGCAATTACGAATTACGAATAGCGAACAATCAGTTGAGGGTACAAGCCTATACAGATTGCAATTACGAATTACGCGCTTCGCAGCGTAAAGCCTGCGGCATAGCTTCGCTTAGAGCGAGTCCTCGATAGCGTTAGCGTTAGCGAAGCGGTAGCGAGGTACGAGCGTCAGCGGTAGCGATAGCGTAGCGTAAAGCCTGCGGCATAGCTTCGCTTAGAGCGAGTCATCGAGCGTTGGTACGAGCGTCAGCGTAAAGCCTGCGGCATAGCTTCGCTTAGAGCGGCACAGGAGCGTCGCGTCATTACGAATTACGCGCTTCGCAGCGGTAGCGAGTCCTCGAGCGTCATTACGAATTACGAATTACGAATTATATTGACTCACCGCCTATTGTTTGACTTGACAGGTAAAGGTAGTCCCAAAGATTGATGAAAATCTTCTTGAACTTTGCGGGTGAGGCGACGGGAGACTTTGCGGACAATTTGATTGAGGAGGCGATCGCCTGTAGATTGAATTAAAGACTTGGGCAGTTGTTGAATAAATTTGGGGAAGTGAATCTCAACTATCAAATCCAATTCCCATTCAACTCGTGTTACTTCTCTATTATCAGTAAAAACATCATTGATTGGGTTTTCTGTGAACCTGAGTGAGGCTCGATAATCTACGTCATAACCAGGTGGTTGATAGTTAGGAACGGGAATTGTACGAATGCGGTAAATACCTTGCTCTGGAGGTAATAATTCTAAACCAATTTTTGGCTCTACTTCATAACCAAAAGCGCCAAAACTACCAATTACTAAGGTATAACCATTTTCCCCTAGTGCCTGCACTTTCATCGGTTCAGCGCAGCGCGAAAACCAACAATTGTGAGTATTAAGATACTCAGCAACCTTATGAGCTGGGGCATACATATCCATCGAGTCTTGATAGCGCCCATAAAATTTTGTTGTTTTAGCTACATTTACTTGCGGTAATGCATCTTCAGTTTCCCCTATATTTGACGCCATAGGTAGAACTGTTTCTGTTATTTCCAAGGATTGATATTCACCGTTTCTTGAAAGCATAAACGCATTGCTGTATATTTTGGCGTTTGTCTATATTAATGATTCCCGCCTTGTGTGCTTCATTTCGCACTAACATCTCATTTTGACGGAAACCTTAATAATATGCCATCGACTCCATAGAATTACTAAAATTAAAGAATTGAATAAGCACATATTAGATTTTCAGGATAGCGTTTACCATGAAAGCATTTGTAGCAGGAGCAACGGGTGAAACAGGTCGCCGAATTGTAGAAGAGTTGGTAGCACGGAGTATTCCTGTTCGAGCGCTAGTGAGGGATACAGAGAAAGCTAAGAGTATTCTGCCTCCTGATGTCGAATTGGTGATAGGTGATGTGTTGCAACCAGAAAGCTTGACTGCTGCTTTGGGGGATAGCACTGTAGTATTGTGTGCGACTGGCGCAAAACCTAGCTTTGACCCCACAGGGCCCTACAAGGTAGATTTTGAAGGCTCGAAAAATTTAGTGAACGCTGCCAAAGCTAAGAATATTGAGCATTTTGTCTTCGTTTCATCTTTGTGTACTTCTCAGTTTTTCCATCCCCTAAACTTGTTCTGGCTAATTTTAGTGTGGAAAAAGCAAGCCGAAGAATACATTCAAAAAAGTGGTCTTACCTACACGATTGTGCGGCCTGGTGGTTTAAAGAATGAAGACAACTCCGATTCCATCGTTATGCAGGGAGCTGATACATTGTTCGAGGGTAGCATCCCCAGAAAAAAAGTTGCCCAAGTTTGTGTTGAGTCCTTGTATGAACCAGCTGCACGCAATAAAATTGTGGAGATCATCGCCAAACCTGAAGCAGCCCTTAAGAGCTTTTGGGAGTTATTTGCTAGCGTTGCGTAGTCATTCGTCATTTGTCATTTGTGATTACAAAGGACTAGAGACTAATGACAAGTGACATTTTGAGACTCTTGTACGATAAATCACACAACAACAGCATGAAATCCTTCTTCCCCCACTCCCCACTCCCAACTCCCCACTCCCTTTTGGTGAACTTTATCGAAATTGCTGCGTCAATGATTGTTGTTAGCTAACAGAGCAGATTTTAAGGAGTCTAACCCTGAAAGGTTTTGAACTCAAAGGTGTTGAAAAGCTGATTGGGCCAATAATTGCGCTCCTCGGTTTTGTGTTTCTATTACAGTGGTATATTTTTGGAGAAGTGCGATCGCCTTCTGATCCTGTTTTTGCAGTTAAACAGCCACCTTTGGTCATGAAAGGAGGCGATCCTTACATCCGTGCTTTGATGCGAACCATCTCAGCCAGCGAAGCCAACAGCAACCGCCCCTATTCGTTGTTGTATGGTGGACAGCAAGTTAACGACCTCCGCCGCCACCCTGAGATATGCGTCACAATTGTTACTGGGCCAAATACTGGTAATTGTTCTACTGCTGCTGGTAGATATCAAATCATCAATACTACTTGGTATCACATAGCTCCTCGCTATCACCCAAATCCCCCAAACGTGATGCAGTTGATGTTGTTGGCTACTTATAGCTTTGAACCGGAATATCAAGATGTAGTAGTTTATCGTTGGTTGAATGATTCACAAGTTTGGGGAACTGATATTTCTCAACTACTGCGTCAAGGAAAGTTAAATGATGTTTTGCGGCGACTCTCTCCCACCTGGACAAGTTTAGGATATGGGATAGAAACTAATTCTATTAGTAGTTCTTTGCCTAAGATTTATCAAAAAATCTTAAAAGAGGAATTAAATGCTAAATCAGTTGTCAGTAAATTTGAGAACTGATACTGTTTGACAAAATTCCTGATACACATTACTTTTCCTGCCTCCCGTGCTTGCCGATAATCAAGGTACTAGTGCTAACACTCCCACGGGAGAACCCGAACCACCTCGTAATCTAAGAATTGCGATCGCTAAAGTAGTACCTTGAGGTGGTAGTTGATCTAAATTTGTCAAATTTTCCAGCACAATTCGCGGCTGTTCTAATACCAGGCGGTTGATAGCAAAACTGTTGTCCTGTCCTGGATCTACACCATGAGTGTCAATCCCTATCCCAACAATTTGCCGCTCGTTAAGTAGAAACTGAGTAGCATCCTTACCAAACCCTGGAAAATGCATAATTCCCTTAGCATCCAAGTTGAAGAAGGCATTTTGATCAAACCACTTATGTTGCCAGCCAGTGTAAAGTAGTACTACACTACTAGCTGGAATTTTACTGTACTGTTTTTCCCAAGCGAGAAGATCAGCAATAGTCAGAACATAATCGGAATTAATTGCTACAGCTGGGCAAATATCTATGACTATTGCAGGTACAATCAATGACTCAGCAGAGTATTGATCAATTCCTACACCGGAGTTGTAAAAACTATTGGGAGCATTAATATGGGTGGCGCTATGTTCACCTAAACAGAAACGCCGCAGGTAGTAGCCATCTTGTTCAAGTTCTGCGACGGTGGTCAATTCTACTGGCGGATCACCAGGCCATTGGGGAATATCGGTGTTAATTATATGACTGAGATGGATGACGCGGGAGTAGCTAATATGATGTTGAGTCTGTGATTGGCTCATTAGCAAAAAAATCCTGAATATTTTGCACAAAAGTCAAAGTGTTTTCTAAGTGAATGTTATGTCCAGAGTTACTAATTATTTTTAACTGGGCAAATTTGCATATTTGGGACATTTCCGTATTAATATCTATAAATTTTTGATCGTACTCACCAACGAGTAACAACAAAGGCTTTGTATGATCTTTGAGTTTTTCCCACAAAGAAGGTTGGCAGCCAGTACCCATCAAGCGCAAAGATTTCTCTAATTCAAGTGGATGGTTTTGTAAACGACTTTTTATCATGCGATCGCAGCCCGAATGATTTTTTATGGAACCAAAAATTGGCTGATTATACCAATTTGATAAAAAAGCTGCAAAATCACTTTTTTCAATGCTTCTGCTCAATTTTCTGGCTATTTGTGCATCGCGTTTAATTCGTTCTGTTCGTTCTAATTCTGTTGCTAAGCCAGGAGATGCCGACTCCAGCACAACTTTCTCAAAACGCTCTGGAAAATCCAGTGTCAGGTATAAAGCTAATCTCCCACCCATTGAATAACCAACTAAAAAGCATCGAATGATTTTTAACTCATCTAATAAATTGATTATGGCATGAGCAGTATTAGCCATTGTATAATACTCTTCTTCGCCTAACACTTGAGTTTTGCCATGTCCAGGAAGGTCAAGTGTTAAATAAGAAAATTCATTAGAGAGTAATTGTATAGCATCATCAAATTCATCAATATTGCCCATGAAGCCATGTAAAAAGAGAATTACTGGTTTTTTATAGTTGTTAATTAAAGAATAGTTAAAGATATAATTTTCTAAAATCATGCTTTAATTTTGAATTTCTACTTGCTAGTTACTGTGATATGCGAAAAATTAGTTTATTTATTGCTTCTAGTCTTGATGGTTACATTGCCAGAGAATCAGGAGAAGTAGATTGGCTATTCACTGACCAAGACTATGGTTATCCAGAGTTCTTTAACCAAATTGATACAGTTATCATGGGTCGTAAAACTTATCAGCAAGTACTTGATTTTGGAGAATACCCATATCAAGGAAAAGAAAGTTTTGTTTTCTCTACTACTCTGCAAAGTCAAACAGATAAAAACGTGAGATTCGTGAGTAGTAATTGGGAGGAATTCATCAATAAACTACGTTATTCTAACGGTCGTGATATTTGGTTAGTTGGAGGCGCGCAAATTATTCATTACTTTCTGAAACACGGTTTTATTGATGAACTAATTCTTTCAATACACCCAATTATTTTAGGAAGCGGTATTCCTTTGATTGTGAATGACTCTACTCTTGAAACAGTACTTGAGTTGAAAGATGCCAAAACTTATGATTCTGGATTATTGCAGGTATATTACAATTTCAAAAGAAAATAGAGGATTGTACTCAACCCATCCTTCTGGGTATTAGGGTAAAAACCGATCCAAAGCTGCTTTAAGTTGTTCAATTTCTGTTTCCATATTCCCTTGTTTGGCAGCTCTAGCAATACACTCAGTTAAATGTTCATCCAAAACAATTCTTGCCACCCGATCAAGTGCGCCCCGCACAGCGGCAATTTGCAGTAAAACATCGGGACAAGGGCTACTTTGCTGCACCATAGTCTTAATGCCGCGAATATGTCCTTCTATGCGCGATAGCCTATTGACAATTCGCCGCAAAGACTCTTCGCTATGGATGTGAGCATGTAGAGAGTCAGCCTGCTCATGAATATGATCTATATGCTCGTGGTCTGTCTCATGACTGTGAGAATGTTCTGTTGGTGGGGATGTTGGCAAGGATTCTTTAGCTAATCGGTTTGATCCATTCATGGGTTATCTGCTGATAGTACTAAGATCGTAGCTTAGGGTAGGGAATGGGGAGAGTTTTCTTAATACCAATCCTTAATACCCAGTACCCAATCTCCAGTACCCAATCATAGGGTAAAAACCGAACCTTGAAAGGGTAAATCTCAATAATAGCTTTTGAGCTAAATTTTCAATTAATTTGATAATAGCTAGCTCATGTGATTTAAAAAATCACTTAGTTCAAATACTGGTGAAAGTAGGCGAAACCTCAAACACAGAGCTAACGTCAACCAAGCTGTAAAAATAACTGTAGATAAAAATTACGCTTCTAGATTAGGTTTTGATTATGCGATTTCCCAAGATGCCCAGATCTATGCGTCAACTCACCTCTCATGTATTAGCGATCGCTTTAGGAGTTCTACTCACTGTTAGTAGTTTACAGGTATTACCCTCCCAAGCAGAGCCTGCACCAACTACAACTGCGGAAGATTTACCACAACTAGTTACTCAAAGGCAATCACCCGCGAATGCTGCTATGGGTACTAGTAGTTTTGTCACTGCTGCTGTCAATCGTGTTGGTTCGGCAGTAGTAAGAATTGATACAGAACGTACTATTACTCGCCGGGTTGATCCATTTTTTGAAGATCCTTATTTCCGGCGGTTTTTTGGTGATAGTCTCCCACAACGGTCACCTTCTGAGCAATTACGTGGTTTAGGTTCTGGTTTTATTATTGACAAGAGTGGCTTGGTTTTGACTAATGCTCATGTGGTTGACAAAGCTGATAAAGTCACAGTGCGACTTAAAGATGGTCGCTCTTTTGAAGGCAAAGTTCAAGGGATTGATGAAGTCACAGATTTAGCAGTAGTTAAAATTAATGCTGGCAATGATTTACCAGTTGCACCTCTGGGATCTTCTAAAAATGTGCAGGTGGGAGACTGGGCGATCGCAGTTGGCAATCCTTTAGGATTTGATAATACCGTTACTTTAGGAATTGTCAGCACCCTCAAGCGTTCTAGTGCCCAAGTTGGTATTAGTGATAAACGCTTGGAGTTCATTCAAACTGACGCGGCAATTAACCCTGGTAACTCTGGCGGGCCACTATTAAATGGTCAAGGTGAGGTGATTGGCATCAACACAGCCATTCGTCCTGATGCGATGGGTATTGGCTTTGCTATTCCTATTGATAAAGCAAAAGCGATCGCCTCGCAACTACAACGTGATGGCAAAGTTGCCCACCCTTATTTAGGTGTACAAATGCTCAGCTTGACACCCCAGCTAGCGAAGCAAAATAACACAGACCCCAACTCTCAAGTCCAAATCCCAGAGGTAAATGGTGTTTTGGTGATCCGAGTTATACCTAATTCTCCAGCCGCCGCCGCAGGTATTCGACGCGGAGACGTAATTGTTCAAGTCGATGGTAAACCAATCACAACAGCTGAACAACTACAGAACATCGTCGAAGATAGTCGTTTAGGACAAACTTTGCAAGTGAAGGTACAACGAGGTAATCAAACACAGCAGCTTTCAGTACGTACTGCTGAGTTACAAGACGCCTCATAATTTCAACTTTCTTTGCTGTTCCCTTCGTTAAAGTATCCTAACGGATACCAAATAGATTCTACGGTCTGAGCAATAGTATTAGCGGTATCACGGTGATTAGTATCAAGCAGAACGGTAACATGTCCCAGCTTGCGCCCAACCCGTGATTCCGTTTTGCCATACCAGTGAACAAAAGCTTGCGGGATTTCTGCTAATTTTTGGCGCTGGGTTTGGTAGTCGTTGTGCGAATTTTCGTACCCTAAGAGGTTCACCATCACAGCAGCACTACACCCCAAAGCAGGATTACCCAAAGGTAAACCACAAACTGCTCTCAGGTGCTGTTCAAACTGAGAAGTTTCGCAAGCGTCAAGGGAAAAATGTCCAGAGTTATGGGTGCGGGGTGCAATTTCATTCACTAAAACTTTGCCATTAGTGGTAAGAAAAAGCTCGATTCCCAAAACTCCTACAAATTCCAGGCTATTGAGTAAAGTATGTGCGATCGCTGCGATTTCTGCTACCTGACTGGGTGTAATTTGGGCTGGCGCAATTACCCGCCGACATACTTGTTTTTCTTGTTGAGTTTCTACAACCGGATAAGTGACGATTTCCCCAGCTGCTGAACGAGCTGCGATGATTGCTAGTTCTCTTTCAAAGGGTACAAATTCCTCTAACAAAAAAAGTGATTTGTTGGTGGTATCGTCTATTTTCGCTTGTAGAGTCACCAAATCTCGGATAATAAAAGTGCCTTGACCGTCATAACCGTGGCGTCGAGATTTGAGAACTAATGGAAAACCCAAATTTTCTATGATGGATTGCAGATTTGCCTGCTCAAGAGAGAAAAACTGCGGTACAGGTAAGCTTAAATCACGTAAATAGCAGCGCTGATCGTATTTATCGAGAAGAGGAGCCAAGGACGCTAAATTAGGACGGAAACAAACCCCTTTCTCTGCTAAAAACGATAAGGTATCTAGGTTAACAAATTCGTTTTCAAAGGTGATCACATCACAGTTTGTTGCTAAAATTTCTGTAGCATTGGCATCGTCAACTGGAGCGAAAACAGTTTTTTGAGCGATCGCTACAGCTGGATCATCTTGAGTTGGAGTTTGCACTACCAATTCTACCTCTAACTTTTGGGCTGCATCCCCCATCATCCAGGCAAGTTGCCCACCACCAATTACACCCACACGCCTCATTAGCATCCCAGAGAATCACGAGTTTGTATGCCAGTCTGAGAATTTACACCACTGGCTTTTGTGCATAGTTCTTTGATTTGCGCTTTATCCAAAACTGCATCTGTAAAATCTGCATCAGTGATATTTACATCTGTAAAGATAGAACGCAGCAAAAGAGCCTCTTTAAGAATTGCATCGCTCAAATCAGCCTTAGTCAAATTTACCTGATCAACCATTGCATTAGTTAAGTCGGCTCCATGCAGATTTGTTTGTGTCATTACCGAAGCACTTAACACCGCTCCTCGCAAGTCAGCATTTGCAAAGTTAGCTAATTCCAAATTAGCATTAGAAAATTCAGCTGCTTGCAGACTTTCACCTGAAAAGTCATGTCTTTTTAACTCTGCATTACTAAATGACAGTGGATGTGTCCAGTCTACTGCTAGTGCAGGATGAGTCATGCAAAGTAAAAGAATTAAAAAAAGTAAAGCTAACCCTTGTCGCCAAAACATATTGGTACCCAATCGCTGCATTTTAGCTTAGCGCATGTCGTGGGGATTGGGGACTGGGAAAGCGAAAGGGAACACTTTCTGTTCAGCGTTCCCTTTCTTTGTAATTAATTAAGATCAGCGCCAGCAAATCGCTATCTGATTTATATCTAATAAAATATAATTATTATGGAGATTTATTCTCCGATTCTTTGACTTTTTCTGTTACGGGTTGTGTTTGGTGATCGTAGCTCGTTTTTTCTTGAGTAATGGCGATCGCAGCAAACAAAATAGCACTTCCCAAAGCTAAAGCAACCATAGGGCGTTTAATTAAGACAAAATCCCTTATAATCCTAGCTAAAGGTCTACTTTGACGGCGTAGCGTCGAAGAAATCATGATCTGTTTCCAAGTAAACGGATCACGGACATAATGCCCGCTATGACAAACTACCATCCGTTCCTGGCAGTAGGGGCAAGTAAACAAGCCAATGCACGTCTTGACTGGTTTAGGCGTAGCATTTCTTTGGCAAATTGGGCAAGTAACATAATGATTATCAAAGGTGTGTGTATTCATCTAACTCGTCCGCCTAGTCCATTTACTCGCTCTATAACAATAGCTATATTGAATTTAGATCAGCGCTTAGTAGAGTCTCTGAAATATGGCCCAAAATTAGCCATAAATCACATATAAATTTGCCTTCTTACTAAGGATAGCTCAATGGCTGCAACACGAGTATAGCTATATTTAGCCGCAGATGGCTTCTAGTAAGTGCTTGTCTGTGGTGCGTTAACTTAGCTTATAAAATATTATATTTTCTCTACACACTAAGAAGTTAGCGATCGCTCTCACAAAGACTGTTTTCAATGGAAAAATCCCACAACCAAACATGAAAAAGGTATCTTTCCCTACTCCCCACTCCCCAACTTGTCTGGTTGTTGAATCATGGCTCACAATGAGAAGTAACAGATAAAAATTTAAATTTTTTCTTACATTTACCCCGTTGCTCAATGACTCTCTTGCCTCCCACTCAACTAAGGAAGGTAATGGAACAACCTGCCTTTCCTACACCTTCCGCACGTTTAGCCCATATAATTAACCGTTTTCAACCATCTCCAGAAACCATTGTGCTGTTTTTAGCTGTGTTAATTGGCAGTGGCACTGGTATGGGGATAGTCACATTTCACTATTTGATCCAGCTAATTCATGACTTGATGCTAGAAAATTTGATGGGGGCGATTGGCATCTGGGGTGCTTGGACTTTAGCCTGCGTTCCTTCCCTTGGTGGATTGATTGTTGGGTTGATGCGCTGGCGCACTCAAGATTTTGGGCCGGGACTTTCATCTTTAATCGCCGCCTCCCAGGGAACAGAAATTAAACGACAACTACGACCAGTCACAAAGATGTTAGCTGCGGCTGTTTCCTTGGGTAGTGGTGCTTCTTTGGGGCCAGAGGGGCCAAGTGTAGAAATTGGAGCCAATTTTGGGATGTTGTTGTCTTTAGTGCTACAAGTATCCCAAGAGCGACGGCGTTTACTTTTGGGCGCTGGTGCTGCTGCGGGGCTAGCCGCTGGCTTCAATGCTCCGATCGCAGGTGTATTTTTTGCTCTAGAGGTAGTATTAGGAGCTACATCTTTTGCTACTTCTGCTGTCAGTGTAGTACTGTTAGCAGCGGTAGTGGCAGCATTAATCGCCCAAATTGGCTTGGGGGCACAGCCTGCTTTTGCTCTACCTGTTTATCAAGTTCGTAGTCCCTGGGAATTACCCCTCTATCTTGGCTTGGGTTTGGGAGCCAGTTTAGTGTCTCTGACTTATACCGGGTCAATTCGTATAGCAAAAGCCTGTTTTGCTGGACAGGTGAAGAGTTTGGAATTTTTGGGGCGGATTCCTTTGCCAATTCATCCGATTATTGGTGGTGTCGTTGTTGGTATAGTCGCTTTGCAATTTCCCCAAATTTTGGGCATTGGCTACGAAACTGTGCAAGCGATGCTCCAAGATGTAGAGTTTTCACTGCAATTGCTGGTAGTATTACTAGTGATGAAATTACTGATGACTGCAATTAGTGCTGGTAGTGGTTTTATCGGCGGTTTGTTCGCACCAGCAATGTTTCTCGGCGCTTCTTTTGGCTCAGCCTATGCCAAAATTTTGGCTTTGGTAGTCCCAGCCATTGGCGAATATATGGCTGCCCCTCCAGCATACGCAATGGTGGGGATGGCAGCAGTTCTAGCAGCGAGTGTGAGAGCGCCACTAACAGCTATTTTGATGCTATTTGAGTTAACCCGTGACTACCGGATTGTTTTGCCGTTAATGGCAGCTGTGGGTTTAAGTGTTTGGGTAGTAGAGCGAATTAAACCAACTTCTAACTCTAACTCTAATTTGCAACAAATCGGTCTTGCAGAATTGAAAGACGATCGCACAGAAATTTTACAGCAAATTTTAGTAGAAGATGCAATGCTCTCCTGTCCCAAAAAATTGCCTGCTACCCTGGGAGTATTAGAGGCAGCTACGGAAATGATTCGCGATCGCGCTCGCAGTGCTTTAGTATTTGATCAAGCAGAGCAATTAGTCGGAATTATATCCCTAGAAGATGTTAACCGCGCTCTTTCCCTATGGGAAAATTATCAAAATTTGCCCACTGGAATTCCGGATAATATATCTAGTCAAATACTTATAGATATTTGTACCACTGAAATACTTTATGCTTGGCGAGATGAACCTTTATCTGAAGCTTTAGATCGCATGGCTTTTCGAGGTTTGCATCAACTACCAGTAGTAGCACGAGATAACCCCGATCGCATTTTAGGTTTACTGGAGAGGGAGCAAATTGCATTAACTTGTAATTTGGCGGTTACACGCCAAGCACTTGATCAATATTTGCCAATTTTACCTACAACAAATTAATTCAGAAAAAATAGGGAACGGGCAACGCTTAACAAGGAAACCCCCATAATTAAATAATTCGTAATTCGTAATTAAAATCAGGGAGACAATGTCGTGATATCATGTCCGGCTAATCACTTATCATAAAAATTTCTCCCTTCCGCGTCTCCCTATCTCCGCGTCAGCCAAGTCATAAGTCTTTAAACGGACATGATATGAGCGGGTTTCCCGACTTGAGACAACTGGCGTGGATTTGGAGAATGACGCATTGAAACTTTATGGCTGATGCCATCTGTTTTCATAAATAAATTTAGTTGATCTGTCACCCAATATTCGGGCAGGTTTTCAAACCTATTCTTGATTAAGCGTTTCCTAGCCGTTGACGCAGCCTCTCGTCGAGAAGAGCTTGGTCAAGAGTTAATGGTCAAAATTAATTACTTTTGACCATTGGCTCTTGACCAATAACTATCGATTGCAAACTTTTAACTCTTGACTTGTGACTTGAGACTCTTGACTACTATATTAAGCCGTGGCTTCCATAGCTTCTTCGACACCTTCTTTGTCTTCTGGATCTACTTGCCTCAGACGAATGTGCTTTTTCCCTAAAGTGATGAGAAACTCATCTCCTGGTTTGAGATTCATCTGTTTAGTATAAGCTGAACCTATCAATAAGTTACCGTTTGATTGCACACTAATTCTATAGCTAGCACTGCGTCCACCACGACCATTGGCGTTGGGCGCACTATCCAACTGAATACCTTCAGCATCAATTAAGGCATTTAAGAACTTCATCATATTGACACGCTCTATACCATTTTTGGTAACGGTATAGTAGCCACAATGCTTTGCCTTTTCTTCCTTGCTAAGATTCTCTAGCTCTTTGACTTTTTTGAGCAGTTCTTCGCCGACTAGGGGTTCAATTTTTTTCTGTTTAGGCATCAACTTAGGTCGAGAACGAATGTTTGAAGTTGTTGAATCGATTTTATTTTAGCTGACGTTGAGCTAGTAGGAACAAAATCCTTTAGTTTTTTATCTCAACTTAGCCAAGTATATTACACTCCTAGACAGGATTGTTGCACAATTACTAATATTGCCAACACATTTTATTTTTTATAAAGCTGACCATCTTGATAACTATCTCTAGTTTCTGAATTCCTGCTACACTATATTTGTTTAAGTTTTCTAAACTAACACTAAAAAGTTGGTCTATTTGAATAAGATACAGAATGATAAGCAAAACTGATCCTTAGTCAAAAGTCAAAAGTCAAGAGTCTAAAGTCAAGAGTAATTAATTTTAACTATTGACTATTGATAGTTGACTATTAACCGTTGACTATTGACTAAACAACAAAGCTTGTCGAAATGAAATTAACTACCAAAGGACATTATAGTGTTAAGGCGTTGCTTGATTTGAGTTTACAGCCAGCATACGGGCCTGTATCTGTCAGAGCGATCGCACTTCGTCAAGATATTCCTGCACCTTACCTAGAAAAGTTGCTAATAGAAATGCGTCGTGCTGGGTTAGTAAAATCGGTTCGTGGTAGTATTGGCGGATATCAACTAGCAAAAGAGCCTGCACAAATTTCCATTGGACAAATATTAGAGTCGGTTGGTGAAAGCATCACCCATTTAGCTCATCACACTCCGACACCAGCACAAGCCGAAGATTGGGTAACATTTACTCTTTGGCAAAGGCTCAACCAAAAGCTCAAAGAAGCCTTATATAATATCACGCTGGCAGATCTTTATTACGATGCTCGTAGTTGGCAAGCCTCTCTTGGAGAAGAAGCTAATTTTGTTGTTTAGTCATTAGTCATCTAAGAAGGGAACAGGGAATAGGGGACAAGGAACAGTTTCCTATTTCCTATTGCTTTTGGGGGAGTAACAAACCCCCACTCGAAATTCCTGTTCCCTGTGATGCATTAAAGCTCATGCAGTTTTCCCCGTTCCCTCTTCCCTTTTTAATAGTCATTAGTTATTTACGAAGGACAGAGGACAAAGGACAAATGACTCCAGCTGTTATTCTAATTACTGCGGCACTTTTAGATTACTTGATAGGTGATCCTTGGGGTTGGCCACATCCAGTACGAGTTATGGGATGGGTAATTTCTCGTCTGACTAAACTGGCTCAAAAATTTTGTTTAAATTCCATAGCACAACGCCTAGCAGGAATTTTACTAGGCATAATCCTGATAATTGGTAGCGGTTTTAGCGGCTGGTTAATCATTCAAAGCGCTATGTGGCTACATCCGTTATTCAAAATTGCTTTAGAGAGCATTATTTTAGCTAGTTGTTTTGCCTTTAGGAGTTTGCGAACAGCAGCAGTTACTGTTTTACAACCTTTAACAGCAGGACAGTTGGAGGAAGCTCGTCAGATTTTAAGTAATTATGTTGGTCGAGATACACAAAATCTCGACCAACCAGAAGTTTTACGAGCTGTTCTCGAAACAGTAACCGAAAATGCGACTGATGGGGTAATGGCCGTGCTATTTTATGCAATTATTGGTGCATTGATGCCAATGGTGGGGCCAGCTCCTTTAGCTTTAGCTTACAAAGCAAGCAGTACCCTCGACTCCATGGTGGGTTACAAGGAAGCACCCTATACTTATTTAGGATGGTTTAGTGCGCGGTTAGAAGATTGCCTGACTTGGCTACCTTGTCGTTTAACAGTCATGACTCTAGCATTTTTCTCAGGTAAACCTCTGCATATTTGGCGAATTTGTCTTCGGGATGCAGTTGCTGATCCTAGCCCCAATTCTGGTTGGAGTGAGTGCGCCTATGCTGCTGTTTTAGGTGTACAAATGGGAGGTACAAATTGGTATCGTGGATTAGCTAAACAAAAACCACTGCTAGGAGATGCTACTTATCCCATCACTCCCGCTTCCATTGATCATGCCCTACAACTAACTCGCTATTGTTTTTTGTTGTGGTTAGGAGTTGCGATCGCTATACTCTCAATTGTGCCAAACAAGTAATGATAGATGTGGTGAATGGGGAATTGCGAATGGACAAGAAATTACGAATTACGCGCTTCGTAGCGTAAAGCCTACGCCATAGCTTCGCTTAGAGCGAGTCCTCGATAGCGTTAGCGAAGCGGTAGCGAGGTACGAGCGTCAGCGTTAACGACACAGGAGCGTCGCGTCATTACGAATTACGAATTACGAATTACAAATTACCATATGTCTGCCAAAGTAGTTGAAATTCTCTCATCAGAAGAACTCCGTCGGACTTTGACTCGTCTGGCTTCACAAATTATTGAGAGAACGCGTGATTTATCTGGGCTTGTGCTAATTGGTATTTATACAAGGGGTGTGTCATTAGCTGAGTTGTTAGCACGTCAAATTGAGGTGCTTGAAGGTATCAGTGTGGCAGTAGGAGCGCTAGATATTACATTTTATCGAGATGATCTTGACCAAATTGGATTGCGGACTCCAGCGAAAACTGACATTCCTTTTGATCTCACGGGCAAAACTGTTGTGCTTATAGATGATGTTATTTTTAAAGGACGAACGATTCGCGCTGCTTTGAATGCAGTCAACGAATATGGTAGACCGGAAGTAATTCGTTTAGCTGTTTTGGTAGATAGGGGTCATCGGGAACTACCAATTCATCCTGATTTTATCGGTAAGCAATTGCCGACCGCTAAAGAGGAAGTTGTGAAAGTTTATTTGCAAGATTGTGATGGGCGAGATGCTGTAGAGTTGATTTCAGCACTCGGCACTCAGGATTAAGTTTTGTAAAATTGCGAACGCCACTCTATTATTTGTGCATATGAATCGTAGCCCCAGCCGATGCATAAAACTACTCCAGTTTGCTGAAATATAATCATGTCAATTTGTAGGGTAAAAAACAAATTGACTGATTTTTACCTCTAGAAGCGCTTTTGTTTAGTCAAGAGCGCTCTTTTATTTGGCTTACTGATGCTGCAAACAGTGTGTGTACAGAGGCGATCGCTTGTGCAAAATATCTTATCTTAAGAGTAATGATATCCCTAATATCTCTAAATTAGTTTATGGAATTGAGGGAAAAATTCTCAAGCTTAGAACTAAAAAACGAAATGATTTCTTTATAATTAGCAATCGTTACAGTGATAATGAGTCAATTACTGATAATGGCATTCATTACGGTGTAGAAGTTTTAGGACTAGTTTTTGATAATCATTCACGTCAAGGATTACCGCGTGATGAGTGGATCAATGATTTTTCCTGTAGAAGTGGTGAATTTTATTTAGAAGAGTTAGATAATTTCTGAAAGAGAAAGCCAGACTATAAGGAGAAAATATTATGAGCGGAGTGTATGAAATTTTAGCAAAAATTCAAGCCAAACCAGGTATGTATATTGGTCGTCCTTCTGTGAGCGATTTATTTATGTTTTTGGTTGGGTATGAATGCTCAAGGAGTGAATTGGGAATTGAAAATACTGAGAAAGAAGAAGATTTTTATGGAGAGTTTCAGCCTTGGTTGCAGAAAAAGCTAGGAATAAAAACGGTAAGCTCTTGGTCGAAAATGATTATGCTTTACTGTCACGATGAAAGGGCCGGTTTTGAAAAGTTCTTTAATTTGTTGGATGAGTTTAAACAACGAAATCAGGATTTAAATGGAAATGAGGTTAGTAATATATCTGAAGTAGTGGTGACTGCCGTAAAACATTGACAATAAGTGGGGTCATCCTAAATCATTCGTGATAACTAAGAACCCCGACTTTTTAAAGAAGTCGGGGTTTTGGACACCGCGAATTTTCACAAATCAGATAGGATTGCTATATATCAAGCTTATTTTCGCCTACACCATCTCAAACTCTAGTTGATGACTTTGAAGCAAATCATGAGTGAAATGATCTACAACATTTGTATCACTCAATTCTAAATTATAAAAATCTACTACTTCATGCTCAAAATATGGCCCAGCGTGCCAAGTACCCACCTCTAACTTAATAAAACAATTCCCCGGAATGCGGAAAGCTGCAATCTCTTCTAAGACAGGTTCATTAACATCATTATGAGGAGGACAAACTGCAATTAACCAATCTTTCCCTTCCAAAGAACCCAAACATTGAGTACATTGTATATGGCGAGTAATTTTGTGAAACTTTCGTCCTCTCTTTTGCAGTCGCATGATATAAAATCGGGGAATACCATTTTGCAGGTTTAAATTGGCATCCTCAACATCGTAAGCTTTACTATCTTGACTAGCAAAAATCACCTGACCATAACGTTGAAAATTTTCTGGTGTTATCCATTTTGCCTGTAATTGTTGCACTGTCTGTGACGTATTCATGAAATTGAGAGTGGGGAATCAATTTTTTCGAGTGTGCGGGGTTTTTTCAAAAATCAAATACTAGTCCTATTTATTACCATTCTAATTCTTGAGGAATGAGTGATTTAGGAATTAAAGAAGCTTGTTTTTCTCTGTCTGAAGGTTTTGTATACCACCAAGCCCAAGCAATTAAAACTGCTTGTAAAGGAAGTCTGATTATATGTACCCAAGGTGAATTTGGTATGTGTTCAAGCTTAATATGATTGACCGCCATATTGATGTTGGCTGGAAAAACAGCAATAAACAGCGCAATTAGTCCCCAAGCAGCAGCCTGACTTACAGGTGGAACTAACAATCCAATACCGCCCAAAATTTCATAAAAGCCACTGAGATAAACTAACCCTAAAGGATAGGGTAGTTGTGGAGGCATAATTTTGACATATGGTTCGGGAATGGCAAAGTGTGTCACCCCAACTACAATAATCGATATGGCAAGGATGACACGTAAGATTTCCTTATATTTGCTCATGTGTTTTAATTCTGTGCTTATTCCTACTATCTCAGTTTGATTACTTAGTGTTGTTTTGTCTTCGGTCAAGGGGAATAGGGAATTGGATTTTAGGTCTTTAATGAGAGACATTACTTTTTTTAAAAATTACTTAAAATTAAGTAATTACACTAGCTAGAAAACCAGAATGCATGTTTGGTTATATTTATCAGTTAGCCTTTGACAAAATTTGTTAAAAAAGGTTAAATTTATAAATAACGAGCGTTCGATATAAAAAAGGAGACATGCCTAAGATTGTTGACCATGATCAATACCGTAGAGAACTGCTGAGTAGGTGTTTTGATTTGTTTGCTCAAAAGAGTTATGGCTCAATCACTATGCGGTATATTGCTCAAGAGTTAGGAGTATCTACGGGTACTTTGTATCATTATTTTCCTAGTAAACAAGCTTTATTTGAGCAGTTGGTAGAAGAGGTATGCCAACAAGAGATATTAATGGCGATCGCAGAATTGGAATTTACCCAAACATTGCAAGAGACAATGGATGCAATGGGGAAATTTCTTGCTAAACACGAAGATTATTTCATCAAATTAACTTATATATTCGTTGATTTTTGTCAGCATCAAGATTCTAAGCAGATGTGGAGCAGTCGCATGTTTAGGCGAGTTGATGAGCGATCGCGGCAAGCAATTAGTAAAGTTATAGGAATTGAAGATTCAACTGTGATTTCTTTGATATTGAGCTTGATTGACGGCGTAATTCTAGAACGGCTGTGGGGTAATGAAAAGGTTTCTTTTACTGAACAATGTACGCTATTAGGCAAAATGTTAACGGCATATCTGCCAGAACATCAGCTTAATAGGAAGTTAAATTATAAATCATATTCAGTTAATTAGAAAATTTTGATTACTGTTCGCATAGATGTGAGACAAAATTATCTTTTTCAAGGGGAATAGGAAATGGGTCAGAAGCTGCTATTTAAACCTGGAAATAAAGGATTAATTGCCTTAGTAGTTGCTGCGACAGCGATTACTGGGGGAATAGTTGTTTATGGTATTTCTCGATCTGGATCAGTTAGTCAAAGCACCCCATCGGAATCAGTACAAACTACACCAAGCGTTCAAAACGTCACAGCTTTGGGAAGACTCGAACCAGAAGCAGAGGTCATGAGCCTATTTGCGCCCATAAATTTAGATGGCGATCGCATCGATAAAATCCTAGTTAAGGAAAACGAACGCGTCAAAGCTGGACAGATCATAGCAATTTTAGACTCACGCGATCGCTTAGAAACTGCTGTACTCCAAGCCGAAAAGCAGGTCAGAGTCGCTCAAGCTAAACTCGATCAAGTCAAAGCAGGAGCAAAAACCGGAGAAATTCAGGCACAGCAGGCAAACGTTGAACGCTTACAAGCCCAATCCCAAGGAGACAAAACAGCTCAACAAGAAATAGTTGCCCGGATAGAGGCCCAATGGCAGGGAGACAAAATAGCTCAAGAAGCATTAATCAGAAAGCTAGAAGCAGAATTAAAAAATGCTCAAGCTGAATATAAACGTTATCAACAGCTATATACCGAAGGGGCAACTTCTAGTTCTTTATTTGACACCAAGCGCTTGAGCGTCGAAACTGCACAACAACAATTAGATGAAGCCAAAGCAGTTCTCAAACGTATCAACACTACAGCTAGCAGACAACTAGCCGAGGCCAAAGTAGCACTGACCCGGATTAACGCCACTAGTAGCAAGCAAATTAGCGAAGCCAAAGCTACATTGACGAGTATCGCCGAAGTTCGACCAGTAGATGTGCAGGCGGCAAAAACAGAAGTTGAAAATGCGATCGCCACACTCAAACGCGCCCGAACCGAGTTAGCAGCGGCTTATATCAAAGCACCAATGGCGGGTCAAGTCATCAAAATTAATACAAGAGTAGGAGAAAAAATTAGTAATAATGGCATCGCAGACTTAGCACCAAACGACCAGATGGTAGCAGTCGCAGAAGTTTATCAAACAGACATCGGCAAAATCAAAATGGGACAACAAGCAGTAATCACCAGCCAAGCATTTACTGGCGAACTGCGAGGCACCGTTTCTCAAATTGGTCGGCAAGTAGAACGACAAAACGTATTTAGCAACCAACCAGGCGAGAACCTAGATAGGCGAGTAGTAGAAGTAAAAATTCGTCTTAATCCCGAAGACAGCAAGCGAGTAGCAGGTTTGACTAACTTACAAGTCCAAACCGCGATTGAAATGTAAAGCCGTTGTTGTGCATATTTCAGTACAAAATCAGGGAATTTCATCATGCTGAAAGCTACATATTTTTTGCTTTGCATCTTAGGAATAGTGTTACCTTACTCACAGTTCTTACCATTTTTTTTAGAGCATGGTCTTGATATCCAACTTTTTATTGAGCAGCTATTTGCTAACAGAATTTCTGGTTTTTTTGGCACGGATGTGATTGTTTCATCTCTAACTCTGTGGGTTTTTGTGTTCTGGGAAGGTACACGTTTAAAAATGCAAAATCTCTGGATTTATATTGCTTCTAATCTTTTTGTAGGGGTTTCTCTTGGCCTTCCCTTGTTTCTATTAATGCGAGAATATCAACTCAAACAGCAGACTGATAAGCTGTTCCACATATAACTTGCATAATTAGGGCGGGCAAGATGCCCACCCCACAAGAGTTTTATTTAATTTGATTATGTAATTTAGATGTTTTTTAGCTTACTGTTATTTCTTAATTCCTAAAGGGACTGGAAGGAAGACGCGGGGACGCGGAGACAGGGGGACGCGGAGAATGATTAATAACAAATGACAATTCCCCATTCCCCATTCCCCATTCCCCATTCCCCATTCCCCATTCCCCATTCCCCATTCCCTACTCCCCAACACTATGCTTTCCAAACTATTTCTGAAAACGCCGCTAGCATGGCGGCAATTAATGAAAGAAAAAACACGCCTAGCGGTTGCAGTTGCAGGTATTACTTTTGCGGATATGCTGATGTTCATTCAGCTAGGGTTTAAAGACGCGCTGTTTGATGCAGCCGTGAAACCTCATCGTAATTTACAAGCAGATTTGCTTTTAATTAGTCCTCAATTTCAAACCCTATACTCAGTAAAAAGCTTCTCTAGAGAGAGACTTTATCAAACTTTAGGTTATGAAGGTGTTCAATCAGTAACTCCACTTTATATTGGTACCGGACAGTGGCGAGATCCCAAAACGCTTCTTGAACGCGCCATCTTAGTTTGGGGTCTTGATCCGGCACAATCTACATTCAAATCTGCTGATGTTAATCAAGGCCAAGACCAGATCAAACCACTGTACCAAGTGATGTTTGATCAAGCTGGTCGTCCCGAATTTGGAGCAGTTGCCGAGACTTTTCAGAAAACAGGCACTTTTGAGACGGAACTAAATAACCAAGCCGTCAAAGTTAAAGCTTTGTATACTGATGGAGCCTCCTTTTCTGCTGATGGTAATGTCATTACCAGTGACTCTACCTTTCTTTTACTATTTCCAGAACGTAAACCCGATCGCATCGAAGTTGGGCTAATAACTCTCAAACCAGGGATGAATATGGAGAAAGTGCAATCCCAACTGGTTGCAGGGTTGCCTGGTGATGTCAAAGTGCTGACACCGGAGGGGTTTGCTCAAATTGAAAAAAAATATTGGGAAACTGGTACTGGTATTGGTTTCATTTTTGGCTTAGGTGCAGGAGTTGGATTTATTGTTGGCATCGTGATTGTTTACCAAATCCTCTATTCAGATGTTTCTGACCACTTGCCAGAATACGCCACCCTCAAGGCAATGGGTTACACCGATAACTATCTTTTAGGAGTCTTGATTCAAGAGGCACTTTTATTAGCTATCTTAGGATTTTTGCCGGGATTTTTTCTTTCCTTTGGGTTATATAAAGTCACTTACGCCGCCACAATGCTCCCCATCTTTATGAAGCTGGAACGAGCGATAAATGTTTGGATTTTGACCATTATTATGTGTAGTGTTTCTGGGGCGATCGCTTTACGTAAACTCCGGTCTGCTGACCCGGCTGATGTGTTTTAATTGTTGATTTACAACTACAAAATTTTATGTTACAAGATTCAGTACAAATAAATGCCAATTCAACAGCTTCTACTTTAGAGCCTGCGATTTATATCAACAACCTCAATCACTATTTTGGTGAGGGAGCGTTGCAAAAACAGGTACTATATGACATTAATTTGAAGATTAATGCTGGTGAAATTGTGATTATGACTGGCCCTTCTGGGTCGGGAAAAACTACATTGTTAACATTAATGGGAGGGCTACGTTCTGCTCAATCAGGTAGTTTGAAGATATTGGGAGAGGAAATTTGTGGTGCTAAGAAAAAGCAATTAACCAAACTTCGCTGTCAAATAGGTTATATCTTCCAAGCGCATAACTTGATGACTTTTTTAACAGCCAAGGAGAATGTCCGCATGTCCTTAGAGTTGCATGACGAATTTGTGAATGAAAATATCGACGCTAAAGCGATCGCCATGCTGGAACATGTAGGATTAGGCGATCATGTAAATTACTACCCAGAGAAACTATCAGGAGGACAAAAACAACGGGTAGCGATCGCTCGTGCCTTAGTCAGCCATCCTAAAATTGTGTTGGCAGACGAACCCACAGCCGCACTTGATAAAAAATCTGGACGTGACGTTGTAGAAGTCATGCAGATGTTAGCAAAAGAACAAGGCTGTACAATTTTGCTAGTTACTCATGACAACCGTATCCTCGATATTGCCGATCGCATCATCTACATGGAAGACGGTCAACTTAAAACTGATAGTGCAGAAATTGTCAAGACTTAAATAGTGCTATTAGCTGAGCAATAACGCCGTTAACATTAGTGTAATTCTGATACCAATTCAAAAAAATTGCAACACATGTAGTAGCACGACAAGCTTAATGGAGTCCACTGATACCCACCGACAACCGAGATGAGGTAATGAGTATTTTAATCCGGCAAATTTTGATGCAATAACCCAGATGTAGAGACGTTGCAATGCAACGTCTCTGTATTTTTTAGATATTAATTTCTGTCTACTCCCATTTCCCTGTCTTCTGGTTCGTTAGATTCTCGTGCTTTATTAGCAATCATTCCATTGATGTAGGTAACAATAATTACTAATTCTCCAATGGCTTCCAACTCAGCCTCTTCTTCTGGGGTTTGAGAATTAGCTGTTTTCTTATCTACAATCTCTTGCATCCGATCTGATAATTCTTCAGTAATTTTAAACAGATTAATATTACTGACTTTTTCAAGTTGAATACCTTTCTCTAGCCAGGATGAGGGTTTAACAACTGCGATCGCCATAAGTTGATTACGGATTGAATACACTTAGAATGATAAAGTACTGAAGCGCGTTTTGTGCAGTATCAAGGTTTAACAACTGCGATCGCCTAAAGAATTGAATAGCAGTGTTAGCGATCGGGTAAATGAGGCAATTATGAGGGGGATGGCGTTAGATTACAAGTTTCGTCCCCAGCCGGTGCAGGAGTGGTTGTATTTGTTGGATAAATCAACAAATCTACTTCTTCAGCAAGGAAGTTTAATGCAAAGGTGGTCGAATTATTTTCGTGTAATGCTATCGCGTTACTATAGTGTTGATAAATCAAAATAAGACGAAGCAATGAGGAACGTCTTTCTAAAGAGCGATCGCAGCACGATTTAGGATAATCTTAGAAAGATGAAACAAATTAAAATTATTGTCGAAAAGCATTTTGATGGCTATATTGCCTATCCTCTCGGTATTAAGGGAGTTGTAGTAAGTGAAGGTAACACTTATGCGGAAGCTTTAGCTGATGTAAAATCAGCTATCCAATGCCATATAGAAGTATTTGGTAATGAGGTTTTAGAAGATGAATCACCAGTTTTAGAGGCTTTTATCGCTGAGGCTGAGGTAACTATTTAATGCCAAAATTCCCCGTAGATGTACCCAAAACTAGGGTGATTAAAGCATTAGAGTTATTAGGATTTAGTATCGTCCGGGAAAGGGAACATATTATGATGGTGCGAGAAAATATCGCCTATTACACGCAAGCTATTAAAAGCTTACAATAGACCTCTTGCATAAATCTTTTTTTATCTCATGCAAAGGCACAAAGACAAGGCAGTGCGTTGGGGAGACATTGCCTTGCGGGGGTTTCCAAGGCAGCTTATGTTCCTCCGCTTCCCCCCAAAACGTGCCGCCCCGTTGTAGCAAGTGTCATCGGGTTCCCCGACTTGTTCGCTCTTAGCGTTCCCGCAGGGTAGCAACTGCCGCGCAAAGAATAACGCGAAAAGAATGACTTTTGCAAGAAGTCTAATCATTACGCGGTGACTTATTTATCACTGTTCTCTATTCACTTTTCACTTGTATAAAATTGGAGATACTCAATAACGCTATTAGCAATTGAGAACTGCTGCCCAGTTTGATCGCGGAAGTAGTAACGTCCACTTTTGATACCTGTAAACTTTGCTACCAATTTGGAACCATTAAGAAATTCAATTTTATAGACTTCATTAACCTTAAATTCATTGGGGTGTACTTGCACAGTACTTCCTCATACGCTATAAGTAGCAATACTGCAAAAAGACATTAATTTCAATAGCGTAAATTTATTTATGTGGATTATGATGCGTGAATTTTGCGGCAAGTCTGATCGGAGGAAACCTGCAATCAGAACTTTCCAAGACGCTACACGAATTTCCCATTCGCGTAGCGTCTCCGCAGGGGGTTGACAGGTTAGTCAGGGTATATCCTAATATCAATTTAAAAAAAAAGACGCTTCAAAAATGCGTCCAGACATCAATTTGTTACATTGATCAATTGTTGAACAATAGAGACATAGCAATGCTAAGTCTCTACTATCATTATGGTATGGCTTATACGCTTTTTAGTATATGGCATATTTACCATGTGGCAATTAGAGCAATCAAATATTGATGCTCATCATAATTGACTCTAGAGGTAGTCCGGGTTGAATGAAGTGACGACGCTTCCAGAGGCGGTCTTTTAAACCAGCCGGCCCAACTTCCATGATGGGGTTGTAGCGCACGTTTGAGAGTGTCCAAAGTAAGGTTACTTGCTTGGCGTGTTTTTGTGCAACTGCGATCGGGTCGTATTTGGGATTGTGCCCGTCCCAAAGACCAATAGTGGCATAATCTACATCACCACCATCTTCGTATTGTTTGTTGTTTACCCAAGAATGGAAAAATGAAGATTGGTAAATTACATAAATACACAGTTGCTTGAGGTCGTTAATATTAGCGATCGCCAGTGTCTGAAAGTTAGGATTAAGAACAGAATGGCTAACTAAATCTTCCGACATGCCGGCAATTTCTGACCAGTAAGCTTGAATACCCGCTTGCTGTTGTTGGAAGAACTCAGACACATATTCTTCTATAGCTTGCCAGACACTCAATGCAGCTTTGTCAAAATAGTTATTTTTGACTTCATCTTTGAGTGCTTGCACGGTTGGACTCCAGTTACGGTATGAGAGGCGGGTAATCTCATCTTTGAGCGCTTCATCTACTTCTTTGGGACTCAAGGCGGAAGCTTCGGGAATAAAGCCTGTGTCACCAATAATTAGAGCAGCTCCCAGGCTGTTAATGTTGAGTAAACCATCAAAGTGAGGTTCAAGTAGTAAGCGAATTGGATTGTTGACCACATTACGATAATATGCCATGGCATACTGATCTATGTTCATGTGGGTACGTCCCAAGTGAGTTTGGATTTCCTGAAAGACAAACTCCGCACTCCGAAATAACCGCTTTGACCATTCCCAGTCAGCATCACCAGGGATGTGAGTTTCAGTTTCGCCGTTGAGGATAAATTTGATTGAGTGGAGTTGCAAAGCTTGCTCATCAAGCTTGAAACGCGCCTCAATTTCTGTCGGTAAGATACCCGCTTCTTCAACTTTGTATTTTCGACAATCGAAGCGGATAGTGTATTGCCAAGGCTGGTTGGTGTGAACTCGGTTAAATTTACCTGGGTTGAAGCCATTCAGACGGCGTTCGACAAAAAACTTATCGCTATATTTATCAGGTTGATAACGGGTAAGGTTTGCAGGCATCCATTGAGCAGGGTTTTGTCCCAAAGCTTGCATTGTCTCAGCCACACCGACAATACCCAAATTTGGAATTGTCCCAAAAGGTCTTGCGGGTAACAGATTTAACCCAAAGTTGGCAATGTAGCGTGGTTTTGGTTTAACGCGATCGGGTAAGGGACGTGCGAAGTTGTAGCGCGGTATATCTTGACCTGCTTGTCCAAAGTAAGTATAAACCGTTTTGGGGTCTGGTTGATTGCCTTTGATGCCCCAGTCTACCAATTCTGCACTTGGTTGCTGGTACTTACGCATGTTAGCCGAGATTTGATAGACAATTGATCGCAAGTGATTGACTGAGGCAGTTTCATTAATCGAGTGAGCCAAAATCAAGGATAAGTCAACAGGAGCATGATATGGATTAAATTCTAATGGTTCCGCGATTTCGCTGGGAACGATGGAAGTTAGGGAAATCGTGGCCACATCTTTGCAAGGATACTTGGTTTCGTCCCAAGGAATCGTGCAATCTTTCGCTTCTTCGTTGGCTTTTTGATCGTCTAAAACTGGACGTAACTGAAACTGTAAGGTATATCGGACTCCGCCTTTTGTGACTCTTTGCTTATAGTCATTTTGCAGGTAATTTTCCGGTCGGGTATCGTCTTCCAGACGAGGTAGATAATCTAGAGGCAGCCGCACATCAGCCGAGTTAACAAAGCCAGTATCGGGGGAGCGATCGCTATTCACAAGACGGTAACGTAGATAATACTGTTTACTATCGAGTCCTACAAACAAATATGTAGTTTCCGAATAGTAGTAAAGTTGAGTGTAGGAGTCAGGATTACGAATAATTTCGTCAAAAATAGGCTTAATCTTGGGAAACTCGACCAGCATTTTCGCTCGGTCTGGCATAGAACTTGTTACCCAACGCGAAAAGGAAGCAGCATCTGGTAAAATAAAACAGCGTCCTGTACTCATTAGCACATCTAAGATAGGTGCATTCAGATTGAGGGCGCTGAGTGGGGCATCAGCAGGCCCATCTAAAATACGCAGAGTTGCCCCACGACCATCTAAAATTGCATCATCCCGAAACCCTTTAATATTTGCATGGCGTAACAGTGCGGGGAATTTCTTTCCGGCTACAAGCAGACGGTGGGGAGGGATATCAGGTTTTGCTACAACCTCAAGCACACCCTTGGCTATAGTTCCAAAAGAATGAGTTGCTCGTCTGCCTTTAAGTTGAGCCATTTGACCAAATATCCGAGCAATATCAGAGATAATCTTAGAGAACTTTGGCTCAATATCCCGAACTCTTGGATCACCTACGAGATGAGCATCTGGTGTTTGCATTTCATTAGCCATATCACACTGTTACCTTAAAGAATGGTAAAAACACTAAACATACATACTTATTCGTAAGTACAATTGCGTAAAAGCTCGTACTGTACGAATTAGACAACATACATCACAACTTTGGTTGTTTCAGATGCTTTTGCACAAAATTATCCTAGTTAAGATAACGGATACTCAATAGTGCGTTCTGAGACAACTAGTTGGGCATACTAAACAGGAAATGAAGACCACAAACAGCAGATATATAAAACGTAGCCAAGGCAATCTCACAAGCGCTATGTGCAGGATACGTTAAGCTGTTGATTGCTTCATGATATGCCACTATAGCTGCCAGATCGCGAAAATTGAAGATATGAAACAAGTTTTTACCGAAGTTAAAGATTTTTATTGCTGGTTATTCAGTAGTGCCAAGTGCTGATACTGTTTCACTTTAAGGTTGTAATATCTTCGCTTGAAGACTCATCGTTAGGCTGCGGTCTCAACGCGCAAATTAAACGCTTAGATATATAGCGATCCTAAATGAGTTATGAACAAAAAGATCCCCAACTTCTTGAAGAAGTCGGGGATCTGAGGCTGTCGATATTTGTAAATCAAATAGGATTGCTATAGGGCAATACGGTTCAGTTAAAGCCAAAAACCTTCTTAAACTACCATACCCTGCCCATAGGGCTTGACCAATGATTAATAAGCAGCCCTAGCTAACCAATAGATGGTTATCCCCAAGATCGACCCTGCTATAACCTGAACTGGTGTATGTCCGAGTAACTCCTTAAGACGGTCTTGGATAAATTCTGGCTTATCATGAAATAATTCATCAATTAATTGATTAAGAATACGAGCTTGTTTACCAGCAGCTTGTCGAACTCCCGCAGCATCGTACATCACGATGATGGCAAAAATTGTAGCAATAGCAAATTCTGGGGAATTCCAGCCGGTGGTTTGCCCAACACCCGCTGCTAAAGCCGTAACTAGAGCTGAATGGGCACTAGGCATACCTCCAGTTGTGACTAAAACACGTACATTCAGTTTGCGATTTTTAATCAGCTCAATTACCAGCTTTAATCCTTGAGCGATGAAACAAGCTACCAGAGCAACCAGCAGCACCTGGTTGTTGAAGATGTCGCCTATGTCCTGCATGGTATTTTAGTTTAGGTTAGTAAATATTAGCAGAGGTTGTTGTTTGAATAAGCATAAAAGTAATCCGCAAAGTATGGGATTTACTGAACTTCTTAACAAACTACCTCTTGACATTTTGAAGACGCTCTGAGCCGTTTTTCATAGATTAAATATTTTATCAGCTGCTAAAACAGCTAGAGTTACTAAAATCTTGGTAGACATATGTACGTTTATCCAATCCATTTGATATCTTAAATTATCTAATATTGAGTAGCTGCCCACATCTAAATAAACGTCATGTTAAAACAATTACATCTGTCATGGATGTGGGAAGTTACTTTTGAGCGTCACAAAATCAATCATTGCGTAGATTACTCTCATGCAATCAAAATTTTCCAATGCAAAATTGACTTAGTGATTGCGACTGGTAATGAAATGAGCGATCGCTTTTAATGGTATAGCTCTTTGCCCAAATGGTTCCAATTCTGCACAGGCTGCTGCAACTAGTTCTTGGGCTTTGACGCGGGACTCTTCAAGCCCCCACAGGCTAGGATATGTTACTTTCTGGGCTTTTTGGTCTTTGCCAGCCGTTTTACCTAATTCCTCTTGGGTAGCAGTGATATCTAAAATATCGTCTACAATCTGAAATGCTAGCCCAATATTCTGAGCGTAACGAGTCAGTCGTTGCAAATCTTCAGATGAGACCCCAGCCACAATTCCACCACAAACAACACAAGCTTCTAAAAGAGCAGCTGTTTTGTGTTTATGGATAAAATTTAGTGTTTCTAGAGAAATATCTGTCTTTCCTTCTGACTCTAGATCAACTACTTGACCACCAACTAAGCCAGCCGCACCTAACGCCCGTCCCAACCGGACAACTACTTGCAAAACTCGCTCTCTAGCCACATTTTGAGGGGTTTGCAGAGCAACAAACTCAAAAGCTAAAGCCAACAAACCATCCCCAGCTAAAATTGCCACATCTTCGCCATATACCTTGTGATTCGTCAGCTTACCGCGACGATAATCATCATTATCCATCGCTGGTAGATCATCATGAATCAACGACATTGTGTGAATCATCTCCACAGCACAAGCCGTTGGCATCGCCATTTCAATTGTGCCACCCATCATTTCACAGGTAGCAAGGCAGAGAATAGGACGCACACGCTTACCTCCAGCCAGCAACGAGTAGCGCATTGCTTCATAAATCTTTTCCGGATAAATGATCGGGACAGCCTGATCCAAAGCAGTATCACAAAGTCTTTGTCGCTCTTTAAGGTAGGCTGCTAACTTAAACGTAGCGTCCTCTGGTGTCTTTTGAATGTTATCCGTTGCTACCATTCTGGAATTCCTGATTTTTTGCAACTTTTGCCATATACGTCACAATTTTATGATGCGCTGGAGCTGAAAGAGTCATTTGACATTGGGAATTGGGAATTGGGAATGGGGAATGGAGACGCGGGGACGCGGGGACGCAAAGACACGGAGAAATTTTCTCTCTCACTCCCTCATCCCCCGGTTGGTGAGGGGAGTCGAACCACATCCCCCTGATCTTTTTACTCTTTTAAGGTTCTCGCATAACTAGCAACAGTATTTTCTAGTAAGATGGCGACAGTCATGGGGCCGACTCCGCCGGGGACTGGGGTGATAAAATCAGCTACGCCAGCTGCTGATTCAAGGTGAACGTCGCCTACCAAGCGACTTTTACCACTAGCATCTGTAATTCGATTCATTCCCACATCTACCACAACAGCACCTGGTTTTACCATATCGGCAGTAATTAGTCCTGGACGACCAACTGCGGCAACTAAGATATCAGCATTTTGGGTGATAGATTTGAGATCATGCGATCGCGAGTGAGCGATCGTCACGGTTGCATCAGCTTCTAGTAGCATCAATGCCATAGGTTTACCCACTAAAATACTACGTCCCACTACCACAGCCTGTTTGCCTCGCAAGGGAATTTTATATTCCTGCAATAGCCGCATCACACCAAATGGAGTACAGCTGCGTAAACCAGCCTCTTGTCTGACTAGTCGCCCCAAATTAACTGGGTGTAGTCCATCAACATCTTTATCAGGATCGATTTGATGTAGCAAAGTCACAGCATCCAAGTGAGGGGGTAGAGGTAACTGCACAAGAATGCCATCTACTTGTTCATCTTGGTTGAGTGTCGCGATTACTTGTGCGAGTTCCGCTTGGGTGGTTTCGCTAGGAAAATGTTTACCAAAAGAGGCGATCCCCACTTTAGCGCACGCTTTCTCTTTATTACGTACATAAGCAGCTGATGCTGGATTATCACCAACCATCAGCACTGCTAAACCAGGCGGACGTCCTATTTTTGGTTGTAATTGTGTAATGGCAACAGAAAGCTCTTGCTGAATTTTTGCTGCTAGAGTTTTACCATCAAGTAGTTTGGCAGTTTTTGTTTCCATAATATTTATCTTCTCAGATCTACTGTCTAATCTAGAGAATAAAGAAATGAGGATAAAATCAGAAACTTTTTGGCTCAGATGAGAGCAATTTCTGACAATAAAGAAAATAGTATAAATGGGAACTCAATCGATGAAATCGGCGACAAGACAAGCACTGATGCAAAAATTTGCTCAATTGGTGGTGGCTTTTATGCAACAAGCAAATTTTTCTGTAGCCTGCTTGCACAAATATGGTACTGTTCCCTCCCGTCTGGGATTGATGTTGTTTTTGGTAGTATGGCTCTGTGGTTGTAGTACTTTCAAGTCATCTATCTCTAAAGAAACCAACACTACAACCAGCACCAATGTCACCCCAATTCGGGAAATTAAACCAAACAACAAGAATCAAACTGTAGTTTACATCCAAGGTAAGGTAGAAAAGCAAGCTCCCCTGATGAAGCAGTGGGTTTATTTAGTTAATGATTCGACTGGAAAAATCTGGGTTCTGACAAATCAAAAGGAGTTGCAAAAGGGAGCGCAAGTTGTATTTAAAGGTAGAATTCGCTACAAAAGTATTCCTGTGGCTGGTCAAGAATTAGGGGAAGTTTATCTAGAAGAAGAGTAATATTTATAACATACCTTAACTAAAAATTTATGAGTAATCAACCAGTCCATGTAGCGATCGCCATTCTCTACCAGCAAGACAAGTTTCTCATGCAATTGCGGGACAATATTCCCAATATTCTCTACCCTGGTTATTGGGGATTATTTGGTGGTCATATCGAACCTAGCGAAACCCCAGAAGTTGCAGTTAAACGAGAAATTTTAGAAGAAATCACCTACGTTTTACCGCCATTTTTAGAATTTGGCTGCTACTGTGATGAAAAAGTTGTTCGCCATGTCTTTCATGCACCCCTGTTAGTGGAATTAAATCAACTGGTTTTAAATGAAGGCTGGGATATGGGATTATTAACAGCTGAAGATATTAATCAAGGTAAATTTTATTCGCACAATGCCAAAGAAGTCAGACCAATTGGGCCTGTGCATCAGAGAATTATGTTGGATTTTATTGAGAAGGGGAGTAGGGAGTAGGGAGTAGGGAATGGATTTATTCTCCACGTCCCCGCGTCTCCGCGTCCCCGCGTCCCCACGTCCCCGCGTCTTTCCTCATGATAAGTCTTGAACCGAACTTGATATTAATTAGCGATCGCCCCACTAACAACAACTACGATGCCAATAATTGCCTAATTAATTTTGCTATGGCTTTTTGTGTAAAGCGGTTGGCAATTTGCTGTCCCAAGCGTTGTACACCTGGATTTACTAATAACTGAGCAATTTGTGGCGCTAGTTGTGCTGGATCAAAGCCACGGGTTTCGCGGAGAATATCTAAGATTCGTCTGACATGTTCTAAGGTTTGTTGTTGCTCGACTGTGGCTGCTGGTGTTTCATTGACTGCTGTCAACCCTACACGTTCTCGTAGCAAGTAGGTCAAGTTATGTAATACATTTTTACCTAAAGCATCGAGTCCGTTAACAGATTCATCTACCAATTTGTCACGAATAAAAGCTCCGCGTTCGGAAGATAGAAAATCTATACCTTGATTCAGCACCAAGCTGAAGTCATAGTCTTGATTATTACGCGCATTTTTTAAGAGATTCTCCAACCGATTCCAGCGGAATCTACCATCTTTAAATAGCAAATCCTGCAATGATGCTCTCAACTGTGGTGCAGGATCTGTCAATAGGCGTTTAGAAACGTAAGGATAGGCTTCGCTAAGGACTTTGAAGTCGGGATCTATGTATATAGCAATACCTTCTAGCGTTACTAAAGAGCGGATAATTAAAGCGTAGTAAGGAGGTACGCGGAAAGGATACTCATACATTAAAGCTGAAAGTTCATCGGTGATGCTTTTAATGTTGAGTTCGGCAACACTGGCTCCTTGAGCATCAGCAAACACTCTTGCAAAAGCTGGTATAATCGGCGTCAGGTCGGTTTCTGGGGATAGAAAATCTAGCTTAACGTAGTCATTTGCTAAACCTTCAAAGTCGCGGTTAACGACGTGGACGATCGCCTCAATTAAACCATAGCGCTGCGGCGGTTTAATCTCACTCATCATCCCAAAATCGAGATAAGCTAACTTACCATCGGGTGTTGCTAACAAATTACCTGGGTGGGGATCGGCGTGAAAAAAACCATGTTCTAGCAATTGGCGTAGAGAACACTGCACACCTACTTCAATTAGATAACGCGCATCTATACCTTGAGCGCGAATCTCTGCGGTTTGGGTTAGTTTTGTGCCGTTAATCCACTCCATCGTCAACACTCGACGATTGGTATATTCCCAGTATATTTTCGGTACATATATGTCTTTTATATGTCCATATAACTGAAAGAAGCGCTCTGCATTTTCACCCTCATGGATGTAGTCCATTTCTTCAAAAATGCGATCGCCCAATTCATCGAGAATACCAACCAAATCACTCCGCACCTGCTTGACATTTTTCTGCACCCAGCCAGCCAGGCGGCGCAAGATATACAAATCAATCGTGATCCTCTCTCGTAAGTCGGGACGTTGCACTTTGATCGCGACTTCCTCACCAGTTTTGAGCTTACCTTTATAAACCTGTCCCAAGGAAGCAGCGGCAATTGGTTGAGGTGAGAGTTCTGTGTAAATTTCTGCTGGAGGTGCGCCTAGTTCTTCTTCAATAAATTGGTAGGCAATTTCGTTGGCAAAAGGCGGTAATTGGTCTTGCAGCCTAGTTAATTCTTCTAGATATACAGGGGGCACTAAATCAGGTCTGGTGGACAAAGCTTGGCCAATTTTGATGTAGGCAGGCCCTAATTGCGTCAGCAATTCTCTTAACTGAACGGCCCGACGGCGGTCGTTTTTGACGACTACTCCCCGTCGGATATCCAACCACAACCCAAAAATAAAAGAGAATGTTGGGCCCAAAACCGCGAAAATCCGCCGCAAAACTAGCAGCGGTTTGTTTTGGTAATGCCTTACTATCTCCACAGCGTTGTAACGCAACATCTCAGGTTCAGTAACCTGCTGTTTTTGGGTTGCTAGTAGTCTTGGCGATCTCACAACCAAAGCTTCTGTATCAGCTTCTGGTACTACTTCAGTAACGTACAGTTCGCCTTGGCGATTTGTGCCACCGCGACTGTTCTCCTGAATCGGTCGGGAACTTGGGGGAAGTGTCTTAACAATCATGAAGAAAGCCACCGGTCGGAATGAGCATGTTAAGTATTGTAACAATATTGGGGGAATTGGGAATTGGGAATTGGGAATTGGGCTTCTCCTGTCGGAGACGCTGCGCGAACGACTTCGCTCAGCCCACGGGAATGGGAATTGTCATTTGTCATTTATCATTCTCCGCGTCCCCCTTCGGGTGACGCTCGCAAGCTCGCTAACGCAGTCGCCTGCGGAGGGAAACCCTCCTGCAGCCCTGTCTCACCGCGTCCCCGCGTCCCCGCGTTCCCCAGTCTTCCCCAGTACCCAGTCCCCCATCTGCTACACTTATATGGGCGCACTAGTTCAATATTAGTAGGTATTTATGATTGCTAAAGAATCATCCTTAAATATCCTATAAGTTGTAAGTGTATGGCATCTGTCCTCACGGAGAGATTGATTTGATGTTGCTCAGCCTACATATTGAAAATTTCGCCCTCATTGACCAACTGGAACTCGAATTTGGTACAGGGCTGAATGTATTGACTGGTGAAACCGGCGCAGGAAAATCAATTATCCTAGATGCCATTGATGCTGTTTTGGGTGGCAAAGTCTCTAGTCGCGTGATTCGGACTGGGACAAATCGGTCTGTGGTAGAAGCTACTTTCGCCGTCAGTCCTCCCTTAATGGCTTGGTTGAGCGAACAAGAAATAGATTTATTAGATGAGAGTTCCATAGTAGTTGGCCGAGAAATTACAACTACTGGGAGTAATATTCGTAGCCGATCGCGAGTCAATGGTGTATTGGTAAATCGGCAAATAATGTCAGGACTGCGCGATCGCCTTGTGGAAATTACTGCTCAAGGTCAAACTGTGCAAGTAGGGGAATCTGCCCAAGTCAGGGATTGGTTAGATTTGTACGGCGGTGACTCCCCGATGCAGCAACGGCAAAAAGTTGCCACTTTTTTTAATGCTTATCAACAAGCACATCTTGTATTGGAAAAACGCCGGACTTCGGAACGGGAACGCTTACAACAATTCGACTTGCTTACTTATCAAGTCCAAGAATTGGCAACTGTCAACCTTAGCGATCCTCAAGAATTAGAACAACTACTCCAAGAACGAGAACGCCTGAATCATGTAGTCGATTTGCAACAAATGAGTTACAAAATCTATCAGGCTTTGTATCAAAACGACAATGAAACCCCAGCCGCAGCAGATTTGTTGGGAGACAGCGAAGCCACATTAAATGACATGGTAGAGTATGATGCCCAATTACAATCTCTGTTGGATTTGGTGAGGGATGCACAAGCAGTAGTAGTGGAAGTAGGAAGACAGATTAATGCTTATGGGGATGGTTTAGAAGCCGATCCCCAACGGTTAGAGGAAGTAGAAGAACGAATTCGGGAATTAAAGCAAATTTGCCGAAAGTATGGGCCAACACTCACAGAAGCGATCGCTTACTACCAGCGTATCCAAGGAGAGTTAGCTGAACTCAACGACACGGAACAATCTCTTGAAAATCTGGAACAGCAAGAAAAAGCATGTCTGGAACAGCTAAACCAAGCTTGTCAAAAGTTAACCCAACTACGTCGTAAAGCTGCGGCTAACTTAGAGTCACGATTGTTGTCCGAACTCAAGCCCCTAGCGATGGAAAAGGTAAAGTTTCAAGTTGAAATTTTACCTGTTACTCCCAACGCAGCGGGAGCAGACAAAATTACTTTTATGTTTAGTCCCAACCCAGGCGAACCACTACAGCCTCTCACAGAAATTGCCTCTGGGGGAGAAATGAGCCGATTTTTGCTAGCACTAAAAGCTTGTTTTTCTCAAGCCGATGCCGCCGGGACAATGGTATTTGATGAAATTGATGTTGGCGTCTCTGGCAGAGTAGCCCAAGCGATCGCCGAAAAACTACATCATCTCAGTGAAAGTAACCAAGTATTATGCGTTACCCATCAACCTTTAGTAGCAGCAATGGCAGACCGACATTTTCGTGTGGATAAGCAAACTATTAATCAAGGCAAAGGTAAAAAAGCAAACAACGGTAGCACAGAACAGCGCACAGTTGTACGAGTTACTACTCTAGACAATTTAACCACTCGTCGAGACGAGCTAGCACAATTAGCTGGCGGCAAATCTGCAACCGAGGCGATCGCTTTTGCGGAATCTCTGTTACTACAAGCCGCTAACCACCGGAAGGGGTTAGGGACTGGGGGGTAGGGACTGGGGACTGGGGATTGGGGATTGGGGATTGGGGATTGGGGACTGGGGATTGGGGACTGGGTATTGGGGACTGGGTATTGGGGACTGGGGACACGGGGACGCGGGGACGCGGAGAATAATTAATAATAAATGACAATTCACAATTCACAATTCCCCATGACGTTTAATGTGAATTAGAGGCTGAAACCCTGTTTCTTGGTGTAGTAGAGACGCGCTTTTGAAGCGTCTCTACAAAGCGCAAAATCCTTGATGTAGCATTGATTCTTATATTTCACATCAGGCGTCCGTGGGCTGAGCGAAGTCGTTCGCGCAGCGTCTCCGACAGGAGAAGCCCAGTCCCCAATACCCAGTCCCCAATACCCAGTCCCCAGTCCCCAATCCCCAGTCCCCAATCCCCAATCCCCAGTCCCCAATCCCCAATCCCCAATCCCCAGTCCCCAGTCCCCAATCCCCAATCCCCAATCCCCAATCCCCAGTCCCCAATCCCCAATCCCCAGTCCCCAGTCCCCAATCCCCAATCCCCAATCCCCAGTCCCCAGTCCCCAGTCCCCTTGGATAGTAATTTGTACTCTAAAAGTTGTATAATGTAAATCTTGCAAAAAATTCAATTGATTTCTGATGAAGCAGGAATCAAGTAATAGGCGTTAGAATTATCTGATTGCTGAATTGAGAACTTTTGCAAGATGTCTAATCAACTTCAATAATTTTAGGTGCTTATCAGTATTTCAAGCTACTGGCTGGTGCTAGCAAAGCAAGTTGTATGGCTAAGTCTGCAATCACCATTACGGTCAAACTATTCGCTGCTTATCAAGAAGCTTTTGGGGCTTCGGAGTTGATATTGGAGTTTCCCAATGGTACACCAGTGAGGGCAGTGTGCGATCGCCTCATCACAAAACACCCCGAACTCACTCAATGGCGCAATTTGACTCGATTTGGCATTAATCTCATCTTTGTTGAACCAGATACCCTCTTACAAGATGGTGATGAAGTAGTCCTAATTCCACCTGTCAGCGGTGGCTAGCTGGAAATAAGTATTAAAGTTTTTGCTCATGACCTACTTTCGCTCTAATGTTGATGAGATGGCTAGTTATGTCCCCGGTGAGCAGCCTAAACGGGGTACACAAATCATCAAACTCAACAGTAACGAAAATCCTTATCCTCCTTCTCCGGCAGCGCTGGCTGTGCTGCGGAATATTGATGGCGAATGGTTGCGGCGCTATCCAGAACCTTACGGGGAAGAATTTCGGCAAGCCACAAGTAAAGTTTTAGGAGTTCCTAGCGATTGGATAATCGTGGGAAACGGCAGTGATGAATTATTGAATTTGGTGATTCGAGCTTGTGCGGAACCTGGGCGAAAAGTAGTCTACCCCATGCCTACTTATGTGTTGTACCGTACACTATCACAGATGCAAGCAGCGGAGATTGTCGAAATTCCCTACAAAGAAGATTACAGCCTACCCTTGGAGAAACTAATTGCTGCGAATGGGGCTGTAACATTTATTGCATCGCCTAATAGTCCGTCGGGGCATGTAGTAGCAATGAATGACTTGCAAAACCTTGCAAATCGATTATCTGGGGTGTTGGTGATTGATGAAGCGTATGTAGATTTTGCTGAGGAAAATGCCTTAAATTTGGTCAAAGAACACGCGAATGTTTTTGTGATCCGTACATTGTCTAAGGGATACTCCTTAGCAGGATTGCGGCTGGGATTTGGGGTGGCAAATCCAAAACTATTAGATGGATTATTTAAAGTCAAAGATAGTTACAATATTGATGCGATCGCCTGTGCAGTTGGAGCAGCTACTATTACCGACCAAGCTTATAAAAATGCTTGTGTAGCAAAGATTAAAGCTTCACGAACTCAGCTAGCAAAAGACTTACAAAAGTTAGGTTTTCGGATCTGGAGTTCTCAAACTAATTTCTTATTAGCACAGCCTCCGCAAGACAATGCCGAGTATCTCTACCAAAAGCTGAAACAACGGAGAATCTTAGTACGTTACTTTAAACAACCAGGTCTTGATAATAAATTACGTATCACTGTGGGCACCAATGAGCAAAATCATGCTTTAGTAGAAGCGATGATTGAATTATTGGGAACTGGAAAGCAATAATCTTGAAACTGCGTCCTTAGCGATCGTTATGTCTGCAAAATAGCGCGAGAAATGAAGAATACATAGGTTTTATGCTTCGAGATAGATATTGTCTGCTATTTTTTGTTGTATAAGGAAGAATAAAGAGCCAGGTTAATATCCTGGCTAAAGATCCAAAACATATGACATCACGAATAGTATCAGACATAAATCGAGAGTATCAATAGAGATGAAACAAAACTTACTTACTTAGCACATGAGTTTATGGTGGTATTGGTTAGTCATAGTGACTTGCGGAGTAACTATATTCGGCATTATTTTAGTTCTCTTACCAGATTTCATGCAGTTGTTCTTTAACGCGATGTTCTTTTCAACCTCGCAAGCACACACCACCTTTAATGAAATCGCATATTCCTACATTAAATTTTTGTATGGCGTACTTGGTGCTGTAATGGTTGGTTGGAGTGTTACCTTGCTCTTTATTCTTGCAGGGCCATTTCATCGCAGGCAACGTGAAGCATGGTACGCCATAACAGTATCAGTACTCGTGTGGTTCATCTTGGACAGTTCGTTGTCTATATCAGCAGGGTTTTGGCAAAACGCTGTCTTCAACACTGTGTTTATCGTATTTTTTGCAATTCCTCTGGCAGCCACATATCGATATTTTCAAAAATAAGCGGTTCTAAATCCAAAAGTGTTCGCGCAGCGTCTCCTTTAGGAGAAGGATTTTCCTCTCGCCACACCCTTATATCCCTACCTCCTAGTTTTTGTGAGTAATGACATTCCAAAATTTGTTGTTAAATCTGGAATATTTTGTATTGAAATTTCGTTATTAGAAATAGAAACTGCTCATCTGCAAGTTCATCTTAGGGACTTCCAAATAAAAAAATATCCCAAGGATAATTTATTTATTGGAAATCCCTTAATGAAGTGTCAACAGTCTAGAGCAGCTAAATCCAACTAAATCCAACGTTGAAGTCTCTCTAATACCAATTCTCTATAATCTTGCAATAAATCAATCCTCGCGTCTGGTGTGTCCCTCGTACCCCTGCGCTTAAGCAAGCGACGCGAAGCTTTTGAAGAATTGGTATAAATCTTTTTTAAGGATACTACGGGAAAAAATCATCGAAAAAACAGAGGTATCAATTATGTCAGTTCAAATCTTTGCTTCTGATTTGCTTCTAGAGTTATCCGTGGAAGAACAGCAACTGTTATCTGGCGGTCAATGGAAAGACGAGAAATGGAAAGATGACGACAAATGGAAAGACGACAAAAAGTATAGATACTACTGTGATTACTGCTACAAGTGTTATAAACGTGACTACTAAGCCAGTAAGCCAGTAATGAAAAAGTGACTAGAAACTAGAGGTTGGTAATTTTTACGATCTCTTGGGTGTGAGGGTGTAAGGGTGCGGGGATGCAAGAGAAAGAATGAGATTTCAAATCAAGCTCCAAACAAATCAATGCGCGTTATACTTTTTCCCTGCACTCGACACCCTAAACCCTTTCATTTTTGTCTTATTTAGAACATAGTTTTGTTCTTGACAAAGGAGTGTTCAATATGATTACTCATCTTTCCTGTTTTGAGGAACTTTCTACTAGTCAAACTGAAGCTATTTCAGGAGGCTTTGCAGTCAAGTGGGATCAGGCTTCATACAATTGTTTCGATACTCCTCCTGCCACAGGTACACGGGATTGGACAGTTACCTGGGTAAGAAAAGGTCAAACAAATAGCAAAGATGTTTATAACTTCTATTGCAGGTACGCTTAAGGCAACTGACTCAGCGGAGTTGGTAAACCATCAATGCTGACAAGATTTTTCTGTTGTTGATAATCTCTAACTCCCTGCTCTCCTTTTTTACTTGCCCAGTTGACTAAAGTTTGTCGTTGACCTTGATATTCATAAAGTGGCACACCTAAACCACAGGATGTTTGTACTCGCTCAATATCAGCGACGATAATTTGACGCGTGCCAGGAATCTGGGGAAACAGTGAGTGCAGGGAGTTCCAATTAGCAGAATTAGGTAAAACCGTGTAGCCTTGACCGTAGAGACGTAGAATAGACGGCGGTTCTGCAAAGGCACAGAATAAAAAGGTAATTCGCCCATTTTCTTGCAGATGGGCTGATGCTTCGTTTCCACTACCTGTGAGATCTAGGTAAGCGACTCGATGGGAAGAAAGAATACGAAAGCAGTCTAGACCTTTGGGAGATAAGTTAATGTGTCCCGTGGAACTTAAGGGTGCAGTAGCCACGAAGAAAAGGTGTTGGGTAGTGATAAATTTTTGCAGTTCCTCTGTAATACAGTCAAAAAGTTTAGCCATAGACTGTCTAGCTAGAAAATGGGGAGTAGGGAGTGGGGAGTGGGGAGTGGGGAAGAGATATTTTTATCTCCTCGTTGTGGGCTTTACTGTTTTGATGTTGGCAGATTTCCCATTTCCCATCTCCTTAGCCTATTGCTTCTGTGACTATCTAGCAAGACATAAATGCCGATCGCTTGTAGTGACTGACATAAGCGGGAAGTGCAATTTCTGTATCCAATCGTGAATCGGGTATAGGTGTAGTAGCGCTGAGCTTTAAGGGAATTTCTCCAGCCCACACAGGTAATTGATAATCGGCTTCAGCATCAAGAGGCCCACCCGTGCGAACCTTCGCTGAGGCTTCTACTATTGGTAAAGATAATACTATAGTGCCTGCTAATTCATTTTGATTAGGCGATCGCACTTCTTGCCAACGTCCAGCAATCACATGTTCTGTAAATGCTTTCAAGGCAGCTAACTTCTCTACAGTATTTTGTACGAGTGTTGCTGTCCCAAATATTACTACAGAGCGATAGTTCATCGAGTGGTGAAACGCCGATCGCGCCAGTACTAAACCATCAAGTAAAGTCACTGTGATACAGACATTAATTCCTTGCTGGAGCGATTTTAGCATTCGACTGGCTGGCGAACCGTGAATGTATAAAATATCATCAACTCGACCATAGGCTGTGGGGATGACAAAAGGTTGTCCATCAAACACAAAGCCTACATGACAAACTAATCCTTCATCCAAAATGTCATATATCGTGTCACTCTGATAACTTCCCCGCTGAGGTATTCGCTTAATAGTCGTTTTTTGGCTAGGGGGAAATGCGGTTATTTTTTGTTCCTGTTGATGCATGAGTCGGAAATTTTTAACCCTACATCGCTAGAGTAATAATCAAAGTGGAATGATGCAATGGCCAATTTTGCACTAAAATACCAGTCCACTTTAGGTTTAATTACCCTAACGGGGATAGAAGTTGATACTCTTGTGATTGCATTGGTAAAGACAAGTTTTACCACTATTCCCCATTCCCTACCCGTAATGGATTTTGTGATCACCATTGACCCGCAAGCGTCCTTACCACTGCATCGCCAAGTTTATGAAGAATTGCGGCGAGCGATTTTATCGGGAAGATTAGCGCCAGGACAGCGGCTTCCTTCGACGCGATCGCTTTCTCAATCTCTTGGTATCTCTCGCGCCACTGTCATTCAAAGTTATGACCAACTGTTCAGTGAAGGTTATCTAGAAACAATTGTAGGTTCGGGGACGTTTGTCGCTCACCAACTTCCTGATGACTTGTTAAGGGTTGCACCAATTACATCAACACCATCAGCAACTAGTTCATCCATACCTTTATCAGCCTATGGTCAGAGTTTGACAGACCGCGCCTTTTCACGTCTACCAGAGTTGGAAGCACAAATTAACTTTAGCTACGGAAGACCAGCATATGATCAATTTCCCATTAACTTGTGGCGTAAATTGCTGTCTCGCCATTGTCTTGCTAATCTTGACGTGCTTGATTATACCAATAGTTCCATGGGATATCGACCGCTACGGGAGGCGATCGCTGATTATCTAGCTCGTTCTAGGGCAGTACAATGTAGTGCAGAGCAAATCGTGATTGTTGGCGGCTCGCAGCAAGGACTGGATTTAATCACGCGTCTACTGATTGATCAGGGTGATTGGATAGCTGTCGAAAATCCTGGTTATTTAGGGGCGCGACGGGTTTTCTTAGCGCAAGGAGCTTGTTTGTTTCCTGTGAGTGTGGATCAATTTGGTTTGGTGGTCAGCAGTTTGACAAGGGGTATAATTCCTAACATTAAACTTATCTACGTGACTCCATCACACCAATTTCCCACAGGGGCGCTGCTATCTCTGCCCAGAAGATTAGAACTGCTAGCTTGGGCGCAGAATTCAGGAGCGATGATTATTGAAGATGACTACGATAGTGAATATCGTTATGGTGAGCGTCCCATCCCGGCGTTGCAAGGATTAGATCAAGGCAATTCAGTGATTTATGTGGGTACATTCTCCAAAGTATTCTTCCCGGCTCTGCGTTTGGGTTATTTAGTATTGCCAGATAATTTGGTAGACGTATTTACCCGCGCCAAATGGCTGGCAGATCGTCAATCGAGTTTATTAGAACAGTACGCCCTGACAGATTTTATTACCGAAGGACATTTGGAACGTCATATCCGACGGATGCGATCGCTCTATGACCAACGACGGCAAACTCTAGTGGAGTCTTTATTTGCCTATTTTGGTGAAAAAGTGCAAATTATCGGGGAAAATGCGGGAATGCATTTGATGATTAAAATACATACAAACCTCAGTGATGGAGAAATCATCCAACGCGCGGTTGAGGTTGGCGTGGGGTTTGCTGCTGCTCATTCCAACTATTTAAAAGATAGCCCTAGTAGCGAATTTATCTTAGGTTATGCTGACCTCAACGAGCAGCAAATTCAAGCAGGAGTGCGGCGATTAAGTCAGGCAATTTCAGAAAATTGAGGAGGCGATCGCCTCATAATCGAAGAAGCTATCCGCTGTGAATTGCCTACTGTCGCATGACCCAAGCTCAATAGACCCTCATTGAGTGACATTGTTTGCCTGCAACCGCATATTGAAACAAAATTCCTGATTCAGGAGTCTTGTATATCCTGATTCCTAGCTTTATTGAGCAGAAATATGCTGCACGCTTAATGCACATTAACAGACAACAGGTTATTATTCCTGATAGACATTACATGAACTGTAATATTTAATCGGGGAATCTGGGCATCCAAGATAGTTTTTCAAGGAAACACATGAATAAATTTATATTTAGTTTGCTTTCTAGCCCTGTACTGCTTAGCTCTCTTTTGTCTATGGGAGTGATGCTCAATCAAGCACAAGCTATAGAGCCACAAAAAGAAGCTACAACCACAGAAGACCGCTTATCCTGCATCCGCAATAAACATAAAGTGGGCCTAGTTTGTGCTAGAGCTTCAGTATTAGCTCAAATTCCTACCTATCAGCGCGAAGTTGAGTTCTCTCAAGAAGATGCTCCCATGCTAGAGTTCAATGACGAAGAAAGCGATATGGCAATTACTTTGTTTGGCTGCGACTGTGCTGCTTGTATAAATTCTTTACGTCAAATGCGTGGTATAACACCTTTGGTTTACTAAAAATTATTGGCAAGCAACGCCCTATGAACCATGGTTAGGGCTTGCTGAAAAAGTCTTATAGCTGTTGTTTTGGATATAATCAACTACTTGTTTTAGCTTTTGTGGCGGTAAACCTCCTGTGTACTCTCGTATCGAGTAGTTTTGCAAGAGTATGTTTATTTTTCACTCCTTACTCAGCAATGTTTCTTCAAAGTTAAGGGGCACAACAACTGTTCTGTTGTGCCCCTTCTTGTGTTCGATTCACAGGAGAACCACTATTTGAGAACATCATTAACTACCAGCCCAAGTTATCCATTTGTGGGACGAACCTATATGTAAAACTCCTCCGATTACTTCTTGTTCAGTGATGATTGCTTCTGCTAAATCTACACCATTTAGCTCTGCTTCATTGATATTGCTGCCAATCAAATTTGCTTTTCTCAGATTAGCTTCAGTTAAATCTGCTCCGCTCATTTCTGCTTCACTGAGATTTGCACCCAGCAGATTAGCTTGAACTAAATTTGCACTCCGCAAATCTGCACGACTCAGGTTAGTTCCTTCTAAGTTGACTTTAATTAGGTCTGCACCTATCAAATTGACTTCACTCAAGTTGGCGCCACTCAAGTTGGCTCTACTTAATTCTGCATCAGTCAGATTAGCTCGACTGAGGTTACATCCACTCAAGTTAGCTTGACTGAGATCAGCTCCACTCAGGTCAGCTTCAGCTAAATTTGCACCCCTCAAATCAGCTTCACTCAGGTCTACTTGATGCAGATTTGCTCTATTAAAACTCCGTTCTCCTGATGCATATAAATTCAGGAGTCTGTTAGCGTCCATATTCTCACCTCACAATGTCCATAGGTAAGCAAGTCTAGTTGTGAGTCACACACTACCCAAACCACACCAAAGACAATTTATTGAGTTGCTAGCAACAGTAAGCTTAGCTAAAACTTGTAATCTTATTTTGCTAGAAGTTTTCGCATTTTGAACATTTACTTAACGTAAATATACTTCTAGTAGTCTATTGTTGCAGTTATGAATAAAGATAAGTGCTGGTTGTTGACTATCTACACTTTTGGAGAGTACTTTTCCCTATAACTTTTTGGCTGAGAAGATTAACCCATCTGAAAAATCCAGATTAATTAAGAAAAAATAGGCTTTATTAAGCAGATCGCTAAAAAGTAGTTAAAATGTATGTGACATTTTGTAACTTTAATGATTATGAGCGTTGTTGCAGCTAAAAAATATTCTGATAAATTAGAGTTTGCCGCCGATAGTATTAGAGTTAGTGGCTATTTGACAGAAAACTCTCGCGTCACTGGAGATGAGCAAGGTAAGTTGTTTGAAGTAAATGACATGATTATCGGTAGTGTGGGTTATGTGATGGAGTTGAGTTTTATGCAAATATTTGCAAGAAATCATAAGCCATCTGCACCTACAGTTGAAGCAGTTCTAGATTTTGTTGTTGAGTTTTATGGTTGGGCAAAGAAAAAAGATGATAATTTTGGCAGAAAAAATAGTTATTTAATTGGTTTGGAGGGAGAGATTTTTCGGATTAGTAACAGTTATTTAGTAGAAAAAATTAATGAATTTAGTGCTATTGGAGCAGGTCAGCACTTTGCTTTAACAGCAATGTATTTGGATAAAAATCCTAAAGAAGCTGTTGAGATTGCCAATGAATTATGCGTTTATTGTTCTGGGCCAGTCAATTTAATTACCAAGCACTTAACTACAGTGAATACTTAATATATTTGATATTTCTAAAGTCATAAAATCAAGCGATCGCCTGCAATAAATTAGAGCGATGGCTTTCTATAATAGCTCTACAAATCATTAGCAGATTTATGATATATTTAAAAGAAAATCTCAAAAAACTCAGCTATGACACAACTAAATTCTCATCGCCAATCCCGTCGGGGAAGACTATTTTCAGAGCGTACAATCTCTCCAGAGGAACAAGCTAAACGCCAAGCCGAACTAGAAGCCTTTCAGCAACGTTGTCGCCCAATTTTTGACAGACTTCGCCCAGAGTTAATAGAGAAGCACTATAACTGGTTTATTGTCATTGAACCAAATAGCGGCGACTACTTCATCGATCCAGATAGTTTAGTAGCAGCCCAAAAAGCACATGAAAAACACCCACAGGGACGATTTTTTACTTTCAAACTCAATGAAACTGGAGTTTGTGGTCGGATATGATCCAAGGCGAGTTTGATGAGTTTACTGTAGAAGCGATCGCAGGTTCTGAATTTAGCTTAACCAAAAATTCATCCCGCGCTGTATGCGTAAGCATCAGAGTCGGGTACGTCACAGAAATTATCCTGGGATTACCTTGGCTACAAACTCGGCGTCTAAGCTGTTCCACATATAACTTGCATAATTAGGGCGGGCAAGATGCCCACCCCACAAGAGTTTTATTTAATTTGATTATGTAATTTAGATGTTTTTTAGCTTAGTAGCTGATTTTCCTACAGGAGTGTTGACATTAGGATAAAAGCGATCGCGCTGTTCACCAAGTTATTAACAAGTTCCGTGGGTTTAAGTCCCCCGGTTCTATAACCGGCAAGTTTTGTGTTGAGGTCAAATCCCCATTACAAAACTGAATTACGAATTACGCGCTTCGCAGCGTAAAGCCTGCGGCATAGCTTCGCTTAGAGCGAGTCCTCGATAGCGTTAGCGTTAGCGAAGCGGTAGCGAGTCCTCGAGCGTCAGCGGTAGCGAGGTACGAGCGTCAGCGTTAGCGACACAGGAGCGTCGCGTCATTACGAATTATTTAATTTTCCCATAGTTGCAAGAGCGATCGCTTCACAATTTCACCAACAACTTGATTGCCTTGCAAGTTTAAGTGAATGTGATCGTGGTAAAAAGTTTGTGGGTTTGGGGTCGAATTGAATATTGGCAGAAAATCTATATAAGTAATTTGCTGTGCTTGTACAAAAGAACTGAGTCGTTGGCGTGCTTGAATTTCGTAATCGCGTGGGCCTGGTTGACCAATTTCTCGTAACAAGGGAGTCATAATTAATAGAAATTGGCAGTGATTTTCACGAGTTAGGGCTTGAATTTTACCGATTGCTTCTAGATTAACACCAACGCGATCGCCTGCTTCTTCATGGACTGCTTTCATTTCGGGAATTGGCTTTTGTTTGAGAAGATAACGTTGCCATACTTCCAATAATGCCAATGCAGGTTTACGCTCTGGATAGTTGCGATCACGTCCCACGGGTAAAGAAGTGGGAACAGTAGCAAACAAATCATCAGTATTAATTAGTAATACCACCGCTTGAGCGTTAAAGTTGCCGAATTTCTGCAGATAGGCCAACTCATTTCTTGGCCCCCAAGAGTTGGCGGAAGCGTTTAGTACTTCTACTTGTTGGTAATTCTCAGCAGTGACTGACGCCAGAGAACGCATTAACAAGCTAGATATCGTGTGATCTTGATCTGTCCACCAGCCACCATTAGCGATGGAATCCCCCAAAAGCAATACTCGTAGCGTCGAGGGTGCTGATACCTTTGGAATCGATGCACTGCGCATAGAGTATTCATTAATCTCAATACGATTCCCAAAGCGCCGGGTACGTTGGTTAGGTGCTAACAAATAGCCAATTTGCTCATCACCAATGTAAATTAGAGGATTACCAAAACCAAATAGCGATCGCAATGCTATTTCTATTGCTGCCAACAATCCTGCGATCGTTACCAAAATTAAAATTAGGATCATTTTCATTTGTGAACACCTTTTTGTAGGGAATGGGGAAGAAGAGGACACGGGGACACGGGGACACGGGGACGCAAAGACGCGGGGACGCGGGGACGTAAAGAAAATTACTCCCTCATTTCTCGGTTGGTGAGTTTCGGCTACGCTCAACTACCGTTTCGGCTACGCGGTAATCGAGCGAAGTCGAGATTCAACTACCGCGTACCCCTATGGGGAAGCAAGCTACGCGTAGCGTCTTTGACACCAGAAGCAGAACTACATCTCCCCTACTCCTTTACCCATGTATAAATACAATGAATCTATCTTAAGAAGTAAGTAATATTGGCGTTGGAAAAATTATGAAGCTTAAACAAAATAGTATTGGAAATTTAACGTGATCTACAAATATAAGGACTACAATCGAAACGGACAAATGCTTCATGCCGTAACAAAGGAGGATTATAAAGCAATGTCCGACCTAAATCGTGGAATTATGAAATTTAAGGATGCAGATTCGCCAAGAGTAGTCACTATTTCTACTGTGTTGCTTTTGGGGTCAATTGCTGCTCTTATCCTGTGGGCACTGCAAGCTGCCTATGCGATAAACTAAAATCATTACGTAGCTTTACAGGACACTGGCAATAGCGGTTTCCGCTTTTGTTAGTGTCCACTAAGCAAGTAATGAAAGGGAACAGGTAACAGGGAACAGAAAAAATAAGCCACCCACTCATAGGTGGGGTTTCTACCTACCTTGGAAAACAAAGCTTATTTGGCACTACTTGCGGGTAAGGCTTTAAACCTTTATTGCCTTTCGTAAAAGCACTTAATGATTATTAAAAACTTTAAGAAAATTTTAAATTTAAGATTTCAGATTTTAGATGACAGATTTCAATCCGTCTTGAAAAGTTTACTAGGGAGGAAAACTAACGCCACTTGCTACAAATCGGGAAAACCGATGGCAGTTGCTGCAACGCCTTGCCTATACAACGCAGTGGTTACTTCCTAAAACTTTTCGTAAAATCCAAAATCCACGATGATTGAACTTTGGGGTATCCTAGTTATTGTAATTTTCTGCCCCCTTTTGGGCGGATTGCCGCTGATTGCTTGGATTACCCGCGCCCTGAAGCAGACGCAGTTATCAAAAATTGGTACAGGTAATATTAGTGTTTCAGCTGCTTTTTACCACGGTGGTACACTGGTGGGGGTTCTGGCTGTATTGTCAGAAGCTTTTAAGGGAATCGCAGCAGTTTTAATTGCACGTGCTTTCTTTGGTGAGGAATCGCCTTGGGAATTGATTGCTTTAATTGCCTTAGTGATAGGTAGATATTGGCTAGGCAGGGGTGCAGGTACAACAAATGTGGTTTGGGGATTTTTAATACACGATCCATTAGTAGCAGGATTTGTATTTTTTTTTGCAGCAATTAGCTTTACACTCCTACGTTCAAGACAGGTAGTAAAATTTGGAGTGTTGGCTTTATTTCCCCTGTTAGTCACATTTTTGCACATAGGGGACATCCCCAGGATGATAGCTGCTATTGTCCTAGCTGGGTTACTATGCTGGATTTACACGAGAATTCCTGATGACATGAACCTCCCAGCCCAAGAAGCACAAACAGATTCACAAGCGATGATGGAAGTATTGCGTGGCGATCGCCCAATTCTTTCTCTAGATGATGAGTTGGATGCTGCCGTAGTTGGCGAAAAGGCAGCCACATTATCTCAAATTAAGCGCTGGGGCTACTCAGTGCCGAAGGGATGGGTACTTAGCCCTGTTGATCCTCCCGAACTGTTGATTGAAATTCTTCAGCCTTCTGAATTGTCTCCCTTGGTGGTACGTTCCTCTGCTATTGGCGAAGACTCGGAACAAGCTTCTGCCGCTGGGCAATATGAAACAGTTTTAAATGTTACCAGCCAACAGGGTTTACAAACCGCGATCGCCCAAGTGCAAGCTTCTTACAATCATCCGTCTGCTGTGCAATATCGACGCGATCGCGGTTCCAATGATGCAGCTATGGCGGTGTTGATTCAACAACAAGTTCAAGGTGTATTTTCAGGTGTGGCTTTTAGCCGCGATCCGATTACCCAGCAAGGTGATGCTGTGGTGATTGAAGCCTTACCGGGTAGTGCGTCGCAAGTCGTTTCTGGCAAAGTGACACCAGAACAATATCGCGCTTTTGTAGTCGAGACTGAAAATTTCTCTTCTGTGCAATTAGAAGGTGAAGGACGAGTCCCACAAGCACTAATCAAGCAAGTCGCATATCTAGCCCGCCGTCTGGAAAAACGTTACCACGGCATACCCCAAGATATCGAGTGGAGTTACGACGGTCAAACACTCTGGGTGTTGCAGGCTCGACCCATCACCACCTTACTACCAATTTGGACACGTAAAATTGCCGCAGAAGTCATTCCCGGTGTAATTCATCCTTTAACTTGGTCGATTAATCGTCCTTTAACCTGTGGAGTTTGGGGAGAAATTTTTACTATAGTTTTAGGCGATCGCACCCTTGGCTTAGATTTTACGGAAACTGCCACACTGCATTACTCAAAAGCATACTTTAATGCATCCCTCTTAGGAGAGATTTTTTTAAGGATGGGCTTGCCACCGGAAAGTCTGGAGTTTCTGACTAGAGGTGCAAAAATGAGCAAACCGTCCTTAAAGTCAACCTGGGAGAATTTACCAGGACTGACAAAGTTACTGAGGCGGGAATTACGTTTAGAAAAAGATTTTAAGCAGGATTATCAAAAGCGATTTATTCCTGGGTTGTCGCAGTTAGCCGAAGAAGTTGTAGATTATCTAGAACTAGCCAAGCTATTAGTGAGAATCGACACTATTTTAGAGTTGCTGCGGCGAGCCACATATTACAGCATTTTTGCCCCCTTGAGTGCAGCCTTGCGACAGGCGATTTTTCGGGTGAAGGATGGACAGATTGATCACAGTGTTGCACCAGAGGTGGGGGCATTGCGATCGCTAAGTGCTTTAGCCGCAGACGCCAAACAGTTATTACCTGAGATTAATCCAGAAAGCGTATTTGAACAGTTAAAGCAAACTCCAGAGGGAGAAAAGATTGTCTATGAATTTGACGAATTGCTTCAGGATTACGGTTATTTAAGCGAAGTGGGAACCGATATTTCTGTGCCCACTTGGCGAGAGAATCCCCAGCCCATCAAGCAGATGTTTGTCATGATGATGCAGGGAAATGAATTGCAAACGGGTTCTAAAGATTTAATTAATCAAATAATTGCCGATAAGCGTCAGCGTGGCCCTGTGCAAAAGCGCGTGGATCTCAAAGGGCGAGTTACCGAAGTTTATTCACGACTATTAGCTGAACTACGCTGGAGTTTTGTTGCTTTAGAAAAGACTTGGTTAAAATCTGGCTTACTCAAACAATCTGGAGATATCTTTTTTCTGGAGTTCGATGAAGTACGGCGTTTAGTAGCAGGTTCAGATGCGAGATTGATTGCTAGTTTAAGTGAAGCGATAGAATTTAGGCGATCGCAATTTGCCCAAGATAGCCAGATACCCCAAGTACCTCTGTTAGTTTACGGCAACACACCACCTCACCCTCTAGCCCCCTCCGCCATATATTCTGACCAAATCTTACAAGGTATTGGAGCTAGTCACGGACAAGCTGAAGGGCGGATTAAGGTGTTGCGAAATTTACAAGTAATCCCAGAGATTGACCGAGACACAATTTTGGTAGTGCCTTATACAGATTCTGGTTGGGCACCTTTTTTAGTCAAAGCTGGAGGCTTGATTGCCGAAGCTGGAGGCAGACTTTCTCATGGTGCGATCGTCGCCCGTGAGTACGGGATTCCCGCAGTCATGGATGTACACGGTGCTACATGGCTTTTGCAAGATGGGCAGCGAGTCCGGATTGATGGAACTAGAGGAATTGTAGAATTATCCAACGATTTGAGACCGCAGTAAGCGGTTAAATAATTCGTAATTCGTAATTCGTAATGACGCGACGCTCCTGTGTCGCTCTAAGCGAAGCTATGCCGCAGGCTTTACGCTGACGCTATCGAGGACTCGCTACCGCTGCGAAGCGCGTAATTCGTAATGACGCGACGCTCGATGACTCGCTCTAAGCGAAGCTATGCCGCAGGCTTTACGCTGACGCTCGATGACTCGCTCTAAGCGAAGCTATGCCGCAGGCTTTACGCTACGCTATCGCTACCGCTTCGCTAACGCTAACGTAATTCGTAATTAAAGGCACAGCCAAAGTTGTAAATGCAGTTTCCGCTGCTACTGAGTGGTTCTCCTCAAACGGCATCACCTGCTATACTGGCTCGTGTTAGAGGTGGTGGTCAAAATCTTCAGGAAATTAGACGGCAAATCGTTCAACGAATTATTTCTCAAAAGGGACTGCAAACTAGTAATTAGTAGGTATTGGGTATTGAGTATTGGCAATCAAGAAAATTATTTCCCAGTCCCCAGTCCCCCAGTTCCCAATCCCCAGTTCTCAAAACTATGAGCGATTATGAAATATCTCTTCGACCTGCTGAGGAAACAGACGTATGGGTGCTGAGTGCAATTCATATTGCTGCCATTAAAGCGCTGCCTACAACTTTTTACTCTGAAAAAGAACTGTTAGCTTGGCGTAATTATCGTGACAAGCCTGATGGTTCAAATATCTTGAAGAGTATGAAAATCGAAAATCTGTGGGTGGCTGTTGATGGTGATATAGTTACAGGATTCGCTAGCTTTATTATTGATGAATTAATTGGACTATATGTACATCCTAAATATCAAGGTAAAGGAATAGGGCGAGCATTAGTTACACATTTTTGCCATGAAGCAACTGCTCAAGGTGTAGATAAAGTAATTACAACTGCTAGCTTATATGCTGAAGGGTTTTATTTACGATTAGGATTTACTGCCTTAAAAAGAGCGCCTCATTATTTAAGAAGTACCATAGTAGTTCCAGTTACTAAAATGAGTAAAATATTAAATCAGCGCTAAAGCGCTACTACGAAATTAGAGCCTATTTATAAAGTAAAGATTAAGTAGGGTGTGTTACGGCTATGCAAGGATTACGGAGTTTAAGAGAGTCAGGATTAGCCGTAACGCACCGTTTTTCTCGGTGCGTTAAGCGTTGCTATAACGCACCCTACAATTTCAGGTTTACTTTATAAATCATCTCTTAAAGTATTTGGTTCTTCAGTACTTATTTCTCATATTCTTTTTTCAGATTGCTCTTTTGCCTGTTCCCCGTTCCCTCTTAACTGATAACTATTAAAATCTCTTCTCAAAAAGACTTAATTAAACCTTATATGTCACTCTCAATTAGATACCTACTTTACTAGATACACACTTTTTCAGAATTGTAAATATCCTCTTTGGCATATATTTATTATTTTTCTGGTCATCAGAATCTTAATCAAACAATGGATTTTCTCTTTCATTAACAGATTATAAATATCTCCAGACGTAAATCTACTTTTTATGTCTAACTGATTATTTTATGAATCTTGATTTACTAAAAATGAATCGGCAAAATTAAAAGGTGGATAAAAATTAATTTTTTAAAGCATTTTGGCTCTTCAGAATCTGTGATGCCAAACTATTAATTACAATCCAAATTTAATAGATGCGTAAGTTACAGTCATTCCGAGCTTACTACTAAATTCTTCGTACTGATGTACCCTACATATATTATTTGATCTTATTTTAGTTCAGATTATGAGGAAAGCTGCTTATACTATTTTACTAGTTTCTAATGACTTAACAAACATGTTGATTAAGTATGCTGTTGAGAAGGCATTCTCTAAACATCTTGATGTTGTTATAGTTAACTCTGATACGGAAGCTATGTACTACCTTGAAAATACAGTTTCTGATACTTCATTAATATATTATTCTCTTCCAGTAATGATATTGACTGATTTAAACAAACCTGTTTTGTCAGACATTAAGTTACTAACATGGATAAGGCAACATTTATTATTGATGAATATCCCAGTGATAGTAATGAGAGATTCAGAAGGTAAAGATCAAGTTCTACAAATCATGCAACTAGGTGCTAACTCTTATTTTAAGAAATCACGTTCACTCAATAATTTAATCTATTTAATTAAGGCTTTCTTACCAAGGAGTAGAGAGTGGGGAGTGGGGAGTAAGGAGTAGGGAAAAAATGTTTATTTCATTCATCGCAAGTAGTGCGCCGCCCGTCGCCCGCTTTCAAGAAGTATGGGTGTAGGAAGCCACGCTCAAAAGGTGGAAGTTGGGGATCTAGCAACCTATCAAAATAAAGTTTTGCAAGCACGTCTGATGTCCTACACCGATACTCACCGCTACCGCATTGGGACAAATTACCAACAATTGCCAGTCAATAAACCATGCTGTTCGGTTATGCATTACCAACGAGATGGTGCGATGTCAGTTGGTTATGGAGGTAGCAGTATCAACTGCCATCTAAGTTATTTGCTAAATTCAGGAGAATGATTGAAGCTAGCTTATGGTAAGCTTTTTATTCAATCGGAGCGGCGGGATTTGAACCCACGACCTCCACTACCCCAAAGTGGCGCGCTACCAAGCTGCGCTACGCCCCGGTCAGAAGTTATATCATACTGCAAAACGCAATGACAATCAAGGGGTTAAATTTAAAAAATTTTGAGTGTTGCGGTGGCTTGCAGCAAACCGTCAACAGCAGAGGCATCCCATTTACCTTCTACGCACCGCCCTGTGTTGAGGATAAAATGCATGTTGTAGGCGTGAGGATAACCTTCTACCTCCATCCATAATAAATCGCTTTCGGCTTCACAAGCAATTTTCTCTTCATCCATTAATTCAGTGGCGAGTTGCTTGATGGTGTCTGCTAGTTGTGTGAATAAACGACAAAAATCATTTAACTCGGCTTCGGTTAACTCAACAGCCCAATCATCGGTGCCTACTAAACCTTTATATTCGGGTGCATCAGGATTCCAGCCAATACGCCAGCCAGTTCCGCTTTTGACTAAACGTTCCATTTATATTTTTAAACGCAGAGTAACGCTAAGGGAAGCGCAGAGAAAAGTCTCTGTGCGGTTAGTTATCTGTCTTAGGTTGAGGTGTGGTTTGAGGGGTAAAAATATTGACTAAAGCTTGCACTAAGGCATTGCGTTGGCGACGGCTGAGGCGTGCAATGGCTGCGCGATCGCCTTCTATCGGATTTTGTTTTAATGTATCGTTTCCTGGATAGGTGTTATCGTACATTATTTCATTTGCACCCAGGTAATCAGCTAAAGTTAGCTTCCAATCGAGGCGATAATTTGGGGCGCGTTCTTTTATATAAATGTGATATCTAATTAGACGATTTGCTAAGGTGTTGTTTTCGGCAACTTTTCCAGTTTCATTGCTGATGTACTTATTTTCCCGTGGAAAATCAGGCAATTGTTGATAAACTTGTTGCCATACCTCTCCAGGAGTGATTCTTTGAGCGATCGCTGGTTGGATGCTGAATAAGTTTGTATGTGTTAATTTACTTGCGCCTGTACCTAAAATAATTGCACTCACTACCATTAAGGTTATTAATAGTGCTAAGTACTGAGTTTGACGTGCAAAGAGTGTTGACCAAAGCAGAGATTTTTTCTTTTTCATACGCAAATACTCTGAAGATGAAAGTGCTGTTAAGGTTTATTTTTACTTACAACTCAGCACTCTCACCTCAGTACTGTTTTTACAGTTCGCCAATAATTTCTGGCTGAGTCAGTTCATCGGACATTTCGATGATTGCCCGTAAAACTGGCTTCATCATTGCGTCTTCTGCACTTTCAAAATCTTCGTAACGTCGGCGCTTGGCACGATTTGCTACTTGAACCGTAATTCGGTAGCGATTTGAGGCCGCACTAATCAAATCTTCGGCACGATGCATAATCTGAGACTGAGTTGTCTCGAACTTAGAACGCTTTAGCATAATTGTGCTTTTTGGGGTCATCTGAAGGATGAAGTTTTCAACTTCGTCCTTCGTGTAGGTTATTCCCCAGTGTAGCAGTATTGATTGAGATGCTGTTTGCTTAGTCGTTGAGTGCCCTTAACTGATTTTTAAGTTTCACTATACTCAGTACTTGGTACACAGTAAAAACACTAGTCCCCAGTCCTTTTTTTTATTGATCGTGCTTACATCCCCACCCACGAGGGAATGGGGATGTAAGCACGGCGTGAATTTTGGGGGTTCGTTAGCGAAGCGGTAGCGAGGAATGAGCGTCTGCCCCCTTAATTAGCATTATCCTTTCGGGTAAGCGCATCACCTCGTTGTTTTTGAGTTTCTATGTACCGCTTCACCGCTTCTTCTGAGACTCCGCCAACAGATGAGTAAAACGTGCCATCACTCCACATTCCAGAACCCCAGAAACGACGCTTTTTTAGGTCTTTAAATGTATTAAATATATGTACAGCAGAAATTGATTTCATTGTTTTGGCGATTTCTACTGGTGCTGTGGTGTGGTCTGCCTGCACAAACAGATGAACATGGTCAGGCATTATTTCCAACGCATGAAGTATCCACCCGTAAGTCTTGCACACTTCCCCAATGATACGTTTTAATTCTATTTCTACCGCGCCTTCTAGCACCTGATGTCTATTAAGTTAGGAAAAATTGGTCTTGCTGATGTCATAAATCTTTGCCCTCACCCTAAATCCCTCACCCAAATTGGGAGAGGGACTTTGAAATTGCTCCTCTTCTCCCACACTTGGGAGAAGAGGTTGGGAGATGAGGGCTATTGTTGCATTCATCAACGGTATTCCTAATTCACATCAGACGTAAATTTAAATGTAAGGTGCGTTCCGCTACGCGACAACGCACCATCATCAATTTACGGTGCATTACTCTACGGCATAACCCACCCTATAAATAATTCATATTTCTTTATATACATTGAATTTTTCTCACTGACTTACTTAGTAAATTTTCTCTTCATACTAAGCTACTAATTCTGAGTTACTTGAAATTAAGTAACTTGTGACCCAGCAATTATCATAATGATGATTGCTGATAATAACTAATAAAACTAGGTTTTTTTAATTGCCGCCGCTGATCACAACATTACTTTGATCGGTGGCGTTCTGATAAACTAGTTTACTAATTGTAGAATCTCTATACATAAGAAAAATAATTAACACCCGATTTAGTGTTAGTCGCATTACCAGCTATTAAATGCTTAAAATCAGGTTAAATTCAACGAGTATAGAAAGCAATTTAAACATAATTATGAAGATATAGTGCCAGATAAGCGTGACAGTGTTTTGGATAATATAACTAGTCCATATGTTCAGAAATTTACTGATGGGCCAACAGTATCATGGGATCTTAAGGGAAGTAATTTAGGATTTTATACCCAACTTTATGGGATAAATGCTGCCGATCTTAACAAAGGTACCCCCTTAGATATAAATTTTTCATGGAAATCAAATTACCAATGTGTAAATTCATTAGCTTCAGTTTTTGGATTTTCTAAGTGTAAAGGTGCTGCTTCCACAACGATAATTCAAGAAGATATTGAAGGTGAGACTCCTTTTGTGGATGACATTTCCACAGGTGGAGCTTACATCACTTTCATCAACGGTGTTCCCTATGTCAGCGAAAATCCTGGAGGAAATAATAATTCTGGTGGAGGTAACGACAATTCAGGTAACAACGGAAATGGCGAAACCAACAACCCGAAAAGTGTTCCCGAAGGCTCCGATGTCATCGGTCTGCTCGGACTAGGATTAGCCGGATTTGTCAAAAAAATCAAAGAGGCTAGGGACTAGAGACTAGAGGCTAGGGGACAGGGAAGCAGCACTTCGACTACTCCCTACTCCCAAAAATACATCCAGTACGTGGGGGAAGACTCAACGATAAATGTGTACTGTTCCACTCAATATCTGCTGTACCGTATAACAGTTTGTTGGGTTGAGTACGCAAATTTGTGACATCTACATCCGCTTTTGCTGAGGCTGTTCCTGTGTTAACGGCAATAATTAGTTCCTCTGTTCCCAAAGTGCGTGCAAAGATGTAGAGTGCCCCCTGAGCGTAGAGAACTTGATAATCACCTGTACGCAAGGCTAGGTAAGCATGGCGGAGGATAATTAATTGACGATGAGTATTGAAAATTTCTTTATCCCAATTGGCTTCTAAGGGAAAACCCCGACGTGAGTCTGGGTCTATAGCACCAGGTAAACCAACTTCATCACCATAATAGATGCTGGGGGCACCAGGAAAGGTTAATAGCAATAGAGTAGCTAATTCTATGCTGGCTTTGTCGCCACCAGCAATGGTTAACAATCTTGCTGTATCGTGGCTTGCTAGCAAATTCAGTTGAGTGAGCTGAATTTCCCAAGGATAAAGTTGCAATAATTCCTGAATTTTGGCAGCGTACTCAGCAGCGAATAAGGGTGGATATGGTTGATAGTCACGGCTTTGGACTTGATCTAAGACTACGCGATCGCCTGCTGTAAATGCAATTGTCGGCCCAGCAAACAAGTAATTCATCACCCCATCAAATTGGGTTCCATCCAACCATTCGCGGGAATCTCCCCACACTTCACCAACAATGTAAGCTTCGGGATTGATGGCTTTTACTCGCTCTCGAAATTCTTGCCAAAACCCAGGAGTTTTGATCTCAAATGGTACATCTAATCGCCAACCATCGATACCGAATTTAATCCAATATTCGGCAATTTCCATGATATATTCGCGTACCTCTGGGTTATCGTGATTAAATTCTGGCAAGGCGCGATTTCCTGCCCAACCAACGTAGTTAGCAGGGAACTCGCCATTGTAGGGTGAAACGGGCCAGCCTTCAATTTTGAACCAATTTACCCAAGGTGAATGTGGGCCATTTTCTAAAACGTCGTGAAAGAAGAAAAAGCCGCGACTAGAATGGTTAAAGACTCCATCGAGAACAACTTTAATATTTCGTTGATGGGCTGCCTCTAGTAAATCCTTAAAAGCTTCATCGCCTCCCAGCATCGGGTCAACTTGATAATAATCGTGGGTATGGTAACGGTGATTACTAGCCGATTGAAAAATCGGTGTGAAGTAAATTGCATTAATTCCTAAATTCTGGATGTAGTCTAATTCTTCCACAATGCCCCATAAATCTCCGCCTTTATAGCCTTGCAGAGTTGGCATAGCGTCCCAATCTTCCCAACGGGCTTCATGTAACAGCCGTTTACGCGGTTGTTTACTTCTGGCAAAGCGGTCTGGAAAAATTTGATAGAAAACAGCGTGCTTCACCCAGTCTGGTGTATGTATTTGCATAAACGACTCTCTGTACCTTCAGAAGCGATCGTTGCAAATAGTTGCTACTTTGTAACTCTTGCTTGTGGTAGAAAATTGTCGTGGGATTGGGGATTGGGGATTGGGGATTGGGGACTGGGGACTGGGGATTGGGGACTGGGGACTGGGGACTGGGGATTGGATTGGGGACTGGGAATGAGTGTTGATTACTGCTCTCCCTGCCCCCCCACTTTCAAGGGTAGGTTTTTCATATTTAGTCTGAAAAAGCCTATTTTTCCGTTCCGAAATCTTTCTCCGCGTCACCCTTCGGGTGACGCTCGCAAGCTCGCTAACGCAGTCGCCTGCGGAGGGAAACCCTCCTTTACTCGCTGTCTCACCGCGTCTCCCCGTCTCCGCGTCAACCAAAACGCGAAATCTAAAAAACCTACCCATAAAAGCCTGCCCCCGCCCCTACCTCATCCCCAAGAGAGACATTCTCCAGGATATGAGTTATACCATGTTGCATTCAGGCTTCATAGAAAAGAAAGTCTGGAGTCAGAATATCCTGACTTTTGATTGCAAATAAATTGAGGTAAAGGCAAGAATGAGACACGAAAAACTTTCTCCTGGGCTACTTTTGGCTGTTAAGGATTATCAAAATGAAGGAGAGTCAGCTTTAATTACTCACAAGCGATCGCTAGGTATATTTACTCCTAAAAATGCTGTTAAACCAACTAAAAGTGTGGTTTTTCTTTACTGCGACTCTGATGCAGATTTGAGTTATTTGTCGCAATATGGTATCGAAGTTAATCAAAGCTCTGGGAATGTACGCACGGCTTTCTTACCAATAGGAGGTTTAGATGCTTTATCGGAGGAGGCTGTTGTTCAACGCATTAAGCCATCACGCAAACTGAAGTTACGGATGGATGTTGCTCTAGGAACAGTTCAAGTACCGGATTTTAAGAGTAAAACTGGGTTAACTGGCAAGGGAGTAATTATCGGCATTATCGATAGTGGAATTGACTCAAAGCACCCCGCTTTTGCTGGACGGATTTCACGGGTTTGGGATCAAACGCTGCCGGGGCCAGGAGTCGCAGAGGGGCGCTATGGAGCTGAATTTACCGGGGCACAAATCACTGTTTCCCAAGATACTGACGGTCACGGCACTCATGTTGCAGGAATTGCTGCTGGTGCTGATACTACCTATAGCGGGGTTGCACCGGAGGCAGAATTAATCATCATTAAGTCGGATTTACAAGATGCCCACATTGCCGATGGTATCCGCTACATTTTTCGAGTAGCTGATGAGTTGGGATGCCCAGCTGTAGTTAATCTAAGTGTCGGTGGACATGCTGATGCTCATGATGGTAGTGATTCTCTATCAAAAATTATTGACGCCGAAACCGGGCCGGGACGAATTGTTTGCTGTGCTGCGGGTAATGAGGGCAATGATAATCTTCATGGTCAAGCAATCATACCTTCTGGATGCACGCATAATATGCGCTTTAATATTCCTCTCAATCAAGCGGGTATAGTTTGGCTAAATGGTTGGTATTCCCGTGATAGTGAGTTGGAAGTGTCGGTGCGGAGTCCCAATGATTTTGTCAGTCCTTTTCAAACGGTGATTACTAAAGGCAATCCCGCACAGGATTATGATTTGCCAGATGCACTAATACAATTGGTAACGCCAGGCCCCGACCCGATGAATGGCGATCGCAATTTTTTTGTGCAAATTCGTGGTAAGGATAAAGCACCAATACAAGGGGGTATTTGGCAGTTGCAGGTACGTAATCATTCGGCAACTGAGGCCCGTTTGGATGTGTGGACACTAGATGATGGTTCAGGAGTGTTTTTCACAGGTCAAAGTGTCAAGGACTCTGTAAAAATTGGTTCTCCTGGTACGGCTAGTAGTGCAATCACTGTCGCTGCTTATACTACTAGAGTTAAGTATACAGATATTGATTTACAAGCACGAGAAATGGGCATGGAGTTGCATACCATTTCCGAATTCAGTAGCGAAGGCCCACTGAGAAATGACCACCAAAAGCCCGATGTCGCAGCACCAGGGGCAATGATTATTTCTGCACTGTCTGCGGATGCAAATTCTGATCGCTCTAAAATAGTTAATGCTAAATTTGTGGCTTCAGCTGGTACAAGCATGGCAACACCATTTATCACCGGAATAGTAGCACTACTATTACAGCGTGATCCTAAACTTGACCCAGCCGCTGTTAAAGACTTACTACGCCAAAATAGTTCTATCCCAGGAAAACCCCCAGGTACGTTTGACCACAAATGGGGTTATGGAGTGATTAATGCAGCGAATCTGTAAGTAAGAGGGACTGGGGATTGGGGACTGGGGATTGGGGATTGGGGATTGGGGATTGGGGACTGGGGATTGGGGATTGGGGACTGGGGATTGGGGATTGGGGACTGGGTAATGGTGTCTTGCTGCTTCAATTCCCCGATGGTGCTTGAATTGATTGCACACTCAAGCGATAGCCAAGATTATGCAAGATTAGGTTAATGGTTCGCTGTTCAGGGTTGCCTTCTGGCGACATCTTGGGAAAGTTACTCTGTCAGAACAGTCGTGGGACAATCACTTAAAGAATACGATCGCTCTTTGATCTCAGCAATCTTGAGTATCTCCCGCGATCGCAAAAATTACGTCTAAAGATTAATAACACGATAAAAAAACAAACCCTAAGTATTTAATTTAGCAATCCAAATTACATTTGGGGATTCCTGTTGAGTCATCTATAGGTACCATAAGATCCAGCTATAACAGTTACTTGATAGTTTATATCTAAATAAATCTATTTTTCTATCTCAATAAAAGTAGTGATTAACCTGAATTTAAGGTATAAATTAAAACGTATTAATTAGCTTTTAATTTCTCAGTAGCATTATTGATTACTAGCTGTATTTTGTAAAATTCCTCAATGAGAATCTGTGATCCCCCCTTACCAGCAGATACAGACAGTCCTAAACTGAAGGTGAGAGTTGAAAGGCAGTCGGGAGAAATCTTGTGAAAAAAGTATTAGCAATCATTCTTGGTGGCGGTGCGGGTACTCGGCTGTATCCGCTAACGAAACTCCGTGCAAAACCGGCGGTACCCGTGGCAGGGAAGTACCGTTTAATAGATATTCCTGTTAGTAATTGCATAAATTCAGAAATTTATCAAATCTATGTTTTAACGCAATTCAACTCAGCTTCTTTAAATCGCCACATTGCTCGTACCTACAACTTTACTGGTTTCAATGAAGGATTTGTAGAAGTACTAGCAGCACAACAAACACCAGAAAACCCCAACTGGTTCCAAGGTACGGCTGATGCTGTGCGTCAGTATCTATGGCTGTTGCAAGAATGGGATATAGACGAATATCTTATCCTCTCTGGGGATCACCTGTACCGCATGGACTATCGGCAATTTGTCCAGCGTCACAGAGAGACAGGTGCCGACATCACGCTTTCAGTCATCCCCATAGATGACCGCCGCGCCTCAGACTTCGGCTTGATGAAGATTGATGACTCTGGTAGGGTGATTGACTTTAGTGAAAAACCCAAAGGCGACGCCTTAACCAAAATGCAAGTCGATACTACTGTTTTAGGCTTGACAGAAGAACAAGCCCAATTACAGCCTTACATCGCCTCCATGGGGATTTACGTCTTTAAAAAAGATGTCATGTTTAAGTTGCTCAAAGAAGCAACAGAACGGACTGATTTTGGTAAAGAAATTATTCCCGATGCTTCCAAAGATTACAACGTTCAAGCTTATTTATTTGATGGCTATTGGGAAGACATTGGAACAATTGAGGCGTTTTATCATGCGAATTTAGCATTGACTCAGCAACCCATGCCGCCCTTCAGCTTCTACGATGAAGACGCACCAATTTATACCCGCGCTCGTTACTTACCTCCAAGTAAACTATTAGAATGTGAAATCAAAGAAGCAATCATTAGCGAAGGGTGCATTTTGAAAAATTGCCGTATTCACCACGCAGTTTTAGGAGTGCGATCGCGCGTAGAATCGGGCTGTATAATCGAAGAATCTCTACTGATGGGTGCGGATTATTACCAAGCTTCTGTAGAGCGTCAATGCAGCATCGAAAAAGGTGACATCCCTGTAGGTATTGGTACGGATACAATTATCCGCCGCGCTATCGTCGATAAAAATGCTCGCATTGGTCACGATGTCAAAATTATCAACAAAGATAACGTGCAAGAAGCAGACCGCGAAAGTCAAGGTTTCTACATCCGTAGCGGGATTGTCGTTGTGTTAAAAAATGCCGTGATTCCTGATGGAATGATCATTTAACAAGTTCCGTGGGTTTAAGTCCCCCGGTTCCATAACCGGCAAGTTTTGTGTTGGGGTCAAATCCCCATTACAAAACTTAATTACGAATTACGAATTACGAATTATTTAACAGTGCTGAGTGCTGAGTTATGAGTACTGAGTTATGAATAATAGGCTATGAGTAAAATAACTAATCACTCAGCACGGGCTAAACACCACAGCACTCAGCACGTGCTAAACGCCCCGCTACCGCTAACAGCACTCATCTTGCTAATCGGTCTCCCTGGTAGTGGCAAGTCAACTTTAGCCAAACAGTTATTGGCAGAATGTCCCCAGATGCACCTGGTTTCTACAGATGCTATCCGGGGGCAAATTTTTGGCTCAGAAACGGTTCAGGGGCCGTGGCCGCTGATTTGGCGCGAAGTTGAGCGACAATTACAACAAGCGATCGCCACAAATAATACAGCAATTTTTGATGCTACCAACACCCAGCGCAGCAACCGCCGTGAAGTGATCACCATAGCCCGTGAGTTAGGCTTTACTCACATTACTGGCATCTGGGTGAATACCCCAGTTTGGCTGTGTTTAGCACGCAACAAGAAGCGTTTCAGCACTGCTGCCTCACAGCAAGCCCGACTAGTTCCTGAAGAAATCATCTTGCGAATGCACCGTCAACTCCGGGATGCACCCCCAAGCTTGGAAGAAGGTTTAGACAGTCTTATCCGCTTTCTAGAACTTTAGGGACTTCTAAATAAAAAATATCCCATCGCTTTTGGGGATGAGGGGGATGAGGGAGTAATTTTCTCCGCGTCCCCGTGTCCCCGCGTCCCCAATACCCCATATTTATCGAAAGTACGGGAATTGCTCTTGTGGAGTGAGCGAGAACCACACTTGATTTTCTATATTGTTTGTTAACTTAAAATCAGAGTGTTTTGTCCGGGCATTATACCTGGCAAATACAAAATCTCTTATCTTAAAAAAAACTTAAAGGGAACTTTTACAGGAGGCTGGTAGATGGCTGCAACTGACTTCAAAGACTATTACGCAATTTTGGGTGTTAGTAAAACTGCCAGTCCAGAGGAAATTAAACAAGCCTTTCGTAAGCTAGCCCGTAAGTATCACCCCGATGTCAACCCGAACAATAAACAGGCGGAAGCCCGTTTTAAGGAGGTTAACGAAGCCTACGAAGTTTTATCAGACGCAGATAAGCGCAAAAAATACGACCAATTCGGTCAATACTGGAAACAGGTTGGGGAAGGTGGTTTTCCATCTGGCGGTGCTGGCGTTGATATGGGTGGCTTCGACTTCAGCCAATACGGTAACTTTGATGAGTTCATCAATGAACTGTTAGGACGTTTTGGTGGTGCTAGTCCTCGCGGTGGACGGCAAACCTACTCTTACCGCACCTCCGCAGGTAGAGCAGGTAGCGGTTTTAGCGGTTATAGTGATTATGGTTTTCAAGATGTAGGTACAGGTGGTACTCAAGATACAGAAGCTGCGATCGCTTTGACTTTTGCAGAAGCATTCAATGGTGTACAAAAGCGCTTCAGTCTAGGCAATGAAACTATAGATGTTCGCATCCCAGCTGGTGCTAAACCCGGTACTCGCTTGCGCGTGCGGGGAAAAGGTCAAATCAACCCCATGACTCAACAACGGGGTGATTTGTATCTCAAGGTGGAACTTCAGCCGCACTCATTTTTCCAAATTGAAGGCGATAATTTGGTATGCGAAGTAGCAATCACACCAGATGAAGCCGCTTTAGGTGCTGCAATTGATGTACCTACACCCGATGGTACTGTTGAAGTGAAACTACCTGCGGGCGTGCGTTCTGGTCAATCTCTACGCTTACGTGGTAAAGGTTGGCCCTTGGCTAAGGGTGGACGTGGCGATCAGTTAGTGAAGGTGGCGATTGTTCCACCAAAAGAACTGAGCCAGCAAGAGCGAGAATATTATGAAAAAATTCGGGCCATACGTACCTATAACCCCCGCAGTCACTTACAACAGGTTCGGTTATGACATCCTCTCACCACCAAGCTAATGCTGTGGCGGAAGTCTTTTGGGAGTGTTAGATAACTGCTGACGTTTGAGTGCTGAAGTTGCAGCGAGAGTACCAAGAGCCAGTAAGCTAAGAATAGAGGTGGGTTCAGGCACGCTGGCTATAGTTGCAGAAAAACTAATGGGTGTCATTCGTGGTAAGAGTACCACTTGCCGCTATGCCAGTACCAGAATAATTCCAGTTCCAGTCTAAAGCAGAGGCGTTTTGCATTGTCCCAAAAACCAATCCAAATGTGGTAGCAAGGACTGTAGCAGATAGTAGAGCTAGATTTTTCATGAGGTTGTTAGGGCGATCGCAAATCTTGGAAAGAGTTTTCGTTACTGCCACGTAAAGACGCAAAGGAAAATCTTGAAAGTCATCCCGCGTTTCTGCAACGCCGGAATTGTCATGACGCTCGCGGACTCGCTACCGCTACGCTAACGTCATTCGTTATTGATTATTCTCCGCGTCTCCGCGTCCGCTGATCTCCCTCTCGGCATAAGGAACATTAAGTAACCTTACGTACGTCTTTGCAAGGGACAGCATAGCCCTTCTTGAGCCTGAGCTACTGTATTATATAAACAAAAAGAACGTAATATAAACATGTATGAATATTATGGCACATAAATTTTTAGCAGGTTCTGTACTTGCTGCTTTAGTATTTCTCCCCATAGGTACTGTAAATATTACTGAGGTTTCAGCTACAGATGGAGTTTATCAACTAGCGCAAAGAAATAATGCTTACAGTCAATACATGCAACTCGGCTATTCTGAAACTAGACGCAGAAACTATCGCAAAGCTTTGAGCTATTTTCAGCAAGCAGCACAGATACGCCCTGGAGATAAATACGCTACTGCGGCTATTAGAAATGTGACGGGTTACATTCAGCGCCGGAGAAATAATCGGATTGCCTTTGTTCCTGGTAGACCTGGTAGAGTCAGATCCGCAGCAACCAGGGGAAGTTGCTTGCAAGCTGCACAAGCTCCAATTCCCATAATCCCGACCGATAAAGAAGTGCAACTTACCACAACAGAGCATCCCACATTCTTTTTCTATGTTCCTCAAACCTCTGCACAAGTCAAAGCACTGGAATTTGTTTTGCAAGAGGATGATGAAAGCGTTGAGCCATTATACAAAGGAATTTTCACACCTGCTCAACAGACTGGTATTCTCAGCATCACCCTGCCTGCAAATCAACCTCCTTTAACAATTGGTAAAGAATATACCTGGGGTTTTTCGATGGTTTGTGATGCCCAAAATCGCGATCAAGATGTTTACATAGAAGGCAAAATCCAACGAACAGAAGACGAAAACCTCGCTGTGCAGTTAGGACAAACAACCACAGATTTAGATCGAGCAGTTCTATTCGCCACAGCCGGATTTTGGGAAGATGCTCTAAGAACCATAGCTACTTTACGCCGTCAACGTCCTAACGATCCAGAGGTTAAAACATATTGGGATGAGTTGTTGAAATCAGTAGAAATTCAGCCAGAAGTGATCAACAAGCCTTTATTACCCTGTTGTACCACCCCAGCTAACCCCTCATAAGTAGAGACGCGCCATGGCGCGTCTCTACAAGGTTTTGGAAATCATGCAAAATCATTTTTATACCTGAATTCAGCAACGCCAAAAGTTTTATCTAAGCTCCGCAAGAAGACTCCCGCCATAGTCGCAGACTTGGCGGTGAGACGGCAGTCGTGAAGTTGGCAAGGTGCGTAGTCCAGTCGGTAGACTTGGTAGCCTATGAGGATTTGCAGGTGCGGAACATGGTGAGCCGGCGCGTTGGGCGGCTTTGCCGACTTGAAGCGACTGGCGAACCCGTAAGGGTAAGGAATAGACCTGACGGGGCGACAAAAAAGCTAGGATACTGATAAAATAAGCTCCATAGCCCTGAGACCCCGTTGATAATACTTACATTTATTGCGACTTAATCTCATTAAATCCGTGAATAAATCTTGACATGGTT
>JAHHHC010000051.1 GCA_019359515.1 Desmonostoc vinosum HA7617-LM4 | reverse complement strand
ATTACGTTTATATTCTGCTCAAAACGATACAACTATGACCCATGTAATTGAAAATTTTATCGATTCCCTCAAAGTTAAAAATGGCGACTCCTCATCGACCCACTGTCCTGTCAATCCTACGGATTGACAGGACAGTGGGTCAATTCGTCGTCGCCCAAAAATTCATCCCGACGCTCAACGAAGCGTTAGAGCGCGGGGCTTCTTTTCGATTCTGCTAAAACCCCATTCACTGATAGCGTAGTTGCTGCAATGCGTAAATCTTGAGTGCCAACGCGAATTTTCTGCCTAACTAATTCAGCGTAAATATTACAAGCTTTAGTATCAAACTCAAGTAATTTTACATTTTTGAAAAATTCTATTTCATCCCATAAACCCTTGTATCCCCATATTAATTTGTCATATTTAGAAGGTTGATTATTATACAGCACTTTGCAAGTAAATGAAGTACACATCTTAATATGATAAATCTTGTGGGGTGGGCATCCTGCCCGCCCTTGTGTACTTCATTCAGATGAAATGTGCTGTATTTGTTGATCGCATTCAGCCATCCTTTAACTTTCTCCTCGAATGTAATTACTGTTATGGCTATATTTTCAGTATTATGCTCTCTTATGCGTTGTATGATTAATGGGTGAGTATTTTGAAACAAGGATAAATGGTCTGTATCTAATATCCACATAATACTCACTTTGTCCCATGCTGCAAGTCGATTTGACTTCGTTCAGCTTCTATGAATTCCAGCACTTCAGGAAAAAGAGGGTTATCTTTGTGCATTCCCGCAAATTTCAACCAAGGGTTTTCTACTTTGGGTGCTTCAAGTTCTATAGTCACAATCTTGGCAGTTTCTAACCGAGTTTGTAAACTTTGACTGAGTTTTTCTATTGCTTCTGTTTCTGTATTTCCTAAACCTTGACAGTCTGGTAAACCTAGTAATGTTGCTTTAACTGTGCCATCTGGTTGATTTTCAATCAGCACATCATAAGTTAACTTAGGTGCTGTCTTGATCGAGTCAGTTTTGACAACTAAATTCATAAAGTTTTGATCCTTTAAGCTGTTCCACATATAACTTGCATAATTAGGGCGGGCAAGATGCCCACCCCACAAGAGTTTTATTTAATTTGATTATGTAATTTAGATGTTTTTTAGCTTAGTTTTTATATTGATTATAACTTTATGTGCAAATATCCAAAACCCCGACTTTTTTTTAAAGCCGGGGATCTAACTTAAATTTGGGTTATTACATCAGAATTTGACGGATTAAAATACTCATTACCTCCTCTGGGTTGGCGGTTGGTAACAATGGACTCCAATCTCCTACACTGGCGTAGCCATTGAGTTGCAAACGGTGAATTGTTTTAGTAACAGCTTTGGGTGAACCAATTAGTAGATGCTTAAGTGGTTCTCTTTTGGGTAATGGCTGTTCAGAAGATTGATTAGGTGTATTTAAATCTTCGCTCTTGAGATACTGTTGTAACTTTGATTCGGCGGAATTTTGATTGTCTTGGTACTTTTGGGATTGTGTCATGATTGTATTTGTACTCCGATTATGGATGTTACATAAAGGCGATCGCTCTCTTCTTTGGTGGAATCAGACGATCGCCTTTATCAATTGTGGATGTTAGATAGGGGCGATCGCTTTCTTCTTTAGCGGAATCAGGCGATCGCCCTTCTCATACTTATTATGTTAATGTATATTTTTATACTTGTCAACTAGTTTTTTCCCAATTTTTATTAATAATTATCAAGTTTTAAGGAGAATAAATTAATACTAAAAAGAGACTAAGATACTGTTATAATCATTAAAAAAATCACACTAAAATCTATTAAGTAAGTAGACACAATTATTTATTTATGAAATGCATTTCGACTCCCTTCGGCTTTGCTTAGGGCAAGTCGCTCAATGCTCGCTCTTTGAGAAGACGAGGGTTGAGCGGAGTCGAAACCCGGCAATCGAGGTGACTCACATCTTGCACCTGCGAGTGAAAATAATGAGTCTGCCGCAATAAAGTTATAAAAATTACATATCTATTTGTCTCTGTATTTAGTCCATTTCTAATGGACTTTTGCTATAAGACAGGGATTTACAATCCCTGGCGGTAGAGAGCGAAGCCGAACAATTAGGTAAGTTTTGCGACTGACAGTTTGAAAGGTGCAAGATCTGAGGTGAGGTTTAATTTAGTCCTTCTACTTATCTAGGAGTTGATAGTCATCTTGAATGTACTGGCTGGACGCTATGAAATTATTAGGCAATTAGGCGGTGGCGCTTTTGGTGTAACATTTTTGGCTAGAGATAATTTCCAACCTAGTAAGCCTTTATGTGTCGTCAAGCAACTGCGTCCTAACCAGTCTAATCCCCGTGTGATCGAGTTCTTTGAAAAAGAAGCGGCGATTCTCGAAAGGCTAGGAAAACACCCCCAAATTCCTCAATTACTAGCGCACTTTAGTGAAGGCCAAAGTCTTTACATTGTTCAGGAGTTTATCGAGGGACAAGACCTGAGTAGAGAAATTTTTCCTGGTAAGCAACTGAGTGAAGGTTATGTTACTAAGCTTTTACAGGATGTATTAGAAATCTTGTCTTTTGTACATAGCTATGGAGTGATTCACCGTGATATCAAGCCCCCAAATCTGATGCGAAGGCAACAGGATGGGAGGATTTTCCTGATTGACTTTGGAGCGGTGAAAGAACTTGGTAGTTTAATGTTGAATACTCAAGGTGAAATAAACCCTAGCGTTGTTATTGGCACTCCTGGCTATATGCCCAATGAGCAAAAGAATGGCAAACCTTGTTTAGGTAGCGATGTCTATGCTTTGGGAATGACCGTTATTCAAGCTTTGACTGGTGTTTTACCCTCCGATTTGCCAGAAGACCCCCAAACAGGTGAAATTATTTGGCGAAACCAAGTATATCTAAGTGACAATCTGGCTGAGGTGTTAACCAAAATGGTGCGTCGTCACTTCAGTTTACGTTATGCCAAAGCAACGGAGGTGTTGCAAGCTTTAACACCGCCATCATCCCCCATATCATCAACGATTATTGTTAATACTGCCAAACAAATATACCTTCAAGAAGCCACAAATAGGGTACAACAAGGTAATTTTTCTGTCTTTGCATTGAGAATACTAGAATCTCAGCGGATGGAGTTAGGCTTATCTGAAGATGAAGCTAGGGAAATTCAAGAACAAGTTCTCAAACCTTATCGGGAGTATCAGCGGAAGTTACAGGAGTATGAACAGGCATTGATTGATGCAGTCAATCAACAATATCCCTTTGGCCAGGGAGTTCAAAAGGATTTGCAAGACTATCAAAGATTTTTAGGACTGCGGGATGAAGATATCGCAGCAATAGAAGCACGAGTATTTGCACCGAAGCAAGCAGAATATCAAAGACAGCAAGAAGCCGAAAGATTACGCCAGGAAAAACAAAGAGCAGAATATCAGCGCCAGCAAGAAGAAGCTGAAAGATTGCGCCAGGAAAAACAAAGAGCAGAATTACAAAAACAACATGCAAGAGAATCATCTAAAGTTGTTTCTCCTCCAGGTATTCAAACTCAAATTTTTGAATTTGACACTGCCACTCTAACGGTAAAAAGCTTAGGTTTTTTGGGTAGGGTGAAAACAACTTGTGAAATTCGCCGCAGTCGGGGACGTGCCGAATTCTTCACAGAAAACCTTGGTAATCGTGTAGTTTTACAGATGGTTGCAATTCCTGGTGGTAAATTTTTGATGGGTTCGCCAGAGAATGAGCCAGGACGATATGACTCTGAAAGTCCACAGCATACCGTCACCATTCAACCCTTTTTCATGGGGAAATTTCCTGTCACCCAAGCTCAATGGGCTGCTGTTGCCGCTCTTGGTAAAGTGAATATTGATTTAAATCCCGACCCATCCTATTTTAAAGGTGCGAATCGACCTGTGGAAAAGGTTTCATGGAATGATGCGGTTGAGTTTTGCGCCAGACTATCTCAAAAGACTGGCAAAACCTATCGCTTACCCACAGAGGCAGAATGGGAATATGCTTGTCGTGCAGGCACAACCACCCCGTTTTATTTTGGCGAAACAATTACGACTGATTTGGCAAATTACGACGGCAATTACACATACAATTCTGCTCCAAAGGGTGAATATCGAAAGCAAACAACCGATGTGGGGAAATTTCCTGCTAACCCCTTTGGTTTATTTGACATGCATGGTAATATATGGGAATGGTGTCAGGATGAGTGGCACGAAAATTATAATAATGCACCAATAGACAGTAGTGATTGGCTAATTGATAATGATAATCAATATCGTCTGCTGCGCGGTGGTTCTTGGTACAACGACCCAGCGCTCTGTCGCAGTGCGTTCCGCCCCTGGGACGCAGCCGTCCTCCGTGTCAACCACATTGGTTTTCGTGCTGTTTCCGTCGTTCCCGCGTGAGGACTCAGTAGCCCTTTATACTTTTGCCCTTTAGCACTCTACACTTCTTCTCTTTTCCCTTCTTAACGTCTCGCGCAAAGCGCGATCAAATATTTTTTTAAATTTATCGGATGAGTTATTTACCTATTATACAAAAAACTTACCGAAAAAATGGGTCTAAAGCCCCGTCCTTATAGGACGGCTTTTTATTGTGTTTTCATTAATCTTATACCAGATGTGCTAGTATAAGACAGGAGGTAGAAAGATGCTAGTTTTTGAATTCAAAGCTTATGGAAAGTCAAGGCAATTAGCGGCAATAGATGATGCAATACGCACTGCCAAATTCATTCGCAATAGCTGTATACGGCTATGGATGGATGTTAAAGGCACGGGTAAAAATGATTTGCAAAAATATTGTGCTGTGCTTGCGGCTAATTTCCCCTTCGCAAATGAACTTAATTCAATGGCTAGACAAGCTAGTGCTGAACGAGCATGGTCATCTATCTCCAGGTTTTATGAAAACTGCAAAAAGGGTATTTCCGGGAAAAAAGCGGAAAGTTGCGTGGGCGGCTCTGCCGACTTGAGCAACGCCACTTCCCGCAACGGAGTGGCTCACGCCACTTCCTTCAACCGGGGGAACCCCGGCAAGGGAGTGGCTCAACTTTCCAAGACAGGTTTTCCTCAATTCCAGAAAGATTGTCGTTCTGTTGAGTATAAATCAACAGGATGGAAGCTTGCAGATAATCGTAAATCCATAACTTTCACCGACAAAAAAGGTATTGGTCTTTTAAAACTCAAAGGTACTCGTGATTTGCACTTCTATCAAATTAACCAGATTAAACGGGTGAGATTGGTAAAACGTGCAGATGGTGTATATGTTCAATTTTGCATTGATGTAGACCGTTCTGAGAACATTAAGTCAACTGGAAACACAGTTGGGTTAGATGTTGGTCTCAATGAATACTACACCGATTCTGAAGGGACAATGGTTGAAAATCCAAAGTTTTTGCGTAAAGGTGAAAAGGTTCTTAAGCGTTCACAACGCCGAGTTTCCAGAAAGGTCAAAGGTTCAAAAAACAGAGGCAAGGCAAGACAGATTTTAGGAAAACGCCACCTCAAAATAAGTAGGCAACGTAAAGACCATGCTGTGAAATTAGCACGGTGCGTAGTTCAGTCTAACGACTTGATAGCCTACGAAGATTTGAGGATTAAAAACATGGCGAAAAATCATTGTTTAGCTAAGTCCATCAATGACGCATCTTGGTATCAGTTCCGTGTTTGGCTTGAATACTTTGGAAAGGTATTTAAACGAGTTACGGTTGCGGTTAATCCGCAATATACGAGCCAAGATTGCTCTAGATGCGGTAAAGTTGTTAAAAAAACACTATCCACTCGCACCCACGTTTGTAAATGTGGTTGTGTGATGGATAGAGATGAAAACGCTGCTAGAAATATCCTTAGTCGAGGATTGGGTACGGTAGGGCATACCGGAACCTTTGCACTAGATGCAAGCAACGCTTGGGGAGATGAAACCTCTACTTTTGTTGGTGAAAACCTGCATGAGCAAGTTATGTCTTAGATTCAAGAATCCCCCCACCTTCAGGTCGGGGAGTGTCAAGATTTAATCAAGTTACCCGAAATCCTTAGAACAGGTTTATGGTGCGATCGCTTTTTATCTTGCTAACCAAGAGCTAATTGATGCATATTTAAAGGAAGCTGAGGCAGAGTTTGAGAAACTACAACAGTCCTTAAGAAACAAGAATCCACTTCTATATGAGAAGTTGAAAGCCGCTCAAACTCACAAAAAGAGCAAGATATGACAGTAGTTCGATTTCAAGCTGATGCTGACTTGAAGCAGTTGCAATTTCCTAAAACAGATGTAAAAACTCGGCGTTGCTGAGTAGAAATATGAATTTGTATCACGCAGAGGCAAGGCAGCGCGTTGCGGGGGTTCCCCCCGTTGTAGCGACTGCCGCGCAGAATCGCAGAGAGTAAGAAGTCCATTAGAAATGGACTTTTGCTATTAGACATAGATTTATAATATCAGTGATTGTATACCTGTATTTAGTAATAAATTTTATACCAACAAAAAATAAAATTTGTAGAAACTGGTTTTTTAGCATGGTTATGCAGTTGCTTTCCTGCCAATGAAAAAACACCCAGCTTCTCAGGGAGATTTACAAAAATTTACAACTCAGATTGTTTGGAATTAATTAAATGTCACATACATGAGTTTGACAATATTTAGCATTGCCGATTTCTTGATGCAATTTACTCAATTCAATAATCTGAAATGCTGACCCATCCTGGACTTCGGCAGCAATATAAGCAAATTTTTTACCTCGATAAAACAGGTCTCGATCAATTTTTGTAATGTATCTAGACTTGTTAAAGTCATTAGCAAGGTTGTAACTATAAATATCTTGAACTAGCTTTATTGCTTTAGTATTTTTTCTAGTGAATTTAACATTAGGGTCTCTACTAACGGTTATTCCCTCTTTAATGACTGTTTCATTTGGTAAAGTCACATTGACATAAAAGTATAAATTCCCTTTTGTACCGGAATAACCATAGGCTTCATTGTTATATCTTAAAACTGGTAGTTTTGTTCTGGTTTTGGCCCATTTGATCACAGTATTAATATTTTGTCCTGGAAGTGCATTTACAGGAGCGATCGCCAATATAACAGCTAGTGCAGACATAGCTGCATGGCATAAAAATTTAAATTTATGATTTCTAGACATGATTAACTTTTGATATTATTTAAATTGATTTTTCATTCTGCTTTAATCCTATTTAAGTCTCACCTTCAAGCAAGAGTCTTAGTAATAACAATAAAGAAATTTAAATCAGATGCGATCGCCAGGGTATAAATAGCAGTCTGCTTTGATTTCTCAAGTTACTTGCGTGGTCAGGAAACATGAAAAAAGCAGTATAGCTGTACCTAGCTTCGCAGAAACTAAATATAATTTAGAGATTAATCAAAGTTCATAGAGAATTATTGACTTGTGTGCAGATAAATTAATTGCATTGGCTATATATTTTAATATATTGCTATTCAATTTATATAAAAAAGATATAAAAATTCGTATTATTTTTTCTCGTTTGAATATCAATTCACTCATGCTAATTTTAGATAATGATCAGCTAGTTATTTGCAGATTGGCATCCATCTGAGAAATAGGAGTTAAACAGCACAAAAAAAGATTAACACCTATCATGAATAACCATTGTTTACGAAGCTGCGATCGCCAGCATCATAACTTTGAATTGCAATACCGTCGCGGTATCAAAGATTTACCAACAACGTCCACCCAATTCCCTATTCCCATTCCCCAGCCAGAGAAATAAAAATGAGATTTTGTCTAAGATTCAGCACAAGTGACTACTTCTGGAACTTGATCCCTCAAGGCTAAAGATTGTACATACTTCTTAATAAATCAGCCCTGAGAACGCAAAACGTTCTAATCTAAAAGCTGACTGGGTTAATTTACTGGCAATTTTGAAGACGGTACCTCAAGCTTTAAACGCATGAACATACCGATATGTCAAGCCCCAAAGCAACCCAGACTTAACACATAAATGATTATGATGGGAGTTTTACAAATCCGATGAGTGTTAAGGCAAGTGGTGGAAGCTCAGTTGCGCGTCCGCAACTATATCAAACCCTAGCTGTGGCAACAATTTCCCAAGCAGAGCAACAAGACCGCTTTTTGGGAAATGGTGAACTAAATGAACTAGCAAGCTATTTTGCGTCTGGTGCAAAGCGTCTAGAAATTGCTCAGACTCTCACGGAAAATTCCGAGATTATCGTATCTCGGGCTGCCAACCGGATTTTTGTTGGTGGTTCGCCCATGGCTTTTTTAGAAAAGCCCAGAGAACCAGAACTAGTGATGGCCAGCACTAGTGCTAGTAGTGGTGGTGCAGATGTACAAGAGGGAATGAAACTAGGAACTGTAACCTACGTTGAAAGCCGTGGTGGATTCCTAGAAAATTTACGCTCAATATTTAACTCATCCCCCAGCGGCCCAACACCTCCAGGCTTTAGACCAATTAACGTTGCTCGTTATGGCCCAAGCAACATGGCGAAAAGCTTGCGGGACTTATCCTGGTTCTTGCGCTATGCTACTTATGCGATCGTTGCTGGCGACCCCAACATCATCGCTGTCAACACACGCGGTTTGCGGGAAATCATTGAAAATGCCTGCTCTGGTGAAGCAACACTAGTGGCATTACAAGAAATCAAAGCCGCAGCCCTTTCTTTTTTCCGCAAGGATGCTGAAGCTACAGAAATTGTGTCTCAGTACATGGATGTACTGTTGACAGAGTTTAAAGCACCTACACCTTCTAACAAACTGCGTCAACGTCCTTCTAGCGACCAACAAGGTTTGCAACTGCCGCAAATTTACTTTAGTGCATCAGAACGGCGTCCCAAGTTTGTCATGAAGCCTGGGTTGTCAGCTAGCGAAAAAAATGAAGTCATCAAAGCAGCTTATCGGCAAATATTTGAGCGCGATATTACCCGTGCTTATAGCTTGTCGATATCTGACATAGAATCCAAGGTAAAAAATGGTGACATCTCCATGAAGGAGTTTGTTCGCCGTTTAACCAAATCTCCCCTTTACCAAAAACAGTTTTACCAGCCTTTTATTAACAGCCGAGTTATCGAGCTGGCTTTCCGTCATATCCTGGGTCGGGGGCCAAGTAGCCGCGAAGAAGTACAAAAATACTTCTCGATAATTTCTAACGGTGGTTTGGCAGCCTTAGTGGATGCTTTAGTAGATTCTGACGAATACAGCGACTATTTTGGTGAAGAGACAGTACCATACCTCCGGGGTTTGGGTCAAGAAGCACAAGAATGTCGCAACTGGGGGCCACAGCAAGACCTGTTTAACTACAGTGCGCCTTTCCGCAAAGTACCCCAGTTTATCACCACATTTGCTGCTTATGAACAACCACTACCAGACCAACATCCCTATGGTTCTGGTAATGACCCCTTAGAAATCAAGTTTGGGGCAATTTTCCCCAAAGAAACCCGTAACCCCAGCAGCAGACCAGCTTTCTTTGGTAAAGATACTAAGCGCATTCTCATTCACCAAGGGCCAGGGATTAATAACCAAAACAGTAATCCCAAGGCGCGGGGCGTGGCTCCTGGTTCTTTAGGGGCTAAAGTGTTTAAGTTGGATCAACTTCCAGGCACTATTGGTAAAAAAGCTCCTAAAGGTGCAAGCATCAAATACTCTGAAAGCTCAACGCAGGCGGTGATTAGAGCCGCTTACTTACAAGTTTTCGGTCGCGATGTTTACGATGGTCAGCGCTTAAAAGTGCAAGAAATTAAGCTAGAAAACGGCGACATTTCTGTGCGCGAGTTTATCCGGGCCTTGGCTAAGTCAGATGTATTCCGCAAGATGTACTGGACATCCTTGTATGTCATGAAAGCGGTTGAGTACATCCATCGGCGGTTGTTGGGTCGTCCTACCTACGGTCGTCAGGAAACAAACAAATACTTTGATATCTCCGCCAAGCAAGGTTTCTATGCACTGGTTGATGCGATCATTGACAGCGTGGAATACGGTGAGGCTTTTGGTGAAGATACAGTTCCTTATGAACGGTATTTAACTCCTTCTGGTGTGGCATTAAGACAGCTGCGGGTTGGTAGCATTCGCGAAGACGTGGGATCGAGAATCGATAAAGAAGCAACCCCACGCTTTGTGGAACTGGGTACAGTCTCGCAAACACGGTCAGAACCAGATATCCAATTCCGCATCAACCAAGGTGTCAGCAAGCAGCGCGAACAAACCAAAGTCTTCAAGTTGGTAGCAAATATTAGCGACAAAGTTGCAGTGAAAACTGTAATTAGTGCTGCCTATCGTCAGATTTTTGAACGCGATATTGCACCTTACATCGTCAAAAACGAATTTACGGTGTTAGAAAGTAAGCTGGGTAACGGCGAAATCACCGTTAAGGAATTTATTGAAGGTTTGGGTTACTCGAATCTCTACCTCAAAGAATTCTACACACCGTATCCCAACACCAAGGTAATTGAGTTAGGAACCAAGCACTTCTTGGGACGCGCACCAATTGACCAGGCAGAAATCCGCAAATATAACCAAATTTTAGCTACCCAAGGGATTCGCGCCTTTATCGCTGCCCTGCTCAATAGTGCCGAGTATCGCGAGGTCTTTGGTGAAGATACAGTGCCTTATCGGCGCTTCCCAACTCTACCAGCAGCCAACTTCCCGAATACCGAGAAGCTCTACAATCAACTCACCAAGCAAAATGATGATGTGGTTGTGCCTAGCTTTGAGCCAGTGAAATCCGGCGTAGATAATGGTACTACGTCGAGTTTAACGCAGGCGATCGCAGATTTATCTGTAGAATTGGGTCGTTCTTCTAACAACGCTCTTACACAGTCTGTAGAGGTTGTAAATAGCCGTCGCCAACCTACACGCATTTATCGGCTGAGTATCGGTGCTAATGAGGCAGAAATCCAACAGGTAGTTAACGCCGCTTACTCTCAGGTATTAGATTTATTTGATGGTCAGGTTCCCAATCATTACCGCCATCCGGAACTAGAAAGCAAACTCGGCAATCAAGAAATTTCTGTGCGCGAGTTTGTCCAAGCACTAGCTAGTTCAGAAATCTATCACCAACGCTTCTGTGTGCCTTATCCCAACACCAAAGTGATTGAGTTCCTCTTCCGTCACCTGTTAGGACGTACAGTGGCTAATCAAGACGAAATTAGCCAATACAAAGAACTGTTAGCTAATAGCGGTTTACCAGCCACTGTAGAGGCAATCGTGAATCATCCAGAATATACCCGCTACTTCGGAGAAGATGTGGTGCCTTACCAGCGCTTCATCCCTGCTAGCAGGTAGTTTTCAAAGGAACTGGGGACTGGGAACTTACCCAGTACCCAATCCCCTTAACCTTTCGTAACAATGCTTTCAGAATGCAAATTTGGTTGTAAATCTGAAAAAGAATATTACAAAGTGTTAAGAGCAGTCATAAATGCTCAACAGAATGCCGGAGAATGTTTTGCGGAAGGTAGCTGTGTTTTAGAGCTTGTGTACTGGTTATTAACTTAAGTAGGCTAGTAAAAAACTAATCTATGCCAGTTATTTAACTGTTGTTTCAAAAGCATAAGAACACAAAACTACTCTCAACCAAATTTAAAGTCGCACCAGTTTAATTAAATTCTGGTTTCATTAGTTTTTGGAGGAATCCATTAATGAGTATCGTCACGAAGTCCATCGTGAATGCTGATGCAGAAGCCCGCTACCTCAGCCCTGGCGAATTAGATCAAATCAAAAGCTTTGTTGCAGCTGGTGAGCGTCGCCTCCGCATTGCTCAAATTTTGACCGAAAACCGCGAGCGGATTGTAAAAACAGCAGGCGACCAACTTTTCCAAAAGCGCCCTGATGTTGTCTCTCCTGGTGGCAACGCTTACGGCCAAGAAATGACCGCTACTTGTCTGCGTGACCTAGACTACTACCTCCGCCTCATCACCTACGGAATCGTTTCTGGTGATGTTACCCCCATCGAAGAAATTGGTGTTGTGGGTGTTCGCGAAATGTACAAGTCCCTTGGTACCCCTATCGATGCTGTAGCCGCAGGCGTAACAGCGATGAAAGGCGTTGCTGGTGGACTATTGTCTGCTGAAGATGCTGGTGAAGCTGGCTCTTACTTCGACTACCTAGTCGGTGCGATGCAGTAAGCTCAAACTGTTTCCTCAACACGAAACAGAAGTATTGCAATAAGGTTGGAAATAAGGAAATAACAACATGCAAGACGCAATTACCGCTGTCATTAACTCTTCAGACGTTCAAGGTAAGTACCTAGATTCATCTGCTTTAACCAAGTTGAAAGGCTACTTCGCAACTGGTGAACTGCGCGTCCGTGCGGCAGGCACAATTAGTGCTAACGCAGCTGCGATCGTTAAAGAAGCTGTAGCTAAGTCCTTACTATACTCTGATATCACCCGTCCCGGTGGCAACATGTACACCACCCGTCGCTACGCTGCTTGCATCCGCGACTTGGACTACTACTTGCGCTATGCAACCTACGCTATGTTAGCTGGCGATCCTTCCATCCTGGATGAGCGTGTACTCAACGGTTTGAAAGAAACTTACAACTCCTTGGGTGTTCCCGTCGGTGCTACCGTACAAGCTATCCAAGCAATCAAAGAAGTAACCGCTAGCTTAGTAGGCCCCGATGCTGGTAAAGAAATGGGCGTTTACCTAGACTATATCTCCTCTGGCTTAAGCTAATAGCTGGTTTGCACTTAACTTCTATTAGGTGCGAATTTATTAAGGTCTGGAAATCAATTATGAGTGCTAGAGCGTTTTATTGCTTATCATGTTGAATTGCTCAGCAATGAGTATGAGCGGTCTAGTATTGATGCTTGATTTCCAGCCTTGGAGTGATTAATTTAAAAAAAATTGCGTAAAAGATCCACTCCCTGCTTTTTGTTTGACATAAAAAAGTTTTCACAATCACCACAGGAGATTTAAAGATATGGCACGTTTGTTTAAAATTACTGCTTGCGTTCCCAGCCAAACCCGAATTCGTACCCAACGTGAACTGCAAAACACCTACTTTACTAAGCTAGTTCCTTACGAAAATTGGTTCCGCGAACAGCAACGGATTCAAAAAATGGGCGGCAAAATCGTGAAAGTGGAATTAGCAACTGGTAAGCAAGGTACTAATGCTGGATTGCTGTAATTACTATATATAGACCTAACATTATTGTAGGGAGTTGCAAAGAGGTCATCAAAGACCTCTTTTTGTTGTTAGCTAATCAAACATATTTACCAAACGATAATCTCGATTATATAGCGGAACTGGAGCCTTAGTATTTCGTTTTTGTTTAGCTTCCTCCACAGTTTCATCAAATACAATTAGCGTTTCTTTACCAACCTTCAGCCAATCTTTATAAGGCACGCTCATATCTGCTTCCACACCACCAATATTTGGTGCTACCATTGCCCGATAAGCCTCATTAAATTTTCTGCGAAACCGAAAATCAATTGAAATTCTTAGACCTTCAGTTTTTCGTCTAACTGTTTGATGTAATCCACGGGCATCGTTGAAATACATCGTACCGTGTTGTAGTTGCGCTTCTGTGTAGGAAACAACCATGGGAATATCTCGCCCTTGATCAAAATCTGACATCACCCGCATAGCTTGTAATTCCATTTCACGGGGCATTTCACCTGCTTCAATGGTGATGTCATTGATATCTCCAAATAAAGGCAAAACCACCACAGTAGCATCAGCAGGCACACCCGCCCAAACATCGCTATGACATTTGGAACTAGCAAAAGGTAAACGAGTCTTCTCAACGTCAGTCTTACCATACACCATGCGGAGATTAACTGGTAAATCTACCGCGTCAATAACGTCATTTGCTCCTAGCTGATAAAAAGCCTCAGCAATACTTTTTTGTAGGAGGTTAAATTCCAGGGTGTGTTCCCGCTTTGGTGCTAAAAGTCCTGTGCCAGTGTAGTTTGGTAAAGTGTTTCTGGCTTTCAGCAACTGTTCCAGCATTTCAGCTTCTGAAAGAATGATGGGACTATTGAGACATGCACAAATATAATTTGCCGCAGCAACTTGGATGTGCTGGAATAATTCAGGCTTTAAAGTGTGTTCAAATAACAGCCTATATTGCCGTCTTGTAGCTATTTTATCAGCAAGCTCATCAAAGAGGCGATCGCCAAGCCGAGAGAATGCGATCGCATTTTCATTGTCCGACTGTTTCAGTATTGGTGAACCTGTTAATAGCCCTTCCATAATCATTCTTCCTAAAGTTCTTAATCAATCAGTTGGCCAAAAAATTTATCCAACCAGGTTTAGTTACTAAAAACTAACAGCTTTATTTTTTTTATACATCATTAAAATTACTGTTTTCTGATTGAAAAAGATATTTAAATAACTATTTTTAGTGAATCCAAAACTGAATATTTCAAGCAAGCTTAAACTTTGGAGCCAGCGAAAAATATATATTTATTTGAAACTTTATTATTCGCTTATTTCAATAAAATAATGTAAACTCACTCTGTATTTTTTACTAGTTTTATAAAGTAATCAAAAAATAAAATTTAATATTTTTTTGAAACCTCCTTATAAATACGCACTACATCTCTATAAATCTCCGAAAAAGCAAGGAAATAAAAATCAGTAATCTCATCATTATAAACACAATGAGGAGATGTTAAAACGTAAACATTCGATTCAGCAAACAGCTTTTTTGATACAAGTTTTTATAGCTAGTGTAAATATCAGATTTACAAATGTCAAAGTCAAACAATAAAACCTTAACTCAAAATTTATACAATAGCACAGCATCACAATGGATTAGATCAGAACCCAGTTCACTTTCAGACTTTACAGCCCGACCTTTTATATTAGAGCTTTGCGAACCTATAACTGGGTTGCGAGTACTTGATTTGGGTTGTGGAGAAGGTTATTGCAGTCGAGAATTACGCCGACGCGGTGCTGCACAAGTACATGGAATTGACTTATCTCAAGCCATGATTAATGCAGCACGCTCGCAAGAAGCAGAAGAAACCCTGGGTATTAGCTACGAAGTAGGATGCGCTACTGACCTCAAACAATTTGACGATGGAACAATTGATTTAGTTGTAGCAGTTTTTCTTTTTAACTATTTGACAACTACTCAAACTCAGCAATGTATGGCTGAAGTCGCACGCCTTCTCAGTCCAGGCGGACGGTTTGTGTTTAGTGTACCCCATCCATCCTTTCCTTATATACACAAGGGTGAATATCCGTTTTATTTTCAAGTTGAGGGTGCGGGTTATTTTAGCAAGCGAGATCAGCAGTTTCCTGGTCGTATTTGGAAACGAGATGGTTCTTGGCTAAACGTCCAGCTAGTTCATAAAACTCTTGAAGATTACTTTGATGCATTGAAAAATGCTGGCTTCAATACAATGCCAACCTTGCGAGAATTAAAAGTCACTCCAGAACATCTTGCAGTGGATGAATCATTCTTTAGTCCTCTAATTGATATACCACTTCATCTAGCGATACAAATATCAAAATGAAAAATCTAAAAAATCTATCTTATTTGAACAAGCACTCATTACGTGGAATTACAGAGAAGCACTCACTCTGGAAGCATGAATTTCTCACCGATTGTCGCAGAGGCAATCTGTCCTTAAAAGAAGTACAAGTATTAGCCGTTCAAATGTATAAATTTTCTAAAGAATTTAATCGCATATTAGCTGGTATTTTGTCTTGTTGCCAAGAAGAAAGTGTGCAATTAGTAATTTTAGAAAACCTATTCGATGAAATGGGACAGGGGGATGTCAGTCAGGCGCATCCAGAATTATTTCGTCGCTTCACTCGCGCATTAGGCATTGATGACAATATTTTGGCTACACTACCCACTGCGCCTGAAACTCAAGCTTTAATTGAAACCTATTTGAGAATACCTCATAAATATGGCTATCTGGCTGCTTTAGGTGCTGTTTGTTATGCTTCAGAAGGAATTGTTAGTTCACTCTACACTCAGCTTTATCAAGGAATTGTGGGTGCTGCTCCTTTACCTAAAGAGTCTTTAATCTTTTTTGAGGTTCATATTGATGTGGATGATAGTCATGCAGCTAAGTTAGCAGCAGTAATTGAGCCGCGCATTCTCAAAAAAGAGGAAGAAATCAAAGTCAAGCTGGCTATTGTTGAAGCAATGGATGCGCGTTTCCAATTCTTTAACGGAATTCAGCGTCAAATTTGTGAGTCTAGCTTCTGTGCTGATTCATTGCAACTTTTAACTGTGTAGTTACAAGTTCATAGTGCTGATCTAAATTCAGCTTGGGATTTACACCTGCGTTCTGTGTAAACAATTCAAACAAAAAACATTTTTTAGTTAAAGGATAACTATATGTATGGATTAGTAAACAAAGCAATTCAAGATATGGTTTGTGACCGTTTTGGTGAAAAAACTTGGATACAAATCAAGCAACAAGCAGAAGTAAATGTAGATGTTTTCATTCGTATGGAAGGCTATCCCGATGATATAACTCATCGCTTGGTAAAAGCTGCCAGTATTGTTTTGGGTTTATCTCCCACAGATATTATGCAAGCCTTTGGAGAATACTGGGTACAGTATACATCTGATGAAGGCTATGGGGAAATGATGGATATGAGTGGAGATACACTGCCTGAGTTTCTCGAAAACCTGGATAATCTTCATGCTCGTGTTGGAATTAGTTTTCCTCAGCTTCAACCCCCATCATTTGAATGTAGCGATATGGAGGAAAATTCTCTGAATTTACATTATCGCTCTACCAGAAATGGTTTAACTCCCATGATTGTTGGTTTAGTTAAAGGATTAGGAAAAAAGTTTGAGACAGAAGTAGATATTACCCAAACTCAGAATCGAGATCAGGGTGATGAACACGATGAATTCTTAGTGAAATATAAACCAAATTGAGCGCTGTGTCCATGATTCCTCCTCAACTAAGTCTTTCGCCAGAGTTATTTGCGAAGGCTTTTCCATTTCATTTGGTATTTAATCGGAATCTAGAAATTATACAGGCTGGCAGTGTATTAGAGCGTATCAGTTCTGAGGCACTAGTTGGAAATCATATTGAACAGTATTTCCAATTCACACGTCCTCGAATTTCGATTGATTTTGATGCTATTAAAAAGCAGTCCCGCTCCCTTTTTATCTTGGAGTTTATTCCAAATGGAATGCAAATTAAGGGTCAAATAATGTATCAACAAGAGCAGGAGGTAATATTTTTTCTTGGTTCTCCTTGGATTACTGATACTGCTAGTCTTGCTCCTCTTGGTATTAAATTGAAAGATTTTGCAATTTACGATCCAATAGCAGATTTTCTCTTTTTATTACAAGCTAAGAATACTGCTCTTGCTGATGCTGAAAAATTAACTTCAGAACTGACTCAACAACGTGCAAAACTACGGAATGCACTGCTAATCAAGGATAATCTCACTCAAATTGCTCAGGCACAGGCTCAAAAACTAGAACAATCGCTGAAAGATTTACAGCAAACTCAAGCTCAATTAGTGCAGGCTGAAAAAATGTCTAGTTTAGGACAGCTGGTTGCAGGAGTTGCTCACGAAATTAATAACCCGATTAATTTTATTTACGGTAACTTAAAGTATGTGAATGATTATACTCATGATTTACTCAAACTTGTGCATCTTTACCAAAAGTTTTGTATCAATCCCGCACCAGAAATTCAAAAACTTATCGAATTAATCGATTTGAGCTTTTTGCTCGATGATTTACCAAAAATTTTACATTCGATGGAGGTAGGAGCTGAACGAATTTCTGAAATTGTCTTGTCTCTGCGGAACTTCTCTCGTCTTGATGAAGCAGATATGAAAAAAGTGGATGTTCATCAAGGGCTAGATAGTACTTTATTAATTTTACAAAGCAGGTTAAGAGATAAAGTTAGTCATCCTGCTATTAAAGTAGTTAAAAATTATGGAAGTTTGCCTTTTTTGTATTGCTATCCTAGCCAACTGAATCAAGTTTTCATGAATGTTATTAGCAATGCGATCGATGCTATAGACAGCTATAATAGTGGGCGCTCTATCGCAGAAATTCAAGCTAATCCTGGTCAAATTACAATCACCACAGAAGTTTTAGAAACAAATTATATTGCTATCCGAATTGCTGATAATGGCTTGGGAATAACAGAGGAAGTAAAAGAGCGACTATTTGATCCGTTTTTTACAACTAAGCCTGTTGGCAAAGGTACAGGATTGGGTTTATCAATTAGTTATCAGATTGTAGTTGAAAAACACAAAGGTAAATTTCAGTGTATCTCAGAGCCTGGTAAGGGGGCAGAGTTCTTGATTGAAGTACCATTGTTAATTGATGTTCAAACAAATTGCTTGAAAACAGTAAATCTTGTGACACAAACCTGCTGAAAATTAGTTTGATACGAGGATAATTATAAGCGATCGCGTCAATCTTTTACTCAATTTAATTTTATTCAAAGCTATAATTATTAATATTTTTCGTTTTTTGTATAGGAAAATGCACTTTTGAAGCATCTCTATAAAAGCTCAAAGTTGTGCAAAATATATTATTTAAATTGTATTGGGTTTAGAGAATTTTATTTTTTTGCAGGTTTGGCTTGTTTAAAATCGCGATTTAGCAGTTGTGCTAACTCGGTTGTACTCAGTGATTGAATAAGACTTAAACTCAGGGATTTAGTAGATATTGTTTGGGTGTAAGCCGCGTTAAGGTAACGAATATATTTTGACTTGCCAGTAACGTAAGTTTGGAAGAAAGGCAAACTCAAAACATTCATGTAACGCCTTCCTTGAGAAGCATCACCAACTATTTCGGGAGGTAATGCTATTTGTGAACTTGTAGAATTACTATTACCAATGGTGGAAAAATGAGTACCACCTACAAGCATGACAAGATATTTTTGTGAATTGGCAAACCAAGAAAAAGGTAGAATTTGTTCGTATAAAGCTGGTGTTACGGTATCGCCACTACTACCAACGATCATGACTGGTATTTGAATTTGGCTTAAGCCAGCTTTGCCAAAAATAGAGCTAGTAATTGGATTAACTGCGATCGCTGCTTTAACTCTATCATCACGCAAGTTATATTCCTGAGTGTTACTATTTAATTCCAAAGCACGACATTGAAGTAGCAAAGATACGTTCCAAGTATCTTGAAGTGCTTCTAGTTGACAGTCTTTTTTTAATTGTTCAAAGTTAATTTTACCGCCTGCCAAGGCTAAGGCTGTATAGCCACCAAGGGATTGACCAAACACTCCTACTTGTTGCAGATTGAAGCGGCCTTTAAATCGAGAATTAGATTGGTTAGCTTTTTCTAGTTGGTTAAGAATGTATTTTACATCCAAAGGGCGGTCTTGAAATTCACTTGGTTTTGCTACTTCGCTGGCATGGCCATTTAATAATGCTCGCAATTGCTTCGCATCGCTACCTGGATGATTAGGAACAACTACAGCAAATCCGTGAGAAGCTAAATGAGTGGCTAAATATTGAAAATTGCTGCTGTCCAAACCCAAACCGTGAGAAATCACAATTACATGTGCATGATTCTGACCATTGGGAATATAAATATCAGTCAATAAAATTCGATTACGTGTCAAGTCAAAAAACTTTAATGTATGTTTTTGTAGCTTAAACTTTCCTTGAGTGCGTAAATCTGGCAACTGCGAGAAATCTAGTTGAGAAACGCTAGCAGCTTCTATGTTTGACTTTTGGGAAACGGCGGCGATAGCGCGGTTAGTTTCGTTGACGAGTTTTTCCAGTTCTCCAGCTATTCCTAAACTCTCGGCTAAATCGAGATGAATGCTACTCGTAGGATACTTACGTAATAAGTTTAATATTGTCAAGCCTCCTGGTTCAGCAGCGGCTAAAATTAGCGCTGAACGCAAAGCATAAAATCCTGGTTGTGGTTGACGAGATTTAGTTTTAATCACTTGTGTCAACCGACGCAGCAAAAACTCTCCTTGTGGTGTGTAGAGAAATTGCGAAACCACTACCGGACTAACTTTGATTTGCAGGTGTAAAATCCGTCGTAATTCTTGCAACTGTTGTTGTGAAAGATACTGCTGATACGTTGCTAAATCGTCATCTATGACACCGCTGGTGGCATACTTTTCTAAAGCTGCAACTGAAATAGAAAGCTCTAAAGCCGAATAAGATGCATAAATTCGTTCTGCTGCAATGATACAATTGTTACCATTTAATGTTGGCAGCAACATCGAAAGAACCAGCAAGAGCGAATTTTTTCTCAGGACGCTGGCCCAATTACCAAAAAAACTATTCATCGCTTAACTGTTTTGATGATGTTTCACATCGCTCAACTATTTTGGTGATGTTATTGCACGAGTGTTAACTTTGGTAGTTCTTTGGACACCCTTTTTGGATTATTTAATATTTTTTGCCCTAGTTATATGGATTTTTATTAAGGTTTCTCCTTAATAAAAATATCCAAAGTTAGATGCTATGCAGTTACATAGTTAAGTAAATTTTCTACCTAGATAGTGATTTAATTTACTAGTTATTGCTTGCTGACTAGAAAATGATAACAAATAAAAAATTATTAAACCTCAGTATTTTTAATGTAACTTTGAATATGCCAACAATTACTCTAATTAAACAAGCTGTAAATACTGAACAAAGAGTTACATTAATCAGCTTTTCCCAAAGCGATCGCTACAGAACCTACTACTACTAAAATTGCTCCCAATATTCCTAACAATGTGAAGTGTTCTGAGTTAATTAAAGAGGGTGTAATTGCTGATACCAGCACAACTGATATTAAAGTCACAATTGGAGCTAAAGCTAATACTGCACTTACCCTTGATGCTTCCCAATGTTCTAATGATTCTGCAAAAGCACCGTAAGCAATTAGAGTATTCAAAGCACAAAAAAGTAGTACTCCTAAATGTAAAGTATCCAGTGTAAAAATTGTTTTTACTCTAGCTAGAGGAGTGAATAATAAAGTACATCCTCCGTAAATAATTAGCATAATATTGGCAGAAGAAAAAGATTGTAACAACTGCTTTTGGCACAGAGCATAAATAGCCCAAGTTGCTGCGCCCAAAGCAATTAAAGCACTACCAAGAATATAAGTACCATGGGCTGTAATTAAATTGGCGAGTTGCTCGCGAAAAAATAAAATGTAACCGCAAGTAAGTACACCTATACCAATCCACTGAAATAGCCGATAGCGTTCTTTGAAAATAAATAACCCTCCTAAACTTAGCAATAGAGTAGATAATTGGATACTAACCTCAGCATTAGCAGGTGATGTCAGCGCTAGACCTTGCATAAACAGGAAATAATTACTAGCCAAAGATATCGTAGCGATCGCTAACAATTTCCCAGAATCAGAACTAAGTTGTTGTCGGGTTGGTAATTTACCCTGTATTCCGAGATAAACAGCTAACAAAGCAAACGATACTAAGAAGCGAAACCAAATAATGGTATAGACATCAAGCGCTTGCAGCACTACTGTTAGGGCAATAGGTAAAATTCCCCATAACAAGACAGTTAATAGTGATAATGCTAGTCCTAATCGCCAACGACCAGAACTTTTATGTAATGACATATGGGGAATGGGGGATGGGGAATAGAGAATGTGAAGCCGCCAGAGGTTAAACTGACGGCTTCTGCATTATCTCTTACGCAAAGCACTTGATTTGTGGTAGCTAAAAATCGCTGACTAAATACGCGATCGCACAAATTTCTCCAATCTATCCATTCCTTTTTCGATGGTTGCCATGTCTGTGGCGTAGGAGAGGCGAATATTGTGATCGGCACCAAAAGCAATTCCTGGAATCACTGCTACTTGCTGTTCTTCTAGTAATGCATCACAAAATTGCAGGGATTTCAAACCTGTTTTGCTGATGTCGGGGAACAGATAAAAAGCACCGTCTGGTTTAGGACAACTCAATCCGGGAATGGCGTTGAGTCTATCTAGCATTACCTGTCGCCGTTTGGCGAAGGCTTGACGCATTTCTTCCACACAGTCTTGGGAACTTTGTAGCGCAGCGATCGCGCCATATTGGGCAAAGGTACACACGTTGGATGTACTATGTCCTTGGATGGTACTCGCGGCTTTAATGATTTCCACTGGCCCTGCTAAATAGCCAATACGCCATCCTGTCATCGAGTAAGCTTTGGCGAACCCGTTGCTAATGAGAGTCCGGTCAAAAATTTCCTTACCCAAGGAACCGATGCTGATATGTTCTGCACCGTCGTAGAGAATTTTTTCGTAAATCTCATCAGAGACAACAAAGATATCTGCATCAACTATTACTTTTGCCAGTGCTTTGATTTCATCTGGCGTGTAAACCATCCCTGTAGGATTAGATGGGGAGTTGAGGATAAATAGTTTGGTTTTGGGTGTAATGGCTTTACGGAGTTGCTCAGGAGTAATTTTATAACCTGTTGAAGCATCTGCGGGTACAATTACAGATACCCCACCAACCAATGTCACCATTTCGGGATAACTTAACCAATAGGGTGCGGGGATAATTACTTCATCACCCGGATCAATTAGTGCCACGACTAAGTTATACAGAGAATGCTTACCACCATTAGTGACGATGACATTCTCTGCTTTATAATCTAGACCGTTATCAATTTTGAGCTTGTGGGCGATCGCTTCCCTTAACTTTGGTTCTCCAGCTGCTGCACCATACTTGGTTTTGCCTTCATCCAAAGCTTTTACTGCTGCGGCTTTAATGTGCGCTGGCGTATCAAAATCTGGTTCTCCAGCGCTAAAACTGCAAACATCTATTCCTTCTACCTTCAATGCCTTAGCTTTAGCTGCGATCGCTAGGGTCAAAGAAGGAGTCACCTGACTTACTCTTGCTGCCAGTTTCATTCTTATCTTTATTCGGCAAATCTCTAACCTATTTAAGGATATCCTACAATCTTCATCGAGATTTAGCTTTTCTAAATTCTGGTGGGGAATGAGGATTGGGGACTAGGGACTGGGGACTGGGGATTGGGGACTGGGGATTGGGGATTGGGGACTGGGGACTGGGGACTGGGGATTGGGTAATTATCTTTCTTCCTCACTCCCTCATCTTCCTCATCTCCCTCACCCTTAAGCTATAGTCACATCCGGTGATAAGTAAACCTCTTGGATGGCGTGAAACAGCTTCACTCCTTCCTCAAATGGACGTTGAAACGTCTTTCGTCCAGAGATTAATCCTGTACCGCCAGCGCGTTTGTTAATCACAGCAGTGCGAACTGCTTCGGCAAAGTCATTTTTGCCAGTTGCCCCACCAGAATTAATTAGTCCCGCACGTCCACAGTAGCAATTTAGTACTTGGTAGCGAGTCAAATCAATGGGGTGATCAGTTGTCAATTCTGTGTAAACTCGCTCATCGGTTTTGCCGTAACTCTTACCTGCGGCTTTGGCGACTGCACCGTAACCATTGTTACATTCAGGTAATTTTTGCTTAATGATATCAGCTTCAATTGTCACGCCCAAATGATTTGCTTGTCCGGTTAAATCAGCAGCTACATGATAATCTTTATCTTGTTTAAAAGCATTATTACGTAGATAGCACCAAAGAATTGTTACCAAACCTAATTCATGGGCACGTTTGAAAGCTTTGCTGACTTCTTGAATTTGCCTAGTAGAATTTTCTGAACCAAAGTAAATTGTTGCACCTACCGCTACTGCTCCTAAATTCCAAGCTTGTTCGACATCAGCAAACATAACTTGATCAAATTGGTTGGGATAAGTTAGTAGTTCGTTGTGGTTGATTTTGACAATAAAAGGGATTTTGTGAGCATACTTACGTGAGACGCTACCCAAAACCCCTAAAGTTGTCGCTACAGCATTACAACCTGCGGCTATTGACAATTTGACGATGTTTTCTGGATCAAAGTAAATCGGATTGGGTGCAAAAGATGCACCTGCTGAGTGTTCAATTCCTTGATCAACTGGGAGAATAGACAGATAACCAGTATTTGCCAGACGACCTGTAGAATAAAGTTGTTGAAGATTACGTAATACTTGTGGATTGCGATCGCTATTCAGCCAAACTCGATCTACAAAATCTGGCCCTGGCAAATTTAGTAAATCTTGAGAAACTTTTGCCTTATAGGTGAGCAAATCTTCTGCTTCTTTACCTAGCGATGACTCGATAAAATTAGGTGCAGATAGCGTTGTAGTCATAAGCGTTTTCCTCAAACTTGAGAAAATGACCTTGCTTTTAACATAGCATTTTTAATATTGGCGACTTGGTTAAATAATTCGTAATTCGTAATTTGTAATGACGCGACGCTCCTGCGTCGCTAACGCTGACGCTCGTACCTCGCTACCGCTTCGCTAACGCTATCGAGGACTCGCTCTAAGCGAATCTATGCCGCAGGCTTTACGCTGCGCTAACGTAATTAAGTTTTGTACCAACACAAAACTTGCCGGTTATGGAATCGGGGGATTTAAACCCACGGAACTGGTTAACAGCAGATTAACTAAGACTATTAACATTTACAGCAGAAATAACTGAAAAAATATGTCTATAAGAGGATTGACACTACATTTGTTTATCAAAAGTATCCTCCGATTGTAGCAAACTGGTTATAATTATCTTCCATCCGTCTTAGAAATCAAACTCAAATCTGCATGGTGTTAATATGGGACGCGCTCGGTCTAAATCTGACTTACCTACAAAAATTTGTCCGGTATGTCAACGTCCTTTTACATGGCGCAAGAAATGGCAAGATTGCTGGGACGAAGTAAAATACTGCTCAGAACGTTGTCGTCGTCGCCGTTCTGAGGCTCAAGATGAAACTAAACGCGACTGAAATACAAATATTACAAGGGGTAAATGGAGCTACAGGTGCAACCTAAATTAATTATTCATGGGGGAGCTGGTAGTTCTCTCCACGGTAAAGGAGGATTAGAGGCGGTGCGCCGATCGCTTCATACAGTAGTAGAAGAAGTCTATTCTCTGTTACTGTCGGGAACAACTGCCTCCGAGGCAGTAGTACAAGGATGCTACATGTTAGAAAATGATCCCCGCTTTAATGCTGGTACTGGTTCAGTATTACAATCTGATGGTCAAATCCGCATGAGTGCCTCTTTAATGGATGGCGCATTAGGGCGTTTTAGTGGTGTGATTAATGTCTCACGGGTGAAAAATCCGATTGAATTGGCGCAATTTCTTCAAACTTCACCAGATCGGGTACTGTCGGATTACGGTTCAGCTGAATTGGCGCGAGAATTGCAACTTCCCACTTATAATGCTCTGACTGAATTGCGCTTACAAGAGTGGATACAAGAGCGTCATGATAATTTTAAAAGTACGATGGCTAGCGTCGTTGCAGAACCAGAACTAGCTGAAACTAGCAATGCCCGCCGGGGTACAATTGGAGTAGTAGCTTTAGATACAAACGGTAAACTGGCTGCTGCAACCTCCACAGGTGGTAAAGGCTTTGAACGTATTGGCAGAGTAAGTGATTCTGCGATGCCTGCGGGTAATTATGCTACAGAATATGCTGCTGTTAGTTGTACAGGGATTGGTGAAGATATCATCGATGAGTGTTTAGCAGCAAGAATTGTAGTGCGTGTGACTGATGGTATGTTTCTCAAGGATGCCATGCAGCGCTCATTTACAGAAGCACATCACAACAAAAGGGATTTAGGAGCGATCGCACTAGACGCCAATGGCGCGATCGCTTGGGGTAAAACTAGCGAAATCTTACTTGCAGCCTACCATGACGGCGAACAGATTGGTGATACTTTAGAGTGGACTGGCAACGACGAACTCACAAGTTATTGCTAAATCATGTAAAAGGGACTAAGAGCTAGTATTAATTTAGACTTTTCAAATAACCTCTTACTCCCTACCCACGCAAATAATTTCATTAATCTGTTCCCTGTTCCCTTCCATTATGATAGCGATCGCCGATCAAAACTACTTTACCCCTGAAGAGTACCTCAAACTAGAGGAACAAAGTTCTACCAAACACGAATATATTGACGGCTACATCTACGCCATGGCTGGAGCGCTTGACCCCCATGTCACTGTTGCCGGAAACTTGTTTGCGCTCCTCCGTAGTCATGTGCGGGGTTCTGGTTGCCGTGTTTATATCGCTGATATGAAAGCACGTATTGAAGCTCTTAATCGCTTTTATTATCCCGATGTGATGGTTACTTGCGATCAACGAGACAAAGAAACGCCAGCTTATAAAAGGTTCCCCTGTTTAATTGTTGAAGTTTTATCTGATTCTACTGAAGCCTTTGACCGGGGCGACAAATTCGCAGATTATCAAGTGCTGGAAAGTTTACAAGAATATGTATTAATTAATACAAAACGCCAACGAGTCGAATGTTTTCGTCGCAATGATGAAGGACTGTGGGTTTTGCAATCCTACATAGCAGAAAATAAATCATTTCGACTTAACAGTGTAAATTTTGAGGAAACAATCGCATCACTTTACGAAGACGTAGTTTTTGAATCATAAATTATCTATTTAGTTTGTTGGGAATGCCTTCACAACCACCGGGAATAGTACCTCTGGTTGCTTCACCACCCCAGGCGCAACAATAGTGACGTATTGACTCAGACATCCGTTTTGCATTGGTGAAATCAGCGTTTTCTACGACTGCACCAGTGTGTTCGCCAGTTTTGTAGTTTGGGGGTTCGGTGCGACTGCGGGGTGATGCTTGCTCATGGGAACCATAAAACAGACGAGTTGTATTTAAGTCTGCACCACTGAGATTGCCATCATATAAAATTGTGCGGGAAAGGTTGGCTTTGACTAAATCACAATCACTGAGATTGGCACGGACAAGATTAGCTTCGCTCAGATCAGTCCAACGCAAGTCTGTACCAGAAAGATCGGCTGCGGCTAACATGACGCCTAAGTCGATGACACGCACACCTTCTAAGCGGTCTTCGGCGTAACCACCAACACCATTGAGAATGGCTCGACCTAAACGACGATCGCGTTTTAGGGGTGTCAGCAATTTAGAACGAGACAGAAAACGGAGAATCTTGGCTTTACCACTGCCATCGACACTACTCAAAATTGCTGCTGTGCGTCCTTCGGCGATCGCTCTTTCTTGGGGCCAATCTTCTAATAATCCTTCTTCATCTAATACTAAGTCGGAAACGCCTTGAAAATAAGAATCGATCGTTTGCTGTTGAGTAATGATGTTTTGCTGAACTGTGAGCAGGTTTTGTTGAATTGTCAGGTCTTTGGATATCACGTATTGTCGCCAGGCTACATAAACGGCAATAATAGCAATCAAAATTTGTCCCAAAGCACCAAACCATTCTGCTAGTGTACCAGAGGCTTCCCAGTTAATTTTACGTCCCCAAGCAAGTAGGCGATCGCCCACTCCGGTAAACCTGACTAAGCCGAAAATTGCTACTAGTAGCCCCAAAAAAGCCACAAACAGCGTGCGGTCTTGGGGTGAAAACCACTCACTAAGTAAAAATTGCAACCAAGGCAATAGCATCGCTACAGACAACAACAAAGTTGCTACGGTTCCGAGAAGACCTATGATCGAGTTATTTGTAGCAAATCCAATGATAGTGATGGCGATCGCCATCAGCATCAGCAATAATGCCCTTGGTTTAACCGTGAATCGATCACTAGTGTATTGCCTAAAAAGCGAACGAGCTTGTTTGAGAGTAGTTGTATTTTGCGGAGATTGCAAAGACGTAATAGCAGCGAGTGCTTGTTGTGTAGCTAGTCCTTCGGGGGTTAGATTATTTTCACATCCGCTTCCTTCAAAGTCATCTGGTTGCAGGTCGTCGTATTCTGGCACAGGTTCTGAGGTTGGTAGATTCGAGTAGTTAGATTCAATCGTCATGCTTTCTATTTTGCCCCAGTAGGTTCAATTCCACAAAATTAGCTCATGAGGGAAAGAAAAAAGATTTTTATTTCCTTGTTGTGAGCTATTTGTTTGCGCGTGCTTGTCTTAAAAATTGGGACACTTCGCTCTAATTCCCAGAGTTTGAGTAACTGGTGTGCGATGTCTAATTATTTAGATGCATAAAACTAATTCGCAATTAAATCAAACCACTCATAAAGGGTGTGTTTTTTATCTACCTTCAGATACAAGGACTGTTTCTGCTGTGTGTAATATTCAGCTAAAAACCTACTAATGTGCTTATTTGTGTCGTATTATGCTAATATTAAATTTACTTGATAGTAGTTATAAGATTTTCTGTATCCTAAAAATACAAAACATAATTGATAAAAAGTAGTGTACTTTGATACTATTTGTAAATCTGAACAAAATTCAGCATTATCTTACGAGTTCTGTAGGTGCAGCATGGTCTATGGGCGCTGTTTAGTTGCCTCTAGTTTAATTATTTTCTTGACATTTGGGTGTAGCGATAGCTCAACTTCATCAACAGAAAACACTAAACAAGTTGTACAAGAAAATAATGTAGCTCAGCTGCTGATAGAAGCAAAAGCTAGTCAAAAGGCGGAAGATTTTTTTAACCAAGGTAATAATTTTTTAGATGCACAACGCTACAAAGAAGCGATCGCATCCTACGAGCAAGCTCTAGCAATCAAATCTGAAAGTTCTGAAACCTGGATTAACCGTGGTAATGCTTTAGCATCTTTACACCGCTACAAAGAGGCGATCACATCTTACGACCAAGCAATTACCATCAACACGAAAAAGGATGAAGCTTGGTACAACCGTGGTAATGCTTTAACATCCTTACAGCGCTACAAAGAGGCGATCGCATCTTACAATAAAGCAATCGCCATCAAACCAGATAAATATGAAGCTTTAATTAATCGAGGTATCGCCCTAACTAAGTTGCAACGCTACAAAGAAGCGATTGTATCTTACGATAAAGCGATCGCTATCAAGCCGGATAAGCATGAAGCATATTACAACAAAGCTTGTTCTTATGCTTTACAAAACAATTTAGAATTAGCAATTGAAAATTTAGATAAAGCAATTCAGCTTGCTCCTGATAAGTATAAAAAACTAGCGAAAACTGATCAAGATTTTAATAAAGTGCGTAATAATCAGCAATTTCAAAAATTGCTGCAATAGGTTGCTGTGTTTTGCTCTGAGGTGAGATGAAAAACACAAGTTAGTAGGGTGCGTCATAACGAATAATTTCTCTGTAAGTTAAGGGTTTCTGGAATTGATACACCCTACATAACTCCCGACTCCCGACTCCCCACTCCCTTTGGATATTTTTTTATCTGGAATTTCCTTATTTATCGTTGGCGATCGCTCAATGATTTCTTAAATATGAAAAAATTATTGATTACTGGAGCTAGTGGTTTTCTAGGATGGAATCTTTGCCATCTAGCAAAGCCAGATTGGGAAGTTTATAGTACTTATTTCGTGCATCATTTAGACATACCAGGTATCAAAACTTGGAAAGTAGATTTAACAAATTTTCAGGAATTGAAGCGTTTATTTAATGATATTAATCCAGCGGCAGTTATTCATACTGCTGCACAATCACAACCAAATTTTTGTCAAACTCATCCAGAAGAATCATATACAATTAACGTGACAGCATCCTGCAATATTGCTGGGCTTTGTGCAGATAAATCTATCCGTTGTGTTTTTACATCCACAGACTTAGTTTTTGATGGCTTAAATGCTCCTTATCGGGAGACAGATCCCGTATGCCCTGTCAATATTTATGGTGAGCAAAAAGTTTTAGCTGAAACAGGTATGCTAGAGCGATATCCTCTGACCGCAGTCTGCCGGATGCCGTTAATGTTCGGCATGGCAACACCCACAGCTAAAAGTTTTATACAGCCATTTATCCAAACCTTACAAGAAGGAAAAGAACTAAAATTATTTATAGATGAATTTCGTACCCCAGTTAGCGGTAACACTGCTGCTAAAGGTTTGTTGTTAGCATTGACTAAAATCAATGGACTAATTCATTTAGGAGGAAAAGAGCGAATTTCTCGCTACGATTTTGGACGGTTATTAACAGAGGTATTTCAACTACCTCTTACTGGGTTAAAAAGTTGCCGACAACAAGATGTGAAAATGGCAGCGCCTAGACCAGGGGATGTTTCTTTAGACAGTTCTCAAGCCTTTGATTTAGGTTATCAGCCTTTATCCTTGCGAGAACAATTACAGGAATTAGCTTAAAATTCTCAGTCCCCACCAAGTTCAACTGGCGTTTTTAAAGCAATTTAAGACTTAAGATGCAACTAGCTCCCTTATATCCGATTTTTTATCGCATTCTGCAACCGACTTTTCCCAACTGTTTGTGGGGTGGCGATCGCAACTCCAAAGTGATTGCTCTGACGTTTGATGACGGGCCTCATCCCCAGTACACACCCCAAGTGTTGGCAGTTTTAGACCGCTACAACATTAAAGCTAGTTTTTTTTGGTTGGGCGCTTGCGTTAACCGTTCACCAGCGATCGCGAAAGCTGTTAGCGATCGGGGACACTGGATCGGATTGCATGGCTACGATCATCGTTCTTTTGCCACATTATCCCCCACAAATCTTAAAGACAGCTTAGAAAAAACCCAAGTTGCCATCTACAACGCTTGTGATTTACAGCCTGAACAAGTACGGGATGTGCGTCCCCCCAACGGTTTATTTACACCTACGACTTTAAAATTATTTCTTCAGTGGAAGTATCGCCCTGTAATGTGGAGCATCGTACCAGAAGATTGGGTGCGACCGGGTGTTACCACCGTAGCGCAACGAGTGATTAGTCAAGTTCAAAACGGTTCGTTGATTGTCTTGCATGATGGCGCTTGTGGTGGACAAGATGCCGCTGCGACAATTCAAGTCCTCATTCCTCAACTACTACAACAAGGCTATGAATTTGTCACTGTTGATACTCTATGGCGGCAATTAGAGTTATGCGATCGCAAGCAAGTTCCCAGATAATCATTAATATCCCTTCTTGGCGTTGCATAATTGCGGGATGATTTGAGAGTTTGCATCAATACATAATCACCACGTCTCCGTGTCTCCCTCTGGGTGACGCTCGCAAGCTCGCTAACGCTGCGCTAACGCAGTTGCCTGCGGAGGGAAACCCTCCTTTACTCACTGGACTCACCGCGTCAACCTCAATCATCCCATTATACCAATTCGTAGTTCGTAATTAAGAAACTCTTATTTAGTATGGGTTTCGGAGTTTGAATGTGTAGCCGAATTTTAGAGAATTGGTATTATTCAGCAACGCCCCCTTCTTTAACTGTGAATGCGATCGCCCCTCTAAAGACCTTGTAGCACATACCTATATATTAATTACGCACTTCGTAGCGTAAAGCCTGCGGCATAGCTTCGCTTAGAGCGAGTCCTCGATAGCGTTAGCGAAGCGTTAGCGAGGTACGAGCGTCAGCGTAAAGCCTACGGCATAGCTTCGCTTAGAGCGACACAGGAGCGTCGCGTCATTACGAACTACGTTAGCGTAGCGTTAGCGAGTCCTCGAGCGTCATTACGAATTATTCTCATAGGTAGCTGTTAAAGAAGATTCATCAATATCCAATATTTGTTGGATATCACTTCAAGAATTTGGTGGTGCTACAAGTTCTTGTGGTGATTCATTTACGTACTCAATTAAATCTTCTACTTGACAATTTAAAGCTTTGCAAAACCGAATAACTCTCTCAATATGATCTGTCCCAGTTCTGCCACTTTCCCAGTTTTGGATAGTGCTTTCAGTCACGCCAACAAGACGTGAAAGTTCAAGCTGGGTAAGCCCTGCTTTTTCACGAAGCAAAGCAATCCTTGGTTTGAGATTTTGTTTCACAGCTACAGCACTTTGTATCTCATCTACAGTCGTAGATTTTAGCACCAAAAAAACACTAAACCGAAAATTAATAACAAAAATTTTGCTCTCAGTTTTAATATTCTTAATGTATTTTGTTAAAGAAATTGAGTATGTGTTCCAGATCTCGGAGTTACCAAATAAATGAAAAATCTTAATTTTTTCTAATTATTTCATCAGATAGCGCTTTTCATTGTTATTTCTTGGGGCTAGACTTAGCTAAGCAAGTTCCGTATGCTCTGCAAAATGTGGGACATAAATAATTTAATTTTTATCAAAATTTATTTAAAGCACTAAACCTCACCCTCTTGTGAGGAATATCCTACTTTTTAATAAAAAGCGTGGATCAGGTTTTTACTGCCTAAAATCGATGCTAAACAATATTCACCCTAAAAAAACTGTCATTCTCAACAGTAGCAGATAAGTTTTATGCAAAGTTTATAAAAATTTAGAGACATAATTGGTTTACTTATCTTCAATCTAAATTTTTGGATTTTAACTAAATCATTTTACTTGTGTCTACAATGTTAATACTAAATCAAGCACTAACGCTATTTATAAATGCGATTAAATAAAATATTTAGGTATGTATCATTCATACTAGTTGATTTTTTATTTATAAACATATTTTGGCGTATTGACTAGTTTAGTAATGCTTCAATCAACGCTAATAGTAACAAGTTTGATTGAGTTCAAGTAATCAGCCTAACACTTCAACTATTTGTTAGGCGAGAATGTAGCTCAACCAAATCTCTAATTATTCTTAGCTCAAAGGTATCGAAACTAAATAATTTCCCAACTGATGGAAGGACATACACATGGAAGGAAGACAAAAAATCGAAATTTCAGACTTGCTTGACCAAGCAGTAGAAAATGCATTAGCAAGACGCAACTCAGCTTTACATTCAGAAGATGATTTGCTGAGTTTATCTGATGCAGAAACTACAAATATTGCTGGTGGCTTAACAACAGTTAGTAAAATTGTTAAACCACCAATAGTCCTTGGTATTAAACCAATTTGCCCACCAATTATAGTTGGGTTAATTGCTCCTTTACCATTAGAAACGCTATAAGCTTAAATCAGTGAACAGTTATTAGTTATCAGATGTATTGGTAACTGATAACTGTTAATGACAAGCTTTCAAGTTTAAAAATACTTTTATTTTGAGGTTTTATCAATGGAAAACATTGATGCTAATAAGACTACGCTTTGCCCCAGCGCTAGACCTGAAATGCCAGATAGTGTTGTCTTTGGTTTAATCAGTGGGACAGTAACAGAACCCCATGTAGCTTATCTCAGACAGCCATTACCTGTTACAGATGAACTCATAGCAAAAGCTAGTCCAGTTACACCAGCTGAAATCTTTCGGACAGCAGCACCCTGCGCGGCTAAAGGTTGCCAGCATTTTGATGGTAAAGATTGTCGTTTAGCGATGCAAATCGTCGAAAAACTGCCTACGGTTGCAGAAGGACTACCACCCTGTTCCATACGTCGAGATTGTCGTTGGTGGCAACAGGAAGGAAAGGCGGCTTGTATGCGGTGTCCGCAAGTAATTACTGATAATTACAGTCCGTCGGAACTCATGGTTGAGGCAGCAAAACCTCAAGGTTAAATAATTCGTAATTCGTAATGACGCTCGTTCGCCTTTGGCGTCTCCCCTTGGGAGAAGACTCGCTCTAAGCGAAGCTATGCCGCAGGCTTTACGCTACGAAGCGCGTAATTCGTAATTAAGTTTTGTAATGGGGATTTAACCCCAACACAAAACTTGCCGATTATAGAACCGGGGGACTTAAACCCACAGAACTAGTTAAAAAAATCTTTATGGAATATTAATGAACTAGATACGCGCCATAGTGAGTATCTATATTATTTTTCTTTAAATGTCCAGACGCCTTGATCCCAATCTGATTCTGTTGGTGGTGATTGTAACCAATACTGACAACGTTGCAGATGTAACATAGCGGCTAAATCATTGCTATCGACCGCTAAAACTTTGGCAAATTCAGCTCTGGCAAATCTAAATTGGCGATTGAGATAATACTTACGTCCTTCGTGATAGTGTTCAATCAATTGTAATTTTTGGCTACTAATTGGATCGGAACGTAAGCTAATTAATTGGTATATGGCAACTGGCTCATTTCTGCCTTTGACGCGAATATAATCTAGTTCTCTAGCCCAGACCTCGTTTTGACAGGGTTTGTAAGTTTTATCGCTAATAATAATGTCACAACCATACTGTTTGCTGACACTTTCTAGTCGAGAACCAAGGTTGACGCCATCGCCAATCGCAGTAAATTCCATACGTTTACTAGAGCCAATGTTACCGCTAATGACTGTATCGGAATTGATGCCAATGCCTATGCTGATTTTTGGTTTGTTAGCTGCGTGGCGACGTTGATTAAATTCGTGCAAGCGATCGCGCATTTCTAGTGATGTTTGCACAGCCATCCAAGCGTGTTCTTCTAAAGGCAAAGGAGAACCAAATACAGCCATAATGGCATCACCAATATATTTATCAAGAGTGCCTTTATGTTTAAAAACTGCCTCTACCATTGATTCAAAATATTCGTTGAGCATACTTACCACTTCTTCTGCTTCTAGGTTTTCTGTCAAAGTGGTATAGCCACGAATATCGGAAAATAATATCGAAACTTCTTTGCGATCGCCTCCTAATTTAGCATCGTCCAATTTGAGCAATTCTTCCGCTAATTCTTGAGTCATGTAGCGATACATTGTACTTTTAAGGCGCTTCTCATCGCTAATATCTTCCATCACAACTAGTGCCCCACACACTTGTTGTTGATCGCTAGCATCAGCTATTGTGTTAATCGATAAATTAATACTATGTTGTTCTGTACCACCTGATATGAGGGTGCGATCTGGGTAATACTGCTGGCGACTTTTGAAGTCGGTTGCATGTAAAGCATCTTGACACCACTTGCTAAAGTCGCTTTCTTTAATGGCGATCGCATCACAAACTAATTTACCTTCTAAACGGTCTTCTGGTTCTAATCCTAGCAAGCGTTTAGCACTTTCGTTAGCAGCAATAATTGCTCCTGTTTTATCAGTGGAAATCACACCATTGGAAAGACTTCGCAGAATGTCTCGCTGCATTTGTTCTTGCTGCTTGACTTTGGCAAACAATTGAGCATTTTGTAATGCAACTCCCGCTTGAATATTAAAAGCTTCCATAAATTCTTCATCATTGCGGTCAAAGCTAGCTTGGAAGCATTCAGGAGCTTTTGGCCAATGAGCAGGATTATAAGCTAAAAAATCTCCTGATTTCTTTTTATTTACTAATTGGGTAACACCAATCAATTCTTGATCGGCATTAAAAACTGGCATACATAATAAACTACAGGTGCGATAACCATTTTGTTGGTCAATTTGTTTGGCTGTATCTGAGTCAGGATGATTGTATAAATCAAAGGGAATATTTAATGTCTTGCCAGAAACCGCTACTATCCCCGCAAAGCCTTTACCGATGTGGACTCGTAACTCTTTTGTCAAGCCATTGTCTTGAGTAATTTTCGTCCACAATTCATGGCGATCGCGGTCTATTAACCATAATGTACTACGATCGGCGTTCATCAATTCTTTGGCTTCATCCATCACCCGTTTGAGGGTATCTTCTAAATCTAAACTACTTTGAGAAAGTGACTTAATCGCTTTCATCAATGCTGCTACTGCTCTTTGTTTTTGGGTGGCTACATAAAAGGAGCGTGATGATTCTAATATTAAGCGAATTGATGGAGCAAATTCTTGGAATAATTCTTCATCAACACTGGTAAAACCTTTAGTATCAACGCGTTCTCCCAGTGGAGTATGAGGATTATTAATACATTTTAATTTATTTAATAGTTGGACAACTGCAACTAATTGCCCATGTTCATTTAATAAGGGCAAAGCCAACATTGTGTAAGTACGATAGCCAGTTCTTTTTTCTTGTTCTTGAGCAAAAAACGATCGCGGGTCATTATAAAAATCATAAGGAATATTAATAACTTGCTTGAGAGTGGCAACTTCACCAGCAATGCCTTTATCGGCAGGAATGCGAATTTCTAAGGAGCGATCGCCTTCTCCCTCAGCTACAATTGACCACAGTTCTTTTTTTCCTTCATCTAATAAAAATATTGTTGTCCGGTCTGCTCCTAGTAATTCCCCTGTTTTGAGAGTGATTGAATGTAACATTTCTTGCAGAATGTTTTCAAAACCCTGGGAATCTAGCATCGACAGAGTTTGATGAACAATCTGCAATTTCTGCTCGACGTCCTTAACGACTTGCTTAAAGGTATCTTGAGTTAAGGGAGCTAGAAATGACGAAATAGTTCCTTGTCTTGTGGCAAGAGTAACCACGGGAGGGGAACTTGGTTGTAAGTCGCGATTTTCTTGGTTGCGAACTCCAATAATTAAATCGGCGGACTCCTCACAACTGCCTTGATGCACTGACATAGTTAGTATTTATACCAAAATAAAATTTTAGCAATCTTTAACAATACCATTAAAACCTATATATTTATGTTGCTAAAAGCAACAATCGTTTGACATTATCCACAGTTTAATCGCTTGTTCAGCTAGCGTCATCCTCTTGACTAGCAATGCTTGTGGAGATAGTGTATGTATTAACTGTATGAATAGTTCCCAAATACTCGGCTCAGTTAACAATATACTGACTCAAAAGTATAATGTTAGTAAAATTTAAAACATTACCTATTGGAATTGCAAATTGGAGCAAACACTCAAGCAACACTCTACTAGATTATCAACTTATGTAACAAATTGTTCGTAGTTGCATAAAACTCAGAAAGTAGCTGTAGATATAATCGAAAGACAAAAATTTGGCTCAAGACAGGCTCCGTAGTCTTGGCATCCTACTATGGGTTTGTGAGTTGGCAGCAACTGACAAATCCAAGCATTTGGCTTAATTGCTGTTTTGTGGAAGAGGGAAGTTGAGATATGACTTTTATATTAGAACTAGCGCATCTTTTGATGAAAAATGAGATGGCGATCGCATCTTTTGACAAGTATGCCTTAGTACCTATCTACTTCATGTCTGAAGATGCTCCGAAGAGGCCACCAATCCTCAAACCCCGTTCAGGCCATGACAAGGCTTCAATTGCACCAGATCTTGGTGTACTAAATAAAGTAGTACAACAACTACAAAAGCTTTTTTCCAAAAAAGCCCAACAAAAGCCTAAGCAGTAATTGAGGCATATTTCAATCTACTTTCAATTTTGCTTGATAGGATGAATTTTAGTGTAGTGATGCAACCGATTTAAAATAGTGCATTACCTCTTTTCTTGTAGGATGGGCATCTAGCTTGTCTGTGGCGGGTAAGATGCCCACCCCGCAAGAAAATTTGTTGCATTTTTTATTCGTGTAGTGCCAGTAGAAGAGTTTTAAATTCAATAGGGAACTCATGACTCAAAGCAGCAAACATTGCTCTTGGCAACTGAGTTTAATAAATGCTTTAGGAATTACTGGGGCGTTAACCATTGGCTTAGGCTTATTTCCTGTTGCCTCACCGCTGACAAATTATGCTTTTGCCCAGAGTAAAATTATTCCTGATAACACACTAGGAGATGAAAGTTCTCGCGTCGAACCAAATAATCCTGATGATTCGACTGAACTGTTAACGGGTGGGGCAACTCGTGGCAACAATTTGTTCCACAGTTTCCTAGAATTTAATGTTAGCGAAGGACGGACGGCTCGTTTTTCTCCTGATGGTAATATTCAGAATCTTTTCGTAAGAGTTACAGGTAGCGATCGCTCTGAAATTCTTGGTAGAATTCAAGTCTCTGGTTCTGATGCTAATTTATTTTTAATTAATCCTCGCGGAGTTTTTTTTGGGTCTGGAGCCACACTAGAGTTGAATGGTTCATTTTTATCTAGTACAGCTAGCGCCATCAAGTTTACTGATGCCACCTTTAGTGCAACTGCTCCCCGAACGACACCTTTGCTATCAGTGAATGTGCCAATTGGGCTGCAATTTGGTCGAACTGCGGGAAAAATTGATGTACAGGGATTTTTGGGAGTCAACCCTGGTAAAACCTTGGCGTTGGTGGGTGGTAATCTCAACCTAGATAATAGCGAAGGGTATGGATATCTACAAGCAGAGAGTGGTCAGATTGCTTTGGGAGGAATCCTGGGACAAGGAACAATCGGAATAAACCTTGATAGTAAAACCCAGCCTCTGAGTTTTCCTAAGAATGTAGAATTGGCAGACATATCGCTCAATAACACTTTTGGTATCGATGCCAATGGCTCTGGCGGTGGTTATATTCAGCTACAGGGAAAACACATAACATTCGCAGATGGTTCTCTAGTTTTTGCAGAAACTACAGGAGAGCAAAATGGTAGAGGAATCTTTATTCAAGCAGAACAGTTAACCATCAAAGATGGCTCACAATTATCAACTTCTACTACAGATATCGGGACTGGAGGAAATTTAGATGTGAGAGTTGCTGACTCTGTGCGTGTGATTGGAACTGATAAATCTGGCAACCCCAGTGCTTTGTTTGCTGACGCTTTTGGTAAAGGCGCAGCAGGCAACTTAACAATTCAAACAGGACGATTAATTGTTGAGAATGGGGGAAATATCTCTGCTGCCACTGGCAAGGAAAGCGAAGGCATAGGTGGAACTTTAAAAGTGGTAGCCTCAGATTTTATATTACTCAACGGAATTTCAGAACTCACAGGCAGGTCTAGTGGTTTGTTTGCTCAGACTGGAGGTAGTGGAAATGCTGGTTCTCTAATCATTGATACAAGGCAGTTGATAATCGAAAACGAAGCACAAGTAACAGCAGGTACTCTTGATGACAGCCAGGGTAACGGAGGTACTTTGAGCGTATATGCTTCTGAGTTTGTGAAACTGAGCGGAACAGCATCAGGTGGTAGGGATACCAGTGGTTTGTTTGTCCGCAGTCGAGGTAATGGTAATGCTGGTTCTTTATTTATTACCACAGGACAGTTAATTGTAGATGATCAAGCTCAAGTAACTGTGAGTGCTTTAGGAAATGCTAATGCAGGTAATTTGTACATTACAGCAAATGAGATCCGTTTAGATAATCAAGCAAAATTACTTGCTACAACCACATCAGGCAATGGTGGCGATATTCAACTGCAATTACAAAACTTGTTATCGTTACGCCGTAATAGTCAGATATCGACTACCGCAGGGACTGCCGGAAAAAACGGGAATGGCGGCAACATAACTATCAATATTCCTAATGGCTTCATTGTTGCTGTTCCTGGTGAAAATAGCGATATTAGCGCGAACGCTTTCACAGGTAAAGGTGGCAACATTGATATCAATGCTTTTCGGCTCATAGGTACACAATATCGAGAAAAACCGAGCAATTTTAGTGACATTACCGCCAGTTCTGAGTTTGGGTTAGATGGCAAAGTTGAAATCATTACCCCCGATATCGACCCGAACCAAAGAGTAATCAACGTCCCAACTCAAACGACACAACCAAAGTTAGCCCAAGGATGCCAAGCAGTTGCAGGTCGAAATCCCAGCAGTTTTATTATTACTGGTCGCGGTGGTGTACCTGCCAATCCCACAGAACCCCTCAAATCTGATGCTGTTCTGGCAGACTGGATAACTCTCGACACCGTTAGTAAAACTTACTCCAATCAAAGTGTGGGTAGAGTTTCTATTCAATCCAGTCCAGAAACTATTGTTGAAGCTACGGGATGGGTAGTTAATGCCAAAGGTGAGGTAGTTCTCACTGCTAATGTGCCTGGTGACACAGTTCATGGTTTGTGGCAAAAGTCAAACAATTGTAATGTGCGCGTTGCTGAGTAGAGATATGAGGTCACCTTTATGCAGTTTATGTATGGGCTGATGAAAAACTTCATGGGTTGACGATAGTAGCTGAGAGGGTCAAATCAACGATAAAGTCAATTGCGGGCCCACCATCAACAAAAATATTACTACCTGGTGCTTTGCTGTTGATCCTAAAAATATCGCTACCGGAACCCAGGAAAATATTGATGGCTTCTAAGAATGTGTAGTTGATGCCATTACTCATACCTATGCCTGTGATAGTGTTGGCTGTCATTGTGCCGGAGTTAGGCGCGCCATCACTACTATCATTTAGGTTGAAGATATCAAAACCAGCTTCGCCATTGAGATTGAGTAAGGCTAAAATGCTGTTAACTGTACCCCCAGAGTTTGGTGCAAGAGAGCCGACATTGAAGATATCGTTGCCGCCTCCAGCAAATATGTTAGTGGTGCTGCGGATAGAGCGCACATTAAATGTCTCTGCCCCCACATTACCAAAAACAGAGGTTGTAGTACTAGGAAATGTACTGAAAATAGTAAAGTTGTTGTTACCTCTACCTAATCTGATGTTTAAATTGTCAATTACTTGATAAGTGATACCGCCTGTCATACCTAATCCTGTCACCGCAGTCTCAGTTAACGTGCCTGTATTGGCTGTGGTATCACTGCTATCATTAATTCCGAGGGTATCGATATCACTACTCGAACCACCATTAATGGTTAAAGCAGCTGCTATTCCATTGACTGTTGTCGTTCCGGCACTACCAACATTAATGACATCATTACCTGCACCTGCATTCAGGGTTGTGGCATTACTAATAGCTTCTACATTCAGAGTATCATTACCGTTACCTGCATTAATCGTGGTTGCAGCCCTGGTACTGCTGACAGTGAAGGTATCTGCACCCGCACCCAGATTAATGTTGAGAGTTTCTGTTCTGTCGTAAGTGATACTACCGGGACTTAAACCAGTAATTGTGGTAGCAGTTAATGTGCCTGTGTTGGCTGTGGTGTCGCCAATGTCATTGATGTTTATGGTGTCATTACCAACAGTACCATCGATGGTTAAAGCAGCTGCTATTGCATTGACTGTTGTTAGTTCGGGACTACCAACATTCAGAGTATCATCACCCTCACCTCCACCCACTCCGGTAATAGCACTTGTTCCCGTGACTGTAAATGTATCCGCACCTGAACCCAAATTAATATACAGGGTTTCCGCACCGCCGTAAGTGATGCTACCGGGACTCAAGCCAGTAATTGTGGTGGCAGTTAATGTGCCTGTGTTGGCTGTGGTGTCGCCAAGGTCAGTGACGTTTATGGTGTCACTATTAGCACCACCATTGATGGTTAAAGCAGCTGCTATTGCATTGATTGTTGTTGTCAGTGCGGGACTACCAACAAAAATGACATCATTACCCGCACGTGCATTCACTGTGGTAATAGCACTTGTTCCCGTGGCTGTAAATGTATCTGCACCCGCACCCAGATTAATGTTGAGAGTTTCTGCTCTGTCGTAGGTGATAGTAGCGGGACTTAAACCAGTAATTGTGGTGGCAGTTAATGTGCCTGTGTTGGCTGTGGTGTCGCCAATGTCATAGATGTTTATGGTGTCACTACCAGCAGCACCATCGATGGTTAAAGCAGCTGCTATTGCATTGACTGTTATTGTCGGTTCGGGACTACCAACATTCAGAGTATCATCACCCACACCTCCACCCACTCTGGTAGCAGCACTTGTGGCTTGAACATTGAATGTATCCGCACCTGAACCCAAATTAATGTTGAGAGTTGTGGTAGCAGCACTTGTGGCTTGAACATTGAATGTATCCGCACCTGAACCCAAATTAATGTTGAGAGTTTCTGCTGTGCCGTAGGTGATAGTGCCGGGACTTAGACCAGTGATTGTGGTGCTGGTTAATGTGCCTGTATTGGCTGCGTTGTCGCCACTATCATTGATGATTACGGTGTCAGTGTCAGCACCGCCATTGATGGTTAACGCAGCTGCGATCGCATTTACAGTTGCGGGTGTAGCACTACCTACAGTAATCACATCATTACCTGTATCTGCATTCACTGTGGTTGCACTGCTGACAGACTCTACATTTAAGGTATCTTCACCACCACCTGCATTTACTGTTGTTGCGGTGCTGCTGTTGGTGGCTTGAATGGTAAATGTATCAGCACCTGCACCCAAATTAATGTTGAGAGTTTCTGCTGTGCCGTAGGTGATAGTGCCGGGACTTAAACCAGTGATTGTGGTGGCGGTTAACGTGCCTGTGTTGT
>JAHHHC010000094.1 GCA_019359515.1 Desmonostoc vinosum HA7617-LM4 | reverse complement strand
GTGGCTTGAATGGTAAATGTATCAGCACCTGCACCCAAATTAATGTTGAGAGTTTCTGCTGTGCCGTAGGTGATAGTGCCGGGACTTAAACCAGTGATTGTGGTGGCGGTTAACGTGCCTGTGTTGTTAGCGGTGTCACCACTGTCATTAATAGTTACGGTATCAGTATCAGCACCACCATTGATGGTTAATGCACCTGCGATCGCATTTACAGTTGCGGGTGTAGCACTACCTACAGTAATCACATCATTACCTGTATCTGCATTCACTGTGGTTGCACTGCGGACAGACTCTACATTTAAGGTATCTGCACCACCACCTGCATTTACTGTTGTTACTGTGCTGGCACTTGTGAATTGAATGGTAAATGTATCCGCACCTGCACCCAAATTAATATTCAGGTTTTCCACTGTGCCGTAAGCGATAAGAGTGGGACTCAAGCCAGTAATTGCGATGGCGGTTAACGTGCCTGTGTTGGCTCTGGTATCGCCACTGTCATTAATAGTTACGGTGTCAGCGTCAGCGCCACCATTAATGGTTAAAGCACCTATTATTTCATTGACTGTTCCGGCACTACCCACATTAATCACATCATTACCTGTATCTGCATTCACTGTGGTTGCACTGCGGACAGACTGTACATTTAAGGTATCTGCACCACCACCTGCATTTACTGTTGTTACTGTGCTGACACTTGTGAATTGAATGGTAAATGTATCCGCACCTGCACCCAAATTAATATTCAGGTTTTCTACTGTGCCGTAAGTGATACTACCGGGACTCAAGCCAGTAATTGCGGTGGCGGTTAACGTGCCTGTGTTGGCTGTGGTGTCGCCACTGTCATTAATAGTTACGGTATCAGTATCAGCACCACCATTGATGGTTAATGCACCTGCGATCGCATTTACAGTTGCGGGTGTAGCACTACCTACAGTAATCACATCATTACCTGTATCTGCATTCACTGTGGTTGCACTGCTGACAGACTCTACATTTAAGGTATCTGCACCACCACCTGCATTTACTGTTGTGACTGTGCTGGCACTTGTGGCTTGAATGGTAAATGTATCCGCACCTGAACCCAGATTAATATCCAGGGTTTCCACTGTGCCGTAAGTGATACTACCGAAACTCAAGCCAGTAATTGCGGTGGCGGTTAACGTGCCTCTGTTGTTAGCGGTGTCGCCACTGTCATTAATAGTTACGGTATCAGTGTCAGCACCACCATTGATGGTTAATGCACCTGTGATCGCATTTACAGTTGCGGGTGTAGCACTACCTACAGTAATCACATCGTTGCCTGCACCGGTATTGACTGTAGTTGTAGTGCTAGCATTTGTTGCTTGAATGGTGAATGTATCTGCACCACTGCCCAAATTAATATTCAGGTTTTCGACTGTGCCGTAGCTGATGCCATTTGTACCTAAGCCTGTGAGAGTTGTGGCGGTTAATGTGCCAGTATTAGCTGTGGTATCTCCGCTATCATTAATGGTTACAGTGTCACTATCAGCACCGCCATTGATGGTTAAAGCACCTGCGATCGCATTTACAGTTGCAGGTGTAGCACTACCAACGGTAATCACATCATTGCCTGCACCTGCGTTCACCGTGGTGCTGGCACTTGTGGCTTGAACATTGAATGTATCTGCACCACTTCCCAAATTAATATTCAGGGTTTCTACTGTGCCGTAGCTGATGCCATTTGTACCTAAGCCTGTAATCGTAGTGGCGGTGAGATTACCTGTGTTGGCGGCGGTATCACCACTATCATCAATGGTTAACTGGTCATTACCCTCACCACCACTGATAGTTAATGCTCCAGTAATATTATTAACTGTGCCACCAAGATTGGGTGCAAGACTACCTAAATTAATCCGATCATCACCTGCACCTGCATCAATCGTAATTGGGTTTGTTGTGGCTTGGATATTAAATGTATCAACGTCGCTACCGCCACGCAAATTACCCACATTAGCAAAGGTTACACCATTAACTGTGCCGTTAGCACCGTTCACTGTCCAAGTGTTAGCGGTGTTTGTGCCAATTATGGTTGTGTTTGCACCGTTACCAATGATTCGTTCTACCCCAGAGAAGGCGGAATTATTTAAGTCAATGGTGACTGCACCAGTGACGGCAGATAAATCCAGGACATCTGTACTACTAGAGCCATCGCTGCCGCCATTAATACTACCAGTAATTCGTCCTGTACCGATGGAATTAAAGCGATCGCTACCACCACCACCATCAACATCGCCCGTAAAGGTAACACCATTATTAACATTAAAGGTATCTGTTTCTGCACCACCGATCAGGTTTTCAACATTTCTGAAACCATCTTTGAGCAGTACATTAGTAGTGACTGTCTCACCATTGACGGTAAAGGTTTCAGGCGTTGCATCAGAAATTGTCCCTGCACCATCCCCTGTCAACGTCCAAGTAGTAGCTACATTATCTTCCTGTTCAATGGTATCTTCACCGTCGCCGCCATCGATTGAACCTGAACCATACAGCACACCACCACGTAGCTTGAAGACATCAACAGCATTGCTACCATTGAGGTTCTGAATATTGCTGAAGTTAAAGGTTGTTTGAGGAACTATAAAAATACCGCTATTGATACCATTAACGATCCACGTATTAGTTGTACCGCTAAAGCCACCAAAGAGGAAGTTAACGCCAGCACCGCCATCAATAGTACCTCCTGGTGAGACAGCAGCATTGTTCATAAAGAAGTTATCGGTATTAAAACCACCCTTCAAGTTAGCAATCTTACTGAAAGGAAGTAAGAAGTTTTGCCCTTGAACTAATCCAGCATCCTGACTGTTAATTAACCAGCTTAGGGCTAAGGCAGAGTTAAGTTGTAGGGTATTCAGTTTAGGTGCGCCACCGCCGTCAACACTACCACCAGGAGTCAGTGAGCCTCCTGGTTGGAAGATGAAAGTATCAGCCCCTAAACCGCCAATCAGCTTACCTATATTAGTAAAGCCCGTAATTGCACCTTGTAAATTCCCTGTGTCAGTCCCAGTAATCTCCCAAGTATAGGCAGCCCCATTATTATTAGCAATTTGTAAAGTATTTAAGCCTCCCCCACCATCAATACCGTTGACGCTAGACAGACGACCATTAGCACCGATAATGAAGGTATCTACTACTAGTCCGCCTTTCAGGTTGGCAATATTACTGAAACCACCTGTGATACCTGTAACCGTTCCTGTATCTACGCCTGTGAGTGTCCAGGTGGTGGCAGGATTAGAGTTGACTGCTAAAACATCGTTACCGCCCTTACCATCAACTGCACCTGATAAAGTACCACGAGCCAGAGTAAAGGTATCCTTTTGTGTTCCTCCTTGGATATTGCCCACATTCGTAAAGTTAATGGTTGCTGAAAAACCATCGACAGGAGAGAAATAGTGTTTCCGAATGCTGGATAAATCGCTGATGTTAATTACTGCTATACGGTTTAGGGCATCTTGGAAAGTGGCTGCTAACTTGAATGTTAGATCTGATCCCCCTAATCTGCTGATGCCATAGTAGGTTTGACCATCAATCAGTCCAAAAGCATCTGCTCCTCCGTTATTACGATAAAGGAGTCTCGCGCCAGTAAACACTGGCTCAGTAACAAATAACTCGGTAAAATCAATGATTCGAGGGGGAAAGGTGTTAAAGTCTGTTAAGGTTTGTGTTCCAGGCGGTGCATCAGAAATGTTAATAGCCTGTCCTGCAAGCGCATCAGCCTCTGTTGCTGCCAGTTGAATATGTGTGGCATCCTTGACGATCGCAAAGTAGGTTTGATCTTTGCTTAAACCCGTGAAGCTATTAATTAGCACGCTATGGGAATATGTTACGGCTTGTCCGGTTCTTAAGCTGGGATTAAAAGCAAGTGTTGATAGGGTGTTATTCTCAACCGAACGCCCTGTATTACTGGTGATCGGGTTGTCAGACAAGCCAAACCGGGTCAAACTACCACTATTGGTATTATTCACCGTCCATTCATTCAGTACATTCGATGCTTGTACGGTATTACTACCACCTTTACCGTCAATAGAGGAGACCACACCTTGGTTAACTATCTTGAAAGTATCCTCATTGTTACTACCAATTAGATTATCAATGTTACTCCATAAGATAGGAGGCACAGAAGCATTCTTACCGTGTAAAATGCCATAATTCTGATCAGAAATTACCCAATTAACGAAATTGGCACTATTACTTTGTAAGGTATTGTTCCCTGAGCCACCATCAATGCTACCAGTCAGGCGAGCGTTGTTATTGACAATAAAAGTGTCATCAGCATTAGCACCAATGAGATTACTGATTTGCGAAAATTCGCCAACTAGATCGATGTAACCACTATCTGTTCCAGTGAGATTCCAAGTGCTTTTTGCATTTCGTCTTAAGGTATTAATGCCACTGCGACCGAAGATATTGGCAATTCTACTATTAATGTTGATGTTGAATGAATCGTTACCACCACCACCAAAGAGAGAACCAATATTGCTGAAATCGCTATTGAAGGTAGTAGCTTTAATTAGCCTGTTGTTGCCACCCAAAGTTGCGGCTGATAACATTAAAATATTTAGATTATTGAGATCGGTTAGTTGAATGGTAAAGTTATCTACCCGAATGACTCGATAGAAATTACCATTAACCAATTCGCCAATATTACCGTTTGTTCGATCTATGCCGTTGAGATACTGAACGCGATCGCCTGTAATTAAGTTATGAGCATAGGCGAAAGAAATAGTATTGTTGGTAGTATTCACGACGGAGGGAGAACTACCATCAAAGATTAACTCCGTGCTGGAGAATATCTGTCCACTATTGTTGTTGTTAATATCCCAAATGTTGGCTGTATCACTACCTTGGAGGCTATTATTACCAGCACCACCATCAATTGTTCCCGATAAACTACCATCAGGACGCAGGAAGAAAGTATCATTTTGGTCGCCAGCTTTGATGTCGCCGATATTTTGGAAATTCAGGTGAATTTGCTGAGTTAACCAATGTTTTTCGAGATTGGCAGGCGAAGATAACCCAGTAACTGTTCTTCCTTGATTATCCACAAGGGAAATAGTCTGCTCGTCAATTCTCCTGACGTTATATAACTCACCCCGTTTTAGTCCGGGTATATCGTTGTTGCTATCGTTAGCATATAAGACAGTTTGACCATCAAACAAATTATGAGGTTTGTTAAAGTTGATTTTATCGGAGCTAAAGATGGCTGGTGATGTACCAGTCAGATTAATTTCATCCCAAGCTTTTCCGGCATTACCACCCTCTATTTCCCAAGTAATACCTGGGGTGTCGATAACACCGATAACGATCGCGTTTTTTCCTTCTCCACCATCAATCGTTCCTGTTACTCCCCAGTCTGTCTGTTTTTGACCATCAACTAACCGAGTCGTACCTTTGATGTTAAAAGTATCATTATTTGTACCACCCGTTAAATTGCCAATATTGCTGAATTCGATACTACTAGAGCCAGATTGACTGAGATTTCCGGTATTAGTATCCTCCAGTGTCCAAGTGTTAACCGTATCAAGTGCAATTAAGGTAGTTTCAGAGCCATTACCAACAAAGGTTTCAATGTTGTTAAACCCGTTGTTAGCCAAGTTAATTACCACCGTTCCGATAGCTTGGGAGAAGTCAACTACATCGGGTATATCGGCAAGATTATCACCACCGTCAACTGTACCAGCTACCTGAGCAGTATCGTCGAAGTTAAAGATATCCCCACCAGCATCGCTATCAATTATTGCTGCAATCAGGGCATCGTTAGCAAAATTAAAGATATCATCGCCATCGCCACCACTTACTGCACCTGTAATATCGATGCTATTGACGTTATCCGTCATGATCAAACCATTGGCAGTGTTTTGGATGGTAACGATCAACTCAGTGGTAATACTGGTTGTGCCTTGCTCAATAGTGTAGCTAAATGTTTCTGTCAGGCTAGCACCTACAGGTAAGTTAGCCACAGCCGGATCGGACAATTCCACTGCATAGCCGTAAGTACCATCAGCACTAATATTGAGTCTGCCGTAGCTACCTGCGATCAAACTCGATTCATCACCTGTAATTGCCGTGCCTTCGACATCGCTGATTGCAACTGCATCTTCAGGATTACGCGCCAATAACCTAGCCAGTAAGTTACCTGTAATTAGTGTCAAACTAAAGACATCACCAGTTGCATCCGGTGGTACTTCCTCATCAATCTGCACTACAGCATCTGCGGCTGTGAAGTTAAAGGTATCGACACCTGCACCACCGACTAAGTTATTAAAGCCAATGAAGGTAATGTTATCGATCACTACCTCATCTTCGCCGATAATTTCCCAAGTGTTGGGTTGATCTGCACCGATTAAAGTATTGTCTTCCTCATTACCGATGACGACTTCAAATTCGCTGAAGTTAATGTCTTGTAGATCGATAGTCACGGGGTTAGTGGTTTCTGAAAAGTCAATGACATCCACTACTTCATCGGCATTATCACCACCACTGACTGAGCCGATAATTATTCCCGTGCCAGTGAGAATTACTGTGTCGCCACCATCACCCGCGTCAATATTGCCTGTGAAGGTGACATCATCATTGACAATAAATACATCTGCGGCATCACCACCCACGAGATTTTCAATGTTGGTAAAGCCTTCTCTGAGAACTAAATCTGTGGTGACGGTTTCACCATTGACGGTGAAGGTTTCTGGGGTAGAGTCGGAGATTGTACCGGAATCTTCGTCAGTCAAGTTCCAGGTAGTTGTAAAGTCATCATCATCATCATCGGCACTGCCTTCTTGCTCGATAGTATCGTCACCTTTGCCACCATTAATCGAGCCTGAACCATACAGCACACCACCGCGTAGCTTGAAGACATCATCAGCATCACTACCGTTGAGGTTTTGAATGTTGCTGAAATCAAAGGTATAAGTTGTGTCATCTTTAATGGCGGTGAAAGTGCCACTGTTAATCCCATCAACAACCCAAGTATTAGTAGTGTCAGTAATTCCGCCACTTAAGATGTTAACTCCGGCACGTCCATCAATTGTGCCATCTACAGTGGCATCTTCTAACTTAAATTCATCGTCACCTGCACTGCCTTTTAAGTTGGCAATATTGCTAAATTCCAGGAATAAGTCTTCTCCTTCCACGTCTCCGCCATTTTGACGGCTGATTGCCCAATTAAGTGCTGTATCGGCATTGATTTCTAGGGTATTTAGTTTCGGGTCGCCTTGTCCACCATCAACGGTAACATCACTGCTCAATAAGCCATTGTCCTCAAAGACAAAGGTATCTTCTTTATTACCGCCAATCAGGTTAGTGATTTCCCTAAATTCGGTTGTGCCGTTGCCATTGTCAACTGTACCAGCATTTTCGGCGTTAATTGTCCAGTTATTCTCGACATTACCACCTTCTAGAGTATTTTCACCTAATCCACCAGCGATCGCACCTGTAATGTAGCTATCTTCTTCGAGGATGAAGATATCATCTTGATCGCTACCAGTGAGGTAAGCAATTTCAGTAAACGCTGTTCTCCCGGAACTATTGGCAATATTCCCGGCATTTTCATCGGTAATTGTCCAGGTATTGTTGACGTTACCACCTTCTAAGGTATTGTCGCCTGCTCTACCTGCAATCTCACCTGTGATGTGTTTATTGTTTTCGAGGATGAAGGTGTCATTGTCATTACCGCCAATCAGGTTGGTAATTTCTCTAAAATCGGTTCTACCTCCCAGATTATCAATCTCACCTGCGTTTTCATTGGTAATTGTCCAGGTATTGTTGACGTTACCACCTTCTAAGGTATTGTCGCCTGCTCTACCTGCAATCTCACCTGTGATCTGGTTATCTGCTTGCAGGATGAAGGTGTCATCGTCATTACCACCAATCAGGTTGGCGATTTCTGTAAAGTTGGTTGTGCCCTCACTATTGGTGATATTACCCGCATTTTCAGCCGTAATTGTCCAATTGTTTTCGACATTACCACCTTGGAGAGTGTTTGCACCTTCACCACCAGCGATCGCCCCTGTAATGTGGCTATTGTCTTCTAAGATGAATATATCAGCTTGATTATTGCCTGTGAGATAGGCAATTTGGCTAAATTCTGTTCTACCTGCGCTATTTTCAACTACCCCAGCATTGTTATCGGTAATTGTCCAGGTATTGTTGACATTACCGCCTTCTAGGGTATCGTTACCGCCGCCACCTGCAATTTCACCTGTGATGCGGTTATCGGCTTCCAGGATAAAGGTGTCATTGTTATTACCACCAATCAGGTTGGCTATTTCTGTAAAGTTAGTGTTGCCAGCATTGTTCTCAATATCACCTGTGTTTTCATCGGTAATTGTCCAAGTATTCTTGACATTACCGCCCTTGAGAGTATTGTCGCCTTCTTTACCAGCTATTTCACCTACGATCTGACTGTCGTTTTCCAGGATGAAGGTGTCATCTTCATCACCACCAATCAGGTTGATGATTTCTGTAAAGTTGGTTGTGCCGCCAATATTGGTGATATTCCCAGCATTTTCAGCCGTAATTGTCCAGGTATTATTGACATCACCACCTTGTAGGGTATTGTTACCACCTTCACCGACAATCGCGCCTGTGATCTGGCTGTCGTTTTCGAGAGTGAAGGTATCAGCTTGATCGCCACCGATGAGGTTGGCAATTTCCGTAAACGAAGTTGTCCCGCCACTATTGGTGATATCACCTATATTGTTGTCGATAATTGTCCAGGTATTATTGACATCACCACCTTGTAGGGTGTTGTTACCACCTCCACCAGCGATCTCGCCTGCTATCTGACTGTCGTTTTCCAGGATGAAGGTGTCATCGCTATCGCCACCAATCAGGTTGGCAATGTCGCTAAACTCAGTTGTCCCGGCAATATTATCAACATTGCCTGTATCGGTACTGGTAATTGTCCAGGTATTTGCGACACTACCCCCTTGTAAGGTATTGTTACCGCCTCCACCAGTGATATTGGCAGATCCATTGACTCCTAGGATAAATTGGTCGTCGGCTGTGCCACCAACTAAGTCCTGAATGTTTCTAAAGCCACCTGCTATTGCAGTAATTGTACCTGCATTAGCACTATTGATTGTCCAAGTGGTATTAATATTTGCACCTTGTAGGGTGTTGTTGCCACCACTGCCATCAATGCTGCCTGCGAGGCTGCCCGCAAGATTCAGGGTAAAGTTGTCGTTGCTGCTACTGCCGACTAAATTACCGATATTGGTAAAGCCGAGAGTGACTCCTGTAACACTACCACTGTTAGCACCAGCGATCGTCAAGTTCAGAGATTGATTACTGCCTCTGATGGTGTTGAGGTTAGCTCCTCCTCCACCCTCGATGCTGCCATCTAAACTGCCTCCAGCCTCCAGCGTGAAGGTATCAGCACCTAATCCGCCTCGGAGAGTGGCAATATTTTTAAATCCACTAGCCAACTTAGTGACAGTTCCAGTATTGTTACCAGTAATTGTCCAGTCATTGTTTCCCGGACTCGCTTCTAAGCTATTGAGCAAGGCACTGCCGCCGCCGTCAATAGAGCCGCTTAAGCTACCCCCAAGACTGAAGATAAAGATATCGCTGGACGCTCCTCCGATGAGAGTGCCGACATTAGTGAATGTCTTGATCCCTGAACCGGTTGTTAGCGTTCCCGAATTGAATCCTGTAATGTTCCAAACATTGGCGCAATTGTAGGCTTGCAAGGCATTCTGTCCAGTGCCGCCATCAAAGGTTTGTGTGGCTTCGCACGGAGTTTCTTCCTCCTCTTCTTCCCGTTCTGGATCTGGCTCTTCTAGATCTGGCTCTTTCACCTTTGGTGGTTGCGGTGGTACCGGTGGCGGCGGTGGTGGCGGTGGTGGTGGTGGCGGTGGTGGTGGCGGTGGTGGTGGCGGTGGTGGTGGCGGTGGTGGCGGTGGTGGTGGTGGCGGTGGTGGTGGCGGCCCTAGCTATCTAATTGGTATACAAAGCAGATAAGCTGAGGAAAGCACCTAGCAGCAGTAAAAAATTAGTGATAGTAAAGTTGCCTCGCCATCGCCCAGAACGAAAATTCAATAATATCAAACG
>JAHHHC010000045.1 GCA_019359515.1 Desmonostoc vinosum HA7617-LM4 | reverse complement strand
ATAGTTTGGTTCTAGAGCAAAGGACTAGCTACGCATCCTTTGGTAGGTCTTTAACTCTTGCCTCTAACGTAGTACACAAAGTACTTAGTCTGGTCAGATAGGCTTTTTCAAGCCCCCGCCTTTAGGCGTGGGGTTTCTGACCCTTTCTTAACACCTACTCAACTATCCGTGATTTTAACCTTTCGCTAGGAGTTTCTTAATGTTACTGGGATAGCTTGAGGTGGCTGAAACCGAATTAATACTTAGCATGTGCATGTGTTTGCTGTGCTGATATGGCTTGACTGCGGAGTGTATCTTTACGGTCAACCTATATCTAATAGCAAAAAAAATCACACTTCTAACTACTTTAGAAAATAAAAAAAGCGATAATGACTATCATCATCAATGAAATTGACTCCGATACTCCCACTCTGCCTGTGAATGATGCAGCAGAGTTTGTTGAGCTTTATGATGGTGGCGTAGGTAATACAGACCTCAGCGGGCTAACACTTGTTTTCTATAACGGTAGCAATGACTTATCTTATGCTGCTTTTGATTTAGATGGTTATAGTACTGATGCTAACGGCTATTTTGTTTTGGGTAATAGTGGCGTACCCAGTGTAGATTTAATTTTTCCAGCAAATACTTTACAAAATGGGGCTGATGCGATCGCACTGTATACTGCTAATGCCAGCGATTTTCCTAATAATACACCTATTACCACAACTAATTTAATCGATGCGATCGCCTATGATACAGACGACGCCGATGACCCTGGTTTACTGCCTCTGCTCAATTCCGGGCAAGCGCAGGTAAATGAGGGTAGTGGTAGCAATGGCAGTGCTAACGACTCTCTGCAACGAGTACCCAACGGTGCAGGCGGTGTTCGCAATACTAGCAGTTACCAAGCCTTAACCCCAACACCAGGCGCAGCTAATACTCCCACCACTCCCGCTGGTGTCACCATTACTGAATCTGGTGGTAGTACTAACATTACTGAGGGTGGGGCAACGGATAGCTATAAAGTGGTGTTGAATAGTCAACCGACAGCCGATGTCACCATTACTATTACTCCTGATTCCCAGAGTACAACCAGTGCCACTACACTCACCTTCACTCCTGCCAACTGGGATTTAGCACAGACTGTGACGGTGAGTGCAGTAGACGATGCCGTTGTTGAAGGTACACATGCTAGCGTTATTAGTCATACAGCAACTAGCAACGATAGTAACTATAACGGTGTGGCGATCGCGTCAATTAATGCCACAATTGCTGATAATGATGTTGTTGTCTCAATCACCAAAATTCACGAGATTCAAGGTAGTGGTGCAACCGCGAATTTCTTAGGTACTAGCCGCACAATTGAGGGAATTGTCGTCGGGGCTTTTCTAGGTTCCTCTGGGCTGAATGGCTTCTATGTCCAAGAAGAAGATGCAGATATTGATGGCGATGCCACAACCTCAGAAGCTATCTTTGTTTTTGACCCATCGGGACTATTTTCTGGTAGCGTTGGCGATAAAGTGCGCTTAAGTGGGACTGTGGGCGAGTTTAGTAGTGGTGGTGTAAGCAGCTTAACTCAACTTGCCAACCTGACCAGTGTTGTTAACTTGGGTGCAAATAACTCGCCTGCGGTGACGAACATTCAATTACCTGTAACTAGCGTCGCAGATTTAGAACGTTATGAAGGGATGCTAGTAAATGTGAGTGCTGCTAGCGGCGACCTTACTGTCACAGAGAACTTCCAACTTGGTCGCTTTGGTCAAATCGTCCTCTCGGCTAATGGTAGCAGCAACCAACCCGGTACCGACGCCAGACTCGACCAATACACCCAATTCAACGCCCCCAGCGTCAGCGGCAACTCTTCTTACTTAGAAGAGATTGCCAAACGCCGCATCATTTTAGACGACGGTAGCAACACGCAAAACCCCGACCCCATCATTCACGCCCGTGGTGGTAGTCCTCTTAGCGCTAGTAACACCTTACGGGGTGGTGATACAGTTGCCAACATCAATGGCATTCTTGACCACCGTTTTGAAGGGTATCGCGTTCAAACCGCAACAGGGGAAGACTTTACCCCCGCCAACCCCCGCCCAACGACACCTCCAAACGTCGGCGGAACCCTTAAAGTAGCCAGTTTCAACATCCTTAACTACTTCAACGGTGATGGTGTTGGTGGTGGCTTCCCCACACCACGCGGGGCTGATAACCTTAACGAATTCAACCGTCAGCGTAGTAAAATAATTCAAGCCATCATCGGCTCAGGTGCAGATGTTCTGGGACTGATAGAGTTAGAAAACGATGGCTATGGGGCTAACAGTGCCATTCAAGATTTAGTTAATGGATTAAATGCAGTTGCTGGTGCAGGCACATATACCTTCATTGACCCAGGCACCAGTTTAGCAACCGACCAAATTACCGTCGGATTAATTTACAAACCTGGTAAAGTTACCCCCGTTGGGGCTGCTGCCACCACACCAGATGGATATGGTCAAGGTGCATTTGATATTACTGGACGTAAACCCCTTGCCCAAACCTTTCAACAAAATTCCAACAGCGAAAAATTTACAGTCGTCGTCAACCACTTCAAATCAAAAGGTTCAAGTTCCGGCGGTGTAGGCGATGCTGACATCGGCGATGGTCAAGGTTTATCCAATGGAACCCGAACACGGGCGTCCCAAGACCTAGCAGCTTGGTTAGCTACAAACCCCACAGGTACCACAGACCCAGATTACTTAGTAATTGGTGACCTCAACGCCTATGCCAAAGAAGACCCCCTGACCACCTTAGCCAATGCTGGGTATAACAACCTCTTCTCCAACAACACTTACTCCTACGTCTTCAACGGTCAACTCGGTTCCCTTGACCATGCCCTAGCCAACGGCAAACTAGCAGCCCAAATTACAGGCGGTACTAAATGGCATATCAACGCCGATGAACCCACAGTCCTCGACTACAACACCAACTTCAAATCAGCAGGACAGCAAGACAGCTTATATAATTCCGACCCCTTCCGTTCCTCCGACCATGATGCAGTCTTGGTGGGACTCAACTTATACAGCGTCAACAAAACCATCAACGCCTCCCCCAACCAAAGACTAGTTATCGGCACGAAAGGTAATGACATTATTGTAGGTGGCCCAGGCATCAAAGCGATCGCAGGTCTTGGCGGCAACGACCAATTCGTCTACAACAGCATCAAAGAAGCTGGTCATTACATCGTCGATTTCAGAGTCGGCAGTGACAAAATAGTCCTCACCCAACTCTTAGATAATCTTATCCCTAACGGTTATCAAGGTAGCGATGCGATCGCAGATGGTTACATTCGTCTCACACAAGGTATCACCTCCAAAAGTACCACACTTCAAATAGACAACGACGGCCCCACAGGTACAGCCACCTTCCGTCCCTTCCTCTACCTAGAAAACGTTGCCCCCAACGCCATGAACAGCATCTACAACTTCGTTTTCTAGACCCCTTAAACTCTTATCTCCCTTCGGGTGACGCTCGCAAGCTCGCTAACGCAGTCACCTGCGGAGGGAAACCCTCCTTTACTCGCTGTCTCACCGTGCCCTCAGCGCCCAATACGGTTCGTTTCTCCCTCAAAAAACCGCCAAGACGCAGAGAATACCAAGTAACTACCCCAGAAAAAACCTATGGTAACTACCGAAACAATTCGCTTTTCCCAATTTAACGCCTCCCTCAACCGCAACGCCCCAGGTCAATTACTCACCGACCTATCCACCCCAGATAACCCCCAAGCCAAAGCCGTTGCCGAAATCATCCAACGCAACAACCCAGACGTACTCTTAATCAACGAATTCGACTATATTTCAGACAATCCCTTAGAACCAGTACAACTATTTCAACAAAATTACCTGAGTATTGGTCAAAACGGTGCCAACCCCGTCGAATATCCCTACGTTTACATTGCCCCGTCCAATACAGGCATCGTCTCCGGCTTTGACCTAGATAACGACGGCAACATCGTCACCACACCAGGCGCAGGATATGGTAACGATGCCTTCGGTTTCGGTAACTTCCCCGGACAATTCGGGATGTTGCTACTGTCAAAATATCCCATCGACACCGCAAATATCCGCACCTTCCAAAACTTCCTCTGGAAGGATATGCCAGACTCTCTACTACCCACCATTACCGACCCTGACACCGCCGAACCTTGGTACTCCCCAGCAGAACAAAACGCCCTCCGCCTCTCCTCCAAGAGTCATTGGGACGTACCAATTCAAGTCAACGGCGAGACAATTCACGCCCTCGTCAGCCATCCCACACCCCCAGTATTCGATGGTCAAGAAGACCGGAATGGCAAACGCAATCATGATGAAATCCGCTTTTGGGCAGACTATATCACCTCTGGGAAAGGCGATTACATCTATGATGATGACGGTAACAAAGGCGGTATTGCTGCTGGGTCACGCTTCGTCATCATGGGCGACCAAAATGCTGACCCTGTTGATGGTGATAGTTTTGATAACGCCATTCTGCAACTATTACAGAACCCCAACATCAATACTAATGTCATCCCCACCAGCCCTGGTGCTTCTCAACAAGCCGTTTTGCAAGGTGGTGCTAACAACAATCAAAAGAGTAATCCCAAGTTTGACACCGCAGACTTTGCCGATACGACTCCCGGCAACTTGCGGACTGACTATGTATTACCCTCCACAGACCTACAAATTGCTAACTCAGGCGTATTTTGGCCCCTCAACACTGACCCAACCTTCTCGACAGTCGGTACCTTCCCCTTCCCCAGTTCCGACCATCGCCTAGTTTATGCAGATTTGCAAACAGGTGCAACTGAAGCAGGTAACACTATACCCAACGCCGAATTTCTGGGACAGCAAATTATCACCACAGGCTTTATCCCACCTGGGGCAGCAGGAGAAGTAAATGGAGTCGCAGCCCAGGTGGGAGGATTATCTGGAATTACTTACGATGCTGCGAATAACCGCTATTATGCCATCTCAGACGATCGCTCGCAATTTGCCCCGGCTCGTTTTTATACCCTAACTACTGACCCTGCTACCATTAGCACAACTGGGGTAACTTTTACCAATGTGACGCCATTAAAGGATACTAATGGTAACTTTTTTGGCAGCAACACCCTTGACCCGGAAGCTATCGCCTTAACCAAAAACGGCACTGTGTTTATTTCCTCTGAGGGTGAAGTCAACTCAGCGTCAGGTCGCGTTACTAATCCCTTTGTTAAAGAGTTTAACCTAACTACAGGGCAGGAAGTGCGATCGCTTGCTATCCCTAAAAAATTCCTCCCCGTAGTCCAAGATACCAACGGTAACGGTACTGTAGATGCAGCAGATACCCAATTATCAGGTATTCGCAACAACCTAGCCCTAGAAAGCCTGACCATTACACCAGACGCCAAAACGCTATTCACTGCCACCGAAAATGCCCTGCTCCAAGATGGGGTAGTAGCTTCCACTACCACGGGCAGTCCTTCCCGGATTTTACAATACAACTTAGTTTCCGGTCAGCCAGAGAAAGAATACCTCTACGTCACCGACACAGTAGCAGTCCCACCAAATCCAGCAGATGGATTTAATACCAACGGCTTAGTAGATTTACTAGCAATTGATAACCGGGGTACTTTGCTGGCGGTAGAACGTTCCTTTTCTGTCGGGCTATCTGGTACTGGCAACACCATCAAAATCTACGAAGTCACTCTCCAAGGTGCTACCGATATTAGCACCATCGACTCACTCAGCAGTTTAAGTGAAACGGAACTAGCTGCCATCAAACCAGCCGAAAAGCGTTTACTATTGAATCTCGATGATTTGGACTTGCCCACAGGCTCAGACAACATCGAAGGGATAGAATTTGGCCCCAAACTCGCAGATGGTCGTCAATCAATTGTGCTGGTGAGTGACAACAACTTCAGCCCCACGCAATTTACCCAAATCCTCACCTTGGGTGCAGATTTAGTACCCACCGCTGCCCCACGAGCGGAAACTCGCCCTGACTTGTTTGATGATGAAACTCTACCCACAGACCAACAAGCTGATGCTGATGACCCTGCTATCTATATAAATGCCGATAACTCTGCTGATAGCTTAGTGTTAACGGTGGTGAAAAATGCCGGACTGCGGGTTTATGATTTGTCTGGTAAATTGTTACAAGAAATTAACCCTGGTGGCATCCGCTACAACAATATAGACTTGCAATACGGTTTCCAACTGGGTGGTGAAACTGTTGATATAGCCGTAGCGAGCGATCGCGAAAACGACAAACTCGCCATCTTTAAAATTAACCCCAACCCTGCCACCCCTGGCGAATATCTCGAAGAAATCACCGACAGCAGCATCGGTACTCTCTTCCAAGCACCACCTTTTAGCGAACCTTACTCGACATCATCTCGCAGTGCTTACGGAGTTGCCCTATATCGTAGTCCCGTCACCAATGATTACTATGCCTTCGTCAACCGCCGCGAAACTGGCGATGTCGCACAATTCAAACTCATTGACAAAGGTAACGGTAAAATAGGCGCGGAACGGGTACGGGAATTTACCATCCCCACAACCGAAGGACGCGACCCTCAAACCGAGGGGATGGTGGTAGACCAAGAAACCGGCTTCCTTTACATTGGTCAAGAGGATGTTGGCATCTGGAAATTCCTCGCCGAACCCAACGGTGGCAAAACTGGTAAGCTGATTGATAAAGTCCAAGACTTGGGTGGTAGTCACCTCACCAACGATGTCGAAGGATTGACTATATATTATGGTGCAGACGGCAAAGGCTACTTACTAGCATCCAGCCAAGGTGATAATACCTTCGTTGCCTACACCCGCGAAGGTGACAACGACTATCTCGGTAGTTTTGGCGTTGGTAACAATGGGTCTATTGATAGTGTGCAAGAATCGGATGGTGCAGATGTCGTCAATGTGCCACTAGGCCCTAACTTCCCCTTTGGTTTATTTGTCACCCAAGATGGGAGTAACGAACCTGCCAAAATCGCAGATGGGGAAAACATCAACTCTAACTTTAAATTTGTACCTTGGGAAAATATCGCCAACACCTTACCCGATGCCTTAAAGATTGACACCACTAGTTACAATCCTCGCACTCCCCAAGCACGGCTACCAGTCACACTCAAAGGTTTTGCTTCGCTTCCCGCTGACACCTTCGCAGAGGGGCCACCATCTGGTAGTGCCATCACAGGTACCAACGGTCGCAATGTGCCCTTTACCAAACAGCCGATACAAGGGTTTAGTGGTGTGCAAGTTGCTGACGATAATTCCTTCTGGTTTTTATCTGACAACGGTTTTGGCAGCAAAGACAACAGTGCTGATTATTTGTTGCGAATTCATCGCCTTGACCCTAGTTTCCGAGGTGCGGAATTTAAAGGTGATGGCAATGTCAAAGTGTTGGACTTTATTCAATTATCTGACCCAGACAAGAAAGTCCCATTCAAAATTGTTAACGAAGATACCCAAACACGCCTGTTAACTGGTGCAGATTTTGATGTAGAATCAATTGCGATCGCCAAAGATGGTACAATTTGGATTGGTGATGAATTTGGCCCTTACCTACTCCACTTCGACACCACAGGTAAACTGCTAGATGCCCCCATCCCCACACCTAATGTCACTACTCTCAACACCCTCAACGGTGAATCACCCATCGTCATCGGCCACCGGGGTGCAAGTGGGGAGTTGCCAGAACATACTTTAGGTTCCTATAAGTTGGCAATTGCCAGAGGTGCTGACTTCATCGAACCCGACTTAGTTTCTACCAAAGACGGCGTGTTAATTGCTCGTCACGAACCTAACTTGATTGCTACCACAGATGTGGCAACTCGTCTGGAGTTTGCCGACCGCAAGACGACCAAAATTGTTGATGGCAAGGCTGAGGAAGGCTTCTTCGCCTCCGATTTCACCCTCGCGGAAATCAAAACACTACGGGCAATTATGCCGCAAAGCTTCCGCACCCAAATTTTTAACGGCGTCTATGAAATTCCCACCTTCGAGGAAGTCATTGAGTTAGTTAAGCAAATCGAGAAAGATACAGGTCGTAAAATTGGCATCTATCCCGAAACCAAGCACCCCACTTACCACGACGACCTGGGTTTATCTTTGGAAGAACCCCTGTTAGCGACTCTAGAAAAAACCAAGTTTACTGACCCCAGTCGCATATTTATTCAGTCCTTTGAAACCAGCAACCTCAAAGAACTCAACGAGAAAACCGATATCCCATTGGTGCAGTTACTCGATGCCTTTGATGTCAACCTCGATGGTTCACTACAAGAGGTGAGTCCTTATGATTTCGTCGTCAATGGCGATACCCGCACCTATGCAGATTTGCGAACACCTGAAGGTTTAGAAGAAATTGCCACCTACGCCGATGGTATTGGCCCTTGGAAACGGATGATTGTGTCTGTGAAGGGTGTAGACCAAGATGGCGATGGGGCAGCGGATGATGTTAACGGCGATGGTACAGTTAACGACACCGATAAAACCCTCACCGAACCAACCTCGCTAGTCAAAGATGCCCATGCGGCAGGCTTGCTAGTACATCCTTACACCTTCCGCAACGAAGCAAGTTACCTAGCAGCAGATTACAACAACAACCCAGAAGCAGAATTTAAACAGTTCATTCAGCTAGGTGTGGACGGTTACTTTACTGACTTCCCAGGTACAGGGAATTTAGTACGCGACCAGTTAACCGGGGAGTTTGTACGATCGCCTCAAAATCCAGATGTATTAAATCAGACAGAGTTTAATACCCTTGACGGCAAAGCACCGTTAGTCATTGGTCACAGGGGTGCTTCTGGTTCCCGCCCAGAACATACCCTAGTATCGTATAAACTAGCGATCGCTGATGGTGCTGATTTTATTGAACCAGATTTAGTCGCCACCAAAGACGGTAAATTAGTAGCCCGTCACGAAAATGCCCTAGCAATTCTCAACGACGACGGCACAGTCAACACCACCGACACCAGCACCGATATTTACCTACGTCCAGAGTTTGCCGACCGCAAAACCACCAAAGTTATTGATGGTCGCACTATCACGGGTTGGTTTACCGAAGACTTGACCTTAGAAGAACTCAAAACCCTCAACGCTATCGAACGTTTGCCAGCACTGCGGGGAACCAAATTCGACAACGATAAGCTAAAAGTTCCCACCCTAGAAGAAATCATCGACTTGGTGAATGAGATAGAAAAAGAAACAGGTCGTAAAATTGGTATCTATCCTGAAACCAAACACCCCACATACTTTGCTAATTTAGGCATCAACCTGGGTGAAAAGCTAGTTGAAACCCTAGTTGCTAAAGAATTTACCGACCCAGAAAGAGTATTTATTCAATCCTTTGAGGTGGGTAATCTCAAGGAACTGAAACAGCAGTTAATGCCGAAAGCGGGAATTAACATCCCACTGGTGCAATTATTTGGAGGTGCTACAGACAGACCTTACGACTTTATCGTCAGTGGTGACAACCGCACCTACGGTGATCTTACCAAACCTACAGAACTAGCTGCGATCGCCACCTACGCCGCTGGCATCGGCCCCAACAAGCGCTTAATTGTTCCCGCCCAGACAGTAGACCGCGATGGCGACGGTAAACCAGATGACCTCAACGGCGATGGTACAATCAGCGATGCTGATAGAATTTTGGGTACTCCCACCACCTTGGTAGAAGATGCCCATGATGTCGGCTTGCAGGTACACCCCTACACCTTCCGCAACGAAGACTTTTACCTCGCAGCAGATTATAACGGCGACCCCACAAAAGAATTTACACAGTTCATCAACTTGGGAGTAGACGCCTACTTCACCGACTTCCCCGGTACAGGTGACTTGGTACGCGACAAACTCGCAGGTGAACCAGCAACAGCAAACCTCGGTGGTTCTAAAGGATTTGAGGGCATGGCAATTAGCCCAGATAAGAAAACCTTATATCCTTTACTAGAGGGTACTGTCACTGGCGACCCCGCAGGTTCACTCAGAATCTACAAATTTGACGTTGCGACCGAAAAATATCAGGGTTTGCTTGGCTTGTACAAGATGGAGAACCCCAACAACGCCATTGGTGACTTTACCGCCGTCAACGACAACGAATATTTAGTTATTGAACGCGACGGTGGTCAAGGTGAAAGTGCCAAGTTCAAGAAAATCTTTAAAGTTGACCTATCTAAGATAGACACCAACGGCTTTGTGGCCAAGCAAGAAATTGCCGATTTGCTAGCAATTCAAGACCCCAACGATTTAAATAAAGATGGTAGTACCATCTTTAACTTCCCCTTCGTCACCATCGAGGATGTGTTGGTATTGGATGCCAAAACAATTCTCGTCGCCAACGATAACAACTATCCATTTTCTCAGGGAAGACCACCTGCGATCGATAACAACGAAATCATCATCCTCGAACTCGGAAAGCCGCTGAATGTAGCTCCCCCTAGTTTAACCAAGAGTGCTGATGATATTTTCACCATCTTCGGCGTCGGGGCGAAACAAAAACTGCAAATCAGCCTCACCAGAAGTAAATCTAAATCCGTAAATGAACTGGGAGTATTTAAAGTTGATGATGCAACTGGCAAAATCAACGGTATTTCCCCAAATGCACCAGGTTATACCCAAGCAGCCTTAGAAAGAGCAAAAGTAATTTTCTCAGGAATTGCCAAAACCCCCAAAGGTTTTAACCCTAACTTGACACGCCTGCTAGAATTTTCCCCCAATGAAAACCTGAGATTCTATTTAGTCAAGGACAGCACAACCGACGCCGTCAAAGCTGGCATCACTCCAACCTCAAACTTACTCTTTGCCGATGTCAAAAATCTCCAAGTTAAAGACTTAGGCGACGATAAATTTTCTCTGGCTTGGGAAGATACCGCCGGTAACAAAGTCCCTGACTTCAAAGATTTAATTGTGAAAATTCAGCCAACGAACCAATCCCTACCTTTGGGTATCGGTCTCCAAAGCCTACCACAAGGAGAACTAATTGATTTACGCGACGTCACCGAACAAGTCAATGCCGAGTTTATCATCAACAGAGAAGCTAAAAATGATAATTATATCAGCTTCTACCAAATAACAGACCAAAATGGCGGCATTGACACCAACGGCGACGGTAAAGCAGATATTCTCCCTGGACAGACTGGTTATATTGAAGCAGCCGTCAGCGGACGTGTTGCGGGAATAAACCTCACAGTCAACAACCAAGGTACTGCAAAATACACCGGAACTTTTGAGCCTGGTTCCATCTTTGCACCATTTATTATTGCTAATGGTAGACCAGAAGCAATTTTAGATGACAATCTCAGAAACAATCCAGCAGTATATTTCCCATTTTTAGGTGCTAATTCAGACAAAGTAGACCATATTCGCCTGTTAGGAAACAACATCTTTGGCTTTGAAGATAAAACAGGAGGTGGTGATAAAGATTACAACGATTTCATTGTCCAAGTCAACTTGAATCTTGCTTAGTAATAGGCTCGTTGGAGACATGAACGAGCCTGAATCACTCTTATTCCTATTCTGATATCTTGCACCAGTCCCAAAAACCGCCATAGGTTAGAAACCTATGGCTAATAGCAAAAGTCCTCTCAAGAGGACTAAATCTCACAAAAAGCATAGATTTTAGTCCACTTAAGTGAACTTGACCTAATAAGAGCGAAAATTTATTCTCTGGCGGGAGATTGGGCAGGTGCAAGATCTAAGTATTGGGACTTAATTAAAATTCCTCGCCCCCTTGTGGGCGAGGAATTTGGTCATTGGTAATAGGCCTACTACCCATTACCCATTACCAAAGCCGCTTTCGATAAAAAGAAAGAAGAAAAATGAGTATAATGCCTACATAGTATGGATTTCACCTCACTGCAACTGCCAAATGAAATAGACAACCCCCTCAACAATGCCACCGTGTTTTGAAAAATGGTGTAAAAGGTTTGCGGACTGACAATTATCGCAGGACTTGCTCAAGCACTAACCTTAGCCTTTGACCAAACACCGTTTTCATCCTCATCAAAGTGTTGGTGAACTGCTTCCCAAGCGGCTTGTTCAGCTGAAAACTCGTCATTCTTTTCCTTGAAAGTAGTGTTGTAGCGCTCAATAAATGTACGTTGGGCATCTTGCGAAAGATGAGCGCGAACTTCAGGAGATAAATCCTCTGGACTGTTGCATATTCCTGGACAAGGACGAGCAAAGGTTTTTTCGCTGGTGTGAATTTCTTCACCACCCGCACTTTCTAGTAACAATTGAAATTCTCCGGTGCGATCGCTCGGAACTTCTGCCATTAATAAAAATTCACCAGCTTGCAAGCGAGTTTGGTAAACAGCTGCTTTATCTTCTGGCATCCCTAATGTAGTGAGAACCGATACTAAACCAGCACCCGCACTACCTGCGATCGCACCACTAGCAGCTCCTAGTAATACCGCACCAATCGGGCCTGCTGCAACAATTGGGCCAACAAAGGGAATAAATAATACACCCACACCTGTGAGTAAGCTGAGAAAAGAACCAAACAAGGAACCAAAAACAGCTCCTGTTCTCAATCCTCCCAAAATTACATCTTTTTTACTAATAAAACCAGCAATCCGAGTTTCTGACTGGAAGTTTCTACCCATCACCGAAATGTGATCTCTAGGCACACCTCTATCTAGTAAACGTCGAATTACATCATCAACTTGCTTCTGTTCTTTAAATACAGCAGAGATTGTACGTTCTGCTTTATATTCTTGTGGCACTTAAACACTCCTGATTATCTTATATTTTTGTCATTCATCAAAGAAGGGAACACATAGCAGTTACTCTACTTGGGGTTTCCCCAAGTGGAGCGACTGCGAGCAGCGCAGTCTTGGGGTTTCCCCAAGTGGAGCGACTGCGGAGGAAGAGTTTTTCCGTCTTACAAAGTATGATCCGAGTTTTCCTCGGATCATACTTTGCGCTATTTCCTGTTCCCTCCAGGAGTTAGAAACCCCTACTTCTATAAGTCTTTCGACTCAACACTGTCGATTACACGCCTACTGGAGTTTTAGTTTCTTTGGCTGGCTGTGTGCCACTTGGTTCTACTGCTTGCCCTTCAATAAATGAGCGTAGCATCCAAGCAATTTCTTCATGTTCTTCCATCAATCCAGTCAAGAAGTCAGCAGTACCTTCATCATGGAATTGCTCACTAGACTGATCTACATGTTCTCTTAAGTTGCGAATAACCTGCTCGTGGTTATCTACTAGATTAGCTACCATCTCAGTTGCTGTAGGAACTTTACCAGCATGTTCTTTGAGGGTAGCAATCTTGAGAAATCCCTCCATTGTACCAACCGGATACCCACCTAAAGTACGAACCCGTTCTGCTAAAGCATCAATATTTGCAGTCAGCTGTTCATATTGTTCCTCCCATAACTGATGTAGGGTACGGAATTGAGGGCCGACAACATCCCAATGATACTTCTTAGTTTTTACTAACAGTAGATAGGAATCTGCTAAATCTTGATTCAACAGATTAATTACACCTTGACGCTGTTCTTCTGTCAAACCAATGTTTATTGCACGCATTGTTCTTTATTCCTAAGCAAACTTGTTTACAGTTTCTCCGATTTCATACATAATGAACATCAATCAAAGGAAAGATGATTCACAAATAATCGTTGACTAAAGGCAGATTTTATCGTACGCCTCAAGTAAAAATATAATAGATGGTAATCTAACTAAAATAATTAGGTCTATCTGAAACTATCAAATTAAAATGGGTAATTGCCTTTTCACAATTACCCATTATTCTTACAGACAGGTTAAGAGCCTATTGATTCTATTATTTGTTACCTGTCACTTTTTCTAACAAATTCTTTACGTTATCTTCCACTGAAGTTGCACTTTGCGAATTTTCGGGACGCTTCATTTTGTCAACATCCGCATCACCTTGAACCTCGTTGAGTCCCTTGTTAGATTCCTCTTGCACTTTCTTCAATCCAGGAGGTGCAGACTTAGCAATTTCGTCAGTTTTGCGCTGAGTTTCAAGTAATTGTGTAGTACCTTCTGTAGGCTTGCTTTGATAGCTATCGATAGCAGAGGCAGGTAACGCAGTCGATAACAATAGTAAGGCACAGGTAAAAGCGACAACTAGAAACCGTACTGGACGTAAGATAGATAAAACAGATGCAATAACTTTCATTTCAAATCCTCGATAACAGTATTAACAACGCAGAACTTTATCCTGAAGAGGGGAACTCCTGTTTGGAACTAGTTAATTTAACTAATTCAATTGTTCATTTGTCACCATCTTGGAGCGAAAAATCGTTGAACCATTAGAAGAAAATATCGTTATCTTCTCGCATTGATTCTATAATTTATCAAGGTGGAAATCAGCCCTGAGTTATCAAAAATCTTTGCGCTTGATGATTTCTTCATTCAACGTTCACCAGTTATATTTTTACTTGCGAAACGCTAACGCCTGAATCGACCTGTAGAATGAAGTTAATTTTATCTGTGGTTAGAAATATATCATTCGCTAGGCAGAGCGTTGAAATTAAGAGAAAACAGCATTGCTGAACAATGGGATAATTGAAGCTGACGCAGGGACGCGCTAATGATTAATTGACGCAAATTCTTAAATCATCATTAGTTTGTTGACTATTTTGTAGTATGCGTGTAGTATATAAGTTCCAAGCTAACGATCGCGCTCTTGGAAAGGTGCATCATGGCAAAATTTCGAGATCTACTCGATTACTATCGTTCTGACTGGAAGTTGAGTATTTTCAGTATTACAGCATCGATCATTTACGAAATTATTGATTTAGTTGTCCCTTATGCGATTGGTCAGATTTTAAACGTTTTGTCTAATCAACCGTTGGACAAACCTCTGCAAAGAGCGATCGCAACTTTTGCTAACCTTACTAATTATCCAGTGAATAAACCTCTATCTCTAGGTTTATTACTGGGTTTAGTTTTCCTTGTCACCGTAGTCAAGGCACCAACACAGCCTTGGTTAACTAATTGGTTTCACTGGGATATATCATTTAGGGCACGTCGAAATAAAAGCAAAACAGCCATTGCCAAAATTTTAACCCTGCCACTGGAATTTTATGACGAAAACAACCCTGGAAGGATTGCCGGACGAGTAGCTAGAGGAATTGCCAACCACACTTGGACGTATCCAGAAATCGCCGGACAGCTAATTCCCAAACTATTTCGAGTGTTGGGAATTTTTGTATTTATCTTAGTGATTGAATGGCGAATTGCACTTTTATATCTGATTTCTTTTGCAATTATTCTCAGCTTTAGTTTGAAGGATTTACAACAGCTAATTTCCTACGAAAGTCATTTAGATAAATACTCTGAAGACACCGAAAGCCGGACTTCCGAGTTGATTACCAACATCAAAACTGTCAAAGCATTTGCCACAGAAGCCAAAGAATTAGAACGGCAAAATCTCCGTTTGGAGCGTGAGTTCAAGGTACTTAATTATCGTATTCACAAAGGTTATACGAAACTTGGTACTTGGCAAAGAACCATAATTCAGTTTTGCGTGTTTATGATTCTGGGTTTAACTCTAGCTGCAACAGTAGACGGTAAAATTTCCTTGGGTCATTTTGTTATGACCTTAACTCTTTCGAGCATGGCATATGCTGAGTTAGAACCTATTACCACCTTGGCGGAAGTTTTTGCCCGTCGTTATTCTTCGATGATTCGGTTTCACGAATTTCTCCAAGAACCAATTGGTAAAGATGCAATTGGTCTTTTAGAAGAAAATCAAGCAGAATTACCATATCAATTTACAGGAAAAATTGAATTATCTCACGTTAGTTTTGGGTATGATGAAGGTCGTCCAGTTTTGCAAGATATTAACTTACTGATTGAGCCATACCAAACAGTGGCTTTAGTAGGTCGTTCTGGTTCTGGTAAGTCTACCTTAGTCAAATTGCTATTGCGATATTTTGAACCTCAAACAGGGCAAATATTAATCGATGGTCAAGATATTCGCACATTAGATGTGGGTAAGTATAGACGGAGATTGGCGATCGTCCACCAAGAAGTAGACGTTTTTAACGGTACTGTGTTGGACAATCTGACCTATGGCAAACCAAATGCTAGTTTTGAGCAAGTTCAAGAAGCTTGTAGAATTGCCAGAGTTGATGAAGTAGTGCAACACCTACCCCAAGGTTATTACACCGTCGTTGGGGAACGCGGTGTGAGATTATCTGGAGGACAAAGACAACGTTTAGGAATTGCTAGGGCGTTGTTAGTCGAACCGGATGTACTAGTTTTTGACGAAGCTACCTCTAGCTTAGATTACGAGTCTGAGCGTTCAATTCAGCTAGCAATGCGCTCAATTCAGGGAACTCGCACCACAATTGTCATTGCTCACCGCCTGAGTACAGTCCGGGAAGCCGATAAGATTGTGGTTCTAGACCAAGGAAAGATTGTGGAAGTGGGTAGTCATGATGAACTGTTGCGTCACGAAGGCATTTACCGCCGCTTGCACTCCCTCCAAGAAACAGGAGAACTCTTGAGTTAAACGTTATAAACTGGTTTGAGCTAAACTCCACCCCTTGTGGGTGGAGTTTTTGGAATATAGTTTACTCCTTTCCTTTGAGGTATTCAGCTGGAGGTAGAATCAATACTCCTTCAACTGTGACACCGAATAGGCTCCCAAAGTGTTTAATGTCTCCGGTTAGAAGATGGGTTGCTTTAAGCTGTTCCACATATAACTTGCATAATTAGGGCGGGCAAGATGCCCACCCCACAAGAGTTTTATTTAATTTGATTATGTAATTTAGATGTTTTTTAGCTTACTACCTATGGCAGCTTGAAGAATCGGAACATCCTTCTCTACAAGAGAAATTGATGGCAGAAGTGGTTCTAAATTGATAGTAATGACGATTTCTACTTTTTTTAACAGTTCTGTAAGCTCACTGAGGGCTTCTGGTCTTATCTGCTCAAGGTTTAGCTCTGCTTCCCTAACAGCATAAGCAGAGGAGATTAGCTGAACATCCGGTAGTCTCCAGAGAAGCCTTAGCCGGGTACTTTTATAGGCAGCAGAAAACAGGACGTTGGCATCAAGAAAAACCCGCTCCATAGTATTTAAGGTCTATGGTGTTGAATTTCATCGGGATTTAGCCCCATTGCAATTACCTCGGAGCGGGCTGCTTGGTACTCTTCCTCATTAGTTGCATTGGACAGTAAAAACTCTGCTCGACGTTCAGAGGTGTAGATTTCAATCGGAAGGGCTACCGCAGGACGAATTAAAATCCCCTGTGCTGTCTCTTCAGTAATGATTAATGACCCTTCCTCTAACCCAAACCGTCGTCTAAGATACGCGGGAATGACTACCACACCCTTTTTGCCAATTTTACTGGTTGAGTTTTCTGGTAAAGGCATAAGTTAGAAAATCAAATATTCTTACTTTCTTTTATTATCTTTTTGAACTGAGGAATAGTCAATCTTCAAATATTGAAAAACCGCCCACAATACAACTTAGTAGAAACTTTTTCAAGTTATGCATGGGCGGTTTGGTTTTAGGTTTCAGCAGTCGTCCTCAGTTCAGTTGAGAAAACTGTGTAGTATCATGCGCTACCTGTAAAGGCAACTTCCGGAAATTTCAGCTGAGCTTCAGCCATCGGACGGTTTCTGCCTTCCTCTTGCCAGTAGTTAATCACTTCTGTGGCTTTATTGAGCAACTCAACGCGGTCGAGGTCACTAATCCAGTGCTTTGACTCTAGTTCTTTTTTTAACTCTTCCCAGGCGTCATTTCTGGGCCAAAAAAAGTACTTCGTCAAAGGACTTGTACCTTTACCGACAACTTGATCAACGGCTAAAGCGACGTTCTCGTCTAGCCAAAGAATTTTTAAAATAAACTTGGACAAACACACCTCCGGGGATTTTCCGGGTATTACTTAACTGAGATAGCGATCGCTTATTTTAACGCAATACCTTACCAAATTACAAAAAGAGGGAATGGGGAGTGGGGAGTGGGGAGTGGGGAACTTGCACTGAGCGTAGTCGAAGTAATCGAAGTGTGGGGAATAGTTTTGAGCGCAACTTGGCGCTGGGATGGTTTTTGGTAGAATCAACCACAAGCTCACTGCCTAAAAGAGGGATGATGGAGAAATAACTTAATTTGCGTTGATTCTATGACTGAACAAATAAGAGCGATCGCAGTTTTTGATATTGATGGCGTTATCCGCGATGTTAGTGGCTCTTATCGTCGAGCGATCGCGGATACTGTAGAGTATTTTACTACTCAAGCGTATCGTCCAACACCACTAGATATCGACCAACTGAAGTCTGAGGGCGTCTGGAATAACGATTGGGAAGCGTCACAAGAATTAATTTATCGTTATTTTGCCACTCAAGGACAGACACGCGAACAACTGCAACTCGACTACAACCAAATTGTGGCATTTTTTCAATCCCGTTACCGAGGCCCAGAACCAGATAGAATGACGGGCTATATTTGTCATGAACCTTTATTATTACAACTAGATTACTTAGAACAACTTACACAAGCGGGGATTGCTTGGGGATTTTTTAGTGGTGCAACTCGTGCCTCTGCTAACTATGTTTTGGAAAAACGTATTGGTTTACAGTCCCCTGTGTTGATTGCGATGGAAGATGCACCAGGTAAACCAGATCCTACCGGACTTTTAGCCACTGTTGATTTGTTAGAAAATGGGCTTGAGAAAACATCGACAGTATTATATGTAGGCGATACCGTAGCCGATATGTATACAGTGGAGAAAGCACGACAGTTAGATCCTGCTCATACTTGGATTGGTATTGGAGTATTGCCGCCACATGTGCAAGAAACAGCAGCGCGTGCTGAGGCTTATAGTCAAACACTAATAGCAGCAGGTGCAGCATTAGTGTTAAATAATGTACAACAATTAACCCCAAATCAAATTCAGCAATTAGCACCTATTACCTGAAAAGTTTGAAATCAGCTTTATTTTGTGTGCAATAAAGTACGTATTAGTTCACCAGTTGATAAATTCCATATTTTGATAGTGCTGTCGCCACTACCACTAACTAAAGTCTCGCTATCTGGGCTAGTTACCACGGACAAAACTGCCGAACTTGGCTATAGTCAATTGCATAGGTTTGACCATCATTTGTTTGGAGTGTGTAACTTCCTTGTTTTGACACAACATGAGCGTTAGTCACAACTTTATAAGTGTTACCTTGACGCTCAATTATGATTCCAGTCCCAGTATTTTCACCATCAATTCTTACTGTAATTTCTGTAGCGATCGCACTAATTTCAGTTGCTGTTAATCCTATAGCAATTTGAGATTGTACAACAATAATTGCAGTCCCAATTAAAAATACCGGAATTCCAATAGTTAGTTCTCTCATTGCCATTTACCATAATTATTTAGTTCATTTTTAATGAACTTTTGCTATGAGACAGGGATTTATAATCCCTGTCGTTCTGTCGTTCTGTCGAACATCAGCTTTGCTTGATAAACTAGTTTATTTATTACTTCGTTCCTAATATTTGGAGGAATTTTTTAGTATTTGCAAGCAAGCGATCGCCCCAGAGATTTTCTTTAAGAAATTCTATATCACCATAACGTTTATCGATAGTAATTGCCTGTTTTCCTAATGTTAAACCTAGTGACTGCTCATTTTTACTATATAGGGCTACTGCTAAAGCAAGTAAAGGTTCTGCGGCTTTTTCATCAACTGCAATAGCACTCCGCCATTGCCTAATTGCCCCTTCGATATCGCCTCGTTCGTATTTAATTAAACCAATATTGTTAATAGCAGGCCAGAATTTAGCATCTTGACTTAGTACTTTTTGATAATAGGCGATCGCATCTGTCGATTTACTTTGTATCCAGTATGTATTACCTAAATCAAATAACCCGTTGGTATCAGTAGGTTTTATTTTTAAACCTGCTTTATAATAATCCTCTGCTTCTCGATATAGCTTTGTTTGGAAGTAAGTTGAACCGATAGCAAATAATACATCCGCATTATCAGGCTTAAGAAATTTTGCTTTATTCAATGCAATAAGAGCTTGATCGTACTTTCTAGTTTGTAAATACAATCCACCTAATAGCAACCACACCTTATCATTGTTTGGAACTAGATAAGTTGCTATCTTCGCTCTAGGTAAAGCCAGATCGTTTTGTTGAAACTGTGCTAGCTGTGCCGCTTCTTGTGCAAGCGACAAGCCCTCTTTTTCAGCCTGAATGGTATCTAGTTTTTGAGCTTGCTGAAAATCCTCTTTTGCTCCTTGCTCATCTCCCTTATCAATACGTTCTCTTGCTCGATCAATATAAGCTTGAAAATTACTTAATTGAGAGTTAGTAGATGCTAATGTTGTGTTGGGAGGCGTGGCAGCGGAGGCCATATTTAAATAAGTTTTAATGGGAATTCCTAACACTAAACTGACATTTCCAGTGCGTTGATCTACTTCAGCAAGTCCATGTATTCCTACTAACTTACCTTGCTCATCAAGTATGGGGCCACCGCTCATTCCTGGCAAAGCATTAACAGTGTAAACCAAGGCATAACCATCTTTTGGTTTTGGCACACGCCCAGAAATTTGCCCGGTGAGAAATTGAAAACTCCGCTCAACAATTACAGGTCCAGGATCGGCCCAACCAGCCACATGAATAGTTCTACCGCCAGTAATTTGATCGGAATTTCCGGGTTCGGCAACTTGATAATTTTGATTACTATTAAACTGTAATACTGCTAAATCTACACCTGGCAATTGTTTTACTAAGTTATATTTAATTGCTTCTGTTGTTCCGTCGGGTTTTTGGATTGTATAAGTGCCTTTTTCTCTCAATACATGCCAGTTAGTAATGACAGTATAATCGTTACCTTGACGCCCAATAATGACTCCAGAACCAGTATTTGAGCCATCAATGCGGACTGTAATTGCTTGAGCAATAGCGTTTACTTCTGCTGGTGTTAGCGCCGCTACAATTTGCGGCTGTACTACTACAATGGCTGCACCCAACAATATTGAAAGTTCACCAGAAAACTTAATCATTTATTCTCGATGGGGAGTAGGGAGTGGGGAGTAGAGAATGGGGAAAGAGATATTTTTATACTACTTTTGTGTGGTTTATCACATGGGGTCATAGCTTAAAAATAGACTTTGGGTAATTCTTTAAATAGAAAATGTATCATATTTTTATGCTATTGCTATGTGATTTATCGCATGGTCATTTTTCAAAAGTCAAAAATTTGTAATTCTCCCTCATCTCCCCACTCCCCACTCCCCACTCTTTCAATCTCGCCACAAGGCAATACCGCCTAACAAACCGGTGATATTGGGAATGAGTTTGACGTTTAATGGTAGTCGCAAATCTACTTTGACAGCTTCACCACCGCCTATATATAAATAATCGTAGTTGAATAGATGTTCTAGAGTGGCGATCGCTCTTTCTAAACGCCGATTCCATTTCTTAGCGCCAATTTTTTCTAAGGCTGCACGCCCTAATTGTTGTTCGTAAGTCTCGTCTTTGCGAAACGGATGATGACCCATTTCCATATTCGGCACTAATTTACCATCTACAAATAATGCTGAACCGAAACCTGTACCCAGTGTAACTACTAATTCTACACCTTTACCTGCGATCGCTCCTAATCCCTGCATGTCAGCATCATTAATTACACGCACTGGTTTATTTAGATGCTGAGATAATCCTGTAGCTAAATCAAACCCAATCCAAGTTGGATGTAGATTTACAGCCGTTTCTGTAACTCCACGCCGCACAACACCAGGAAAACCGACTGAAACCCGATGAAACTCGCCTTGAGCAGCCGCCAACAGTACAATGGCGTTGATCACAACTTCGGGTGTGGCAGGTTGGGGTGTTTCTAAACGCCCTCTTTGTGTAATCGGGTTCCCCATCACATCCAAGACAATAGCTTTTACACCACTACCACCAATATCAACTGATAGGGTGCGAATCGATCCATTTTCTTCAACCATTGAGTTGTGTCCTTTTAACTGCTTACTTACTCCGCTATTTAATGCGGTTGTATCTGTTAATATCCTGATGCGTCGAGAGTCTTAACATCGTCACGGGATAGTGATTTTAACCCCGCTAAGATTATAAGAACAAGATTTTGCATAAGCTGTTCCACATATAACTTGCATAATTAGGGCGGGCAAGATGCCCACCCCACAAGAGTTTTATTTAATTTGATTATGTAATTTAGATGTTTTTTAGCTTATTTACAGCACTTTGCAAGTAAATGAAGTACACATCTTAATATGATAAATCTTGTGGGGTGGGCATCCTGCCCGCCCTTGTGTACTTCATTCAGATAAAATGTGCTGTATTTCGTATTCATTCAGGAATCGGTGTTGTATTTCTTCATTTGGAATTGCTTATGCACAACTTTATTCCCCCAGAACGTTTTTTCCCTTACCTCACCTGGACAGATATCCAGGCAATGCCAGATAAGGAAAATGTGGTAATCATCCAACCAGTAGGGGCAATTGAACAACATGGCCCCCATTTGCCGTTGATTGTAGATGCTGCAATTGGTATGGGGGTATTAGGAAAAGCATTGCAAAAGCTGGACGCCAGGATTCCCGCTTATGCCTTACCAGCTCTTTATTATGGCAAATCTAACGAACACTGGCACTTTCCAGGGACGATTACTTTGAGTACAGCAACTCTTACGGCAATTATTATGGAGGTGGGAGAAAGTATTTATCGTGCTGGGTTCAGGAAATTAGTGTTGATGAACTCCCACGGTGGACAACCCCAAGTCATGCAAATGGCAGCACGAGATTTACACGTCCAATATGATGATTTTTTGGTATTTCCGCTATTCACTTGGCGCGTGCCTCATATTGCTAAAGATTTATTAACACCAAAAGAGGCAGAGCTAGGAATGCACGCCGGAGATGCAGAAACTAGTATTATGCTGTCGATTTTGCCAAACCAAGTCAAACTAGAGCAAGCCGTAGCTGAGTATCCACCAGAACATCCAGAAAGTCAATTACTGAGTTGGGAAGGTAAGCTACCTATAGCTTGGGTAACGCGAGATATTAGTAAAAGTGGTGTAATCGGCGACCCGACAACCGCCAGTAAAGAAAAAGGCGATCGCATCCTCGAATCTGTTGCCAATGGTTGGGTACAGGTGATTCAAGATATTTACGCCTTTTGCCCAACTTGCAGGAGTGGGGAGTGGGGAGTAGGGAATAGGGAGTAGTGTTCTTGTAGTTCGGCAATCCTGACCTACAGCATTAATGAGATTTGTTAATGTAGAAATGATCGAATAGCACTGCTAATCAGTTTGATAAAACAGGGCAAAAAACTTCTTACCAATTTCTCATACTTCCACTTCGCTCAGTATTCGACTTCCCAATTCCCCACTCCCCACTCCCAAAATTATGACAACCTCTGAACCTCAAAGCATCCGTTTTTATAGCCAAGAAGATATACAGCAAATTCTACAATTAGCGATCGCTCGTCAAGTTGATGACAAGGATACAGAATTTTCTTATGAACAGCTTGTAGAAATTGCGGCTGAGTTGGAAATTTCACCAGAGTCTTTAAAACTAGCAGAACGCGATTGGCTGGCACAACAAAGCCAAGTACAACGGCGAAAAGCTTTTGACGCTTACCGCATCAACAAATTTAAAAAGCGTTTGGGCAATTACACCATAATCAATGGTTTTTTGGTTCTGATCAACCTCATCAGCACTGGTGGCCTTTCTTGGTCACTGTATATTCTATTATTCTGTGGACTAGCGATCGGGCTTGATGTTTGGAATACTTCTCAAACTCAAGGTGAAGAGTACGAAATTGCCTTCCAGAAGTGGAACCGCAAACATCAGATTAAACAAACCATCAGCACAGTATTAAATAGATGGTTCAAAGCATTGCAGATTTAGGGAATTGGCAAACCTCACCCATGATATCATGTACGTTTAAAGACTTATGATTTGGCTGACGCAGAGATAGGGAGACGCGGTGAGACAGCGAGTAAAGGAGGGTTTCCCTCCGCAGGCGACTGCGTTAGCGCAGCGTAAAGCCTGCGGCATAGCTTCGCTTAGAGCGAGCTTGCGAGCGTCACCCGAAGGGAGACAAGGGAGAAATTTTTATGATAAGCGATTAGCCGGACATGATATGAAATATAGCGTTTCTCGTTTGAGTGAGGTACATTTCGTTGAGGTTAGGGGCGTTTAGGGTAGGGGCTAGACTGTAACTCGTGCGATTGGGAACTGCTATATGTAGAATTTATTTGGGAATAATAACCTTGTAGATTACCGCTATTCCAGAAAAAATTAACCCTCGGTAGCAAACCGAGGGCTTTTTTGTTTGGCAAAATGGCAGATACACAAATTAGAGTATTGCTATGGTATTGAAGTGGGATACATTCCATGCGAAAAGTACTGACTTGCATCTCCCCTGGCTAACTACCAGGGGTTTTTATATTAACACAGAAATCTGGATTTTTAGCAAATTTTCTCTTAATTTACGAATTACGCGCTTCGTAGCGGTAGCAAGTCATCGATAGCGTTAGCGTAAAGCCTGCGGCATAGCTTCGCTTAGAGCGACACAGGAGCGTCGCGTCATTACGAATTATTTAAACCTTTCTTGTGCTGCTTGAAACGCTTCTCGCATCACAGATTGAATTTTCTGAGGATCGGGTTTTTTGCCTCCCATTAAATCACCGAAGTAAACGCAGGCTGTTTCTCCTAAAGACCAAGTATAAGCTGCTGCCCAAGAAGCGGCGATCGCACTCCCAAAACCTGGTAAAAATTTAATTAACTCCCGTGCTATTGCCTGGGCTAAAAAGCCGCCAGCGATGGCACTCACAACGCCCCCGGCTTGGGATGGAGTCAGCATCTGTCCATACAGTCGTCCCAGTAGTCCAACCATTGATACTTGCAATGCAGTTAGCACAGGCATAGTAGCAAATGGCAATGGTACAGCTGCCAGAGCCGCTGCCATAATTGCAAATGGTAAAATGTAGCGGCGTCCGGCATCGCGGTAAAGGTTGCCTAGTTGCTCACCGGCTTGTTCATCTAATAGTTGATAAATTGTTTGGGCTTCTGCTTCTGGAAGTAATTCGGCTAAAGCATCCCTTAATGCTTCCAAACCATAAAATACCGGATTGTAGCCGTCTTCTTCTAGGGTAAAGTCGATGAGGACGGAGCGATCGCAAAGTTCAGCAAAGTTTTCTTTAATTGCAGCGAAGGCGCGATTTACTTCCTCATAATCTGGCGGATAGGCAGGATGATCAACAATTTCGGGAGGATAAACTTCGTGCAAGCAGGTAACTGCTAATAGACAAGGAATATCAGGATATTTTTGACGTAGTTGTTGAGCAATCTGTTGTAGAGTGGCGATCGCAAAATCATTGATTTTGACAGTCAAAATTAAAACCCTAGCTTGGCGACTCGACTGTTGTAAATCTCCGATTAATTCCTGAATAATTGCTTGAGTATCTTGGTGAACATCTCCCAACCCCACCGTATCTGTAAAAATCAGCAATGGTAAATCACCAGAAGGATAAGCATAGCGCTGGGTGTGTTGTGTATGCGGCCGAAATCCTTGTCCGACAATTTCAGCACAAACCCCTGTCAGTCCCCGCACAATTGAACTTTTGCCAGTTTGCGGCTTACCAATTAACAGGGCTTCAGTGGTTGGCAGTTCCGCCCGGACTTTCTCTAAAATCTCGGCAACCTGAGTTTCGCTAACGCTAAACCATCCTACAACTGTCTGTGCTAATTGTTCTGTTGGTAGGAACTGCATTAAACGTGATGTTGTTTTGTTCCAGACGCTAGCAATGCGATTCTTCCGAGAACCCTTAATCGACTGGGTAGTCTCACTCTCAGGAATTTCACTGAACTGCTGAGAATCACTTAATGGCGAGTCAGCATTATCTTGCTCAGTCATTCGCATCACAACTGCAACTATCTAGAGTTTAGGATACTTTATAGGACTAGCTTTTGATTATTAGACCTAGAACACCCTTTCTTTAATTCTACAGCGATCGCCTGTAAACTAACCAATTTTCGTGCTACTGATGAAGCAAGCACGGTCGCTTAATAATTAAGTATTTTTGCTAGTTTTAGTAAGTAAGTTATAACTATACTAGCATCTACATATAGCAGTCCGCTTTGATTTTTGAACTGATTTGCGTAGGCGGGAGTAGAGGAGCCAGTGCGGTATTGGGGTCTTCCCAACTGCCGTCAAGTGGCGTAGTGGGGAGTAGGGAATAAGCCTTTTTGGGATGTAGTAATTTTTTTCAACAATCAAATAGGATTCCTATCGCAAAATTTGTTGACGATGCTAAGAGGTTAGTATGAAACCTGTAGAATTGAAAACCACAGAAGGCGTTCATGTTGAGATAAATCCTGATGCAGTTTCTGAAATAGTAGAAGTGGTAGAAGAACAGCCTGGATTTTTATTTTTCCCTGGAAGAGAAGGAGAGTATGAAATCCATATGATAGACAAAGAGGTCTACCGGGTGACTCAGGATGAACATGAAAAATTCAAAAAATCCTCGCAGTGAGTTTTATAACAGGGAACAGGGAACGAATAAAGGCGATCGCAATAAAAAACAATTAAATCTTGTTTTTGATTAAACTCAGCTCAGCTGAGTTTAATCAAAAAGCAGAATCAAAAATTTGTTGTGCTGTCAATTTGAGTTGGGCAAATAAAGGCGATACAATAACATCATCTCCCCTGAACACACTCATTTGATAATCTCCCTCAACTAGTTGACAAATGGTAATGGTTTGTTGTTTAGGATTACCAGTAAATCTTTTGCCACCGAGCGCAGCATAGTCCACAATCCAATACTCAGGAATTCCCATTTCTTCGTAATCCCTGAACTTATCGTAGTAGTCGTCTCGCCAGTTGGTACTAACTACCTCAATTACGAATGGTACAGATACAGCTTGAATAACAGTCGATTGTTTGCTCCACAGAGGTTCATTCACGAGATTGTCATGATTTAATACCAAAATGTCGGGAGAATAGGTTGAGTTATTGCTCTCAATTTTGATAAAGGCAGTTTTGGGAATGCGAAACGGAAGTCCCATTTGTAAAAACCCAAAGGTGATCTGTGCTGCCAAAAATCCAACAACATTTTCGTGTTCACCAGTCGGGGGTGGCATTTCGACAATAACTCCTTTATGTAGCTCATATCGCACCCCGTTCGAGGGATACCACTCGATAAATTGTTCAAAGGTTGCTAACTTGGGTAGGGTTTGAATTATAGTTACCACCTCCAGATATATTTGACTTGATCATCGCCGCCGCTAGATTGTGCCGCATTGTTGCCGTCTCAACCAATTGACTGTCCATAATTGCCTCGGATGGCGATGGTTCTCGGTTTTGGCTTACACGTACCCAATTTTAGGGAAAAGGGAGTGGGGAGTAGGGTAATAAACCTTTTTTGTGTTTAATTGTCAGACAAAAGCCTAAAATTAAACAGGTTGGGGATTTTTATCAGAATAGAGGCGATCGCAATAAAGTAACCAACTAAGAGCAAATAAACCACCTATGGAACTAGAAATAGCAGCTATTGCCACCCATCCTAATGGCCCTGTCCAGTTCATCAGTTCTTTCAAGATAGCAGTATTTGCTTTACTGCATACATAAGCTATCCCCGTCGCTGCAACCGTCACAAAACCTAACTCGACGAGGATTTGCATAAGTCCCTTGCTAGATAAGTCTTCCTCAAAATAGATTTTCCAAATCTTGGTATACATGATGATGTCAGAAGCAGTAAACAGCAGCTGCTTGGGAATTTCACCGCCTGGGGTTGGCACAGCAGAGGCAACAGCGCCACCAACAGAGAAAGCCGCGATCGTTAAAACAGCGTCAATTCTTTTTTTACCCAAACTGCTCATGTTTTTGTCTCCTGTGACTTTTGCAAGTGTCATATTTTTTCCTAAAGGCTATCTTGAGTCAAGGTGCAAAAGTCTCAAAAAAACCTTAACTTTCGCGCGATTGTCTAGTAATCGATGCTAACACTAAAGCATTAATGGGCAAGCTGTACATCTGGCAGTATTGAGTGAAGTACCCGTCAGCAATGGAACAAAAAGGATAGACAAGGAGCTTATATTAATACTGCTTAATTCTTAACCGAAAAGTATTGAGGTTTGACCCTCCCTTTGCTCATTAGAACGGTGTGTTACCTGTCTGGTTGACTTTGGCTAGATATCCGCGCCAGTAGTCGCCCTCGTGAAACTTTGGAGGCAGGGCGATTGCCGCGTCAAGTTCTCCGTCGTAGTAGCTGTTAGGTTTAGCTTCAGGGCGAATGGCACTAAGAAAAGCGGAAACGCTTATCAGTTACCTGCTCCATTCCCTTTAAATATATTTGCGGCTAATGGTCTAAGAATTGGGGAACTTTATCTAGGGAACTGTGTTTCATTTGGGGAAGCACATGGGATAATTTGTTTAAGTTCTCAAAGTGTTTCTCTTGATTTTGGCTGTGCTTTAGGATTTCTGGGCGTTATTCCTTTCCTCCATAGCTTTGATACTTATATTACTTTGCTATTAGAAGACCAACAACGCTGGCAAGGATTTTGGCGACCAATTCGAGATATTTTGGGAGTTTTCATTAGAGGACTTCTTCAAGATCATAGAGCTGAAATGCAGGCTTATTTTCAAGAGGAAATTTAGGCTTTGCAAATAGAACTTAACGAAATTAAGAGCAAAATCAAAGCCTTAAAAAAATTGGAAAATAACAACAAAGTTTATTATCAACAATAACTATTACTTTTGCTAAAAAATGACAACCCAAATAGTTTCAAATCAAAAAGTATCTTTATCTTCCACCGTTCTCACTCAAGATTTAGCAGGAGAGTCTGTTTTATTAAATCTCCAAAGTGAAGAATATTTTAGTCAAAACGAAGTTGGGACAAAAATGTTCTTTACGCTAATTGAATCAGATTCAATTCAAACAGCTTACGACACCTTGCTAAAAGAGTATGATGTCGAGTCAGAGAAATTAAAACAAGACTTACTCAAATTTATTGAGAACCTAGTCAAAGCTGGACTCGTGGAAATTACAGATTCTTAACTTAAAGCAAATAATCAAATCATGCGTATACTAATGATTGGTGCTGGAGGCATTGCCTTGACACGACCCTTAGATTGGGCAGTCAAAGCAGGTTATGAAGTTTGGCTACTAGGTGATGCAGACCCCTATGAAACCGAACCTCCTAAAAACTACCGCTATTTCCCCACTGTTTGGCGAAACTATGCAGAAAAATATACTAATACCTATCCTTATGAAGACCAAATGGCAGAGGAAATGGTAGAGCCGTTACGTCAACTTGTCCATCAATTCCAACCTGATATCATCCATGTCCATGCCATTGGCTGGCACGCCTACTGTTGTACCTTAGCAAATCTTAAACCTCTTGTTGTCTCTGCTTGGGGCTTTTTAAATCATTTGCTACAACCAGAAAAGGAATCCAGCAAGCATAAAGATAGGGTTAGCCAAGTATTTAAGAATACAGGTGTGCTGATTGTAGAAACACCCAATTTGATAGAAAAATCCAAAGCACTACTGAACCCTGAACAACGGGTAGAATTAATTCCTCTAGGGACAAACCCTAAACATTTTCGCTCTGGAGTCACAAAAGATTTACCAAAATGGCGACGGGAAATCTTGAAGATTGATGAAGAAGCCACAATTCTGCTTTCGCCCCGTGGTTGGTCTAAAGTATATAACCACGAGCAGATATTTACAGCCTATGCACAGGCTTTTCCCCAATTCACCAAACCAACGGTACTCGTCTTTTCAAAGCTAGGGCGTGCCGGTGGGGAAGAAGCAGTAGTTATTTACGAAAGCATCAGCAAACAAGCTCAACAACTTGGGTTATTAGATAATCTGCGCTGGATGCCCGCCCTACCTTATAGTTTTATGCCCACAGGCTACAACTTAGCAGATGTAATTATCAATTATCCTACCAATGATGCCTTTCCTTCCACACTCATTGAAGCGGTTGCCTGCGAACGCCCAGTGATTACTTGTAATTTATTAGCTTATCGGGGTACTTTTATTGAAGAATTTTGTACTTTAGTAGAACCTACAAATCCAGAAGCTCTAGCAAAGGCCATGATTAAAGTTGTCAATCAGCCTCCCCAAGAACGAGAATCACATCTTGCAAAAGCACGGCAAGCGATCGTCGAACAATATGATGAGGCGAATTTACAAAAGCGACTATTTCAAATATATAAAGATTTAGCATCTACTACTAAGCTAATCTCTGCCTAAATTTTCCATAATTAAGTTTGATTACGTCTTACTATAAATATAAATGACGAAATAACTAACCATAAAATTCAAGAAATAATGATCTTCTAGGAGGTGTTTAACATGAAGTTATATTTATATGACAATACGCTTCACTTAAGTAGAAAAGTAGGTTAGTTAAGTGATAATGCAACCAGACACAATCTGGAGGATGTTGGGTTACTCTAGCAGTTCGCCTAGCATTCTTGTAGATTATCCTCAATCCAACCTATACAAGTAGTAGTGTTTAGCGTTAACCGAACATTATTAATTATTATTTTTGTAAATAACTTTTATTAGTTAAAAATATACAAAAATTAGTCTTTTATTTGCAATTCTTAATAAGCAAAAATATCAAGCATTGTACACAAACTTTATAAAAATAACAACATGAGAATTGTATTATATTCATAATCTGAATAATCCCAAATCGGGAAAACATAAAAAAACAAGGGTTACTCAAATGTCTCAATCTGAAAATATGAAAAAGAACTATTCTGAGCCAGAATTGAAAGCTCACGGAAAAATATCTGGTTTGACACAACAAGTCGGTGGTAGCGGTGGTTTTGGTACTACAGCTGTATTCATACCCACCGACGAACCAACAGCTACTAGTCCTTTTTGATTCACCATTCTAATTCTAATTAGAAAAGCCAGAAGTAATTAATTTTGAATTGCTTTTGAATAATTCCAAATCAGGAAAACACAAAAAATAAGGGTTACTCAAATGTCTCAATCTGAAAACGCAAAAAAGAACTATTCTGAGCCAGAATTAAAAGCTCACGGAAAAATATCTGGTTTGACACAACAAGTCGGTGGTAGTGGTGGTTTTGGTACTACAAATGTACCTATATTCGACACCACTATTCCGGAATAAAATACATTTTCTACCTTCTTTTTTCTTCCATTGGAGGAAAAATGTGTAAGTTTTAATTTTCAAAAATTCCCGACTTATTTAAAAAGTCGGGAATCCAATGAATTTGAGTTTGAAAAAAATTAACACAAATGTCGAATAAAAACAATAATTATTACTATCAATTTTATGGACTCAACCTATCTATTAATCGATTGCTTCCAGGGTTAGCTACTATTAATAGTTCTGCATCTATAGATGTTGCTATTGACCTAGTTGGTGAACAACCAAGTCAACTACCGTTACTTGAACAAACTTTTTGGAATGTACCGCTTGAGTGGTATCAAAAAACAGGCTTTCACCTATGGACGACGCACCAAGATGACGGTACTTACTGGAGGATACGATCTTTCGATGGGGTTGATTGCTTGGAATTCATCTTGAATCCTGATGGTAGTCAAGTTTGGGGTTTTTGGTCTAAAGATGCACTATTTACAGATGCGGTATCTTTGCTGTTGGGTTGTGTACTTGGTCATCTGTTAAGGCTGCGGGGAGTGACTTGTCTTCATGCCAGCGTGGTTGCGGTTGATGGCAGCGCCGTTGCCATTTTGGGACAATCAGGGGCGGGGAAATCAACCACAGCAGCGGCGTTGGCTAGCCGTGGATTCTCCGTATTGGCAGATGATATTGCCGCACTTATTCTTGATGAAAAAAGGTTTTGGGCACAGTCTGCTTATCCTCGTCTACGCCTGTGGCCTAATTCTGTAAATGCCATTCACGGCTCAATAGAAGATTTATCACTAGTATCAACTAGTCTAGATAAACGTTTCTTAGATTTGCAAATAAAAGATAGAGAACAGTGGCAGTTTCAATCCCAAGCTTTGCCACTACTTGCTGTGTACATATTAGGAGAACGTGACTCAAACCTCACAGCACCTATAATTAACTCTCTTTCTCTGCCTGAAGCAATGAAGCATCTAATGTTCAATTCCTATGGGCGTGCTTTCCTCACTTCTCAACAGTGTAGACAGGAGTTTCAAGAATTAGGTCAGTTGGCAAAGACTGTTCCTGTGCGGGAGTTATTACTTCCTGATAATTTGGAAAGTTTGGGGCAAATTTATGATGTTATTTTAGAAAACTTACGCCTGATTCATACTTTGGTTTAGCAACACCAGTAATTTGAATATCTGCCTATATTTACTAAGCAAATTTTTAAATATGCAAGTTTTTAAGCCAGCCGTCAGTGTTATTATTCCTACTTACCAGCGTGGCCATCTTGTCAGTCAGGCAATTAACAGCGTTCTGGCTCAAACCTACGAAGACTATGAAATTATTGTCATCAACGATGGTTCTCAGGATAACACTCCACAAGTGCTGGCTCAATTTAGCGATCGCGATCGCATCACCACGATTCATCAAACCAATCAAGGACTTTCTGCGGCTCGTAATACTGGCATTCACTCTGCTCAAGGCAAGTATATCGCCTTTTTAGATGACGATGACCTCTGGGAACCTCAGAAGTTAGAAAAACAAATTCCTATCTTGGAAGCAAATCCACATCTTGGTTTAATCTATTCAGATTCATTCTTTTTTTCTGACAAAAAAGGTTTGTTTCGAGATTCGTATAATACAGTATTTCCTACTCCTCGTATTCAGGTATTATGGACTCTTTTCCAAGAGAATTACATTCCAGTTTTGACGGTTATTGTGCGTCGGGACTGTTTGAATCAAGTGGGATTATTTGATGAGACTCTGAGGTCGTGTGAAGATTATGATTTATGGTTACGGCTGATTGAAAAATTTCCGATTTATTTTTTAAATGAGCCTTTAGCACGTTATCGCAACTCATCAAATAGTCTTTCTCAAAATCAAGAAATATTTCTAGTTAGCTACCTGCGAGTTAAAGAAAAAGTCATTGAGCGCAATCCAGAATTTATAAAAATTCCTGCTCATTTTCTCGATTCCTGTTTTTATGATTTCTACCTTACACTTGCCCATCTCTATATTCAAAATAATCAAATTGACAAAGCCCGTGGAGTTTTGCAACGTTACCGAGAAGTGCGGGGTGAAACTGCCAATTATGAAGAATTGCAATTATCTATAATCTACCAAGCAAATTTAAGATCATGATTTTTCTTGTGACTGGCAAAGCCGGATTTATTGGCTCTCATCTTACAAAATTTATTTATGTTAAAGACGTAGTGAGGGCTTTTTCTCAAGCATTAAAAGCAAATGTTACCCCTAGCTCATCCTTAATTTGCAACTTAATATTTATAATATAACTTGTTATCAATCATATTAAAATCAGCAATTGCCTTCTATAAAAAATGAAAAAATCATTAAAATTTATTGTATTAGATTATCAAACAAAAAAACTTTTAATTAATACGTTTATGCTATTAGTTTTAGTCAGAATCGGTTTATGGTTGCTGCCATTTAAAACCGTGCAGCAACTTCTATCAAACCTTAATCATACTAAACCCAAATTCCGAGAAAAATACCACATTTCCATTGATAAAATTGTTTGGGCTGTGGAAGTTAGCAGTCATTATATGCCTGGCGGTGTTAAGTGTTTAGCGCGTGCCCTGACTGGCCAAGTATTCATGAGTCGCCACGGTTATACATCTAATCTCTGCATTGGTGTTGCCAAAAGTGAAGCAGGAGAGTTAAAGGCTCATGCGTGGTTAGAAAATCAGGGACAGGTTGTAATTGGCAATGTTGCAGACCTTTCTCATTTTAGCCAAATGGCATCTTTTACAAAAGGGTGTATTTAAAACATGAAAGCAGGCAAAACCTTAAGATATAAAATCCAGCAAAGCTTACGCATTCTGCCTGCCTTGCGCTTAGTTTGGAACAGTAGTCCTCGTTTGACTATTGCTTTCGTTGCACTTTTATGGATTCAAGGTTTATTACCTCTATTTTCTCTCTACCTCACCAAACTCATCGTAGATACAGTCGCCGCCAGTGTAAATCTTGCCGACAAAGGAGCAGCCTTTAGTCGAGTATTACTTTTGCTTGGCTTCTTTGCTGCTATTACCTTAGTGACTACCGTATGTTCTTCCCTGACTGAACTTGTGTATGCCTCCCAATCTCAGCGACTCACCGATTATATGCAAAACGTCCTCCATGCCAAATCAATAGAGGTAGACCTAGAATATTACGAAAACTCTGAATATTATGATGCCTTGCAGCGAGCGCAAAAAGAAGCTCCTTCTCGCCCAGGGCAAATACTACATCGATTGGGATGGCTTGGTTTGAGTGGTATCTCTTTGATAGCGATGCTGGGGTTGCTACTGTCATTGCATTGGGGAATAGGAGCTATCTTATTTGTTGCTGCGATTCCGGCCCTGGTAGTGCGGGTGAAATACTCCGGCATCATGTATCATTGGCAGCGCCAAAAGACAGCCCAGGAACGCCAAGCAGGGTACTTGAGTCGGATACTGACTACCGAGCAACACGCTAAAGAAATTCGCTTGTTTGATTTGGGATCTTTCTTTAGTCAGTGGTATTTGCGCTTGCGTCGGCAAATATACCAAGAAAACATAGCCATGATCAAAAGACAATCTGTGGCTAATCTTGGCGCTCAAGCAACGGCAACAACTTTAGTTTTTGCTGCCTATGGTTTTATTATTTATCAAACTATGCAAGGCACTATCCGTTTTGGTGATTTAGTCCTCTATTACCAAGCATTACAACGGGGACAAAATGATCTGAAAAGTCTCTTGGGTGGTTTGTCTGGATTATATGAAGACAACCTATTTCTTGCCAACTTATATGAATTTCTAGACCTGAAACCAAAGGTGGTAGAACCGTCAAATCCAAAACCTTTTCCCATGCCAATGCAAAATGGTATTGTGTTTAATCATGTCAGCTTTCAATATGCAAATACCAAGCGTCAGGCACTTGAGGATATTAATCTGACTATTCGCCCGGGAGAAGTGGTGGCATTAGTAGGAGAAAATGGCTCTGGTAAGACTACTTTAATTAAACTTTTGTGTCGCTTATATGAGCCTACCCTTGGTAGTATTACTATTGATGGCATAGATTTACGCCAATTTGAAATTGCTGCCCTCCGCAGTCAAATTAGCGTCATTTTTCAAGATTATACAAAATATCATCTGACTGCTAAAGAAAATATTAGGATGGCAAATATCAATCTGCCATTCACCCACGACAAAATCATTGCTGCTGCGCGTCGTTCTGGCGCTGATGATATGATCAGCAAGCTACCTCAAGGTTACGACACCATACTAGGTAAATTGTTTGAACAAGGGGAAGAATTGAGCATCGGTCAGTGGCAAAAAATCGCTTTGGCAAGGGCATTTTTGCGAGATTCACAGTTAATTGTATTGGACGAACCAACCAGTGCTTTAGACCCTAAAGCCGAAGAGGAGGTGTTTCAGAATTTCCGCCAACTTATCAAAAACCAAGCTGCTATCCTCATTAGCCATCGCTTATCAACCGTCAGAATGGCTGACTATATCTACGTGATGGCAAACGGTTCCATCATGGAAAGCGGCACCCATGAGGAACTAATAAATCTGGGTGGTTGCTATGCAAAATTGTTTGAAACCCAAGCTCAACACTATAAATAAGTAATTTATGATGTCCTTAAACAAGCCTCTGACTCAATTACCAAAAAAGGTTAGCCGTCCAGAAATTGAGCTACTTTTGTGTTGCACCCGAACTTACATAGATCCTGAAACCGCAGAGCGAATTACAACCCTAATCCAGCAAGATATAGACTGGAAATATTTTATGCAAATAGCAGTATCTCATGGGACAACACCACTTTTATATCAAAATTTCAAAACTTATTGGGAAGAAAATATTCCTCCAATAGTTTTAACTCAACTTCAGAGCCATTATTATAATAATGCTAGCCGCAACTTATTATTAAGTCACGAGTTGCTGAACCTTCTCAAGTTATTTGAGGCTTACAAAATTCCAGCTATTCCTTTTAAAGGACCTGTTTTAGCTACTTCTATTTATGGCAACTTAGCAATGAGACAGTTTAGCGACCTAGATATTCTGATAAAACCAGAGGATGCAGTCAAAGCTAAAGAATTACTAATTGCTCATCAATATCAACTAGAGGCTGATTACTACGGTTGGCAGCAAACTTTTGTCCATAGCCAAAACCCAGACATAATAGTGGATATTCACAATGAATTGACTCCTTTATCTTACTTTCCTTTTAAACTTCCTGATTTTGAAACCTTGTGGCAACGAAGCAGGTCTTTAACTCTCAATGGTGAATCTATCATCGAATTCTCTTGTGATGATTTGTTAATCATCCTCGCTGTACAAGTTGCCAGAGGAGTTAATGAAAGTAGAGCTTCTTTAACTCAGATTTGTGATTTAGCTGAATTATTGCGTATTCAACAGACATTAGATTGGAAAAAATTATTGCAGAAAGTAAAGAGTCTGGAACTTGAAAGACCATTTTTTATAAGTCTGTTAATAGTTAATACTATTCTAAATATACCTTTACCAGATCAAGTCAAGCAGGCTATTCAAAAACAGATTCAAATTGATCCAACAATTGCAATTTATGCTGTGCGAATGCAGAAACAATTATTCATGGAAGCTAAAACTCCACGGTTCATTAAACTTTTTTTTCAGCAATTGATGATAAAGGGGTCACATAGCAGAATGCCAACTCGTATTTATCTAGTATGGCAATTTTTGAGTTTTACAACCAGGTTGGTAATCACTGATACTAATCAAGCAGACCGAGAATTTTTCTCATTGCCATCTAGTCTTTCTTTCCTATACTACTTAATCCGACCAGTACGACTGGCACACAGATACATAACTAATAAGCTGCTACGCAGCTAAATTTAATAAACAGCATTTCCTTTATTTTTAATCTTGCGCTCCCATTTAATAAAATGATGGTAATAGTGGATTTGATGCTTTGAGGGATGCAGTGATTGAGATTACTGGCTATCAAGGTAACTTAAATAATTTAGCGATCGCCTAACTCCAACTTACACTTATCTAGATAATTTCACAATGCACATTAATTCTTAATCTGACGTTAATGTGCATTTGTTTTGAGTTGAGGCGATCGCTCTTAAATTAAAATTTTACGGTAGAAAATATTACATAAAAATATTTTCGTTACCATATTAAAGTCTCGTTAAAACACGTAGTGTCCAGCAGTACAAATACTTATCAAGGAGTAGTGGTTTATGATTTCAAATACAACTTATACTTACGGTGCAGATGGCAAAATCATCTCTGAGAACATAGACAACAATAGTGATGGAACAATAGACTCAACTATTACCTACAGCTATGACGCGATATTATCTAGCATATCTAGCAGTAACAACCAAATTGTCACCTCTACTTATGACGCCAAGGGCAACCAGACATCCTCTAGCCATGAACAAAACGGCGACGGCATCGCTGATTTTATCCAAATCTTGACTTATGATGCCAAAGGCAATAATACATCTTATACCATGGACTTCTACGCCGACGGCATCGCTGATATAGTTGAAACCTATACTTATAACGCCGACGGCAAATGGACATCCTATAGCTTAGATTACAGATACGGTGACTTCCCTGATGAGATCACAATCTATACTTATGATGCCAAAGGTAACCGGATATCCGAGAGCTACGACAAAAACGCCGACGGCATCGTTGATCGATTAACTACCTCTACCTTTACTTATGACGCTGAGGGTAACGGGGTATCCGAAACTGACTTCAACAACGATGGCATTGTCGATATAGTCCAAACCTATAAATATGACGCCAGTGGCAAGTTGACATACATTAGCTCTGACCAAAACATCGACGGCATCGCTGATTTTATCCAAACCTATAAATATGATGCCAATGGCAAGTTGACATACACTAGCTCTGACGCAAAAGCCGATGGTATCCTTGATAGTACCCAAACTTTTACATATAACGCCAAAGGTGACGTGACATCCGACAGAATTGATTACAACGCCGATGGCATCGCTGAAAATGTTATAATTTACATATATGATGCCGCAGGCAACCTGACATCCAAGAGCTATGGCAACGATGATGGTATTGCTTATGAAGTCATAACCTATACTTATGGACAGGCAACCGCCAGCTATGACAAGAACAATGATAGTGTGATTGATGCGGTTGGTATCTACAGCTACGATTTTAGCGGCAAGTTGAAATCACAAAAAATTGACAACAATAACGATGGTATCGGTGATGAAACTATCACTTACAACTACGATGCCAGTGGCAAGTTAATTTCTGAACAACTCGATAACAATAATGATGGCGTCACAGAGGAACTCACCACTTACAGCTACGATGCCAGTGGTAAATTAATCTCAGCAGATATTGACAAAAATAATGATGGCGTCACTGATGCGATCGCCAGCTACGTTTATGATGAGGATAGTAAACTCATATCCAAAACTATTACTGAGCAGCCAATAATAGAGGGTTTAATTCTCAACGGTGGTAATGGGAATGATGAATTAATTGGTGGTGCTGGTAATGACAAAATTAATGGTGGTGATGGTAACGATGAATTATTGGGGTTAGCTGGCAACGACCAAATAAATGGTGGTAAAGGTAATGATGAACTCTCAGGATTTGAGGGCAATGATCAACTTTTTGGTGGTCAAGGTAACGATGAACTCTCAGGATTTGAGGGTAATGACCAACTCTTCGGTAATGATGGCAATGATACCCTTATAGGTGGTATTGGTGGAGATATATTAACTGGTGGCAATGGTCGTGATGAGTTTACTTTTAATGCCCTGAGTGATTCATTGCTGTCCAATTTTGATGTAATTACAGACTTGAAAATAGGTGTAGATAAACTTGATAGTTTCAAGGCTGTGAGTGCTACAAGTGTTGTTCAGCTTGGCAGTATTGACATCCTAGCTGAGGCGAATATCCAAGGTTTATTAAATACCACTACTTTTCTTGCAAACAAGGCAGCAACATTTAGTGTTGGTAATGGAGGAAGTGCGCGGACTTTTTTAGCAATCAATGACAGTACTAATGGATTTGATGTTTTGACGGATGCGGTGATTGAGATTACTGGCTATCAAGGTAACTTAAATAATTTAGCGATCGCCTAACTCCAATTTCCAATTATCTAAATAATTGCACAATGCACATTAATTCTTAATTATAGTTAATGTGCATTAGTTTATTGATAATTAACCTGATAGTAACTGTCTTGAGTGTGAGGCGATCGCTTTTCAGTTCAACTCTTATGTGATCAATCATACAACTAAAGTAGAAAAATTCCTCTTGCTTAGTTCCTAAACACACTCCTCATTTTCAGACAAAATCTTTTGTCAGAACTGGTACTAGTAAAATTTTAGTATCCATAGTAATGTGTCATACATGGCAATCAGCCGTACAAGTACTTATTAGTAAAGATAGGTTTATGATCTCTACAACGACTTATACTTACAATGTCGATGGCAAATTGATATCGCAGAGTATAGACAGCAGTAATGATGGAACAATAGACTCAGTTATTTCCTATAGCTATAAACAGATATCCAAAAGCATCGACTACGACATTGACGGCATTGCTGATTATGTCGAAACCTCTACTTATGATGCCAAGGGCAACCTGACATCCCATAGCGAAGACGACAATGGTGATGGCATCGCTGATTTTGTTGAAACCTCTACTTATGATGCCAAGGGCAACCTGACATCCTATAGCGAAGACGACAATGGTGATAGCATCGCTGATTATATCGAAACTTCTACTTACGATGCTAATGGCAATCTGACATCGTACAGTATTGACGACAACGGTGACGGGATTATTGATGATATTTCAACCTATACTTATACCAACGGCAAGCTAACATCCTATGGCGTTGACAATAATGATGATGGCATCGCTGATTATATCTATACCTATACTTATGATGCCAACGGCAACCAGATATCCTTAAGCTATGACAACAATGGCGACGGCATCGCTGATGATATCACTATCTCTATTTATGATGCCAACGGCAAAGTGACATCCTCGCGCTATGACAACAACGGCGACGGTATCACTGATTTAGTTTTTACCTATACTTATGCCAACGGCAATCAAACATCCTTTAGACGTGATGAAAACGCTGACGGCATTGCTGAATTTATCATCAACTATACTTATGATGCTAAAGGCAACCGGATATCCTATAACCGTGATGAAAACGCTGACGGCATTGCTGAATTTGTGGAAACCTATACTTATAACGCCAACAGCAAACTGACATCCTTAAGCCGCGATGAAAACGCTGACGGCATTGCTGAATTTGTGGAAACCTATACTTATAATGCCAACGGCAACCAGATATCCTTAAGCCGTGATTACAATGGCGACGGCATCACTGACTATCTCACTACCTATGTTTATGATGCTAACGGCAATCGGACATCCTATAGCTCTGACAATAACGCCGACGGCATCATTGATTATATCGAAATCTCTACTTATGATGCCAAGGGCAACCAGATATACTTTAGCCGTGATAATAATGGCGACGGCATCGCTGATTTTGTCGAAACTAGAACTTATGATGCCAAGGGCAATCTAACATCTTATAGCCTTAAAAATAACAGCGACGGTGTTGATAAAATCGAAACCTACACTTATAGCTATGATGCCATGGATAACCTAATATCCTCTAGTTATGATAACAATGGCGATGGCATCACTGATTATTTCACTACTTATATTTATGGACGTACAACCGCCAGCTACGACAAAAATAATGATGGTGTAATTGATGCGGTTGGTATCTACAGCTACGATTTGAGCGGCAAGCTCAAATCACAGAAAATTGATAATAATCGCGATGGCATTACTGATGAGATTATCACTTACAACTACGATGCCAGTGGTAAGTTAATCTCTGAACAACTTGATAAAGATAATGATGGTACCACAGACGAACTCACCACTTACAACTACGATGCCAGTGGGAAACTCATCTTTGCAGATATTGATAACAACAACGATGGTGTGACCGATGCACTTGCCAGCTACATTTATGATGAAGCTGGCAGACTCATATCCAAAACTATCACCGATGAGTTAGTTGCAGGTTTAATTCTCAACGGTGGTAAAGGTAACGATGAATTAATTGGTGATGCTGGCAATGACACAATCAATGGTGGTAAAGGTGATGATGAATTGTTGGGGTTAGCTGGCGATGATCAACTTTTTGGTGGCAAAGGAAACGATGAACTCTCAGGATTTGAGGGGAATGATCAACTTTTTGGTGGCAAAGGGAATGATGAACTCTCAGGATTTGAGGGGAATGATCAACTTTTTGGTGAAGCCGGCAATGATACCCTCATTGGTGGCGTTGGTGGAGATATATTAACAGGTGGTAATGGTCGTGATGAGTTTATTTTTAATGCGTTGAGTGATTCGTTGCTATCCAATTTTGATGTGATTACAGACTTGAATATTGATGTGGATAAAATTGATAGTTTCAAGGCTGTGAGTGCTGCAAATGTCACTCAGTTTGCTAAGATTAACACCATAACTGAGGCGAATATCCAAAGCTTATTAACTCCTACTACTTTCACTGCTAACAAGGCAGCGACATTTAATGTTGGTATTGGTGTAAGTGTGCGGACTTTTCTCGCTATCAATGATAGTAGAGATGGATTTTCTGCTTTGAGTGATGCAGTGATAGAGATTACTGGCTATAAAGGTAGTTTAACTGAGTTAGCGATCGCATAACAAAACGAGCCGCACAGGCACAAGTAATCGCATTCAGACACTCACTCGTGATAACCAGCATCTTCTTGCAGGGTAAATCAACACCGATATCCATGCTGGGTTTCGTATACTAGTTAATCAGGATAATTTTGATGATGTTTGTAGCCAATAATGAAAAAATTTGTCATATGGTGTATTGAGTCTCATGCTTGGTGGAAGATTCGCCAAAGCCGGAATTTGGGTTTTTTTGCCGTATTGCTGGCCTTGAGTATGGTAGCTACGGTAATGTTATCGACTTCCTTAAATGCTCAGATTATTACTCAAAGATCCCTAGTATCTGAGTTGAGGGGAGTATGGTTAACAAATATTGATAGTGATGTCTTATTTGCTCGCGATCGTCTCAAGGGTTCTTTGCAACGGTTAGACGAACTCAATTTTAACACTGTATATCCGGCAGTTTGGAATTGGGGCTATACGCTTTATCCTAGCAAAGTTGCTCAAAAAGTCATTGGGCGATCGCTCGATCCCACACCCGGACTGCAAGGGCGAGATATACTCAAAGAAATTGTTGATGTTGGACATCAACAAGGGTTAACAGTCATTCCTTGGTTTGAATTTGGGTTCATGGCACCAGCTGACTCCCTATTAGCTAAAAATCGTCCCCAATGGCTCACCAATCTTAACAATGGCAAGCGGATTCTGAAAGAAGGTATACATGATCGTGTTTGGTTAAATCCTTTTCGTCCAGAAGTACAACAATTTATCCAAGATTTAATTGTAGAAATTGTCAGAAACTATGACATTGATGGCATTCAATTCGATGACCATTTTGGCTTACCATCAGTATTAGGATATGATGCTTACACAGTCGCGCTTTATAAGAAAGAACATCGTGGTAAAGCTCCCTCCAAAAACCCGCAAGATGCAGAATGGGTACGCTGGAGAGCTAACAAAATCACTGATTTTATGAAGCGAGTATTCAAGGCAATCAAAGCTACTAAAAAAGACTGTATTGTCTCCGTTGCTCCTAATCCCCAACGTTTTTCTTATGACTTTTTCTTAGCAGATTGGCAGAAATGGGAACGACTAGGAATCGTTGAAGACTTGGTGTTGCAGATATATCGCGATGATTTGAATGTATTTGTCAAAGAATTAGAATATCCAGAGGTGAAACTAGCAAAAAGTCATATACCAGTCAGTATTGGCATTTTATCTGGATTAAAAAATAAATCTGTACCCATACAACAAATTCAAACACAAGTACAAAAAGTACGCGATCGCAACTTTGCCGGAGTTTCCTTCTTTTTCTATGAAACTCTGTGGAACCTGAGCAAAGAAAATCCCCAAGAACGCCTATCTGGCTTCCAAAAAATCTTTCCCACTGCAACGACTTATCCAAATCTGCTTACAGGTTGGAAACCGTAGGAGAGTTTAGAGGCTCTTATGGGTAGGTTTTTTAGATTTCGCGTTTTGGTTGACGCAAAGACGGAGAGACGCGGTGAGACAGCGAGTAAAGGAGGGTTTCCCTCCGCAGGCGCGAACCCGTTCGCTGAAAGCGTTCCCGTTCGCGCAGCGTCTCCGATAGGAGAAGGGTAGAGGGACGCAAAGAAAGATTTCGGAACGGAAAAATAGGCTTTTTCAGACTGAATATGAAAAACCTACCCTTGAAAGCGCTATCCTTCCCTACCTTACTCCACTTCGTTTCGTTGAAGGTAGGGACTCCCGCGCTACCGATAAACTCCCCAAACCTGAGCAACTGCCAAAGGAAATGACAGAAGAAAACCTAGACTATTGTTTTTTATAATATTTTTATACTCTATTAGTCAGCAGTGATCTGTGCAACTACCAATAGTTAGTTTTTCTTTTTAAAGTTTTGATGTTCTGATCATCGGTAATTTATGACTTTACAAGTTGTCTTTGAGTCTCCTGATGGTTACTAGATATAATAATTACCTGATGAACCAATGATTTAGAGAATTTAAAAATCACTTTAAAAATGATTTAAGTGATGACTTTTGTGAGAGAGTTGATAGTAAGGATATATTTACGGATCTCAAATTCATGGACTCTTTATCTATCAATTCCTTACTTGAAGATTTGAAGAATTGCGATGCCACAATCCGCGAACAGGCAACTAGAAAAATTTGGCGGATTTGGTTTCAGCAGAAGGGGATATATGGACTGGAAAAGATTGATTATAGTCAAAAGTTACTGGATGGAGGGGAAGTTACCCAAGCCGAAACAGTACTAAGCGATTTAATTCAATATCAACCAGATTTTGCCGAAGCATGGAATCGGCGTGCTTTTCTTTATTACAGTATTGGTGATTATCAAAAATCTTTAGCAGATTGTCTGATGGTCGTACAGCTAAATCCAATACATTTTGGTGCGCTTCATGGCATGGGCTTGTGTTACGCGGCTTTAGGAAATTATCGTGAAGCTATCCAAGCTTTTCAACGCGCATTGGAAATTCAGCCTTATTCGCTGGTGAATCAAAAATTAATTCTCGAATGCATATTTAGAGCCAGTTGAAAGCAGCAGTAATACTAATTCGTAGTATCATTGCCCAGTTCAACACAGCAGTATACGAAAAAACACAACCAAAATATGAAAAAAAGGTATTTTATCCCACTCCTCAACGTCACTGGCTCTACTTGTGAAGACTCCAAACGCTCGATGACTCGCTACCGCTTCGCTATCGCTCTTAGCGTTTCCCCTTGGAAGAAGACCGCAGTCGCAGTGGCTCCTCCCCAACGCGAGTTGTTCATGGGGAAAACCTCCAAAACCACACTTGCTCCACAACGCAGTGGCTCCTTTTTACTCCCCATTTTCAAATAATCAAAAAGACCCCAATGTCTCATTATCCAACCCAACACAGCAGCATTTGGGGAGCCACTGCGTTGCTTTGGTTCCCAAAGTTGTAGGAAGTGGCGTTAAACCCCCAAAAACGCGCTGTTTCAACGCACAAATTAAATGCTTAACAGCTGATAAAGACCGTTTTAACTCTAAGGTCTACTTGGTTCTCACAAAAACTGCTATATTCTCAACCTATTGATATATGTACCCAATCTATCCCAGGGTAGCTAGTAATATTTGAAACTCAGGATAGAATTAATCATAGATGATTTAATCTGACATAATTGCTACAAGCAATCGTTTCGCTAACCACAATTGGTAGAGACGATTGCTTTTTTATAATTACTTTTAACTATTTAAAGAAGCTAAAAAACGAAAAAAGCGATCGCCTTCACCAATGCTAATCTGGAGGGCGATCGCTTTTTTCACAGAGTTGATTTGAGAACCTGATTAAGGCACAATCAGCACTGGACAAGGGGAAAGGTTAATCACGCGGGTAGTAACGCTATCAGTTGCTCCCTCTTCAGTTAAGCCTAATCCCCGGCAGCCCATGATAATTAAATCGGCCTCGATTTCGTCAGCGACATCGCAGATAGTGAATGCTGGTTTGCCTTGCCTTTCTAAGACTTCGGCTTGAATTCCTTGCCCAGAAAATAAGACTTGAGCATTCTCTAGTAATTTAGCAACTATCTCCGGTGACACCATTGGATCTGGACTAGGTGCTTCTGGAGGCGGTTCCTCTACTACAGATAGCAGTACCAAGCGGCTGCTGTATTTTTGCACGATATTTGCAACTACATCAGCAGCTTCCCGCGCTTCTCGGCTTTGATCGATTGGAAATAGAACTGTCTTGAACATCTCTCTCACCTACGCACCCCTGACTCCGGTAAAATCTTGATGGTTCTACTTTCAAAACAATAACAAAAAGGCAATCAGGAGGGTCTGGCTGTGTCCAAAAAAACTTTAGCAAATTTATCTGCAAGTGATGTATCTGGCAAACGTGCCTTGGTGCGGGTAGATTTTAACGTGCCCTTAGATGATCAAGGCAAGATCACAGACGATACTCGCATCCGTGCAGCTTTGCCAACCATCCAAGATTTGACGCAGAAGGGAGCTAAGGTAATTCTAGCAAGCCATTTTGGTCGTCCTAAAGGTGTGGACGACAAACTGCGCCTGACTCCGGTTGCTAAGCGTCTCTCTGAGCTGTTGGGGCAAGAAGTCATTAAAACTGATGACTCTATTGGCGACGAAGTTGCTGCCAAGGTGGGAGCTTTACAAAATGGACAAGTGCTGTTACTCGAAAATGTCCGCTTCTACAAAGAAGAGGAAAAAAATGATCCAGAATTTGCCAAAAAACTGGCAGCCAATGCTGATTTTTATGTAAACGATGCTTTTGGCACAGCACACCGCGCTCATGCTTCTACTGAGGGTGTGACTAAATTCTTGAGTCCTTCTGTGGCTGGATATTTGGTTGAGAAGGAATTACAGTACCTGCAAAGCGCAATTGAAGATCCCCAACGTCCTTTGGCAGCAATTATCGGTGGTTCTAAAGTTTCCAGTAAAATTGGCGTGATTGAAACGCTGCTGGAGAAGTGCGATAAGCTGATCATCGGCGGCGGGATGATTTTCACATTCTACAAAGCCCGTGGTTTGAGTGTTGGTAAATCGCTCGTGGAAGAAGACAAGCTAGAACTAGCGAAGTCTTTGGAAGCAAAAGCCAAAGAACGTGGTGTAAGCTTACTGTTGCCCACAGATGTGGTAGTAGCAGATAATTTTGCTCCTGATGCTAATTCTCAAACCGTCAGCATTGAGAATATCCCGGATGGTTGGATGGGTTTGGATATTGGCCCTGACTCTGTTAAAGTCTTCCAAGAGAGCCTTGGAGATACCAAGACAGTGATTTGGAACGGGCCAATGGGTGTATTTGAGTTTGACAAGTTTGCTGTAGGTACAGAAGCGATCGCTCATACCCTCGCTGAACTTAGCAAAACTGGCACAACCACCATCATCGGCGGCGGTGACTCGGTAGCAGCTGTTGAGAAGGTAGGCTTAGCCGATCAAATGAGCCATATTTCCACCGGCGGCGGCGCTAGCTTAGAGTTACTTGAAGGCAAGGTACTACCCGGTATCGCTGCTTTAGATGAAGCGTAAGTAGGGATTGGGGATTGGGGACGCGGGGACGCGGGGACGCGGGGACGCGGAGAATAACCAACGACAAATAACAATTCCCAATTCCCAATTCCCCATTCCCAATTCCCTACTCCCCACTCCCTACTCCCCTCCCCCTTCACGCAGTCATGCGATAAACCAAACTCTGCTTTTGTGCTAATAAAACTGCATTTTGATAAACTTGCTCAAATAACACTCGCTGTGCATGACTACCTCCAATCTGATATAGGCGCGATAAAACAGGTTTGAGTTCGGCAACAGCTGTGTTAACATCACCTTTGGCATGAGCTGTCATTCCCCTAGCAGCAGGAATTGCTACCTCTAACCAACTCTGTCGCCAGAAAGGATTGATGCCCAAAGCATGTTGCTGCATACTCTGTAACATCTGGTTTACCCAGTCGGTACGCCCCGCTTTGGTGATTGCATAGATGTAATGCAAGTCCTGGAATGGTAATGCATGTTCATTGAGCCGATCGCCTAAATAAACGCTGATATTTTGCCAACGGCTACCCACGTCTATCCCACGTAATTCTAGCCTCAATAAGAGCGAAATTGCCCCTACTTGGTCTTTGGGAGATTGTTTGTTAGCACATCCCCAAATTTGGGTGTCGTAGAGCCTGAGAACTTGGCGAACGTCGCCTAGCTTGAGATAATACAGGGCAATGTGCCACCAGTTGTGGGTGTAGAGCATAGAGTTGCAGTCTTGCCAAGTATCTGCAAAATTCTCCATCCAAGCTATACCCTCATTGACTCTTCCCTGAGTTTCCATGACATGGGCGATCGCATGATGCGCCCAAGGATCATACCTATTTAATGCGATCGCCTGACGAGCAATGTTTTCTGCTGCTTTTAGTTGGTGACATTGTTCTAAACCAAACGCTAACATTCCGTATAAATAATGATGCTCTAGATTGCTAGATAAGACTTTATAAGCAATTTGTAGTAATTTTTCTTTTTTACCTGTATAAAAATAATGATATTGTCCCTGCTGCACTGAAATCAAATCACGAGGAAATTTATCAGTAATTTCTTCATGAATCGCGATCGCCACATCAATCTCTTTGTTTGCCCAAGCTAAAATTCCCTGCACATATAGCTGTTCTCTAACCGTAATCTTGGCTAAATGCCGTTGTGCTGTTTGCAGGTGGGGTTGCACTTGCTGCCAAGCGATGCCGTTTTCTTGAGACAGATAATAAGTAGCTGCGTAGGCATGAGCTAAAGCACAAGTTGGATCGGCATTAATTGCCTCTAAAATCGTTGTTTCTATATGTTTGCCATAAAAAAGCGCCTGATTGATAAAACGATTAATGGCGGCGATCGCTTCTGCTGAATCTGTTGTAACTACCAATCCTTGTGCATCTTTAAGCATGATTTAAACCAATTCGCAATTCGTAATTCGTAATTTGTAATTCGTAATGGGGAATTGTCATTGGTTACTCTCCACGTCTCCGCGTCCCCGCGTCTCCTTTACTCCCCCATACCAAAGCCTATGAAGACGCCTCTCACAACTCCACATGGTTAAAATACGGCAAATCGGTCGGAATAATGTTGTTAATGATATTGAGTATGTCACATCCGCTTCAAAACGACAAGAAGTAAACAACTTAAATTCGATAGATTAACCGTATTTAATTTTGTAAAGGTATTGCTTTGTTCTATGACCTATGGGATATTCTTAAGGTGACTAAAATATACGGCAAAACTATCAATTTACCGTAATATACTTATAGAAAGACAATGCAGTTACTTTGGTTTATTCCCACTCACGGTGAAGGGCGCTATCTTGGTACTGCGATAGGCGGGCGGGTAGTCAACTTTGATTACTGGCGGCAGATTGCTCAAGCTGTGGATCATTTAGGTTTTACAGGGGCATTACTACCTACAGGGCGTTCTTGTGAAGATGCCTGGATTTTGGCATCAACTCTAGTGACACACACCAAGCGGATGCGGTTTTTGGTGGCGATACGTCCGGGGTTGATGTCACCGGGGGTAGCGGCAAGGATGGCAGCAACATTTGATCGGATTTCTGGTGGCAGACTGCTGATTAACGTTGTCACGGGTGGCGATCCAGTAGAATTGGCTGGGGATGGTTTGCATCTTTGCCATGACGATCGCTACGAATTAACAGATGAATTTTTGACAGTGTGGCGACAGATCGCTGGGGAGGAAGTTGCTGATTTTCAGGGAAACTACCTTAACATTCAAGGTGGTAAGTTGTTATTTCCCCCAGTACAGAAACCTTACCCACCTTTATGGTTTGGTGGTTCCTCTCCCATTGCTCAAGAAATCGCCGCCAAACACGTAGATGTGTATCTTACTTGGGGTGAACCACCGGAACAAGTCGCCCAAAAAATTGCTTCTGTACGCCAACTAGCGGAAAAAGCAGGTAGAACATTACGTTTTGGTATTCGTTTACACGTCATTGTGCGGGAGACTGAGAGCCAAGCGTGGGATGCGGCGAATGATTTGATTCGCTACGTAGATGATAAAGCGATCGCCAAAGCCCAGCAAGCTTACTCGCGCATGGACTCCCAAGGACAACACCGGATGAGTGAACTACATAACGGCAGTCGAGAAGCTTTAGAAATTAGTCCGAACTTGTGGGCAGGAATTGGTTTAGTGCGTGGTGGTGCTGGGACAGCTTTGGTAGGCGATCCCGATACCGTTGCTCAAAGAATGCTCGAATATACTGAGTTGGGTATCGATACCTTTATTTTCTCTGGTTATCCTCACTTAGAAGAAGCATATCGAGTAGCAGAATTACTCTTCCCACGTTTGCCCCTAGAAAATCAGCCAACAGCAGAACCACAAATATTAAGTCCCTTTGGTAAGCTTCCCCGCTCTAAAGAGACGGAGCTTTCAGTAGCCCTGAGCTATCTATACTGAGTTCACAGTACAAATAACCCGAACCTCTAGGCAGGCTTACAGACTGCCCCAATAAAGAAATCATTTTTGCACCATTCAAATCAGCGTCACCATGCCAAGAGCAGTTACCACACTTAAAGCGTTTATCAGACCTCAAGCCAATGTGCAAACACTGGTGGCAAGTAAGGCTTGTATATGCTGGTGGCACTGCAATTACTTCTACTCCTTCCTTAATACCCTTGTACTCAAGGAAAGAACGCAATTGATAAAACGACCAAGAATTAGAGCGTCTGCGCTCAACCTTGTTTCTAGGTTGTTTGTTGGTACGCTCCCTAATCCCAGTCAGATTTTCGATAGCTACAATTGCACTTGTAGACTTTGCTTGTTGAATAATCCGGTAGCTGATTTGATGGTTGAGCCATTGTTGAAATCTTCTCTCACGCCCCGACAGCCGTTGCCAAATCTGTCTCGCTCGACGGCGAGTAGACCTTGTGCCTTTCGACGCTTTTCTTTGGAGGGAAGTCCTACAGCGCGAAAAATTGTCTCTAATGTTATTGATTTGTTTTCCATCCCACTTGTCCCCATTACTAGTGACAGCGATATCTCTGCGCCCAAAATCTACACCAATAACGTTGTTTGGTTTAAGTGGCTGGGGTGCTTCATCTTTAATTTGAATATGAATGTAGTAGGAACCATCCCGATGTTTACACAGTTGAGCCGATGTCGGTTTCCTGCCTTTAAGTTTACCTCGCTGGTAATTGCCCACATCAAGTTTGATATGTTCTCTATCTTCAAGCAAGGTCAGGCTAACAGTCCAGTCTTTCTCTCTAAAAGCAAAAATCCTAGCGTCGTAGTCGGCTAGCGCATTATTAAAAGGTTGATGGGAAATGCCAAATTTGTTGACAACCGCAATTCATGAACCAATTCAACAATACCATTAATCAAAGTTGTTCTTACTCCTTCCTATTTAGCAGTTGGGTAGTTTCCGCCCATCTGCTATTTTCCCATAAAGTTTTACAAGTGTGTTTCTATAGTTAAAATCGATGAAAAATTAGGTAATTTAGATATGGTTACTAATAATCAAATCGTTCACAAACGAATTCGCCTACAAATACCTAAAAACTTCCATCAAGAACCCGTTATCTCTCGCCTAGTCTCGGATTATAGTCTAACTGTAAATATTACAGCTGCAATTTTGGGTGCAAATGCTGTTGGTGATGGTTGGTTTGATCTCGACTTACAAGGCACAACAATAAATATAGATGCAGCTATTAATTATCTGAAGAATAAACAACTGCAAATATGGGATGAAAACAGCTTAAGTGTTTGGTGATCAGGGGATGAAGGGGCAGGGAGAAAAACTACTAATCACTCACTCCTCACTCCTCACTCAGCACGGGCTAAACGCCCCGCTACCGCGCTTCAGCACTCAGCACTCCAATTCCCCATTCACATGTTTCCAAAAAAATCTCCTGAACCCACTCCAATTAATAGCCGCATTCGTATACCACAGCATTATCAGCGACAACCCGTAATTTCGCGTTTGATATCGCGCTATGGTGTAACTGTTAATATTACGGCTGCAATGCTGACAACAACAGAAAACTACGGTTGGTTTGACTTGCAATTTCAAGGTAATCCAGATCATATCTGTAATAGCCTGCTGTATTTACAAAAATTAGGCATCGATTTAATACAGTTAGGTATTACTGGAATGGTGCAGAATAATTATAATTCTCATCTATTTCCTAACCAAAATCAAGAAATAAATAAACGAGAACTTCTGCATTCACCAACACCTATAAATAATCAAGCCCATCAAGTTTATACTGGTCAATCTCACCGACTACGTTTACAAATATGCATTTTGAAAGATTATCACCAAACGCCAGTTATATCTAACTTGATTTCGCTTTATGGAATTACAGTCAATATAATTGAGGCATCACTCCCACTCAATCAAGAAGATGATGGTTGGTTTGATTTGGATCTTTGGGGCAAACCACAACAACTTTTATCTAGTTTCAATCACTTAGAAAAATTAAATTTACCACTTTGGATAGATGCATCTTCTTTGTATGGACATACTATATAATTTATAATCTGCGTCAGAGCAAACCTAGCTATCAATTTCTTTACCTGCTATATGCAGTCGATATTTTGCTTCAAGGTTCGTCCAGAACTCAGGAGAAGTACCCAAAGCTTGGGAAAGTTCGATAGCTGTCTCAGGTGTAATTTGCTTACTTCCTCGGATAATTTCGTTGATAGTTTGAACTGGACGATCCATAATTTCTGCTAAATCTTTCTGTGTCCAGCCACGCGCTTCTAATTCTCGACTTAAAATTTTCCCTGGTGTTGGTACTCTCGCTGGTGCTAGATTCTGGCTCATATTGCTGTCTCCCCTGCTGATAAATGTTAGTGGTAGTCTTCGATGTCGATTATTGTGAGGGAATTCCCCTGGTCATCCTCATCCACTGTCACGATTAAACGCCACTGATCAGTTAAACGTAAGGAACGCTGTTCTTGTTTTGCTCGTTTTCCTTTGAACTTCTCAAATCTCAACCCTTTTTGAGCATATAAGTCTCGCTCATCTACAGCAGCATCAATAATCGCCATGACTTCTGCCGACCAAATAGGAAAATTCTTTTAAGCTTCCCCGGTCTGAAGACACGGGGATTTCTGAAGAGTCCATAAAAGAACTTTCTTAGGCGCGCTTAAAGCGCCTCTACTGATTCCACTTAAATCAAATTTAAGTATCATCGCTACTTTACG
>JAHHHC010000043.1 GCA_019359515.1 Desmonostoc vinosum HA7617-LM4 | reverse complement strand
CTCCAACCACAACAAAAATGGTTGATATTCTGATTGCAACGGCTCTTGATTTGATTAATCCTAAACATCTAAAAAACTGGTTTACAGACTGTTGCTACTGTACTTCATAAACCTGCAATCTGCTGTAGATAAAAATTTTGTCAATGCGTAAGTCCTATAAATATTTAATATTTGAAATTGCTTATGCGTCTTCGCCAAGAAATTACGGTTATGTTTTCAACATTCATGCAGTTGGAAAGAGGCAGATTCAGCAAATGGTTGACTGATCCCAAACTGTATAGAAATATCCAAAATCACTTGCAGCGTTCGTCATCAGCACCTAAATCAGAGAACTTTTGGGCGCTATACTGGCACAAACAATGGCGCTCTGGGTTGAATAACCTTGCCAGAATGCATTTATTAGCTTATTTACAAGAACCATGTTACTGGGTTGCTGCAAAATCAGTTGCTAAATTTACTCTCAGCCAATACCTGCTCGCTGATTACTTTCAAATGGCGATCGCAGAAGCCGAAACAATTCTTAAAGATTTCAACCCAGAAAAATCTTCTAGCTTAAAAGCTTACGCCATCATGGCAATGCCCAGTCGGCTGAGAGATATTTTACGTCAACGCAAGGAAGCTGACATTTGCAGCAATTGGGCCTTGTTACGCAAAGTGAGCAAAAAGCTGCTTAATGAAGCTCTTAGTGAAGCTGGATTATCACAAAGCGCAGTTGCTCAATATCGTTTAGCTTGGACTTGTTTCAAGGAACTGTACACCCAAAACCAACTAGGAGGTGCCAGTCAGTTACCAGAACCGAATCGCCAACTTTGGGAAGCTATTGCCAACCTCTACAACCACCAACGCCAAAGCCAAATCACTCAACCGACTGAGCAGCGCAACGCCCAGACAATTGAGGGGTGGTTAACGCAAACAGCTCTCTATGTGCGTGCTTATCTATTTCCATCTGTGAAATCTCTAAATGCTTTCAAGCAAAATGATGACACGACAATAACATTTGATTTGCTAGACCCATCCTCTGACTCACCAATGGCTGATATGATAGCCGAAGAGGATATCCAAAATCGACAAAACCAAATATCTCAGATGTCTGGTGTATTGTTAGAAGCTTTACAGAGCCTAGATGTACAATCCCAAGAAGTACTTAAGCTTTACTACGAACAGGGACTGACTCAGCAGCAGATTATGCAACAGTTGCAGATGAGTCAGCCTACGGTGTCTCGCAAACTGGTTAAAGGTAGAGAATCAATACTTGCAGCACTAATTAAGTGGAGCCAGGATTTGAATATTTCTGTTAATTCCAACCAAATTAAAGATATGAGTCTTGCTTTGGAAGAATGGTTGACAAACCAGCATGGTGGTACAACATAAAACCGTAATTTTCACAAGGTAGTAAAAATGACTTGCGCGTTTGCAGATTCCAGAGAATGGTTGTTAGAAATATCACCAACTATTCAGGCGCAATCCTGGCAGCAAAGCCAGGTTTATGCTCAACCTAGTAGTCGCTGGTGCGCTTACATAAATCAAATTTGTCTCCATGCTTTCTTGGATTGGATCTCAACTGAAGATTTTCCCAGAGCGAGTGTTTGGTACAGTTTCCCTGGTACTCCAGCTTTTTGGGAATTTGTCAATGGCACAGCAATTTTGCTAGAGGGGAGGCGAGTTGTGTTGATCCCCAGTGAAGCAATTGATGATAGCGACTTAGAAGTACCTCAAGAATGGGTAGATATTCCTAGTTGGGCAGCAGACTACTATTTAGCAGTGCAAGTCAAACCGGATGGCGAGTGGGTACGAATTTGGGGTTACACAACCCATAAAGAACTAAAATCTCTGGCTGACTATGACTCAGTGGATAGGACTTATTGTATAGATGCACGGCATTTGACAAAAGACCTCAATGCTTTCTCTTTGAGCTACCAATTTTGCAGAGGAGAAGAGATGAAAGCGGCTATAGCTCCTTTACCACAATTATCCACCGAGCAAGCAGAAAATCTTGTGCAACGGTTAGGCAATGCCTCTTTTCATTTCTCTAGATTGGCAGTACCATTTATAACTTGGGGAGCGCTACTAGAAAATGAGCAGTGGCGGCAGCGCTTGTACCAACAACGGCAGCACCCACAATCATCGCAAGTGCGAGTGAATTTGAGTCGTTGGCTAGAAGGTATACACGATAATGCTTGGGAAGCAGTAGAAACATTTTTGCCCCTCAATTCCAACAGTCTAGCTTTTAATTTCAGGAGTAGCTCTGGGTTAAGTGTTGGTAGTATCAAACGAGCCAAGCTGATTGATTTGGGAATGGAAATAGAGTCTCAAAAAGTGGTGCTATTAGTTGCCTTCATACCAGAAGATAGCCAACAAGTTAGTATTCGCGTGCAACTACATCCTGCCAATGGAGAATATCTACCTATTAATATCAAGTTAGCTCTGCTTTTAGAGTCAGAAGAAATCATTCAGGAAGTGCAAGCAAGAGAACAAGATAACTACATACAATTAAAACGCTTTGATGGAGAAATAGGAGAATATTTTAGCATCCAAATTACTTTTGATAGTTACCAGATAACAGAAAATTTCGTGATTTAGTCATTAGTCATTAGTCATTGGTCATTAAATAAGGACAAACAACAAAAAGCAAATGAGTCAGCTAGTCATCTTCAGCTTGTTAGGAGGAGACTTAAATCAAGGATTTCCTGTTGTCACGGCTCAACTTTGGCACAATAACCAATTATTTAAAATAACAGGGAGTCTGCCAGCAATACCAGAACTTTCCGAACTCTACAGAAGATGGAAGTTACTCTACGAAGCTGTTTATCTACGTTTAGGCAGTAGTCAACGTATAAAAGTGCATTCACAAGATATTACCAATATTTCTGTGAATGATTTCGACGAAGTATGTCATCAGTTACAAACACATATCAATGCTTGGTTAAAATCTGAATCATTCCAAAATATTGAACGACAGTTAAGAACTCTACTCAGTCGAGATGATGAAATTAGAGTTATTTTTGAAACAAATATAGCTTTACTGCATCGGTTACCTTGGCATCTGTGGGATTTTTTTGAGGATTACCCAAAAGCAGAATTAGCTTTGAGCAATCATGAGTATGCATCTCCTCAAGTTGTGCAAAAATCTAACACAGATCAAGTCAAGATTCTAGCAATTCTCGGTAACAGTTTGGGTATTGATATTGATAAAGACCGTTCTTGGTTGCAAGGTTTAACAGATGCTCAAACTACGTTTCTTGTCGAACCTACACGAAAAGAACTTGATGAGCAATTGTGGAATCAGAATTGGGATATTCTATTTTTTGCCGGACATAGCGCTAGTATTGCAGATGGGGAAATAGGGGAAATTTATATCAATCAAACAGAGAGTTTAACAATTTCTCAATTTAAGAATGCACTTAAGACAGCAATTACACGCGGTTTAAAACTGGCAATTTTCAACTCCTGTGATGGCATTGGTTTGGCACGAAATTTGGCTGATTTGAACATTCCCCAAATGATTGTGATGCGGGAAGAGGTATCAGATTTAGTCGCACAGGAGTTTTTGAAAAACTTTCTTGTTGCTTTTGCTCTTAATAAGCCATTTTATCTGGCTGTGCGAGAAGCGCGGGAAAGACTTCAGGGGTTGGAGAATAACTTCCCTTGTGCTAGTTGGTTGCCAGTTATCTGCCAAAATCCCACAACTGTTCCGATAACTTGGCAAGAACTGCACAGTCGTTGTGGTGACACCGAGACTTGCAGCAAAATTTCAACCGCAAAGACCCAAAGCACAGCGAGAAAATTTAAACTTTGGACTATACTGCTGAGTACTGCTATTGTGACTCTTTCAACGATAGGTTTGAGATACTTGGGAGTTTTTGAGAATGCTGAACTGCAAACTTTTGACCAAATGCTACTCCTGCGCCCAAAGGAAGATTTAGACCTAAGATTGCTCGTTGTTGAAGTTACTGAAAAAGATATTCAATCCCGACAAGAGACGACAAAGGGAGTGAAATCTATTTCGGATAGTACGTTAGCTCAATTACTCAACAAATTACAAAAGTATCAACCGCGAGTCATTGGACTGGATATTTATAGAGATTTTGCCGATTCCCCAAATGAATCAAAGCCGATACAACTTGCTACTGAAATGAGCAAAGAAAATGTGGTAGTTGTCTGTAAAGGCAGAGATCGTAAATACGACCCCGAAGGTGTTAAACCACCTCTTGAAGTCCCTGTAGAACGTCAGGGTTTTACTGATGCAATTCAAGACTTAGATGGTACCGTGCGTCGCCAAATTATGATGATGGCACAAGAGCCTTCCTCTGCTTGTACAACGCCTTACTCTCTTTCGTTGCAATTAGCTGCTCGTTATTTATCTTACGAAAATATTCAACCCGATTTGAATGAAGATTATGTACAATTTGGTTCTAAAGTATTTAAACGCTTAAAGCCTGGTCGGAGTGGTGGCTATCAACAAAAAGTTGATTTAGGCGGATTTCAAATACTTGTCAACTACCGTAATGCAGATTACCAAAGAGTTTCTTTGGCAGATGTATTGAGCGATAAAGTTAACTTTGATTCGCTCAAAGATCGGGTAGTTATCATCGGAGTGACAGCTAACACTATCAGCGATACTTGGTCAACTCCCTACTCTGCTGCACAGCAACCATACCAGGAAATACCAGGCATATTTATACAAGCGCAAATGATCAGCCAAATTTTGAGTGCAGTTTTAGACAAACGTCCAATTCTTGGGGTTTTGCCTTTCTGGGGAGATATTCTGTGGATATGGGGATGGTCGAGCGTGTCTGGTCTGATTGTTTGGCGCGTGCGTCATTCGCTACTTAATCAGGGATGCGCCATGTTTGCGATCGCTATCATTTTATATGGAACTTGTGCGATCGCCCTTTGGGCAACTCCTTTTGGGAGCATCATCCTTTTAAAACAAGGGCTATGGTTACCATTTATTCCCTCTGCCTTTGCTGTAGTTGCAAGCGGTGTTGTTGTGTTGTTTGTTCAACGCAGTCAGAAATTTCCTACATCCTCTGAAGTGAGTGTGCAAAATCCGCCAAAATAGGAAAGTTCGAGAGTTATTCGTTTTGGACATCGCACACCCCGCACTTTGCCGCCCTCAAGCAGGTTCACAGGCTGCTTGAGAGCGGACAGCCTCAACCGTTCCATACTCCTCGGTCAGGGTTGTCCGCAGTACGCTTCATCGACAAGGCGCGAGACTTTCTAATCGCCGTGGCTTGTATTAATTTAGACTGTTCAAACAACCTCTAAGATTTCGCCAAATGTAGATTATGACGCAAATAAACAAATATTATGGAATATTGCTTCTTCATTGTGTAGGTAATAGTATTCTACTTAAGTGAAGATTTATTCAAGCCTATGTTAGATTACTTAGCAAATATTAAAGGCAATCTAGGGCGTTATACAGATACGATTTCTAGTACATCTAGTCTAGCGGTAGTATTTGGTAATATATTTGGCTGGTTATGGAATAGGCTTGTCACAGCTTTTTACTGGTTAGGAGATGCAAGTAAAGCTGTAATTGGATTTTTAGGTAATCTATTGGGTTGGTTATGGAATGGGATTATCACAGCTTTTTACTGGTTAGGAGATGCAAGTAAAGCTGTAATTGGATTTTTAGGTAATCTATTGGGTTGGTTATGGAATGGGATTGTCACAGTTTTTTACTGGTTAGGAGATGCAAGCAAAGCCGTAATTGGATTTTTAGGTAATCTATTGGGTTGGTTATGGAATGGGATTGTCACAGTTTTTTACTGGTTAGGAGATGCAAGCAAAGCCGTAATTGGATTTTTAGGTAATCTATTTAATTCGCTTAATTCTCAACCAATAATCCCTGTAACTTGCTTAATTTTAATTTTTATGTGGTTTGTAATCAAAGAATTTTTGAAACATAAAAGAGAGGACAGGGAACAACAAGAACGGATTGCAAAAGAGGAGAGGGAACGACAAGAACGGATTGCAGAAAATGAGAGGGAACTGCAAAAACTGATTGCAGAAAATGAGAGGGAACTGCAAAAACTGATTGCAGAAGAGGAGAGGGAACTGCAAAAACTGATTGCAGAAGAGGAGAGGGAACTGCAAAAACTGATTGCAGAAGAGGAGAGGGAACTGAAAGAACGAATTGCAAAAAAAGATAGAAACCAAGAAACATTCAATGCGATAGGAGAAAAAATAGGGGAAGAAGTCGCTAAAGGATTTCTTGAAAATCTTACTGATATGTTTGATTCGATGTAGCAATCATGAGAGTTAAATTTCATGAGATGCCATAACTAAAGACATAACAATAATAGGAGAGTTTATATGTTGCTAGTGCATAACCTCAACTAAATTGGTAGCAATGACTTTGGTTTATTCACTATCTGGAACTGCTGGGTCTCAAAAATCCGTCATTAATTTTGCTTTGCGGAGTACAAATTGCAGTACAGTTTCTTCGCGGGTAATAATATCAACTCTGCCATCCATACCCAATTGAATTTGACATTTCTTTGTACTGCGACCTAAAGCAAGTTTCTCTGGTTCAATTGTGACTTCGTAAAAAGCACCTACAGCAGTTGCTTTTGGGGTAGAGTTCGTATTAGCATCTGGATCGTTTTTTTGCACACTAACAGCATCAGGGGAAATCGCTTTGACAACGCCATTGAGAGTACCGTAATCAGGATAAGGACAAGCTGTTACTCGCATTTGCACTTTTTGACCGACTTTTATCTTACCTTTTTCCTCAGAACCGACAGCTGCTTTGATAACTAAAGGTGCATGACTAGGAACAATTTGGACAACTTCCTCTCCAGCCCGGAGAGTTTGACCGGGGTTTCTCAAATTTAGCTTGGAAATAATCCCGTCTGCTGTAGCGGTAATAGTAGTTTGCTTCAGGTCAATTTCAGCTTGCTTGAATTCGTTAGTATCGCGCTCTAATTGTTTTTCTGTTTCAATTTTCTGTTTTATAAGTGCTTGAAGTTCTCTTTCTAACGATGCTTTATTCACTTCCCCAGAGGCTTTTTCTTGAGCAATGCGTTCAGTCGCTATTGCTACCTCTGCATTGCTTGGGTTGAGAGCTGCTTGAGCGCGATCGCGTTTAGCAATAGCCCCTAAAACAGCTTGTTTTAGCCGTTTATTTGTTTTTTCTTGGGCTTTATAAGTGGCTTTTTGCGCCTGTACAGCTTGTTGTTGCTGTTTGACAGCCAGCTGTACTTCTTCTAGTTGGTCGCGGGATAATGCCCCTTGTTTAGCAACACTTTCATATCGGCTCTGCTTTGATGTTGCTGCTCCTAAAGCCGCCTCAGTTGCGTGGAGATTAGCTAATGCTGATTGTAACTGTGCTTGCCCTGCATATAATTCTTCTTGGGCCATTTTGACATTAGCTGATGCTTCTTGAAGTTCAGTGATACTGGTAATTTTTTTGTCTTGATGATCGCGATCGCGTCCCTGCAATTCAGCTTTAGCAGAGGCGATAGTCCGATTGGTGCGATCGCTTTCGGCTCGAATTTGACTCTCGATTGCATTAATTTGGAGAACGGTTTGAATTAGTTGTAAACTAGCTTGTTGAATATTAGTTTGTAGCTGGTTTTTTTTGGTTTGCAATCGAGAGTCATCAATAGTAGCAATAGTATCTCCTTTTCGCAGTGTTTGATTTCCTTTGACGTAAATCTGCATTACCTGTCCTTCTATCGCCGCCTGCACAATTGGCAATTCACCCGCAGGACGGACAACTGCTTGCCCTTTGACCGTAACTTTATATTTAGCAACCGCAGCCACAGGAACAGCTAACGCCAAGGCAAACACAATAAATAGTCCGCCAAATGTAGTCCAGCGACTAATTGGCGGGAGAAACTCGTTGTCTTTAACTAAGGGTAAAAAATTTGTTTGAGACTTACTAATCATAAGTTATACAGTTATCCTATTTAGGTCGTGAACATAGATTTAATTCACGCAGAGATGCAGAGGCGCAGAGAAGAGAGTTCAGAGAAATATTTAGTGTTCACAAACAATTTAGGATTGCTGTAAATATCTCTAAAATGTCTAAGAAACATTAACTAATTCCGAAAAAGTAAAGAAGATTTCAATCCATTACCATTATTAGAAGAATAAATCTCATCAAGAAAGCTTAAATGCTCTCCAGAGATATGACGTAATTCTTCTGGAGTTCCTTGAATTTTTAAACGTCCATCTTCAAGCAATACAATCCAATCAGCCCGTTTGATAACTTGAGGACGATGGCTGATCGTAATTGTGGTTTTACCTTGACGGTGATTAAGTAATCTATCCAAAATTTGGGTTTCACTCACTGGATCAAGAGCGCCTGTAGATTCATCTAGAATTAATACAGGCGGGTCAATCACAATTGCTCTAGCTATAGCTAATCTCTGCCTTTGTCCGCCAGAAATATTTGCACCAAATTCGCCTAAAACAGTTTGATATTTATCGGGTAATTTACTAATAAATTCATCTGCACCAGCAATTTGACAAGCTTTAACTATCTCCTCAAAACTAATGTTGGGATAACTGAAGTGAAAATTTTCCACAATCGAACGACTCCAAAAATGAGGTTCTTGGGGAACTAATACGACTTGCTGCCGCAAACATTCTAAAGATAAATCTTGCTGGTTATATATGCCATAACGGATATTACCAGATTGAACGTGATATAAACCAGTAATTAATTTGCCAAGGGAGCTTTTACCACAGCCAGATTGACCGATTAAGGCTATTACTTTACCACCAGGAATAGTTAAAGAAAAATTTTCTAACAGGTCAGTTCTACCAGGATGGTGAAAGTTAATTTGAGAACAACTAATATCTGCATTGCCAGGAATTTCTGCCCAAGGTTTTTTAAAGTCATTTTCATCTTCTGGAGTAGAATCTATCACTTCTGTCAAGCGTTGAACAACAATTTGAGCAGTGATAAATTCATCAATTAGCCCGACTGCTGACTCTAAAAAGTCAAGAAAGCTACCACTCATACCACTGTACGCCAGCAGTTGACCGATGGATAATGTCTGATTAATCACCAAGCTAGAACCTAACCAGAGTATGCTAATACTCGTCAATTTGGAAAGAATACTAGTGGCTGTGCCGCTGTAAAGCTCCAACTTCATCGTAGTCCAGTCTAAGTTAGCAAGGCGACCAAAATTTGTCTGATATTCTTGCCAAGCTTGCGGAGTCGCTTGGGTGGTTTTGAGGACTTGAACCCCGCGAAAGGTTTCGACTAAAAAGCCTTGATTTTCTGTACCTTTAACGATGAGGCTACGGGTTTTCTGGCGCAATGCGGGAAGAAAAAGCAGGTTGACAAAAGTGACGATCGCAAAAGCGGCGACGGAAGCTAGAGTCAGTTGCCAACTGTAGAAAAGCATGAAACCCAAGGAAACCAGAGCCACAAAAAATTGACTGGGTAAACCAAGGACAATTTGTGAAACTAAATTATTGATGGTATGAACATCAGCAATCCGGCTAACGACTTCCCCACTGCGTCGTGCTTCAAAATATGATAGGGGTAAGCGCAACAGTTTTCGGCCGTATTCTAGAATTAGTCCATATTGCAACCGTTGACCAAAATGACCAATCAGATGAGATTGTACTAAACCAATGGCACTTTGAATTAGGTTCATGGCAATCACACCAATTGCCACTGTTGTTAGCAGTTGGGTATCTCCCCGCACTAGCACGTCATCGGTGAGGAGTTGCATCATTAAAGGGGAAGCCAGGGACAACAGCCCGATCACAAAGTTGATAGCGATCGCCTGAGCCAAAAGATTGCGATAAGGCATAACGCGGGCAATAAAGCGCCCAAAACCGCCAATTTTATCTTCTGGTTGTTCATAGAAGCGGCTATCGTCTGGCATCAGCAGCAGCATCACACCATCACTCCAACCCGCGATTAATTCCTGGGAGGTGAGGTATAAAATGCCGAAGGCAGGGTCAGAGATCACATATTTTTTCCCCTTTTTCCCGTATAATACTACCCAGTGGTAGCCTTTCCAGTGAGCGATCGCGGGCATTGGGATTTCATTTAATTTCTCAAGCAGTTCTGGAGTAGCTTGAACTTGACGGGCATGGAATCCTAACGTTTCTGCTCCCCGCCTTAAACCTAATAGTGTAGTTCCTCGCTCTCCCGTACCCACTGCTTCTCGCACGCGATTGAGGGCAAAGGTGCGTCCGTAATGTTTGGCGATCGTGGCTAGGCTTGCTGCACCACAATCTTCTTCACTGTGTTGCAATATACTGTGGTATTTCATTGTTTAAAAAATCGCTCCCAGCCGCAGTGAACAGTACCAGCCGCAGCGAACAAGGAGTGAACAAGTCCGTTTCCTACCTGATAACTGGTAACTGATAACTGATAACTGATATATTTGTGCTATCTTGATATGAATAGAAAAGTAGGAGCGAAAATGACCTCGCCCCTACGAACTGCAAGAGAAGAATATTACTCAGCTAAAAGCTGATGTCAGAGCATTCTTTTCTTTTTGAGGTTTTGAAGGATTCGAGTACACGGTATGAAATAGACCAAAGCTGATTATGCAAGTTTGGCAGACGCGATGTTGTCGTTAAAAGGACCAGTAAAGTTACCTTTTGTACCTGCTCTCAGACGTCTTGATTGACCTGTGAAATTCACACCAGTGTAGACAATCCAATCTCTTTTACCCGTCACCTCGTACCAAGATGATATATTGTTAAATCTGCCTAAACTCCTTTGTCGGCCTCTGAAATCTTCCCGTATTCCTTCACCATCCTTCAAGTTGGAAAAGGTTAAGACACCACCACTAATAGTGGCAGCGGCTTCATGGGAAAGGTCTTGCACAGCTTCGATGCTGTAGAGGTCTTTGATTTGCTTGTTGTTCATATCTACTCCGTGGTTATTGATGTTAGACATTGTTTCTCTCCGAAATTTCAAAGTTTCTCTCCGAAATTTCAAATTTGAACTTGAACTGAAGGCAATCGCTGGTTTGGCTTGACTCTAATTCTTAATTGGTAGCAGTGAGATGGGATTATTCACGGCTAGGAATCAGAGGTTTTTTAGCTTTGCCTTCTGATTCTTAATTGGTAGCAGTAGTTGGGTTTATTCACTGCTACGATTATCAGCAATGGAAATGGTATTATTCATAGCTCTTGAAAGCCTTGGATAATTACCCAGGCACGAGCGAGGCAGACGCGATGTTGTTGTTAAAAGGACCAGTCAAGTTACCTTTTGTACCTGCTTTCAGACGTCTTAGTTGACCTGTGAAATTCACACCAGTGTAGACAATCCAATCTCTTTTACCCGTCACCTCGTACCAAGATGCTCTATTGTTAAAGCTGCTGCCAAAAGTCCTAATACCAAGGCCTGGACGAAAATTTCGCCGCGCTCCTTTACCACCCTTCTTGTCGGAAAATTTTAAGTTACCACCACTAATAGTGGCAGCGGCTTCATGGGAAAGCTCTTGCACAGCTTCGATGCTGTATAGGTCTTTGATTTGCTTGTTGTTCATATCTACTTCGTGGTTATTGATATTAGACATTGTTTTTCCCCTGAGTTTTAGACTGGGGTTTGAACTGAAGGTAAGCTTGTTTTCTTCCTTCTGATTGTTAATTGGTAGCAGTCAGATAAGTTTATTCACTGTTGGGAATCAGAGTTTTTTTAGCTTTACCTTCTGATAACTGTTAACACCGTTGACGTTTATTTGTGCTATCTTGATATGAATGAAAAAGTGAAAAAGTAGGAGCGAAAATGACCTCGCCCCTACAAACTGCAAGAGAAGAATATTACTCAGCTAAAAGCTTATGTCAGAGCATTCTTTTCTCTTTAAGGTTTTGAAGGATTCGAGTACACGGTATGAAATAGACCAGAGCTGATTATCCAGGTTTAACAGATTCAGTTTCTTACAGGTCTGGCAGACTCGATGTCCATGAACAAACGACGCCCAAAGCTACCTCGTGTACGTGATTCCAGACGCCTTGATTGACCTGTGAAATTCTTACCACTGTAGACAATCCAATCTCCATTACCCACTGCGTAGTGAGTTGCTTTATTCTTTACGGGGCGGGGTAAACTGCGTTTTGCATTTCTGAACGTTATCCCAGTCCCATCGTTATCCCCTAAGAATAATTCACTACCACCACTAATAGTGGCAGCGGCTTCATGGGAAAGGTCTTGTACAGCTTCGATGCTGTAAAGGTCTTTAATTTGCTTGTTGTTCATATCGACTCCGTGGTTATTGATGTTAGACATTGTTTTTCTCCTGAGTTTTAAATTGGGGTTTGAACTGAAGGTAAGCTTGTTTTCTTCCTTCTGATTATTAATTGGTAGCAGTGAGATAAGTTTATTCACGGCCTCGAATCAGAGGTTTTTAGCTTTGCCTTGTGATTCTTAATTGGTAGCGGTATTTTCGTTTATTCACGACCTCGAATCAGAAGTTTTTAACTTTGTCTTCTGATAACTGATAATTGTTAACACCGTTTACGTTTATTTGTGCTATCTTGATTGAATGAAAAAGTAGGAGCGAAAATAAACTCGCCCCTACGAACTGCAAGAGAAGAATGTTACTCAGCTAAAAGCTTATGTGAGAGCATTATTTTCTCTTTTAAGTTTTGAAGGATTCGAGTACACGGTATGAAATAGACTAGAGTTGATTATGCAGGTCTGACAGACGCGATGTCGTTGTTAAAAGGACCAGTGAAGTTACCTTTTGTACCTGCTTTCAGACGTCTTGATTTACCTGTGAATTTCTCACCAGTGTAGACAATCCAATCTCTTTTACCCGTCACCTCGTACCAAGATGCTTTATTGTTAAAGTGACCTAAACTGGGTCGTGCCTTTAGGATATTATCTAGCCGCGCTCCTTTACCATCCTTCTTGTCGGAAAAGTCTAAAGCACCACCACTAATAGTGGCAGCGGCTTCATGGGAAAGGTCTTGCACAGCTTCGATGCTGTAGAGGTCTTTGATTTGCTTGTTGTTCATATCTACTCCGTGGTTATTAATGTTAGACATTGTTTTTCCCCTGAGTTTTAGATTGGGATTTGAACTGAAGGTAAGCTTTAAGCAAAGTTCCTAAAACGGATGCACAGAAGTCAAATCTATGATAAGCGTCTGAGAGAACTAATTGAATTGTTTACTCCTCTAGCAAGTGTACGGTATCGTCCTGGTCCCAAAGTTATAAATGGACCTCTAAAGTTTGCATTTTTATAAAACCTCCATCTTTCATTCCCTGTAATAATAATAGATGAGGTTACGTTGTTGAAATTGTTATTAACTAGGTTGCCATCACCGCGAGAAAACGTTATGCCTCTTCCCTGAAAGTTAATACCCTCGTATATGTTTACCCTGCCTCCACTACAAGTACCAGCAACCTCATCGTTAAGTTCTTTCACTGCGCTGAAGCTCAATTCTGTTAAAGTTTTCTTGTTCATATCTACTCCGTAGTTGTTGATGTTAGACATTGTTTCTCTCCGAAATTTCAAAGTTTCTCTCCGAAATTTCAAATTTGAACTTGAACTGAAGGCGATCGCTGGTTTGGCTTAACCTTCTGATTCTTAATTGGTAGCAGTGAGATAATTTTATTCACTGTTAGGAATCAGACGTTTTTTAGCTTGGCCTTCTGATTCTTAATTGGTAGCAGTGAGATAATTTTATTCACGGCTGGGAATCAGAAGTTTTTTAGCTTGGCCTTCTAATTCTTAATTGGTAGCAGTGAGATAATTTTATTCACGGCTGGGAATCAGAAGTTTTTTAGCTTGGCCTTCTAATTCTTAATTGGTAACAGTGAGATAATTTTATTCACGGCTGGGAATCAGAAGTTTTTTAGCTTGGCCTTCTGACCGCACTGGCTTCCCTACCACCATGCAATCCCTATTCCCCTACACCCCTTTGAACTATAAGTGTTGAGCTTTTAATGACGGTTAACTTGAATATTTTTTAACCGAATTCCCACTGCACTATACTTGACAACAATGCCTGCTTTGGATGATGACGATTCGTTTTTTGCAAGTCATACCAGAAGCGAGAAATGTGTTGATATCTAAAGCTTGTGAATAAGTCGAGCACCCTGATACCTATACTTAATTGAAGATTCACTCGCTAAATTTCCTTTTCAATAGGAGAGTGCAATGTCTGGAGTATCTATACGTTTGTATTGGTGGCAAGGTCTAGGAATTGCGATCGCAAGTGCAATAGTCTTATATACAACTAGTTCAGTTGCTCAAATTACGCCAGATGGAACTCTGCCAAATAATTCCAACGTGAAATTAGAGGATAATACCAGGATTATCTCGGGTGGAACGACAAGAGGCGCTAACCTATTCCACAGCTTTAGAGAATTTTCTGTTCCCACTGGTCAGACAGCTTTTTTCAATAATGCACTCGATATTCAAAACATTTTCACACGAGTCACTGGCTCAAGCGTTTCAAACATTGATGGGTCGATTCGTACATTGGGTAAAGCAAACCTGTTTCTGATGAATCCCAATGGGATTATTTTTGGTAAAAATGCCAGGTTGAACATCGGCGGTTCGTTTGTTGTCACAACAGCGAATGCCATAGGGTTTGACAATCTGGGATTTTTCAGCGCCTCAAATCCAGAAGCACCCTCACCGTTGTTAACAGTAAATCCAAATGCCTTATTATTTAATCAAATTGTGGCTGCACCAATTCAAAATAGTTCGACTGCACGAGCAGGATTTACTCCTGGCGGCGAGGATGCATTCGGTCTACGTGTTCGGGATGGTCGAAGTTTGTTGCTAGTAGGCGGCAATGTGAACATGGATGGTGGAAGATTGAATGCTTTTGGTGGACTCGTCGAGTTAGGTGGGTTAGCTAGTGTCGGTACAGTTGGGTTGAATGGGGATGGTAATAATAATCTGAGTTTGAGTTTTCCCAATAGTGTGGAAAGAAGCGATGTTTTCCTTAGCGATCGCGCGCAAGTAAATGTATTGGCTGGCAATGGTGGTAGTATCACAGTTAATGCCCGGAATTTAGAGATGACAGGAAGGAGTCTCCTGCGTGCAGGCATAGACACTAGACTAGGTTCTAATAATAGTAAGGCAGGAAATATTTCGGTTAATGCTACGGTCGCAATAAACCTTAACAATAACAGTGAGATTTTTAATCAAGTGCTATCAGAAGCAAATGGACAGGGAGGCGATGTCAGTATCAATGCTAGAACCTTGCGGCTTGAGAGTGGGGCACGGGTAAATACTGGTACTTTTGGTGCGGGCAACGGGGGAAATTTGAGCGTTGATGCTCAAGATGTGCAACTGATTGGTAGAAGCGCTAATGTTCTGTTTGGCAGTGGCTTGTTTACTTCTGCACGGCCAAACTCAACAGGGAATGCAGGTGATTTGATAGTCAAAACCAATACCTTGCTAGTGCGAGAAGGGGCAAGAGTAAATACTGGCACTTTTGGTCCGGGCAAGGGGGGAGATTTGAGCGTTGATGCTCAAGATGTGCAACTGATTGGTAGAAGCGCTAATGGTCGGTTTGGCAGTGGCTTGTTTACTTCTGCACAGCTAAACTCAACAGGAGATGCGGGTAATTTGATAGTTAAAACTAATACCTTGCTAGTGCAAGATGGGGCAAGAGTAACCGTGCAGAGTTCCGAAACAGGAACCGCAGGCAACATGACATTAAATGCACGCTCTATCCGTTTAACCAACAAAGGCTCACTCAGCGCCAATACAGGCATCCCCAAAGTTGACCGAGATAGAGAACAGGCGACAATTAACATTAACTCACAAGATTTGATCTTGACTGGCAATAGCAACATCACAACCAACGCCAGAGGAGCAAGGGTTATCGGCGGCAACATCAATATTAATACCGATGTCCTGGTTGGCTTTGAAAATAGCGACATCAGCGCTAATTCTGATAACTTTCGGGGCGGGAATGTCAGAATCAATACTAAAGGTATCTTTGGTATTCAGTTCCGGAATGTACCTTCCCGAAACACAAGCGATATCACCGCCACAGGGCGAGGGCGAATTCGCAGGTTGAGTGGTAATGTAGAAATCACTACACCTGATATTGACCCCACTAGCGGCTTAATCGAACTCCCTACCGATCTCGTTGATGTCTCTGGGCAAATTTCCACCACCTGCACTCCCGGAAGTCGGCAATTTCAGAGTTCTTTTGTGTCAACAGGACGTGGTGGACTACCGATGAGTCCCACTGAACCATTACAAGATACAAATACTCTCTCAGCGTGGGTGAGATTAAGACCAAAACCAGCAACAAGAGCTAAAACAACAATTTCGCCACAACCAACAGCAGTCTCAAATAGTACTAAAATTGCTGCGGCAACGATTGTGGAAGCTACTGGTTGGGTAGTTGATCGCAATGGAAATATAAAACTTGTGGTGCAAGCACCTAATGTCACTCCTGTGAGTTCTCGACATCCTGCTTCTTGTCCTGCATCTCGCTAAGGCGTGAAATATGCATCCATTTGCGCTGACCAAGCGACTCGTTAGATTTGCGATAATTAGAGCTTTCTTATATTATTTTTTATCTATCCCGGCAGAACTCCAACAAGCGGCAATCAATAAGTATTATCACAAATTGTAAGGAATTATTAATGTCTGCCAAAGATATCTTTCACGAAGCCGTAAAACAGGCACTGCAAAAAGAGCAGTGGATTATTACGCATGATCCCCTAAAGGTAGAGTTTGGAGATGTAAACTTTCAAATCGATTTGGGTGTTCAAAGAGTAATTGCCGCCCAGAAGCAAGATGATAAAATTGCAGTTGAGATAAAAAGTTTTTTGAGATCGTCTGCAATTACTGAATTTTATTCCGCACTGGGACAATTTCTCAGCTATCGGCTGGCGCTAGAAGAAGTCCACCTTAACCGCACCCTATATGTTGCAGTACCGCTAGACATATACAAAACATTTTTTCAGCTTGAGTTTACCCAGGTGGCAATGCGACGTTATCAAGTACTACTGATTGTATACGATCCCGTTGAAAAGGTAATTGTGCAATGGCAAAAATAGAACAGTATCGGCAATTTGTTCAAAGTCTACTTACAAAATATGCTGACAACACATCTAATAGTGATGTGGAGGTTCAACTAATATTTGATACAAAGCGAGATCATTATCAATGGATGAATGTAGGCTGGCGTCAGCTTGACCGGATTTATCGGTGCATCATCCATTTTGACATTAAAGATGGCAAGATTTGGATTCAACAGAACTTAACTGAAGTAGATCTCGCTGAGGAACTCGTGCTTATGGGGGTTCCAACAGAAGACATTGTTCTAGGTCTTATCGCTCCCTATAAGCGGCAATATACTGGATTCAGTATAGCTTGAATGAAGAGTGCTTATAAAAAAGTAGGCTGAAAACCCCAGTCTCGTTTTTGACTGAGGGTATTTTTTCAGATACCTAAAAATCAACCCTCATAGCCTTTAGTAAATACCGACTTCTTGTCCTGCATCTCGCTAAGGTGTGAAATATGTATCCATTTGCGCTGATCAAGCAACTTATGAGATTTGCAGTAAACCATGTAATCCTATTTACCCTTGCTTTTTCCCTAACTATTATCCCCAGGACATTCGCCAAACAACCCCAGATAAATTCACCCGCCGGAACATACACGCAAACTACCAAACCTTCAACCAAAACACCACAGCAACTTGTCTCTCAAGGAGAAGCACTTTATCAATCTGGACGCTTTGCTGAGGCTATAACTGTTCTGCAACAAGCTATCCGTATCTATCAACAACAAGGCGACAACCTCGCACAAGCCGCAGCATCAACAAACCTCTCTCTAGTGTTTGAGCAACTCGGCTCATGGAAAGAAGCGTCAAAAGCTATTAATAACAGCTTAAATCTACTTGGCTGGGACAATACAAATCAAAAGTTAAATGTCAACAATCCCAAGTCAGAATTGCTAGAAGTTCTAGGACAAACTTTAGAGATTCAAAGTGGACTGCAACTATCACAGGGACAGGCAGATATATCTTTGAAAACATCACAGCAAGCAGAGCAAATCTGGAAGCGCTTAGGTAAACAATACAATATGGGAGTGACGCGCAGCCGTATTAATCAAGCACAAGCTCTACGAGTTTCTGGGTTTTACCGCCGTAGCTTAGACATATTGAATGAAGTTTCTCAACAGTTACAAAGCCAACCTGATTCACTGGAAAAAGTCACTGCTTTGCGCTCTCTTGGTAATGTCCATCGACAATTAGGTAACTTAGAACAATCCTGGAAAAATTTAAAACATAGTTTAGAAATTGCCCAACGTCTGCAACTACCTTTAGAGATTAGCCTCACAGAATTTTCTCTTGGTAATACTGTTAGAGATTTAGGTAATATAAAAGACGCGATCGCTCATTATGAAAATGCGGCTTTAATTGCGCCAAACCCGCTCACCAAAGTTCAAGCTCAAATCAATCAACTCAGCTTGCTTGTCGAGAATGAACAAGTAACACAAGCAAAAACAATAATACCTACAATCCAATCTCAACTCGCAACCCTGCCTACCACTCAAGCTGGTATCTACGCACGGATCAATTTTGCTCGCACCATAAGTAAAATTGGTAATAAAAAAGATATTGCAGAGATTCTGGCAAACAGCGTTCAACAAGCCAAAACTATAGGCGATCAGCGTACTCAATCCTATGGACTTGGCAGTTTAGCAGAAGTCTACGAGCAAAACAATCAATGGCAAGATGCACAGAAATTAACGCAGCAAGCATTGTTTCTCGCTCAAAAAATCGATGCGTCAGATATAGCTTATCGTTGGGAGTGGCAGTTAGGACGCTTGCTCAAAGCACAAGGAAATATTGAGGGAGCGATCGCTGCCTATGATACCGCAGTTGCAACTCTTCAGTCTCTTCGTACCGATTTAGTTACGGTAAACCAAGAAGTACAATTTAATTTTCGTGATAGCGTAGAACCTATTTATCGCCAGTCAGTAGAACTGCTTTTACAACAGAAAGGACAAGGAAAACCCGATCTAGATAAAGTCCGCCAGCGAGTTGAAGCCTTGCAACTAGCAGAACTAGACAATTTTTTCCGAGAAGCTTGCTTAAGTAACCAATTTGTGGTATTGGATAAAGTGGTAGACCGCGATCGCCCTAATACTGCCATTTTTTACCCGATTATTCTAGATAACCAATTAGAAATAATCCTCAAACTTCCCAATCAACCTTTGTTACATAAAACTTCTGTGGTGAACCATCAGCAAGTAGAGCAGGCGATCGCCCAAATGCGAGAGACGATAGTCCAACCCGATGCGAATAATAAATTTCAAGTTGTTTCCCAGCAGCTTTATGATTGGTTAATTAAACCAGTTGCAGGTGAACTCAAAAATAGTAAAGTTAATACTCTAGTCTTTATCCCAGACGGGTCACTACGCAATATTCCGATGTCTGCGTTGTCTGATGGCAAAGAGTATTTAGTCCAGAAGTACGCTATAGCCATTAGTCCGGGATTGCAACTATTTACCCCCAAACCTCTAGCACAGAAAAGATTAAACGCTCTGGCTGGAGGACTCTCGCAACCACCCAGCAACGAAAAGTTTGCACCGCTTCCCAATGTCAAAGTCGAACTGAAATTGATTCAGCGATCGGGTATATCGACAACGATATTACTGGATGAAAATTTCAAAAGTACAACTTTAGGAAAAACGATTAATGCCCAACCTTTTAAAATTGTTCACCTGGCAACTCACGGACAATTTAGCTCTAAAGCAAAAGACACTTTTATCTTAGCAGCCGATAAACGCATCTACGTAAATGAATTAGATAGCTTGCTCAAAAGTGTAGAGCAAAAACGAACAGAGCCAGTAGAATTACTTGTTCTGAGTGCTTGCGAAACAGCACAAGGAGATGACCGTGCTGCATTGGGGTTAGCCGGAGTTGCTATTCGAGCCGGGGCGCGGAGTACTCTAGCGTCTCTATGGCAAATTGGGGATGAATCCACTGCTTTGTTTGTGAGTGAATTCTACCATCAGTTAACATTAACAACTAGCAAAACTACAGCAGAAGCTTTACGCGAAGCTCAATTAAAGCTACTGTCTAGTTCGCAATACACTCGTCCTCTTTACTGGGCAACTTACGTGTTAGTTGGTAATTGGTTGTAGAAGAACAGTTGCGACACTGAAGCAGACTAGCTCAGAGTTGGTTTATCAAACGAGTTTCACAATGGAACGCACACACCATGAATTTGAAGTTATTTTGAGTTTTTTTGTTAATGGATCTTGCTAAAATCATAAGCAAGATTTTCTATCTTGCGAGGATCTATGCGGTCAATTGAGCAGATAACAGAAGAACTCCTAAGCTGTTCCATATATAACTTGCATAATTAGGGCGGGCAAGATGCCCACCCCACAAGAGTTTTATTTAATTTGATTATGTAATTTAGATGTTTTTTAGCTTAGCTCTCCCTAGTGTGTCTAGGGCGCTTCTAGCAGAGAAGTTAGTTGAAAGTCTTGAGTTTGATACCGATCCGACTATTCAAGCAGCTTGGGTTACTGAAGCCAAAAAACGACGAGTTCAGATTCGCAACGGTTCTGTACAGCCGATCCCAGGAGAAGAAGCATTGAGCCAGGTGAGACGGTTACTAAATCAATGAAGTATGCCTTTCACCCTGAAGCCCTCACAGAATATGCTGAGTCCGTTCAATACTACATGGAACAGCGGGTTGAGGTAGCACAGGCGTTTATTGATGCTGTCGAGGATGCAATTTACCGAATTAGAGAATCCCCTACACGCTACCTGGCGAGTAGAGTTATGCAATTTAAAAGCGCATCAGCTTATTATTTCACTAGAGGAGCCGTAGCAACATTATCCAAATTGACAGACCTCAATAAACTTTGCCAATCTTCAGCAACAGATGCATCATGAGGATTATTCTGGCGCATTTGTGCCAGCATAGTCAGAGAATCAAACCAAATACCTTCTTGTGCATAGATTGCAACCTTTTGTTGCGGATTAACTGCTGTTTCCAACTGCTGCATCATCCGAGAATCTAAATTAACTCTTTGAATGTCTCCTTCTACATAAATAGGAACACTCGCTGTTTGTTGTTGATTGCAAGGGACTTTTAAATACCAGTGATATGTTTTCCCGACTTGCAAGGATGTATTGGATGGGAGAGAAACACTTATGATACCAGGCTTTGGAGGTAGTGCGATCGCATTTCTATAAATATCGTTTTCTGCACTATCTTGTAAGACAAATTCAGCACTAGTTGTTAATTCCTGAGTGTAAGGAACGTAAAACCAAAAGGTTGGTCGTTGTGAGGTGGTTAGTCCCCCTACAATCGCTGAAATTGGTTTGTCTGTTTTACTAAGCTTTTGTTCCTCTCGCAACGGTACTAAAGCAGTGAGTGCAGTTGTCACCGCAGGACAATTATCTCGGCTACCCATTCCAGTTCTACGCCCAGAGATCGGACTTAACCGAGCAGGTGTTTTTGGCAAAACAAAAACTGGTCGAGAGTTACGCCCTTGAGGTGAAGTCTTACCTTTGGTTGGTTGTACAGGCTGCTTAGTTGCTGGTTGTTTAGTTTGGGCTGTTACCTTTGCTGGATAATAGGTAACGCCGCTCAAAACAAGAGCGATTGTTAGCATCCATTTCATATTTCTAGATGCTACCAATACAAAAGTATAGATACCCCTAGACATTTCACCCTCCTATTAAAAAGGAGATTTGGAATCTCCTATTAAGTATATAAGTATAGCTATCAGCACAATCGACTTATGTTATGCAAAAGCTTTGGATCTGACGGGGTGACAAGGAGTTTGGAAGGACTGGTAAGTAGAACAAGGTGAAAAAACCAAACTGTGTGTAGAACACGGCGTTTTTTGAGTGCAAGATGGTAGCCTAAGTTTTGAGTAAGTGTGGTCTTGGCAACCCCACCACTTTGGTTAAATAGCGCAATGATGCGGGTTTTGCTCACAAGTAATAAATTGTGGTCGTAAATATTGATTGTCCCTAATACGGCAGATTGTAGCGTTGGGTAAGGGATAATACAACTAGGTTGATGGGTGTTTTGGTTTAAGTTGAAATCACAAGTAGGGTGTATGTTTTACACCCTAATTGTGTTGAAAAATCCACCTGGGAGGTACTGCCCCTCCTATGTCTGTGTTATCAGCACAGCGCCTCAATGAGTCGGCTTCAGGTGGAAAGCGGAAGATGGAGGAATCGAACCCCTACAGTTACCTGTACCCTGGTTTTCAAAACCAGTTGCCGACCATTCAGCGGCATCTTCCATTCAAGGGTATCTGACGGGGCTTGAACCCGCTATCGACTGGTTCCACAAACCAGCGCCGCGACCACTTTGGCTTCAGACACCACAGTGGAATCAATGGGAATTGAACCCATGACCTCCTGCTTGCAAGGCAGGCGCTCTAGCCAACTGAGCTATGACCCCATATTTAGTGGATACTGGTCGGAATCGAACCGATATCCTTCTAACAGCCAGTTAGATGCTTTACCAATTAAGCTACAGACCCATAGGCGGGAGTGGTAGGACTCGAACCTACAACTTTCGAGGTAGAAGCTCGAAGCTCTATTCCATTGAGCTACACTCCCAATCATTGGTAGTCCTGGCAGGATTTGAACCCGCAACTTATTGCTTGTAAGGCAATTGCTCTACCGTTGAACTACAGGACTACGCAAGCGAGTGATGGGACTCGAACCCATGCGCTGAGACTGGCAGACTCAGATGCTAGCCATTACATCACACCCGCATTTAAGAACGTTAAGGGTTCAGAGCGATCAACGAGATTTGAACTCGTGTCTCCTGGTTGGAAGTCAGGGGTGTTTACCGCTACACCATGATCGCGTTAGTTAAGCTGGTAACAGGAATTGAACCTGCAACCTACTGATTACAAGTCAGTTGCTCTGCCATGTTGAGCTACACCAGCACTAATTTTGGTGACGGGGGCAGGAGTTGAACCTGCCGATGTTCAGGTTATGAGCCTGACGAGCCACCATTGCTCCATCCCCGCATATTCACCAAATACCCCTGACTGGATTTGAACCAGCAACTTCCAAATTTTAAGTTTGGCACCTCTTCCACTTGGGTTACAGGGGTAAGTTTTGGTGGGTCGCCCAGGGGTTGAACCTGGATAAGTCTGCTTAAAAGGCAGCTGCATATCCGCTCTGCCAACGACCCAAGTTAATACCCTTGGTGGGATTTGAACCCACAAAATCTGGTTTCTAAGACCAGCACGTTTGCCAGTTTCGTCACAAGGGCAAATGGTCGGGATGGTAGGATTTGAACCTACGACTCCTTGTCCCCAAAACAAGGCTTCTAGACCACTGAATTACATCCCGATATTGGTACTCAAACGCGGGAGTTGAACCCGTACACAGACTGTTTTTGAGACAGCCGCCTCTTCCAATTGGGCTACAGGAGTATGTATAGGCTCTTAAGGAAGGAATCGAACCCTCAAACTTCGCATTCAAAGTGCGACGGCTTTGCCTGTTTGCCTACTTCCCAATAAATGGCTGCCCCAGTAGGATTTGAACCTACAACAAAGCGGTTAACAGCCGCTTGCTCTGCCATTGAGCTATAGGGCAATGTGCCAGTCCCCCAGATCCGGATTGAACGGATGACCTTCTGTTTTTCTTTCCAGACGCTACTACTAACTGAGCTACCAGGGGATAAGGCGAGAACGGAAGGACTTGAACCCTCACTCTTCAGTTTCGTAGACTGACGTGTTATCCAGTTACACCACGTTCTCATAAGGCGGAGAGCAGTGGACTCGAACCACAGATGCAATCCCATCTGTTTAGCAAACAGCGCCGATCGCCTGATCGATTTACTCTCCATTGTTGGTAGGTCGAGCAGGAATCGCACCTGCAACGCAAGAAGCGGCTGTTTTACAGACAGTTGCCCACGCTGATAGGCGAGCCGACCCATGAATTTGGTAGTGCAGACGGGACTTGAACCCGCTAATTACACGCTTGAAAGACGTGCCGCTCGGCCACTTCGCTTCTGCACCACGAACGCCAAAGACTTGGATTTGAACCCTGACCAAAGGCTTTGGAGACCAGAAGTGCTGCCGTTACACCATCTGTGCATTTGGTAGCAGTGGTGGGAGTGAGAATCACAAGGCTACTAGGCGGGGATGACGAGACTTGAACTCGCGGCTTCCTGTTCGACAGACAGGCACTCTTAACCTACTGAGCTACACCCCCACGTTGAATGGCAATTATTTAGTTTTCATGGTTCTGATGTGTTTGCTCTGTGCCTTTTTGGGAGGCTGTAGTGCTTTACTACATTTATACTACATAATGTATTATAAAGTGTCAAGGGCATACTACAAACTTTTTTCAGAAATGAGAGGGCAAGGTTATCTAATGGTTGTATTGCTATCTCTGATTAGAGTTGCAGTAAATTACTCAGTTTCACTCAGGCGTTGTGCATTCCAAAACTGTTCGGCAAATGCAACTGCTGGGTGAATTGGAGCTTTAGGCTTGCTTTTCAGTACCATTCCAGCTTTGTGAGGTAAGCGTAGACGCAAAGCGGCTTGTCGTCAGACATCGCTCTTAATTGAATTACACTTGGAACACGCTGTTACAACGTTGTCCCAACTGTGTTGCCCACCTTTGGAGCGGGGGATTACATGGTCAAGGGTTAAACGCTTGGTGCTGCCGCAGTATTGGCAGGTGTGGTTGTCTCGTTTGAGTACTTCTGTAGTATGGGTTTGTCTACATAGTTCTCTTGGATTAGCGATCGCACATAATCGCTTACTTTCTATGCCTGAGCTACTGCAATATCAGCTTAAAGAAAATTCCTTTGTAAAATCACTGGATTAGGATGTTCACAAAGTATTCCAGGTAATCGTCCCCGACCAAGAGGAGCTTATTTTACTTATCAAAACGCTACGCACTATCTTATTTACAAACGTAGCGGGCCTTTAGTTCCTTACACATACTGTTCATTTGTTTTCCCTGCTCAATATCAAATGTATCGAATAGCTTACCCCAGTGAGAGTATAAACGCACCACAGGATATTCAGGAATTGCAGTTTTTAGGAGCTTGCTCAGAACCCTCTGGTATTTCGCTTGGGGCAATGCAACACACTATTCTAAGGGAGATGCTTCTTATTGTACCTTTCCTAATCCAGAAACATATTCAGCCAATGACAATCCTAGTGTTACATTTACATTGACTAGAGATTAGTTATTACCTTGTGCCAATAGCAAATATTATTATAGATCATTCCTAACGGGTGACAAGTTTGGATTAAAACCTTTAGCAAATTAGCTATTGTCATGAGCATTCTGGAGTTTAGACTAGTTCCCGGTGCGAAACTGCCGAAAAAATCAGATATAAAACTTTGTTTCTGTCTGTAGTCACGACTTTTGGCGATGAACCAAAATTTTCTAGATGTTGGGCAAGACTTGGGATTAATTGTTGAGTATCGTGAGGATTACCCTTTAAAATTCGATAATTGCTTACAATTCCACCGTCAACTTCATCTAACCAAACTTTATGTCCAAACTCCACATCTACATTGATTTTACCTCGACATATTATATCTGTATGAGATTCAAATTTAAAAATCAAATCATCCATCTCTCCTATTAATTGAATTAAAATACTAAATTCTTTATCAAATTCAGATTTTTTACGTAACATCGGATATCGATTCAGCCTGCAAAGAAAGTACTACTTAAAAACATACTTAAGAACGATTAACTATTAAAATTTACTCAAAAATAATTGACAAAAATTTATCTTTTCTTGAGATTTATTCATCTTTTTTATCCTCAGAGACTCGAAGAAGAGAAAATCGCGATCGCTAATTTATTTTATAAGAGCGAACGCCGACAAGACCCCAGGGCGATCGCATCCTTGATTGCTCTGAAGAGATATTTAGTTCAAAAGTACTATAAATTAAGAGGTCAAGGTTTTGTTGTATCTTGCGGGTAATCCTCTTCCCATTTCAGGGTTAGTTTCTACCCAACGAATCGCACTCCTGGGCGAAAACCATAGCTGCGAGACTCAAATCGCGCCTCCCAACTTGGTTCTAGGGCATTTTTGACCACCGCTTGTAGCACCCGGTCTTTAATGACTGGGATGCCTAACGGTCTTTTGTTGCCGTTGGCTTTGGGAATATACACCCGTTTGACAGGTTTTACTTGCCAGGGGGTAGCTTCTTTTTGTTCATATCCCAGGCATTACCCTGAGCGTTTGCTTTCTCCAGCATCCTTTACCCGCTGAGTATTCGGTTTTCCTTGCGTATTCACACAGAAATTTAGCTCTTTGTCTAACTAATTTTTTGGTGATATCATTAACCGTCATGATTCAGAAATAATTTTGGCATTGAGCAAGGTAAAAATTCTATCAAGTTCCAATATGCCTGCTAATTCAGCATCTTCTTCTGTTGTTAGCAATCCTGCCTTGTTTTTAAGAGACAATTCTTCCAGTCTAGACTGTAATTCTTCAGTAAATTTAAACAAATATATGTTTCTAACTTGACTGAGTTTGATTCCAGATTCTACCCAGAATGAGGGTTGAACCATCATTTGAGTAATCATAAGCTGTGTGTCCCGTTTGAGTGAGCGGACTGGTCGGTAGAATCGTCAAAGATGTTGTGCAGCGCATTATAGAGCGAACGCAAGTACCCAATACCTACCAACTGGGGGAAGTATGCCAAATCATAGCCAAGGATAACCCGGAACTTAGAGGTAAAGGCGGATGTTGGGCGATTGTCAGCCAAGTAAACGAGTTCAGCTGTACAGTGAGAACCTGGAATGGAGAGTATACTGTTGGCTTGCAGCACCTGAAGTCATGTGAATACCTACCTGCCGAGTGTGAGCAGATGCAGATGATCTGCGATCGCCTCAGTCAGGTGTATTCCAGTTCGCTTATGGTTGGCAAAACAACTGTTGGCGCAGCAGATAACGGGGAAAAGCGAATGTGCGCTCTGCTGTTGTAGAAGTGGAAGCGCCTGTGTTTTCACAAGAGAATGCTGCTTCGAGTTAATTAATCGTGATTAAAACGAGTAAAATTTATTTTTATGTGGAGATAAATTTTATGCGTTATCAAATTTTTGTTCGCAGTCAAGATGAGCATCACTTTATTGCGTCGATTGTAGGAATGCCGAATTTAACTGTTGAAGGCACAACGGAAGCTGAAGCAATATTAAATGCCAAATCTGCCCTTGAAGCACAACTGAAGAGAGGGAAATTCGTCTCGATAGAAGTAAATTCAGAAGTAGAAAAAAGTGAAAATTTGCCACAGATGAAGTATGCGGGAATACTTGCAGATGACCCAACTTTTGATGATTTTATGGATAAGTTAGGTTTAATTCGTCAAGAATCTAATGCTTTGACAGATGAGTGATGACAATTTACGTTTTTGTTGGATTTGGTGAAAGCTAAGGTATTTGAGATACCGACAGATACTCGTCGTACAGGTGGTGTGCTAGAAGGTCGAGGCATTGAGTTCGCCGATGGCTCAGTTGAGATCGAACTGGCTGGCAAAATCGAGGAATCCATCGCGCCGCTGCGAGATCGTCAGAAGTTTAAAGAAGCTGGCTTGAAATATGAAGAGCGAGATTTCAGTCAAAAGCTCAAACCACCGTCTCAAAAAGCAGTAAAAGACATCAGCTTAGAAGACTACGATCGCGCTCATCTGTGGGGGCATGGCTTTGGCGATGAAGCTAGAGCAGGCATCATGTATGCCCCCCAAGAATTTAACCGCATCTGGCAAAATCTCAACCTGGAAACGACGATTAGAGATTCGGCAACCAGAATTCGGGCGGCGGGCGGCGAACTGATTGTCAAGGCTAAGGCCCGCAGCTACGCACCAAGGGACTTGCTCAACAAGCCAGCGACTAACAAAAGTCAACTACTCCGCCGCAAGGATCAGGAATTTTTGCTGAAAGAAATCTCATACGAAATCTTTGTCAAAGCACCCAATGGTTCGATCCAGCGAGTCACTCGGCTTGATTTTGAGATTCCTCTTCCTGGCTCTAAAGATCCGATAAAACCACCGGATATTCAAGGCATAGAGCTGTTGGAGAATCTGGGTATGCTGTAAGTTTCGAGACCTGCATGAGTAACAAGAATCTTGCAGGGTTTATTTAGGATGATTACGAAGACACACCCTATTTATTGGCTAATGCACTGAATCTTTGGTTTAATGGGTGGGGCGGGGATATCACTACCCCTTTCCCCCCGACAAACCGGACAAGCAAGTTACCAAGCATCCGGCTTTAGCAAATCCTAACGCTTACCAAAGACTTAATACCTCACTTTCAGACTCTCGCCCTACTAGAGGTATCGATTCTTGACAATTTAGCACAAATACCTCGCCTTCAGACTGTCGCCCTACTGAGTGTAGTTGTTGGTGACAGTAGTAATGCATCAATTCTAAATTAGCGTAACTATCCAAGCCACCCTTAGAACGAGGAATTTTATGGTGTTTTTGTCATGCAAAGCAATATTTGCAAGCAAAGGAGAAATAATTCCCCCTTGAGGTACACCAGTTTCTATTAGTAGTTTTTGAAGGTTGCGAACCCTCTTGGTGTCACCGTCTTTGGTAGCATTGAAAATTCTTTGTCTAAGTCTCCTGACTACTCGGTTGGCGCTTTTCCAGTTGACGCTATTCCAGTCGGTAGTCCTTTCGGTTACGTTCACAATTTTTGATTGCATCATAACTTTTCCCGAAAAAGTTCGGTTCCTTGTTGCATCGAAGTCAAGGGATTCACTCATTGCACGTCGGCATCCTTTCGGGTTAGTCATTTTGACCTATCTGCCCAGTTATGATTTCCTGTTTACCGTTGGGTATGGCAGCTTTCGCTTCTTGCAGCGTCTTATACCCACCGGGGGATTCAAACTGAATATTTCAATTTCTACTTACAGCATCGTTTCTAGCTGTAAGACTCCGTTGGGGTTCCTTCATCTCACACACAAGAGATACAACCATTCTGGGTTCCTTTTATACACCGGGGGTTATTTGATGTCTTATATTCCGAGGACAGGGCGCAATATCTAACCCCATTTACTGTATCAGCCGTTTTCAGTCATTCCGCTTCCCGATGCCTCTGCAAAGGTTCACTCTCGTTAACCCATGAATGGTTTTACCTTGGCGCTGCGTCCACGTTTCGGCTCGTAGATTTTACGCGTTTCCCTCTAGCTCTGAGACATCGTAGTTACCCACAATGCCCCTTCAGGCAGGTACAGGCTAGGCTGTAAACTTTGTACTCTTTTGCCCATAAGGGTTCATGCAGAAAGTGTGTTGACTATTTTTGTGGAAAAACGGCTGGAACAGCCGTTTTTCCACAAACAAAAAAGAACACGAATAATTTTCCGCAAAATCGCCTAAAAACCAACAAAGTCAACAGCCTAGGTACAGGCTCAGACATTAGCCTGGAGTAGTTCAAAGTTACTCACTCTTGTGAGCGACTGATAGTCGCACCCATCCCCCTTAGAGGAAGTGGTTAGGTAAAGTCCAGGATGTACTTGACATGCAACGAACCCTTGGTTTCCATCCCCGTTAGGGGAAGTGGTTAGGTAAAGTTTTGAAGAGGTAATTAAGATGTCTAACGATCATGAAAGTTTCCATCCCCGTTAGGGGAAGTGGTTAGTCATTGTCGTTGTCTGCTTTATCATCAGCCGAGTAGCGAAAGTCAGCCAGTTGTCTATGAGTCAACAACAACTAGATTACCTTCCTTAAAGGGAGAAATTTGGTCGTTGGCAACTCACCCATTATTTCAAACTACCCTAGCTCAAAGTCGAACTAGTGGCGAAAATAGATCGAAAACTATAGTTATTGCTGATATTAACCAAGACTTAGGCTTGCAATTCTATCCAGATTTAAAAGCGCAATTGACACATTGGCAGATTCGTGACTGCTTGTTGGTGCCAATCAGTTATCAAGATACTTGGTTAGGAATGTTGGAAATACACCAACCAGAGGTTTATATATGGTCAGAAGATGATCTAATTTTAGTCGAAGCGATCGCCACACAAGCCGGAGTAGCATTGATGCAGGCACAAGCTTACACCAACCTAGAAATTCTCAACCGCCAGCTAGTAAACTTGGAGCGTACCCAGAGTAACTTAATAGCTATAATTATCATAGAATTACCACACCATTTACCCTTAATTCAGGTAGACGGAGAAGGACTAATCGAAGTTTTAACCAAGCTACTTGATAATGCCTGTAAATTTACAGACGAAAGTGGACAAGTTACAATTCAAGCCAGCCTCTTAAATTCTGCTTTGGGGAATTCTCAGAAAACTTCTATGTTAAAAATCACGATCGCGGATACAGGTCGAGGCATTGAACCAAATCAACTAGAAGCTATTTTTGAGCGTTTTTACCAAGAAGAAGAATTTCTACAGCGTACTGTAGGTGGAACTGGACTGGGTTTGGCGATTTGTCGTCGAATTATCGATGGGCTAGGAGGAAAAATTTGGGCTGAGTCTTTGGGTAAAGACCAAGGTAGCAAATTTTACTTCACTATCCCAGTTCTAGTACCTATTGCATGAAGAATAAAAGACGCTTTTGCTAGCTTGCTGAAGCGGACATAGTATAATTACAGAATAAAGTATGGTTACTGAGCGTAGCCGAGTATGGAATTCTGTATTAATACCTCTAAGATTTTAGAAACATTTTATATAACCTGTGAGCAAGATTTTCATAGCTGAAAAAAGTCTTGGTCACAAAACTTACTGATTGTCTCTATTAGTCTTGGGGCAAGGTTTTTCAGCATTACTACACATTTGTAGTTGGCTATGGCCGGCCTCAAAAAGTTGCCTCTCAAAGAATTTATTTTTTTTATGCAAAGACTTCCGTAGAAGTATATTATTACTTAATAGAAAACAACACGTAATGACACTGATTATTAAAAACTAATTAATTGTGGAAGAACTTCTCGAAGCTGTAGAGCAAATTTTACAAGACAAGCCTTTTGGTTCGATTCAGCGGTTTGTGCTAAGTCAGTCGTGGCTAAGCAAGACTTATAGCGAAATGGCCAGGGAATCAGGCTATGCCAGGGACTACATCAAGGAAGTTGGCTCTCAGTTGTGGCAAGATCTTTCAGAAGCTCTAGGAAAGCGAGTTACAAAAAAAAACTTACATTTAATTTTTCAGCAATATAAGGACAACGAAATACGCGAGTCAGTGCCCAAAGAAGCATCCAGTCTAGAAAAAGTATTTCCAGATTTAAGTTTGGTAGGCAAGATGGAATTTCCTAGCGGCCCTGTGCCGCTGGATTCTCCTCTTTACATCAACCGTCCACCACTCGAAGAACTAGTCTGTGACGAGATTATGCAGCCTGGTTGCTTGCTGCGGATCAAAGCACCCAGGAAAATGGGAAAAAGTTCACTGCTCAACCGCATGATTGCTCATGCTAAAGAGCAAGGTTGTCAAATCGTCTATTTGGATTTTCGCGAAGCTGATGAAGACGTTTTTGCTTCGTTGGATAAATTTTTGCGCTGGTTCTGTGTCAATGCCAGCAGACAGTTGAACCTCATGCCCAGTTTAGATGATTTTTGGGATGTAGATATGGGCAGCAAGGTGAGTTGCAAAATATATTTTGAGGGATATTTACTACAGTATGTTGGTGATAGCCCCCTAGTTTTGGCCTTGAACGAAGTCCATCAAGTTTTTGAACATCCCAAAATTGCCCAGGATTTTTTACCAATGCTGCGATTTTGGCATGAACAAGCAAAACAAGATCAGATCTGGCAAAAGCTGCGGTTGGTAGTAGTTCATACCACAGAAATTTATATTCAACTCAAGCTCAATCAATCACCTTTTAATGTTGGGGTAACAGTTACTTTACCACCATTTACTCTTAAGCAAGTACAGAATCTAGCACAGTCTTATGGAGTTGATTGGTCAAAAAACTCCCAAGGGGCACAATGTCTCGCTCCCCTACATGCGATGATTGGCGGACATCCCTATCTTGTTAATCTTGCGCTTTATCATTTATGCCAAGGAAAAATGAATTTAGAAGCTTTATTACAGACAGCTTCTACACCATCTGGAATTTATAGTCAGCATTTGAGAGAACTTTTGACTTTATTACAAAAAGAGCCACAATTGATGTTAGCTATGGAGCAAGTGATTGCAGTTGATGAACAAGTTGAACTAGATGCGATCGCAGCTTACAAACTAGAAAGTATGGGTTTAGTACAACTAGATGGCAATCACGCCTGTGTGAGTTGTGAGTTGTATCGTCTTTATTTTAATCAACAAAAGGGAAAACCAAATCGTACTGGTGGAGGTGCAATTGCTTCTCACTTAATTTAGTATTCATTACCAAAACTTTCAGCCTATTAATTTATGATACTTTCCCTTAATTTCTAAAATATTTTGAGCCAATTAAAAAACTTTCAGCTGAAAACTTCTCACAAATGTATAACTATTATCGATATCAAGTTGGCGGCACGCTAACGAGTGATGCTCCTAGTTATGTCGAACGACTTGCAGATGTGGAACTCTACAAAGCTTTACAGCAAGGTGAATTTTGCTATGTCCTTAGCTGTAGGCAAATGGGCAAATCTTCACTGATGGTTAAAACTAAGCATCGCTTACAAAATGAGGGTTTTAGATGCGCCACCATCGATATGACTAACATTGGTTGTGAAAATATCACTTCGGAACAGTGGTATAAAGGAGTTGCTGGCGACTTGTGGCTAGGCTTTAAACTTTTAGGAAAGGTTAACTTTAAGTCATGGTGGCAAGAACAGAGTGATATCTCCTCAGTGCAAAAACTGAGTCGATTTATTTCAGAAATACTGTTACCTAGCTTTCCTGATGAAAAATTGTTTATTTTTATTGATGAAATTGATAGTATTCTGAGTCTTGACTTCCCCATTGATGACTTTTTTGGACTAATTCGTTTTTGCTACAATCAACGGGCAATATCTCCAGAATATCAACGAATTGCGTTTACAATCTTTGGTGTTGCTGCGCCTTCAGATTTAATTGCGTATAAAAATCACGCTACCCCATTCAACATTGGTAAAGCTATAGAAATAGATGGTTTCACATTTGAAGAAGCTAAACCATTAGCTCAAGGACTAGAAATCAGCGGCAATCAACCCCAAAAAGTTTTACAAGAAATATTAAATTGGACAGATGGCCAACCTTTTTTGACACAAAAATTATGTCGGCTGCTTGTAAGTTTATCTCAAGAAGATCTCGGTAGAAAACTCAAAATTCTTCCGGGAACAGAAGCATTTTGGATAGAAAGTGTAGTGCGATCGCGCATTATTGAAAAGTGGGAATCACAAGATGAACCAGAACATTTACGGACGATTCGTGATCGAATTATAAAAAATGAAGAATCTACAGGAAGATTATTAGGAATCTATCAGCAAATTCTCCAAGGAACCAAATTACCAATTGACGATACTAGAGAACAGATAGATCTGTTGCTATCTGGTTTAGTCATTAAAGAGCAGGGTTTTCTGGAAGTAAAAAATCGCATTTATCGAGAAGTTTTTAACCTCAAATGGGTAAAGAAACAATTAGCCTATCTTCGTCCTTATTACCAAGCTTTTAATGTGTGGATAGCTTCCAAGGAAACAGATGAGTCTCGCTTATTGCGAGGACAAGCATTAATCGATGCTCAAACTTGGGCATATGGTAAAAGCTTGAGTAACTTAGATTACCGATTTCTAGTTGCTAGTGAAGAATTAAATCGAAAAGAAATGCAAAAAGCAATGGAGGCGGAACGCGCTAAAGAAGTTGAAGCAAAACTAGCAGAACAACAAAAAAGGCAGGCACAACAAAGAAGAACTACTAAAATAGTAACGCTATTGCTATTAGGTATGACTATTAAATTAGTAATTTCTGTAGTGTGGGGAGTATCACTCTTACGTAAAATTGATGCTTTAGAATCACAAGTGAAATGTAATCAGATTCATAATAATCACAAGAGCAAAACTGCAAATTATGATGCAGATGGATGCTGAAAAGCGAAATGGTATTAATCTTTCTACAACCAATTCCCTACCAACACAAAAGCTGACCAATAAAAAGGATGCTGAAAATCCGCATTTTGTAAAAAAGACAATTGAGTTTGTCGTAATGCTTCTGCTTTACTGATTCCTGGTTGTTTCAGCTGTTTATAAAATTCAACCATAAATTTAGCTGTAGACTCGTCTTTGACTGCCCATAAAGTTGCTAGGGTACTGCGCGCACCAGAACGAACTGCAACTCCAGCTAAACCTAATATGGCTCGATTATCTCCTTTTGCTGTTTGACAGGCGCTAAGAACCAATAATTCCAGAGGTGTAGATTCTAATTCATTTCTAGTTTTGAGAAATTCACTTAATTCGTTAACATTAATCTTTTCGTTCCAACTGAGGACAAAAGTTTCATCTAACTTGCTGCTAAACTGACCGTGAGTAGCCAAATGTAAAACTGAAAATGGAGTTGATTGAATAGCTTGTTGCAGATTAGTATCAGTAAATTTTTCATTCAAAAGTAGTTTTGAAGAAACTTTCGAGGCAATTTCTGTTACTTCTGACTTGACTGCTGGCAAAGCTTTAAACCCTTGGCGTGCTTCACTCAATGCCGCTGTAATCACTTTCAGATTTTCGCTTTTTAGCGATCGCGCTTGCATTAACTGCATTCCTGGTGAAAGTGCTAAACTATATTTCTCTACCAAATACTGTTTGCCATCATGCAAAGTCGCCATTGGTAGGTTTCGCAAGGAGCCATCTAGCACAAAAGCTAAAGTTTTGACTTTGCTGTTAGCTAACTGCGATTCGCTGGGACGAATTAGCCAATCATACAGTTGTTGAGAAAGATGCAACCGTTCATCATTAGAAAAAACTGGGTTGAGAGATTGTCGCATCTGTTTGATAGTTTTTTCTACTTCAGCTTGGGGTAGAGTCGTTCTATAGCTGGAGAGGGGTTTGCCAGGAATAGATAAAATTACTTCCAAGCGATCGCCTAAAATAATTGGATATATAACAGCTGCTTGTTTGTCGATTTGGTCAATTTGCTCTGGTTTGGCATTCAAACAGGCTTCTCGGAAGAAATTGTCTAATTCGGCTAATTGCAGTGCTTCAATTGTCTCCCGTGCTTGCCTTAAGTTTTGTTGAGTAGGCTGAGATTGTAGCAATAAATCAACTAACTCTCGGTAAATTGGTTCGACACTCTCCTGAAAAGAAAACTGAACATCACGATTAATTGCGACTAATTCACCACGTAGAGACTTGAGAGTTTTGACAGAACCATCATAAGCTGCGATCGCCCCTTGATTGTCGCCTTGTTTTTTGAGAATCCGGCCAACTTGCCAAGCAGCTTGATAAGTAATATCAGCAGCATTAATCTCTTGAGCAATTTGTAATGCTTGTTGGCTGAGTTTCAAAGCGTCAGCTAACTGCTGCTTGTCAAAGTATAATTTTCCTAACTCGTTTAAGGCATAAGCTTGAGCGCGTAAATCGCTCAACATTTCTGCCTGGTGTACAGCACGCACTAAAATTCTGGCTGACTCTTTTGATGATATCGCCTCACTTCCATCCAGCTTTGCCAGCTTGGTAAGATTGCGAGCAAAGTTAACTGTTGCATAAACAGACATCCGGCTGGGAGAAAGGCTCTCTAATTGAGATTTAATTTGTGGTAATAAAACCTTAGCTGGCTTAATTTGTGCAGTTTCTACATAAAGGCTGAGTTGGTTTAACTGTGCTTCTACTCGTAGTTGGGGGTTGGTTGTCTGAACTACAATTTGCTGGTAATAATCTAAAGCAACTGGGGTTTGCTGCAAGTCCCTAGCAGTATTTCCTAAGTTAAAAAGAATATCACTGATGTCTGCGGTGGATTTTAAGCGATGCTCCAAAGGAGCCGCTACGCGAACGCTAATCTTTAAGCTTTGGTTTAAAATCTCCTGAGATTGTTGTAAATCTCCTACCAATTGAAAAGCAACACCTAAACTTTGCAATGCTTTCGCCTTCATCAGAGAATCTGGCTGATTTTGCAACCTTTGATTCACATCAACTAATAACTTCTGTCCTCTGCGATATAATCCTAAAGCTTGCATTGCTTGGGCTTGATTAATTTGGCTACCTATCTTGCCAGTTTCATCGCCAGCTGCTAGATAAGCACGTTCCGCTTCTTGCCATGCTTGTAAAGCACTTTCCGCTTGCCCCATTGAAAGTTTGAGGTTTCCTTGAGTATTAAGAGCTACTGCCAAAATAGCAGCGTTTCCTTTTTGGCGTTTGTTGAGACGTTGGAGAATATTTAGACTGTTAATAATAGAACTTTCTGCCTTTTGCCAATCTCCTAATTTCTGATAAGCTAACGACAAATAACTTAAACTCCAAGCTTGATTGATAGCATCACCTTGACGTTCAAAACTCATAGATGCTGCTTCCCAAAGTTTCACCGCCTCAACAAAGCGCCCTGCTTCAAAAATACTTCTACCTTGGTTAAGTAGAGATTTTGGATCTGAGGAATATTGTAAATTAGCTAGCAGATTTGCTTGTGATATTTTGGCTAACTGTGAATTAGTTTGTGCTGGTGTGGAAATGCCAGTTGTTGCTAAAAAAAATGCTATCCATCCCAAGTAGATGCTGTATTTGGTAGATTTTACAGAATACTGATTCTTTTGCATAATCTTTATATATACCTATAATTTTTGATTAGTAAATGTGTTTGTATTCAGGACTTTCGTCCTCGAATATGAAAGCATTAAAGTGCTGAATAAGAATTTATCAAACTTAATGAAACAAAACATTTTATTTCACTGGGATTTCAACTAAAAATTCTGTACCTTCACCTAATACAGAAAAACATTTCATACTACCATTGTGTTTTTCTTCAATAATTTGCCGACTTATAGATAAACCTAAACCAGTTCCTTTACCTCTTGGTTTTGTAGTGAAGAACTGTTCAAATATATGTTCTTGAATCTCTAGCGGTACACCCATAGCATTATCCTTAAAATTTATCGACACTGATTTTTTATCTTCATTAAATCCGGTTGTAATTGTTATTGTATTAATCATATTATTATTATTGAGCTTTCTATCTAATAAATTTTGACTATTTTCATCCAAAGCGTCGATAGCATTAGCAAGAAGATTCATAAAAACTTGGTTAATTTGTTCAGGGTAGCATTCCACAAGTGGCAAATTACTATAATTTTTAATCACTTCGATTTGCGATCGCTGTTGATTATATTTCAGACGATGTGACAGAATTATTAAAGTACTATCGATACCTTCATGAATATCAAAAAGTATTTTATTAGATATATCTATACGAGAAAAAGTACGTAAACTACTGCTAATATTGCTAATTCTTGCTAATCCTGTATTAATCGAAGAGATTATATGTGGAGTATCTTGAATTAATTGTTCTAACTCGATAAAGTTGGCATTTTCGACAATATCTATATTTGGATTAGGATAGTGTTGATGATAAAGTTGTAAATGATTAATTAAAGCAGACAAATAATTGTTAATAAATTCAAAATTACCTACAATAAAGCTCAGAGGATTATTAATTTCGTGAGCTATACCAGCAACTAATTGACCAAGGCTAGACAATTTTTCGCTCTGTATTAGCTGTAGTTGAGATTGCTTTAATTTATTCAACGCTTGAGAAAGTTCTTTTGTACGTTCTTCTACTCGCTGATCGAGATGCCGATTTTGTGCCTCAAGTTGTTTAGTCAGATAGCGTAGTTTTAACTGTACCTGAATTCTGGCTAAAACCTCTTCTACTTGGAAAGGTTTAGTAATGTAATCTACCCCTCCAATTAAAAGACCTTGAACCTTATCAAATTTATCTGAAAGAGCAGTGAGAAAAATAACTGGTATATCTTGAGTAGCAGAGTTATTCTTGAGCTTTTGACAGGTTTGAAAGCCATCAATTCCCGACATCATCACATCTAATAAAATCAAATCTGGTTGGGCATATTGAGCTTGTTCGATAGCACTTTCACCATCAATCGATACTAAAATTTCACATCCTGAATGCGCGATCGCATTCGATAGTACTTTCAAATTTGTTGGGTTATCATCAACAATTAATATAGTTGTATTCTCAAAAAAATCAATATCTTTCTTCATGTTTTAGATTGTAATAATTTGATTAATTCACGAATTTGTTTAAGTTGAAAACAATCAACCAGTTGTCTGACCTGAGTAGTAAAAACTATAAATTTATCATCCAATTTTTCCAGATTGTTCAATACTATTTGAATTTCTTGAGCATTTCCTCTCATTGCTAAATCCAAGAGTTTATCAAGTTCTGCTGCTGGTGGTGCAATCATCAACTGTAGATTTTTGTCTGAAGATTGTGTATTTCCAACCTCTTTTGTTTTGCTACTATCTTCTTCATAAATCCACTCTAGTTCTAAGTAATTTTGCAGCAACTTGAGTAAATCTTCTATTTGTACGGGTTTTGGTAAAAATTCATTTCCTCCCGCTGCTAAACTTCTTGATTTGTCACTTTCAAATACACTAGCAGAGGAAACTATAATTGGCACTTGGTTGAGTTGAGGTAACTTTCTCAAGTTTTGAATCATTTCAAAGCCGTCCATTAGCCGCATTCCTAAGTCAGTTATAATTAAATCGGGCTGATTTTCTTCTGCTTGGTTTAAACCTTCTTGACCATTACTAGCTTCAAAACAGCTAAATCCAATTGATTCTAGAAAATTCAAGATTATAGAACGGTTTTCCCATTGGTCATCTACAATCAAAATTTTTGGCTTCTTATATTTAATCCCAACAATTTCTTTTTTAGGAAGTACATCAGCCGTTTTTAACCAGTTACTAATAACTTCTAAATCTACATCTAGCCAGAATTGGCTACCAGTTCCTAAAGTGCTTTTAACTTTGATTTCACTGCCCATCAACTCAGCAATTTTGCAGCTAATAGCTAGTCCTAATCCTGTACCTTCTGCTTGCTTATATTTATCGCCTACTTGCTCGAAAGGTAAAAAAATCTTTTCTAATTGTTCAGCAGTCATTCCTACTCCAGTATCTTCTACCTGAAACCTAATTTTATTTAAGACATCTCCAGTTTTTAATACCTCTATTTTGAAAGTAACTCCACCGCTATCAGTAAACTTAATCGCATTACCAAGTAAATTAATTAAAACTTGCCGCAAACGTTTTTCATCAGCATGAATTGCTTGAGGAAGCTGGTGGTCTGGTTGGTAAATAAACGAAATCCCTTTTTGTAGGGCACGAATTCGACACATTTCTGCTACTCCGGTTAAGAAATAAGACAAATCAAAATCTGTCTGATCTAGTTCCAGTTTCCGAGCTTCGATTTTAGATAAGTCTAAAATATCGTTGATCAGAGTCAGCAGATGGGAACCACACTGATGAATAATATTAATACCTTCTAGTTCTGAAGGAGCCATCTTTTGAGAGCGTTCTAAGATTTGCGCGTATCCGAGAATCCCATTGAGGGGTGTTCGCAATTCATGACTCATGTTTGCCAAAAACTCGCTTTTGGCTTGGTTGGCGGCATCAGCAGCTATTTTGGCTACTTCTAACTCTTGGGTGCGATCGCGAACTTTTTGTTCTAAGGTGCGAGAATAATTCAGGAGTTGCTGATTAGCTTTTTCTAGTTGCGATTGTTTATAAAAGTTGGTTGTGACAATTGTAGATAAATAAATCGTCAGTAATGGTGAAACTAAAGGAATCCACCAACCAAATATAAAAGCCGCGTAACTACTCCCAAAAACTGCACCTGTACCACCTAAAATCACCAAAATCGACAATCCCGAAAATGGCCGTTGGCGCTGGGAATTTACTTGCAATCCTTGCCAAGTAACACCACTGCTAATCAAAGACCAACAAAAAATCCACAACCACTCTGCTTGGTCAGACCAAACTCGCAGTAATGGTCTACCATCAACAGCAGCACTTAAAATTTGGCTAATTAAATTGGCATGAACCACCACCCCAGCCATCCGTTTATCTTCAGAGCGCAAGTTGCGACTGTAGCCAACACTAAAAAAGTCATTAATGCTCTTAGCTGTAGTTCCAATCAACACAATGCGATCGCGCACTAGCTCCGAGGATACAGGATTATTCAGTATATCTCGCATTTTTATTGTGTCAAAGTTTTCTTCATAACCAAGGTAGTTTAAGACAATTTGGTATCCTCCGACATCGGCTCCTCGATAACTAAATTCTTTACCTGTCAAAGGTATAAATACAGCTTTCCCTAACTGCAAAGAATTCTCACTCTTATCTAATGCTTTTAAGGAAATATTTTTTGGTTCGAGATACATTAAGCTCAAACGAGCCGCTAATCCTAAAAAAATCTTTCCATTGCCATCGCCAGCCGACAGCAAACCTCGCCTAACTTTACCATCCGTATCCAAAACCAAATCAGCCAGAGCAATTTGATCTAACTCAGATAAAGTCTGAGATGGAGCAACTTTATCTCCCACCAATTTTTTCACACCAATCAAATTAGGGGTAGATTTCATCACTCCTACCAATTCTTGATAACCAGGTTCTACTGGTAAATCTCGATAAATATCCAAACCTATAGCTGCTGGTTTTTGAGCTTTAAGTTTGGCTAGCAACTTGGCTAAAACAACATCAGGAATTGGCCATTTACCAACTTGAGTGATGTCTTTTTCATCAATAGTGACGATGAGAATGCGCTTTTCTGGCGGTTCCGAGGAACGCAGAGCAAAAAATCGCTCCATTGCATTCCATTCCAGTAGTTGAAATAATCCCGTCATTCCCCCAGTAATTACACATATCGCTACACCAGGGGCTGCGATCAATACACAGCGCCAATACCCTAAACGCACCACGCTTACACGCCTAAAAATTGCTTTCAAAGATAACCTCATCAGGCTTTTGCTTAAAATTGGCGATTTTGGAATAAGAGAAAAATAAATAAGAGCAGGAAACTTGGAGGTTTATCCTCATTCCCTAGCTCTTGTTTTGTTTAGGATTACTTGATTAATTGATTAGCGGTTCATTAGCGATCGCATTCAATTCAACAGAGTTTAATAATTCTTGCCAGGAAGTAGCTACAGCTGAATTATTAGGTTGCGATCGCTTCAGTTGAGCAAGAGTGGAAAGCGAATCATACCAAATCCCCATCTTAGCCAACTGAGAAACTAACTCTAGAGTAGGTTGATGATTCAAACTAGAATTAGCTTCAACTCGCCGAATCCATCCACTGATCCAAGGACTATCTGGCTCTAATTCTTCAGTGCAAATCATCACTAAAGACCATTGATAATTCTTACCTGTTTTCAATGCTGCAACTGAATGAGGAATTTTTACTTCCATCACACCAGGTTTTTTTGGCAAAGGTAAGATTGTTTGATAATATTGCTTGTTTTGTTCATCTTGCAGGCTAAACAATGCTGTTTTAGCATTAGTTTGAGGAATGTAAATCAATACTGTTGGACGCTCTGCGATCGTCAAACCGATATTATTTTTAGGAAGCAATGGTGTCACAGAGGCTTTGGTAGTTGCTGTCAGATCAGCGCCGCAAGTAGAAACATCTCGTGAAGCTCCTCCGCTTGAGCTTTTTGGAGCTTGTTCTTTTGGGGGATTGAAAGTCACTTGTGCTAGAGTTGGTGTTACTATAAGTAACATCGAAGATAAATAAATTAACAATGCGCTTCCCAACAAACTAGGCTGGCAAAAATATTTATTTTTTATGTTCATCACTAAATTTATACCTTGTGTTGCAAAAACAATTTGAGATAAATAACTGCCTCTAGCCAATAAATCAAATACCATTATCGTAAGGCTATTTTTTGCAGTGAAGCATCAGTAAAATTACTGTTGACCATTTTAAAAATCAGTAGATTAGTAAAAAAAACAGAACTTTTATTTGATTTTTGAACCAGGCTCAGTACACATTTATACTCTATTTACTGTCAACTAAAAACGTAAGTAAATTCCGATATCAAAGCGAATAACTAAACTATTTTTTATTAAAATTCTCCGAGAATTTACATATTAAAACATTAGAGTTTAACAAAATCTTTAATATATATCTTTTTCAAAATAGTGTTTGATGAATATTTTTCATATCAAATTTAAAAAGATATTGTTTATTTAAAAACTTTTTATTATTAACTACATTCAATAAAAATTTAATTTACATGTGCTTGATAAAACAAGTTAAAAATCTTTGTATATTGGCAATTAAACCATTTATTGAAATATTAGCTGGTTGCTATATGCATTGCAAACTATACAAACTTAATTTTCAGTCTCTTGATACCAATACAACAAATAGAAAGCCATTAAAGTTGAGAGCGCTTCGTTTTCTCAAAAGGCTTACACCCATCACACTAGCTAGTTCAGTTTTTATAGGTAGTAGCTCCTCAGCCCAAGCCCTGCAATTTAATTTTACTTATGCACCGGGGACTAGCTTCGAGCAAATGCTCGGCTATGAGATGGCTGGAAAGTATTGGTCTAATTACCTAACTGATGATGTCACCCTCAATATATTTATTGAGACAACGAATATGTTACCCACTAACGTGATTGGTGGCGCAATACCAGGGGTGACTTCAAAAAAGTTGGAAACCGTTTATGAACAAATACAAGCAGATGCTACCTCAGCTGCCGATCAGACATCTCTGGCAAATGTGTACACCAAAGACAAAGGATATGAGGCTTTAACTTCCACTTATAAAAATGGTTCACGCACGACAAATTCTAGTAAGGGAATGAACAATATCAATCTTACCCGTGCTAATGCCAAAGCTTTAGGGCTGATTAACGGTAATGATACTGGTTATGATGGTTACATCCTCATCAGCGATTTAAGTAATCTAAGTAAGCCTCTTTCATGGAATTATTTCTCTGAAACCAATAACAGTAGCACTATTGCTACAGGCACTTTAGACTTTTTCAGTGTGGCAGTACACGAACTGACTCATACTCTAGGCTTTATTAGCGCTATTGATTCACCTGAATATGGAGATCTATTGAATAAAAAGTCATCAATTAGTGGTGGAGAAGCATCTAAATATGCCTATTTGATGGATCTGTTTCGTTTATCTGGAAATAGCTTCACTAACGGGAACAAACCTGATATGTCTATTGGTGTAGATAGCATGTTATCTATTAATGCTGGTACAAGCAAATTAGGTAATATGTCTTCTGGAAGTACTAAATTTGGAGGAGATGGTAATCAAGGCAGTCATTGGAAAAAAGATGCCACCTATGATGGCATTATGGAGGCTAGCCTCGGTGCAGGGGACAATAGAAATCTAGCTACAAATAACGATTTAACTGTGCTAGATGTACTTGGTTGGGATCTACAGCAGAACAATCAAAGCTTACTCACGATATTCAATAGTGCTAAATCTGGACTAGCAAGTAAGATGGGAGTTACTACTAGTTGGATGGATGCGAATTCTACTTTAGCTGCTTTAAGATTGACACCACAATTCATCGATACCAATGGAAATGGCAAAGACGATCGCGGTGAATCATTAAATAAAATGGTTAATGATAGTGGTGCTTACAACTGGGGTTGGAATAACTACTGGTGGGGTTGGAATGGTCGTTGGCAAGGTTGGAATGGCTATTGGCAATCAAGTGCTAACTTAACAGCAGATGGCTTTTGGCAAAATGCTACCTGGGAAACATTGGATGAGTTTGAAGATGGCGAACACAACCATGACCATGACCATGATCATTTAAGCAGCTATTCTCAATCTGTTCCCGAACCTTCATCTACTCTTGGGCTGTTGGGATTAGTTTTATTCGGCATTCGTTCTATGATCAAAGGTCAGGGTAAAAAATAAGGGCGTGCAGAATAGTGGGATGAAATAAGCAAAAACAGAGATTTTATTCATCCCGCAAATATGCAATGCTAAAATCAGCTTCTGGTTTGCATCTATCATAGTCTGCTAGGGTGAATTGTGCGATCGCCTTAAGATCCGACTGCGAATATAATAAAATTCCTTTATGCGTCGAGACTCGATATTTTATAAACTATTCCAACAATCTCCAACTTTACTATTTGAACTATTGACACGGTAGCTGTCAAAGAGCCAAGATTTGAAATCGATGGGGTATTCTTACCACCAGAAAATGCCAATCCAGGAGTTGTATATTTTTGCGAAGTGCAGTTTCAGAGGGACGAACTGCTTTACGAACGGGTATTTGCAGAATCTTCGTTATATTTCTATCGCAACCGTAAAAGATTTAGCGATTGGCAAGCAGTAATCATTTATCCATCGCGCAGTATTGAACAAAATGATATTCATCCCCACCGAAACCAACTTAATGGCGACCAAGTACATCGAGTATATCTAGACGAATTGGGAGATATTCGCTCTTTATCTGTGTGGATAGGTTTAATGGTGTTAACTACGTTGGATGAAGAAAAAGCACCACAAGAAGCTAAGTATCTACTTGAGCGTTCTTCTGTTGAACAGTCCGAAACTGGAAGTCGCGCCATAATGGAGCTAACAATTACGATTATGGTGTACAAATTTGAACGATTAAGTCGAAAGGAGATAGAAATTATGTTAGGAATAACGCTGAAAGAAACGCAAGTATACCGGGAAATTAAAGAAGAAGGAAGAGAGGAAGGATTGCAACAAGGAGAACAAAGAGGACGGGAGGTGGAAGCGCGATCGCTTATTCTTCGTCAACTAAGTAGACGTGTGGGAGAATTACCTCAAGATGTGCATCAACGCATTGAAACTCTATCTTTGGAACAATTAGAAAATCTGGGCGAAGCGCTGCTTGATTTTACTAGTTTTGCTGATTTGCTCTCTTGGTTAGAAGCACTTGGGGGTTAGGCTGAGAAAGCGATCGCTTCTAAGGTGAATTGTGCGATCGCCCATAATCGCACCTGTATTTCCTAGCCTTGTTATCAGTATTTTTACTTACATAAAATTGAAAAGCTAAGAGTATAAAAGCATTAGTATCCAATTAAGTTAGGGAAAAGGTTGCTATATGGTGATACTCTTCAAATGCGGCAATTTTCTGTATGGGTATAGAAAAAAAATCTTGTTAGGTGTTGCTTTTTCCCTAGCTTTGCAAACACCATTTGCAGCATTAGCTCAAACCCAAATTAACCCAGATGGCACTTTACCTACCAATGTCAATAATCTTGGTGGTGGCGTGTATGAAATTACTGGCGGTGCTAGACCTGATAATGGCGCTAACCTTTTCCACAGTTTGAAAAATTTTTCGATTCAATCAGGTGACATTGGCCGTTTCGTTTACGATGCAGGCATCAACAATATTATCACGCGGGTTACGGGGGGGTCAGCTTCCCAAATTAATGGCACTATTCAAACGCTGCTAAACGGCACAGGCAATACAGGTAATGCCAATCTGTTTATCATTAATCCTAGTGGCATCATCTTCGGTGAAAATGCCAAGTTAGATATTGGTGGCTCATTTATTGGCAGTACGGCAGACAGTATCAAATTTGCTGATGGTAAAGAATTTAGTGCCGCTAACCCGACATCTAATCCTCTGCTTACTGTGAGCGTTCCTCTCGGTTTACAATTTGGTTCTCATCCCAACAGCACAATTCAGGTAAAAGGTTCAGGAAACAATCTCATACTCAATCCCGATTTTTCCCTAGATAGCAGCAACCGTCCGCCAGGATTGAGCTACAACACGCCAAATGGTCAGACTTTAGCTCTGGTTGCAGGCAAGGTGGAACTAGATGGAGGAAATATCACCTTACCTCAAGGAAGAGTTGAATTATGGTCTGTGAATAACGGTCAGGTGGCAATAACCAATCCTCATGGACAGCTACAACTGCAACCCGGACAAGGAATTAGTTACGGTAATATTGAACTTCTTAATGCTGCTTCTGTAGATACTAGCGGCAATAGTGGTGGTTTTATCCAGGTGCAAGGACAAAATGTGACTCTCCAAGATGGTTCGGTGATACTCACAGATACCAGAGGTGATGGTTCTGGAGGCACATTGAATATATCTGCATCTGATTCTTTAACAGTTAATGGCTTTGTGTTAAATCCCAACAACCAGGTATTTAGCGGCATACTAGCTGATGTTGGCTCAGGTGCAAGTGGAGTAGGAGGGAAAATCACCATTGCCACGAAAACCTTGCAAGTGAGCAATGGAGGTCAAATATCCAGTGGCACTTTTGGAGATGGGAATGCTGGAGAATTGACCGTAAAAGCCCAGGATGTGCAACTAAGCGGCATTTCTCCCTTCGGCCCTAGTGGTTTATTTGCTCCTGTTGCTCCTGGTGCAACGGGGAAAGGGGGTAACTTAACAGTTCAAACTAATAAATTGCAAGTTGCTGATGGCGCACAGATATATACCACCACCTATGGCTTTGGAGAAGCTGGTGACTTGAAAATTTTTGCTCAAGATGTGGAGGTTACTGGTGGGACAGAATTTGGCCCCAGTATTATCGCATCTTCAACGGAGAAAATCCCAGGTATCCCAGAACCGATCGCAACTTTTTTGGGTGCTGGTTTTGGCACAGGAGGCAATTTAGTGATTGAAACCGGAAACTTACGAGTTACTAATGGCGCTCAGATTGCTGTTAGTACCTCTGGTACTGGCTCGGCTGGCAATATGAATATCATCGCCAACTCAGTAGAATTGACAGGAAATGATGAATACGGTCGTAGTGGTTTATTTGCAAACGCGATTGTCAGTAATGGTCAGGGTGGCGATGTGAACGTCACAGCTAATCGATTAGTTATTAGTGATGGTGCAACAATTAATGTCAGTAATTTCCTCAGTTCAGATCCAGAAAATCTGCGGGGTTTAGCTGGTCAAGGCGCTGCGGGAAATATTTTGATCAATTCTCCTTTTGTCTTACTCAAGGATGGAGGAACAATTACTGCTAATACTAATGCTGGTGATCGGGGTAATATTACTATCCAATCCCAAAACCTCCAAATGCGTCGTGGTAGTCAAATTAGTACTAATGCCCGTAATAGTTCGGTGGGAGGTAATATTAACCTGACAACGGAGACTTTAGTTGCCCTGGAAAATAGCGATATTACTGCTAATGCTCAAAAGGGCTTTGGTGGTAGGGTGGTTATAAATGCTACAGGTATCTTCGGGACTGAGTTTCGCCCCCAACTGACTTCAGAAAGTGACATTACTGCTTCTTCTGATTTGGGTGCAGAGTTTAATGGGACTGTAGAAATTAATACCCCAGATGTCGATCCATCTCAAGGATTAGTCAGTTTACCAACAGATTTTAGCGATCGCTCACGGCAAATAACCAGCGGTTGTGCAGCAGCGCGACAAAATCGTTTTACGATCAGCAATCGGGGAGGATTACCAGCTAATCCGACTGAAACTCTCACAGGTCAGATAGTCTGGCACGATCTGCGAGATTTGTCAAATCGAGTAAGTAACACAAAAACAACTAGCAGCAACTATCAAACCAGAGGCGATCGCCAACAAATTGTAGAAGCTCAAGGTTTAATTGTGAGTGCAGGAACAATAGAGTTAGTAGTAGCCACACCACAGGTAACACCTAAAACTCCTTGGCAGGCGACAGCGCAATGTTCTTCGTTAAAAGGGATTGGCAATAATGGAAAAATACAAACCGTTTTCTTGCCATGAGTCTTTATCCCCAGCAGAAATTGAAACTAGAGGAATACCCCAGTCCAAACGAGCTGTGAGGTAATCTTCTAATTGCAAGCGTAACCCCAGTCCTACAGATACCAAAGTATTTGTATCTAGCTTTGATTCAGAACCCGATCTGCCAGAGTTGTTCCAACCACTGCCAAACTCCACAAAAGGGGCTAACTGTAAAAGGCTATTGCGTTCTGTAAAACGAGCAATGGGAACTCGCACTTCGGCACCAGCAAAAATCCCGTTGTCTGTTAATAGGGCATCTTGACGATAACCCCGCACGCTATCCAAGCCACCGATGCTAAATTGCTCAAATGGGATCATTGGTCGGTCTGCTAGTTGCAAATCACCTCGTAGTAGCAGTAGAGTATCAGGAGCTAATAAGCGTACCCATTGGGCTTGTCCTCTCCAAGCGAAAAAACGACCATCAGGAGAGTTGTTGTTGATAGTGGCATTCAAAGCGTCAAGTCCTACACTCAACTGAGAACGCAGTGCGAATACTTGTCGGCTGCTGCGAGAAGTCCATTCTTGAAAAAAGCGCAACGATGTGATTCGCGTTCTGCCTTGTGGATCTGCACCCGAACTTAGAAAAGGAAGTTCTCCATCTAAAAAGCTAGCTTTGCTCTCTCGATGGCCAGCAGTTAAACCTAAAGCTAATTCGTAAGTAGGCTTTTGGATTATCGGCTGGCGTAGTGTTAGCTCATAGTAATGAGAGTTGGATTGAATATCGAGAACGCTAAAGGGTCTTTCGATTACATGATTGTTGGAAGTGCCATAGCTTAAGGATAGAGTGCCATTGCGGGGATTAATTGGTAAAGTATAGTTGAAGTCATAGGCATTACTACCATCGGTGTTGGTGTAGATAGCGCTAATGCGATCGCCCCAGCCAAGTAGGTTGGCTTCGTTTATCTGTATTTTTCTGCTAAAACTACCAACGGCAGGCGATCGCCCATTATCTAAAGCTATCTGTGTATTAAAAGTATCTGCTTCTTTTACCTGTACTTCTAGCAAACTCTGTCCTGAACTTGTGCCAGCAGATAGTTCTGCTGAGATGTTGGCAATTAAGGGATTTATTTGTAACAATTGCAATGCTTCTAGCAGGCGATCGCGTTTCAGGGGTTTGTTTGTGGCTATAGCCAGCCGACTCCGCACATAGTTGGGATTAAGTCTACGCGTGCCTGTAACTTTTATCTCCTCTAGCTCTCCCTCAACAATCCTAATTTCTACTATGCCATCTTGACGTTTCTGTGGAGGAAGGTATGCGCCGGAGGTAATGTATTCATTTTGGATGTAAAGATTAGTAATTTCCGAACGAATCTGAAATAAATCTTTGAGAGTAATGGGACGGTTGGTATAAGGAGCTGTGATCCTAGCAAAATCTTCCTGACTAAAGACTGTACTACCAGTAACTGCAAATTTTTTGACGATTATAGTTTGGTCAGTTTCCCCAAATGGAATTTGTGCAGGTAAGGGAAAGGTTTCTGAGGGATGCAGTAACTCATTCAATGGCGGTAAATCTGATGGTGGGGACAACTCCGGTAATGGTTGATTTGAAGGTGGTTTTATTCCACGAGGAGTAGGTTGAACAATAGGGGCTTGATTCAGTATCTGCGTTGTTCTGATTTCTTGTGCTTGCACTAACTTTATCGGTACTGTAATGTTAATTGCTACCAATGCTAAGTAAAAACCATATCTATATTGATGTATATTTTTTGTCATAAGACCGATAACGCTCATTCTTAGTAGTGAAATATGGGCTTTTCAAGAGATATCAGTAGCGAACTGATTGCCGATCTATGTATCTGCAACGCTCTGATAAATCTATTCTTTTTAATATTTCCCTGACTGCTCTGAGTTATAACAAGGATTGTTCCGAAGTATGCAAAATTATGATTACCATTGTGAAAAGGGGTGTTTAACTAAGTTGCTGTTGAAATATTTGGGATTTTCGGAAACTTCTTCGCCAATCCAGGTTGGTAGTTCTATCTTTTGTTCTTCATTACTTAGTTCGACTTCTGCTAAGATTAATCCTTTGTTTACACCTTCAAATTCGTCTATTTCCCAAATTAAATCACCTAGTTCTACTGTATATCTAACTTTTTCTATAAAAGGGCGATCGCATAATGTATTAAGCATCTGTTGAGCATCTTCTAAAGGAATCAAATACTCAAACTCCGAGCGAGAATATTTGATACTCGGCCCTTTAATAGTTAAGTAACCTTGATTTCCTACTATGCGAACACGTACAGTGGCGGCCCCAAGTGTGGCAATATATCCCTGACAATAAAAGCTACCCTTGGCTAGTTTTCGCCAATCATCTCCTTGAACTAGAAATTTCCGCTCTATTTCTTTCGCCATTACAGGTTATATCATGTTCGTCTGAAGACTTATCGTTAGAGCTGACGCGGGGACACGGGGACGCGGGGACACGGGGACACGGGGACGCGGGGACGCGGGGACGCTGGGACGCGGGGACACGGAGAAATTTTAATAATAAGTAATTACGCGAACTTGATATTAACCGTTCTTAAACATCCCCTTAATCCTGTTCTCTCTGATAGATAAATTAACTCAACTGTGCAACAAGTTGATTTTCTAGTAATGTGTCACTCGTCAACAAGTCTTCCACAGTAATTCGTAAAAAACGTTGCTCATCCACTTGAAAAAGAATTTTGATGCGATCGCCTCCAGGATATCCCGGTGGTTTTAATTGAGCAATTGTTCTAGCACCTTCTTGATCGTTAAGAGGTTTAACGCTGGTTTCACTACTGCCGAGACGGCGCGTAATTAAGCGATCGCCATCGAAATAAATTTCGGTACTGCCTGTGTCAGCTCCTAATTCTCCCATAATTAATTCAATGCTGGGCTGATTCTCCATAGAAGCCCCTAAAAATAGTTCCACTGGCTGATTCATCGGATATGCTTGTCCAGATCTAATAATCGGATGCCAACTATGACGCTGGTTACGGCGATCCCAATAACGGATACCATAACTATGGTAGAGAAAGTCTTTGATTTCTACGCCTTGTGCCAGTTGCAATGCACCTTGAGCGATCGCTTCAAAAGGATGTTCACAACGGATTTTCTCTGGTGCAAAATACTGCTTGATCCATGTCTGCACTGCTGGTAATTGCACCGTACCACCAACTAACAAAACGGCGTTAATATTTGCAAGTTCTATACCTTGGCGTTTTGCTTGCTGTAGGAGTGAAGCCATTGACTCATCCAGCAGTTGAAAAAATGAGTGTTCTTTGAGGATATTGTCAAAAGTCTCGCGGTTCAGTTCTAATTCGTAGGTTTCAAATGTTTCGTCATCAAAATAAACTTCACTGGCTTGATTTTGCGTAGATAACTGAATTTTTACCCGTTCTGCTAGTCGTGTCGTCAGCGGACTTACTACTAGTTCTTGGGTTTTAGCAAAGTAATCCGCTAACCAGCTATCAATGTCAGTACCACCTAAATTTTGTCCTGCTTTGGCTAGCACACGAGCAGTTTTTACTTTCTGCTTTGAGTCTTCAGCCAAGGACTTGTTACCCCACTTGAGCAAAAATCCGACAGGCTTAGTAGCGGCTTGTATCCCTTTATCCAACTGCACCAGGGATAAATCTAAAGTACCGCCGCCAAAGTCGATTACTAAAAGAGTTTCTTGATCTGCTAAGCCATATCCTAAAGCTGCTGCTGTAGGTTCATCTAACATTCGTACTTGTTCTACGGGGAGTGCTTGGCATACTTTTCCTAACCAGTGGCGATAAGCTTCAAAGCTATCGACTGGTACGGTTAAGATTAGGGAATCTAAACCGCCTTGTGAGGGTGCTAGTTGCTCTATCACTTGAGTGAGAAACCATTGTCCTATTTGCTCAAAGGTGATAATTTGCCCATCTAGTTCGGGTAAGAAACCTTGGATATCTGCACCAATACCCCGTTTAAAGCTGCGAAAGAATCGGGCTTCGCCTTTGAGATCAAAACCCCGATCGCGTACTTGTTGCCCGATTAAAACTTTACCTTGGGTTGCTTGTTCTACGTAAACTAAGCTAGGAATTAAGGGGGGATTGAGGCTTTGTTGCAGCGATAATCCAGGTATGTTTAAGGTTTCTGCCTGTTGGGTGACGGGATTCCAACGGGCAATTACTGTGTTGCTAGTACCAAAATCGATTGCGATCGCCATAGTTTTATGATTGTCTCACGCAGAGGCGCAGAGGCGCAAAGTGCTATTTTCGGTGAGATTATTGTCTCATAGCCACCAAGTATGCAAATGAGCGATTGTTGTTCTTTTTGGGTTTATAGCCCTGTTGATAACTTTTTTATAAAAGCATCTATCTTGAGAGTGATTTTTCATCTATATAAATAAATATTTATATAATTATTGATTAATTTGTAGCAATTAATACATTTTTTCTATGGTTAAGTTCGGAATTTCAAGCATTACAGTCTACTACTAGCTGCAACTCTCTAGGTGAAATGTCAAGATAGGGAGATGTACCTTTGGGTAGTGCTGTCAAGCAAGTGAAATATTTATTAATATAGGTATAAATAAATATCAAAAGTCAAAAAATTCTCTATGACGAGCATTTCTAATCAATCACCAGATTTTTCAGCAACGGAGCAGAAAGTTATGAATGAGCCGCAACCATCGGAATCTAAAGAATTTGTGGGTAATCTCAAAAATGGGATTTGGCTATTTGGTCTTTCATCTTGGGTATTTGGCATCACCGATCGCAGCATTGCTTCGTTTGCAGATGGCTATTTATCTGCATTGGATTTAACGCAACTATTTACAGCAGCTACATTCTTTGTGGCATGGCTATTTTTAAAGCCAGCATCTAGAGTTTGAGGAGACTAACATTTGCAATGGTAGAACCTGATTAAAATTGGTATTTTGAATGACATACATCGAAAATTGATGTCAAATAGAACACTTTTAATAGAATGGGGGTGCGACAAGGAATGCAGTCAATGTTTTTTATGTTTGGAGAGATCGGGGTAATTATGCTATTGCTTAGATAATTGCCCCGATTTTCTAGTTAGTAGTTCATCTCAAGTTCGATAGGTTGAAAACGCGATCGCATACCGATATAATCGGTGCAATCCTAGAAAATTATTTTAGCTGCATATTGCCGCACTTTGTTTAATCTGCGGTCGCTCAGCCTAATATGTAAATCTTGTTGGTTCTTCCGATAATTTTATGGCAAAAATTAAAATAAATTAGATTTTAACAACTACAATTTAATATAAAAAATGGTTAAAGTCTACATATTGTAATAATTTACAAGTTTTCAAATATTATCAAATAGAACTGATGTTACAATATAAATTGTAGCTTACCAAAATTTTAAGCGAACGCTATGAAATTTACTGTAGAAGAAATACTGAATCTTCCCGATATGAAAGTGTTAGATTGTCGGTGAAAGGTCAAGGAAATTATTTAGCAGTATTAGTAGATTTAGACACTCATAAACCCATTGAAATAGTCAATTCCAGAAGAATGGAAGAAATACGGAAAGTTCTTAGAGGCTGGGGAGTTCAGATACTTGAACAAATCGAAGAGGTCAGTATTGAACTCTGGTTGCCCTATAAAAATTTAGTAGAAGAATTAATGCCTAATGCTAATATAACTGCTGACAGATTTCATGTTATGAAACAAGTCAATGATGAATTAGATGCTATGCGTAAAGCTGAAAAGAGAGCAGCAATGTCGCTAGAAAATAAATCAGAGAAAGAGAGAATATTAGAGGGATTAAATAAAAGCAAATATAGCTTCATTAAAAATGAAGATTCTTTAAACGCTCAGCAAAAAGAGAAGTTAAAATCTGCTCAGGAAGTTTCACCGATTTTAGCTAAAATGCACAAACTGAAAGAGGAATTTAGAGACATATTTGAATCAACTATATCTTGGGGAGACAGCATAATTAAGTTATTAGATTGGATGCATGATGCACTTTCATGTTTTCCGAAAAGTATAGGTACAATGGTTAGATGGTTTGGTGAAATAGTAGGCTATTTTGACGGTAGAACCACGAGTGGTACTGTAGAAGGAATTAATCATAAACTTAAGTTAATTAAGAGGCTGTTTGAAAAGTTTTGAAGGGTAAAATTTTATGCAAGTCGCCTCACCATGATCCGAATCATGGCAAGGTAAATAAACGTTTCCGATGTTTCGGGTAATAGCTCATAGTCTCTAACTAAT
>JAHHHC010000042.1 GCA_019359515.1 Desmonostoc vinosum HA7617-LM4 | reverse complement strand
CAGTTGCCACTTCCGTCTTTAGTGTTGCAGTTTGTAGATGCTGGTTTATCATAGTCTGCTTTTACACTTTTACACTCAACCGTATTATCTCGTACTCTTTTTCAAAAATCAAATAGGAGTTCTATAGATGCGCTGATTGCTCTGACTAAACAGTTAAATACCTATGAAATCAAGTACCAAATGAGTTCAGAAGAATTTTTTGCTAAATATACCAAAGGAGAAACTTCTGACGACGAAGTGTTTGTCGAATGGGCAGGAAACTACCAGCATTATCTAGCTCTGAGTTTTTATGCAGTAAATAAGGGGCAGATTGACGCGGCGATCGCTTCTGAGCAATCCTTAGAAATTGCCAATGGTTAACAATGCCGTTCTTTAAACTCTGGCAAGTGGCTGTGATTCTTCAAGAAAAGCCAGTATGATGTCATGCTCAGGAATACCTTTGTTAACTAAGTCCTGAGTAATTCCACATTCCATACCATCGTATTCAATTATTACTTTCCCGTTCTCGATAATTACATAGAGTAGGTTGCCACGGATACGTCGCCCTCTATCCCAACCAATTTGCATCAGAGCATAGCGATCGCGCATTTCGTCAAATATGACATCTAAGCGGATGTTGCCGTGGGATGGGCGCAGTTTGGCATAATCACTAATTACCTGCTTGACGATTTCTCGATAGGTCGTGATGGTATCCATTGGCTTACTTCCTTTTTCTTTAAATCTACAATAGACTTCTTGCAAAAATACTTGAACCGTCAGAGACTCAAGTCTCTGCCTAATAGCAAAAGTCCGTTGAAACGGACTAAAAATACTGTTATTAGTCGGTTGAAACCGACTTGAGTTATCAGCCAGAAAATTTATTTTCTGGCGAGTATCCGACTTTTGCAAGAGGTCTAATAATCAGCTTTAGAGGTATTTGAGCGATCGCTAGTTTTCCAATTGGCTCAGTGAAGATGTCGCTGTAGGTTGCTTCAGAAACAGCAAGATAAAGGTCACGTTCTGGAGTTGGAGAAAGGGAAACTAGCTCATACAGTCATTTTCCCCTTTGGTGATAATTCTGTAAATCGCTGTCTAGTGACCAGATAAACACTTCACTCATTTGGAAAAGATTACACGACTTATGAAATTCCTGAATGATGCTCATATCTCCAAAGCTGGTTCCTTCTGACTTAAGAGGAGCTTTGTTTCTACCAGCCAGATCGGGGAAGTCGTCAATCCACTCCAATATCTCTGCGGTGTTCGGGAATGTAGTAGGTTTCCAGGGAGCTTCGCCTGTGAATGCTTTTTTAACTTCTTCAACAAAACGTTTAGCGGTTTTCCTTCGCATTCTGCCGTCACCGTTCTGGGCAATGTGGTTGCCTGTTTCGAGTATCGTCGCCATAGGCAACAAAAAAGTACAGCCAGATTGAGCATAGGTCTGAAAATTTTCGAGGACTGATGCTCTATGCTGATTATAGTTGGGGACGTTGAGTATTTCGAGGAATATGCTGGTAAGCTAAAAAACATCTAAATTACATAATCAAATTAAATAAAACTCTTGTGGGGTGGGCATCTTGCCCGCCCTAATTATGCAAGTTATATATGGAACAGCTTATCTATCAGGCAGATACTACTCATTGCCGTACTCCTGCAAACGAGACAGCCATTCCATAGCTTGGTGTTTTTTGTCTTCAGGTGTGTGCGGCGACTTGACGAACCGATCCACTACCCCAGCAGTTACCAGTTGGCCGAGCGGCCCCTGAGATATCAGACTTGGGAAATCGTACATCTCCCCAAGCCGTACAAGGCGGCTATCTCCTGACTCTGGATTGCGGAAACAAAACACTACATCACCGAGGGCAGCATCGGGTAAGGCATCCATTAAGGCTGGGTTGTGGGTAGAAAGCAGCACCCGCAATTTCCGCCGCTCGGCAATATCCCGGATGCTGGCGAGTAGATGTTTAGCGCGGTTGGGATGAACGCCGTTGTCGATTTCCTCGATGACCACTAAACTACCAACGGGTGCTGATAGCATAGCAGCCGCGATCGCTAACACCCGCAACGTCCCATCAGATAATAATGCGGCTTCACAATAGCGATGGGTATTGCCAAAGGTTTCTGCTAGTTGCACCATGACTTCATCCCGTGGGCCGAAAAGGAAATCTAGCCCATCTATAGCCTGTTCTGGTAAACTCTGGATAAAGTTGAGAATTGCCTGTTGATTTTCGGCTTGATTCTCCCACAAGCGATACAGGACGCTGGAAAGATTAGTACCATCTTCTTGTAATCGCTTATCAGATTTGAAGCTGTACTCGCGCATTCTGGCGGGAACGGGATCTAGAAACAGGATGTTCTTTAAAATTCGTTGATATTCGCGGACGGTCTCAGGAATTATCTTTTGGGATATGGGGTACTTTGGATCAAAATGGGCAGGGGTGTCTAATTGCACGAATATAGCCATCTGATCGCTGCACGTTACTCGTGGCTTATTCTTCCCCCTTGTAAAGTTGTTATATGCGACACCAACATCAGTCCCTACTCCTTGAGAAGGCTGATCTAGGTCATATAGCGGCACTTGACTTGTCGAGCCAACGATTCGCTCACTACTGATGTGCAGTTCTCCGTCACGCACATTCAGGGTTATATCGAGTTGGTTCCAGTCTGGGGAGTCTAAACGGCAACCAATGGTAAAATTTGACTCTCCCCGATGACACAAATCATTTACTCGACCGCGTACAACGCGCTCTGCACTATTCACTGCATATTGAATGCTGGAGAGTTTTTGTCCTTGTGCCAGCCATGACAGAAAGCGCAAACCTTCAAGGGCGTTACTTTTGCCTGCGGCATTGGCTCCGATTAGTACGGTTAGCGATCCAAGGGGCAATCGGCTTGTGCTGTAACTTTTGAAGTTGGCGAGGGTAAATTCTGTTAGCATGGCGTTCATGTCATAATTCTCCTCGGAATGCACGATGTTGGAGGGAAGTAAAAAGCGTGTTGAGTTCTGATAGTGAGGCGCGGTGTGCTACTTTGAGTTTTTCTACAGATTCAACATGGTAGGCAAATTTTTGTTGAAGAGACAAGGGCGGAAGAACCACAGGGATTTGGCTAACAATTGTTTTATTTAAATTAGCCATTGTGACTCCTTGCGAAGCTTTTTCTAAATATTTCTTGATTGATTGATTAGATAAAATAGAAAACAAATAAACTGAATTTATTAGTGTGTTCGTTGGTCGAATAAATAAGCTACCAGTTCCACAGAGCCATTCATGTTCATTTTTGGAGACAATTGCACAGCGTCCCATTTCTCCCCTTCGTCCTAAAATTACATCATCAACTTCAAGATGATATTGACCAAGCTGTTGATGCTTTTCATTGGAAATCGAAAAAGATGTGTTAGCAAATATTTTTCCATCTTGAATATGCGTTGGATTGACCAATGGAATGCCATTATCAATGTAATCTTCTTCATGCAGTTGTGTACCAAATGGGCCAATTTGAATCCTTTCAGCACATTCATTCATCTTTCTAACTTCCCAACCCTTCGGATTCGTAACTGGATCGCCGAACATTTCTATAAAGATGGTTTGGGTGAGGGTGTCGAGTTGAGCGATCGCTTCCCGTCGTTTAGATATGAGATACTGGGCGCGATCAAGTATCTCTGCAATCCGCCTCTGCTCTTCCAAGGGAGGTACTGGAATTTCAAGCTGCTCAAACTTGGACTTGTTGACGATCGCAACTGTTGTTGCAGGAGCCATTGTCACCAGTTTCGATTTCAGGCGGCGACAGGCATAAAACCCGAATCGGGGCAAAACAAGTCGTGTATCGAACACCACAGAGTTAATTTGCTGATTGGTGGCAACTGTCCGACCAGCGATTCCAATTTTTCCAAGTGAGCCAATGCAGCAAACCATAACAGTTCCTTCAGGAAGCAAACGCGCCTCGCTCCCACCAATTTCACTTAATGTTCTTGCAGCAGTTATAACAGGTGCAAATTTGTCAAGTTCAGCAGGTGTAACGAATGGAATGTCGCCCCCGTATAAGTGAGCTTCAGACGTTTTAGGAGTTGAACCTGTAACAACTGTGCCTAATGAGCAAATTGGTTGATGTGTCCAGCTACTCATCTCAACAATCCCTCCAATTTCTCCATCCCCTGTTGAATTTCCACCTCTAACTTTGCCAAATTAGCCAGGATGTCTTTAGGTGCGAGATGTTCCACCTCTTCATGCACCACTTCCTTGTAACGATTCAAACTGAGGTCATATCCCTGAGTAGCAATATCAACCTTTGGTACACAAAAACTTTGAGCCGTGCGCGATCGCTCGAAAATGTCACCCAAAGCAATTAGTGACCAACTGGTGATTCCAACATCCTCAACACCTATATTTACATTCATGATTATTCTAAAAATTCTTCATTGCACCAGTATCCAATAATCCAGATACCATGACAGAATTTTGCTGATGATATAAACAAAGTGGTAAAATTGGACGGAAACTAGCCTCACCTAATGCCACATCAGTAGAAATATAAGAATATCGGTTAATCTCACTCATTATTATTGTTTCGATTTAGAATCCTCCAGCACCTTTAGCATCACATCAGCCGCCTCGAACGCATCATAAGGCGACCAAACAGGATAACTTTGATTTTCCTTAATTAAGTCCTCTTCTTTTTGTGCCAACTCAGAAACAAGCACTTGGATAACATACAACTTATCCGCATTGTTTAGCTTTCTTAAATAAGTTAACAATTCAGATGGAACCATATCAAACCTACCAATAAATTTAAATCTAAAATAACTTTAACTTGAGCAGAGCTTGAGCTTTAGCAAGACGTACCAAATGCTCAATAAACTCATAATGTTGCCACAGACAGCGATCGCTTTCATCTAAACCTTGAGTACGATTTTTGTCTAAAAGAGATTCAATTTCAGCTTGAACCATAGGCGAAAGACGAAGAGCTAAAATTTCTTGAGGAGATGGTAACTTTGCTAAAAACTCTAAAACTTCAGTCAGTCCAGAAAAACCTGTAGAAGGATTAGCCGTAATTTCTCGCAATCCTAGAGCCAAAATCTGCGGTAAATCTGACTTGCGAGATTCTAAATTCCGAGCAATCTCATGAGGTATGTCTAAAGTAATTTGCATAATTTGGAATTTCAATAATATAACTTATATGTAGATAGCATTAGAGAATACGCGATCGCAATTCAACACGCAACAAAGCATACACAAAAACCATCGTATCAATCACCATTAAGGTCGCCCTTGTTCCTTCCACTCTTGCACTTGACTACTCGACTGAATCGGCAATATCTCCCAACGTTGACGAATTCGAGCGATCGCTGCTTCTCTTGTTGACTCCGGCGCTCGTCTCACTTCTGCCAGCAGGTGGCTAATTAACCTCAGCCGTGCTGAGTTTGAGAGGTTTTTCGTTTGATTCATCAATTCTTGTAGCTGTTCTTGACTCATTTAATCCTTTTAATGGCACTGTAAAACTTGAGCAGCAGTCAACTTGAGATCGGCAAATACCAGTGAAGCGATCGCCTGATCTCCCACATACACCTGCTCCTCATAAAAACCCTCAACCCATTCCAAAACCGTCACCTTTTGGGCAATTGGATCAACAATCCAATACTCAGCAATTCCCCGCGCTGCATACTCAGAACGCTTATAGCGATAATCCCGATTTTCCTGATTCGGACTTACCCTTACGGGTTCGTCAGTTGCTTCAACGCGGGGAACCCGCGCAACGCACTGACTCACCACCTCAACCACCAACAGAGGCGGCGGCATATCCATCAAAATTAGCGATCGCGTAGCTTCTTGCATTGCGATCGCCAACTCTTCCGAAAACACCACCAAATCAGGCACACGTACCCCTACCATACGACTATTTACAGCAATTTCTGTTTTCATACTCAAGCGATAATAGGGAATACTTAATTTAAGAAAATAGGCAACTAAAAACATCGCTATTCGCCGATTTAGCTCACTTTCAAAAGGCATTTGAATTAATTCCCCATTCTCCAATTCATATAAAGTATCCGTACCGTCATCAAATTGAAGAAATTCCTCAAAAGTCATTTTTTTAGCACTTGCAACTGTCATGTCTATTTCTCCCATAAACCGCTTGTATTAATTATTTATCCTTGCAAGACTTCAGCCGCAGTTAACTGAAGATTAGCAAAAATTGAAGAAGCGATCGCACTTTCTCCCTGATAAACTCGCTCATCATAAAATCCCTCTACCCATTCCAAAACCGTCACCTTTTGGGCAATAGGATCGACAATCCAATACTCAGCAACCCCTCGCGCTGCATACTCCGAACGCTTATAGCGATAATCCCGATTTTCCTGATTCGCACTCACCCTTACGGGTTCGTCAGTTGCTTCAACGCGGGGAACCCGCGCAACGCACTGACTCACTACCTCAACCACCAACAGAGGCGGCGGCATATCCATTAAAATTAGCGATCGCGTAGCTTCTTGCATTGCGATCGCCAACTCTTCCGAAAACACCACCAAATCAGGCACACGCACCCCCGCCATACGACTATTTACAGCAATTTCTGTTTTCATACTCAAGCGGTAATAGGGAATACCTAATTTAGAAAAATAGATTAATAAAAACATCGCTATTCGCCGATTTAGCTCACTTTCAAAAGGCATTTGAATTAATTCTCCATTCTCCAATTCATATAAAGTATCCGTACCGTCATCAAATTGAAGAAATTCCTCAAAAGTCATTTTTTTAGCACTTGCAACTGTCATGGCTATTTCTCCCATAAACCGCTTGTATTAACTATTTTAACAATGCCCCTAATTCCTTCATTCCCTGCTGAATCTCCGCTTCCAGCTTTGCCAAATCAGCAAGGATATCTTTAGGTGCGCGGTGTTCTACCTCTTCATGCACCACTTCCTTGTAACGATTCAGGCTGAGGTCATATCCCTGAGTAGCAATATCAACCTTGGGTACACAAAAACTCTGAGCCGTGCGGGGTTGCTCTGGTTCTGTAGTATTTCGCAATTGCCAACGAGTCAACACATCCGGCAGATTATTCTTAGTATGCTCCTCTGCTGTTAACTGGGCAGCAGGTACAGGGCCTAGTTTGTCATCAGCAAGTAAAGGCGTTCTTTTATCGTCCAAACTCCAGCCGTCAGCATCCACATCGTAGAACCAAACAAAATCAGTTCCACCAGAGTTAGTTTTAGTAAATAGCAAAATTGCCGTAGAAACACCCGCGTAGGGCTTAAACACACCACCCGGCAGAGATATCACAGCATCAAGCTTCTGCTCCTCCACCAACAAGCGGCGCAGTTCCTTATGTGCCTTAGAAGAACCAAAAAGCACCCCATCCGGCACAATCACCGCCGCCCGTCCCCCAGGCTTGAGCAATCTTAAAAACAGAGCAACAAATAGTAACTCAGTCTTCTTAGTTTTGACAATCGCCTGCAAGTCCTTAGCCGTGTTTTCATAGTCCAATGACCCAGCAAAAGGCGGATTAGCCAGGACAAGGGTATAAGCTTCTTCATCACCAGAATGCTCCTCTGCTAGCGAGTCTTTATAACGCACATCCGGGTTTTCCACCCCATGCAGGAGCATATTCATACTGCCAATACGGAGCATGGTATTATCAAAGTCAAACCCGTGAAACATCTGATGGTGAAAGTGTTCCTTTAGCTTGGCATCGCGCAGAATTTCCGGGTGATGCGATCGCACGTATTCATTAGCAGCCACGAGATAGCCGCAAGTACCACTAGCCGGGTCACATATTACATCCCCCGGATTTGGTGCGGTCAGTTCCACCATCAGCCTAATAATGTGGCGCGGCGTGCGAAACTGTCCATTTTGTCCAGCCGAGGCAATCTTACCCAACATATATTCGTAGAGGTCGCCTTTGGTGTCCCGGTCTTCCATCGGTACACCATCCAGCAAATCCACCACCTTAGACAATAGGGCAGGTGTCGGAATCGTGAAGCGGGCATCCTTCATGTGGTGCGCGTAAGTCGATTCATCCCCTCCCAAAGTCCGCAGGAAGGGGAAAACATGATTATTGACTACAGCAAACATCTCCAACGCTGCAAAGTGCTTGAACCGCGACCAACGCAAATCATCGTAAGCACGTCCCTTAATATCTTCACCCTCTGGAAAAATCCGGCGCTCCATCGGGCGCTTGAGTCGATTAGCTTTGTTCTCTTCCAGGGTATGCAGGTCGTCAAGGCGACGCAGAAACAGCAAGTAAGTAATTTGCTCAATGACTTCGAGGGGATTGGAGATACCACCCGACCAGAAGGCATCCCAGATTTTATCTATTTGACTTTTAATTTCCCCTGAGATCATGTTGTGTTTGTCTTATCTGATAGAGTGCTAGTAACAAGCGTGAGCAGCGCAGTCTCACATTTTATACTCGATAATAATTGCAGGCAATATAGTATTTATGTACTAACAAAAGAAAGTGGATGATTAGACTCAAGCTAAGTATGCCAGTTCCTTACGTTTAAATGATCAGTGGCGTTTAATCGTGACAATTTTAATGCAATGCATTGTATCGGAAAAATCGCCTGAATAAAAATAACCCCAATTATTTATAAAAATTAGGGTCATGAAACTTCAAAATTATTGATTTTTTGGTAAAAAGCTTTAATTATTCCACATTGGTATTGTTAGATTTGGGTTGCGGTGTATTTATAGTGTAGCTATTTTGTGGTTGCTGAAAAAAACCCAGAGTTACTCTTTTCATAATCCAGTACAGTCCAATCAGTACAAAAAAAGTAACAGCAATAATTACTAATGGCTGTTTACCAAGAATTTCCTCTACACCTTTAGTCAGAATGGCATCAGGTTGGGTAATAAAATCCCAACTATTAAAACGCAAAAATCGCCCCCAATAGATCCCAATAGCACATAAAGCATGAGTGGCTAATTCAACCCGCAAAATCCATTGGCTTTTGCCAATGCGGTGTAAGTAGTAACCCCAGTTAATCAAGGATATTACATAGGCTTCAAATCCCGCGAGAATTACTAGCAGATAAACAGGAATCAATACTAAAGTGATAATCCATACAGATTGAATATTACGGATATCGTCTATAAGATGAATTACATCAGTCAACAAATAAGGCGCATTCGGCAAGAATGCAAAGAAAGCTAAGAATCCTAGCCACCAAAGCCAAGAACGATGACGTCTGATGCGAAACAGCCAAACACTTAAAGCCAAAGGTATAAAAGCTAGAAATAAATTCCAGGTCATCCAATTCATATTAATTCGTAAGACCTGAAGAACTCTGGCTATTAATTCAATCAATTCTGCTTTCATAAGCGTATACTCACAAAATATGTGATTGATCTAGATTTGCTCTGATTAATCCTGCCAAATTGCTCAATCAATTGGCTTAAGCCACTAGTATAGCCAGAAATTAATTAGGATAGAATATACCAGTTCAAGGAAGTTTGGGTAGTGGAACCGCCGCAAAGAACTTCTGGTAAAACTTTCCTGACTAAAATTTTGTTTTTAAGCTAGCTATGATTATTGATTTCATTTTGCCTAGCTTGAGTTCCAGATAAAAACTGGGGACTGGGAAAATATTCCAAAATGTGGGAAGGATTAAATAATTCGGGTTCTTCGGTTACTTTTATGGAGAATTAATACGGCTTTTTCAGACTGAATATGAAAAACCTACCCTTGAAAGTAATCCCCTCGGGGGCCCCAAGTTCCCCAATCCCTTTGATATTAGGGTAACAGCACTCGACTACGAGGCCCGATCGCTTGCTTGGGCGAAGAGGATTTTGTGTCACAATTGATACTATCCTGTGAACACGCAACTTGAGTAAGATTTGCAGAATTAGTAACCACTTGATTGACTGTGCCATTACTACCACTAAACTCAATATTGGGTGTAGTTGAGAGCAATGAATCAGACTCACTTGTGTTAGTTGTAGGTATTGGTGAAGTCGATACCTGCGGCGTAGTGACGCTGGATGTACCACCACCAATGACTGGCGCAGGAGTTGGTATACTGCCACCACCAATGACTGGCGCGGGAGGGGTTGTGCTGCCACCACCAACTATTGGCGCGGGAGGAGTCGTACTACCACCACTTACTGGCGTGGGAGTTATTAAAGTAGCAGTTGCAGGAATTTTGATTGTCAACCTTGTTAATGGAGAGTTAGTCATAGTCAAGGATGTGACGGATGGGGAACCTGGTATATCAGATTTGAAATCAAAGACTGTGGGACTTGCGCCGCCATTGCGATCGCTGTATCGTGGCCCTTGTCCGTTGAGTTCAAAAGTACCTTGATATTGGTTGCCGGTTTTTGGATCAGTGACAATGCCAGTATAGTAGGCTCTTGTGAGGTTAAATTCATCTTGAACTACACCTTGAAATTTGGTTCCTGCCAATCTTCCTTGGTATTTGTAGGGTTGCAATTCCCCACCAGAGAGCAGAGGTGAAGAGACAATACCATCGAACGATACAACTGGTATCCCTTTAAAATCAACATAGTAATGCAGACTGCCATCACTGCGGGTTCTCATCTGTACATATTCTGACTTGTAAATCGGAACATAATTAGGATTACTTCTAGAACCCATGTTCCGTGAGTAAGTGCCATTTGAATCTGTATCAACACGAGTCACACTTCTATTGAAATTGGGGTTAATTGCGGGAAGTTGAATAGTACCCGATAATGTCCCTGTACTGTTAATTGTGAGTTGGGCGGAAGCACTTGCGCCACTCAAACTCATGATGGCTGCGGTTAAACAGGTGCTACTGACTACTAATAAATTTAATTTCATCAAAAGTTTGCTCCTTTAATTACCTCGGAAAATCAACACGCATAAGTTGATGAGCTAGTTTTCTTTGCCCATACTGCACTACGCCACTATTACACACTGATTTGCATAGTATGCAATCAGCATATTTAATTACATTTACATCAGTACAAAATTAAAACCGGAAAGTTGCTCTTAATGCTCCAACAACCAAAGGAGTATTATCAGCATTGTGATCTGGGTTGAAAATTACAAACAAGCCAGGAGTCAAGGCAATATTGTCACTCAACTGGGCACGGTAAAAGGCTTCCACGTGGATTGATGTATCGGTGCGATCGCCTTTTGTCCCGCCATCGGAAAAGTTGGGGAAATTAAAACCATCGGGTAAGTTACTAGAAGTAATCTTAGGCGGTTGCCCCACAAGAATGCCTCCTAAGTTACCAGCACGCAGCAAATTGGGAAAAGCCGCGAACAGCATCCAATTTGTGGTTTCTACACTTCCAGAGAGGTTGACTGGTTTGGAGTGAGAAAACCCACCCCAACCGCCTAATGTCACGTTAGGGTTGATGCGCCAAGCAACTGTTGCACCAACCGCTTGAGTATCAAAAGCTGTTGCATCTGCAAAAGGCGAAATCAACTGACTATCACCGATACCATTTCCGAGTAAGCCATCTGGGGAGTGGGAGTAAAGATAATGCACTGCGAGATCAATGTCATTGGTGGGTGCTAAACTCAACTGAGCGCCTGCTGTCCACCTACCACCAAATAATCCAGCTTGGTTGCTATTGCCAGGGAAATTGGGAATTTCTGCACTATAAACGCCCTGTAGGCTAATGCGATCGCTAATTTGCCAATCAAAGCCAATACCACCAGTACCATTACCAATGGTCAAAATTGGGTTACGCTGACCAAACAGAGAAATTGCACCATCGCCAGAACCTTCTAAAGGATTGATCCCGCGAAAAGTATTAGTTGGGTTGACACCTGCCGCACCCACAACAACCCCCAAGTTATTTGAAAGCAGGAATCGATAAGATAAGTCACTAATCACTAAATTGTTGTCTGTGTTGGACTCAAAACCCAATCGCCCCATATTGGTAGATAGTAGCGATGCTGTAGATCCCAAATTGCCAGCAGACAGCCCTGTTAATAGTAAATCTCGTCCTGTAAACGAAGTTGCTAACGTTAGTTGTACGCTATTTGTGAAAGTCAGATTTGTTTCCCCCTGGCGTTCGGGTACTCCGTCTCTGGGAAACAAATCTACATCAGTGCTATTCGTTCCCGCTAAACTAAAAATGGCTTGACCAAAAAGTCTGGTATTTGTAGAAAACTGATTTTTCTGCAAGTCGCTAGTGCGGTTTTCGACAGTCTTTATACGTCCTTGTAACTGCTGCAATTCTGTGTGAAATTCGGCTTCTAATCTTTGCAGTTGCGCCAAATCATCATTATTAACAGTATTAATTTTATTGTTAGCAATAGCTGTTTGAATTCTCTCTACACAAGCATTTAAACCAGCGGCAAATTCATAACGGTTAATGACACGGTTGCCTAAATAAGTGCGATCGCCATATCCTGACATACAGCCATAGCGCTCTATTAAAGATTGTAGAGCTACAAAAGCCCAATCAGATGGTTGTACATCTTCAAGTTGCGACACAGATGTAATCTGAGACATTGGGTTGTCTGAGTCTGGAGATGTGGGGGAAAATTCTTGTGTGTTTTGCTGCTGTCCAACTTCTGCTACAGGTTGAGAATACAACTGAGCAAAATTCTGGAATTGAATCTTATCTTTAGATTTTTTGAGTATATTTTGATGTTTGGTTTTGATATTTGATGAAGTGGTTTGAAGGCTGGGATCAAATATGAGATTGTCTGAGTTTGGAGATGCAGAAGCAGAGAATTGTTGTGTATTCTGCGATGCAACTTCTGCTACAGGTTGAGAATCTGAGTGAGTAACACTCTGGAATCGAATCTTATCTTGAGATTTTTTGAGTATATTTTGATGTTTGGTTTTGATATTTGATGGAGTGGTTTGAAGGCTGGGATCAAATATGAGATTGTCTGAGTTTGGAGATGTAGAGGAAAATTGTTGTGTATTCTGCTGTGCAACTTCTGCTACAGGTTGAGAATCTGAGTGAGCAACATTCTGGAATCGAATCTTATCTTGAGATTTTTTGAGTATATTTTGATGTTTGGTTTTGATATTTGATGGAGTGGTTTGAGGGCTGGGATCAAATATGAGATTGTCTGAGTTTGGAGATGTAGAGGAAAATTGTTGTGTATTCTGCTGTGCAACTTCTGCTACAGGTTGAGAATCTGAGTGAGCAACATTCTGGAATCGAATCTTATCTTGAGATTTTTTGAGTATATTTTGATGTTTGGTTTTGATATTTGATGGAGTGGTTTGAGGGCTGGGATCAAATATGAGATTGTCTGAGTTTGGAGATGTAGAGGAAAATTGTTGTGTATTCTGCTGTGCAACTTCTGCTACAGGTTGAGAATCTGAGTGAGCAACATTCTTGATCTGAATCTTATCTTGAGATTTTCTCAGTATATTTTGGTACTTAGCATCTATCTCAGATTGAGTGACTTGAGGGCTATCATCTGGATACATAAATTCAGATGGTGTAATTTCAATAGGTGAAACTACTTTACTTAACTTTCCTTGCGCCGATTGTTGTACCAGACTCTCTGAATGTATTACAGGCTGTTCTGGTGAATTTAGTATAGACGTTGGCGCTGTTGCTAAGACTCCAGCCATCAGCAAATTTATATCACCCATTGTATTTTATTTGACTATTATCACTATATTCTTTTAACGTTTCTAGCTAGTGTGCATCAGGAATTTTCCTGAAATAACAGTAATAAAAATAACTAATAATTTATAATTTGCCAGCATAATTGTGATGCTCAAGACTCGCGCGATCGCTCGGCAACTGTACGAGTTAATTAAGCCAACCTATGTATAATTTTTTTTAGATAGTGTAGGGAATGTACTCGCTTTAAAAACGCGTCTCTACATACAATTTCCCCAACAGAATTATTCGGGTTTTGTACAATATTTTTTGATCTCACCCGCTAGCGAATCTGATTCTTTACCAACAGTGGTAGCTGCTGCTGTTAGTGCAGAGTCAATTTCTGTTCTAGCTTTTTGGATTCTGTCTTTACCAGCTGGTGAGGCTTGGGCGTTTTTAGTTGAGCCAAGAGCTCTAGCCGCCTTGGCGATCGCTTGGCTGAGATTCTGAAAAACCTTGACATAACGGCTTTGAAACTCTTTCAGTTTCGGATCTGTTAAGTTCAGCGCCTCAATAGATTTGGTGACAAATTCTAAATCCTTGGAAAGTTGCAAGCTTGTGATTACCTGCGTCCCTTTATTTTTGTCAATCAATGAATTTCCTTGATTAACAACTTTAATTAGCCGTTGACACTGTGAGAATTTACTCTCACTGCAACTTGTGATCAATAATGCAATGCTCAGGCTAAGAGAAAAAGTAACAGTAGATCTACGCAATGAAACAGCCATTCACACCCCAACAGCAGTGAAACCCAAACTATAGTAACTAATATATTGGCTATAATTCCGGCATCTGTGCAAAAACCAAGAAGACCTCTTTCCCCCTGCCCCCTGCTCTCCTATGGTATTAGATGATAAGTCACGCCTAATGCGAATTAAAAGCTTTAATCTTGTAGTGGCGTGTCTAGCCTTAAATGTTGCATTAAAAATAACTCTTGTGGGATGGGCGTCTCGCCTGTCCGTGGCGGCCTTTCCGGTCGGCCCCACAAGAAAACTTATTACATTATTTTAGTCTTGACAGTTCAGTAGGGTGTGTTATGGACGGAAGTCCTAACGCACCGAAGATCTCGGACGGTGCGTTGCTATAAGGCATAACACACCCCACTTTAGGGTGAGGACATTGACAAAATCATTCAAGTTTTAATATCTAATTCACATTAGACGTAAGTCTTTAACCGAACACAACATTACATCTGCCTTTGGACAAAAAACAGCAAATAGGAAAAACTGTTCCCTTTTGAAATAGTTGGCATTAAATTGATGATGAGCTAGAATAGCCAAAAATACGGAGAATGTAAGTAATTTAAGTATTTTAATTCTCTACGTATTTTTACGCCGTTAGTAGATGATCTATGATTGCATACATCTCTCAAACCATATCTGCACAACTATTTTTGATAGATATAATTTCATCTATCGAAAGAATTATATATGGATATATTTACCTATTCATAAATAAATTAAATCTCAATACTTGTCAAGAAATATACTTCTATGAGCAGATGTATAAAAATCTTAGACATATTAAATTAAAATAAAGGATACTCAAAGTTTCTAAATGATTCAGGTAAGCGTGCTAGGCGCAAACTTGGAACCGCGACTTTGTTACCATCAGCAACACACAAACTATGAACTCTACAACTGAACAGCGTATCGCCTTGATTTCTGTCCACGGAGACCCGGCGATTGAAATTGGGAAAGAAGAAGCTGGAGGACAAAATGTTTATGTGCGCCACGTAGGTGAAGCACTAGCGCAACTGGGATGGCAAGTTGATATGTTTACGCGCAAGATCAGCGTGGAACAAGACACAATTGTTCAACACAGTCCAAATTGTCGAACTATTCGTTTGACAGCTGGTTCTTTAGAGTTTGTGCCACGAGATAATTTATTTGGAGATTTGCCAGAATTTGTAGAAAGTTTTCTTGAATTCCAAAAAGAAAACGGCATCACATATCAGCTAATTCATACAAACTATTGGCTTTCTAGCTGGGTGGGAATGCAGTTAAAGAAAATTCAAGGAAGCAAGCAAGTTCATACATATCACTCCTTGGGAGCAGTTAAGTACAATACAATAGAAACAATCCCTCTAATTGCTGGCAAGCGATTGGCAGTGGAAAAAGAGGCACTGGAGACAGCAGAGCGAATTGTGGCGACAAGTCCCCAAGAAAAGCAACACATGAGAGCGCTCGTTTCTACAAAAGGTAATATTGATATCATTCCCTGTGGCACGGATATTCGACGGTTTGGTTCGGTTGAGCGAAAAGCAGCCAGAACCAAGTTAGGAATTGATGATGAAACCAAAGTTGTATTGTATGTAGGAAGGTTTGACCCACGCAAAGGTATAGAAACTGTAGTGCGTGCGGTTAATGAGTCTAAGTTGCGTGAATCTCATAAACTCCAGTTGATTATTGGTGGTGGTAGTACTCCAGGTAATAGCGATGGCAAAGAACGCGATCGCATTGAAGGTATCATCAATGAGCTGGGGATGAAAGATTTTACCACCCTTCCTGGTCGCCTGAGTCAAGACATTCTACCAACGTATTACGCAGCTGCTGATGTTTGCGTCGTTCCCAGTCACTACGAACCCTTTGGACTAGTAGCGATTGAGGCAATGGCTAGTGGTACACCAGTAGTAGCAAGCGATGTCGGCGGACTTCAGTTTACTGTGGTTCACGAAGAAACCGGTTTGTTAGCACCACCACAAGACTTTGCTGCTTTTGCGGCTGCCATTGACCGAATTCTGATTAATCCAGAATGGCGTGGCAAATTAGGTGAAGCAGGTAAAAAGCGTGTTCAAACTAAGTTTAGTTGGGATGGTGTAGCAAGTCAGCTAGGTGAGCTTTACACCCAAATATTGCAGCCGTTACCAGCTAGAGAACCTGCATTACTGACTAAATAACCTTAGATTTCCAACTTCTGTATCGTTCCTAGTAGACTGACACAGCTATTTTAGTGCATTAAATGTAGGTTGGGTTGAGGAACGAAACCCAACATAAGATCTCGGTGTTGGGTTTCACTTCGTACCCTACGGGAAGCAAGCTACAACCCAACCTACGCCTAATGCACTAAAATAGCTGAAACAATCCATTACTAGAAGATTAAAGCTTTTAATTCACATTAGTTAGGCGTAATTTAATCAATCAAGTCAGATTCCTATACTCTGCTCGATAATATCAATCGCGCGACGAATGCCTCCTGCCTGCTTGATGGCAAGTTGTAGCCCGAGAGCGTTTTGTTTATAAGATGGTTGCATTAGTACTTCTTGAATAGCGTAACGTAACTTACTAACACTCAAACGCGAAGTAGTCACAAACTTTCCTACACCAGTCGAAGCAACACGTGCTGCTACCCCTGGTTGATCATTAGTAATAGGAATAACAACCAAAGGTATACCGTAGAAAAGGGATTCTGAAACTGTATTCAGTCCTCCATGGCAAATAGTTAAACTAGCCTTTTGTAGTAATTCTAGTTGTGGTGCATATTTAACTACTATGGGATTTCCTGGCAGATTAGATAATGCCTGAGATTCTAGTCCGCCTCCAAGGGTAATAACTAATTGAGCATCTAACCCTACACAGGCCTGAGCAATATAGTAGAAAATATAGCTTAGTCGATTTTGTAATGTACCCATTGAAGCATAAATTAAAGGCTGGCCATTCAATTTTTCAAACGGGAAATCAATTGGTTTTCTAGCTGTAGAGTCAAAGTGAGGCCCGGTAAAGTGGAGTAATCCAGCTAAGTTAGGTCTTGGATAATCAAACTCCGGTATTTGTTGGCTAATAATTGCTAATTTTGACACAGAATAAAAATCGTTAATATTCACACAAGAAGGTAAATTCCATTCACAGCGATATTGTGAAATTACATTATGGATATGCTTGGCATAACTAAGCATCAACTCATAGCCAACACGATTGCGTAACCTCGCCCACCAAGCGGGATTATATCTCCAAGTTGTGAAAACTGGCGGAATAAAATCATCGACACTGTTAATTAAGGCGCTACAAGCTGTAATAAATGGAATATCTAAAAAGTCTGCTATAGTGCTTCCCCCAAATATACATTCATCTATTATTAGCGCTTCTATTCGAGCGTTTTTGATAACTTGTGGTGCATCTCTTAAGAAAAAAAACGTTGTTTTTTCAGATAAAAAAGTTGTATATCGTAATGCAGCTAACCCGTTTAGCTTACCCAGTTGTTCATAAAATTTGGCTATTGTTCCCACGGGAAACTCAGCAGCCGATATGGCGCGAAATTCTAAGCTAGCAGCTTTAGCATTTGGTTCAGCATCGGGCATTCCCAAGACTGTGACACTATGACCTCGCCTTTTAAGTTCACGCCCTAAAGCAGTCATTGTGTTAAGGTGTCCAGTAGCTGTAGGGCAAATAGTACCAAAATGTGTCATGTAATTTATTAAAGGGAATAGGGAACAGGGAACAGAAATATTGCTGTGTTAAACAATTACTTGTGATTTACAGCAGTTTGCAACTAATGTAAGGTACAAAACCAATTCGCAATTAAATCAAACCACCTACTCAGGTGAGGTTTCAACCTGCCTCCTGCCTCCTTCTATTAATTAAATTTTTTAGCAGAATGAACTTAAGAAATATTTTCCAAGAAATAAAAAAGTCGAATATCATATCAAAAACCTCACTATGAATAACTCAAAGTGAGGAAGTGTTATAGAAATTATAGATATGGTAAATTCATCATCTATATTTCTAAAATTGCAGTTCTTTGTCAAGGACAGTTAAGACAGATAACAAACCTGTTTCCTTTCATGCTGGCACTACAAATTTTTCGCTACCAGCCAAATCAAAAGCGGTATGAATAGCTTGTAAGGCTTTAACACCTTGCTCTTGGGATACAACACAGCTAATTTTAATTTCTGAGGTAGCAATCATTTGAATATTGATTTGGTGTTGGGCTAGTGCTTCAAACATTTTCGCGGCAACACCAGGCTGTCCTACCATGGCTACACCAACAATACTGACTTTAGCGATCGCACTATCTAAAACAACTTCACCCCATCCTAATTCTAAAGCTGCTTGCGAAAGCAATTCTCTTGCTCTTTCCGCATCCATCTGGGCGACGGTGAAGGCAATATCTCGTCTCGGCACACCATCAACCATGCGGCAGCGTTGAGATTGGATAATCATATCCACACTGATGTTATGCTGCGCCAATAGTCCAAATAATTTCGCTGCCATCCCTGGATGATCTGGTAGTTGGCGAATCGCTAGACGCGCTTGGTTTACGTCTAAAGCAACACCACAAACGGGAGATGAGGGAGATAAATGAATTAATTTGTCTTTTGTTATTTCCTCATCTCCCTTTTCTTCGATTTCAAAGGCGCTACGCAGTGCTGTAACGGCGCGATTGCATTCTGCGGCATCCACTACACAGCTGACTTTGACTTCACTGGTAGAAATCATCTGGATGTTTACACCAGCCTCAGCTAGGGTGGCAAACATTTTAGCTGCGACACCGGGACGCCCAATCATACCTGCACCGGCGATACTGACTTTAGCGATATTTTGCTCGACCATCACCTCAGCTTCTGCCGATTTCGGATTAGATTGACTCCTCAGTGCTGGGGCGATCGCTGCTGCTACTGCTTCGGCGCGTTTTAATATTGGTGTTGTTACGGTAAATGCAATGTCATTACTATTACCTTCATGAATTGATTGGATGATTAAATCTACATCCACTTGTTGCCGAGAAATTTCGCCAAATAGCCTAGCCGCAATCCCTGGTTTATCAGGTACACGCAACAAAGCTACCTTCGCTTGGTCTGTATCAAATTCAACACTATTAACTGGACGAGCAATTTCTAAATTCACAAGCGATCGCCCTTGGGGTTTGGCTGATGTTACCCAAGTACCAGGTTCATCTGTCCAGCTAGACCTCACCACCAGAGGTACACCGTAGTTACGCGCAATTTCCACAGCGCGGGGATGTAGCACTTTTGCCCCTAAACTTGCTAGTTCCAGCATTTCATCACAGGTGATTTGATCCATCAGTTGGGCTTCAGGAACTAGGCGAGGGTCTGTAGTTAAAATACCGGGTACATCTGTATAAATTTCACAAAAATTTGCCTGTAATGCTGCTGCTAGCGCTACTGCTGACGTGTCGGAACCACCACGCCCCAAGGTAGTGATTTCTAATCCACCGTTGCTAGATATACCTTGAAAACCCGCGACTACGACTACTTTACCCTCATTAATGTGGCGACTGAGGCGATCGGTTTCAATATGCAAAATGCGAGCGCGGGTGTGTTCAGCTTCAGTAACAATTCCTACCTGAGCGCCAGTCATCGAAATAGCAGGCTGTCCAATCTCTTGCAATGCCATACTGAGTAAGGCAATGGTCACTTGCTCACCAGTAGAAAGCAGCATGTCCATTTCTCGGCGATTAGGACTGGTAGAAATCTCATTAGCCAGTTTCACGAGTCCATCAGTAGTTTTGCCCATTGCGGAAACTACCACGACCAGAGAGTTTCCTGCTTTTACAGTCTTGTAAACTCGCTGTGCAACAGATTGAATCCGTTCAACTGAACCGACAGATGTACCACCGTATTTTTGAACTATTAACATGAACCAAGCAAAACCAAGGGTTTGAGTAATTGAATCTAGTATTGATAGTACGAAATTAGTACCTAATTGGGTTTTAGCTTTGAAATCCACCGAAATGGTATATTTGTACTGTTTGATATCTAGTATTTACTTAGTATTTTACCTATTAGAGAACCTCATTCCCCATTCCCCAAATTATTGATGCCAATATTTATAAGCGCTGTATGCCAAAGTCACAACTCCTGTAAGGATAGCAGATTCATCGACTTCAAACTGGGGATGATGTAATGGATAATTGATTAATCTGTCTTTGTAGCCTACACCCAAGCGAAACATTGAACCGGGTGCGTGTTCTAAGTAAACAGAAAAATCCTCAGCACCAAGAGAGGGTTCAGGTAAAACTTGGACGCGATCGCTACTCCAAGCTTCTTCAGCAGACGATTGCAACAGTTGCGTCAGAGAGTAATCGTTTTGTACACTAGGCACGCCTTGGCGATAATTAACTTGATAAGTAGCCCCATAGGAATGACAAACACTAGCAACGATGTTTTCAATCCAATTGGGTAGCTGGGCGCGGGTTTCGGGATGAAGCGATCGTACAGTTCCCAATAATTGCACCTTATCAGCAATGACATTTGGCGCTCTACCACCACTAATTTTTCCTATACTCAACACTACAGGACGTAAAGGATTCTGCGTCCGGCTAATTGCTTGTTGCAAAGCAGTAATCACCTGTGAGGCAATCCAAATAGCATCAATCGCCTCATGGGGACGCGCCCCATGTCCAGACTCGCCAATAATGATAATCTCTAAATCATCAGCGGCTGCTGTTAAAGCTCCATAACGCACACCAATCGAGCCTGCGGGAATAGAAGGGAAAACATGAACACCCAACACAGCCGAGACATTTTCCATTGCCCCATCTTGAACCATCCAACTTGCCCCTTGGGCTATTTCCTCCGCCGGCTGAAATAGAAACCGCACCTTACCACCCAACTCATCCGCCACTTGGGAAAGTACCATAGCCGTTCCTAACCCAACTGTAGTATGCACATCATGACCGCAAGCGTGCATTACCCCCTCCGCGCGAGAGGCAAATTCCAAACAAGCGCGTTCTTGAATAGGCAACGCATCCATATCAGTACGGATTGCCAATAAACGGTCATCTTGACTAGTGCCTTGTAACTCTCCAATCACACCCGTCTTGCCAATTCCTTCTTTAACGTGAAGACCACTAGAAGACAAAACCCCAGCAACAAAAGCTGCTGTTTGATACTCTTGGCCGCTGAGTTCTGGGTGTGAATGGATATGACGACGAATTTCAATTAAGCGGGGTGCTAGTTTTTCTGCTAAGTCTCTAATCCGGGTAAGCATCACTCAATTATGGTATACAAGCTCTCCTACCATAATAAAGAAGTGTTAACCTGCAAAATGCTCTTTTGACACTCCCCGTCCTGAAGTTCGGGGATTCTTGGATCGCGCTTAGTCCATCGACTTTACCCTCACCAAGCTTCACCTCGACGTGCCCCGCCGATGAGTAGAGAAAATTCCGTGCGCTCACTAGGAGCCAAAACTTTCTCAAGATTTGCCGCCCGTTGCGAGACAGGTTCCTCCACCGAAGTGCGAGCCTCTGCCTATGTTGCGGATTCCTCTAGTCTATCAAAAAGCCGGGAAACGAAGCACGGGGCTTGTACCCATCTTTTCGGTCAGACATGAGGGAATGGGGGGATTGGGACTGTGTGTTTGTTATTTCTTCCCCTGCTCCCCCTGCCTCCCTTGCTTCCTCATCTCCCAGTTGGTGAGTTTCGGCTACGCGGCAATCGAGCGAAGTCGAGATTCAACTACGGCGAAGTCGAACCACATGCCCCCTTTATTCGGTGTAGCAGGTCGTACCTGGGGTATTTTCAGATTTAAATTTGTTACATTCTCTGCGAGTTGTACGTTCTAACGACCACCAGTAGTCTTTGTCGGCAGTAACGAAACCAACTGGCATTGTCGTTAGCCGAAAGTTTGCCCCTCGGAAATTGGTGAACTGTATTTTGGCACCCTTCAAGTTAGCAGCTTCCAGATTAGCGCCAATGAAGCCAGCAAAAGATAGATCCGCATTTTCCAAGGACGCTGATTTCAAATTTGTACCTATCAAGGAAGCACCCCTGAGATTCGCTGAATTCATCACCGCAGTTTCTAGATTTGCACCTGTCAGATCAGCATTTTGGAGATTAACTTGAGATAATGTCGCACGGCTCAAGTTAGCTCCTCGCAAATTTGCCCCAGTCAAATTTAGTTGAGTGAGGTCAGCACCACTTAAATCACATCGGGGACAGACACCCGCAGTTTTCAACTGCTCTAAATCTTGCTGATTCAATGCTAGAGCTTGCTCTGTCAACCCAAAACAAGCTAACAGAGTAACTATGGCAACAATCTTAAGCTTCATATTTTTACGGATACTTATATAAGGGCGAAAATTTACGAACATTGCCTATAGTTATACTTACATATACGGGCTTGCCCATCACATGGAGGGGATGAAGCATTGATTAAGAAGCTATAAAAATAAGATAAATTCTGCTTATTAAGACTATCCAAACCGGAGTCTAAGCTTTAGAATCAAATCGTAACCAACTATACTGAACCATTTATAGACTACCACATATACAATCCCCCTAGCTTGATGAAAAGCAAAGCTAGGGGGATTTAATTTGGTATTCGTTACAAACCTTTACACTCAAAGCTAGCTCTTCACGAACTGTTCCTGCCCTATTAAGTCACAAAAATCTCTGTTTCATCCCCACTCCCAATTCCCCACTCCCCATTAAATTGTTTAAAGTTATGTAGCCTTTTGAGTACGGCCTATCAGGCACTGCGGTAAACTATGCCTTGATTATGATTCTTTCGCAGAGAAGAACACTCGAAAGGAGCGGTTTTTTCAATGTCTCATACCGTAAAAATCTACGATACCTGCATTGGCTGCACCCAATGCGTCCGTGCTTGTCCAACTGACGTGCTGGAGATGGTGCCTTGGGATGGCTGTAAAGCTGCTCAAATTGCCTCCTCACCCCGCACAGAAGACTGTGTGGGATGCAAACGGTGTGAAACTGCTTGCCCCACTGACTTTTTGAGCATCCGGGTTTATCTGGGAGCTGAAACGACTCGCAGTATGGGTCTAGCCTACTAAAAAGCGAAGTGCTGAGTATTGGGTGCTGAAAAGTCAGTTGTGCGAGGGAGTTCTCCCATTGAGTCAACTGACTTTGCTGAGGCAGAAAAAAAGAAGTTACAAAAATAATTTCTTAATTCTTAACTCAGAACTTAAAACTCAAAACTCAGGATTCTGAACTTTTGAAGTTTCTCAATAGCAAGCACCTTTAAGACTGTAGGGTAGGTATTGCTCACCTTACAGCATCTTACTTTTAGATTGGGGAATGCAATCTCTGGGTATCAAAATCCTAGAAGCCGCTTTTGTACCTTTACGGTACGAAAGCGAAATATTTGCTGCAAAAGCCCAAAAACCATAAAAATACCTAGTGGCAAAGGGAGCGATTCGCTCCTTTTTTCTTTGCGAAAACGCCCTACTTATGCTAACAACTATACTGGATTTAATTATCCTAAAAAGTAAAGTGGTGTGAGCAATGTGTGGAATCGTTGGTTACATAGGGACTCAAGCAGCAACAGAAATTTTACTCTCTGGGCTAGAAAAACTAGAATATCGTGGGTACGATTCTGCTGGAATCGCTACTGTTTGGGAAGGTGAGGTTAATTGTGTACGGGCTAAGGGCAAATTGCACAACCTACGCTCTAAACTTGAACCAGTAGCTACCCCAGCTCAAATTGGTATCGGTCATACTCGCTGGGCAACTCATGGTAAGCCAGAAGAACACAATGCTCATCCTCATATGGATATGGCAATGCGAGTGGCTGTAGTGCAAAATGGCATTATCGAAAATTACCGCGATTTGCGCGAGGAACTGAAACAAAAAGGACACCAGTTTATCTCTGAGACTGATACAGAGGTAATTCCACACCTGATTGCTGAATTGTTAAAAACCTCCTCTTCTTCTTCTTTACTAGAAGCAGTCCGTCAAGCTGTTAATCACCTCGAAGGAGCATTTGCACTGGCAGTTATTTCCGCCGACTACCCTGACGAATTGATTGCTGTCCGCCAACAAGCACCGCTAGTTATCGGGTTTGGCCAAGGTGAGTTTTTCTGTGCTTCTGATACACCTGCGATTGTTTCTCATACCCGTGCAGTGCTATCGCTGGAAAATGGCGAAATTGCCCGCCTAACACCTTTGGGTGTCGAAATTTATAACTTTGCTGGCGATAGGTTAAGAAAACAACCCCGAATGCTCAACTTGAATCCCACTATGGTAGAGAAACAGGGGTTCAAGCACTTTATGCTCAAAGAAATCTATGAGCAACCAGGGGTAGTAAGAGCCAGTTTAGAAGCTTACTTTAACAGCGATCGCTCATCAATTGACACTCCATCACCGGTCAATCTCGGCTTACCACCAAAACTCTATAGCGACTTAGAACAAATTCATATCGTTGCTTGTGGTACCAGTTGGCACGCTGCATTAGTCGGTAAATACTTAATCGAACAACTAGCGGGAATTTCTACTCAGGTACATTACGCTTCTGAGTATCGCTATGCACCATCGCCTTTAACACCCAACACATTGATTATTGGTGTTACCCAATCAGGTGAAACAGCGGATACTCTAGCAGCCTTGGTAATGGAAAAAGAACGTCGCCAAGACAAAGAACCTCAGTATCAAGCACGACTACTTGGCATTACCAATCGCCCAGAAAGCAGCCTTGGTCGCATGGTACCGGATATGATCAATACCTTGGCAGGTATTGAAATTGGGGTAGCGGCGACAAAAACTTTTGTGGCTCAACTGATGGCATTTTACGCTTTAGCATTGGATTTAGCTTATCTGCGACAGACAGCTGCCAAAGAAACATTAGAAAAGATTATTAACGACTTGCACCAAATTCCTCAAAAAATGGAAACAACTTTAGCAAGTCAAGAAAGTTTAACAGAACACCTAGCGCATGAATTTGCCGATACCCAAGATTTCATTTTTCTAGGAAGAGGGATTAACTATCCTATAGCCCTAGAAGGAGCATTGAAATTAAAAGAAATTAGCTACATTCACGCTGAAGGGTATCCGGCTGGAGAAATGAAACATGGCCCGATCGCCCTGTTAGATGCGAAAGTACCAGTAGTAGCGATCGCAGTTCCTGGGAATGTGTACGAAAAAGTACTTTCTAACTCTCAAGAAGCCAAAGCCAGAGATTCTCGTTTAATTGGCGTTACTCCTGTCAAAGATGGCGAAGCAGCAGAAATCTTTAACGATTTACTCCCCGTTTCCGATGTCGATGAGTTACTTTCGCCAATTCTGACAGTGGTTCCCTTACAATTATTGGCTTATCATATTGCTGCCCGTCGCGGTTTAGATGTCGATCAACCAAGAAATTTGGCTAAAAGCGTTACCGTGGAATAATCAAAGGAAACAAAGAACAAGGAACAGCAAAACAATATGAAATTAAAAGTAATGTTAAGTAGAAAAAGCAATGCTTACGGCAGACTGGATCTACCTGGTTGTTGGTAATGTGTATGAAAAGGTTATTTCCAATGCCCAAGAAGCAAAAGCTAGAGATTCGTGATTAATTGGCGTGACTCCCGTAAAAGCAGTTATACCGCCAAAAGAAATTGCACAAGCTTTTGATGATGTAGTCAAACCATTTATGGATAAGCTACTAGTAAGCTTATTTAAATCCCGCACCCTTGCATCTATCTGTGATACCCTACTACCCAAACTTCTATCAGGTTAAATCCGCGTCAAAGAAGCAAAGAAGGTTGTAACAGCAGTGTAATTGACATTGTTCATAAACCCATAAATAATTTAGAAGCTAAACTTTTTAGACCAGAATTAAGGATATTATAAAGGCGCAATAACTTACATTGCCCCTGCGGACGCAGGCAGTTTACGATAGTTTGTATGCAAGCAAAAACACGCTACTCACGCGCTCCCATAACCGAAGCGTTAATTGACATACAAGTTCGACTCCCACAAGAAGTTAAACTTGATGTTTTGGCGCAGGTGTACTCAAGCATTCAAACAGAGTACCCAAAGCGTGAGGAGATGTTTATGTTTCAGGGGCAAATGATTGCTGGTGCTAGTGTTGAGGCGACAGCAAGCCAATCTCAAATTGGCTATAGAGTCTTTAGCGACGACCAAAAACAAATTCTTCAAGTGCGTTTGGATGGCTTTACCTTCAGTCGGCTTGCTCCCTACGACTGTTGGGAAACATTCCGAGATGAAGCAAAGCGATTGTGGAGTATATACCAGTCACTAACACATCCAGAAGCCATTGCTCGGTTAGCAGTCAGGTACATTAATAAGGCTAGATATTCCTCTACCTGTGGGTGATTTAAAGGACTATTTAAAGACGTTTCCTGAAGTTTCCTCTGACTTACCACAAGGGTTAAGTGGCTACTTTATGCAGCTACAAATTCCCCAAGACAACCTAACAACAATGCTTGTTCTTAATCAAGCATTAGTTCCTCCTCCAACACCGGAGTTTGTTTCTATACTGTTGGATTTAGACCTATTTACAGAACGGGATATTCCCAAGGATGAGATAGGACTTTGGGGGACTCTGGAACAAATGCACGAACAAAAGAACAAAGCTTTTGAAGCTTGCATTACAGATCACACAAGGGAGTTGATCAAATAATGGCTACTATTGCTCCTTTACGTCCAAACGGAGTTTTATCACCACCAGTAATATTGGTGTTGGAACCAAAAGCTAATTCACAATTACAAAGTCCAGAAGGACGACAAATTGCTGAGTTAGCTGATGAAATCGCACTTTTCCTTCAAAAAGAATTACAAGCTCGATTAGAAGTTGCTGGAGTCGAAATATTAGAAGCGAGGCTTTCTCACTTAGCTTATGCTCCTGAAATTGCCCAAGTTATGTTGCGTCGCCAACAAGCCAAAGCGGTTATTGACGCCAGACGACAAATAGTTGAAAGTGCGGTGGGAATGGTTGATGAAGCTCTCAAGCGGATAAGCGAACGGCAAATTGTGGAATTGGATGAAGAACGTAAAGCCAGTATGATCAATAATCTGTTGGTTGTTTTAACCTCAGATCAAAATGCCCAACCTGTGGTTAACACTGGCAGCCTTTATATCTAAGACATGAGTCAGAAAAAACGGTTTTTACTACGTTTAGACCTCAAGCTTTACGAAGTTCTAGAAAAATGGTCAGCAGATGAACTTAGGAGTGTCAATGCTCAAATTGAGTATCTCTTAAGCGAAGCAGCACGTAAAAGTGGCAGATGGAAAGCAAATAAACACCAAAAGGCTGCTGGACAACAGCAGAATAATACAGAATTGGAAGATGAATCGTAATTCATTGACAGCCCCAAGAGTGATCGGGGCGTGGACTGTCTTTTTACTCAGCACTCATTATTGCTTTAACGCATCCAAAGCTAAATTTAGCTTTAAGACATTAACCCCAGGTTCACCAAAGATACCAAGAAAACGACCATCGGTGTTTTGAGCAATTAAAGTTTCCAATTGACTAGGCGCAATTCCTCGCGTTTTTGCGACTCTGCCAATTTGCGCGGTTGCGGCTTGCGGGGTGATGTGAGGATCAAGGCTGGAACCAGAGGTGTAAACTAAATCCGCAGTTGGCTGTATGCCTGCGGATTTTAAACGATTGAGGTCGCCTACAACTCGTTTATTCAGGTCAGGATCATCTTTACCTTTGATGCGTTCTAGCAATGCTGGATTACTCGGTGCAAGGTTGCTAGCACCAGAAACCCCAGTCTGCAAAACTTTAGCTTCATCTTTTTTGGGGTCAGCCGTGCTGTAATTAGTGGTACTGGGACGACTGTTAAAATAGCGATCGCTACTAAAAGGCTGACCAATCAAAGCAGAACCTACAACTTTACCTCCAGGATTTTTGAGCAGACTACCATTAGCTTGGAAGGGAAAGATTACTTGTCCGCAAGCGATCATTACAAAAGGATAGATAATCGCTGTAATCACCCAAAGTACCAAAGTAGAACGAATAGCTTTACTAGCTTCGTGTGCAAAACTCATTAGAATTTCTCCGGTACAAACATTACAAAAAATAAATAAATAGCAAGTCCCAGTGTTACTAATCCTAATAGCCCCAAAGCCCAAGATTGAGTGCGGGAAAGGGATGCACTAGTAGCTGCATAAACTAAGGGTGCAACCACTAAGTTAAAACACATCGCTAGAAATAGATACAGGGGCAATTTTTGTTTACGCCGTTGATCCCAAATTTCTGTTGAAATATAGCGTTGGATATTGAAGGGTTTCATGAGTTTATAGTTTTATTTTGGCGTTGCTGAATGGATGAATTTTGATCACGCAGAGGAGGACACTTGCGTGCGGGGGTTCCCCCCGTTGAGCAAAGTGTCCGTCGCGCAGAAAATCTTGAGTTTGGGAGAAGAGTAAAACTAAGCTGAACTTCCCCCCAAGTAAAAAGAGCTATGTGCATCAAGGGCTAGGTTTATAGCGTAGCAAGGGTTTAATGGCTATTTAGATATTTGCACCAGGGGAAGTTCAGACTAAGACAAAGGCAGAACAACATCTATAAGTTTGATGGCAATAAAAGGTGCAATAATCCCGCCTATGCCATAAATTAAAATATTGCGACGTAGTAATTGATCTGCGGTTAAGGGTAAAAATTTTACTCCTTTGAGGGCGATCGGTATTAGTGTTGGAATAATTAAAGCATTGTAAATTAGCGCCGAGACGATCGCAGATTGGGCACTCTTGAGACTCATAATATTTAGTGCGCCAATTCCAACTGCTGCAAAGATTGTGGGAATGATGGCAAAATATTTAGCGATATCATTGGCAATGGAGAATGTTGTTAAGGCTCCACGAGTAATTAATAGCTGTTTGCCAATGGTTACTAAGTCAATCAGTTTGGTGGGGTCGGAGTCTAAATCGACCATGTTGGCAGCTTCTTTGGCGGCCTGTGTCCCAGAGTTCATGGCTAAACCTACGTTTGCTTGAGCTAATGCAGGTGCATCGTTAGTGCCATCCCCGGTCATGGCCACTAGTTTACCCTCAGATTGCTCGATGCGAATTACCTCAATTTTGTCTTCGGGAGTCGCTTCTGCAATGAAATCATCAACTCCAGCCTCTTGAGCAATTACACTAGCTGTAATTCGGTTGTCGCCTGTTAACATGACGGTGCGAACACCCATCCGCCTGAGTTGGTCGAATCGTTCCCGCAAACCAGGTTTGACAATATCTTTGAGGTAGATAACACCATAGATTTGGTCATCTTGACAAACTGCTAATGGTGTACCTCCTAAGCGAGAAACTCGCTCATAAGCTGCGTCTACGCCATCGGGAATGTTACCGCCACGGGAACGGACAAACCCTTTGATGGCATCGACTGCACCTTTACGAACTTGTTTACCATCAGGGAGGTTAGTACCACTCATCCGGGTTTTGGCAGAAAACTCTACACCCTCTGCTTGATTGATGTCGAAATCTGCAACTAACTGATAAGTTTGTGCTAATTTCACAATCGATTTGCCTTCGGGTGTTTCATCAAACACACTAGCAGCGTCAGCAATTCGCGCTATGTCTTCTACTGAATAGTTATTGATGGGGATAAATTCATCAGCCATCCGGTTTCCCAAAGTAATAGTGCCAGTTTTATCTAATACTAGTGTGTTAATATCACCGCAGGCTTCTACAGCTCGACCAGAGGTAGCGATGACGTTAAACTGGGCAACCCTGTCCATACCAGCAATACCGATCGCACTTAGCAATCCACCGATAGTTGTAGGAATCAAAGCTACTAATAGCGAAATTAGGATTGCAACACTAGCACCTGCACGTAAATTATTGCCTGCCTCTGTTCCAAACACAGTACTGATAAAGCTGGCGATGTAGTTAACGAAAGATGGCATTGTTGATACCACAATCAAGAAAACCTGTGTCAATACTGCTAATAGCACTGTTAAAGCAATCTCGTTGGGAGTCTTAGCGCGTTCAGCCCCTTCTACTAAGGAAATCATGCGGTCAATAAAGCCTTGACCGGGATCGGCGGTAATGCGAATCGTCAACTCGTCTGAGAGTAGGCGTGTACCTCCTGTCACCGAACTGGCAATATCTGTACCTGGTTGCTTGAGTACAGGGGCAGATTCTCCGGTAATGGCAGACTCATCCACTGAACTAATACCTTGAAGTACTTCCCCATCGGCAGGAATCATATCATTGGCAATTACTTTAACTAAATCGCCTCGCCGTAGTTCTGTAGAATTGACTTTCTCAATGACACCATCGGGAGAGATTTTACGAGCGATCGTATCAGAACGTGTTGCTCTCAGGGAATCTGCTTGGGCTTTACCGCGTCCTTCGGCTACAGCTTCGGCAAAGTTGGCAAAAAGAACTGTGAAAAACAGAATCAGGGTAATTAAGCCGTTTAACAAGCGTTGTTGGTTGACATTCGCTTGAACTGTGCCGAACAAATTCGGGTCAAGGGTAACAAGGAAAGTCACAATTGTTCCTACCCAGACAATAAACATGACTGGGTTTTTCACCGCAATCCGCGGATTTAGCTTGACAAATGACTCACGAATTGCTCTTTTGTAGAGTCCCCGCATGTCTGCTTTAGGGGTATGCTTGCGTGAGTCGCGAGTTCCAGAGGGAATGCGGGGGGAGTGGGTGGGCATAGGGAATGGGGAATTGGGAATGGGGAATGGGACAAAGAAATAATCAACCAATTACGAATTACGCGCTTCGCAGCGTTAGCGAGTCCTCGATAGCGAAGCGTTAGCGACGCAGGAGCGTCGCGTCATTACGAATTACGAATTATAAAAAAGGCTTCGCTAATGGGGCCTAGTGCTAAAACTGGAAAAAATGTCAGTGCGCCTAGAATTAAAATCACGGCGGCGGTGACGCTGGTAAATAGTCCGGTGTCGGTTCTAAGGGTACCTGCGGTGAGGGGAACTAGTTGTTTGCGAGACATGCTATCTGCTAGCAACAATAGGCTGATAATTGGGATGTAGCGCCCTGCTAATAAACTAAAGCAGGTGCTGAGGTTCCACCAAAGGGCGGTTACTGTTGTTTGTGCGCCAGTGGCGATCGCAATTGGCGATGGTTGGGAATCGCCTAAGCCTTCAAACCCAGAACCGTTATTAGCCGCAGCTGAGGCATATTCGTAAATTACTTGTGCAAAGCCATGAAAACCAGGATTGCTAATTCCTGCCAATTGATCGGGGAATGCTAGGGTAATTGCCGCTGGAATCAAAATGGCGATCGGGTGAACTAGCAATATTAAGAAACTCGCCAGCACAACCTCACGCTTCTCAATTTTGCGTCCGAGAAATTCTGGTGTGCGTCCTACCATTAAACCTGTGACAAATACGGCTAATATCAAGTACGCATATAGATACGCGGTTCCTGTACCTTGTCCACCAAAAACAATCTGCAAAAACATATCACAAAGCATACTAAAGCCGCCATTCGGCATGAATGAATCATGCAGGCTATTGACGGCCCCACACATGGTTGCAGTTGTAATCACGGCGTACAATGCAGATTGTGCCCAACCAAACCGGACTTCTTTACCTTCCAAATTTGGTTGTTGGCTACCTAAGAGGGCATTCACGGCAGGATTACCGTTATATTCACCGATCGCTGTGATGACAATCAAGACCACCAAAATAGCCAATGGAATGCAATACACTAACCAAGCTTGCTTAAGGTTGTTGGCAAATATGCCATAGGTGTAAATCAGGGAGGTGGGTATTGACAGGATGGCCACAAGCTGAATCAAATTTGTCAAGCCACTGGGATTTTCCAATGGATGGGCTGAGTTGATGGCGAAAAAGCCACCGCCGTTCTCGCCTAGTTCCTTGATAATTTCTAAATGGGCAACAGGGCCACGGGCGATCGCCTGACTTATGGCAGGATCTTCTAGGGTACGTATCACTACTGCCCCTGCTAGGGTTTCTGGTACACCAAGGGCAATCAAGACTATTCCACCCACAATACTAATGGGTAGCAAAATTCGAGTAATTGCACGAATCAAATCTACATAAAAGTTACCTAATGGCCTTCCTGTTAAACCACGAATAAAGGCGATCGCCACTGCGATTCCTGTCGCAGCGGAGGTGAACATATGGTAGCCTAGTGCTAACATTTGGCTGCCATAGCTCATGTAGGTTTCACCAGAATAATGCTGCTGGTTGGTATTAGTAATAAAGGAAATAGTTGTGTGCAGTACTGTGTCCCAAGTTGGGGCATTTATTTTAGTTGGGTTTAGCGGTAACCATCCCTGATTCATAATAATCAAGAACATTAGCAACCCCATAGCAATGTTGCTATAAAGGATTGCCCGCGCATACTGCCAACCTGTCATATTTTTTTGGGGTTGAACACCAATTAAGGAGTAAAGTACTCGTTCAACTGGATTTGAAATTATGTCGATAAAAGTACTTTGATATAGGAAAACACGCGCTATGTATCGCCCAAAAAAGGGAGTGATTGCTATTACTATTAGTAGGGTTAAGGTAATTTGTATCCATCCTTGTAGCATGAGTTAAATAAATTCCTGTTTTTTGAGTTTGAGATAAATGTTGGGCTTGTTGCATAATTTTTTTATCGGGCTAGACCCCACTTCGCTAATACACAAAAAAAGAGTTAAAGTTTGAGGTTTTTACAAAAGGTCTGCTGAAGGCTTTTTTCATTCATGTTTTGATAAATATTATTTGTAGTAAATTGGTTTAATGTTTCTAGAATAACCATAAAACTTTTGAATTCAGGAAGCAACGTATAAGTGAATTTTTAAACTCTGATATATATTGATATAAGTTGAAGTGTTGAGAGCGTTTATTTTTAAGTTATATCTACAAATATAGTAAGCTAGTGTAGTTGGGTAAAAATGACGATAAAGTTAGAAATGAAGTAAAGGTTTAGATTCTATCCAATGGATGATGATAGAAATATCCAAAAGAAAAAAGGCAAGTCACTACCACCCAAGCTGATTATTTGGTTAGGTAAGTTTGTCTGGACGACAATATGGCACATGATGATGTCAAACCTTGCTCCCCGCAATCAGTCAGGAGAGTATATTCGTCCTAATAGCCAGTTCCGTAAGTCTATCGGTATAGAGGCAGGAAATCCTTATCCACCCGCAGCAGGACGTTATAAACTTTATGTTGGGTTGAGCTGTCCTTGGGCACACAGAACTCTGGTAGTGCGATCGCTTAAAGGTTTGGAAGCTGCAATTTCGGTATGTATTGTGTCTCCTTCTGTGACTATCGGCGGTTGGGTGTTCGATGAAACAGAAGCAGGTTGCAGTACACTCGCTGAACTATATCAGCTAGCAAAACCAGGCTATAGTGGACGCTCAACAGTCCCAGTGTTATGGGACAATCAGACGCAAGCAATCGTTAATAACGAGAGTGCAGAGATCATCGTGATGCTGAGCTCACAATTTAACGAGTTTGCCAACAATCCTAAGTTAGATCTTTACCCATCAGAACTCAAAGAAAAGATTGACTGGTGGAATGACAAAATTTACCATGCAGTGAATAACGGCGTCTATCGTTGCGGTTTTGCCCAAACCCAAGAAGCATACAATCAAGCTTGTAATGAGCTGTTCACAACTCTTGATGAGATTGAGACAGCATTACAAACTAGTCGATATCTGTGTGGCGATAATCTCACATTGGCGGATATTCGCCTATTTACAACCTTATTTCGCTTTGATAGCGCTTATTATGGGTTGTTCAAATGCAACCGCCGACGAATTCGCGACTATGCTAATCTAGGGGCCTATCTGCGTGAACTATATCAACTTCCAGGTGTTGCAGACACATGCGATGTCGAGAGTGTCAAGCAAGATTACTACGGCAACTTGTTCCCGCTCAACCCTGGTGGTATTATTCCCAATGGCCCTGATATGACATACCTTTATGAACCACATGGCCGTGAGAATAAGAAATAAAGAGTGGGGAGTAGGTAAGCTGTTGCGCTTTTAATTTGCATAGTTCAAACCGCTAGAAAGACGCGGGGACACGGAGACACGCAGATGTAATTTGAATGACGATTAGCTTAACTCACGTTTGTTTAAAAATGTGGGATTGAAATTTGTATTCTTGGTGACTAACAAAATTTACCTATGACGCGCCTTTTGATAGAGAAAACATATTTGACAAAGGGATATATTTTTTTTAAAATAGTCCACTATTCCAATGTCTTTGCTAATAACCTCCAGTGATCATCGTTGGAGGTTATTCTTTTTATTTTTATACGAAAAAGTACCGCATCACTGCTTGCTATAAAAATACCTCTTCTCCCACTCCCTATTTTCAAGCCAGATAATTGTAGGTTTCAGCAAGATTACTGAGCCATTAAAAATACAACACATCTTAAAATTATACATGATTTTTTGAGTGTTAAAAATGTCTAATCTGCTACCTCAGTGCCAAAATTTAAAACAGCAAGTCGAGTCTATTTTACAACTTTTACAACAAGAGCCAACACTACGTTCTCAAGATATTACATTTGTACAAACTTCTCTTAGTAAAGCAATTTCCCCAAAATTTGAAATTGTATTTGCAGGTGCGTTTAGTGCCGGTAAATCAATGCTAATTAATGCACTGTTGGAAAGAGAGTTACTTTACAGTGCAGAAGGACACGCTACAGGTACAGAATGCAAGATTGAGTATGCAGAAGTAGATAAAGAACGTGTTGTTTTAACATTTTTAAGCGAAGCAGAGATTAGAGAGCAAGCAGTTTCTCTGTGTCAAGAATTGGGATTTAAAACGGTAGTTAATATTAATCAAGATGATGTAATTGACTTACTACATCAAGGTTGTAAGGCTATTATTGAGCAGGAAGGCGGCGAGAGTAAATCGGAACGTGCAAAACAAGCAAAGGCGTTAACATTGTTGCTAGATGGATATGTAACAAACCGCGATCGCATTCATACGGTTAATAATGCTACATATTCTATGGAACAATTTAACTTTTCCAATCTCAAAGAAGCTGCTGGATATGCGCGTCGTGGTAGTAATAGCGCTGTCTTGAAGCGAATTGAATATTACTGCAACCATCCTCTCTTGCAAGATGGCAATGTAATTATTGACACGCCAGGTATAGATGCACCAGAACAAAAGGATGCACAGCTAACCTACGCTAAAATTCAACATGCTGATACATCAGCTGTGGTGTGTGTGCTGAAACCTGCTTCAGCGGGTGACATGACTAAAGAAGAAACAGAACTTTTAGAAAAGATGCGGGACAATGGAGGAATACGCGATCGCGTTTTCTACATCTTCAACCGGATTGATGAGACTTGGTACAACACTCAGCTGCGGCAACGATTGGATGATTTAATTAGTAGACAGTTTCGCAACCCCAGCAGAGTTTATAAAACTAGTGGATTGTTAGGATTTTACGGCAGTCAAATTAAACAGACAAGTGAGCGCGATCGATTTGGTTTAGATTCTGTCTTTACTGAAAGTGTCAAAGGTTTAGATGGTAAAGAAGAAACGCCACAATTTGTCTATGCATTTAACAACTACTGTGTTAGTTCTGGCAAGCTTTCGCAAAGTAATTTTCGGATTTCTCTCAATGGCTTCGAGACTCCTAATGAAAACTACACACGAATTTTGTCTGAACAAGGAATGCCATTAATTAATCAGCTAATTCGAGATAGCGGGATAGAAGAATTTCGCACAGCTATTACTCACTATCTAACTACAGAAAAACGTCCACAACTTTTTATCAATTTTGCTGATGATTTAGAAGATATTTGTATTCCTCTGAAAAAATATTATCAGGAAATCCAAAGAGATTTAGATAGTCAGCCCCAAGAAATTGAGACGATGAAAGCGCAGGAACTGCAACGCCTCAATCAGCAACTCCTGCAAATTGGTAAAGACTTCAGCCAGCACATCACAGAAGAAGTTAACCAAGTAGTCAATAATTCCTGTGATGGTTTTGAAGCAGATTTTCAGCAATTGCAATCACGCATGATTCGCCGTCTTTATGAGTTGCTAGATACTTTCTCTGTTGCTGATGCTTATCGACGTGCAACTCTCAATCATCCTCGCAATGCTACAGCACCGTTAATTGCGATTTTAGTAGAAGCATTTTATTATTTAGCCAATCAGTTAGAAGATATTTTAATTGAGTCTACCGAGCAGTTAATTGTCAATTTATTTCAACAGTTAATCGCCAAAATTCACAAATCAGAATATTATCGACAATTATATCGCTTATTGGGTAATGATGGGGGGATTGAGCAAGAGATAAATACTTTAGCAAAACAAGTTTCTCAGGTGTTAACAAATGCAGCCAGTGTAGAATGCGATCGCTTTGTGCGAGAAAGTCCCAGATTCTATGATGAAGGTACTTTTTCCATCTATCAATTTCGTCAGACTTTACTACAAACTTCCCAGGGTTATGATGCTGAAAGTATGGTAGAAGCAGAACCAGCAATTAGGCAATTATTGAAGTTAGATTTTGAGCCAAAAGTTTCTCAAACTATCCGTAAATCCTTCCGCCAAACTATCAATCAAACACTCAAAACTCAATTACTGACAATGGCAACACAACAAGCGGATGCGATTTTACAGCAATATCCCCAGGCGCGTGCTTACTTAGAGAAAACACTAGAACAAGAAGCACAAGAAAAGATTACTAATAATCGAAGGTTATTAGATGTTGTTGAGCAAAAGATTGACACCTATAATTTAGCGATCGCTAATATCAATAATTGTTTACAAGCAATGCAATTATACGATCATTTGTTACCCATAATTAGCGATACAGATTTTATTCCTAGCGTTACTGATACAGTAGTTGTTGAGAGCATTTATTCTACTAATGGATTCATGCTCTCGGATGGATTAGCAGAGGTTTAGTTGTGTCGTTGCAGTAGGGTGCGTTATGGACGCAAGTCCTAACGCACCGAAGATCTTAGACGGTGCGTTGCTAAGCTAATAATCATTCAAATTGCATCCCCGCGTCTCCCCTTAAGCGCGTCCTCCGAAGTTTGCTCAACGGGGGGAACCCCCGCACGCAACTTCTCTCCGCGTCTTTCTGAGGCAAAGGATTATGCAAGTTAAAGGCAGATTAGCTTATAAGGCATAACACACGCTACTAGACGTCCTCTAACTATGGACAAAATAATGTGTCACGGGTATCGCGTCCTGTTGTTGGATTAACACCTTGAGCAACCTGGCATAATTTTTTCTGTTCATCTGGACGCAGTAGCACATCGGTAAAATCTGCTCCTTCAATAATTGCACCGTCAAATTTGGTGCTGGCAGCAAATGCACCCTCCAAAACTGCATTTGTTAAATTTGCTTTGATTAGGCGAGCTGAGTCTAAAGTAGCATTTGTGAGATCAGCCCCTTCTAAATTTGCTGACTCTAAATTTGCAGCGAAGAAGCTGACACCGCGTAAGTTAGTATGGCTGAAGTTACTCTGACGCAGATTAGCTTTGGTAAAGCTGGAGTCTGATAAATCACGCCCTGAAAAATCAGCCTCTATTAAAATTTCTTTATTGTACTCAAGGGCTAAAGCAGTTTCAGTAAAACCCACAGATGCTGTAGTGCCAACTACTACCAAAAGCAATAAACTGAGTATACTCGTCCAAATCTGATTACTTAAGCTAAATTTCATAGTATTTGTAGTTAATGGCTAACCCTCCTCCATCTCATTATCCTGATATTGGGCAACTAGGTGAAGATCTAGTTGCCCAATGGTTACAATCTACAGGTTGGACAATTTTACATCGTCGCTTTAGTTGCCGCTGGGGAGAAATTGATATTATTGCCCAGCATAATGGGGAGGCGAAAGAAAATTCCCCCTCATCGCTTCACTCAGTAATTACTACTCAGCACTCCATAGTAGCATTTGTTGAAGTTAAAACCCGTAGTTCTGGTAATTGGGATGCATGGGGAAAAGATGCGATCGCCCCAAAAAAGCAAGCAAAAATTTGGCGCACTGCTAGAATATTCTTGGCTCAGCATCCGGAAAAATCAGAATATTCCTGCCGATTTGACGTTGCTGTTGTCCACTGTCAGCGACTCTCAACCAACTCGCCTGGGGTTATAGCTACTCAAGAAACCCTAGCTACATCCTCAGTAGCTGGATATAAATTAAAGCTGCAAGAATATATTCCCGCAGCTTTCGATTCTATAATTGATGACGGTCAGTAACAGAATATCTCGTTACCAAAAATAACCAATAGTCAAGAATTTGTAATATTTTTATAACTAAATGGTCAGCTAACTAGCATTATTTAGAAGTCAAGAATTAAAAGCATTGTTTATTTTGGCTTTTAACGCTTGACTTCTCTGGTAATGAGTAATGCCAACTCAGTGTACATTCGCTTATGCCAATGTTTCTGGACAATAACCCAACCCCCGGACAAATTGTTGCCGGAAAGCTTCGATTTCTTCTCGCTCTGGGCTACCATGGGAGACGATCGCCACTTGATAACGACGCATCACATCCACAGGGCACTGTCCTGCTTCCAAACTCCAAAGTGCCATTTGCACCCTCATCGGTGGCTCATAGCTAATTCCTAATTCATTGAGAAAAGCTCGAAAATCGCCATCTTCTTGGGATGAGACTTGACCTTTGAGTTTGATCCTAATCACCCAGCCATCAATCTGATGAATCACGGTGATGAACGAAACAGGCATCTGGGGTCTAGCGTGCAAGCATTGAACCACCCTCAGAGTTAAACTAGCGTTTGCCAGGTAATACAAATATTCCATGTTGGTGCTTGGGATCAAAGCCAACCCTACATCTCTATATTCCTAAATAAATGGTTATTTCCGGTAGGGTAAAAGCCCCCGTTTTTAGATGGGGAGGTTTACCCATTTTTCATATTTATGTTTCAGTAATACGTTATCAGTTATCAGTAGTTTACCCTGATACCGAATAGGAAAGGCTCAATAATGCACGGTAGCTTAGTTACTACTAGCTTTTTTTAAGGCTACATCTACCTGCTTCAGTAGTGCTTCTAGTGTAAAAGAGTTATCTAAAATCACGTTTGCACGAGCGGCTTTTTCGTCTAAAGATAGTTGGCTATTGATACGGACTTGCGCTTGTTCTCTATTCAAATGATTTCGTTCGATTAATCGTTGTAGTTGTTGCTCACCCGAACAACGCACTACCCAGATTTCTGTAACTAAATTGGTCATTCTAGCTTCAAATAATAGAGGCACTACTAACACAAGTGTTTTTGCTGAGGATTGGGCAATTACTTCAAGAAAGCGCTCGTTTACGTAAGGATGAATCAATTCATCTATCCAAATGCGTTCATCTTGATTGTTAAAGATAATTTCGCCCAGTTTTTGACGATTTAAGCTTCTATCTACTAATAATATTTGTTCTCCGTAACGTTGGGCGATCGCATCAAGAATGGGAGAACCTACAGCCACTGCTTCTCTAGCATAAATATCTGCATCAAAAGTTGGTAGATTGTAAGCACTAGCCAAATAATTGGCTACGGTACTTTTACCTGTGGCAATACCTCCAGTTAAGCCGATTATGCGTTTATTTGTCATTTATGCCTGATGTGAATTAAAAACAAAAAATAGGGAGTGGGGAGTAGGGAGTGGGGAGTAGGGAAGAAATATTTTTATAGTTCTTTGTAAACGCAGTTCATGGAGTCTCTTGCATAAATATTTTTTTGTTTCGCGCAAAGGCACAAAGACGCAAATAAAAGCGCAAAAATTAAGACTTTTGCAAGAGGTCTAATCCTTAATAGGGATTTTGGTTGATTAAAACTTTTGCTGTGCGTGACAACAGCATAGTAATTAAAATGTTTCAATCCCTAATAGGGATTTGGGTTGATTAAAACGCTTTTCGTCGTTTTCTGGAGTTATGTAGTACCGAGTTTCAATCCCTAATAGGGATTTGGGTTGATTAAAACAATGGTAAAAGAACAATGCCCAAATTGCGAATTTGTTTCAATCCCTAATAGGGATTTGGGTTGATTAAAACAAATTTATTTACAAAATCCCACCCACCGCCGCGAGTTTCAATCCCTAATAGGGATTTGGGTTGATTAAAACTATCTCTAATATAGCGATCGCTATCTACTAAATGTTTCAATCCCTAATAGGGATTTGGGTTGATTAAAACCTTCCATTTAGATATATCTCTCCTAGGGACAGAATGTTTCAATCCCTAATAGGGATTTGGGTTGATTAAAACTGGATTTACCAATCAAAGATATATGTTCTCTAGATGGTTTCAATCCCTAATAGGGATTTGGGTTGATTAAAACGTTTGCAAATCGCTTACTCTTAAAAAGTGGATTTATAGGTTTCAATCCCTAATAGGGATTTGGGTTGATTAAAACGTAAATTACACTGGGTTTATGCCGCCGCGTTACAAGTTTCAATCCCTAATAGGGATTTGGGTTGATTAAAACTTAAATGGGCTAATCGTTGTAGTCGGTATAAATGTTTCAATCCCTAATAGGGATTTGGGTTGATTAAAACTAGAGTACATATTATATGTACAGCCCGAGCTAAGTTTCAATCCCTAATAGGGATTTGGGTTGATTAAAACCGAGGCGCTTTCTTTGAATCCGTGACGTACCCGAGTTTCAATCCCTAATAGGGATTTGGGTTGATTAAAACATAAGGTCAGCTTTCGCTTTATTATTTTTGATTTCTGTTTCAATCCCTAATAGGGATTTGGGTTGATTAAAACCAGGATAGAAACATTCGCCAGTGCGTTCATCAACGTTTCAATCCCTAATAGGGATTTGGGTTGATTAAAACAATTAACCACAATGAGCTAATCTCATCTAATTCACTTGTTTCAATCCCTAATAGGGATTTGGGTTGATTAAAACAAAAGCCGCAGTGTCCCTCTGGGGTGGCGTTTTAGTTGCGTTTCAATCCCTAATAGGGATTTGGGTTGATTAAAACTTATCGCTAATCACATCACCTTGTTTGATTTCTTGTTTCAATCCCTAATAGGGATTTGGGTTGATTAAAACCCCCATCGCCCCCGGCAGACGCTCACCCAACTGCTGTTTCAATCCCTAATAGGGATTTGGGTTGATTAAAACTCAAACTTTTTATCGAATTCTTTGGATAGGTTGGTTTCAATCCCTAATAGGGATTTGGGTTGATTAAAACTTTGGGCAGTGGTATGGCGAGTCTAGCGAATACCATTGTTTCAATCCCTAATAGGGATTTGGGTTGATTAAAACACCACACTTACTAATTAATTCACATCACAAATAAGAGTTTCAATCCCTAATAGGGATTTGGGTTGATTAAAACATTTTAATTTATAAAAATCATCTCCTATATTTCTAATGTTTCAATCCCTAATAGGGATTTGGGTTGATTAAAACCACCACCACCGCCTCCACTACCAGCAGATAAATCAGGTTTCAATCCCTAATAGGGATTTGGGTTGATTAAAACTTTGTAGTGTTTTAATTTACCTCTCGCTACTTTGTTTCAATCCCTAATAGGGATTTGGGTTGATTAAAACTCAAATAGCGCCCCATAAATGCCAGACTTAATAGTTTCAATCCCTAATAGGGATTTGGGTTGATTAAAACTTCAGGAATAAAAGGAGATGTTGGCAGTGTAAGTGTTTCAATCCCTAATAGGGATTTGGGTTGATTAAAACCAAAATAACATTGAATCAGAGGATGACTACAAATGGGTTTCAATCCCTAATAGGGATTTGGGTTGATTAAAACCTTCAAGGCATCAAACTACCAGACATAGACTCGGTTTCAATCCCTAATAGGGATTTGGGTTGATTAAAACTTACTAATCTACAACCTTGTGAGGTTAAAACGATGTTTCAATCCCTAATAGGGATTTGGGTTGATTAAAACTTCGGCTCAATCATTCACAAGGTTATCAAGTGGAATGGATTGGTTTCAATCCCTAATAGGGATTTGGGTTGATTAAAACACTCGCAGTGCCGCCGTCGATTCTCCCCCCAGCGTTTCAATCCCTAATAGGGATTTGGGTTGATTAAAACTTGACATTTTATTTTACTCCTCCTTATATTTTTCAATTGTTTCAATCCCTAATAGGGATTTGGGTTGATTAAAACAATGGCAATGTATATGCACAGACACCGATGTTTCGTTTCAATCCCTAATAGGGATTTGGGTTGATTAAAACCCAACGTTGAGGGCGATCGCATCTCCAACGCAGTTTCAATCCCTAATAGGGATTTGGGTTGATTAAAACCCAGAGGATGATTGCTGCCGTATGGGATGCTGTCCAAGTTTCAATCCCTAATAGGGATTTGGGTTGATTAAAACTGCGGGGATGGAGAGAATTTCGGGTATTACAAGGTTTCAATCCCTAATAGGGATTTGGGTTGATTAAAACCGCTGGGGTCTGCAAGCCTTGATATATTTGGTTTTCAAGGTTCAATAGTGGCAACCTGTAGTTAAGATACCTTTTCAGACGTTTGGTTGTCAAGAGCGCAAGAATAATAAATAACCTCAAAAGCAATTCTGGTAAGGATTTGGGGTGGTGGTGTCAACCTCTAAAACCCTCAAAGAGGATTCAAAGCTAGAGAGGATAAGCTTTTCAAGCACAAAATTTTGTTTTGTTTAAAAAACACCTACTGGTTGACACCATAATTACTAAATTCACATTAGGCGTCATTTGTAATAAGGAATTGGGAATTGTGAATGGGGAATTGTCATTTGTCCTTCGTCATTGGTTATTCTCCGCGTCCCCGCGTCCCCGCGTCCCGCGTCCCCTCGTCCCCTCATCCCCTCGTCCCCGCGTCTCCCACATCTCCCTCATCTCCCAAAATTCACCCACTTGATCAATGCTTGAGTTAAACCTTCCAAAGTATATTCTTCAGCTTCTACATCCACGCGTCCTAATAAAGCATGACAAGTTTTAGAGGTTTGGGGGCCGATAGAGGCGATACAAACTCCTGTTAAATAATTGGCTACAGAGTTTTGTGAAAATTTACTTGTGATCAGTTGATAAAAAAATTGCACAGTCTTAGAACTGGCAAAGGTAATTACATCTATTTTGCGATTTTGGATGGCTAATTCTGCCTCTAGGGGGATACTATTTGGACAGCAAGATTGATATGCCGCTACTTCTGTAACTTCTGCTCCTTTGGTAGTTAATTCTTTAACTAAAATTTCTCTGCCACCGCTTTCTACTCTGGGAAATAAAATTTTCTTACCAGACAGTTCTTCGGGAAAACTTGCTATTAAAGAATCAGCAACAAAGTTAGGAGGAATAAAATCTGGTTGGAGGCTGCGTTGTCTGAGACTTTGGGCTGTTTTTTCGCCAACAACGGCAATTTTAACGCTATTTAAAGCACGAGCATCTTTACTTTGTGCAGCTAATCTGGCAAAAAAGTAGTCTATACCGTTAGTAGAAGTGAGAATTAACCAGTCGAAGTTAGATAAATTAGCGATCGCACTATCTAAAGCTTCCCAACTGGCAGGTGGGCCAATTTCTAAGGTAGGCATTTCAATGACTGTAGCACCTGAAGCGATGAGGCGATCGCTAAATTGATTTGATTGCCCTACCGAACGCGTCACGAGAATGGTTTTGCCAGTGAGGGGGAGGTTGTTTGACATGGCTGTAGTCGAAACTTCTGAGGATATTTTCTCAGGTTGTAAGTACTCGCGTAGCCCAACAACTTCACCAATGACTATTACAGCTGGAGAAAGAGACAAACCAGCAGTTTGTTGAAGAATATCACCTAGTTGGGCTGTCCAAATTTGTTGATTATGACTACCTGCCCAGCGGATGATTGCCATCGGCGTCACCAGCGATCGCCCGCGCCGCACTAGTTGATGTACAATTTCTGCCAGATGTTGCCCTCCCATTAAGATGACGAGGGTTTCTAATCGTGAAAGTGCTTCCCAATCTAAAGCATCTGGTTCATGAGCTGTAAATACTGCAAAACAGCGACTCAACACCGGATCTGTTAAGGGTATTCCTGCTAATAATGGTGCTGCTAGGGCTGATGAAATTCCTGGCACTATTTCAAACTCACAACCCGATGCTTTTAGCGCTTCTATTTCCGAAGTACAGCGCCCAAAAATAAACGGATCACCTGATTTTAGCCTGACAACTTGTTTACCCTGTTGGCAGTACTTTACTAGTAAATTGTTAATCTCGCCTTGTGGTGTGCTGGGTTTTCCACCACGTTTACCGACATCTAGTTTCAAGCAATCAGTTGGTACGCACTGCATCAATTCAGCATTGACAAGGGCGTCGTAAACTAGCACTTGAGCCACCGCTAAAAGGTTATAAGCTTTAAGTGTTAGGTAAGCTAAATCATAAGGCCCAGCACCTACGAGATAAACTTTGCCCTTTTGCAGAGTCATTAATTAATTAAAACCTACGCTCTTTACAAATTGATTATGATATGCATTCGCCATCCAGAGTCCATTTCCGGCTTTGATTAATTAGTTTGACTGTTAATTTTTTGGAATAGCTGATCAACTTTCTCAACCATTTTTGTGTTTCCCTGAGCTTGGAATAACTCTCTAGCTTTTTTAAGATTGGCGATCGCTTCATCTAGCTTTTGTTGTCTTCCTAGGGTAATTCCCAAATTATAGTAAGCCAAGCCATAGCTAGGTGCAAGGCTAATGGCTTTTTTGTAATGGGCAATTGCTTCTTCTGACTTGCCTTGATCATCGACAGCATTTCCCAAGCCCGTGTAAGCTTCTGCGTTTTTTGGATCGAGACTGATAACTTTTGTGTATTGATTAACTGTTTCTGCTAGGTTGCCTTGAGCGTAGAATGCACTACCTAAATTGTATTGAGCATCTATATAGCTGGGATCGATGGTAATCGCTTGCTGATATTTTGTAATTGCTTCTTCTAGCTGTCCTTGGTTATACAGTGCATTTCCCAAAGCGTTATAGCCTACGGGATTTTTCGGTTCTAAACGCACAGCTTCTGTATACTCAGCTACCGCTTCTGCTGTTTTACCTTGATCAGACAAAACATTTCCTAAATAATAGTGAGCGCCTGCATAATTGGGATCAAGACTAATAGCTTTTTTGTATTGAGTGACTGCTTGATCTAGCTTGCCTTGAGCATACAGAGTATTTCCCAAAGATGCATATGCTGGTGCATAATTTGGGTCGAGACGGATGACTTGTGTATACTTAGCGATCGCTTCTGGGAGCTTTTTCTGATTGTAATAAACGTTACCTAAATTATGGTGCGCCCTGATATACTTGGGGTCAAGACCAATTGCTTTTTTATACGCTGAGATTGCTTCTTCATACTGCTCTAGCCTAGAAAAAGTCAAACCCATATTAAAGTATGCTCCAGGCTCTTTGGGGTCAAGGCTAATTGCTTTTTTGTATAAAGCGATCGCATCTTTTGGTTTACCTTGATCGTCGAGAGTATTTCCTAAAGCAATATAAGCTTGAGCATAACTAGGTTCTAATTCAATTGCTTTGCGAAAAGCTGCTTCTGCACCTTTTAAATCTCCTTGTTGATAGAGAGTAATTCCCTCATTGAAGCTAGCAACTGCTTGTTTATTGTCCGAGGCTGCTGCTATCGAAATGTCTGGAACTTGTGACAAACTGACACCAATATTTTTACCGAAGGCAGCATTTGTCTTGAGCAAACATAAGCCGATAATAGTCACAGCCAGTAAATTTTTTGTTTTGAGCATTTTTAATTTACCTACTGAGTATATAAGTAAGCGTACTTTAAATATAGTCTTCAGTTTTTATACAATAGATTCCGCAATCTAAGTTATTGCGAAACCATATTTTTCGTTATCTTTTATATTTACAAAAATATAGTATTACGCATTTAAATAGCACTTTGACTAGTGAGGGTTGTCCTTTGTCATTAGTCATTTGTCAAAAGCCTTTACCAAATGCCTTTACAAAGGACAAATCACTAATGATGATCTTCTCCCAATTACATGCCTAACCTGCTATTCATCAATTTGCCAAGAATCTTTGGTTAGTTCTTCATCAAGGATTTTCTTGGGGCGGACAATGACGATGATTCGCCCCAGTATTGGCAGTTCTGGCTCAGTTTCAAACCACTGAAAATCTAAATCGTTGCCGTTGTCAACAACAAAATAGCTGGAGGCGTCCCATTGTCGTTGGGCGCGATCTACGACTACGAGTACTTGTTCTAACTTTTGTGTTTGATTGGGGAAGCGATCGCTATTCGCTAAAATCACCACTGCATCTTCTGCACTCAACAGCACTCGCCAACCCGGTAAAGGTACCCAAGCTTGTTCTCCGGTAAATTTGACTAGGCGGAATGGTTCGATTTCTTCTACCAAGGGCACCGATTTTAAATCTTGAGGTGTCAACGGCAACTTACCTACTACAGGGAATATCCGGGGAAGTTCATCTTCAGAGTCGAGCCTATAGAAGGGAATAGTTGGAGTCGGGCGTTTCGGTACAACAGAAAAATCTACAAGTAATTGTTCTATTTGCTTCCTAGCTGTTTGCGTATGAGCAAAACGTAAACCTTTGGCAATGAGGCGCGATCGCTCTTGTAAATCTGTATTTTGCCGTGCTAATCTCCAAGCTTGGTAGGCAACAGCATCTCCAGAATGGTTAGAAAATCCTTCTGGCAAAGTCCGAAAGTAAGAAAAGTCTTTAATTGCTTTTGCCACTTCTCGCGCTTCATCGGCATCAAGTTTGTGCAAGAAGGTAAGTTCAGCAGCGCTAGCGCGTTCTTCCTGGCTGAGTAAGCGTAGCTCATAGAGAATATCACTACCGCGCGTGGCGTAGTGCGATCGCGCTGCTGCTGATGCTCCTGCCTTTTCTATCGAATTGTAAACTTGAGAACCAACAACTACCTGATTTTGTTGAATTGGCTCAAATCCAGTTGCTTCAAAGATATCTTGGGGATTGTAGCCAGCTTTTTGTAGGTAGGCGATCGCTATTCCCCATTCCACCCAATTACCTTGCTTTTGTCTGAGCTTTTGCAAAAATTCTTGTGCTACATCATTCTCAGGATTTTGAGGGCTAGATGGTAGGTCAGTCATAATCGGCGGTGGGAGCTTTAACTTAAGAACAACAAGGAAAATCAGACCTGATCAGCAAGTCTTATTTTAGGATAATTTGCAACAGTAATATCTGTAATACTTGCGGGCTATTCTCAATCAACCCTGGTATGGAATATAACAAAAGGATAAATATTAAAAGGAAATATCTGATGGATAGTCCTAGTCTTGAAATCGATAAAGTCCGCCACCAGTTGATGACTCTGGAGCGACCGAAAAAACTTAAAATCCTAGTAGTTGACGATGAGCCTGATAACCTAGATTTACTTTATCGTACCTTTCGCCGCGACTTTAATGTTTTGAAGGCGGATAGTGGGGTAAACGCTTTACAAGTGTTGGCCGCAGAAGGCGAAGTAGCGGTAATCATCTCCGATCAACGGATGCCAGAAATGAAAGGAACTGAGTTTTTAAGCAAGACTGTACCTCAGTTTCCTGATACGGTAAGGATAATTCTGACGGGATTTACAGATATTGAGGATTTAGTAGAAGCAATTAATGCCGGGCAGGTTTATAAATATATCACAAAGCCTTGGGATCCAGGAGAATTAAAGGCAGTAGTCCAAAGAGCCGCCGAAACCTACGATTTACTTAAACAACGTACAGAAGAATTACGCCGTGCCCATGCCCAAATGGATCTGCTAACTGTTTTGGTGCAGGTTACACAAGCGGCTCATAGCTTAGAGGAAACGCTTACACCAATTGCAATGGCTGTTGGTGAAACATTCGCGGCAGATGGCTGTATTTTGCAACTGATTAAGGGCAATACTCTGATTGCGACTCAAGGAACTTATAGTGATGTTGGTATAATAAAAAACTGGCTTGCTGAAGATCCACTCACAAGTCAAGCGATCGCCACTCAGGAAATGCAAGTTTCATTAAATATACTTAAAAATGATCAATTAAAGAGTCTTAATCACTATCAACAAACAGGTGTGCAAGCACATCTAGTGATCCCGATTAGCTATCACAAACAACTGTTAGGAGTTTTGTCACTACAGTGGAAACAACCTTGCACTTTGCGAGAAGATGAATTACAGCTAATTAATTTATCAGCACAACTAGTGGCGATCGCTTTAACTAGTAGTTCTTGTCATCAAACTGCTGTATAGTTATTTGTCCTTAGTTCTGTGTTACAAAGTTCTGACCCCCGGCTTGCGGGGGGTCAGACTTGACGCTTTGTCATTTGCCAAGAACAAATGACAAATAATCTTTGACCAATGACCAATAAAATTCAAGCTATTTTTAACCGTATTGCCCCTGTCTATGACCAATTGAACGATTGGTTGAGTCTTGGACAACACCGCATATGGAAAGAAATGACAGTGAAATGGAGTGCAGCCAAACCAGGAGATACTTGCTTGGATTTGTGTTGCGGTAGTGGAGATTTAACCTTACGTTTAGCGCGACGCGTGGGAGTCACAGGACAAGTATATGGAGTAGACTTTTCGCCAAATTTGCTAGAAACTGCAAAAGAACGCTCTCAAAAGCAATATCCCCAGCCTGTCATTACTTGGGTAGAAGCTGATGTGTTAGATTTACCCTTTAACGATGACCAATTTGACGCCGCAACGATGGGTTATGGTTTGAGAAATGTTACGGATATTCCTCGCAGCCTTAAAGAGTTACACCGTGTCTTAAAACCTGGTGCAAAAGCTGCCATCTTAGATTTTCATCGACCAAGCAATTCTCAATTACGCGCCCTTCAGCAGTGGTATTTGGATAATCTTGTGGTGCCAGTAGCAAATCATTTAGGCTTAAAAGAAGAGTACGCTTACATCAGTCCTAGCTTAGATCGCTTTCCCAATGGAAAAGAGCAAGTAGGGATAGCCCGTCAAGTTGGTTTTACATCCGTCACACACTACCCCATTGCGAACGATATGATGGGAGTGCTGGCAGTAACGAAAGCTTGATAGTTATTAGTTATTAGTAATTTATAACTAATAACCAATGACAAATGACCCTATGGGTTCGCTAGTTGCTCATGGGGGAAACCGTGCCACTTGACGCCAGTCCGCTCAAGTCGGAAAGCCCGCCCACGCGGCTGGCTGCTCTACTTGGGGAGACCCCAAGACCGCACTAGCTCACTAATGACAAATGACTAATGGCTGTAGATTGGTCTCATCTTTGGCTGTACATATCTCCTCCAATACTGGGTGCAGTAATTGGCTATTTTACGAATGATATAGCCATCAAAATGTTATTTCGTCCTTACAAAGCAATTTATATCGGAGGACGAAGAATACCTTTTACTCCTGGTTTGATTCCCCGCAATCAGGAACGTTTAGCTCTGAATATTTCTAATACAATCATGGGGTCGCTACTGACACCAGAGGAATTACAAAATCTGGCGCGACGTTTGTTACAAACAGAACGGGTGCAAGCAGCAATTCTTTGGTTATTACAACTAGCGATCGCCCAAGTAAAAACAGATACAAATCAAAAAAGCGCCAGAATTGTAGCAAATATTTTACGAGATTTATTAGGGGAATCATTGCCGCGATTACTCAAGGTTTTGGCGCGGCGTGAGGACTTTTTGGAAGCGCAGATCAATCAAATTTTTGACCAAATATTGCTAGAATTTCAACTAACTGAAGAACAAGCCACACGGCTAGCAGATTGGTTATTACAAGTTGTTTTACCACCGGATGTTCTGCGACAGGCAATAGTTGATTTTTTGACAGATCGTACAATTCAAATTGTTGACGAAAGCTTCCGAGAGAAAACCAGTGGTACATACTGGGTGGTAGCTAATTTATTTGGTTTACGCAATACTCTGACTAGATTGCGGACTTTTTGTTTGGATGAGAAAGAGGTGACAAATGCTCGTTTGCAAGAATTAACACAAGATTTGCAAATGCGCGATCGCTTCAAGAAGTTGCTGCAAAATATCTCATTACAAAACTTACCAATTGGCACAGTCCGACAACTACGAAAGACTACACGCGAAAGTGTTCGCCATTATCTACAAACTAGTGGCAGCGATTTACTCCAAGGATTAACTGACTCTGTTAATTGGGAACATATTGCTGAATTATTACTAAATCGTCTGAGTACTTCACCCGTGATGACAACTTCTTTAGAAGTTGTCAGTCAAGAGTTAGCTTTAATTTTAGAGCGGTATTTGGAGAAAGATTTAGAAGCGATTATGGCACAAGCAATTCCAATTTTGTCGATAGACCAAGTAATCGTTGACAGAGTAAAATCAACCTCACCCGCTGATTTAGAAGCTGCAATTGAGGGAATTGTCAAGAACGAATTGCAAGCGATCGTCACTTTAGGTGGAGTGCTAGGTTTTGTGGTGGGATTATTTCAAACAGCGTTTTTATTGTTGAGTCGTTAGTTGTTGGAGAACAGGCAGAGGCGCAGGGTGTATGGAAAAAATTAAATTAGGTTCTTATCCAAGGTAATAAGCTAAATGTACCTCTCTCATATATGATTAATAAACCTAAACCAATTAATATAAAAGGAACACAAGCTTTACCATAGCGACTTAAAATATAAGCGATCGCAGCTTGACGACTTAATAAATAAGCAACAATACACCAAACTCCTACTAAGAAAAAAAATACACTCAAAATTACTCCTAAACTAACGAAACTATGACCAGCAAATAACGGAATATATATACTGATATTGTCACCACCATTCGCAAAAGTTACTGTGGCAACAGTATATGTTTGAGGATGTAAAACACTCAAAATAAAAGACGATATGGGGTTAGTCGAAGATGACTGACTAAAATCAGTTGTTACTGTCTGAACTTCTGTTGTTTCTTGTTTTTTAAATACTAATTGCTTCAAACCGATCGCTATTGGTAATAATCCCAATAATCCGATAAATTCTCGTCGGATAATTAAACCACCAAAAAATCCTGGTAAACTAGCTATAACAATGGCTGCAAAACCCAAATATTGACCAATAACAATATGTGAAACGCGAAAATTAGCATCTACTTGTGAGAAAAATAGCATCAAAATAATAATGTCATCAACATTGGTAGCTGTAAAAGCAATTAACCCTTCTGTTAAAGCTGTCCATAGTTGCATCATGCTGAATATTCATTAGATACAGTTTACTATCGTAGCAGATTAAACAACTCTATCGTTATACAACTCGAAATTCCAAACAGTTTCACATTGGAAGTTAGACTACTACTAAAACAATACAACTGGGAGGTTAAGAGATATAAAACTATTTAATTCAAGATAAAATATAAAAATCTAATTCCCAATTCCTAAATTCTGTACATTCAGTTACTTTTAAAATATGAATACCTTAGTTACTGCAATTGGTACAGGAATATTTGCGTTTAGCGCCACTAATATAGATGATCTCGTTATTCTATTACTATTGTTTTCTCAAATCAATGCCAATTTCCGACCTCAGCACATCGTTGCTGGACAATATCTTGGTTTCACCGTTTTATTAATCCTCAGTTTACCTGGTTTATTTGGCGGTTTAATATTACCAAAAAATTTGATTGGATTACTCGGTTTAATTCCAATTGCAATAGGTATTAGTAACTTAATAAATCGAGAGGATGATTCACCAGCAGCAGATGTAACATTGACACCAGAATCTGAAGCATTAACTTTTTCTGGCTTTCTTTCTCCTCAAGCTTATAGTGTTGCAGCAATCACCATTGCTAACGGTAGTGATAACATTAGTGTTTATGTGCCATTATTTGCCAGCAGTAATTTAGAAAGTTTTTTAGTAATTATAAGTTTATTTCTCATTCTCTTAGGTATTTGGTGTTATATAACATATAAATTAACTCATCAGCAGGCAGTCGCTGAAGTTTTATCTCGTTATGGTAGTAATATTGTGCCTTTTGTATTGATAGGATTGGGTGCTTTTATTGTCTTAGATAGTGAGGCTTTGAGTTTAATAAAGCTAGTTGCTAGTTGTATTTGTTTGATGGTTTTAACGAAAGGGAACAGCAAAAATTAGACCGCCCACAAGAGGCGATCTTCTCCTATCAAAGACGCTTCGGTACGTAGCGGGGTAAAGCCAGCCCAACCCAGCTTTAAACCTTTACCTTCTTTCATCAAAATCCCTTTTCCCCTAATCCTCACTCTCACAGGTGTAAGTATTTTACATTCAATCTAAAATTCAATCTAAAAAAGCCTATTTTTTCGTTTTAAAATCTTTCTGTGCGTCTCCTCGTCCCCGCGTCCCCGCGTCGATCAAAACGCAAAATATTAAAAACCTACACCTGTCAGTACTCCCCATTGCCTTAAACTTTATTTAACCATTCGCTTTCCTCTGGATCTTTAAACAGTGAGGTGCTGAGATAGCGTTCGCCAAAACTAGGCTGGATCATGACGATTAAGCGGCCTGCGTTTTCTAGTCGCTGCGCTACCTGAATGGCAGCATATAAAGCAGCTCCCGCAGAAATACCTGATAGTAATCCTTCTTCTTTTGCTAAACGGCGACTGTAAGCGATCGCCTGCTCATCTGTTACCGAAATTACCTCATCTACTAGTTCCCCACGGTAAATTGCTGGGATAAATCCCGGGCCAATCCCCTGAATTTTGTGTGGCCCTGGTTTACCACCTGCCAATACTGGACTATTGTTTGGCTCAACCGCGATCGCTTGAAAACTTGGTTTGCGAGCTTTGATAACTTCTGCAACTCCCGTAATCGTCCCACCAGTACCCACTCCTGCCACGAGAATATCCACCTGTCCATCTGTATCAGCCCAGATTTCCTCCGCTGTGGTGCTGGCGTGAACGCTGGGGTTAGCCAGGTTGCGGAACTGTTGCAACATGTAAGCATCCGGCGTTTGCGCGACAATTTGCTCTGCACGTGCGATCGCCCCTCGCATTCCTTCTACTCCCGGTGTTAATTCCAGTTGTGCGCCATAAGCTCTAAGCATCGCTCGTCGTTCTTGGCTCATTGTGTCAGGCATCGTTAGAATTAAATGGTAGCCCTTAGCAGCTGCCACCATTGCCAGAGCAATTCCCGTATTACCAGAGGTCGGCTCTACCAAGATAGTTTTTTGTGGGTGAATCACACCTGCTTTCTCTGCTGTTTCTACCATGCTCACACCAATCCGATCCTTGACAGAAGCAGCTGGATTCATGCTCTCTAGCTTCACAACAATCTGAGCAACTGCTCCTAATGTTTGGGGAATCTTGTTTAATTGAACTAAAGGAGTCCGTCCGACTAACTCTGTGATATCTTTTGCTATCCGCATATGCAAACTAGTTTCTAGCTAAATATAATACATGGGACTCTGCTGTGCGCGAGCCTCTCTTTCCTGGTACAAGTCTTGGAGTGTATAACCCCTTAAAACCTCAACCGCAGCCGTATTGGCTTGCTCCCAGATTTCATAAATCAGACTTTTTTCTAAAGTAGGAGGGTTAGAGTTTCCTTTCTCTTTTCGCTCACCTTCTACCAAAGTGACAATCTCTAGCAAAGTAATCTGCCAAGGTTCACGAGTTAGCAAGAAACCTCCTTTAGAACCGCGTTGACTCTGTACCACACCAGCACGCCGTAGGCTAGTCAAAATTTGCTCCAAATAGCGCTCAGGTATGGGTTGCTTAGTTGTGATCTCACTCATAGTTAGAGGCACTTTTTTTCCGTGGTGACCTGCCAGTTCTAAAAGTGCTAGTAGAGCATATTCGACTTTAGAAGACAGATCTAAAAGAGCGTATTGTTGGCTGTTCAAGTCTGTACTCAATATACTACGGTAAATTGATGGGCTTTTAGCATACCAATATCAAAGTTAATTGTTCTTAAAGTATTGGATGTGATACTATCCCACATACTACCAATAAAACCCTAAAAGTTTATCGATTTACTGTGGATTATCTTACATAATTACCACATATGGCTAATATTGGGGGCTGGGGATTGGGGACTAGGTACTGGGTAAGAATTTCCCAATTCTGTTTGGAAACTGGGTTTAAGCATTTGGGGGTGTGAAGGTGTATGGGAAAACATTATTCCCCAATCCTCAATCCCCAACCCCCAATTCCCTATTCACCATACTTCGACTTCTCCTGTCGGAGAGGCTATACGGTAAGTGCAGCCATGCCCGCAGGGCTTTACGCTCAGTACAAGTTCCCCATTCCCCAACTATGCTACTAACCGATTTGCAAACCATTTACGAACGTGATCCCGCAGCCCGTAACTGGCTGGAAGTCTTGTTCTGTTATCCTGGGCTTCAAGCTTTAGTATTTCATCGAATAGCGCACAGGCTCAATAAAATTAGAATTCCTTTTATACCTCGGTTTATCTCCCAAATTAGTCGGTTTTTAACTGGAATTGAAATCCATCCAGGGGCAATAATTGGCAAGGGAGTATTTATCGACCATGGTATGGGAGTAGTAATTGGTGAGACAGCAATTGTCGGTGATTATGCGTTAATTTATCAAGGTGTTACCCTTGGTGGTACTGGTAAAGAAAGCGGTAAGCGCCATCCAACTTTAGGTACTCACGTAGTTGTAGGAGCAGGTGCGAAAGTATTAGGTAATATTTTGATAGGCGATCGTGTACGTATTGGTGCTGGTTCGGTAGTATTACGTGATGTGCCAAGTAATACTACTGTTGTTGGAATCCCTGGACGTGTGATCCGTCAAAACAACTCCAGTAGTAACATTTTGGATCATGATAAACTCCGAGACGTAGAAGCCGAAGTGATTCGAGCTTTATTTGAACGAGTCAAAGCTTTAGAGAAACAGCTACAGCAATTGGAACCTCAATCATCATTGTCTCCAACCGATGTAGACAACGAACAAACAGACAAAGCTAAAAACAATAATTCTGATTGGATGATTGAAGATTTTCTTGATGGTGCAGGAATTTAGAAACTTCCCAATAAATATCCCATCGCTTTTGAAGCTAAGCAGTAGGAGAGGCGGGGAAGAAATAACAAACCACCCATTCTCAATTACGAATTAGCCCAAGAACCTGATATATATATACTACGGTTAATTGATCGAGGAATTGTATTATATATCATGGTGTCATTATACTCAGCCTTTGCCAATTCACCCAGTCAAAGTGCTAAGCAGCTTTTTGCACGTCGGTCATTTCTGCCAGAGCATCAAGATAGTCTTTGGCAGATTGAAACGGGTTTTGTTCGGTCTTTTACATATTTAGAAGATGGTACAACTGTTGCTTTGGGATTGTGGGGGCCTGGAGACGTAGTTGGTAAAGCATTGTCAAAATCAGAACCATATCAAATGGAATGCTTGACTAAAGTAGAGGCGGCTATCTTACCTATAAAAGAATGGACACTTTTAACAGAAACTCTACTTAACCATATCCAGCAGGCTGAAGAACTGATGATTATTCGTAGCTACAAAAAAGTAGATACTATGCTGATCAAACTATTAGCATGGCTATCCAAAAAATTTGGTTCAGAAGTTGAGAAAGGACGGTTGATAGATATGCGTCTAACTCATGAAGACCTAGCAGAAATCCTCGGTTCAACTCGCGTAACTATCACTCGCGTTCTGGGGCAATTTGAGCAGGAAGGGTTAATCAACCGTCTGTCTTTGCATCGAATCGTGTTGCGAGAAGAAGATATTTGGTACTACGAGATTTGAAAGAGTAGACCTCTTGCAAAAGTCAGTTAAGCAGATTCAGTTTTGAGGAGACGAAGCTCATAGTTATACAAACTAGCTATGAGATTAAATCTCAAAGCAAATCTTTTTCGACGATTACGATAACGGTCAGAAAAAATTTTAAATATTTTCAGTTTTCGATTGATATGCTCACCTATTACCCGAACTTTGGCTAACTCTTGATTACTCTTTTTCTCTTCAGGACTCAGTTCACCGCCTCTAGGTTTCTTTTTTGGTATTCGGCTGTTAGCATGAAGTTTCTGAATTCCTTGATATCCTTTATCACCCAAGCATTCGATATCTTTTCTCAACCGAACTTTACTGTTTTTGAAGATACGAAAATCATGCTCTTTTCCTTTACCATGTGCGGTACAGAGGATTTCTCCAGTAGTTTGGTCTACGACAACTTGAGATTTTAATGTATGTATGAATCTTTTTCCACTGTAGAATTGTTTTTGTTTTTTTTCGGACGTTCTATTGGGCTTTCTGTAACATCTACTACTACTACCTCTATTTGATAATTTGGGTAGGAAAGCTTTTTCTTACCAGGAAGAGAAAATTCTCTTGAACTGATGAGAATATCTTCAATTTTTCTGATCACACGATATGCTGTTGACTCGTTGACTCCCCAAGATTGGCCAATATGAAAATAAGTACGGTACTCTCTCCAATACTCCAATGTCATCAACAATTGGTCTTCCAAACTCAGTTTACCTGGTCGCCCTGGTTTTAGTTTTGTTTTTGAACGCGATCGCACTACCTCCGACATCTGGCTAAAAGTCTCCGGATGCACACCACACAAGCGTTTGAATTCTTCTGGTTTGAGGTTCTTTACCTTTTCGTAGCTCATAGATGTCAAGAAAGCTCTTACCTACTTGTCCCACGCTTATAGGACTTTTGCAAGAGGTCTAGTGATTTCAAAATCCTTAACTAATTACACATAAAAATCATAGCAATAACAAAACCTCCCTTCAGATTTGAATCTGAAGGGAGGTTTTAGGTAAAATATAAACCTGGCATCGAGCGATTGTTGCGTAGGGCAACCCCTAAACTATCGTAGCCGCAGCAGCGTTTCACCTCTGAGTTCGGGATGTATCAGCGTGGTTCCACCGCGCAATAGACACCAGGAA
>JAHHHC010000039.1 GCA_019359515.1 Desmonostoc vinosum HA7617-LM4 | reverse complement strand
AATTCCTGGCTTAATTCAACTTCTAGAACACCCAAACTTCTCTGTGCGTTCTAGTGCCGCAGATGCGCTGGGTAAAATCGGTTCACAAGAGGCAATTCCTGGCTTAATTCAACTTCTAGAACACCCAGACTCTTCTGTGCGTTCTCGTGCCGCAGATGCGCTGGGTAAAATCGGTTCACAAGAGGCAATTCCTGGCTTAATTCAACTTCTAGAACACCCAAACTTCTCTGTGCGTTCTCTTGCCGCAGATGCGCTGGGTAAAATCGGTTCACAAGAGGCAATTCCTGGCTTAATTCAACTTCTAGAACACCCAGACTCTTCTGTGCGTTCTCGTGCCGCAGATGCGCTGGGTAAAATCGGTTCACAAGAGGCAATTCCTGGCTTAATTCAACTTCTAGAACACCCAAACTTCTCTGTGCGTTCTCGTGCCGCAGATGCGCTGGGTAAAATCGGTTCACAAGAGGCAATTCCTGGCTTAATTCAACTTCTAGAACACCCAAACTTCTCTGTGCGTTCTCGTGCCGCAGATGCGCTGGGTAAAATCGGTTCACAAGAGGCAATTCCTGGCTTAATTCAACTTCTAGAAGACCCAAAGTCTTATGTGCGTTCTAGTGCCGCAGATGCGCTGGGTAATATCAGCAAAAAAACTTCTAATTTGGTGACTATTGTTGCCCAATGGATTAAGGAATACCAGGATTCCAAATATGTTGGAAAGGGAATTGATTTGCTGTGGGATTTGGTGTGTAGCTAGTTGATACTCCTTGTTTTGAGAGGTTCTTTGAAAAGTCTAAATTAATACTAACCCCGGCGATTAGAAATCGCGACTATACAGACAAAACCCACCTCCGTGGGTTTCAAGAACTCGATTTTCCGTGTTTTCCAAAGGAGGTGGACTTCGCTTGTGTAATAGCGAATTATACCATTTCACGAAAAATATGATACAGATGCAAACCCTGAAAGCTTTGCTGCATCTAAGTTTTTTAATTGCGAATTGCAGTGCGATTTGTTGTTAAGTGAATCACGGTAATCAGCCCCTTTGAGCCATGATTAGTACTCCATCTTCCATATGGACGATGCGATCGGCAATATCTAAAATCCGATTGTCATGGGTAACTAAAAGAATGGTGCAGCCTTGTTCTTGTGCCAAGTGTTGCATCAAATTCACCACATCTCGTCCAGTTTTACTATCAAGGGCAGCGGTGGGTTCGTCTGCGAGTAGCAGTTTGGGGCGACCCACAAGCGCCCGTGCGATCGCCACTCGTTGTTTTTGACCACCAGAAAGATTTTCTGGATAGCAATGGAGGCGATCGCCTAAGCCAACCTCTTGTAACATCTGTGCCGCCATTGCATTCATTTGTGCAGGCGAGAATTGAGGATGAACTTCTAAACTCATACGCACATTTTGGTGAGCAGTGAGGCTCTCGTGCAAGTTATGCGCCTGGAAAATATAGCCTACTTGCCGCCGAGCTTGTACCAACTGTTTTGGGGTTGCACCGCAAAGTTCTTGATTGAGAAATCGCAAACTGCCAAACTGCACCGCTCGTAACCCCCCAATCAGCGTGAGCAGCGTGGTCTTACCCGAACCAGAGGGGCCAGTCATAATCACAATTTCACTTTTGTAAATATCTAAATTGATTTGATCTAGAACTTGCTTTCGTTGTTCGCTCTGACCAAAGTAATGATTGAGATTTTGAATGGAAAGCACTGGAATTAATGGTTGCATCGTTTCTCAAAATCCATACATAATTCCGAGTTGCACACCAATACTAGTTGTCTCAGTAAACCCAACATTGACTGAAGTAGTCGCGCTAAATTGGCGTGATAGAGGCACATCAATGCCTCCAGTCACCAATCCGCGCACAACCACATCATTCAAGAAAGACTTTGACGAAATCAATGCACCTCCACCCACAAAGGGCATCAGCTGCACTTTTCCAGAACCAGATCGAATTGGAAAATTGACGGTTAGGGCGATCGCATTATCACTGCGAGTATTGCCAAATACTGTAGTACCTCGAATCGATAACAAATCATTCAGATCGTTTCTGGTGATCATTGCAACTCCACCTTCGCTTAACCCTGTGCGATCGCCGCTGACTCCAATATTGCCCCCAATGCCAATAAAGCGTTTTAATTGGCGAGATTTGGTTGGTTTAGCAGGTGTTTCATTACCTGGTTTTGACGGCAAGGGTTGATTAGGAGTCTCGATTTGCTGCAAAGATTGAGCTTGAACGGCGCGATCGCCCAATGTCAGCATCAAAGCTATGCCTAAAAGTATCAGAAACAATCGATCTGAAAAATGAAACATAAGATTTCAACAAACTGATGAATATTTTCAGGAACCCTAAAACATATCGGCAGGGTCTGCGGATTGCAGCTTGCGGGTGGCGATCGCACCAGAAATAAGACACATGATGATGGTCAGAATCAAAACAGTAACTGCACGCGAAACCGTCATGTGAATGGGGAGTGCAGTCGCTTTGGCGGACAGATAGTACACTCCTATTGGCACAATCAACCCTGGAACAAATCCCAGAAATGCCAAAATGATGCTTTCTTCAAGCACCACACCTAACAAGTAGCTGTGGTGATATCCCATTGCTTTAAATGTGGCGTATTCCTTGAGATGAGCATTCACATCAGTTGACAGGACTTGATAGACAATCACAGCGCCAATCACAAACGCCATCGACGCACCAATCGTAAAAATAAAGCCGATTGGACTTTCAGTACGCCAGAATTTTTGTTCATCGTCGATAAATTCGGCGATTGTTATTGCTTTGACATCATTGGGAAGATGCTGTCTCAATTGCTGCACCACCTGTTGTGGATCGGCATCTGCTTGTAGATCGATCAATCCCAAGCTGACACTGCCTGCATCTCGTCGGGGAAACAGCATCAAAAAATTTTGATCGCTTGTCACCACTAAGCCATCTGTGCCAAACGAAGCTCCTAATGAAAACAATCCTCGCACTGTAATCGTGCGTCCTTCTGCTTCGGTGGTAACTGGCTGTCCTTGGTTAATTTGGGCGATCGTGTTTTGGTACTTGCCTCTGGCAGTGCGATCAAATAACACCACATCCGGCAGTTTAATCTTGTCCAATTGTTGGTTCATTTCTGGAACCTTAAACGCCGGATAATCAGGAGCAAATCCCATAATTTGCAAGGTTGCATCCTGTCGAGTTACGGGATTTTTCCAGGTTATGTTACCAGAATAGAGCGCCCGCGCCGCCGCAACACCCGGAATATCTCTTGCCTGGTAGAGTCGCCGCCGTGAAAATGTTGATAAATTCTGCGTATTCTTGGCTTTGGGGCTAACTAAAACAATATCGGCATCGAGTGTGCCGCGAATTTTGGTATTGCTTTCGTAGAGCGATTCTTGAAAGCCAAGCTGCATGAACATCAGTACATCGGCAAAGGCAGTGCCTGCTAAAGCCACCACTAAGCGTCCTTTGTGGCGGCTTAACTGTAACCAACCCAGGGGAGTTCGGCGACCTAACAGATAAAGCCAATTTTTCATCGTTCAATCTGTACCTCTACTTGCAAATTAGTCAATTTTGCTGCTTTCTGGCTGGAGGCTGAATCTAAACGGATATGCACTTCGATGACTTTGGCATCGATGTTTTGACTGGGATCGGTATTAATCACAGTCTGTTGACGCACTTTCAAATCGATCCAAGCGACGGTTCCTCGTAGTTGATTCGGTAAGGCGTTACTGCTAATACGTGCGGATTGCCCAGGATGGATGTTGCGAATGTCACTTTCGTACACCTGAGCGATCGCCATCATTTGAGTTGTTTGACCAATCTCAACAATGCCATCCGTAGAAATCACTTCTCCAGCGCGAGTATGAATATCCATCACCACTCCAGCTTGTGGCGAACGGATATATGCTTGCTCTAAAGAGGCTTTGGCTAGTGCTGCCGCTGCGATCGCCTGTTCTAATTGTGCTTGCAAGACGGCAACATCAACCCCACGCACTTCCCGGATTTGCTCTAAAGTGGCTCGTGCCTTATCGAGTTCTGGAGAACTCGTAGACCAAAGCCGTGCGAGTTCGGCCTGTGCTTGCTGGAGGTTTCGTCGCCCTGTTTGCAGTTTCAATTGTTTGCTGTCGCGTTCCGAGGCAGAAATTGCCCCTTGTTGATACAGCATTTCATAGCGTTGATATTCCACCTCTGCGTTGACCGTTTCTGCCTGAAATCGTTCTATCGTTGCTTGTTGTGCGGCAATGCTGGCATGGCGATCGGCTTGCAAACGCACAATCTCAGCTTTTTGAGTTGCAATTTCTCCTTGCTTTGCGCCTGCTTTGACTTGCAGCAATTTCGCCTGTGCTACTTGCACATCCTTTTGTGCTTGGCGAAAACTGGCTTGCAAGCGATCGCGGCTATTCAAAATTGCAATCACTTGCCCAGCTTTGATGCGATCTCCTACCTTTACCAACAATTGCTCAATACGGTTCTCTTGGGTGGAGGTGGGTGCTTTGAGATGAATCACGTCCCCGTCTGGTTCTAACCTTCCTAGTGCCGTCACTGTTTTGATCGCAGGTGTTGTCTTTGTGACCGGAGAATTAGTCTCAGCTGTAGACGAACACATCCACCAGTAAGCGGCCAAACTCAAGCTCAAAAGCCCAATGCCTGCGATCGTATATAGGATAGGCTTCGCCAATGCTATTTTTTGTCGTGAAGACTTAACGAACACATTCCAGGGACTCATCTTCACAAGTACATAAATGAGAGGGAAATTGTCTTTTCGCCGTCCAAGGTAAATTTCGCTCGCTCAAAGGACGGCCGTCCTTGTTCCTGAGTCATGTTAGAAAATCCAATTCCTTCCTTGGGCATTCCCATAAAACCCCTATCAATCTTGCCGTTTTTGTTCTCATCATGAAATGCCGAAATTGCATAATCTCCAGATGGAACATTTTCAAATTTCACTGTGACAACCTTTGCCGTTGGATTCACTGTGACGTGCTGAAAAGATGCTCGGTCGGAACATATCGGAAAATCTTTGTCTTGTTGTTTCCAAAGGCAAACCATGACGTTGCCCTTTTGAGAACGCAATCCGCTGAGAGTGACTGTGACGGAGGATGGCTGTGCTGATAATGACGGGCTAGTTAGACTCACAAAAATACCTGTTAGTAGCAGCCGCATCCACATTCTGGTGTGAATCATGTTCATGTGTAAATCTCCTGTGTTGATTTTTACCACTGGGTTCATCAACGACGAATTCTATAAACTGCCAAAAATCTTTATTTAGTATTTTACTAAACCGTGTAGTAAAGCATATTGAGCAGTGTAGTAAAATAAACAAAAAGTGTCAATACCTGACAACTAAACTGTTGTGGGATGTATTTTTCGATGAGTGATTTCACAGATGGAAGCGATCAACCCCAAAAGTCACCGCAACACAAAGAGGTTGATAAGAGTGGAACAATCTTAGCGGGAGCGATGCAAGAGTTTATCAAAAGCGGCTATACGGCTGCCAGCATGGATCGGATTGCCGTTGCGGCTGGAGTCTCTAAGCCCACCCTCTACAGCTATTTTCGAGATAAAGCAGGTTTGTTTGCTGCCCTGATTCAGAAGATGACTTTAGGTAGTCATAACAGTAGATTATTTGAAAACGAACAACTACTCCAGCTACCATTGCGCGACGTCCTCAAGCAAATAGCAACAGCCTCACTGGAAAAAATGTCAGGTAAACAACCTCTGTTTACGCTAATTCGCTTAATTATTGGGGAATCTGGTCGGTTTCCGGCCCTGGCGCAGACTTTTGTGCGAAATGGTGAAAAACCGATGCTGGAAGAACTGAGTTATTTATTTGCCAATCACCCCGATCTCAAAGCAGGCGATCCAGAGGTGTTGGCAAGATGTTTTCACGGTAGCATTGTGCATTACATTATTCTTCAAGAGATTCTGCACGGTCGAGATATTGTACCCCTGGAGCGCGATCGCTTTATCAATGGCTTAATAGACTTGATTGTAGGGGAGCGATCGTTTGACCCAGATCAAGAACTTCAATGAAGAAAAAAGGCCGAAAGCAATTGATATATTCGTGCATTTTTGGCGTACTTCAATCCTACTCTTGTTTCCAAGTTCGTAACTGTAAATACACTAGTACCAGCGTCACTGCTAACAGTACTGTTGCACCTGCTGCGGCATAACCAAAATCAAATTGACCAAAAGCTTCTTGATAAATGTAGTAAACCAGTAAATTAGTCGAATTCAATGGGCCGCCACCAGTAATTACATAAACTTGCTCAAAACTCCGTAGTGTAAAAATTGTGGTGGTGACAATTACAAATATGATAGTTGGTTGCAACCCAGGTAGGGTGACATGCCAAAATTGTTGCCAAGCATTTGCCCCGTCTAGTTCCGCAGCTTCATAACGACTGGGAGGAATTGCTTGCAACCCTGCTAGAAACACTACCATATTAAAACCGAGTTGTTTCCAAATACTCAATATGATGAGTACTGGCATTGCCCAAAATATATCCCCTAGCCAAGGTATTGGCGCAATGTTAATTAATTTTAAAAATTCGTTCACTGGCCCCTCAGTTTGAAACAGCCAGCGAAATCCCAAACCAGCTGCTACCAGAGAGATGATTGAAGGTAAAAAATAAGCACTCCGCAAGATGCCCCGCAAGGCTAAAGAACGGTCTAATAAAACTGCCAGCCCTAAAGGAATGACTAAACTCGGAATAACGGTTGCAAGGGTAAAATAAACGGTGTTGCCAATCACTTGCCAAAAATCAGAGTTGAGTAGCAAGCGCCAGTAATTTTTTAGACCTATCCAATAAATACCTTGGGAAGTGAAACTGCCAGCAGTGAAACTCAGGTAAAACAAGTAGGCGATCGGCCAGATAACAAATAAGCTTAATAAAATTAACGCTGGTGTGAGAAAAATCCAAGCAGCAACTGTATCATTATCCAACCACGACTTACTATATATTTTTGGCATCTAACATTTTCCCTACGTGCTGTTATGTCCTTTCGCCCTGATTCTACCTCCAGCTTGGTTTCTCCTAGTATTAGCAATGGTTCATTTTCTGGAGGTAGTCCCGTGAAACTGGGAATTATGGCTTCTGGAAATGGTAGCAATTTTGAAGTAGTAGCTCAAGCGATCGCAGATGGACTACTAAACGCTCAAATCCAAGTTTTAATTTACAATAATCCCTCAGCTAAAGCAGCAGCAAGGGCGGCGAATAGAGGTATTGAGGCTGTGCTATTGAATCACCGTGATTACAAAAGCCGCGAAGAGTTTGACACACAAATTGTACAAACATTACAGCAATACAATGTGGAATTGGTGATTATGGCAGGCTGGATGAGACTAGTGACATCAGTTTTGATTGACGCCTTTCCTGACAAAATTATCAATATCCATCCCAGCTTGCTACCCAGTTTTAAAGGAACCCGTGCAGTCGAACAAGCCTTAGCGGCGGGAGTAAAAATTACTGGTTGCACAGTTCACATAGCCTGTTTAGAAATGGACAGCGGCCCAATTATCATGCAAGCAGCAGTACCGATACTACCAGACGATACACCCGAAACACTCCACGCCCGCATTCAAATTCAGGAGCATCGGATTTTACCACAGGCGATTGCTTTACTAGGGAGTAGGGAGTAGGGAGTAGGGGGAGATGAGGGAGACGCGGGGACGCGGGGACGCGGGGACGCGGAGAATAATCAATAACAATCGCCAATCGCCAATCGCCAATCCCCAATCGCCAATCCCCAATCCCCACTACAATTAAAATGAAACTTCACTCCAGTAGCTAAAGTGTCAGACTCTTTACCGTTGCGCGATCGCTACCTTGCTTTAATTGATGAAATTGTCGCCACTACTCTTCAGGGCAAGATTAGCTCTGTGGAGCAAGTGTATCAAATGCTGTTTAGGGAAATCACTTCTGGAACGGGGGAAGTGTTTGAATTGGCTTTGAGCGATCGCACTCATGCTATCCAAAAACAGGTAGATGAGGAAAAAGATGAACTCAAAAAAGCGAAGGCAACACGGAGTTTAAGAGCAATCAAAACGATTCAAGGTCAATGGCAGCGGTGGCAAGAGCAAAATAAAGCGACAGAAGCGATTACTTTTGCGGTAACGGAAATTACCACAGCATCTGTGGGCGATCGCTTGGCTGCATTTGTACGTGTTACTGATCCTAATCAAAAGCATCCGTTAAATTTGCAACAATTACAGCAGTTGGCGAAAGCATTGCAGCAATTTGCCCAACTCGATGCTGATTTACAGCAATTTTCCGCAGGGATGACTCGTGGTTTAGCTGCTTGGCAACGCTTGCAAGACAATTTACTCAGCTGGATGTATGAGCAAAATCAAGCATCACTAGGTTTTGGCGGCGTACCTGGAGAACGCGGCCCCTGGGCGAGTTGGGCGAAGCAAGTCAATGGTGAGTTGTCCCAAGGATTGTTTCGCGCTTTAGCGATGGAGGAATCTGCAATTGAATTTGCAGCACAGCAGCGTAGTGTCACTTTCAGCGATTGGGTAGAAATGGCATTGATTTTGCAGTACTTGCAGAGAGGTTTAGTTAACTGGTTTGACCAACAAGCCTACGATATTCAAGCAGGGCCAAAATTATCTATTTCTACTTTCTTGACTTTTGCAGTGATTTGGAGTCAGTTAGCTAGCGGTTTTGGGAGTATTGGGGCAGAGTTTAGTAATGCTTGCTCTCAAATTATGCTTCAGATTCTGCGAACCTTTGCCCAGCGTCCCTATTTTCCCTTTTATGGCGGAATTTTTGCCTCTTTTTCTGGTACTTATCTGCGAGATGCTCTAGATTACTTGGATGAACCTCTGCGTAAAGTCGAAGGAACACAAGAAAAAGCGCGGATTTTGACACTTTTAGGCTATTCTCAACGCGCTTTGGGACAATATCAACGCTCTATTGATTTTCACCTGCAAGCGCTAGAAATCGCTAGGAGTGCAGGCGATCGCCCATGTGAAATCGCCAATCTCAATCACCTCAGCCGCACCTATGTCCAAGAGAAAAATTATGCTGAGGCAATTAACTACAGCCAGCGAGCATTAATACTAAGTCGGCAAGCAGGCGTTAGCGCAGCTCCTGCGGAGCAGGCTCGGACAGGAGAAGCCAATGCACTAGTAAACTTGGGTTACAGCGAAGTCATGCAAGCCCAAGAACTAGAACAAATTGAACCCGAAACTTATGAAGCAGCAATTAATTATTTAGAACAAGGTTTAAAATTATCAGATAAATTAGGTGATATTCAAAGTAAAGCCTTGTGTTTTAGCAGTTTAGGCATTGCCTATTTAGTAATTGAACAACCCCAAACTGCAATTCAATATCTGGAAAATGGCTTTAAAACAGCGCAAATTTCTGGTGATTTATATCTCCAAGGACGAAATTTAGCTTCTTTAGCCGAAGCTTACTATCAATTGCAAAATGCTGAGAAAGCTATTTATACTGGTAGTTTAGGAATGTATCTTTTAGAGCAAATTGCCTCTCGCGAATGGCGTCAAGTAGCGGGGTTACTAACAATTATTCAGGGACAAATAGGGGTAGAAGCTTTCCAGAGTTTATTAAAACAACACCGCCCTAAAATTGTTTCAGTTATCGGTGTAGATGGGTATGACTATATTCCGCAGTTGTTAGAAAAATACAGATAAGCTGTTGGACATTTAGTTTGCATATATTTTCGTGTTGAAAGCTTATTCGCCGATCGCACCACAAGATAAGCAATAATCTAGTACATCCAGATTCAGGAGTTGCCGCATGACGGACAACGCAGACAACAGATACTTCATAGGTGCGAACAAACTCCAAGAGAAAGCCGCTCGCAATCAAGTTCTCACAGCTCCATTACCAGACCCGATTACAAAAAATATTGAAGCGATTAGTTTACTTCATACGCAGGAAGTTCGAGATATTCCCCGCCACCAGCGGATACTGGAAGCGATCGCTACATTCTTTGGGCGATCGACATTTTTGTATAGTTTGCTATTCATACTGGCTTTATGGATTTTTGGCAGTTTTTTTGATCACCTTTTGCCATTCAACCTGCCCTCATTTAGCTGGTCAGGTCAAGGCTTAGACGCAGCTGCATTGGTGATTTCAACTGGAGTGCTAGTGAGACAAACTCGCCAAGAAAACTTTGCCGAACAGCGGGCGCAATTGATGCTACAGCTTAACCTGCTCTCCGAGCAAAAAATTGCCAAGATTATTGCTCTATTGGAAGAACTGCGTAACGATTTGCCTAATGTGAGCAATCGGCATGATTCGGAAGCCCAATTGATGCAATCACCCCCTGACCCAATCGCAGTCTTGGAAGCACTCCAGAAAAACTTAGCAGAAGAACTCTCATCTACAGAAGGAGACAATGTAAGTTGAGCGCAGTTCTTGAGAGACTTTTTTTTATCTCTTGAGGGGGAAGCGCAAAATATAAATTCAATTTTAGTCTTGATGATAACAATTAAACTTAACAATATATCTTCCCAAAGGGATACACATGTCTCAGCTAAATGGTGTGATGATGCAGTTCTTTCATTGGTATATCCCTCCAGATGGAAACCTTTGGAATGAGTTTAAAGATAAAGTTAAAGACTTAGCCGATGCAGGTGTTACATCTGTTTGGTTGCCCCCAGCTTACAAAGGAACAGGGGGTGGGTATGATGTCGGCTACGGGGTCTACGATATGTACGATCTAGGCGAGTTTGACCAGAAAGGCTCGGTTCGGACAAAGTACGGTACAAAAGACGAGTATATCGCTGCTATCAAAGCGGCAAAAGCTGCTGGCATTCGAGTCTATGCTGATGTTGTCCTCAACCACAAGTTAGGTGCAGACGAACCCGAAGAGGTGGAAGCAACTCCCTACAATCCAGACGATCGCCGCCAGCCGATTGGTGAGATGCAAAAGATTAAAGTGTGGACTCACTTTACCTTTCCAGGTCGTCAGGGCAAATACTCCGATATGGAATGGCACTGGTGGCACTTCGATGCAGTTGATTACAACGTTTACAACGAAGGTGAGAACGCAGTTTATCTGTTCAAAGATAAACATTTTGATGACAATGTAGACCTAGAAAAAGGCGCTTTCGACTATCTCATGGGATGCGATCTGGATATGCAGAGTCCAGAAGTGCGCGAAGAGTTGAATCGCTGGGGTGAGTGGTTTGTAGAAACCACAGATATAGATGGCTTTCGTTTTGATGCTGTTAAACACGTTAGAGCTAACTTTTTCCCAGAATGGCTGGTTCACTGTCGCCAAAAGGCAGGTCGCAATCTCTTTGCTGTCGGTGAGTACTGGTCTTATGAAGTTGAAGCGCTGCACCATTTCATTGGCTTGACCGGTGGCGATGTGCTGTTGTTTGATGCGCCACTACACTATAATTTTAGCGCTGCCAGCAAACAGGGCAATGACTACGACATGCGGCAGATCTTTGATAACACCTTAGTCCAACAGCAACCTGCTTTAGCCGTTACCTTAGTTGACAATCATGATTCTCAACCCTTGCAGTCGTTGGAGTCTGTAGTTGAAAGCTGGTTTAAACCGTTAGCTTATGCGTTGATCCTACTGCGAAGTGAGGGTTATCCCTGCATCTTCTATGCAGATTACTATGGCGCTCATTACAAGGATAAGGGCCCAGATGGCAATGAGTATGAGATTTGGCTTGATAGTCATCAATGGCTAATTGATAAATTTTTGTATGCTCGTCAAACCTATGCTTATGGCGACCAATACGATTATTTCGATCACGCCAATACTATCGGCTGGACGCGCTTAGGAGATGAAGAACATCCTGGCGGTATGGCGGTTGTTCTGAGTAATGGAGGAGAGGGGACTAAGTGGATGGAAGTTGGACAACCCAACAGCACTTATATTGATATCACTGAACATATCAGCGAACCCATCACAACGAATGATGAGGGTTGGGCTGATTTTCGATGCAGTGCTGGTTCCGTTTCTGTGTGGGTTCCAAAGTCGTAGTCGGAGTTAGAAAACTGTCAGCTAAATTCTGTAAATATCTCACCAAATCTTCTAATGTAAACTACCCAGACTGTATTCGGTACTCCAAATACGGTGTGGGCTTTTATGTAGCTCTAGTGACACAAGGGGATAGCGCGGCTAACGGTTGGCAATATGAAACAATTCAAAACTTAGGAAGTGGTTTAAATTCTCCCAAGAGGCGAGCGATCGCATTAGCCTATCATTTTATCGCTACCCCTAAAAACTCCATCCACAAGGGGATGGAGGTTTGGGAATTTGGGAGTTAAAAGTTGAGTAGGCAACTTAAGTCTTGACAAATAGAGTTCGCGGCTATACCGGCAAAGTCCGCCTGCGCGGACTAACGAAAAATTAAGTACAGTGCGTAAGTTCTCAAATTAGCAAAATCACCCAGATTGTTTTACCTAAAATTTTCTTAATCTGAACTTAACTTATCTCACTAAAACTTTTGTGAGATAAACACATTTGCAATTCCCCACTCCCAACTCCCCATTGCCAAGACAAAAAATCTTACATCAAGTTCGGGTAATTACTTATTATTAAAATTTCTCTGTGTCCCCGCGTCCTCGCGTCAGCCCTAACGATAAGTCTTCAGACGAACATGATATTACTGCTCTTAAAGGATACGTTCTCTGCCAAAATCAGGATAGCTTGTGGCTGAAAGCATTTTGCTTGTACTTCCCTAGTTCGGAATTTACATGATGGACATTAAAACAGTTGCTACTACGCCTTTTTTAGACCAAAAACCAGGCACTTCTGGTTTACGGAAATTAGTTTCCGTGTTTCAGAAACCCCACTATCTTGAGAATTTCATTCAATCAATTTTTAACAGTATCGAAAACTACCAAGGTCAAACTATGATCTTGGGTGGTGATGGTCGCTATTACAATCGGCAAGCTATTCAAATAATTCTGAAAATGGCTGCTGCCAATGGGGTTGGTAGGGTAAAAGTCGGTCGTAGTGGCATCTTGTCTACACCAGCAACCTCTTGTGTTATACGTAAGTACGATGCTTTTGGAGGTATAGTTTTATCTGCTAGTCATAATCCTGGCGGCCCTGATGGCGATTTTGGTGTTAAATATAACATTGCTAATGGCGGCCCAGCACCGGAGAAGGTGACAACAGCAATATATGAATGCACCAAAGTCATAGATCAATACAAAATTTTGGCAGCATCTGATGTAGATTTGGATACATTGGGTGAAACTAAATTGGGGGATATGGCGGTAGAAGTCATCGATTCTGTAGCAGACTACAAAGAACTGATGGAGTCACTCTTCGATTTTTACCGCATCCGTGAACTGTTGACTGATGGCAAGTTTCGCATGTGTATAGACTCGATGCACGCGGTAACAGGGCCCTATGCTCATGCTTTATTTGAGGAAAGACTAGGCGCACCTTCAGGAACAGTATTAAATGGTACTCCCCTAGAAGATTTTGGCGGCGGACATCCTGACCCAAATTTAGTGTATGCTCACGACTTAGTAGAAGTGCTTTTTGGTGAAGATGCGCCCGACTTTGGTGCAGCTTCCGATGGCGATGGCGATCGCAATATGATTTTAGGACGCAGATTTTTTGTCACACCCAGCGATAGTTTGGCAGTCTTAGCAGCTAATGCCACCCTAGTTCCTGGTTACAGAGATGGGTTGACAGGCATAGCACGTTCTATGCCTACTAGTCAAGCACCTGACCGAGTTGCTGCGGAATTGGGTATAGATTGCTATGAAACGCCCACGGGATGGAAATTCTTTGGTAACTTGCTAGACGCAGACAAAGCGACTCTGTGCGGCGAAGAAAGCTTTGGCACTGGTTCTAATCATATCCGTGAGAAAGACGGTTTATGGGCGGTGTTATTTTGGCTCAACATCTTAGCAGTCAAGCAGCAACCCGTCGAACAACTCATGCGTGAACATTGGCAAAAATACGGACGTAATTATTACTCCCGTCACGATTATGAAGCCGTAGATAGCGATCGCGCCAACGAATTAATTAGCAAACTACGCGCTCAAATTCCTGATCTTCAAGGTAAGAAATTTGGCAATTATGAAGTAGAGTATAGCGACGATTTTAGCTACACCGACCCAGTAGATGGTAGTGTCAGCCAAAATCAAGGTATCCGCATTGGTTTTACCGATGGTTCTCGCATAGTTTACCGCCTCTCCGGCACAGGAACCCAAGGTGCAACCTTACGAATTTATCTAGAAAGCTATGAACCTGATAGCAGTAAACACGATTTAGATCCACAGCAAAGCTTAGCAGAATTAATTGCGATCGCCGACGAAGTAGCGCAAGTACGCACACTTACAGGCATGGACAAACCAACTGTGATTACTTGAGGGAGTGGAGGCTGGGGAGATGAGGGAGACGCGGTGACGCGGAGAATAAACAACGACAATTCCCCATTACCCCTAATCCCCACTCCCAATTCCCCATTCCCAATTCCCCATTCCCAATTCCCAAATTTATGCCTAAAACCAAAGATACCAAAGATATCAATAAAGCTATCAATCTTAGCGACTCTCAATATTACTTCAATAGAGAGATTAGCTGGCTAGAATTTAATCGCCGAGTTTTACAAATAGCATTAGATCAACGTACACCTTTACTAGAAAGACTCAAGTTTACTGCTATATTTAGTTCTAATTTAGATGAATTTTTTATGGTGCGTGTGGCGTTGCTCAAAGAACAAGTTCAAGCAGAAGTCAGCCAGCTAACTCCCGATGGAATGACACCACAACAACAACTAGAAGCTATCTCTCAAAATCTCAACCCGATGGTGATTAAACAACATCGCCACTTTGAAGATGTGCTGCAAAAACAAATGACATCTAATGGTATACATCTTCTTAATTACAGTGATATTAGTCCACTACAACGTGATTATTTAAACAACCTATTTCAGCAAAAGATTTTTCCAGTTCTTACACCTTTAGCAGTCGATCCTAGCCATCCCTTCCCCTTAATGGCGAATCTCAGTCTTAATTTAGCAGTGGTAGTTAAAGCGCCAAACACGGGAGAAGAAAAATTTGCCAGAGTCAAAGTACCGAATATTTTACCGCGATTTATTGCTTTACCATCAGAGTTAGAAATAGACAAAAGTAAACTCAATCATTGGATGGGTGTACCCATCGAACAGGTGATTGCTCATAACTTAGAAGCTTTATTTCCAGGAATGATTATTAAAGAATATCACCTGTTTCGACTTACCCGTGACGCCGATTTAGAATTAGCAGAAGAAGAAGCCGACGATTTACTATCAGCAATTCAACAAGAGTTACGTAAGCGTCACTTTGGCGGTTCCGTAGTGCGGTTGGAGATTCAACCATCAATGTCTCATGCAGTACGAGAAGTACTAACAGCAGAAATGGAACTGAATGAAAGCGATGTTTATGAGATTGATGGCTTATTGAATCTCAAAGATTTGATGTCATTTATGGCATTACCTTTACCCGAATTAAAAGATCCATCTTGGACACCAGTTATTCCACCTCGTCTGCGTCATTTTAACCAACCAAATAAAATTGCTGAACTAGAAATAAATGAAGAAAGAAACATTTTTTCTGTGATTCAGCAAAAGGATTTATTAGTACATCATCCTTACGAATCATTTACTGCTTCCGTTGAGCAATTTATTACTCAAGCTGCTAACGATCCGCATGTGCTAGCGATTAAGATGACACTTTATCGCACTTCTGGAGATTCAGAAATTGTGAGTTCATTGATTACTGCTGCCCAAAGCGGTAAACAAGTAGCTGTATTAGTGGAACTCAAAGCCCGTTTTGATGAAGAAAATAACATTACTTGGGCAAATAAATTAGAAAAATCTGGTGTGCATGTTGTTTACGGCTTAGTAGGATTAAAAACTCACACAAAAACGGCGTTAGTAGTGCGTCAAGAGGGAGAAGAAATCCGTCGTTATGTTCATATTGGCACGGGAAATTATAACCCTAAAACAGCGAAGTTATATACAGATGTAGGGCTTTTAACTTGTCGCGAAGACTTAGGAGCAGATTTAACTGATCTATTTAACTATTTAACCGGCTATTCTCGTCAGAGTTCTTACCGTAAGTTACTAGTATCACCCGTTAACATGCGCGATCGCATTATTGCTCTGATTGACAGAGAAATCGAACACTCTAAAAACAATCACAATGGTAAGATTATCGCAAAAATGAACTCTTTAGTTGACCCTTTGATTATTGCCAGCCTCTATAAAGCATCACAAGCTGGTGTACAAATTGACCTGATTATCCGAGGTATTTGCTGTTTACGTCCGGGAGTTCCAGGAGTTAGCGAGAACATTCGAGTTATTAGTATTGTTGGTCGTTTCTTGGAACACTCGCGTATATTTCATTTCCACAATAACGGGGATAAAGAAGTATATATCGGTAGTGCTGATTGGATGCCCCGCAATTTAGATCGTCGGGTAGAAGCAGTGACACCAGTTGAAGATGCAGATATTGTACAAAGTTTAGAACAGATTTTAGCAATCTTGTTAGAAGATAATCGCCAAGCTTGGGAACTACAATCAGATGGTTCTTATATCCAACGCTTTCCTAACGAGAATGAGCCAGAACGTAGCGCCCAAGTGTTGCTGATGGAAATGAGCCATGGTTAAATAATTCGTAATTCGTAATGACGCTCCTTCGTCGCTAACGCTGCGAAGCGCGTAATTCGTAATTAAATTAAGGCGCAATACGCCTACCCCACAGGAGTTTTAGTCTTGTGGGGTAGGCGTGTTGCCTGCTCTGTTTTAGCGGTTGCATCATTTTTCACCGTAGATTTGTTTGAGTCGGGCAATAGATTTGAGGTGCAGGTGTTGATATGTATATGTGAAGTGAGTTATAATAGTAAACTGTTGAATGTAAAGATAACAGGCGATCGCAAAATTCAGATTTAGTGATCATTGAGTTTACTGCTGTTGAAGTTCCAAAGTTGACACAAGAAGAACAAAGCAATTGCTTGCGCCTAGAACGCAAAGTAAAACGGGCATTTTTTGACGCAGGAAGGCGCTAATAGAATTGAGAGATAAGCGGCCATAACGTTTTACGCATAAAGCATTTTTATACTGTTTCATTCATAAAAAAGAAATCGTGTTAGGGTTACATCCACCTTCATCAGCGTCCTTATACTGGGTATTGCGTAGTGTGAGAAGTTCATTAAACGTAGTGTTAAGACTATCACGCTGTTAAATCAAAAATCCTGGTTTTGATGGTGGGTAGTTTAGTCTCTCAGTCCCTATTACCCCTAATCCCCACTCCCTCCGGGAGCGGGGGCCCCGAGTTCCCCTATCCCCACAGTCCCCTCCTATGGTTTCGCTATCTCCTAATTTAAAAGCTAAACTTGCCCAACCTTTAAAAATTGGCTCCTTTGAAGTCAAAAGTCGGGTTCTCCAGTCGCCTTTATCTGGAGTGACGGATATGGTATTTCGCCGTCTGGTGCGTCGCTATGCACCAGAGTCAATGATGTACACAGAAATGGTGAATGCGACGGGGTTACATTATGTAAAACAATTACCCAAAATTATGGAGGTAGACCCCAACGAACGACCAATTAGCATTCAACTATTTGACTGTCGTCCCGATTTTCTGGCAGAAGCGGCGGTGAAGGCGGTCGCAGAAGGGGCTGATACTGTTGATATCAATATGGGTTGTCCAGTCAATAAAATCACTAAAAATGGTGGTGGTTCCTCATTATTGCGACAGCCAGAAGTTGCTGAGGCAATCGTGCGAGAAGTGGTGAAGGCTGTCGATGTCCCAGTGACGGTAAAAACTCGCATTGGCTGGAGTGACAAGGAAATTACGATTCTTGACTTTGCCAAGCGGATGGAGGATGCAGGTGCAAAAATGATCACGGTGCATGGTCGTACCCGTGCCCAAGGTTACAATGGTAATGCCCGTTGGGAATGGATTGCCCGTGTTAAAGAAGTGCTTTCTATCCCAATAATTGGCAACGGAGATATTTTTTCGGTTGAGGCGGCGGTGAAATGTTTAGAGCAAACCAACGCCGATGGTGTCATGTGTTCCCGTGGAACTTTGGGTTATCCGTTTTTAGTCGGGGAAATTGATTATTTCTTGAAAACTGGTGAAATTTTATCACCGCCAACCCCCATACAGCGCTTGGAATGTGCGAGAGAACATTTGCAAGCTTTGTGGAACTATAAAGGCGATCGCGGTGTGCGTCAAGCCCGTAAGCACATGACATGGTATGCTAAGGGCTTCGCCGGTGCTGCTGATTTACGTGGTCAATTAAGTGTGATTGAAACGGTTGATCAGGGTTTAGCAATGATTGACCGAGTTATTGAACAACTTGCGAATGGTTACGAACCAGAGCTTGAGATAGAATCTGGTGAGTCATTGGGCACACTTGTAGCCACTTAAATAATTCGTAATTCGTAATGACGCTCGAGGACTCGCTACCGCTGACGCTCGAGGACTCGCTACCGCTTCGCTAACGCTAACGCTAACGCTAACGTAATTCGTAATTCTTAATTGTTTATTAGTTTTTTGAGGTGTTGCTGATTTAAGATGTGAGCAACTGCTAAAACCAAGCTGAACAATAGACCTCTTGCAAAAGTCGGATACTCGCCAGAAAATAAATTTTCTGGCTGATAACTCAAGTCGGTTTCAACCGACTAATAACAGTATTTTTAGTCCGTTTCAACGGACTTTTGCTATTAGGCAGAGACTTGAGTCTCTGACGGTTCAAGTATTTTTGCAAGAAGTCTAATGTAGGAGAAAATAAAATGTTGAATTGCCCACTTATTACTAAATTAAGCCTCCTAGTAATCACATTAACAGTAAGCTTGCCAATTAATTCTTCTGCCTATGCAGATGTAGTTGAGGTAAATGCTCAAACAAGACAAAAACAAGATAAACAGAATCAGCAGCAAAAACTTGAGGAAATGCGGCAGAGGTTGGACTCACAAGAACAGCAGCAAAGTCGCTTTAGCCAACAACTACGAGAATTTAGACAACAGCAACAACTCAGGCAACAACAACAGCAACAAATACGACAACTAGGTTTTAAAAGGCAGCAACAAGAAGTTCTGAGATTACATGAAAACTTCAGGCAACAGGAAGTCCTGAGACGGCAACAAGACCAACTAAGACGACAAAATCAGCTAAGACGACAAGAAGAGTTCAGAAGATACCAAGAGTTTAAAAGACAACAAGAACTGAGAAAAAAATAGAAAAAGTCAACATAATTCGTAATTACAATCAGTGGGGGCTTGTACCCATTTAATTACGAATTACGAATTATTCCCCACTCCCCTAATTAGCTGCTGCGACACTATATACTACCCGAAAACCGTAGTCGTATTCTTCTTCATCTATGGGGCTATCGATGCGAGCTGCCGAACGGCAAGAACTTGGGTTATTTAACCAAGAACCACCACGCAGTACTCCAGGAGAATTGTTATCATTCACTCTAGGACTGCCATCATTGGCGGCTTCATTGTAATTATTTTGGTATCCATCTTGACACCATTCCAAGACATTACCATGCATGTCACATAAACCAAAAGCATTTGCGGGGAAACTGCCTACATCTGTGGTTTGCTGACGATATTCACCGACAGGGGCAGCACCATACGCGTATTCACCTAGAAAATTTCCTAGCTCTGTAGTAATTGTTTCGCCAAAATGAAATGGGGTGGTTGTTCCTGCGCGACAAGCATATTCCCACTCTGCTTCACTGGGTAAACGATAGGTTTTACCAGTTATTAAAGACAGTTTTTCACAAAATGCGATCGCCGCATTCCCAGATACCTTTTCAACAGGGCGCTTAGACCCTTTAAAGTAGGATGGGTTAGTACCCATAACCACTTGATATTGCTCTTGAGTAACGACAAATTTACCCATATAGAAGGGCTTAATGGTGACGGTGTGTTGTGGTTCTTCATCAGAGTTGCGGTCTTTCTCTTCTGGTGGCGAACCCATGAGAAACTGACCGCTAGGAATTTCTACCATTTCCAGCACAATTCCATTACCTAAGTTTTCTATAAAGAAATTTGCCTGGGTGAGGCGGCGTGTGATGATCTTTCCCTGGACATTTACCGTTACCACCTCAAATTGAAAAGTCTGTAGAGATAATTTCCTAGTATTTGTGCTTTGTGCAGTTGGTACTGGAGTTTCGCTAATGGGTGATTCTGGAGTTTCGTTAATAGGGGTAATTGAAGTTAGTGGTGAGTTAGTTTTCTGTCGGCTATTAGCTGATAAGAGTTGCTGACCTACAACTGCTGTAACAAAACCAGCCCCCACTAAACCAAAAGTTTGTATCATTCTCCGCCGAGACCAATTAGTTGGTTGCGGTAATTTTAGCGGTGTTGTTGGCATTTCTCCTGTGAGGGCTTGTAGTGCTTCTGCTGCTTGGGAGTAGCGTAAACTATGATGACGACGCACCATCTTGGTTAACACTTTAGCCAGATGGTCATTCACCTTTGTTTTGCTACGCCAGATGACCTCACCTGTTTTCGGGTTTTCTTGTAAGTCAACTGGTAAAATGCCAGTCAAAGCTTGAATGGCAGTCATCCCCACCGCGTATACATCACTAGAAAGGTTAGGTTTACCATTGTTTTGCTCACTGGCCATATAACCAGGAGTACCCAAAATAACGCTGGGTGTCACCTCCCCAAAAGCATTCACTACTAAAGAGGCGAGTTCTTTTACCGCACCAAAATCAATCAGGAAAATCTTTCCATCCTTAGACCGGCGCATGAGATTTTGGGGCTTAATGTCGCGGTGAATTACGCCTTGACTATGTACAAAAGACAAAACTTCTAGAACATCTTGCAACAGTTCAGTAGTGTAACTCTCTCCCAGCTTTTGACCTGCAAAAATTTCTTCACTTAAATCTTGTCCTTCAATAAATTCTTGAACAATGTAAAGATTATCATCTTCCCTAAAATGCGCTAGTAATTGGGGAATCTGGGGATGTTTGCCAAGCTTTTCAAGAATAGCAGCTTCTGCTTCAAAGAACTCGACAACACGAGGATGGGTTTGATTGGGACGCAGTTGCTTAACAACACACAAAGGCTGACTAGGTTGTAGACGATCCCTCGCTAGAAAGGTAATCGCAAAACCGCCGCCGCCTAATCGCCGAATAATTTCGTAGCGTCCAGTCAGTATGCTCACGACGACCTTAAATCTCCGAAGAACATGATGGATCTGAGTATAGTTGTCAGCAACTGAGTCTGGCAAGTCGAAAGAGATAAAATGAAAACTGCGGAAGTGAGGAGTGGGAAGTGGGGAGTAGGGAATAGGGAAAGAGGTGATTTTTTTGACTCGTTGCTTGTGCCTAGAAACGCTAGCTATACCAAATTAGGATAGCAAATTGTAAACCTGTTGTATCAAGCTTTTTAAACTATGTCTTAATTACGAATTGGGTTCATATTGCAAGCAAAGGTATTTGAGATGAATGATATAAGTACAAGTAATTACTTGGATGATTACGAACTCAACAACCTCGATTTTTACAGAAAAAATCATGGATTACAGCTTTATTACAACTGGTCTGGAGAAATTTGGTGGCAAGAAAAACCAGACCAACCAAGAAAAAAGTTGTTTTCTATTATTGGCATGAATGCTACTAAAGTGTTTATCAAGCCAAGTTCTGAATATGGTGAAGTTGGATATCGAATTAATAGAGAGTTGGGTTTATTTTGCGATCCCATTACGCAAGAAATTCTCCATTTTTGGAAGTCACCAAAAACGGATCAAGTTGTACCAGTGGTACATATCGCAAATCGAATTGTACAAGGTTCAGTTACACCAAAAAAATATGTCATTCCCAAAGGTAAAGGATATATTACCTCTATAATTGAGATTCCTTTAGAATATCCTCATCCGTTAGCGGGAGATAGTAAATACGCAGATTATTGTCCTGGGGAAAAATTTCAGGGAGTTGAATATTTTAGTTCAAATATTTCTCGACCTCATGTTAGTAATGTCCCTCCGGCTGAGTGGGCGCGAGATTGTCCTTGGATGCCTTGGATGAAGTTGGGATATGGTAATCCTACTAAATTAAGATTTGAAACAACAATCTCTAGAGTAGATTCTTTTGAGCAACTCAATCCTAGATTGGTCAAGTTGGTGAAAGAAAAGTTACCAATTTATGAGTTTACGCCTATAGAAAGCGATGAGCCAAATATGACAAGTATTCAGTATTTTAAGAAAAGTTTTGAATTCTATTTGCAAGGTAATGTTTTTCCGTTGGAGGAAAGATGTTGAATAATTCGTAATGACGCGACGCTCCTGTGTCGCTAACGCTAACGCTATCGAGGACTCGCTACCGCTGCGCTAACGTAATTCGTAATTAAGTTTTGTAATGGGGATTTAGCGCAAAGTCAGAGCGAACTTTGTAAGACTCCAACACAAAACTTGCCGATTATAGAACCGGGGGACTTAAACCCACGGAACTTGTTGAATGTCACCTCAACTTAATCTGCAAAAGATGAAATTACTCCCAATATTTACCTGGATTTAGATCCCCGATTTCTTGAAGAAGTCGGGGATCTGGGCAGCGATTTTTCTACTACAGCACATTTCATCTGAATGAAGTACACAAGGGCGGGCAGGATGCCCACCCCACAAGATTTATCATATTAAGATGTGTACTTCATTTACTTGCAAAGTGCTGTAAGTATCAATCAGCATCTTCATCTATTACTGTGCTGCGGTCAAGCAGTAATAAGTTACGTAACTGGTCTGTATCTAGTTCAGTTAGCCATTCTTCGCCTGCACCAACAACTTGTTCAGCTAGCTGTTTTTTACTTTCGATCATGTCATGAATTTTCTCTTCTAAGGTGCCGGTGCAAACAAATTTATGCACTTGCACATTCCGAGTTTGACCAATCCGAAATACTCGGTCTGTGGCTTGATTTTCTACGGCGGGATTCCACCATCTATCAAAGTGAAATACGTGATTGGCACGTGTTAAATTTAGTCCTACTCCACCGGCTTTGAGAGAAAGAATCATGATTGGAGGGCCTTGAGGATCGTGTTGGAAACGGTCGATCATTTCTTCGCGTTGTTTTTTACTGGTACTGCCATACAAAAACAAGATTTCTCGATTTAGCTGTTTTTCTAAATGTGGTTTGAGTAACTTGCCCCATTCAGCAAATTGTGTAAAGATTAAAGCGCGATCGCCTTCTGCTAATGCTACATCTAACATTTCTTCTAGGCGTTGCAGTTTGCCAGAGTTATGTTGTATTAATGTGCCTTGTTTTAAATACTGGGCTGGGTGATTGCAGATTTGCTTGAGTTTGATCAGTAAAGCCAAAATCATGCCTCGACGTTGCAAACCTTCTGCTGATTCAATCTCTGCTAGGGATGTTTCTACTACTTGTTGATAAAGTGTGGCTTGTTCGGCAGTTAAACCGCAAAATACGGTCATTTCCTGTTTTTCTGGCAAGTCTTGAATGATTTCGCGGTCTGTTTTCAGACGGCGTAAAATAAAGGGCTGGACTAATGAACGCAATTGCCCTAAAGAAGCTGTGTCACCATACTTTTCAATTGGCATGGCAAATCGCCGCTGAAAAAATTGTTTATTACCTAAATAACCAGGATTGAGAAAATCTAAAATCGACCACAATTCTTGGAGTCTATTTTCTACTGGTGTCCCAGTTAAAGCAATGCGAAACGCAGCTTCTAACTGCCGTATTGCCTGTGATTGCTTGGCATCTGGATTCTTGACATTCTGAGCTTCATCTAAAACGATTATTTGCCAAGAAACACTCTGCAATAACTTAATATCTCGGTGAATTAACGAGTAACTAGTAATTATTAAATCGTGCTTATTTACGGTTTCTACAAATGCTTTACCTTTGGGGCGTTTATCACCGTGATACTGCATCGCTTTTAGGGTTGGAGCAAATTTTTTAACTTCCCGTTCCCAATTGCCTAACACTGAAGTTGGACAAACTAGGAGAGTGGGTTTTTCAATTACATCTTGTTCTTTAATATGCAAGAGAAAAGCGATGAATTGTATAGTATTATGACAAATAATATTGTTAGCAACGAAGTTGTGATATTTATCAACTTCAAAGTCGTATACCCAACCTTCGTAATCAATGTTTTCGATATTTTCAATTCGGCAATAAAATACTTCCTGCTCTAGTAAACGTTGTAAATATTGCTTGGTTATATGCAATTGTCGCATATCTAACTGAGCATAAGCTGCTAATGTTTGATTAGCCCACTTAGATGGTTTTAGTAGCTGATACTCTTGTTGAGATTCCCCATTTATAATCCGGTTAATCTCTATTAAAACCTTCTGTAAACTAGCTTGAGAAAATTGCTGTGAACCATTAACGTCAACATGATTGTGTATTCCTAAGTGTTGCAGAGGGAGACCTGTATTTTTGACTGTTTGGGCAATAATATCAGATACCGGAATACCTTCAACATTGGTGTTACTAACTTGCTGACAAATTTCTTTTAATTTTCTATACTTTTCTGAGTTACCTAAACCAATTTCTTGCAAGAAGCTCCGGGCAGAATTACCACTAATAACACCTATATAATAAGTGCGAAAAATTCGCTTACCATTGCTGGCACACTTCTGTTTTTGTGATCTACGCAACCAAATACCAAAACGTCGCAACAGTGTAGATAGTTGCTCAATTAATAAAGCTGAAGCTGTAGAGATTTCAATACTTCGCATACTGTAAACCACAGCAGATTCAGCATCAAAATAGTTACGTAAAAACAACCGCACACTATCTAAACCTGCTTGCATGATGAAATTTGGGAACGATTTTTGTGCCGAAAGTTTACCCCACACATAACCTTTTGCTTCTAGGAATTGTCGATAAGCTTGACTGTTTACCTGCAAACAAGGAACTCTGTTTGAGAAAGTAGCAATTTTGGGGTTGTTAATCTTAATGTTGTAACGCTCGCTAATACGATGTAGCGTTTGCCTTAATTCTTCTAGAATTTTGGTATCTTTTTGGGTAATTGTGACAGTTCCGAACTCAGATAACTCATATCCCTCAGCAATTTGCCAAGCGAGAAATTTGACTAAATCTTGGTCTTGTATATTTTCATTTACAAGTATTTTGCTGGGAACACAGACGTAATCTCCTATTTGCAAATTATTTGTCCAACCTTTATTTGTTAGCAGTTTATGGCGGCTGGTAATAGTTATATTGCTGCCATCTTGTAATGTGATTTTTCTTAATGTTTCACGTACTTGTTGCCGATACAAGTGTCGCACAGGGGCTTGGACAATTTTACCGGTTGATTCATCTATGGAATTAACTAGCAATTGTTCAGTTGGTTCAGCCCAAAATCCTTCACCATCAAGCTTTGCTTCTCCAGCATAAGTTGCCCAGATAGTTTCAGCGGTGTGTAATAATCCATTGACATTAACTAATGTTTTTGGTGATACACATTTTCCTAATCCCATATCGTCGGCGAGACATGCACCTAAACCCCAACGTTCCAAGAAAGCTAACCAAGCTGCACCGCGTTCTTGATAAGGTCGCAACTGTCCTTGAAAATTGGTTGGTGTAGGTAAGGGTGCGATCGCTTGATTATTTGTCAACGCCCCAATTAACTCCTGTAATCCCCCAGATGCCTCAAAGCTGACTACTGGTAATTTTTCAATGACTTGGGTATCCCCAGTACTGAGACGCAAGGCATCTTCCAAGGAGAGTGACATTTGCTCTTTGCGAGAGGCAAAAAAGGTTTTGGCTGTTTTGATGTCTTGGGGGCGCAATTCCACCCACTCTCCGTTAATTTCTACGAGTGGGCTATTTAATGCTACCAGGCGATCAAACTCGGCTTTAGAAATGGTCTGCCCGCCAATGGCTAATTTCCATTGAAAATTGAGTAGACTTTGTAATCCTAAACGTCCCTGTTTCTGATTTGGTGTTTCTGCGGTGATTTTCAAACCCAGACGGTTCGCCCAGCCTTCGCGGTTCGCTAAACTGGGAGGCAAAATCACACCTAAGCCGCTGTCTTCCAACCTCCAAGCGATCGCTTTGATAAATTCGTATGCTTGGATGGGGTTAAGACGACAAGATTGGGGATATTCTGTTTCTAAGCTCGGCGCGATCGCTGGATATAATCGCGAAGCTAGCCCCAAACCCCGCAAGAATATTTCCTGTGGCTGCTCGATTGTCCGATTTTGATAAACTAATTTCTCAACTGGATGGTGCCAAATAGTTGCCGCATCCACCAAAAACTCTGGATCATCCGCTGCTTGGAGAAAATACGCCAATATCCAATCTGTTTGTTTCGACTCTGGAGGACGCAGTTGCAAACAGGTACGAAACAGAGTTTTGAGATTCAGTTGATATTGCAGCGGCATAGTCCAGGCTTTCAGTGCCGCTTCTAGCCGTTCCACGCCAATAGAATCAGCATTGACTGTATGAGATGTACCTGTTAAACCTTGTAACCACTGTCGTACCGCAGTTGGCAATGATGCCATTACTTTAGTTTCGATAGGAGGTTGATAACCCACCATCTCCCGCACTTGGGCATCTATCGTACTATTAAGAAATCCCAGCAATAACTCTTGAGGTTCCGTCGGGAAATTTACATACTGACCTTGCTGACTATTTTCTGCATCTAAATCCCCAGTCCCCTGATAAGTACGACATACCAAAGGCATCTTTGCTGAATACTTTTCTAGGCGGGTTCCATCTATGGCACTGTCTAAAAGTACTTGCCATTTAGCGATGATAGAACTATCTGAGTCTTTTTTGATAACTGGTATAAATTTAGACCTTGAGATTAAATCCCAACTCCAGCGGGCAATTTGTGACCAAAAGCTTAAGTCTCCTCCTAAAAAGGCATCGTCCTCCTCAGTAGCGTTCAAAGGCAAAGCACTCAGAAATTTTATTGTTTCGTTGGGATTGAGACAAAAGCCCTCGACTCGCCACGGTTGTAGATATTGTGGAGATTCTGTTTCGGCATCTACACTACTAGAATGCACAGGATAAATAGATGTAGCCGTTTCTGAGATCTGGGTGGGTAGGGCAATGATTTGCGAGTGTGTTTGTTGTAAAGATGTGTTATGGCGCGTCTGTATCAGGTTACGGGATAGTAACCAGTCGCTTAACTGGTCTGGTGTCATTGCCAATGGATGTAGCGGTATATCTCCAGAGGTTATAGATTCAAGACTAACTCGTGGCGATCGCCAAGTTTCTCCCCATATAAATAAACAAGCATTTTGATTTTTTACTAACCAACTACCGTGTAAAATAGCCATCTGATAATTACTGAAATTTGTATTCAAGAATTAAAATCGCGTAAGCACAGAGTAGGCTTCGACTTCGCTCAGCCTACGGGGATTTAGGTAGGGAATAAAGAAGTAATCAACATTCATTCCCCATTACCCCTAATCCCCACTCACTCCAGGAGCGGGGGCCTTGAGTTCCCCATTCCCCATTCTATAAATGTTAGGATTGCCACAGAGAGAGAATAGCGTGCATAGAAGGAAAAAAAACTGAATGGCAGAAGTTGATAAGTCAATATCCTTCGATGGAAGGGATATTCGACTGAAAGTAGGCCTACTAGCTCCCCAAGCAGGTGGGTCGGTTTTAATACAATCGGGGGACACGGCTGTTTTGGTAACGGCCACGCGATCGCAAGCCAGAGAAGGCATTGATTTTCTTCCCCTCACAGTAGATTATGAAGAAAGATTATATGCTGCTGGTAGGATTCCCGGCGGGATTATGCGACGAGAAGGCCGTCCTCCAGAAAAAACAATTCTCACCAGCCGTTTGATTGACCGTCCCCTGCGTCCTCTGTTCCCTTCATGGTTGCGGGATGATTTGCAAGTTGTCGCATTAACGCTGTCGATGGATGAATTGGTACCACCAGATGTGCTAGCGGTCACTGGTGCTTCGATTGCTACCCTGATTGCCCAGATTCCCTTTAATGGGCCAATGGCAGCAGTACGGGTTGGTTTAGTCGGAGATGATTTCATTATTAACCCCACCTATGCAGAAATCGAAGCTAGCGACTTAGATTTAGTGGTAGCAGGTTCACCTCATGGGGTGATCATGGTGGAGGCAGGAGCCAATCAATTACCAGAACGAGATATTATCGAGGCGATTGACTTTGGCTACGAAGCAGTGCGGGACTTAATCAAAGCGCAACTCGATCTAATCGCGGAACTGGGCTTAGAGATCATCCAACAGGCACCGCCAGAAGTTGACCAAACATTGGAAAACTATATCAGCGATCGCGCCAGCGATGAAATTAAGAAAATCTTGGCTCAATTTGATTTGGGTAAAACCGAACGCGATGCGGCTTTGGATGTTGTCAAAGAAAACATTGCCAATGCGATCGCCGAGTTACCAGAGGAAGACCCGATTCGAGTTGCAGCTACCACAAATAGTAAAGCACTTGGTAACACCTTTAAAGACATTACCAAACAGATGATGCGCCGTCAAATCGTTGAAGACAACGTTCGCGTTGATGGTCGTAAACTTGACGAGGTGCGTCCTGTTTCTTGTCTAGTCGATGTCTTACCAAAGCGAGTTCATGGCAGCGGTTTATTCAACCGGGGATTAACTCAAGTATTATCCGCTTGTACCCTTGGTACTCCTGGTGATGCCCAATCATTAAATGATGACTTGCAACTAGACCAAGAAAAGCGTTACCTGCATCACTACAACTTCCCACCTTTCTCAGTTGGGGAAACCAAACCATTGCGTGCCCCAGGCAGGCGGGAAATCGGTCACGGTGCATTGGCAGAACGAGCCATGTTACCTGTACTACCACCAAAAGAGCAATTTCCTTACGTAATTCGCGTCGTTTCGGAAGTGCTTTCCTCCAACGGTTCGACCTCAATGGGTTCGGTGTGTGGTTCCACCTTGGCCCTGATGGACGCTGGTGTCCCAATCATCAAACCCGTTAGCGGTGCTGCAATGGGGCTGATTAAAGAAGGGGACGAAGTGCGAGTTTTGACTGATATCCAAGGCATAGAAGACTTTCTAGGCGACATGGATTTTAAAGTCGCCGGCACGGATGCTGGAATTACTGCCCTGCAAATGGACATGAAAATTTCCGGTTTGTCTTTGGAAGTTATCGGTCAAGCCGTCCACCAAGCCAAAGCTGCCAGGTTACACATTTTAGAAAAAATGCTCGCCTGCATTGAACAACCACGTACTGAAACCTCACCTTATGCCCCACGTCTTTTGACCATCAAGATCGATCCAGATATGATCGGTTTGGTCATCGGCCCTGGAGGCAAAACAATTAAGGGCATCACCGAAGAAACTGGTGCGAAAATCGACATTGAAGATGATGGCACTGTGACCATTTCTGCGGTGGATGAGAACAAGGCTAAGAAAGCTAGGAATATCATCCAGGGTATGACCCGCAAGCTGCATGAAGGGGATGTTTACGTAGGACGTGTGACTCGAATTATACCGATTGGTGCGTTTGTAGAATTTTTGCCTGGTAAAGAAGGTATGATTCACATTTCTCAACTAGCCGATTATCGTGTTGGCAAAGTTGAGGACGAAGTAGCAGTAGGTGATGAAGTAATTGTCAAAGTCCGCGAGATTGACAATAAGGGTCGCATTAATCTGACGCGTTTGGGGATTCACCCAGACCAAGCAGCAGCAGCGCGAGAAGCTGCGGCAGTGAATCGTTAAATTGATTTGGGATTTGAGATTGTAAAGCCACTGGCGTGGTGAACAGTCCGGTTTTGGGAACCACCTGCATAGGCGGGTTTCCCGCACCACTAGCGACAAATTTGGCAAAGCAACGCAGTGGCATCAAATTTTTTTCTTGTAGGATGGGCGTTTCGCCCGTCCTTGAGTGGACACGGGGGAAGACGCGGGGACACGGGGGAAGACGCGGGGACGCGGGGACAGGGGGACGCGGAGAAATTTTAATAATCATATCGTGTCCGGTTAAAGATTTATCATTAAGATCGCAGGGGGCAGGGGGAAAGAGGTTTTGCTGCTTTTTGCACAGATGCGGGAATTGTAATTAGTTAAGCAGATATGATGTCAGCAATTAAACAGATTTTATATGAATTACGAATTATATCAAGTTTGGATAATCACTTATTATTAAAATTTATCTGCGTCACCCGAAGGGTGACGCTCGCAAGCTCGCTAACGCAGTCGCCTGCGGAGGGAAACCCTCCTGCAGCGCTGTCTCACCGCGTCTCCCTGTCTCCGCGTCAGCTCTAACGATAAGTCTTCAAGCAACTTATTAAAATTTCTCCGCGTCAGCCCTAACGATAAGTCTTCAAGCAACATGATATTATCCCTCAATTTCAGCTAGTTCTAACCAGCGTTCAGTTGCTACATCAATAGATTGTTTGAGTAATTCGACTTGTTCGTAGAGTTTCTGCACTTGAGTATAATTTCCTGGAGGGACATTTGTCATTGCGGTTTCGGCTGCGGTTTTTTCGGCCTCTAACTGAGCAATTTTATCTTCTAGTGCGGCAAATTCTCGCTTTTGCCAACTTGATAATCTGCGCGGTTTTTTATTGTCTGCGTTTCTTGTCTGCGTTTCTACTACATTTTTTGGCTTCTCTTGGGTATTAGCAGCTTGTTGCTGTGCGGCTTCTTCGGCTTTTTTGTAATCTAGATAAACTGAGTAATTGCCGGGATATTGTTTGAGATTGCCACCTGCCTCAAAGGAAAAGATTGTGTCAATGGTGCGATCAAGAAAGTAGCGATCGTGGGAAACTACAATTACACTCCCAGAAAAATCTTCTAAGTATTCTTCTAAGACTGCTAAGGTTTGTACGTCTAAGTCGTTCGTTGGTTCATCTAAAATTAAAACATTAGGCGCACTCATTAATATGCGTAACAAAAATAAACGGCGTTTTTCTCCCCCAGATAGTTTATAAATGGGTGCATATTGTTGATTGCCAGGAAATAAAAACCGCTCTAACATCTGTGAGGCAGTAATTTGAGTGCCGTCATTAATTTTGACAAATTCACCTTCTTCTTTAATGTAGTCAATTACGCGCTGATTTTCGTTTAATGCTGTGAGCAATTCTTCAGAATGCTGGTTAAAATAGCCAATGTGAATAGTTGTACCAATTTCTATACTGCCGGAATCAGGCTGAATTCGTCCAGTAATTATATCCATTAAAGTAGATTTACCAGCCCCATTACCACCAATGATCCCGATGCGGTCTTCGGGGCTAAACTCGTAGGTAAAGTTATTAATTAAAGTGCGTCCATTATAAGCTTTAGAAATTTGATTTAATTCAATAACTTTTTTACCGATGCGACGCCCAACTGTGGAAATATCAACTTTTCCTTGAGTTTGTTTAAACTCAGTTTCTCGCATCGCGTGGATGCGCTCAATTCTGGCTTTTTGTTTGGTACTCCTAGCTTTGGGGCCGCGTTTTAGCCATTCCAATTCACGCCGCAATACACCTTGATGTTTGCGTTGACTGCTAACCGCAGATTCTTCTGCGAGAGCTTTTTTTTCTAGGTAGTATGAGTAGTTGCCTGTGTAGGTGTAAATGTCACCTCGGTCAATTTCAACTATTCTATTGGTAACGCGGTCTAAAAAGTAGCGATCGTGTGTGATTAAAAAAAGTGCGCCGCGATAGCGATTTAAATAACTTTGCAACCATTCTACAGAAAGCGCATCAAGATGGTTTGTAGGCTCATCCATTAGTAAAACATCTGGTTCTGATAGTAGGGCTGTTGCTAAGGCAATACGCTTACGATAGCCTCCAGATAGATTACCAATAATCGCGTCAAAGTCAGAGATTCCTAACTTTGTTAAGATAATCTTGGCATTGGTTTCTAGTTCCCAAGCACCAATTGCATCTATACGTTGCATTACAGTCGAAAGGCGGGACATCAGCTGAGTATCGTCTGGGTAGTCAGCTAATTTATGAGAAAGTTCTTCATACTCACGTACCAAAGTCATGTGTTCGCCACTGTCAGCAAAAACTTGCTCTAAAACTGTACGCTTTTCGTCTAAGTCTGGCTGCTGGGGTAGGTAAATAATTTTTGAGCCAGAATTGACTAAAATTTGACCACTATCAATCGATTCTAATCCCGCGATCATTTTTAATAGTGTGGATTTTCCTGAACCGTTAGTACCAATTAAACCAACTTTATCGGTAGTATCAAGGCTCAAACTAGCATCTTTTAAAATTTCTTTGATACCAAAGTCCTTTTTAACGGATTGTAATGTAATAATACTCATAAAGTTTGGTCGTTGGTCATAGGTGATTATGATCAGCAAGTAGGTAGGATGGATACCCCACCCACTATTGAGTGAACTCTACACAAATAAATCGAGGGGTAGATGTCCATACATTTCGTTGATTCCTTCTTCATCATAAGACTGACAAGATACTAATACTCCACGATGATGTCCAAAGTAGGAATCGATATGACACAAGCCATTTTTACCATTTAATTTGATGTAAACTGGCCCTTCGATTGCGGGTAAGTTACTTGGTGCTTGATAACCAAAAGCATGGGAATAGGTTTTCATCGCGAGAATTCCTTCTTCTGCTGTGTCAGCACAAATTCCTAAAATTTGGTAATCAGATAGGCTGGTGAGTAAAGTTAAGGCACGTCGAACTGTTGTTTTTTCTGATGGTTTGAGGATAGGTGCGATGTCAAGGCAGTTGAATTTATTCAGGATTTTTTTGGCTTCTTGGGCTGTGATATTGTGATGGTTGGGATTGGTCATAAATTGGTTTATTATTTTCTGGGTGTTAGTTTTGGGTTTGTTGAAAAACTTGGCCTTTCATAGCAGTCCTGTTTGAGTTAAAACGCCAAGGTAGAGAGAATAAATAGGGCATAAAGAAGTCTCATAACTCGTTTGGAATGCTATGGTTTTTTGGCTTGTTTTTAGAGGATGTTTTTATTGCGTTGGATTGGGCTACTCTATTTTTACTAAGTTAGGGTTGGTTTGGCATCTTGCCTAAGTTGAAAATAAAGGGAACACTGCTTTGAGAATCACTACCCATCACAAGTACATTTGGCATTTGAGCGCCGCCACTTTTCCAAGCTTCTATTGCTTCTTTTTGCAAAACTAATTGTCCACCTTGAGCTTTGAGAGTTTCTGCTAATAGTCTTTGAGCTTCTGCTTTTCCTCTGGCGCGATTAATGTCGGCTTGTGCTTCTTGTTCGGCTTCTCTTGCTACGTAAACCGCTCTTTGCGCTCGCTGTTCTGCAATTTGTTTTTCTTCAACTGCTCTGGCAAATTCTGGTGAGAAAGTTAAGTCAACTACGCTTGTATCTAAGACAATTATCCCATATTTATCTAGGCGATCGCCTAATGCATTATCAAAGTCTTCTTTTAATTCACTTCTTTTGGTAATGGCTTCTTCTACTGTTCTTCTGGCAGCAGCAATTTTGAATGCTTCTTGTGTTTGAGGGGCAATAATTTTGGAGACGAGGTTTTCTAAAGTTCCCTGTTTTCTTCTGACTTCAACTATTTGTACAGGGTTGAGACGAAAGTTAATAGCAAATCTCGCTGATAAATTTTGCAGATCTTTTGTGGAACTTTCCGCTGGCACTTCAAATTTTTGTACGGTTAAATCATACACATCCACTACTGAAATAAAGGGCGGTTTTAAGTGTATGCCTTCCAGTAATGCCCCATCTCTGGCTCTACCTAAGATGCTAATTACACCTGCTTGTCCTGGGTTGATAATAATAAAAGCATTTAACCCCACAATCACGAGTATTCCTACCACAATCCCTAAAACTGTGGTTTGCCAATTTGCCAACTGCTGATTTTTCAAGCTACTATACTCCTCGTGAATACTGAGTTTTGAGTAAAATACCACGTATGCAATTGAGGGTAGCAGATAGGAGAAAGTTTTGCTGCAACTTGCGTCAAGTCATTTGTTTGCTAGAATTTCTCATAGATCTGTCTTAATCAAGTCTTTAATTTTCATCGCAGAAGGGAACAGGGAACAGAACTGGCAATTATTTAAAATTTTTCTGTTTCCTTCAAATAGCGAAAATCAGTCTTCCATCGTCCCCCACTTACAGATAGTAAGTGTTGCTGAGGTGTAACACTACACCATACGCAGTAACTGTTCCCCGTTAAGAGTTTCCTGTTCCCTTTCACTGCTCATCACTCAGGACTGAGAACTCAAAACTTTGTTCCGTGCTAATATCAGATGCACGCAACTGCAAAAGACCGTGGCTACAGTATTGAAATCTCATCGAATACTCAGAAGGCGTAAGCGTTCAGCACCTCCTATCCAGCGCCTACTTGAATATGGACACCAGTATCGTAAACAAATTTGGCTGGCAACTAGTTGTTCTATCCTCAATAAACTTTTTGATTTGGCCCCACCTGCGTTAATTGGCATAGCAGTGGATGTGGTTGTCAAGAAGCAAGATTCTATCATTGCACGGTGGGGGGTAAGCGATGTCTTTGGGCAATTTCTGATTCTTGCTGTCCTGACTGTGATTATTTGGATCTTAGAATCGGCTTTTGAATATGCCTATGCGCGAATTTGGCGTAATTTAGCTCAAAATATTCAACATGATTTGCGTTTGGATGCATACGAACATCTGCAAGAGTTAGAACTGGCTTATTTTGAGGAACGCAGCACTGGCGGTTTAATGTCTATCCTGAGTGATGATATTAATCAATTAGAGCGCTTTTTGGATGTGGGAGCGAATGAAATCATCCAAGTAGTCACAACTGTTTTAATTATTGGCGGTGCGTTCTTTATTTTGGCCCCTAGTGTAGCGTTGTTGGCAATGTCGCCAATGCCATTTATTCTTTGGGGTTCGTTTGCTTTTCAGAGGTTGCTTGCGCCTCGCTATGCTAAAGTGCGGGAAAAGGTGGGTTTTCTCAACTCGCGGCTGGCAAATAATATTAGTGGAATTACTACTATTAAAAGTTTTACTGCCGAAAGTTATGAGTCTTCACGTTTAGGTGTAGAAAGTGATGCTTATCGCCAAAGTAATGCTAAAGCAATTGCTCTTTCTGCTGCCTTTATTCCGCTAATTCGGATGTTAATTTTGGTGGGATTCACCGCATTGCTATTGTATGGGGGAATGGCGGCGGTTGATGGCAAAATGTCTGTGGGGACTTATAGTGTGTTGGTGTTTTTAATCCAGCGCCTGTTATGGCCTTTAACCAGGTTAGGCGATACTTTTGATCAATATCAACGGGCCATGGCTTCGACAAATCGAGTGATGGATTTGTTGGATACTCCGATCGCAATTCATACAGGAAATATTACTTTACCTATAGATGAAGTGCAAGGTGAGGTGCAATTTAAGAATGTTTATTTCGCCTACAAGGATAGATTTCCAGTAATTAAAAATCTGTCTTTGGATATCCCTGCTGGAAAAACGATCGCAATTGTCGGTTCTACTGGTTCTGGTAAAAGCACTCTAGTTAAACTTTTGTTGCGGTTGTACGAGGTGCAAATGGGAAGCATTACTTTAGATGATATTGACATCCAAAATCTGAACTTGCAAGATTTACGTCGCTGCATTGGGTTGGTAAGTCAAGATGTGTTTTTATTTCACGGCACTGTCGCCGAAAATATCACCTATGGCAGTTTTGACGCTACAGAAAAAGACATCATGATGGCGGCGAAAGTAGCCGAAGCCCATGAATTTATTATTAGCTTGCCCCAAGGTTATGAGACAATTGTCGGAGAAAGAGGACAAAAGTTATCTGGTGGACAAAGACAAAGGATTGCGATCGCTCGCGCAGTCCTGAAGAATCCCCCAATTTTGATTTTGGATGAAGCTACCTCAGCAGTAGATAATGAAACAGAAGCTGCAATTCAGCGATCGCTCGAACGAATTACCGCCAATAGAACTACAATTGCGATCGCTCATCGTCTTTCTACTATTCGCAATGCTAATTGCATTTATGTCATGGAACATGGCGAATTAGTAGAATCGGGAACCCATGAACAATTGTTAAAAAAAGATGGCATTTACGCCAGCCTCTGGCGTGTACAATCAGGTTTGAGATAACTTTCACGCAAAGCTCAATAAAATACTTGACGTATTTTTTGAATTTTGAATTTTGAATTTTGAATTTTTATGATGTTTGGTAGTAGTCAGCCGGAATCGGGAGATAGCAAGTGGCGTCGCCAGTTGGATAAGTTTGTCAAAGAAAATCAACCAGAATTGGCAGCATTATCTTGGGCATTATGGTTAGAAAATGGTAGTAGTCAAGGTACTATCGGGATTGATTTACAACCCACACCACATTTTGTCTATTGCCCCAAAGATGCGGTAGAGAATTTAAATAGTAAAGTGGAGAATCGGCTTCAGGAAATCTTAGGAATAATTGAGCATTATCAGCCTGAAGAAGAAGTTTTGATGATAGGGATTGGTAATGGTGAAATTAAGTTGATTCAGTTTGCGCCAGAACCACCACCACCCGCTTGTTTTGAGCAAATTGGCAAAGATGCTGATGGATTATTAGAGTTGCTAGAACAGCGCGTGAATGAGCAATTAAAAATTTAAAATTCCCAAATCTTTGAATTTTGAATTCCCAGCGAAGCGATATGACTAATTCTACCTTACAAGCAAGTCGAGAATGGTGGTCACAACGGTGGCTTGAGTTATTAGATTCTTATCGTTTTAAAAAGCGTTTAGAACGTGCGAGAAATTATGCTCGTCAAGGCAATGTTTTAAGTATTGAGTTTAAAGGTGCAAAAGTATTAGCTAGGGTACAAGGTAGTGAAGCAGAACCTTATAAAGTTTCCTTATCTCTTGATCCTTTTAGCCAAGAACAATGGACTTACATAATTGAAACGATGTCCCAAAGAGCGATTTTTGCTGCTAAATTGTTGGCGGGAGAAATGCCACAAAATATCGAAGAAGTATTCACAGCAAACGGTCTTTCATTATTTCCTTTTACTTTATCCGATGTCCACAGTAAATGCTCTTGTCCCGATAAAGCTAATCCTTGTAAACATATAGGTGCAGTTTACTATCAATTAGGCGATCGCTTCAGCGAAGATCCGTTTGTATTATTTCAATTGCGTGGAAGTACGAAAGAGCAAATTATTAGCGATTTACGAACTTTACGCAGTGCTAGAGTTGTAGAGACATCAGATGCAACATCCACGTTACAAAACGAAACATCTGATATTCAGCAGTCAAATGCTAGCCAAGACTCTATAAAAATAGACTCTTTTTGGCAATATAATGAGCCATTGGAGTCATCTTTAGTAGTGATTGCGCCATCAAATAGCGAAACTATATTAGATTTTTTAGGGGCAATTCCCCTAGCCAAGGAAGAAGAAAATACAATCAACTTAACTTCTGGTGATGTAGTCAGAAACTATTTAGATAAAGTTTACAAAGATGTTAGTCAAAAAGCCATTTTAGCAGCAATGAAAGTAGGAGATAGTTAAATAATTCGTAATTCGTAATGACGCTCGAGGACTCGCTACCGCTGCGCTAACGTAATTCGTAATTCGTAGCGTCAAGCCTGCGGCATAGCTTCGCTTAGAGGATGTTTGAAAAGTTTTGTGCGAATATAATTCGCTATTACACAAGCGAAGTCCACCTCCTTTGGAAAACACGGAAAATCGAGTTCTTGAAACCCACCTCCGTGGGTTTTGTTTGTATAGTCGCGATTTCTAATCGCCGGGGTTAGTATTAATTTAGACTTTTCAAACAACCTCTTAGAGCAAGTCATCGATAGCGTTAGCGTTAGCGAAGCGGTAGCGAGGTACGAGCGTCAGCGGTAGCGACACAGGAGCGTCGCGTCATTACGAATTACGTTTAATATGAATTAAGTTAGGAAAAATTGGTCTTGCTGATGTCATAAATCTTTGCCCTCACCCTAAATCCCTCTCCCAATTTGGGAGATGAGGGCTATTGTTGCATTCATCAACGGTATTCCTAATTCACATCAGACGTGAATTATTTAACAGAGTGTTTATTTAGCATAATAAATACAATAGAGCTAATATAATCAAGCCAAATATTTATCGAGGGTACTGCTAAATTCTTCGTAAGGTTTAACACCGATCATTGTTTGTACCAACTCGCCTTGCTTAAAAAACATGACGGCGGGAATACTACGAATGCCAAATCGTTTAGCAACAGGCTGGTTGGCGTCGAGGTCTAACTTAAAGACCTTGGCGCGAGTGTCATACTCTGCTGCAAGTTTATCTATCAACGGGGCAATGAGTTTGCACGGCCCGCACCAAGCAGCCGTGCAATCTACTACAAACAAAGGTTCGGTTTCAAGTAGCGTATTTAACTCGGTTTCGTCTTGAATATAATCGGCAGTCATAATTTTTGTGCAAAAGAGTATTATCTCATAACCGTGTTGCTCCCACTAGGAACACTTTGGGACGGGGAGGAAGAAGCCACCAATAAGCTAATCTGCCTTTAACTTGCATAATCCTTTGCCTCAGAAAGACGCGGAGAGAAGTTGCGTGCGGGGGTTCCCCCCGTTGAGCAAACTTCGGAGGACGCGGGGATGCAATTTGGATGATTATTAGCTTAGAGAGGACGTAAATCCAAGATGAGGCAATCTTGTGTGTAGGTAGTTCAAAATTAGCTGAATTGCTGAGCGTAGAATCTAGCATAGCGATGCTCAAGTGCTAATAATTCTTCATGGGTTCCTGATTCTACGATTTGCCCCTGTTCGAGAACCAAAATCCGATCGCATCGCCGCACTGTTGATAAGCGGTGAGCAATAATAAATACTGTGCGGTTTTGCATTAGTCTTTCTAGTGCTTCCTGTACGAGGGCTTCTGATTCAGAATCTAATGCTGATGTTGCCTCATCTAAAATCAAAATTTGTGGATTGAGCAGAACAGCACGAGCGATCGCAATTCTTTGTCTTTGTCCACCTGATAAGTTTACCCCACGCTCACCCACCCAAGTTTGATAACCTTCTGGTAGTTGGGTGATAAACTGATGGGCATTAGCTATTTTTGCTGCCTCTTCAACTGCTTGCATCTCAAAAGAGTCTTGACCAAAAGCGATATTTTGAGCAATTGTGCCTGAAAACATCACAGTTTCTTGAGGAACTATGCCAATTTGTCGCCGCAAGCTATGTAATTTGACATCTTGAATGTTGATCCCATCAACTAAGATTTCACCAACTTCCGGGTCATAAAAACGTGGTAAAAGATTGACAAACGTGGTTTTACCAGCACCCGAAGCACCAACAAGCGCGATCGCTTCTCCTGGTAATACCAATAAGCTGATATCTTTTAATACAGGCTCACCAGGTTGATAGGCAAAGCTGATATGGCGGTATTCTACTTTACCGCTGATTTTGGGCAGAGCGATCGCAATTGGCTTTTCTATTACCGTCGGTTGAATTGCCATCAACTCAAAAACCCGATCAACAGAAGCTTCACCTTGCTTAAATTCGTTGTAGTTGTTTGTAGTGTGACCGATAGGATCAATTAACAATACTGCTGCGGCTAGGTAGCTGAAAAATTCTGCCACCGTTAAATTATTTTGGGAAATTTGCCAGCCTCCCACCAACAGTAACGATAATCCACTTAAAGCTTCTAAAAATCCCACTATCGGAATTTGGATGGCTTTGAGTCGTTCTGCTGAGTATTTTGCTTTCAGACTGCGTTCTGCTTCATGACTAAACCGGGTAATTTCGTAGCTTTCAGCGGCAAAGGCTTGTACCAGACGAATCCCGTTAAAAACTTCCGTGAGAATTGCAGACAAATTTGATACTCGATTTTGACTTTTTAACGAGTATTTACGTAAGCGTTCGCCAAACCAACCAATTAAAATCCCCATTAACGGCGCGACAATCACCGTTGCTAGTGTCAGTTGCCAGTTCAAACAAATCATGTAGATGGGAATTGCCAGCAACTGTAAAACACAGGGAACAAAGTCGTGAAATACTTTATTTACTACTTCACCAATGCGGTCAACATCTTCTGTTAAGCGGTAAGATAAATCACCTGCCTTGGCTTTTTCAAAATAGCTGAGATTGAGCTTTTGCAGATGGGTATAAGCTGCTTGGCGAATGTGAAACGCTACCCTTAAAGCAGCTTTTGCCATGTATATATCTTGCACAGACTGAAAAAAACCTCTGACAAGAAATACTAAAGCACAAACCCCAGCTACTTGGGCGATCGCTATCACATTACCTTCTCCAAAAGGAGTCGCCAATTTACCAGCGAGATTAATCAGCGTTAAAGTCGCCAGCACATATCCCAAAATGCCGATAAATCCCTTAGTGATAGTTTGCCACTGGGGTCGAATATAAGGCAGCAGTTGCCAGTAATTAGAACGCGTTTTCAAGCTGTAACGTCCACAACGATATCTTCCTTTGTTTGACGCTATCAGTTTTTGGAGAGTTTCTGTACAGTTAAATCAAACTAATTCCTTTTCCCCATACCCTCAGTTTTTCTTATACCTCTTGACTGTATCTGGCATTACCTCATCTGCACTTCACAGTTTGATAGTATTAAAATTGAATTTATATCAATTCCTTTACAAAAATTACCCGCTCGTCAGCGCAACTAATGCAACAGGCGTTGATTGTTCATAATTTAGTAGTCTGTCCCATTAATTTTGCGGGGTAAGGGTGGTCAGATCCCCGACTTCTGAACAAATAACGAAAAATTAATCAGATTTGACCTGTTTTTAACTTCATATCCACTCGCATAAGATAAAAATGGCTAATAACGAAGAATCACGCGGTTTAAAGTCTCTGTTTGATTGGTTTGCAAATCGACGGAAGTCAGGCTCTACCAGTCTCGAACGCCAAGAACGTGAAATTGCTGATGGATTATGGCATAAATGTTCTGAATGTGGTGTATTAACATATACAAAAGATTTAAGAGCAAATCAAATGGTTTGCGTAGAATGCGGTCATCATAACCGAGTAGATAGCGATGAACGTATCCGTCAATTGATAGACAACAATACCTGGAAACCATTAGATGAGCATTTGCGTCCAGTAGATCCGCTGCAATTTCGCGATCGCAAACCTTACAGCGATCGTTTACAGGAGATGCAGCAAAAAACTGGTTTAAGCGATGCAGTCAAAACTGGTTTAGGGCAAATCAATGGCTTACCAGTGGCTTTGGGAGTCATGGATTTCCGGTTTATTGGTGCGAGTATGGGTTCGGTAGTGGGCGAAAAACTCACCCGCTTGATTGAGCAAGCAACTCAACGGCGGTATCCTGTAATTATCGTCTGTACATCTGGTGGAGCAAGAATGCAAGAAGGTATGCTCTCCCTCATGCAAATGGCGAAAATCTCCGCAGCTCTGCAACGTCATCGTGACGCCCGACTATTATATGTTCCCGTTTTGACAAATCCTACCACAGGCGGCGTTACCGCTAGTTTCGCTATGTTAGGTGACATCATCATAGCTGAACCAAAAGCAACTATTGGTTTTGCTGGTCGGCGAGTGATTGAGCAAACCCTACGAGAAAAACTACCCGAAGATTTTCAAACAGCCGAAGACTTACTCAAGCACGGTTTTGTCGATGATATTATACCGCGCACCCAGCTAAAGAACACCTTAGCCCAACTCATCGCCCTACACCAACCAGTATTAACCCCACCCTCTGTAGTATTGTGGGAGACAATGAGCCTAAGTTCTACAGTTGCAGAATAGAGTTGGAGAATTGGGAACTTGTGCTGAGCGTACCCCAAAGGGAAAGCAAGTTAGGCTGTGGATTTTGGATGTTTTGAGGTAAGATTCTTTTAAACAGAAGATGTGTCTCAAAATATCCAATATCTATTTGATGGTGAATAGAAAAATAAACTTAGCCAATGCAAATGCGATCGCTCATACTCCTACACGCATAAGGCATCAAGTAAAAATAAGTAGTGCGAGCATCTTGCTCGCGCGGGCAAGATGCCCGCACTACAAATATTAAATTGTTCAACTTATTTTTACACGAATCCTAAGATATTTAGTGTAAGAATCACCCAAGATCAACATCAACGCGATCGCGTCCTTTGTTTTTGGCTGCATAACAAGCCGCATCAGCAGCACTCAAGATGCTATTTATACTATGATTATTTGCATCAATTGTCACCACCCCAATGCTGACACCAATCTTAAATGTTTTGTCTTGCCACACAAAACGAAACTCCCGGATGCGCTGCACAATTGTATTAGCAATGATTAATGCTGATTCTAAAAGACAACCACAAAGCAGTATACCAAATTCATCTCCACCCAAACGCGCTACAGTATCGGCAGAACGAACTGTATTTTGAAATAATATAGTCACCTGGCGTAATAATTGATCGCCGACGAGATGTCCGCAAGTATCGTTGATAATTTTAAATCTATCTAAATCCAAATAACACAACGCATGTTGTTGATTGTTGATCTTTGCATCGTTTAATTTTTCTTCTAAGCGTCGCTCAAATTCTCTTCTATTAAATAGTCCGGTTAAAGCATCGTGGGTTGCTTGCCAAGATAATTGTCGTGCCATGTTGCGTTTGAGGCTAACATCTTGAAATACCATGACTGCACCAATAATTTGACCGTTTTTATCGCAGATAGGTGCTGCGGAATCTTCAACCGCCAGTTCTGCACCATCACGGGTAATCAAAATACTATCCTTAGCAAGGCTGACAGTACAACCAGAACGTAGAACTGATTCTACAGGATTTTCTACGGGTTCGTGAGTAATTTCATTAACAACTTTAAATACTCGAGTGATTGAGTTACCTTGTGCATCCCTAAGTTTCCAACCAGTCAGTTTTTCTGCTACTGGATTAAGATATTTTATCTGTCCTGATGCATTGGTGGTAATTACAGCATCTCCGATAGATTGCAGAGTCACCTGAGCGAGTTCTTTTTCTTCAAATAACTGTTGTTCTAACAATAAGCGATCGCTAATGTCAAATGCTACACCTCCAACTAAATGTCTTTGTTGACCATCTCGAAAGGGAAATTTGAAAACTAACCAGTGATGCAAACATCCATCTAATGTAGGAACAGTTTCAATTACCTGCACAGTCTCGCCTGTAGAAATAACATGAAAGTCATTTTCAGACACCTGTTTAGCTGTCTCTTCTGGTAACCAATCAAAATCCGTCTTTCCTTGCAAATCTGCAAGTTGAACATTAAAGTTACCCTCAAATGTATTGTTAATATAAACGTAGTGCCCCCAAGAGTCTTTCATAAAAGCCACAGCTGGACTATTATTCATAAAAGCTTGGAAGCGTTCTTCACTCTCTAGCAGTGCTGCCTCAGTCAGTTTGCGCTCGGTAATATCTACACAAGAACCTATACACCCAACAAACTCCTCTCCAACAAAGCGCGGTGTCCCCGATACCAAAATCCACCGATATTCCCCTGTGTGGTGTCGCAGTCGATGTTCCATCAAAATCGACTCACGCGCTGTCAAAGCTCGCTGAAATAAGGCTTGACAGCGCTGGAAATCATCAGTAGGGATACTCTCCATCCACCCAGAACCTAACTCTTGTTCTAGTGTTCGACCTGTGAAGCGAAGCCACGGCTGGTTTACATAAGTACACAAACCTTCAGTATCAGTCATCCACAAAAGCACAGGAGCGCAGTTAGCCATCGAGCGAAACCGTTCCTCGCTCTCTTTAAGCGCGTTTTCCGCCTGCTTGCGTTCGGTGATATCTCGACCAATATAAACAAAATGTTGTAAACCTTCTATTTCAGTTTCAATTACAGATATACAAAAAGCAACAGTAAGATTTTTTCCTGTTTTGGTTTGACAAATAACTGAACAGTTATTCAAAAAATCAGTTTGAGATGAGGGATTATGCTGATATATTTCTAGCAGTATATTTTTGTCATGAATAATCATTGAAATTGGCTGATTAATTAATTCTTCTAAATCATATTCAAACAAAATATTTGCGGCTGGATTCGCTTTGATTATATATCCTGATAGGTTTGTTATTAATAATACATCTTTAAGAGATTTCAAAATTTTATCTAGATAGTTGTTAGAAATAGATAACGCATTTAACAGTAGATTCGCTTCATTATGTTTATGGACTAAGTGTTGCGCCAAAATCATCCTTTCTGTAGCATCTTGTAATAATAAAATTAGCAACCCATCAAAACTTGTAATATACAAATCAAGATAAAATGGAGAATGAGGCTCGTTAAAACGGGCAATACCTTTTAATTTAAATTTTTTTTGCCGTCCTTCTAGGATATCTAATAGATAATACTCTATACCAACTAATTCAGGAAAACCGAGTCGGATATCTTTTCCTAGAATTACTTCGTTGGGATAATCAGCAAAGCGTTGGACATTTGAAGATATTTCTGTAATTAGCAAGTCACAAGTAACTGCTAAATATTCAGTGTCATCTGGAACTAATAGTTTTTCTGTAATTGTATTCATGCAAATTCAAGCTAGATAAATCTTAGCTGTTAGTCACTTTAAATCGTTTAGTGACAATAGGATTGATAAAAAACAGTTATATTTTAAACAGCAAATATAAATTAGGTTGGCTCTTGACTAACCTAAAAAACTAGCTATTTCTTAACCAATCTTTGCAGGCTAAGATTTTAAATGGTTTTGTACGTAATTATTAAAAATCATGCGTATACTTTACCAAATCTTTATTTAAAGTGGTTCAGTAAAATATTTTAATCTAATGTTAATTAATTATGAAAATGACACCTATTTGTACGTATTTATACGTATTTAAAATCATAAAAAACGCAACAAGCAAGATATAAGCTGATGCGCGCCTAAATTGTATAAACACTCTTTATGGCCGTTAACTGTTAACTGTTGACGGTTATCAGTCATCAGTCATCAGTCACTTGTACTAAGCGACTTGTACCGAGCGACTTGCCTTGAGCGGAGTCGAAAGGAGTCGAGGTAAGTCGAAGTATCAGTCATCAGTCTACACGTAAATATTCAAGTTAAATGCGTAACAGTGTAGCAGTCCTAAATCAAGTATCTGATTTATTGTTCAGAAAAAATTAATTTTGATACTTTTTTCGCTCATACTCTAAAGCAATTTCAACTTGTTGATACTCAGTTTCCATCTTATAAATTTGCTCTGTTACATCTGTCAATGTTTCATTGACTATCATGATTTCTAATTCTGTGCATAGTGTTGCTAAATTAACAGCGCCTAATGTAGCACTGGTAGAAGAAAGTGTATGAGTTGCGCGTCGTAGAGCTTTGTAATTAGCTTGGTTATAGTAAGTATGAACATCTTGCAAAAGTTTAGGAGCTTCTTCAAGATAGCAATCAATCGTTTCAAATAGAAATTGCAGTGCGTCAACAGGTGTATTAAAGTCAGCTATGCGTAAAATTTCGTGCAAAGTATGAATATGAATTGAATTTTGTATTTTTTCTTGATTTTCTATTTCTTTCATTTCCTAATTATTTATCTCCTCATGACACCTTTTAAGTAATTGCATCAGTTCTGCAATGCGAATTGGTTTAACAAGATAGTCATCCATCCCAGATGCTAAAGCGCGATCGCGTTCTGTCCACATTGCGCTTGCTGTTAATGCAACAATTCGAGGACAACTATCTGATGACCACTCTTGCTTGATATGCTCAGTCGCTGTTATACCATCCATTTCTGGCATTTGCACATCCATTAACACCACGTTATAGAGTTGACGGCGTAGCGCTAAAAGTGCCTCTAAACCATTGTTAGCTACGTCTGGCTGGTAACCCATTCGCTGCAACATCAGTCGTATCATCCTTTGATTAATCATGTTGTCCTCAACTAACAAGATTGTCAAAGGATGTTGTTCAGCCATTTGGGTATCAATTTTAGTATTATCGGTGACGTTGACTACTGCTTCTTGGACAACCTTAGCGGTAATTGTGAAGAAAAATGTACTACCTATACCTGGTTGGCTTTCAACCCAAATTCTACCTCCCATCAACTCACATAGTTGCTTACAAATGGCAAGTCCTAAACCTGTACCGCCATACTGACGGGTGATAGAAGCGTTGACTTGACTAAAGGCTTTAAATAGATATTCCAAGCGATCGCGTGGTATGCCGACACCTGTATCTTTAACAGTAAACTGAATTTCGTAAGTATGTTTATGATCTTCATGTTGGCGAGCGATCGCTGAAATTTCAACTCTCCCAATTTCGGTAAATTTAATCGCATTACTCAGTAAATTGAGGATAATTTGGCGCAGTCGGGTGATATCCCCTACAATTACATTAGGAAGCTCAGGAGTATCAATAAATGTTAGTTTTAATCTCTTTTCTCTAGCTAAGGATGAAACTAAATTGATAGCTTCATGAATGCAACGCCGCAATTCAAAAGGTTGTAATTCTAATTCTAATTTGCCTGACTCTATTTTAGAGAAATCAAGAATATCATTGACAATTCGGAGTAAAGCTTCTCCACTGTGATAAATTGTTTCTGCAAAATCTTGCTGCTCAACAGTTAAATTAGTATTTAATAGTAAACTAGCCATACCAGTCACCGATGTAATCGGAGTCCGAATTTCATGGCTAATCATCGCTATGAATTCCTGTTTAGCAAGTTCTGCTTGCTTGCGAACAGTCATATCTCTAAGAATATAAATATAACCCTGAAAATGTTCAACTTCTGTTTGCACCATTGCATAAGAAAAAGCAATAGGAATCGTTTTACCATTTTTAGTCTGACAAACAGTTTCTTTCTCTTCTAACTTATTACTTTCTAACTGCAAGTTATCAATATCTTTAATTACTGTAGATATGGCTTTTCCTTGGAGTTCTACTTCATCATATTCCAACAGATTTTGTGCAGCTAAGTTAACTTTTTTGATTTTTCCTGACAGTGTTGTTACTAACAAAGCATCTGCCATTGATATCAATATTTGTTCAATATATTGCTGAGAAGCAGCAAGAGTACGTATTAAAAGATTGGATTCATTTGCATTTTGTAGCAAAGATTTTTCTAGAACTATACGTTCTGTGGTATCTACCACAATAACCATTAATTCATTATCATCATAATTATTTTTTGTACTTTTAATTATATAAATATCAAAATATAAAGTAGATGAAGTATCTTTAAAACGATTTATTCCTTGCAGTTGATAAATTTTTTGCTCTCCCCGTAAAATTTCCTCTAAAATATCCTCCATGCCAATCATTTCTGGAAAACCAATCCGAATATCATCACCTTGCTTAATTTCATCAGGAATATCAGCAAAAACATTTATTCCTGAAGACATTTCTAGAATCTGAAAGTCTTGATTGATAATTAAATTTTCAATACAGTTTAGAGATAATAAGTTTGTCAACAGTGAATTCATACTATTCAATTAGAGATTGAGCTAAAATTTGAAATATTTCATCAACATTATTACCAGTTTTTGCTGAAGTTAAATAGGTAGCTAATACGGAATTTTTCTCATTAGAGAAATATGATTGTCGAAATTTATCTAAATATTCTGCCTCAATTAAATCTGATTTGTTCAAAGCGATAATAATATAACTCTGAGGATTAATGGCTAAAAAGTTTTGGATATGCTCTGCAAGATGGTCAAGCGTTTCTTTTCGAGTTACATCACCAACTATAACCGCTCCTTTAGCTCCTTGCAAATAGCTGGGAGCGACTGTCTTAAATTTATGACTACCTTCTATATCCCAAATTATTAACTGTACTTCTTGTGCTTGCTGCTGATTTGAAAATGACAATTCAACTAATTTACGTGAGATTTTCACACCTACAGTTGAAAGATATTCATCACTAAACTGTCTATCTAAAAATCGGCGAATTAAACTAGTTTTACCTACACCAAAATCACCGACTAGGCAGATTTTTTTAGAGATTGTGGATGTTGCTGTCATTATTTGGGTACTGTATTTAGAACTACGGTGAGCTAATCTAAAGCCTCACAAAGTCGATAGTATAATATTTCGGTTGACATTTGAGTTTTTCTTTAGATATCAGCATCCTATTTAATTTGATTGTTGGAAAAAATCAATACATCCGGTAAAGACGCGATTCATCGCGTCTCCCTATTCGTAGTGAACTGCTTAGATTGGTTCTACAATCACACAGCGTCTTAACCACACAGGTTGAGTTGGATCAATTCCTGGTGGTAATGTTGTTTTACTACTTACCTGTAAACGCGATGGCTCAACACCTTGATTAATCAGTGCTTGTTTTACAGCTTTTGCTCGTTTCAATGCTAATTGTTGAACTTCAATTGCACTAGTACTGGAATAACTGTAACCAATGATATTTAACTGTTTCATTGGGTGTTGATTCAGAAATAACTTAACTCGTTGAAGCTTGGAACTTAAATCACCTGGTATCAAATTTGCTGAATTTCCTTTAAAATAAAATCTAATTTTAATTTGCAGAGGTTTTACTAGCACTGCACTAGATACTGATTTAACACCAGGAATTTGCTCAAATGCACGGCTAATTTTGATAACGTCTATATTTCTATTAACAGTACCTTCAACAGAGACTCTACCACTCATATATTGAGTTGAAATTGCAACACCATCCATTTGATTTAAAACTGCGCCTACTCGTTTGACTTCAGCCGCAGCTAATACAGGGTCTGCTGGTACTTCCACTGCTAAAATTTGATTATCAATCAACCACTTTGGAGTAGTTGCTTGAGCAATTTGTTCAGCTTTCCCACGCAGAAATTGATTAGGTACTCGTCCTGTTAGCTTGAGTTTACCCTGAGATTCTTCTACCGTCAGGCGATAGACAGCTAATTCTGGTGTAGAAGCTAAAGCCAATGCAGTTTTATTTTCTACATCGTGAATAATTCCACTACGATACTGCCAGATACCCCAAGGAATTAAAGTGATACTAAGTAATGTTAAGCCAAATATTACAAGAGGCGAAGGTTTATTTTGTTGCTTTTCTTTTGGTAAATTATCATCTTGCAGTTCTTGGAGAAATGTATATATTTGACTGGAAATTGTTGACGAATCACCATCAAACTTTTCGATTGATTCACCATAAATTTTGACAATTTGAATAAGAGTTTGCCGTATTTTTGGAATAAAATCTTTACTGGCTTCCCCCTGTACAACTATTGCCAGATAACAGTAACCTGCGACTTCTAAAATAATTTTAGATGTTCCATAATCAATTGCGTCTAACTCAGAAACAGTACCAGATTGATTGATACAATCATTAGCAAAGCTGCGAATTGCTGTTAGCATTCCTGCTATCATATCCGACTCTAATTTTTGTGCATCCGATCGCTGAACATCTGCAATGATTAAACCGGATACTTTGTGAATCAAAAAAATTGCTTGAATTGTAAATGGTAAAGCTTCTTTGAGAATTAATTCTGCTTCGGAAACTCCTTGCAATTTAGCGCGGATTTTGCGTTTTATCCCTGCCACACTGAGAGTATCTTCAACTTGCTGATTAATGGCGCGGATTGTTTCTGTCATATATTTGCCGATAGTACTACCGATGATGGGATAGAGTGCATCTACAATTGCATCTTGTTCAATTTCAATTTGTTTTTTGATGGCTCGTCCCATTGTCGGAGCGATCGCTTCTGAAACTTCCTCTGGCGCAACATGAATTTGCCGATAAATTGCTTGAGGAACAGCAGGAGCTAATGCTATGCTCATACTGGCTTTATCTTGTTCAATTCGACTTTGGATAGCACTATCAATAATTGGTGCGATCGCTTGAACAATTTCTTCTTGAGATTCAACAACTTTCAGCCTTAAAATTTCTGCAATCAGGGGTAGAAGTAGATTAATTAAAGCTTCTGGCTCATTAATTTGATGTTCCAGTTGAGTTAAATTTTTATTAATATTGGTTGTTAGATTTTCTAATTCTGTTAACTCTGGCCCTATTAATAACTCCTGCAATTTTTGGAAAGCTGCGACAGTATCCTCTAAATTATCTGGATGTGATTGCTCAAGAAAAGTAGAAGAAATATTGTCTTCTATTTCTTGTATTTTACCTGCTTCATTCTCTGCAAATGAACTTTCTAAACCTATTTCACATACTTGTAATGAAATTGGCTCAACAGGTGCTTCTACTTCTTCTATGAAAGAATCTTCTATTTGAATATTTTCAACAGGTGATGATAAAAAAAATGGCTCAGATGGTTCAATAATTTTTAGTTCTAGCAACAAATCTAGAAAATTATCAATCTGTAAAACATCTTTTTGATTTAATTCCACAAATTGAGAGTTTGAATCTTCCACCTGAGCCATCCTATTTTAAATTTTGGATTGACACCACAGATAAATCTGGAGATTTAGACAATCAAATATTATTGCTCACTAGTCACAACCAACAACTTACGAATGTACTTCCGCAGTTTCGTTAGAGTGCGTCAAAATTTTTGATAACCTTGTTGTCTCTAGCAAAGGAATAGCGTTGTAATTATCACTTTCATCAGCCGCCTCTCGTAACTTGGGAATAAGTTCAGTCCCCTTCAACCGCATCCCCAAAGCAAATAAAGTTTCAGCAATATCATTTTTAGAAACCTTTGCTTCTGTCAATTCCGAAAAACGGCGATCTAATTCTTCTAAGATTAAATCCCGCAATGCTGTAATATCTTCTTGAGTTTGATTTTTATTTTGAGATATTTCATCTCTAATTGAGCTAGTTTGTTTATCTAATTCTTCATCCAATGATTGCACTGTACTAGAAAATTTTCGATTGACCCGATCTATTTGTTGAGACAAATCAGCAGTTTCTTCTTGGGTACTAAGACTGAGTAATTTTAACTTTTTCTCTATTGATTCTACCGCCGCTTTTAACTCGCTGCTAAAACTAGCTTTGAGTTGTTCGACGTGCGATCGCATCTCTTGCTGAGTTCGTGCAATATCTGTCTCTAGTTTATTGAACCGATTATCGTACTCTCTTAGCTGTGCCCCAAAAATAATATCGCGGATTTGATCAATATTACCAAGGCGTTCGCGCACATCGTCTCTACTCATCTGACTCATCGAGAATACCTCATTAAGAAATTCATCAGGAATAGGAGGTAATATGTACGACAGCCGCTTAAAATATGTTATCAACTGACTACGCTACAACTTCCTAAGCCCAGTCACATTGTATCAAGGTTGTAATTCCTAAATTCTCAGTGTTTATACTAGCTTATAGAGAGCATTTTTGAAAAGCAGATAATGCAAGAATTGCAAGTTATGAACTTTTTAATCTAAAAGTTCATCAAATCAGTATCATTAAAATCTATTTTTATGAAAAAAGTTAGGTTAAAAACCTCGCTCCTCGTGGGTGGCTGTTTTGAATTTTGAATTGATTCATGCCCTTTTTCTTGATAACCACACCTTCACAGACGGACACCACGACTCTGATCAAGATTAAATTTATTTAACATTTCGTTACACTAAAGACATCAGGAGGAATACAGTCAACCTCTTGGAGATAAAATCAAAGGTGAACGACATGAATGGCACAATTCGCGTTGGCAATCTCTTCGGAATACCTTTTTACATCCACCCATCGTGGTTTTTGGTTCTAGGTTTAGTAACTTGGAGCTATAGCAGTGGCTTAGCTGCACAATTTCCGCAATTATCAGTGGGATTAGCTTTGCTACTAGGATTGATGACAGCGCTGTTGTTATTTGCCTCTGTCGTCGCCCATGAGTTAGGACATAGTTTCGTTGCTATTCGCCAGGGAATTGATGTTAAATCAATTACATTGTTTATATTTGGTGGTTTAGCAAGCTTAGAAAAAGAATCGAACACTCCGGCAGAGGCTTTCTGGGTGGCGATCGCTGGGCCTTTAGTTAGCTTACTGCTATTTGGTAGCTTTAGTATAATTGGTTTTGCGACTGCTGCTAATGGTGCATTGGCTGCAATCCTTGGAGTTTTAGCTGCGGTTAACCTAGCGCTAGCATTGTTTAACCTCATTCCTGGCTTGCCTTTGGATGGAGGAAATATACTGAAAGCAATTGTTTGGAAAGTGACAGGTAATCCTTATAAAGGTGTAGTTTTCGCCAGTCGAGTTGGACAAATTTTTGGTTGGGTAGCGGTTCTTTCTGGTGTACTTCCCTTACTATTGTTTGGTAGTTTTAATAACTTCTGGAACTTGTTAATCGGTTTCTTCTTGTTACAAAATGCTGGAAATGCGGCTCAATTTGCCAGAGTGCAGGAACAGCTAACAGGTTTGACAGCCGCAGATGTTGTAACAGCCAATAGCCCAATTGTAGATGCTGATCTTACCCTGAGAGAGTTTGCCGATCAGCAAATTGTGAATAATCAAAACTGGCATAGATTCCTGGTGGTTGATCATCACAGACAATTGGTAGGTGCGTGCGCTACTGCTAGCTTAAGAACCATACCGACAACGCTATGGTCAGAAACTCAAATTAAAGACGTAATGCAACCCATAGCAGAATCTACCACAATTCAAGCCGACCAACCTTTGTTAGAAGTTGTGCAGTTACTCGAACAACAAAAACTATCTGCACTTCCTGTAATTCGTGACAACGGCGTGTTAGTTGGCATATTAGAAAAAGCTGCGATTCTTCAGTTACTTCAGAGAAGATCCCAATTTAACCCTGCATAAAAAGGGAATAGGGAACGCTTAAATAATTCGTAATTCGTAATGACGCAACACAGGAGCGTCGCGTCATTACGAACTTGTACTAAGCTAAGTCGAAGTATTACAAAAACAGGGAGTAGGGAGTAGGGGGTGGGGAGTAGGGATACAAAAACATTAAAAACTGTCTTTTGTGGTTCATTGCCTACTGTTAGGAAAAGATTTGTGCCGAGATTGCTTGCAACGAGGCACAATGCGTCCTGACTTCAATCCCACGCCTTAAGGCGTGGGTTCCCTACTCCCTACTCCCACATCGCCACTCCCTCTGAAGAATTGGTATAAGACAGACCCCAACACAAAACTTGCCGATTATAGAACCGGGGACTTAAACCCACGGAACTTGTTAAGATTTACTTTAATAGTAAATATGGCTTTTTCGTACACGAATGCATTTGTCACTATAGCAACAGTCAATCTTGATAAACTAGTAGGTTTTTATGTTGAGCTGCTAGGACAAAAACCTATCAATTTAATCCCAGATATCTATGCTGAGTTTTTATTTTCTGGTTTGCAATTAAGTATTTTTAAACCTAAACAAACAGATGAATCAGAGTTTGAAACTAGTACAAAAAGCAAGTTAAGTTTGTGTTTTAAAGTGAATAATCTAGAAGATGCGATCGCTCATCTTACTAGCTTAGGTTATCCACCACCAGGAGATATTTCTATCGCTTCTCACGGCAAAGAAATTTACACTTATGATCCTGATGGCAATCGCCTAATTTTATATCAAAGGGATTAGGGAATTGGACGCGGGGACGCAAAGAAAATTTCTCCCTCATCCCCTCATCCCCCTGCTAACAAGGCAACAGTGCGTCTAATCTCCCCAGCACAGCCATATCTTCGTCATCTAATTCAACTGGGGTTCCACTACGAATTAGTTCTGAAAAATCCTCGTTGGGAACCATAACAGTCAGTGTATATAAGCGAGTTGAACCGATATTTCTAATCAAATGCGTGCCAGTGGGAGGTACTAACAAACTATCTCCAGCTTTGATGCGTACACTCTTGCCGTCACACATGGCGATCGCTTCTCCTTTGAGGACAAAAAACATTTCTACAGCCCATTGATGCCGATTTGGTGGTGTTTGTCCACCAACATCAAAAATTTCTATACAGCAAGTCAGAGAAGTATTTGCATTAATCGAATCAAAGATAATTGCTAGTCGATTGGTGTCATTGGGACTGATGCGAAACACTTGGTAATCTTTCAAAGACTTAATAATAGGAATTACACAACGAGTAGCGTACATTTTATCCCCTCCTAAGTTTTCAATTATGATAAAAATCCCTGAATTTCTACTCCTCTATCTTGAGTTACTATTTGTCGGTTGAAACAACAAAATCACTAATCACAAAATTCAAATTACATCTTTGCGTCTTTCTAGCGGTTTGAACCATGCAAATTAAAAGCGCAACAGCTTACTCCCCACTCCCTTGCAACGCCGTTAAAATGGCTTGTGAGTCAGTCACAAAACCGAAGCATTGTTTGACGTTATACAACGTTGCTAACCAACAATATTCAGGAGAAGTGGTGGCGGTGCAATCTTTAACTAACACGCAGTCATATCCCAAAAAATTGGCATCACACAGCGTAGTCATGACACATTGGTCAGCGTTAACACCTGCAAAAAAGAGTGTAGTTCTGCCCAAGTTTCGTAAAATACTATCTAAAGGGGTATCCCAAAACCCACTCATGCGATATTTATCCACACAAATATCTTCTGGTGACTGTTGGAGTTCGTCTACTACGGCTGCTGCCCAACTACCAGCCATTAATACTTTAGCACCATTGTTGGGTAAGGGATCGCCCAATCCGATACCATCCCCTGTGGGGTTGTAGACGTGGTGTGAGTTGGCACTAATATTCAGTAAATCGGGGCGATTTCCCCAATTGAGCCAAATTATGGGAATATCAGCCGCACGGAGTTTGGGAAGTAGGTCGTTTAGAGGATTAATGGGTTGACGCGCGGGCGTCACATCTACACCAATATGCGCTAACCAGCCATCAGGGTGACAGAAGTCGTTTTGCATATCAATGACGAGAATAGCTGCTTTTGCTAAATCAAAGCGCAGGGTTTTGGTTTCTGTTGATAAGATAACGGGTTGTGGGGTTTGTTGTGGACGAGTGATATCTGCGATCGCATGATTCACAGACCAAGCATTTGGTACAACTCCCAATGTCCGAAAAGGCAGATTCATAAATTGCAACACTATTTTCTATTTTGTAACTTGAAATTCTTTTAGACGTTCAATCACTTAATTAAGGTTAAAAATGAACCCAAACATAACCCCTATACCCATAATAAATCTCGAATCCACCTAACCATAACGATACAATACTCACAGCCCACGCACCCCAAACGGCAATGGTTCAAACTCCCGCCAAGTTTACTATCCAGAATGTTTTAATTCCCACTGATCATGTTTATGCATTCGTTGATGTCCAGATTGTAGACGGTAAGATTGCGGCGATTGCTCCTCATCTTAATGTGATCGGCACTGCTATAGATGGTAGAAATAAGCTGTTGCTTCCTGGTTTTGTCAACGCTCATACCCACTCATCTGAGATGTGGCAACGGGGAATCATGTCAGTTTTGCCTTTGGAGTTATGGCTGGCGGAACTGTATGACTTTGCACCCCTCGATGTAGAAAAGGTTTACCTCAGCGCCTTGGGTACAGCGGTGGAAACTCTGCTTTCCGGTGGCACGAGTGTAGTAGATCATTTGGTGTTAATTCCAGGACAGGAGTTAGAAACCATCGCCACTGCGGTGCGTGCTTATCGAGAAGTTGGGATTCGTGCCTTTGTAGCCCCGCTAATTCAAGATGAATCGATTACAGCAGGCATCCCATCAGGGGAGTCAGCACAAACTCATGAGCCTTATTTTCGCTCAACGGCTGCGACGTTGGAAATTATCGAAGAGGCAGTGAGACAGTTTCATCGCCCTGATGAGGGGATGAATATTTTAGTGGCGCCAACCGGGATACAATTGTGTACTGATGCCTTATTTGCAGGGTGTATTGAGTTAAGCGATCGCTACAATCTTTGTCGTCACTCTCACTTACTTGAAACCAAAGCACAGGAAAAACTCGCTCAAGAAAAATACGGCTGTACTGCGGTTGCACATCTCAAAAGAATTGGTTATTTAGGCGATCGCACTTCACTTGCCCATTGCGTTTGGTTGACTGATACTGATATTAATATTCTTGCCGAAACTCAATCTACAGTTGTTCACAATCCTTTAAGCAATTTACGCTTGGGTAGTGGCATTGCCCCAATTTTAAAGTATCGCCAAGCAGGGGTAAATGTTACCTTTGGTTGTGATGGTGCTTCTAGTAACGACTCTCAAGATTTGCTAGAAGCCATCAAAATTGGTTCTATTTTGCACAACGTTACAGACTTAGACTACCAACACTGGATTACGCCCAAGCAAGCAGTAGAAATGGCATCTTTAGGCGGTGTGAAGGGATTAAATTTAGCAGAGGAACTAGGTTCTCTCACCGTTGGTAAAAAAGCTGATTTGGTGCTTTATGACCTTACTAATTTATCATTACTTCCCCGAACAGATCCCATTGGTTTGTTAGTTTTGGGGCGTCCCAGTCATGTTGTTAATAGTGCTTGGGTGAATGGCAAGCAAATTATTACTGACGGTAAAGTCATCACAATTAATGTTGATCAATTGCGACAAGAATTGTTTAATCTTAGTCAATGGGAAACAAAACGTAAGTCTCAAACTGTGGCGCAGTTAGAACTGCATTATCGCCAAGTCATGGGATTGTGAAATAGTCAAGCGATCGCTACTATCTTACAAAGAGGTTTCATGCGTTTGCGCTAGTTATTTTTAGCTAAAGCTTGTACAAAATGTTGGTGTTCTTCACTTGCTAAACCCTGTTGCAATACTTCTAAAACCTGCGCTAAATTTCTAGTTAATAGAGCAGTTTTATCCAACCACAATCCCGGAAACACTTGAGAGGATGTTATCCCATTTTCGTGAGATTCAAGTTGAATATATTCTCCAGCATTTAACCTAAACCAATCAAATTCATGGTCGTAAACTCGCCAAACTAAATATTCTTGGACTTGATTACGACGATACACTTTGAGTTTTTCGTGTAAATCATAGGAAGCGCTGGAAGCGGCTATTTCTAAAATTAATTCTGGTGCGCCTTCTAAGTAATCATCTTGGTTAATAAGCTAAAAAACATCTAAATTACATAATCAAATTAAATAAAACTCTTGTGGGGTGGGCATCTTGCCCGCCCTAATTATGCAAGTTATATATGGAACAGCTTACGTGACTGTTCACCTTGTTCTATTCTCAGTATTGCATCTGGTTGTGGTTCATTATCGGCATCAAGACGCACAGTTGTGTTATCCAGTGTTTCTACTCCTAGCGTAGCGGCTTCGTAAGTGCCTAACCAAGTCATAATGTGACTATGAGGTTTGCCGTGTTTTTTTGCTCGTACAGGGGATGCCAAGTAAACAACTCCTTCAATCAATTCTGCTTTTTTCAGATGAGGCATCGCATGGTAGCGTCGTTCAAATTCATGACGGGTGAGCTTGTCGCCATTTTCTAAAGGCAAAATTGTTAAAAGCTCAGAAGTCGCGTCAGCAGATATCATAGTTTTTAGGGGTTAGGGGTTAAAAAAGAGGATTTTTGTGCCCTCATTTTGGGCTATTGTTCATGGTGGTCTAACTACAATTCTCAAAAGACAACTGTTGAGCGATCGCTTGATCTCAAGTCTACTTTTGTGATGAAAAAAGTTAAAGCTGTTATTAACACAATTTAAGCGATCGTTATCAGTACTCAAGCTGTTTTTAGCACAGCTTTCAATGCTATAAGAAAAGTTAAAGCTGTCATTGTCACAACTGAAGCCATCATTATCACAGCTTTCAATCCTATAAGAAAATTTAAAGTTGTCATTGTCACAACCGAAGTTGTTGTTATAAAGGCTCAGGCTGTCGTTGTCACAGCTTGAGTTGTTATGAACACTTAAGCTGTCGTTAAATTAGTTATACCGCAATCCAGTTCAGTTAAGGATAAACACGCTACTATATCAATCCTAAACTCAGATCCCCGACTTCTCAAAGAAGTCGGGGATCTAAACACCGCGAATTTTCACAAATCATACCAATTCAATTAATGATTACAACAAATCCCTCTGTAGAGACGTGCCATGGCACGTCTCTACAATGGTCTATTTGTCGCATTATTTTTTCAAAATGGTATCAGATAGGATTGCTATAGTTTTTATCACAGCACATCAACGTCTGTCAGCATGATAAATTCTCTTACGGGAATTTACTAATAACGATGATGATAAAAAACATAATTATTTGTAGATTATCCTGAGTCAAAATCTACTTGCAGTGAGGCATATTAGCTATATAAACCTTACAAATAGATAAGCCTATGACTCGCAGAAAGCGTACATCCCGCGTCCTAGAAAAAGCTGCATTAAGATCCGCTTGTATCAAGGCAATTGATAATAATTTGGATTTGGGAGATGCTTGCAATTTGAAAAATATGACGCAACTAATCGAGCAGTTACGCACTAAGCTAGAAGCTCATAACACTGCACTAACTGCGATTGACTCTTCCACAGTAGAGATTGGGCAGTTAGAAAAAACTTTGAGTAGTTTATCTGAAAAAATGCTCATTGGAATTGCATTTAAATACGGGTCTTGGCAACTTTTGGTGATCTAGGTTGGGGTAAGGCAGAGGGCAGAAGGCAGAAGGCAGAAGTCGGAAGGGTAGAAGCAATAATTTCAACCCTTGAGTTTGTTTAAGGTAGCAACTAATATACTTTGCATTTCCTCAACCTCATTCAATAGGGGAATGA
>JAHHHC010000038.1 GCA_019359515.1 Desmonostoc vinosum HA7617-LM4 | reverse complement strand
TTTTCCACCAGGCTTTGTATAATTTCCATACAGCTATCGTTCCGGTGCTTGTTTCTTCTAATTAGCACCCTAATGGATCGATAGCTTTCTTGTCGATTGGCTCTACTTAAAATTGTCCGGAGTATTGCTATAAGGGTCTGGGGTAGAAATCCCAGAGAGACTACGGAGTCTCAATTTAGTTGACCTTTTTCAGGTCGCACTGCCAGCATTTAGCTGAGATACTTGTCTTATTGCAAGAAATCGAGCCGAGGTGGATTTGAGAATGAGCTTTTGGAGTGACCTAGCCTTTCGCTTGTCTCCAACTTGAACAGCTTTAAATACGCGCTTTTGAAGGCGGAAAAGATTTCGGCGGAATTTCTTCCACGGTAGGGCTTTCCAAGATTCACTAGTTTTATAACTGTGTCTAATCATTTTCTCTTCTAGAGTTTGTATTTTCTGAACACCTCAGACCAATTACGGTCTGTCCTACCCGAATTGTGGGGATTCCGCTTCTCGTCTAGCCTACTTGGGGTTCGACTGCCCCTAGACCCACAATTCGTTTTTATTCGTTCCCTCGGAGAGATTGATTGTTCCTTTAGGTGTGGTCACTTCAACTACTAGATTCCCAGGACTCTTACCGTTTCTAGGTTGAAGAACGGCGGGAATTAATTCTCCAGTGAAATCAGGGATTTTTTTTGTTACGCCCTGTTTTATTGTAAGTTGCTTTTCTAGACCCGATTTCACCATAGGAACTCCCTGTTAGCGCCAGTGTCAACCCGCAACGGTCGTCTGATTACGCCCTGTTCCCAGCTTCACTCTACAAGAACCGAGCTTGTTCGGTGTGGGCAGATAAGGAGTCAATTCTGAGTCTGAATGGCAAGACTTACACTTGCATCCGACCGAGAGTTCAGCCCTTAATGACAGTGATCTGCTGTCAGGCTGGCTTAGTTATGTACGGACTGATTACCGTGATTCACTAAACAACGAATCGCACCAACCCACAATATCCATTCCCAATAACTGGGACTATCCTCGCTTTAGCTTTAGTCAGCGCACACAACAGGGCGTTATCGTTGGCATGGAGTACTACCTCACCAACAGCCAATTAGCTTATCAATACGGTCAAGGTTGGCGTTATGCTGTCATGCATCATGACGATTGTGAGGAGATTAGGCATTATTTTGATGACCAAATTCAAACGCTATCTCTTGCAGAATTACGAGCGCAAATAATCGCTGAAATTGACGAACATACTCAACAAATAGATGCTCTCAAGCAACAGTTAGCAGCCGTAACAGGGGGCAGGGTAGATGACTAAAACTGTTGATAACTACGTAGAAATAACAGCCTCTAAATTACTACGCTCTCTGCATAAAAGCGGGGGGAAAGCACCTCTGCACCGTGTTCAGTTCACTAATTCAATTATTCAGTACCTTACCAATTCGCAGTTCGCAGTTCGCAATTGCGGACGTAATTGTCAATTGGTTCATTCAGGGTACAAGCCCCCACTAATTTAATTGCGAATTGCGACTTGCGAATTGTTTTGGCGTGGATTTCTCTTAAAGATTGCTGAAGATTGTTGAATTAAACATAAGAATTAGGAGTAATGAAAAATGCCTCATCCCAATCTGCATACTTTGGTTGCTGCTGCAAAATTTATCCTCAGCGAGATTGACAGACATCCTGATTTCAAGGCTATTAACTATCACCCAGACTTAACAATTGGTGATGCTCAAACTGCACTGACTCATTTGAAATCGCAACTAGAGGAGAATTGTGATTTGAACCATGTCTTGACCAAACGATCACGATATACTTCATAACCCCATAGGACAACATATAGTTCAAAGCTATAAATGGAGTTGAAAAACCTCAAAATTTAAGTACAGCAAGCAATAGGGCTTTTGTGGTTCATTTGTATGCAATGCAGCGAACAGAGCTTTTAAAACTGAGTCCAAATGCGATCGCTTGATCACTTAATTTGTGGCTAAAACTGTTTTTGAACTATATTGTTGGCGTTTTGAATCATATTGTGACCGAATGTTGCAAATTTTAGCTCTCATTCATGTGTCACAATCTGGTTTTTTTACAAAATGCATAAATAAAACTTTTGGTGACATTATGGTTCATATTAAAAACACACGGACATGATTTGATTCATAGCATGAGGTGGTGAATTAGCTCTTAACCTTGAAATTCCGTTAACCTTTGGTCAGGCTATGGTTCAAAATTTGGTCACGCGGGGGGTAAAATCACAAGAATCAAAACCCCTCTGTCAAATCACAAGGATCTCCTAATAAGTAAAAACAATCGCTTGAATGAATAGCACTCACACAGGCGATGGCTTCGTCTGCCGCAGGCATCGCAAACCAACAAAGACATCTCTAATACCGATTCTCCAAAATTCAGCAACAGATCAAAACTCACAAACCCTTGTAAAATCTTGCTTTCTTAATTTGAATTTTGAATATGGTATTACATAGCTCCCTACTTTTAAAACATTTCTAAAGTTCAGCAGCAACAATAGCTATAGTTTTCGAGTCATTGTCTAGTCTTGACTTCTATTACCGAGCGAAGTCGCAGGACGAAACAATATCTTTAGTTTTCGGGTTGTTGTCTAGTCTTAGCCATCCTGGGCTTCCGACGTATTTATAAATCCAACCATCATTATGTAGCTGGTATAATTTTTGAGTTGTGCTTTGTCCATTTGCTGATAATAGACTTGTTATTTGTGAGACAACTAATGCAGAAGTAATGGATAGTAGACTTAATGTGCTTATAGTTGCACTAGGGATGTATTTGATACAACTCTTAACTGCTTTCGTTATTTTCAGTCGCATTCATTTTTCTCCTTGTGAACAAAGATAATCAAAAAAAATAATACTTATGCCAATTTACAAGGGTTTAACTTAATACTGTATTTATATTTCTTTAAACTCTTACAACAACACGAGGGCAAACTGAACACACGCTCCTCTCAAAATTCCCTGCTACACCTGTAGCCCTACAAAAGCATCAACACATTCGCCAGTATCGCAATCTGCCTCGCCAATATCTGCTTCGCCTCAGTTACCGACCCATGTCGTAGCTCATGAATGGCTTGATGCAACCCTGTATGTGCGTTGCTTGCTCCGTTGATTGCTGTCTGTAATACTTGTGGGTCTGTCATCCTGCAACCCTTTCTGTGCAATTATTCTAAATAGCTTTGTGGAGGAGCGGTCAGCTACAAGATACCGCAACTCCAATTTTTAGTACTTGTGCAAACTTTTACCTAAGAAAAGTAATGATAACGCTCTTAAAGTAGGATAGTTAGAAGGCAGTCGATTTGTGGTAACGGGAAGAGGTGGTGTTTCGCAAAATCCAATGCAGGAAGTGATGAGCGATCGCACTTGGTCTGATCTGCGAGATTTATCTGCATACCGAAAAACACAGCAGGTACAAGCACAAATACCCCTATCGTCAGAAATCTTTGTCCAAGCAACTTCCTGGCATCGCAATGCTTAGGGCAAAATTGAATTAATTGCGGCTCAACCAGCCTATTTACAACCATTTTTAAGCTGTGCTGCGATACCAAACTAATCAGTCCCGATGTTGAAAATGGTAAAGTCAAAGCGGAGGTTTTGATATGGCTCAAGCTTTAACCCAACTATTTACTTTTGAAGAATTTATCGAATGGCTGCCAGAAAACGCTGGGAAGCGTTACGAGTTACACGATGGGATAATTGTTGAAATGTCTCAGCCGAGTGGAAAACATGAAAAAGTTACGGGATTTTTAGCAGGAGAAATTACCGTTGAATATAAACGCTTGCAATTGCCATATTTTATCCCTAAAACAGCATTAGTAAAACCACCAAGAAAATCATCTGGTTATTCGCCGGATGTGGTTTTAATCAACGATGCTAATTTACACAATGAGGAATTGTGGGAAAAAGAATCTACCGTGACTCAAAGCAAATCCATTCCTTTAATTATCGAGGTTGTGAGTACAAACTGGGAAGACGATTATTACACTAAATTAGGGAATTATGAAGCAATGAAGATTCCCGAATATTGGATTATTGATTATGCAGCTTTGGGAGCCAGAAAATTCATTGGTAATCCTAAACAACCAACTATTTCTATTTATCATCTAGTTGATGAAGAATATCAAGTCGCGCAATTTAGAAATTCGGAACTTATTATATCCCCTACTTTTCCAGATTTAAAACTAACTGTTGAGCAGATTTTTAATGGTGCTTTGTAGAGCTTTTTTATATCTAAACTCCATGAAAATCTCGATAATATTAATATGCTGATAGCTGCTAATTATTTTGATTTCAGCCAATGAGTGTTAGCTAGACCACAATTTTGGGAACCCTGATACCAGAACGTCGGGGAATAATTTCTGGTATGAAAGCGATTCGCAAAGTTACAAGCCTTCAACTTAATGCTTTTCTATTTATATTAACAAATGTGCTATTAACTTCGGGAATGCTGTTGCCAGCAATGGCTCAAGTCACATCTGATGGCACTACCAATACCATTGTCAACCAAAGCGGGAATAATTTCACGATTCTCAACGGTATTGAAAAAAGTAGCAATTTATTTCATAGTTTCCGTGAATTATCTGTGCCAACAGGTGGGTCAGCAACCTTTAATTTAGTTAATACGCCAAATATTACTACTATATTTAGTCGAGTTACAGGTGGAAATGTTTCCAATATTCAAGGATTAATTCAAACTCTTAATAGTAATAATCCGGTAAGTTTATTTTTGATGAATCCGGCGGGAATTGTGTTTGGTAAAAATGCTAGTTTGAATATTGGCGGCTCATTTGTGGGAACGACGGCAAATAGCATCAAGTTTGCCGATGGTATGGAGTTTAGTGCGGTGAATCCGACCAGTCCGTCGTTGTTGACGATTAGCGTGCCGATTGGCTTGCAAATGGGCAGCAATCCTGCCCCCATTACCGTACAAGGCAACGGACACCGACTTACTACCGCCAATCCTAATTTCCCTGCGACCCCTAGTGCAACTCCCACGGGGTTACAAGTGCAACCTGGGCAAACGCTGGCTTTAATTGGCGGCAACCTAGGTTTCACAGGCGGTACCCTGACAGCGACGCATGGGCAAGTGGTGATCGCTGCTGTCGCCAATGGACAGATCGGTCTGACAGCCAGCGCCCAAGGCTGGGATTTCGACTATAGCGGTGTCTCCAGCTTTCGAGATATTCAACTAGCGCAACAGTCGATGCTGAATGCCAGTGGCATTGGCGGTGGACGCATCCAAGTGCAGGGAGCAAATGTAGGCTTGACAGATGGCTCAACAGCGTTGATCCAAAGCTTTGGTCTCCTGCCGGGTGGTGGAATTCAAGTTCGAGCTACTGATACCGTGAACATTCAGGGCAGCACACCCAATGAAATCATAGCGAGTGGGTTACGCACCAATCAGTTAGGGAGGCTTGGCGGTGGCAGCATTAAGATTGACACGCGCCGACTCAGCTTGCAGCAAGGCGGGGAAATTCGCGCCCAGAACTATGGAACGGGTGACAGCAGTGCCGTACAGATCAACGCTACGGAGTCGCTGGCAGTCGTTGGGTTTACACCTCTCACCCGACGGAACAGCACCATTACAACCCGTTCTTTTGGCGTAGGCGCAAGCGGTGCGATTACCCTCACATCGAGAGACATGACACTGCTGGATGGAGGTGGTGTCGTAGCACTTGCCTTCAGCACTGGAGAAGCTGGGAATGTGACGGCGAACGTTGATCGAACGTTGTTGATCAAAGGCACCGAACCTACATTAGTCCAGCGCAGCGGTATCGCTTCCGCTAGCGTTGTTACTGGCAATGCGGGACAAGTCTTGGTAAATGCTCAACGCATCAATATCCAAGCGGGTGGGCGCATCTCGTCATCGGCTTCCGCGCAGGGCAATGGGGGCAATCTGACCGTGAATGCCTCTGAATCCATTACGGTACAAGGAAAAGGGAACGGTCTCCTAGACTATAGTTCGATTGATGCATCGGTGATCATTTTCGATGAAGCTTTCCGACGGCTGTATAATCTCCCTCCTGTTCCCAGTGGAGCATCGGGCAACCTTACCGTGACGACATCGCAACTCAATATTCTTGATGGTGGGGTGGTCGGCGTCAGAAACGATGGAACGGGAAATGCCGGTAACTTAGTGGTGAATGCTAATACCATTCGATTGGATCGCCAAGGACGCATCACCGCATCCACCCAAGCGGGGGAAGGTGGCAATCTTAATGTGAAAGCCAACAGCTTGATTTTGCGACACAACAGTTCGATTACAGCCACTGCAAGCAGTAATGGGAATGGCGGCAATGTCACCATCAATGCACCCGTGATTGTCGGCTTTGAAAACGGCGATATCATTGCTAATGCGATCGCAGGTCGCGGTGGCAATATTAACATTACCACGCAAGGCATTTTTGGATTGAAGTATCGCGATCGCCTCACTCCTGAAAATGACATTACAGCTAGTTCTGAATTTGGTGTTAACGGTACAGTTGATATTAACAATTTTGGAGTTGACCCCAGTTCTGGCTTAGTTGAATTACCTGTAAACTTAGTCGATTCCTCACAACAAATTGCTACAGGATGTTCTAGTACAAACGGCAGTAGTTTTGTGGCAACAGGACGGGGTGGTGTTCCACACAATCCCAATCAACAAGTGATGAGCGATCGCACTTGGTCTGATATCCGCGACATTTCTGTATTCCGCAAAACTGGCGAAGTCACGGCACAAATTCCACCATCGCTAGAAACTCTGGTTCAAGCTACGTCTTGGCATCGTAATGCTGAGGGCAAAATTGAGTTAATTGCTGCTGCTCAATCTATTGCGAATGTACAACAAGCATTAACCTGTGCAGCGATTTCTAGATAATATGTAGGAGTCATCAACGGAAATACAAAATGCCGCTTAACTAATTGTATAGCCGTAGTCACATAGGTTAGGACAGTATTGATTGCTCAAAGCCTTGTAGACGCGCCAGAGGCTTCCCGTAGGGTAGCAACTGGATTTACTACTCAGCACGGGCTAAACCCTAGCTATCCGCTAACAGCACTTTGCTATATGCGATCGCTCATTAGGTGATAGATCGCATTATATGTTGGGCAATATACATCTAGTGATTTCCTCAACACTTGTGCTGTGCTTAATAATTAAGCTAAGTAATTATGACTTTCCGAATTAAACCTACTCGTTGGCTATACGTCAGCCTCAGTATTTTCAGTTTATGTTTAGCATTTACCATTACACCTATAAAAGCATCTCCACCAGTCACAAACTCGACTATCTCTTCCTCCCAGTCTAGTAATTGGCTAGAACAAGGACGGAATCTCTACCAATCAGGACGGTTTGCAGAAGCCATTACAGCATGGCAAACGGCAACAAAGCAATATCAAAAACAGGGCGATCGCCTCAATGAAGCCCTGAGTTTAAGTTACCTTTCCCTGGCACAACAGGAACTTAATCAGTGGGAAGCTGCTGGAAAATCTATCGAACAAAGTGTAAAACTTTTGCAAACGGCTAAACCCTCTGCTGATGCGATTATCTGGGCGCAAATACTGAATACAAAAGCCAATTTACAACTACGTACTGGTCATCCTGAAACTGCCCTCGAAAGCTGGCAACAAGCTCAAAAATATTACGAGCAGGCTAAGGATACAATGGGAAGCCTGGGTAGTCAAATTAACCAGGCACAAGCATTACAAAGTTTAGGATTTTACCGTCGCTCCCGACAACAATTAGAAGAACTAACACAAAAATTGGCAGCAATGCCAGATTCGGAAGTTAAAGTTAGTGGGTTGCGATCGCTTGGTTTAGCTTTGCACGCGATCGGTGATGGCAAAAGCCAGCAAGTCTTAGAGCAAAGTTTGGCCACAGCAAATAAAATTGCAGCTAAAACCCAGTTAAGTTCTATTCTCTCAACTTTGGGAAAAGTTGCCTCTGACTCCCAAAACCCGGAAGCAGCATTAAATTACTTTGAAGACGCTCAAACGGCGGCTACGAACCCAAATGAAGCTTTGCAAGCGCGTTTAGCTCGTTTCAAATTATTGGTGGATTACGACAAACTTTCAGATGCTATCCCCCTGGCATCTCAATTGCGACAACAACTGGAAAAATTACCCTCCAGCCATACTTCCCTTTATGCTGCAATTAATTTTGTGGCGACCTTGAATCGGTTGGAAAAGCCCGACCAAGTTCTACCAATCAAAGACCTGGCGCAACTGATGGCAACTACAGTCAAGTCTGCACAACAGATTGACGATGCGATCGCCCAAGCCTATGCGCTGTATCAGTGGGGACAACTCTACCGACGCACCCAGCAGTGGTCACAAGCAAAGGAATTAGCCCAGAAATCCTTGAATATTGCCCGTCAACTGCAAGCTGACGATATTATTGCTCAATCGGCATGGCAGGTAGGACAGTTGTACAAACAACAAGGCGATCGCCCAAAAGCGATTTCAGCCTATACTGAAGCTGTTAAGTCGTTAAAAGCACTGCGTTCCGATTTGGCTGCGGTTAACCCTGATATGCAGTTCTCTTTTGGCGAAAGTGTAGAGCCTGTCTACCGAGAACTAGTAAGTTTACTTTTAGATGAGCAACCAACCCAGGCAGCACTAATACAAGCCCGCGAATTAATTGAGTCACTGCAAGTCGCTGAACTTGATAACTTTTTCCGGGAAGCTTGTTTGGATAAAGCACAGCAGATTGACAAAGTTGACCCCACAGCAACGGTTATTTACCCGATTATTTTAAGCGATCGCCTAGCGGTGATTCTCTCCAAAACTGGGGAACCTCTGCGTTATTATGCAATTCGCAAACCCCAAGCAGAAATTGAGCAAACTCTGAATAATTTGCTTGTTGCTCTCAACCCTGTTTCAGATTCCCAACAAAGAGAGCAACTTACCCAACAAATCTATGATTGGTTAATTCGTCCTGCTGAGCAAGAACAACTTTTTAAAGATACTAAGACATTAGTATTTGTTTTGGATGGGAAGTTACGCAACATTCCCATGTCTGCTTTACACGACGGTAAGCAATATCTGATTGAGAAATATGCTGTTGCCCTCTCGCCAGGATTGCAACTTATGACTGCCCATCCGCTTCAACAAAACAAAATCAATGCGATCGTCGGTGGTATCAGTCAATCTCATGCTGGCTTTGCTGCCTTGCCTGCGGTGGAATCGGAAGTAAAGCAAATTTCCCAGACAGTGCCATCTGATCTGTTACTAAACCAAAAGTTCACCAGTCAAGCCCTAGCTGATCGGGTAAAATCCAGTCGTGTCAATGTCGTTCACCTCGCAACTCACGGACAGTTTAGTTCCCGTCTTGAAGATACCTTCTTACTGACATGGGATGGACAAGTTAATGTCAAGGAATTGTCTGAACTGCTGAAAAATCGGGGCGGCAATTCATCAAAAGCAATTGAATTGCTAGTACTGAGTGCCTGCGATACTGCAACAGGGGATGACCGCGCTGTCCTGGGACTGGCAGGTTTAGCAGTCAAATCCGGTGCGCGTTCTACGATCGCCACCCTATGGCCTGTCAAAGATAAGGCAGCCCAAATGCTGATGACTCGCTTCTACGACCAATTACGACAACCTAAAATTACCAAAGCCGAAGCACTGCGACAAGCGCAAATAAACCTGATTCGCCAAACAGATTTTCGTGACCCGTTCTTTTGGTCTGCTTTTGTTTTAGTTGGGAACTGGCTTTGATTAAGTAAAATTATGTACATTAAAGTCTAATATATGACAAATATGCTATAGCGGCAGAGATAGAAATCGCCTATAAATAATAAGATGTATACTTTTTCAGTCGCCTGATTAGGAATTCTCAAACGAACTGAATACTGTATTTAGATTAATGTATATTTTGTATCAAAAATTTACAAAAACAAGAGGTTAATCATGAAATGTCGATATTTAATTAGTGCATTGAGCGTCATCGCTCTAGTTGCTAATGGTGTATGCAGCAGTGCTTATGCTGTAACATTTACTCCGCCGACCAATAATGGCGCTCCCAGTCAAGCAACGGGAGGAGCCTCGCGTGGTAATCTGTTTACTCCAAAGAAAGGAAATGGTGCGCCCAGTCAAGCAAGTGGAGGGGCTTCCCGTGGTAATCTGTTTACTCCAAAGAAAGGAAATGGTGCGCCCAGTCAAGCAAGTGTAGGGGCTTCCCGTGGTAATCTGTTTACTCCAAAGAAAGGTAACGGCGCTCCTCAACAAGCAAGTGGAGGGGCTTCTCGCGTTGGCACTTACTACTTGAATCCTTCGACCGTAGCAGCAACAAGCCCAACCGCGCTAATTGCACTCCTACCTCAGAGTTTTTATGGCACAACGGTGTCTGAACGTCCGACTGTGATGGTGTATATCCCTGCTTCCAATGCTCAAGAAGCCGTATTCAGCCTTAAGGATGAAACTGGTAAAACCCAGTATCAAGTGACTATTCCAGTTGCTGGAAAAACAGGGGCGATGTCTACGACGGGCTTCGCCTACGCCATTAAATTACCTGCTGATGCACCCGCTTTAGTCGTTGGTAAAAACTATCAATGGTTCTTGGCACTGAACATTAATGGAAAACTCAGTCCGAGTACACCCTATGTTGATGGTTGGATTCAACGCATTCCACTCAGTAGTGAACTAGCAGAGGCAATACAACAGCAAGATGCATTGAAGCGGGCAACTGCTTTTGGTAAACATGGAGTTTGGTATGACTGTGTAGCAACACTTGCGGCATCATACGCAGAACAACCCAACAATGCAACCGTTATTAAGCAATGGGAAGAACTTCTGACTTCAGTTAGCTTGAAAGAGATTGCAACGGCTCCATTAGTGATATCTGCAAACTAAGAAGGTATTAGACATCTGGTGAAAATGAATGTAGAGACGTTGTATCACAATGTCTCTACAGGGGTTCTGGATAAATAAGAGAAAATTAATTTTTTAACCCACGGAGGTGGGTTTTGTCTGTGTAGACGAGGTTTCTAACTGCCGATTTAACCTGAAGTTGACACCAATAAGTAATGCCTCATATCGACTAACCAAAATAAATTAACTGTATGGCATGTGGCGTAAATTCCAAACTTTGATTCAAAGCACTCGCAGCGTTTTAATTATTACTCCAAGCGTTGCCCTCACAGTCATGATTGGTCAGTCGTTGGGACTTTTCAATTTGCCAGAATGGAAACTTCGTGATGAATGGGTGCGACTACGATCGCAATCAGAAATAGCTGATGAAGTTGTAATTGTCACCATTGATGAGCAGGATATTCAATCGGTCGGTAAATGGCCTGTTCCTGACTGGGCATTAGCAAAATTATTAAAAAAAATCAAAGCACAACAACCCCGTTCCATTGGTTTAGATTTATATCGGGATTTACCAGAAGGAAGCGGTTACGAGCAACTTGTGCAAGTCTTTCGTACTACTCCCAATTTAATTGGAGTTGAAAAAATTACTGGTGAGCGAGTCAATCCCCCACCGGAGTTGAAAAAAAATGACCAAGTGGGATTAGCTGATTTGGTTTTAGATGGCGATCGCCATGTGCGTCGGGCCTTACTTACAGCCGAAGATGCTAAGTCAGAGGGAAAAATTAAAGCAGGACTGGCAACTCATGTAGCCCTCAAGTACTTAGAAGCCCAAAAGATTACCTTAGAAAGTATTGACGAAAAACAGCAGAAGTTTCGATTAGGCAAAGCAATTTACCAGCCACTCAAAAATCAAGAAGCAGGTTATAGTGATGCCGATGTCGGAGGTTATCAAATTCTTCTGAATTGGCATGGTTCAGAAACTGCATTTCGCACAGTTTCCATGCGTGATGTCTTAGCAGGAAAACTTGACGCAGATTTAATGCGCTCGCGCATGGTGTTTGTTGGTTCAACTGCTGCTAGTACCAATGACTTCTTTAGCACACCCTTCAGTTCATCTTTGATATCTGCTCAAAAACCGACTCCTGGTGTGGTGATTCATGCCAATATTGCTCTCCAACTGGTACGAGGGGCAAAAATAGGGAAAACCAATCTGTACGGAATTTCAGGTATCTCTTCGTTGGTCTGGATTGTTTTGTGGTCTATCCTTGGCTCTGGGGGTAGTTTATGGTTAGCTAGTGCGCGTGGGAAGGGGAAGTGGCAAATTCCCGGTGGTAAGATTCTCTGGGCAACTGTGGGCTTGAGTGGGGTGTTGATAGGAGGTAGCTACTACATATTCTTATCTGGTATTTTGATTCCGGTCACGCCTGCTCTAGCAGGGTTTATTAGCAGTGTAATTGCAACGATAAATGCCTACAAGCAGCAAAAGTTAGAAGAAACGAACCAGCAATTAGAAATTGCCAACGCTCAACTTTTAGATTATTCCAAAACCTTAGAGGCAAAAGTTGAAAAGCGAACTCATGAACTGCTTGTTGCAAAGCTTGCTGCTGATGCTGCTAACCAAGCAAAGAGCGAGTTTCTGGCAAATATGAGCCACGAGCTACGCACACCACTCAATGGCATCCTTGGTTATGCACAGGTGCTAGAGCGATCGCTAAATCTCACAGACAAAAATCAAGAAGGGGTGAGAATTATCCACCAATGTGGTTCGCACCTGCTGATGCTAATTAATGACATTCTCGATCTCTCAAAAATTGAAGCTCGGAAATTGGAATTAGTTACTAGTAGCGTGCATTTGCCTAGTTTTTTACATGGTGTAACCGAGATTTGTGGTATCCGAGCTGAGCAAAAAGGAATTAGCTTTAATGTTTTGCTCAGCGATTCCCTACCACTTGCCATTCAGGTAGATGAAAAGCGACTGCGGCAAGTGTTAATTAACTTGTTAGGTAATGCGATCAAGTTCACAGACAGTGGTAGCGTAACGTTCAAAGTAGATGTCATTTCTCAAGAGTCATTTGTCATTTGTCATTCGACAAAAGTGGATAAACCACAAATGACAAAGGACAAAGCGCAAAGGACAAATTGCAAAATTCGCTTCCAGATTGAAGACACGGGTGTTGGTATGTCACCAGACCAACTGGAAAAAATCTTTTTGCCGTTTGAGCAAGTGGGTTCAGCAGGTCAGCGTTCTGAAGGGACAGGCTTAGGATTAACCATCAGTCAAAGAATTTTGGCATTGATGGGAAGCCAAATTCAGGTACAGAGTCACCTGGGTGAAGGGAGTTTATTTTGGCTGGATTTGACAGTACCGCTTGCCCACGAATGGAATGAAGGCAAAACGGCTTCAAGCTACCAAAAAATCACCGGGATTCGGGGTAGTGTACCTCAAGTTCTCATTGTTGATGATGATGACAACCACCGTTCCATGTTGACTAGTTTGTTGCAAGAAATTGGTTGTCGAACCCTGGAAGCGACAGATGGTAAACATGGGTTGAAACTGGCAACCGAACATCACCCGGATGTGATTCTCCTCGATTTAGCCATGCCTAATATGAATGGTTTTGAGTTGATGGTTCACCTGCAAGAAAGCCCACAAACCTGTTCTATTCCGATTATTGTCTCTAGTGCTAACGTACTTGAGGACAATCGTCACCGGACTTTACAAGCAGGGGCAACAGCATTTGTGCCTAAACCTCTCCAAATAGATGAATTGATCAATGTATTGCGATCGGTTTTAAAAGTTGACTGGATCTATACCCAATCTCAACCTCAGCAGTCACCTGCCAACAATGAGCAACTAGGTAACAGTGAATTGATTTTGCCTTCTGAGGGTATTTTGCAACAACTCTATCATCTAGCAATGATGGGGGATATCTCGGCAATAGAGGAAATTTTAAAAGAGTTGATTGAGCTAAATCCGCAACAAGCTGCTTTTGTGGCTGAGTTGACGAAACTCACAACAACTTTTCAAACAGTAAAAATACGTAAATTTCTCAAAAAATTTGTAACAATGGAGTCGCATCAATAATGGACGATTTTTTCTCGAAACCAATGCGTATCCTTTTGGTGGACGACAATCCAAATAATCTGAAGGTGCTATCTGAAACGATTCAGGGATATGGCTGGAAAGCACTCATAGCAACAGATGGAGAATCGGCGATCGAACAAGTAGAATACGCTGCTCCCGATCTAATTCTCCTAGATGTCATGATGCCAGGTATTGATGGATTTGAAACATGCCGCAGACTAAAAGCCAATTCCATCACTCAGAACATTCCGGTCATTTTTATGACTGCCTTATCTGATACCACAGACAAGGTAAAAGGGCTGGAAATTGGTGCAGTTGACTACATTACTAAACCCTTCCAACAGGAAGAAGTTATTGTTCGATTAAAATTACACCTTAAAATCTCCCATCTTACTCATACTCTAGAACAAAGAGTGCAAGAACGTACCGCAGAATTAACCCAATCTCTACAACAGTTACAGCAAACCCAACTACAACTTATTCAGAGTGAGAAAATGTCTACCCTTGGACAACTTGTTGCAGGTATAGGTCATGAGATTAATAACCCGATTGGTTTTATTAGTGGAAATTACTCTCATATTGAGGAATATGTGAAGGATCTCCTGCGTTTGGTAAATCTACAACAGCAAAAGTTACCATACCCAGACCTGGAAGTTGAAGAACTCGTTGAAGAAATTGACTTAGAATATCTGGCGGAGGATTTACCAAAACTTTTGTTATCAATGCACCAGGGAATTGGTCGTCTTAAGGATATCAGCCTTTCTTTGAGAACCTTTGCTCGCTCTGATATCTCATCTAAGGTGGAGTTTCAGATTCACGAAGGAATCAATAGTACTTTAATGCTGTTAAAACATCGACTTAAAGACCAAGGAAACCGCCCTAAAATCGAGGTTGTCACACAATACGGTGAGTTACCTCCAATCAGATGCTATCCTGGACAACTCAATCAGGTATTTATGAATATTATCGCTAATGCGATTGATGCATTTGATGACATCCATCAAAACCGCTCAGATCAGGATATCCCTTACATCATCATGATTACTACATCAGTCGAGTGTCAGCAACAAGCCGTTACAATTTGCATCGAAGATAACGCTCTTGGTATGCATCCTGAAGTGCAAGCTAGAATTTTTGAGCCATCTTTTACAACTAAGGCTGTAGGTAAGGGTACTGGGCTAGGATTAGCTATCAGCCACCAGATTATTGTTGATAAACACAATGGACAAATTAACTGTTCGTCAACCTGTAGTAAGGGAACGCAGTTTATTATTACTCTGCCAATTTAGCTTTTGCAAAAAAAATTTTCAACTTTTATTAACACTTCTTTCCTCATGCCTCCGGTCACTGAGCGTAAAGCCTGCGGCATAGCTTCTCTACGAACGCTTACCGCGTAGGAAGCAATACTTTTTGGTTAAGAATTAAGCAGTATTAATAATGGAAAAATTGAGTGGCTGACGTTGAGTACCAGTGCCACGATGAATAGGCTTCTTAGACGGAAATTTGGAACGAGTTTTTTTGACTAGTCGAGGATTGCTTTTTTCCTGCGGAGGCGGAATCTTCTCATCCAAAATCTCCATGATTAACCATGACCAAAAAAAGGGAGTTGTTCGGTTGGAGTATGTTGAAACTCAGGTATAGCGGCACGAATAACTTTGAGAGTGCCAGTAAAACCCAAACCTAGAGGTGATATCCCGGCTTGCTCAGAGGCTTGGAACATTAAAAAGCGCACAGCCCAATGCCCTAAGAGCCAACCATAAACTTCCTGAACAACTTCGCGGGGATTAAGCGAGCGGATAGGCGTTTTACGACCATTAAGATGGGTTTTTAACTCATCAATTGTATGTTTCCGCTTTCTTGTCTCCCTACTATCTGTTTGCCCTAATACTTGCTTAATTGTTTACATTGGTATTGCTGTTTCTATCGCTTTCAGCACTTCACCTGATTCTATTCCTTGTGCGACCAACGAAAATTTTTTGAGTTGCATTTAGCTGCTGGTTTTTAGGTACAACTCTTAATTTACCTGTTTTTTGGCTTAACCGAAAAGTATTGGGTGCTGATGTTGGTAACAATGCCAGAGGTAGGTGCTGAGCCAGCGATCGCAATGCTGTCAGAACGTGCGATTCGTTTAGTCTAGTTCCCGGTGCGAAACTGCTAAACAAATCAGATATAAAACTTTGTTAATAATCAATAGTTGGCACATACAACTATTGATTATTAACAAAGCTAATTTTAACTCTTTCCTCCGCTATTAGTCATAGTGTAATATAATTGAATTGCCTTCAAGTTTAATTCATAGTAATATTTTCAAACAAAACCGTAAAAAATTATTTTATTTTTGAGAGTTTTTCAACTAATAATAGTTAAATTATGAGCAATAATTCCCCAGCCAACCCAACGACAAAATCCTAACTCTCCCCTATATAAACAACGTTGTAAGCCAAAACACCGTTTCAAAAAACTGATACGTCCTTCTACTCCATTATGCCAACGACGAGCTGTTTTAAAACTTCTTTTTCTTTCATGCTTGATTCGTTCTTTACTTCGATAACCACCTTTGGGTAAAACGATTTCTTTGATTCCTAATAGTTGAGCGTAATTTTCGTTTGTTTGAGAGTAGACACCTCTGTCTGTAGTCACGACTTTTGGCGATGAACCAAAATTTTCTAGATGTTGGGCAAGACTTGGGATTAATTGTTGAGTATCGTGAGGATTACCCTTTAAAATTCGATAGTTTACCTGAGTCTCTGACCTTCTCTAGCAAACTTTGCGATTCTAGCTTTTTTTGACCGTTCTACTACATAAGGTAGCCGCAGAGATACTATAACATTACCCAAACATAGTACCTGCCGTTCAACTCGCCCGTTCCCTTGACTTTTTGGATGCCGCCATCCTTGTGTTCGTTGTTTCGCTGTCTTTATTGGAGATATTGCCGCCAGTTATACCAATTTACGAAAGATATGATACAGATAACTAAGGAGTAAGCTGTTGTGCATTTAAATTGTGATAACAGCGTCGACTTTATTTTTGAGTTTTCGTCCCCATTTAATAATTAACTCTCCTTCATTTAAAAGTTGATGTAATAAATATTCTAGGTCTTCAATTGATTTAAATAGGCGATTAGCAATATATTCCTTTGTCGAGTGCCAGACCAATTCAATTAAGTTATAATCTGGGCTATATTCCTGGAGAAACTCCAAATGAATATTTGGCATTTCTGCTTCAATTTTATTGATATACTCTGATTTTTTGTGAAAACTTGCATTATCAAGAATAATAACTATTTTTGCTCCTTTTTTCACAAAATCTTTAGCTTGATTACCAGCTTCTACCCATTCAAAAACTATTTCTTCATAAAAGATTTTTAGGACTTTATAAAAATTGTCTGCATTGCCTTTATCGATAAATTCTACAAATCTTTTCTTATCTGAATACCTTAATCCTCCCATCACATTAATCCTTCCTTTTCTTCTGTCTCCTCTCACATTTTTTCTGTTACTTAGAGGTAATCAAAAAACACATAGTACTACCAGTAGCTAAACAAAAAAGGATGAGATATTGGTGTGGGGACGAAAGTAGACTAGGGTTAAAAACTGAGCCGGGAAGATTAATTACCAAAAAAGGGGTAAAACCTTTAGGAAATATGCAATGGATGCATAAGCTAAAAAACATCTAAATTACATAATCAAATTAAATAAAACTCTTGTGGGGTGGGCATCTTGCCCGCCCTAATTATGCAAGTTATATGTGGAACAGCTTAGACAATTTTTATCTATATGGCTTGGTAGAACCATTAACTGGAGAACATTTTATTTGGGAATTTTCACATTTAAATACCACCTGTTTCAACATATTTCTGGAAAAGTTTTCGGCTGCATATTAGGAGGATATACACATTCTCCAGCTAGATAACGGAGCTTTTCATTGTAGCCAATATCTTCAAGTGCCAGAAAATATCATTCTTTTATTTCAACCACCGCATACACCACAAGTTAATCCGATAGAACGCTTGTGGCAAGAGATTAAAAAGTCTTTGAGTTGGGAATCCTTTCACTCTTTGAATGAGTTGAGAGAATTTGTATGGCAACGTCTTGAGCAACTTAACACATCAATTGTTGCTTCTATTACAGGTTGGGGTTTTATTTTGGATGCTTTATTTGTATCAGGCTTTTCGTGAATTGGTATTACTCGGCTAAAAATATTTTGAATGTCCGAGGCATTGTTGAAAAATGCAGAGCCGTTACTGGGAACTGAAAATTGACTAAAGCTGTGGAAAAGGTTATTACCGATACGACTTCCATTTGTGATGGTGAAATCGTTGCCACTTTTAGAAACGCTGGAGTTAACTGTACCTTCTGGAGTAACTTGGGCGTTCGCAGGTATAGCCAGAACGGAAGTTAAGTATCCAGTTATGAATGTGGATAGAAAAGCGATCGCTCTCATGAGATAAGTTCTCCCTTTTGCTGATAACATTAGTGTTCCCGCAATGGTGTTATTAACAACTCCATTCACTATGTTCTCTTCAAGCACAAATCAGAGGGTTAGTTAACACCTGAAAGTAAGATGGTGCGTTCAGGCTTGGAATCTAAAGCAGCGTACTGGATATTTTTGATTTGGAAGTTCCTAAAATGGCGAATAGCTGAGTGAAAAATACAACCCATTTTCTTGAAGCGATCGCTTTTCTCCATCCATTGATGTTAGAGGAATACCCCAATCCAGACGGGCTGAAAAGTTATCGCCTTGTTTCCACAGTAGCCCTAACCCTGTACCCACCAGCAAACTAGATGATGGATTTTCACCATTGTTATTCCAACCTTTACCAATATCAATGAAGGGTGTCAGTTGTAGAACGCCGCCGATATTAGGAACACGGGCAATAGGCAATCGCAATTCTGCCGACAATAACACACCATTGTCTGTGAGTAATACATCCTGACGATATCCCCGTACAGTCTGTTGCCCACCTAGACCAAATTGCTCCAATGGCACTAAAGAATCGGCTGCCAGTTGTAAGTCACCCCTAACCAAAAACAGAGTATCGGGTTTTAACTGCCGCACCCACTGTGCCTGTCCCCGCCATGTAAAAAAGCGGCTATCTGGGGCATTATCATTGACATTGGCATCAAACCAATCTACCCCTAAGCTAAATTGCAATCGCGCTGCAAAAACTTGCTGATTGCTGCGTTGGGTATATTCCTGGGTAAAGCGCAGGGCAGAAATTTTAGTTTTTCCCTCTGCATCAGCACCAGGTGATAACGGAAACCCGCCAATATTATCAAGACCTAACTCAGTTTGGCTTTCTTGACGCGAGAAAGATATCCCCACCGCTAATTCTTCCGTTGGCTTCTGCACTAACGGTTGCCGATAACCCACTTCGTAAGAGCGGGTATTTGACAGAATATCAAGGACGCTAAATGGTTGTTCAATAACGTGGTTCCAACCCTGATTAAAACCAAACGATACAGTGCCATTACGAGCATTAACTGGCAGCGTGTAATTGACATTGATCGTATTACTACCATCGGTATTGGCGTACCCAACATTGAGCGTATCGCCAAAACCTAATAAATTGCTTTCTTGCAAATCTATTCCTCGGCGAAAACTACCTACACTTGGCGATCGCCCATTATCTAAGGTTGCTGTTAGCTTGAAGGTATCTGCTTCTTCAACCTCGACTCGTAATATATTAGTTCCTGGACGCATACCCGTTTGTAACTCGGCTGACAGGTTTTGAATGCGCGGATCGAGGCGGAGTAGTTGCAGCTTTTCTAGTAAGTGGGGTACATTCAAAGGTTTGCCGGCACCGAGTTGGATGCGATCGCGAATGTATTTACTTTGCAATCGCCGATTCCCAACGATTTTGATTTCTTGCAAACTTCCCTCAACCACCTGAATTTTGATTACTCCGGCTTCTACTGTCTGCGGTGTAATTAATGCCCCTGTTGTTACATAACCGTTATCAGTGTAGAGCTTGGCGATCGCATCTTTGACTTGCAACAACTCTGCAAACGATACTTCACGTCCCACAAAAGGAGCCGTAATAGCGGCAAACTGTTCTGCTTTGAAAACTGTACTACCAACAACTTCAATGCGATCAACTCGCAATTTGGTATTAGGATCATCCTGTCCCTGAGTTGGCTGTTCTGGTAGTTGCAGAGGAGGAAGTAATTGCTCCTGGTCTGGTATCTGCGGTAGTACATCCGACGGTATCGGAGGGACAGGTAAGCGATTAGGCGGTAATGTTTGTTGAGGATTGGTAGTTTGGGCGATCGCCTGATGATAGTTGCACACTACTGCTGCTATAACAAAGCCAAATGTTAAAAGTTTCAGTGTCTCTATGCGAGGTTTACGAATCAGTTGCTGTCCTTGCGTATAGTTAATTCTCGATTCTTTCTTCACATTTAAGTACCTATGCATAAATATTGAGCCATTTTTCAACACGGTTGAAATCGCTGTATTCTGTTACTATTAATAGTTACCTTGCTTAACTAATACCAATTGAAAAAATAGCTTTTACTAAAAGCTTATTTGACTTATTTACATTACTTAATGTAGTTGTATTTATTCTCGCAAACTTACTTAAATAATTTATTTTGCATGATTAGTTATCTACTTAATCCCGATACTTTGATGTAGCGGGTGCTATATCATTTGATATTAATATTTACTATATTTTTTACAGTTGTCATCAGAAAAAATACTGACATTTCTGATGTATTAATCCAAGTAGTAGCGTGGCACAGCTAAATTTGTGCATTAAGTGTAGGTTGGGTTAAGCAACGCGAAACCCAACAATGGTCAAGGTTTTGGGTCTCATTCTTCGACCCAACCTAGAGATTTTTTTGCATCACTTTAGCCTTGCTACGCCAGTAAAAGGTTATCAAATACAAACATACTATTAAATGTGATTGCGTAATTCTATCAGCGCCTTAAAAGCTTCATAACTGTGCGTTCGCTGATTTTGAAGCGGAAAAAGGAATTAATTCCTTGAAGGCTAATGGTTAAGACAATTTTTGAAGCAAAGGCATTGTGGTAGATGATTGAAGGGTAGTGTGAGGACAGGCAGTCAGGTTGGGATAGTGTGCATCGATGAGCGAGGCAGAAGTAAAAATAAGTTCCGAGCGGATAGACGATATTCCATAGAAATTAAATTAGGAAGACAGATAATTAGAGCCTACGAATTACCAACAAAAATCGCACGTACAGATACAACTAGCTTTAGTGTAAACCATGAAAATCAAAGGGATACAGAAGAGAATCTACTGCGTTATGGCTACTCCAAAGATAAACGTCCAGACTTATTGCAATATCGTCAGCTATTGGCAATACTAGACCCAATGGGAATGCCGTTAGTAAGTGCAACGCTTGAAGGTAATGGAGCCGATGACGCTTTATATTTCCCCACCTGGGAAAAAATAGTAAAAGTGATTGGACACAAAAACTTTGTCTTCATTGCTGACTGTAAGGCAGGTTCCATTGCAACACGTGCCAACATTGCAGCAAATCGAGAAATTTATTGTTTTCCCTTACCAATGATTTGTTAAACATCGCTTTGCGCGTTTTTACCCGTCTTCATTGCTTCGGGTGACTTTGACAGATTTTCTAATAGCTTTGCAATACATTCTCCCGCCAATATTAAGGCTGCTTGTCTAATTTTTTGTTCTCGCTCACGTACTGTCCGCCCATCCCATTGGGAAATATCAGACAGTGACATTGGTTGAGTGATTGTTTGAGAGAAATTTTTTAGGGATTTAGCTAGGTCTAGTGTTGCAGGTATAGTGTTAAGATGATGTAGTCCTTGATGATTATCTAATCCTACAATTTTAGCGATCGCAGGTAATGTTTTTCGTTTTATATCAGAAATACAGCCTATGTGAAGATATTTAAAAGCCTCGAAACTCCTAACATCTGAAAACAGGCTTTTATACCACTGACAATATTCATCTATAAATTTGATTGTTGGCGCAGCACAACGAGGCTGTTTCATTTTCCCTGTCTCGGTTTCGTCCCTTGTTTTCAATTTTACTCTCAACATAGTGACAAAAGAGGGTTATAGAGCTACAACAGCACACCTCGCATTTGCCAATACCGCTATCTGCCTTGCTAATATCTGTTTCGCTTCGTTAACTGACCCATGTCGTAGTTCATGAATAGCCTGATGTAGCCCAGTGTGTGTATTAATCGTTGAGTAAGTTATCTTTCTACATATTCAGACTCCAACACACTCAACAATTTCTCCTCCACAGCAGTCAAATAAGCCCGATTCAGCTTCCCCAACGACTGCAACAGATTTTTGACTGTCTCCAAAGAGCGTGTCGCAATATATTCGAGTAATGCGATCGCTCAAGGACTGTATCTGCTCACACTCAGCAGGTAAATAGTCAAATGACTTCAGATATTGCAACCCAACCGTGTACTCGCCATCCCAGTTTCTCACGGTACAACTCATCATCCGTGACATCCGTGCTTATTCCCGGTTTTTGTAAACCGTTGGTTAACAAACAGCACACTAAACCAACCCACCCAAGCAGAAACACCCTGAACCACCTCAAACTCAGCAACGATCGCTGCAATTGAGCGCATTCGCAAGGGTAATACTTGATTCCAATTGATCGCCTTTCAATACTGTCCTAACCAATAACTCAATGCAGACCAACGGTTCGCTTGAGCAGCGACAATAAAGACTAGAACGATAGACGAAGAGATACTGCCCGTCCGCTCCAAGCGAATTGTTATACGCCAATGAATGTATCCCAACTGGCAGTTCGCTTGCCTTGCGGCAAGTGCTGTTCTGTGGCTAATGCGAGAACGCTTTACGCGAGCTGCTCGGCAAGCCCGATGAGAAGTCCTTCGGGATCGCGGATGTAGCAAAGCCGATACGAGGACTCGTACTGAACCACTTCGCCGACGAGCTGCGCGCCGCGCTTGCGGAGTCTGGCGAGCGTCTCGTCGATGTCGTCCACGGTGAACATGACGCGTAGGTAGCCGAGAGCGTTCACCGGGGCGTTCCGGTGATCGGCAACTGTAGGCGGGGTGAGAAATCGTGAGATCTCGAGCCGGCTGTGACCATCGGGAGTGACCATCATGGCGATCTCGACGCGCTGGGTGCCTAGTCCGGTAACGCGCCCGGCCCATTCTCCTTCGACCATGGCTCGAAGGGCGAGCTTCAGGCCAAGCTCAGTGAAAAAAGATATGGCCTCATCAAGGGCTTCTACCACGATGCCGACGTTGTCCATTCGCTTAAGAGTCATATTATTTCCTCTCATTTTATTCAAATATGGACGTTTCAACTCCCCCAAATATTTCAAAACTGCCTCTGCTGCTGCTTCTAGCTTGCCACTGTCCTGTAGCCTACGGATGCGATAAGCCTAACGGCATGGCTTCGCTTACCGCACATCTCCTGCATCTGCCGACATTCAGCAGGTAAGTAATTGTAGGACTTTAGATGCTTCAGCCCAACAGTACATTCGCCATCCCAGGTTTTCACCGTGCAACTAAAGTCATGGAGAGCAACCACGGGAGCACCAATACCCACCCTTACCTTTAACCCTCTTGTACCAAATGGAGAGAACCCAATCGCTCTCAGTTTCAGAATCAAGCTTTGATAATTATTTTCCAAAAGTGACACAAGAGGCTTAAGTACCACCATTCTTAGTTGAGTGTACAGCTTGCGGTAAGTTCTATATTTAAGAAGGTTCCTGAGCGGGGTGTAATTGAACGCAACTGCTGGATAAAAGCTTTAAATCTGGCATCAGTTATACCGAAGCCAGCTTCAGCACAAGCTCCTAACCCACCTTCGACGGGAATAGGAGAACCATTTCTAGGACTATATACAATAAATTTATCGACAGTGCCAGTACCGACCGCAAACCCGATAACTTGGCGAACTGTTCGCAAAGCAGCATTATCTAATGCACCACCAATACTGCCAATACTGATATTAACCGCACGACTTTCGGCCAATGCTGGCGCCCTCATCGACAATATTGCCCCGACAATCATCAAACTGGTTAACTTCTTCATTTTCTTTCCCTCCAAAAAATCGAAAAACTAAATAGACAAAGAAACTATGTAATTTCACAGTTTGAAGCTGATAGTTTTACGCAACTTTCTATGAAATTTTTACAAAAGTACAAATCGTCAAATACCTGATGTAGCCCAATGTGTGCATTAAGCGTTGAGGGAGTTATCTTTCCCGTATTCCTGCTCAACTACACTCAACAGCTTCTCCTCCACCACCGTAAGATAAGCCCGATTCAGCTTCCCCAATGACTGCAACAGATTTTTGACCGTCTCCAAAGAGAGAATCGGAATATATTCGAGCAATGCGATCGCAGATCGTCTGCATTTGTTCGCATTCAGTAGGTAAGTAGTTAAATGACTTCAGATATTGCAACCCAACAGTAGACTCACCATCCCAAGTTCTAACAGTGCAACTAAACTCGTTTACCTGATTGACAATCGCCCAGCACCCGCCTTTGCCCCTGAGTGAGGGGTTGTCTTTTGCAAGGATTTGGCAGACTTCGCCTAGCTGGTAGGTGTTGGGTACTTGCGTCCGTTCCATGATGCGCTACACAACGTCTTTGACAATCTTACCAGTCGGCACTAACAATAGACTTATGATTGCCCTCGCTGAAAGGGTGCTGAAATTTCCCGAATAATCTCTAGAAATGCTGACAATACCGAAGATAGTTCGCGCGGTTGATAGGCGATAGCCAGCGCGATTTCAGAGGAGGACGGCTGTAACTGGCGATAGACTACGCCGGTGCGTTGAAACTGCTTCGCCGCACCAGAAAGAATTGCCACCCCTAATCCTGCCGCTACCAAACCCAGCAAGACTTGCATTTCATTTTGTCCCAAAATACGACGGGCTTCCTCAACAAACACACTGCCGACTGCGGTCAGTTCGACTCGGCGGCTATTGCGCTTAAATAGTTGAACGCCTAATTCTTGTTCCAGCTGACGAATCTGACGAGTTAGTGGCGGTTGAGCCATGTTGAGCCGCCGCGCTGCCTGACTAAAGTTCAGCTCTTCTGCAACTGTCAGGAAATACTGTAACTGCCGAAACTCCATTGTTAAACTGAGATTATCAATACCTTAAAGGTATTAGTGAGCTTCAATATTGGTATAAAAAAGCAATAGATTTATACCTTTAGGGTAGTGCTGTGATGAAACTACTACTAAATAATGATGGTAAAACAAATTCATCATTGCTTACCGCTAAAGGCAGATAACAGTGATGCCTTTGATAACACTGCTGGGCTTTGTTGCCGCTCTAATTTGTTTAATTACAAAAGGAATGCCCCATGACTTTAAGTAGTCAACCTGCTTTTTATGAAGCGTTAACCCCCGATAATGCCGCCATGCTGCTGATCGATCATCAGGCTGGGCTTTTCTTAGGGGTTCAAAGTATGAATCAGCAGGTCTTGAAGAACAATGCTATTGCTTTAGCCAAGACGGCAAAAGTATTTGACCTACCAACGGTACTGTTCACTAGTTCAGCGAAAGGCCCAAACGGCCCAACGATTCCAGAGATTGTTGAACTCTTTCCTGACCACGAAATCCACGATCGCTCGCCCATAAATCTCTGGAACGATCCCAAGTGCCGCTCGGCAGTCGAACAAACGAATCGCCAGAAGCTGATTATGGCAGCCATTACAACGGATGTTTGCCTTGTCTTTCCAGCCCTTTGTGCCTTAAAAGCCGGGTATGATGTGTATGCCGTGATTGACGCATCTGGCACTTGGAGTCCAGCAGCAGAACTTGCTTCGATGCTGCGCCTGACACAAGCTGGAGCGATTGTCACAAACTGGATTGCAGTGGCGGCTGAACTCAAGCACGACGAAGACCGAGCGACCACGCCTGCAATGAACCGTACCTTTGGAGAACACATGGATCTCTACGGTTTTTTAGGCGATATTGCTGCTGCCAAAGCTTAGACTCTAACACTGCTGCACTAGACGTAATTCCAACGAGAAACCGCATGACAACGGTATTGATTGTGTATACTACCTCACTCGGCAATACTCGGCAATTAGCAAAGACGATCGCCGATGGTGCCCATTCAGTTGCTGGAACCGACGTTCAGCTTAAAGAAGCTCACGAAGCAACTAAAGATGATGTGCGATCGTGCGATGCCTTGATCGTCGGCTCACCGATGCGTCACCGAACCGCCGATTCACGCATCAAAAAATTCATTGAGGATGTTTGCGAACAGCTTTGGTTGACCGATGAAATGGTTGGCAAAGTTGGAGGCGTGTTTACAGTCGGTGGCGGTTATGGCGACTGTGGGGCAGGCTGCGAACTGGCTCAACTAGGGCTATTGGGCGCAATGGCGGCAGGTGGGATGATTCTGGTAACGCTGCCAAAAACTACGCCAGGATTTCAAGTAGCAGGAATGCATTGGGGCGTGCATGGGCGTTCTGGTGGGACAGCAATGGAACCGCTCGGCATCACCGATGAGATGAAGTTAGCCGCACATCATCACGGTGCAAACATCGCCAGAGTTGCGACAGAACTACGGGGCAAGGATTTACTCGCTCGCGGCAACGTTGCCCCGTCCCAAGAACTCATAAAGCAATTTTCTAGCTAATCACTCCCAGAGAAACCATTATGTCTACCCACTCTTTATCCCCAGATCTGGCAGCATTTCGAGACAGCTACGCTTCCTTATTCGGCTCTGTGCCACCATTGCCTGCGGCCAAATTTGAATTTAGTTCTGATGTTGATCCAGAAGCTTTAAGATTAGCGGAACAACTACGCGCCCACGCGTTTAACTCAGAAATCTTTGACACAAAAACAACGCAACTAATTTTGTTTGGTATACTGCTAGCCCAAGGCTCGCCAGCGGCTCGGTTTCATGCCATTGCATCACGGCGAGCAGGCGCGACTTGGGAAGAGTTGCACAAGGTGATGGAATTGGCAGCAGCAGTCGCAGCCTTGGGCCCATTTAACAATGGTAGTGCCTTGCTAAATGAACTCTGAGCCAACGAATAATTTAATCTTTATTTCTTGAGAGAAACATCATGATCAAACTGTTTTACGCCCCAGGCACTTGCGCGCTTGCACCTCACATTGTCCTGGAATGGATCGGGGAGCCTTACGAATTACAAAAGGTGAAGCCGAGCGACCCCGAATATCTTCAAATAAATCCCCTGGGACAAGTTCCCGCCATGATCGATAGCGACAGTGGCGTGATGAACCAAGCCGATGCGTTGCTGAAATATTTGGCTCACAAATATCCAAACGCCAAGCTCGGTGATAATGGCACACTACAGGATGCTTACGAACTTGATCGCTGGCTGGCATTTCTCACTGGCGATGTTCACCCTGCCTTTTTCCCGTTCTTTGCGCCGCAGCGCTACACTACCGATGGTAGTGAGACAACTCGGCAATTCGTCAAGGAAGCGTCGTATCGCCTGATTGATCGCGTGTATCAGCATTTGGATAAACATCTAGAAGCCAAAGATCATCTCGTGGGCGATCGCCGCACAATCGGTGACCCATATACCTTTGCCATGACGCGTTGGGGCAACAACTTACCCAAACCCTTATCTAACTATTCTAATTTATACCGTTTCTATCAAAATCTGCGTGAAGATGCAGGCGTACAACGGGCGATGGAGCAGCAGGGTATTCATTAAAAGTCTGCGGTTGCGACGTGAAAGCGGATTTATGGCGAAGAGTGGTGATTTGGAAAAACTTCAAAGATTTGATGCCTTGTGGAAACCATGTTCCAGAAGGAGAAATTCTCAAAGCTTTCCAATCTGTAAACGGTTAAATTTCATTATTGATGCATGAGGCAATAACCAATGAATGCTGATTGGGTACGCAACTATTTTAAAACAGTTGATACACTCGATGCTGATGCGATCGCTGCCAATTTCACCGATGACGGCAAGTTCCGCTTTAGCAACCAACCTCCGGCAGAGGGTAAGCAGGCGGTTCGTGATTCACTCGCTCAGTTCTTTGAAACTATTCAAGCAATGCATCATGAAAACACTGGGCTGTGGTTTGGTGACGATGGTAACTCAGCTGTGTGGGAGGCAGATGTGACTTACACGCGCAAAAACGGAACTCAAATTACACTGCCTTGTGCCAGTATTCTACGTTCACACAACGACCAGATTTACGACTTTCGCATGAACATGGACATCTCACCTGTGTATAACAGCAAATAAGTTCTATCAAAGGTATTCTCAATGATGCAATATGATGACTTCAATCAAAAATTTAGCCACCACACCGCGATCGCCAACGGTGTAACTCTGCATTATGTAATTGGCGGCGAAGGCCCTCCTGTGCTGCTTTGGCATGGCTTTCTCGAAACCCAGTACTGCTGGCGCAAAGTTATGCCTGCCCTCGCACAAAAGTACACTGTGATTGCCCCTGATATGCGCGGCTATGGTGACTCTCAAAAGCCAGAAAGTGGCTATGATGCTCGCACACTGGCAGAAGATTTCCGTCAACTGGTCGCGCAACTGGGTTTTAGGCAAATCTATATTGCCGCGCATGATATGGGTGCGCCTCCTGCACTGATTTATGCAGGTGAACATCCTGATGAAGTGCTAAAGCTTGCTTACCTGGATGAACCAGTACTACTAGAACAGCATCTACAGCAGATTTTTCAGTTTACTCCTGATACCCTAGCAGAGGGCGGATTGTGGTGGTGGACGTTTAGCTTAACGAAGGGCTTACCCGAAACGCTGATTGCTGGGCATGAGCGAGACTTCCTCACTTACTTCTACAGTACCTATTGCCATGACCCAGCTTCAATTGAGGCTAGCGCCATCGACGAATATTTACGTACCTTTGCTGCGGCTGAGGGTGTAAGCGGTGCTTTGGGTGTTTACCGAGCAATTTTCTCCTCGATTCAGCAGACTGAACCCTTTGCCAAGAAGAAGATTCAAACTCCCGTATTGGCAATCGGGGGTGACAAAAGTTTAGGCGATCGCGTGAAGACTATGCTAAAAAGCGTTGCAGCTAATGTTCAAGGTGGCGCAATGGAACGCTGCGGACATTTTATTCCTCATGAGCGTCCTGATAATTTGGTAGACCGATTACTAAAGTTTTTTGACGAAGTACAGTAGGCTTGAAGTAGTTTAACCAGGAGTTAGCTGTGTCTTCTACACAACTTCTTCACTATCTCGTTGTGTTGTTAACTCCTTTGAAACTGCAACCCAACAACATTGGATGCCAAATTGCGAAAATGCTCAGGTGTTTCTCTCGTCCTCATACTCCAATTCCAAAACACTCAACAATTTCTCCTCCACCGCAGTCAAATAACTACGGTTCAGTTTCCCCAACGACTGCAACAGATTTTTGACCGTTTCCTCCAGCGTGTCGCAATATATTCTACTGATGCGATAAGCCTAACGGCATGGCTTCGCTTACCGCAAAGGAGCTGCATCTGCTGGCATTCCTGGGGCAGGTAATTGAAAGATTTCAGGTTTTGCACCCCAACCGTCAATTCTCCATCCCAGGTTCTCACAGTGCAACTGAACTCACCCACGTAAGAAACAATGCACCAACAGCCGCCCTTGCCCCTGAGTGAGGGATTATCCTTGGCTCGATCAATGTGAAGAGTCAATGATTTGCTGCCTCACCCAGTCACGAAAAACACGCTTTGCTGCTAACTGCCCAATTTTTCTACTTTCTTGGATAAATCGAGGAATTTCCTTAACTGGTACTCCCCTGAAAGTAGGGCTAGCTTCCACTTCCGTGTATTGTCCGTTGTTGAGTGTATAAATCCGCAGAATTATTGAGTTGTATCGCCAAAATTCGGGAATTTTCATTGCGGCATAAAGACTTAGCTTGTCTACTTTTGGTCTGGAGTATTCTACTTCCAGCACCAAGTCTGGTGGTGGGTCAGTTGCTAGATCAATGTTTTGTTTATCCCTAACCAAAGATTCATTTTGAATATAGTAGCTACTATCTGGCTCCCCTCCTTTCTCTAAATCATCTCGTGTTAAAGTTAGTGAACCAACGCTTTTGACTTCTAGTCCAAATTCCTCACATAGCACAAGAACAAAACCTTCAATAATGCGATTAGAGTTCTCATGTGGCATTAGTGGGGTCATGATTTCTACTATTCCATTGTCGTAAGCAAGTCGGGAGTTTCGCTTTGAACCCATTTCTGTCAGCATGGTTTTAAATGTCTGCCAGCTAATGTTTTGCAATAAAGTTCTGGTTTCTGCCAATGGCGCTGTCGTCACCATAGTTGAATCATCTTTATGCTAATTTTTTTACACTGTTTCTGTTTTGTCGAGAGTCTTTCTGTTTTTTAGACTTTGCTTTTTAATTTAGCGTACTGGGTTATGGCTTTTTTGATTATTACTTGTATTAGCTCAACAACCTAGAAAAATTCATCATCGGTTAATCTGCAATCCTATATTCCTGCTCAATCACACTTAACAGCTTCTCCTCAACAGTCGTCAAATACGGTCGCTTCAACTCCCCCAAGTGCTTCAGTACAGCACGGGCAGCATCTTCCAAGTTCTCGTTTCCCCGTAGCCTACTCAGGCGTTCATCCTTGACGTTGGCGCAGCCATCGCAAAGGAACTGCATTTGCTGACATTTCGATTCGAGGTAATTGAATGACTTCAGGTATTGCAACCCAACTGTCAGTTCTCCATCCCAAACTCTCACGGTACAGCTGAACTCCCCCACATGGCTAACAATTGCCCAACACCCGCCCTTACCTCTGAGTGAGGGATTGTCCTTAGCTAAAATCTGACAAACTTCGCCTAGCTGATAAGTGTTTGGTACTTTTGTCCTTTCCATAATTCTTTGCACCACATCTTTAACGATGCGATGAGATGGTACTTTCCCCTTAGCAGACTCTACAGCTTGTTGCCATGCTTCGGGCTGAGTATCAGGGTCTAGCTTAGTCAACGGTCTAACTTGCCACTCATTAGTCGGCAAAATGTGAACGGAACGTTCACATTTTGCCACCAAATTATCAAAAATAACCGCAGCTTCCATTAAATGATAGGGCTGTCTGCGGCTAAAACCAAAGCGTTCGCGGCAATAGTCCTCAAATGTGCGATGCGTGGAGCGATATAATCTGCGATCGCGTAATTCCATCAGCGCCTTTCCTGCTTCAAAAAACGCCCGTTCTACCTTGCGTTCTAGATGCAGGCGTAAGCTTTGCTCCTGCTCGGTCAGTTCTGGGACTTCAACAGCAGTAACCTCAACGGTTACTAAGTCCTGATTGTCCTGAGACAATCTAGATGGATTGTCTGATTTAAGTGGCAGCCCTGAATCACTGGATGCGGCAGAAGTGGCTTTTTTTCGTCTAGAAGGTGATTTAGCCATCATTCTACCTTTAGTCAAACGTTGTTTAGACCTATATTGCTCAGTACCATGTGTGTATCTGTGAAACCTGCGGGGTTAATATTTTTAGAAACCCTTGAAGATAAGAACATTAAGAACGTCTTGCAGATACAGCACTTTGTGTAACGGTTTGGTACAGTAGTTGAGAAGATAAAAGTAAAAAATCAGATGAAACCCTACTCAGTAGACCTGCGGGAGAAAATTATTAGCGTTTACGAAGCGGGAAATACATCTATTCGCAAAGTAGCAGAAAGATTCAAGGTAAATAAAAATACAGTACAAGACCTTGTGAAGCGAAAACGAGAAAAAGGGACAATAGAGCCAAGTGTAGCAACTGGAGGAAAACCGAGCCAACTATCTGGTTATGAACAACAGATAGAGGAAATGGTAGCAGAACATCTAGACTATACCCTAGCCGAATACTGTGAGTATTGGGAAGAAAAGACAGGGGTAAGGTTAAGTGAGAGTGCAATGTGCAGATTTCTTCAAAAACAGAAGCTCACTCTCAAAAAAAACAGTACGAAGCAGTCAAGCAGAGACAGAAATTACACAAAATAAAAGGTTGGATTACTGGGATTGCATCCGAGATGTTGTTGCAGATGACCTCTGGTGGCAACTCAAAGCATTTATCCGCAAGTTTTCACCAAAAAATATTTTGGCAGTAGTACAACTGTTGTCTCTAGGAGTCCTCTTATGCTCAAGCCAGCAACTCCAAAACTATTTTTCTCACTGCTGCTACTGTACCAGTTAGTCGCGCAAAGTGCTGTAACTATGTTGAGCGTGTATAATCAGCCATTTTCTTACTGCACACTATTAAGAATTGCACGAACTACACCACTTTTACCCCGACAAGCTAGAAAAAATACATCACCTGTTAAAGTGCCATCTTTTTTTAAGTCAGAGACAATGTGACTTAAATCATGACCCATATATCCAGTAATTACTGCAATCAAGTTACAGTTGCTTATTTGCGACTGTACATTACTGCGACTTATATATGCTTCACTTGATGGGGCAACCTCAACACAATTTTGTAAACCGTAGTTTTCGCACAATTCACGGATGACTTCTCGTCGAGTTGCTTGGTGGCCACCGACCAACGCAAGACGTACAGATGCCAAGTTTTGGGTTCTTAATACTGTGTTTTCATCTGAAGCTACTTGTACATCCAGCTTAGTAGCCTCAGCACGACGTTGTTGGCGATACTCAACAAGCTCATTCGCTGAATCCGAGTTAAGGCAGAGTAACGCACGTTTTAAATCTTGAAAAAAAGGTGCTTCGACTTCTTCTTGACGTAATGCGTTATCTACTTCAGCAATAGCTAAACCAAAGTAGTCATTTACTAAACTTTGACGTAAAGTGGGTTGCAAATTGATATATACTTCCAGTCCTTCAAGTAATTCAAAATACTGGAGAGTGCTGATTTTTTGTTGGATTGCAAAATTTCTTAAGATGTCTAGTTCTTTGTTTAAATCTTCCCACTTTCCTACATTAGCAAGCCAGTCTAGCCAGTCAGCATAAGCATTGATCATTCCTGATGTGTTCTGTAACTGCTTCCACAAATCTAATCTGTCTTTTAATATTTCTTCTGCCTCTAATAAATCCCGCAGATGTACTCCAGCAAAATTTACACATGACTCATAATAACTAACTTTATCTTCGTCAGAAATATCACCAAAACCATCAAGATTAGCAACTCTAGCCATTAAAGCGCGGTCTGACAATGTTAATTGTTCATCAGCTGTTTCTAGCAGTATTTGATATACCTCCCCTGCTTTGACTGGATCGCCAACTGTAGCCCATAATTTTGCTAAAGGTAGCAGAATTTGAACTCTACGTTCACCCCCTTGCCATGCTTTTTCTAGGAATTCACTAGCTTGTGTTTTCTGCCCTAAGTTATAAAGAGCAGCACCACGCAATCCTGCCAATGCTGGTGACAGTTCATAAATTACACTTGGTAATAATTCAATTACTTCTTGGAAGCGTTGAATATTTAAAAGTAGTTCTGCATAACGTTGTTGCAACTCTTCTGTCTTTTCGGTAATTGATTGATATATTTGTAAAGCATATTCAGGATTATCAATTGATACGTAAGAATCAGCTAAAGCAAGTAGTACATTAATAGCTTTGGGATATTTATCTTTGAGTTTCTCAAGTTGGGAAATACGTTCACCTGGTTCAATTTCTAATAACTGCGTCAATTGTTCGGTGAGTGTAGCTCCTTCTATTGTTGGTAGGGGTTCTTGAGAGATTAAGGACAAATGCAACAGTTTTCGTACTCTGTTGGCTTGGCGTAACCGCTCTAATTCGGGTAAGAATTCTTGTGCTAATGCTTGAACAGAACGTAATAATTCTTGTTCTTTTGTTTGTTGATAATGCTGGAGATAAGCAGTTACCAACTGCTCTACCAACCTTCCAGAAACAGGTAAAGCAAGAATACTATTATATTTAACTTGACAAAGTTTTATTAATTGCTCATGCTGTTCTGTCTTGGCGTAAAGTGCAATTAATGTTCTGAGAGCATTGCTATCATTAAAATCAGCTTGCCGAAGTAGATGATCTTCAACTTCAATGAGCCGTCCAGCAGAAATTTTTTGTTCGAGGGTATTTGGATTAATTTCTTGTACTGAACTTGTAGAATTTACATGATCGTTATTTAATTTTTTGATGGCTTTACGAAATAGAATTTGCCATGATTTAAAGTCTTTTAAAGTTGCTTCTTTTGTAACAACACTAGCATTGTTTGAAACCTTGATACGGGCTTCTATTTTTTGCATTACGCTATCAAGGCTGTTGACTGTGGAAGTAACATAAAAAAAGTGGGTATAATCGTCATGATATGATGATCTTGGATTAGTAACTTTAAATTCAGCTTGCCTGAGTTCCCGATGAATTTCTACTGCTTGAGTTTGCCCATTACACCGCAAACGCAATCCAACTTGGTCAGCGTTTCCCAATTTTGCCTCAATTTGATATCCAAACGTCATGACAGTAGTAATCCTTGTTCAAAATGCTGTACACATATATTCCGTAATTCAGCAATACTCCGTTCGTCATGATTGTATGTGAAGAGTTCAAAATTTTGATTAACTCCCCCATCAGTTAAATTTAGTGAACCGTTAATAGCACCGTAACGACCAACGTATGCTTTGGTATGGAGTTTGGAAAGTACCCTTACCTGAATGCGATCGCTTTTGTTGCTGAGTTGTCTTAATATTGGATGATATTCTTTATCACTACCTACTGTGATGTACACTTTACCCCCATTGGCGGCCATTTGATGCAGAATGTCAAACAGGTGTAATGCTTCTTGTTTTGTCTCTACAATTTCCCCAAAAGAGACATAGTAGGGTTTTTTTAAACGTAAATTTGTTACCCAAGGTGAGACAATCCAAAACTCGTAACTGCCCTCTAATTGTGATGCTAAAATCTCATTGAGCAGAAAGTTGTAAATCATTGCCTGACCACTGAGTTGCAATTGAGTTAATTGCTTTGTCACTGGCGGAACCTCACTTTATAGGACGAACTGTTACTTGAATGACAGGTACTTCGTTTGGTCTTAAATCGTTAGGGTAGATGGTTTGAATATCAGTAATCATTGGGTAAACCATACCGGTATCTGTGTCGATGCCTGCGTCCGTCAAGTAGCTAATTGTGGCACAGAGGGACGTAAGATTATCGGTTTTTACCCGTAAATAAATCGTTTGACAGCCATTTTCCAGCAAGGAACTCATTCTGTCACAGATGCTAGCACCGCTTACAGTGCCATCTAATTCTAGGGTTTGAGGAGTGCGAACCTGATTTAACCATTCCGTCAGTAAAGGACGGTTCAGCAGATGACGGCTTAAACCTGGTGATTCGATGTCGCCACTGCGGTCGTCTAAGCAACTAGAGCAGTTGCAGCGACAATTTAAAAGCATCCGGCGTTCTACCCCTGCTTCAAATGCTTTACGTGCTTCAGGTAACGAAGCACCATATTCGGCTTCGTAAATTTCAAGTAAACGTGTTAACTCTGGATAGGGCGGTGGTTGTTTGTCACGCCTAGCTTTAACTACTTTGCGGTAAAGTAGCGCCGATGCTTCAGTAAATGTAGGGTCACGTCCTAACTGTTCAGCACACGAGGGAAGAAACTCGTGGTTAATTTCCCGAAAAATACGCCAGTTAACCAGAGGTGTATCGCCTAGTTGCTGAATGTAGTCGGGAATAAAAACCCGTAGTAAAGCTTTGAGTTGAGTTTGGCGCATAGGTATACCTAGTTGTTGCCGTACCTGTGCCATTAACTCTTCTATTTTCTTTTGGCGATCGCTAGATTTACCTGCTGCTATAATTTGATTTACTCTAGTTGCACATCCTTCTAACCAAGACTCAGGTTGTGCTAATAAATGACGCAAAAATGCTTCCTCTTGGGCAGTGATACAGCGAGTCATTTTGTTGGCAAGGGTTGTCCAGAATTTATCGGCATGGTTGCGTAGCAAGTCATGGGTTGCCCGCATTACACCAATACCCCCCATCCCAATTTCGTACAACCAGATCCGGTCAGCAGCAGTTCCCTCAAAGTCAGCGTGTAACTCAGTCCATGCTGCAACGTAATTTAGTGCCTCAACACCTGCAACTTCTTGTGCTACAGACTTGAAAGCTTGAGTCAGACTATACTGAAAGCTGTCCCGTAAGTATTGCTGATAGCGCAATCCACCGCTATGAATTTCAGCATATAGGTTCAAAAATATTGATAAGTAATCATTGTCACTCTTTATTAATTGGTAAACAGCTTGTTGATTTTTGCGGGACAACTGCTGTATCTCGTTAATTGCTTCTATCAACCAACGGTCAAACTGATTATTACCACGAGTAAACCAATCATGCAGTCCTTCAGGTGTTCCTCCTTCTCCACCACACCATCTATCTGCTATAGTCAGCAGCACATTAACAAGATATTCAGCAGCAAAGTAGTTTTCATGATATTCAACCGTGAGAACACTAACAAAGGCGTGGTGGATGGCATGATAACACAGATTTTTCTGTGTCGAAGCAGAGAATTGGAGCTTTGTTAGCAAATCGGGATTGAGGTCAAAACAAACTCCCTCCGTCAATATCTGGTATCCTAAAGCACAGTTGCTTAGACTTTCCTCATCTGCTGTAAAACCCACGACTCCACGAATTTCTTCAGTTGGTGAATTGTGGAATTTAATCGTGTACTCACTTCCCAAAATAATTCGCTGCACATCTAATAAATTAAGATTTGCAGTTTCGTCACTGTAAAAAACAACTCGTTGTATTAATTCTTGCCCTAATGGATCGCTCTTAAGCGAAGAATGACCAGGCTTAAGGGTATATGCGGGCGTGGGAGTATCACCTCGGACAGGGCGAATTGCTACCGCACTGATAGCGTTAGCCGAACAGGAATGAGCTAATGATTGTGTATCTTGCGCTGCATTCTCAGATGTACGGCTTTCAGATAACTCTCCTGTTTCTGGGTTACACCACCAAAATGATGAGTTATAGTCTCGACTAAACTGCTTGGGCTTAATCGCAGTGGGACGATATAAATTCAGAAAGTTGGTACTTTTTTTAGTAATGTCTACTTTCTTCAGCGCCCGTGTTGGCAAGTTAACTGTATTCGGAGGGTAGTTTAGGGGGCTAATTTTATAGTACCGATTAATGGCTATTCGGGGTGGTTCACCATCGGAAATTTCTGGTGGTATCCAAGTTGAACCCTCGCCACCGCGAAATGTTACATTACCTGGGATTGTTTCGCTCACCGCCAAACTGATGCTTTCAGAGTTAGGCTTTTTATTGGGGTTGTGATTATCGGGACGGTAGTCAACTTGCACCTCTGGCAAATTGATGTCAGAAAATAAATTCTCCGGTAAGTGCTTATACAACAAAGCTCTAGTGTTATTAACGCGTAGCTTGTTTTCTTGCTCAAACTGCGGATTTACCCCTTTCATCAAGCCTTCGTAGAAAATCTGGCACAAAAATCCTTCTGACTCATCGTCAAGTACCTGTTTTATCGCATCATCTGGTATTGCAAAAGTTTGTTTGAGATAATCTTTAAATTCCAGCAATACTCCCAAATCCACACTTTGCTCTATTAGATACTCATACCCTTGCCTAGATAAATTATCGAGTTCGAGGTCAATTCCTGTACGACTTGCCTGATAAGCTAACCAGTCAAAGAAAGCGTAAAACCCATGAATTCTTTGCAGGTATCGGTTTTGAGAATTGAGAGGCAGTTTTTGGAAAGTAGGGTCTGTAAGGATGTGTTCGTTACGAAACAAAAATAAGTCAGTAGATTTATAGGGACTGAGTACCGTAACTACAATCGGTCGCGTGCCAACTTTCCGTCCTCCTCGACCTTTACGTTGCACAAAACTAGCGACATTTGCAGGTGCTGTGTATTGTAAAACACACATTAATGCTTCGTCATCGTAACCAACTTCTAATGCAGTTGTTGTAATTATTAAGTCATCGTTAGGTTCGATGGTAATTGAGCGATCGCTCCCCGTTTTCCGTTTAATATTTAGAGATTCTTGACGTGCTTTATCTTTCTGGCTGAGTACCCACCAGCATTCTCCTGCTTGGAAGTATGGACAATTTAAATCTGGACTTTTACTTTTATGACAATTACAGTTACAACTAAAATTGGAACCAAAGAAGTTAGGAAAAAGTTGCCGATTAAATGGTGGGTATCGATACGCATATAATGGAATGTACCTAATTTGCCTTTGGTCAAGAGGCGTTTTTTGCGATTTATATCTTTCTCTTTCTCTGCGTTGTTCTGGTTTTATTTTCTCTGCATCTTCCATCTGGTATAACCAGCGACCTGCAATGTCTAAAGACTGGACAAAGCCAAATGTTCGGTAGCGCTTTAAGTCTGAACCTGTTGATGGTTGTGGCATTGTGTGCAGTACGCACATTGCTGTTTGAATTAAAGTTGAAATTACAGCAGTATCTTCGTTATCCTCAGCCCGGACAAATATATAGCGTTCAGCACCAATCGTCTGCATTTCATTATCTTGAGAATATACCCGTTTAATGCGAGGAGCAGGTATACCAGATAACTCAGAAATAAATTCAATTGGTTCAGAAATAGTGGCACTCAACCCTACAAATGCTAAATTACTTTGTTCGTTGCGATCGCGCTTACCCAAACGAATCCTTGCCATCAATCGTCGTAGCAGAAGTGCTACTTGAGTCCCAGCAGTTGAAGTTTGTAGGTGAATTTCATCTAACATCACAACTGAAGGCGCACAAAACTTATCATTACCAAACAGGTATTGATATTTTGTTGATAACAGCCGTCGATGAAGTGATTCTGTGGTAGCAATGAGCAAATCGGGTGGATGTTCTGCCATGACATCCCTAGAAAATTGTATAAAGGGATATCGCTTATCGCAGATAGGGCAAATTAAAGTTTTGGGATCTGTGGGACGGACGAGCAATCTTTGTTTATCGGTTTTGCAAGCCTTGCTGTCTGTACCTACACAGTAAGCAAACGGTGATAGATAACCACTGGGCTTTTCGCTGAAACTCCAGCCTCGCATCTTGGACAGTTTCTGTTGGCGATCGGGAGTTATATCCTGGAAGTCCCGTATTTGGTAAACTGCTGCACCACTTTCTACCCCAATCGTCAATTTTGAAAGATTGTGCCTTGCCAGAACTTGGTTGAGATAAAATAATACTTCAATAAAATCAGTAAGTTGATTTTCAGACAGTGCAACTCGTGGGTAGATGCAAATGGCCTTAACCCCTTCTCGACCTCGCAAACAACGTTCCAGCACCATCTTGGCGAGTACGGGTAAAAAGAAGGCGTAGGTTTTACCCGCTCCTGTGCTAGCAGTAACTACAACACCTTTTTCAATACCTTCTTGTATTTCTAACTCGATTGCTTCGAGGATTCTTTCTAAAGTTCGTTTTTGGAAGCCACTCATCTCCCGTAGCTTCGGTAGATGGGTGTCAATTACCTCTAAAAGTAGGTTTGCTGTTCGCTGTTGCTCTGTATTACCACTAAGTAAAGGTGTCATGCTCTTTTGCACTGCAATGTTCCTTCGAGGTACGCGACGAGAAGTGACACTAAACTTAATATCTGCTACTAAACGCTTGCTATTGCTGATGCGGTGCGATGCTTTGAGGTTGTTATCTCGAACAATTCTTTGACGGAGTTTTGATAACAACCTTACAGTTTCTGCTATTCGACTGCGAAAAATCCAGTCATCAGGAGACTCTACCTGGTTAAACCGGATAATTTGCAAGTCATTTGCAAGTTGTGCTAAAGCCTTTCTGAGTGCTTCTGTTTTTTCTTCAGCAGTTAATACAATGTCTTCGGAGGGTTTGAAATTATCAATTACTTCAACCCCTGCCATTGTTACATCGTAAATGCCATAGGCAACTTGTTCTGCTTCCCGTTGTTCAATGAAAGTCAGAACTTCATCAGCCAGCTGTTTAATGGTGTCAGAGTCTAAGCTCATGGTTTTTGGACTGTAAGGTAGATGAACCTAGTAAGCCAGAATTAGTTAATTTCGCATCAGATGACAACCTTTAGCTGTCCTCACTTTTTCTCCGACCCATACTTAAACGGGCAGTTCTGCGTTGTTCAAGAAGTTCGTTACGTAGCAAATTTTGCTTTTCATCGTCTTGCCAATCACTAATCAATCGCTTTAGTGCTACATTTACGATGTCTTGTACGGTTGGGGCATCGCTAGTTCGATTTGGAGCAAGCATTTGCTCACATGAGTGTCTAATTGTGTACAACTGAGGATAAATTTCATCTGGAATCCGTGCTTGGTGAGGCAATAGTTTTACCGCTGCTACATATCTCACCCCAGCATAAATACACAAACATAATTTTTGCTACCATGTATGCTTGTATCCAAGCTTAGGAAAAATTAAGTTAACCTACAGGAAAAGCGAAGTAATGTTTGAATTGGTTATCAAAGGCGTGCCTGTACAACGCGGTCAGGTGTGCGAGCATATGAGTTATGTCGCCAGCATCACTTTTGGAGATGTTGCACGATTGCTGAATGACGGTCATCTCTATATCCCGAATATCCCAGATTTACCGGACTTTGCCCAACGCAAACTTAACGTGACACGGGTTAAAGCAATAGCCCGATATATCCTGGAAACTTACCAGGATGGAACTACCTTTTTCCCGCCAATTTGCGTTAACGTGCAACCATCGCCAACTTACAGAGATGGTAATATCTACCTTCCTTACCATTCTGTTAGTTTGCGCTTAACAGACGGTCAGCATCGATGCTATGGCATTCGTCAAGCGTTACAGGACATTGAAGAACATGAGTCAGAGTATGCAATTATCCTGTCAAAGTTAGAAATAGGCGTGTTGATATACGCAGGCTTGACGCTGGAGGAAGAACGCCAAGCATTCCGCGACCAAAACCTTTTAGTACAAAGACCAAGTGTATCGCTCTCACATCTATTTGATCAGCGATCACCTACAGTTTTTATTGCTAAAGAACTGATCCAAAAGATTCCCCAGTTCAATAACAACGTAGAGATGGTTGAAACTAGTTTAGGTAAACACAACCCTAAACTTCTGACACTAGCAACTTTGGTTGCTGCAACCCAGCATATGTTTCCACATTTGCAATCAAAAGAGAATTTAGAATCTTTAATTGACTGGGCTACAACATTCTGGACAGCAGCAGCAAACGCTATACTCCAAAAACCTTGGAGTATAAAAGGTAAAGAAGAACGGGCAGCTCAGAGACAAGAGTCATTAGCGGTGAGCGCTCCCATCTTTCAAGCATTAGGTATGTTAGCCCATGATTTATATCAAGAGGGTGTTCCAGCAGAAAACCTCGCCCAGTGGCTAAGTAGGCTACAAGAAATAGACTGGAAACGTAATAATCAACTATGGCAAGACCGAGGTGTTACACAAGTTGGGAGTCAGGGAGAAGCTATTGTTTCAAATACTAAAACGACTATTAGTGCTTGTCATCGAGTTTTACGAGAATTTGTAGGTGTTACACCCGTAAGTGGCATTATCTAAGCCAACTGTTAGTTCTAAAACCTCCTGAAAGCCATTTCTGTCACGAAACTTACTGTCATATTTCTCATTCCACCACAGCCAACCTGTAGAATCTGCCCAGACTTTGTGCTTTCTCAATACTTCTGTGCGAGTTAACGCTAGTCCCCCTAAGACAAATTCTGGTCTGCTCCAAGCGAGAAGTTCATCGAACTCCTTTGTAGACAGACCAAATTTTAAGCCTGTAGTTCTAGTTTTATCAACTTTCAACAATCCTCCCAAAGCAATGTAATCATAACCAATGTCCCGATAAGCACTGATTAGAGAAGCTAGGAAGCTTTTGGGTGAATCATAATGAGGAGGACAAGAATTTAATTGAGGAACAAGTTTTTTTTGCCAATTATAAATTGAATATCCTACTTGAACAACACCAATCAAAGTATAGTTTCTTTGCTTTTCCCAATACTCTTCCCAGGTTAGTCTGGCTAAATATAGTGACAGTAATGGCTCTCCAAAAATATCTTGTGTAAAAATAAAATCAGGCGAGAATTGATCGCAGCGTTCTAGATATTCTCTGACTTGATGCCGCAAATGCTGTTCTGAAGCAAATTTTCGTTTACGCACCCAACGATTATCAAGGTACTCAGAATGCGTTTCATAATACCAAGGGCAATCTTGATTTCTAAAAACGCCACTATCTATAAAAAAGGGTTTTCCAAAATCACGAATATTTCTTAGAAGACTTTTATTAGATGAAATAGGTGCGAGAATCCCATAATTCCCTTCTAAATTCTTTAATCTGTTGAATAAACCTAACCAGTCTACTGAAAAGACAGGGAGGAATTTCTGCTCAATATTCATATTTATCTTAATAAAGTTAAATTGAGTTTATCTTAACTCTATATCAAATTTATTATTCAGTACTATCAACATTAAAATTATCAAGATTATTTTCAGTCTTGAGAAATTCTTGAAAACGCTTATAAAACACATAAGTATTGTGAAAACCGCGTCTACGGTTGCGGTCATTACCACGAAAAATTATTGTTTCTACTCCGTAGTCTTGGCAGATTTTACACTCACATTCCTGCCAAGGTTTTACTTCTAATAATTCCCTATATAATCGAGTGTGTTGCCTTAAACGTCTAGCTTTAGCTGTTGGGTTTACTTTACCGTTGCGAGGTAATTCTAATAACTCATCGTAAGCAAGTAATTTATCAAGAGATTCATCTAGTGATATATTGCCTTTATCGTATTCCCGAATAGCTTTCAGTGCTTCTTGCTCAAGCTGCTTTAGAGTTTCGCGTTCATAACCTGACGATAGCAAATACTTAATTCGTTGTGACTGCTTATCTACAAAAGGAATACGGACAGCAGCGTAGGCTTTACCACTTAAAGTATGATAGTTTTCTATTGCATCAAACCAAGCTTTACGTAATGGACTTGCTGAGTCAAAACTAGTTACTCCTAAATGGCGAAAATAAGGAAGAGCATCAATCCGCCCTACTCCAAATAAATGTAATCTAGTTTTGGGTGTTAAATGCTGATAAACTTCTTTCAAAATTTCTAAAATTTCTATGGTTCGTGTCCTGGCAACTCCTCCTATAGCAATATAGTCATATCCCATTTCAACCAGGGTTTTTACTGCATCAGCATAAGTTTCAGGACTCCAACCTTGAGCTACACCAATAGGAGTAAAATTGTATCCAATTTTCTGATGTTTTGATATGAATTCTTCTGCATTTCGCAAAGTCAAATCGTAGCGCTTCTCTCTAACTCCAGGCTCTGCAAATGGGCCTACAATTAGATGGTCAATACTTACTCCGTAATTAAATTTTAATTTTTCATAATAATCTAGAATTTCTACTGTGTTATAAGGAGGTTCTTCCTGCTTAATATATCCAAAAGCTCCACAATCTCCCATGATTTTATCTTGAAATTTTATAAAATTATGAATACCTCCTATATTTTCTATGTCTGCTCTTTTACTTTTTCTTTTATCAACAACTACTTTAGATACTAGAATTCCGTGATAATTAGGTTTTGAATATATTTCATGAGCATATATATCATCTCTATATGCTTTCCGATTTAGGCTAAATTCATCTTGTAAAAAGTCATAACCAACATCTACTTTATCATCCCATTCAGGAATGAAATACTGCATTGCTAAATGCGTGTTAACTGCCAATGGTAATTCTAAATAAGTAGATAAATCTTCTTGTAGCAATTTGTTATTTTTTGCTTGCTTTTTTGTTTTAGATTTTTTTTCTGTTAATAATGGAATTTCTAAAGGCAGTTCTAATTGATAAGGCTGGTTATTTAAAATTTGCTCTAATGTTTGGGGATTATTATGTAGTTCTTCCAATAAATCAGGTTTTTCTCTGATTTCAGTAGCAATTAACTTTAGTAATTGTCCTTTCAATCCTACTAAAGCACAGCCAAAGCGCGATGCATCTGCATTAGAAAAAGTTAATACTTCTGATTTGGCATTGCCTGAAATTATACAATCTAGACTTTTATTGGAAGCTAAAAATATTAAAGTCTGATTTTGATGAGTCTCAACAGGTAAGTTTAAAGCTCTGAGGTATTTATCTCCCAATAATACAAACACTAAATCATATTCAACAATTGCTTGCTGAAAACTTTCATGTATTTTAATAAAATTTGCCCATGAATAAATTTCAGCACTTTTCATTGAGTTAAAAGTGACGGAGTAAGGGACAATAACTTTGTCTTCAGTGATTAGCCCATAACCTGCTGAGATGATTTTTACATCTACCGCTTCTTTTCCAAAGCGCGATCGTAGGATATCTACTCCCTCCATTACCCGTAGATGTTGCAGCCCTGTGTACATCTGGCCAGACGGACAAGAGAATTTTGTAAGTAATTTTGTGCGTTCTGTTAATCTTTCTGTGTCTTTAAAATCTTCTATTGTTAGTTGGTTTGCTGGTTTAAAACGCTTTTCTCCTGTACAAGAAGTAATAATCAGTATACGAGGGCGTGAAATTATGTTAGTTGAAACCAAGGGTTTTGTTAAGGAGGATTTAGTCATCTTCATACTCTACCCAAGAATTAGGTGTTTCAGACATTGCAACCTTTAACTGCAAATCAGATGGCACTCGCTTCTTGGTTACGTCATAAATATATTTAGCAATCATATCCCCCGTTGTTTCATACTCAGAAGGCATGACCTCATTAAGAACACAATGATCAAGTCCTCCTTTTGTTACATCTTGCTTTGCCCAACGCAAAGTTTTGAAATCAACAACCATGACTGGATGAGGACAATGTTCTGAGGAGTTCAGTTTTGATGATGTTGCTTCAATTCGGACTTTGTAATTGTGTCCGTGCATTCTACCACATAACCCATCATAATCTTTAATGTAATGAGCGCTATTAAATGTAAATTCTGTTACTAATCCCCACTTAGGCATCTTAAATCTTTTGTTGCTTGCTCCGTTAATCGCTGTCTGTAATACTTGTGGGTTTGTCATTTTTTTATCTAAGTGTAAAAGTCCCGCTCACATGAGATGGATAAAGCTTAGAGAAAAGAATGTCTTTGAAATGCCTGTCAAAAGCAATAGGCTATGACGCTTCGTCTTTTGATTCATCTGGTACATAAACTAACAACTCACCAGGTTGGCACTTAAGAGCTTTGCAGTATTTCTCTAATGTCTCTCTCTCCAACCTGTCTGGCATTACACGAATATTTTTGTGCTTGCTGATGGTTACAGGGTGCATACCTGTCATCTCGGCAAGCTCTTTATAATCTATCTCTCTATCAGCCATTAATACAGCCAAGCGCCACTTGATCGGCATTGATTCTTCTAAAAGTATCAGCATATCTAACTTACACCTCCTTGCGTTTGCCCCTTTAGTAGCATCGACTATCATGTAAATCTTAGCAGAAAATATATTAGTCTTAGCCTTGATTTTGTTAGTCGTAGCGACTAATATGATAATTACAGGGAAAACAAAAGACGACCGCCTACAGCCTGAGAAACTTACGCGATCGCCTTTCGACCTTATATTCAAGGAAATTCTATTATGACCTATCAAACCTATTCACAGCAAGCACTCTCCCGTTACACCCTCCCTCACCTCAAAAGAATTGCCAGTGAACTAGGCGTTACACCCACCGGGGACAAGAGAGTGGCTGAGACTTGGGTAAACGCAATCATTAATCACCAATCCGCCCAGCTTGAAAAAGTCACTGATGCCACTGAACTTAAGACTGAAGCTGAGAACACCACAGATACTAAGGTTAACGCCAAGATTGAAGTTAAAGAACTTACGACTGTAGAAATCTCCTCTTTCGATTATGAGATTTACGCAAATAGCAAACTAATCGCTTCCATAACCCATGATGACACCCACTTAACGCAACGCTGGGTAGTTATGGTCAACGATAAAGAAGTATTTCGTGCCACCACCCCAATGCGCTGTCATCGCTACATCTGCACTCACTACAAAGACGGCACATTGCCAGTGCAAGAACAACAAGCAACACCTTGCACCTCCGAGAATCGAATCATGGCGCATATCTTCAATGAGTGCCAGAAGTACGGGTTTGAAATCCTCGACGACGGGATTTACCAAAACGGCGTGAAGCTGGGACAAGTCGGTTACACGAACGGGAACTGGTGGGTGATTCGGGGTAATTCTGCCCACCAGCAGTACTCTGACTCAGTTTTTGACGCAGTGCGGTTGCTGTCGATGGTGTCTGAGTTAACCGACTGCGAACAACTGTTAGACCTGCCATTTGACCAACTGACCACCTTGGATTGGCAGCAATTACAGAATTATGAACCAGTACCCGAATTAGTCGCGGCGTAGGGAAACAGTGGGCATCTAAGCCCACTCATTACCTATCCAATAGCGTACTAGTTTCAAATATAACCACCCAATGCTGGAATAACTTCAGTATTTTCTCCTCATCCCTATTACTACGCTCTCTGCATAAAAACGGGGGTAAAGCACCTCTGCATCGCGTTCAGTTCACTAATTCAATTATTCAGTATTTGTTAGATAAAAAACTGGTGCAGATACAGAATACCGGGTGCGGTTTTTTGTTAGAGATTGCTGAAGATTGTTGAATTAAACATAAGAATTAGGAGTAATGAAAAATGCCTCATCCCAATCTGCATACTTTGGTTGCTGCTGCAAAATTTATCCTCAGCGAGATTGACAGACATCCTGATTTCAAGGCTATTAACTATCATCCTGACTTGACAATTGGTGATGCTCAAACTGCACTGTCTTATTTGCAATGTGAACTAGACGGCAATCAAAAGACTGGAACTGAATCAGAGACTTGTGCTTAGTACAAAAGCAATCGCCTTCAATTGTGTCGTTAGTAGGGCGATTGCTATTGCTACATAAACCTCATTATTCCACACTTCATTAACTATGAATACTGAAATCAAACTAGGTCTTTGCAATCCACCAGAACCCATCTATCTCTATGTCAAGAACGCTGAATTAGGCGGGGAATCATATCTCTGGTATCGCTACGACATCGATAAGGATAGAACTATCCCTGTACAACAAAGAGGGTTAACAGGATATTTATTAGAGTTGCGATTGACAACTAGAGAATTAAAGGGTAAGGACAATCTGAAGTTAGATATTGTTGTCAGCGCTGATGAACTTTATGTTATTAGAACTGGGCTAGAAACCAACTTCGCTAAAAGCTTTCTTTTGGCTGCATCATTAGTCCAAGACTTTGATAAAACACTGATTATTGCTGCTACTGCTGGTGAAGAAAACACGGTCTTCTGCAATCTTTACGATGCAGCGACTAAAACTAAAATTAAAAGGGAATGGAATAAAGATGTAGACTGGGCAAGCATCATCCATGATATCCAATCTCTTTTAGATGGTACATCCTCAACTATTCCACCAACGCCGAAACTTAGTGGAGTAAATCAATCAATCCACCCACAAGATTTACGAATAAGAAATATTCGTACTTTACTTGATTATCCATTGGATTTAGTTAAAGAGTGGTTGCAGTTTCAAGATGTTGAACGTCCAAGCTTACTTAATATTACCAAGGTGAATGAACTTATCAAGTCGATGTGTTTGGCTTGGGCAGCAGACAAGTGTGAGCATCCCAACTATGCAGAGTCTTCATATCAAAAGCAGGTTATTGAAGCTGTTGTTAATGGAACTGATGAGTTAACAGCAATCAAGATATGGATGCAGCAGCTAGCAACAGTAAAAACTGGGGTGGCTTGAAGTTAAGAAAGAAGGCGGGGGTAGGAAATAAGCAAAGAATCTCAAAGTTTTTCTGACCCCTGAATTCTAATTTTTAAATCTTCTCTGTGCATCAAGTTTTGGAGAGGTTTTATGGCTAAAATTTTGACTGATTATAGCAATTATACTTGTCATCAAATCGCCAGTATTCTTCGTCTAAATTTATCAATTGTACGCCTCTGGATTAATCGCGGCTGGCTCAAGGCGGATAATCGTTCTCCTAAGTATTACGAAGTTAGGACTGGGCATCTCAAACAGTTTCTAGAAAATCCACCACATCAAATTAAAAAACGGATTGCATCTCTTGATTCCGAAGCCATTAATTATTTAGTGGGGAGAAAAGGATGAGCGAACAAATTACTCCCCTTGAAACCCAAAAAGTCCTTGATCTCTGCTCTGGTATTGGCGGTTTCACCCTTGGTCACACAATCAGCGGCGGTTTTGAAACCGTGGCATTTTGCGAGATTAACTCTTACTGCCAACAAGTTCTAAATCTGCGCTTTCCACAAGTTCCAATTATTCCCGACATGCATGACATTACAACTGAGTCTCTTACCAGAGTCGGAGTTACAGAAGTTGATGGCATCATCGCCGGACTCCCCTGCCCTCCCTTCAGCCTTGCGGGAAAACAAAAAGCATCAAAAGACGATCGCAATCTGTTCGGAGAGTTCTTTAGAATCCTTTGCGAGATTCGACCGCAGTGGGCAGTTGTTGAAAATGTACCCGGACTGCTCGTTGCTGAGGGAGGTGAATTTTTCAGTGGTGTACTCTGGGAGTTTGCCCAGAGCGGGTTTGATGTACAGTGGGGAATTGTTTCGGCTGCCTCCGTGGGAGCCATTCATAAAAGAGAACGAATCTGGATTATTGCTACCAACTCACAAAGCTCAAGACGGGGAACATCCTGGAGTCAGTACGAGAAAGAGTGGACAAACGCTGCATCTGTCGGCGGCGGTGATGTTGGTAACTCCTCAACAAACAGATTGCAGCGACAACATTCAAGGGAACCGAAACAAATCCCCTCAGTTGAATATGGGGCGATCGCTCAATGTACATCTAGTGGAGGCGATGATGGGTTTCCCACAGGGCTGGGTGGATGTCTCCTTACCCACACAGGACTTACAGATTGGCTGTGTGCTGCCACAATCCCCGGCTTCAGTCGGCTCAGTCGTAGAGAAGTTGCAGCGCTTACGCTCTTTTGCCAACGAGAATATGGCCAACTCTATGCACAATACCTTGCCGTCAGAAGACAACATAAACAACAACTGATGGCTCTGGGTAACGCGATTGTTCCTCAATGCGCTGCACTCGTGTTTGACCGATTGAAACAGATTCTATCTCAACAACAAAAAAACTCATGATTGACCAAATCACTATCCTCGAAACTTGTTGGTATATGTCCCCACCTTGGGGTAATCAAATCCCTCCCCTTGAGGTCAATCTTTTTGAAAGAGTCTACCTCAAGAATTCCAGAACATTTGGTTATTGCTGCGGTATCCATTGGCACAAAGACAGATGGATGTATGCAATTGCTACGGACAACGAAATCATTTCTGCCTGGGGATGCGATTTCATTGGTACGGGTAGGCTACAAGCTCACACTCTGGCTAAACCTGAATTCGTGTTGACACAAAGAGTGATGCTGAGTACTGCTGGCGATCGACCAAACCATCGCATAGTTCTGGGGATTGAGCAGCAGAACGATCATTGGTTTTATCTCATCGAATGCATGTCTCCTTTGTTGGGCAAGCCGATCACAGCAGCGAGTCGCTTTAGTTATGTCAGTCAACAAGATTTGGTACGGGCGGTGGCATGAATGTTTTTCAGTAATTAACCGTTTAAAAAATAACCAAAGCATTAATCACGTTGACATGCGATCGCTTCACACATCAAAAACTGGGAGAAAGTATGAATTCACTCACGTTTCAAATTAAAGACGAATTGGGATTTTGTACCCGTAGTAGTGATGGGGTCAGTGGAATGACGGTGAGAGCTTTATCCAATTTCTGTGGACTAGCCGAAGGATCTAGCTCTGCCATTTCTAATCTGCTAACACAAATTGAGAATTCTGACCCGGAAACGAATCACCTTCCAGAAACGCTAAAACCATTTGCTGGTAAACGTTTGAGGTTGGAAACGAACGACAGTCAAAATAGCTTGTTCGTGATTGACGAACTTTGTCACACTATTCTGGAATACTACGCAGTTGATGCAAGGAAATACAAAGGTAAGCAAGTCGCCCTCAACAATTATCGGATGATTGCCAGGGCAGGACTGCGGGTATTCATCTGGTCGCAAACTGGTTATTCACCACAAACTCTCAGTGCAGAGCAGTTGGCATTACTCCAAGCTATCCCTGCTATACAACAGGCGATAACTTCGTTAAGCTCCGCTAACGCTGACCTCCAAGCCCAAATCCAAAATCTACTGCCTCAAACAGCCGACTTCATGCCCCCCGGTTGGGATATCGAAATCTGGCGGAAGCTACCCCCACAGGACAAACGACATTTCCGCTTTTTGTACCGCCGCCGTCGCTTTCGTCCGTCTCAACATGGACAAGATGAACCCCTGGCGTTACCTGCTACCACCACCGAACAGTTGAAGCAACGACAATGGGCGGAAGTAGAACAATTGGTTGGCGAAACCTCACCCCAAGAACAGCAGCGCTTAGAACTAGCAAAACAAAAGGCATTACACCAACTTTTATCCCAAGGAGAACAAGAAAATGACGATTCAGATGTCCCTTTTTAATGAACTAACCCCGGCTTTACCAGTCACTTACTACCCAGATTTCTTGAGCAAACAAGAGGCCAACGAATTGTATCAGCACTGCCTTGGGCTGCAATGGAAACAAAACCAAATAAAAATGCTGGGGAAAACTATGCCCGTTCCTCGTTTGGAGTTGATGTATGGGGATGAGGGCTGTGATTACCTCTACTCTAAAAGCGTACTACTCAAACCCCTGCCTTGGACAGAACCACTGGCCAATTTACGTGACAAGATTACCGCTGCTACTGGGTACAGCTTCCGCATCGTAATCGGCAATCAGTACAGGAGCGGTCAAGACGGTATCGGCTGGCACTCTGATAATGAGGCATCGATGGGGCTTGAGCCAGTGATCGCATCAGTGAGCCTGGGGTCGGTTCGTAAATTCCAAATCAAACCTATAGGGAAAAAGCCTACTGATTTTTGGTTGGAACACGGGAGCCTGCTCGTGATGCAAAGAGGCTGTCAGTCCACCCATCTGCATCAAGTTCCCAAGACGAGCAAGTTTGTTACCACGAGAATCAATCTAACCTTTCGTCCACACATTGGGGGCAAATAAATTTCTGACATTGCCAGTTGCTCTGTTTTGAGTTCCAACTAAATTTTTCCAAATAGTGTAATATCTGAGTGCCTTAGTTCAGGTGTACTACTAAATCCCTTTACAAGCGATCGCAACAAGTCCTGAACTTCTTTTAACGGTTTTTAACCAGTGCCTATTTTTTGAGTATTCCAAAGCGGTATGCCTCCATACCTGCTTACTTTTTCATGCGCCTATTACTGGAGGAAATATGACTATAACAGCGACTAATCTTGAATCTCATCATTTAACAGAATGGTTAAATAGTGGCGTTGACGAAGAATTGATTGATCTGAATGTGCGATCGCTAGACAGTAACGTACCATACGAATATCTGTTGTACAGCCCTAACATCTCCCGCCGTAACGACGGGCGGCTACGAGACAGGGACTTAAAGAAATACCAGCACATTGAACTAGGCGGCTGGTGGTGCAGTGGCGTTGACCCCCTCAACAACTACAAATTGATGATCTGGGGTTGCTTCAAACCCGACCATCCCCGACGCGATCGCCAGAAGATCCACAAATTCATCAAGTACGAACATCCATATAGAGAAGAAACACGAGCTTTCTTTCTCTTAGTACCGAATCGCATTTGGGTGAAAGTTTCAAATCGTAGTGGTATTCCTATCACCCAAGAAGATTTAGAACATCCGGGTGGTTTCTGGCATTGGGTTTGGCGGCATAATGTGCCAGTCACAATTGTCGAAGGGGTTAAAAAAGCAGGGGCGTTACTCACTGCTGGTTATGCCGCGATCGCAATTCCTGGGGTGAACGCTGGCTATCGCACACCCACTGATGAGTACGGTACAGCCAATGGTAAACCATACCTAATTCCCGACTTGAAGCATTTCGCAACACAGGGGAGAATTGTCAACATCTGCTTTGACCGCGATACCAAGCCGGAGACTGTTCAACGGGTGAGAACTGCCATCAGTCGTATGGGTCGGCTGTTGGTTGCTGAGGTTGTTCACTTCGAGTTCTAGACTTACCAGGGCCAGAAAAGGGAGTTGATGATTTTATTGTTGCTCAAGGTCAAGATGCCTTTCACGCTATCTACAATACTGCCGAAGCATTGGAGTTATGGGAGATTAAGCTGTTCACTTTGTTGACCTACCCGCCATCAATCGCACTCAACCAACGATTCTTAGAAGGGCTAATTGCTCCTATTGGCGAAAAACTAATTGTCCTCAAAGCTCCCAAAGGCACGGGCAAAACTCAGTGGTTAACCCATGAGGTTGCCAAAGCACACGACCAGGGGCTGCGGGTACTCATCATTACCCATCGCATTCAATTGGGTGAGGCATTGTGCGATCGCTTCGGTGTTAACTATGTCACTGAAGTTCGCACAAATGAAACTGGCGATTTGTTGGGCTACGGTGTCTGTGTAGACTCGTTGCATCAACAAAGTCAAGCTCATGTCAACCCTAACGACTGGTCAAATGATGTCATTATTATTGACGAGTGCGACCAAGTTTTCTGGCATTTGCTCAACTCTGGGACAGAAGTCCAAAAGCGACGTGTCTCTATCCTCAAAAACCTCAAATCTTTGATTCAGAATGTCTTGGGTAGCAATCAGGGAAAGATTTACTTATCTTCTGCCGACTTGTCAGATACCGATGTCAAGTACGTTCTTTCTTTGGCAGGAGAATATCGCGTCAATCCGTTTGTGATTGTAAATAACTATCAGCCCCAGTCTGGCAAGTGCTACAACTATTCTGGCAATAACCCCAAGAATTTGATTGCTGCTCTTGATAAGGCGATCGCCACTGGAGGATACTATTTATTATGCTGTTCTGCTCAGAAAGCTAAATCTAAATGGGGAACCCAGGCGCTAGAAGAACGTTTTCGTCGTAAATTCCCACACATTAAGATTCTACGAATTGACAGTGGTTCTGTGGCTGACCCCACCCATCCGGCTTGTGGGTGTATTGCCCATCTCAATGAAATTCTCACACAGTATGATTTAGTAATAGCCTCTCCCAGTCTAGAAACTGGTGTATCAATTGACATCAAGGGACATTTTGATGCAGTGTGGGGGATTTTCCAGGGAGTGCAACCTGTTAATTCTGTACGGCAGATGTTAGCACGATTACGCGAAACTGTTGAGCGTCACGTTTGGGTTAGCAAGTACGGTATGGGTACTGTGGGTAATGGTTCAACCTCAATCGGAGGATTATTGCGGAGTCAACACGTTGCCACACAGGCTAACATTGCTCTGTTGTCGCCAGCTGACAATTGTGACTACAGTTTTATCGACCAGAACTTTCAGCCGGAGTCATTACAGACCTGGGGGAAACGTGGCTGTGTAATTAATACCGAAATGAGGCGCTATCGAGAGTCTGTGATTGAGGGATTGGTTGCGGATGGCTATACGGTGATTGATGCAGAAGACGTAGAAGATGATGAGGGTGGAGAAATCATCAAGTCAGTTAAAGAAGCCTCTAAGGAATTATATGCTACTGAATGTCAGGCGATCGCTAATTCTGTTGAGGTGTCTGATGCCGAATTGAAGAAGTTGCAAGACAAACGTGCGAAAACTCCTATTGAACGACATCAGCAGCGCAAGGCTGAATTGTCCCGGCGTTATGAAGTTGAAGTGACACCCGAATTAGTAGAAAAGGACGATGATGGGTGGTATCCTCAACTGCGGCTGCACTATTATCTGACACTGGGGCGGGAGTTTTTGACAAAACGTGATGCCAAACGAGCCAAGGCACAGGCTGAGGCTGGGGAGAATTCGATTTGGAAGCCCGACTTTAACAAGGGGCAGATGTTGAGTGGTGTCTTTATTGTTGGAGAAACTTAACTTATTGCAGTTGATCGCGTCTGGGGAACAGTTGAGGGGTTCTGATGAGAGGATGCAGGAGTTGAAGGCGATCGCGCTACAGCATCGGTATCTCATCAAGACTGCTCCTAAAACAATTGCGAATTGCGTTAGCGAAGCGGTAGCGAGTCCTCGAGCGTCATTGCGAATTGCGAATTGTTCTGTGTCAGTCACTAATAATATAGATATACCAACATGCATCACTGACACAACATTACCCGATATTCCCCAAACATTAAATGAAACTGCTGTCGGGTGGAAGGGATTGAGACTTGAAGCTGCGGCAAGGGTTAGAAAGTGCTGGTCGGTTCTACACTGAGTTAGTCTCCAAAATCGGTGAGGCGGTCGGCGTGGCTGATGGTGAGCCAATATGGAACTCCTATTTGGGACAGTGGCAAGTCTGGGTGAGCTTTGGGGACGGTTGTCGGGCTGTGGGGTGCGATTGGTTAGTTACGGTGTAGGGAGCGAGTAGTTCACTGAAGGATACTAATAGAAGCCAGATTCGTGTTATGTTAGTGGCCCGACGATAACTCCAAAAAAATAATTGAAACACTGAACAAAAGTAGAGGTGGAGGGAATTTTGATTTTCTAGTTGGTTCCGCTCTTATTGAACATGACTTTTGGTAAATACAATTAGTTCTTTAGCTGCTACAAGTATACGTATTAACAACCTGATGAAACATTTAGTGCTAGGAGCTACAGTACTCGTCGCCACATCTGGATTGATGATTGGAAGTCCTCAAACCCTTCTGCTTTAACCTGGAAGTGGAATTATTCTGGTGCAGGTATAGATGCGAATGGTAGCTAACGACCAGCTCACCGTTACCCGATGCGGAACCACACACAATCCCCACGTTGGTTGAGCCGAAAGTTGGAATGCACCTGCCCTGTCTGGAAGTCGCGCGGCGGTGAACCCGCCACGCGATTGTACCTCGTTGCACAGCGCCTCGATGGCCGGGTCGTCGTCTGGCCTATCCTCTTCGATGAAATACGACCTCAAGCACTCGAACTTGAGCGACTCAACCAGCACGCCGTAAGTCCAGAGAAAGTCGTAGTTTTTGGCATCTGCGATTTGGGCTACGACCTCACTACCGAGTTCCAAGTGCCAGCGGACGACTGATGCCATCAAGTTAATGCGGTTAAAGGGTTTCTCAGTACCTTAACGAGTGTTTCAGCATAACACTTACCGAAGAGCCAAAAATTCATGGACAAAAACATCGAAAAACACCTATTTGAAGACGATAATGGAACCAACCATCGAACAACTCAAAGCATTCTTTGATTTTTGCGTTCGTACTAGCAACCTTCTACAAAATATAGAATTAGTTAGATACGATGAGAGAAACAAAAGAATAGCTGTTTTGGTAGGACAAACAATTGAAGTAGAAATACTTAGCAGTGGAGAGGTATTGATCCGATGAGCGATTATTTAAGTCTGTCATACGATAAATTAAAACAATACATCAAAACCCATCCCCAAGATGAAGAAGCATTTCAGCATTTTTTATCATTAATGAGAGAAAAACCAGGAGTGGTTGTAAAAGGTGGTGAAGCCGTGGAAGCCGAACTTAGAAAGAGGCTTTCATCTTGACGGATTTTGAGCAGAAAACTTGTTTTAATTGAGAATTAAAACCCGATCTAACTTTGGAGCATCGCTCCCTTGTTGGGGCTAGTTCTTCCCCCTACACCCCAGAACCCGCGAGTGTTTCCAAACATAATCGGTCTTTTGACAGGCCAATTTACTTAATTGAAAGACATCGCATATGGTTTTGCTAATTCACTGATCGTGTGTCCCCTTTTCGATACACGCTTGAGAATATCTCTGCGTGTTGCATCGGCCAGAGCGCCAAAAACCATGTCAAGAGCAACATTTGATTCAACCATATGGTTGAATGATAACCCAACATACATATTGCGTCAAGTATCCTAATCATTCAATCTTGAGTTGGGTGCAGTTGTTTAAAGAATTACTCAGTACACAAAGAGCGCTCATCGCTCTTTGTGTAATGCTCTCGTTCGAGGATATAGATCCGACCAAGTTTGGTCAACTGATTGCAATTGCGCCCGATTGGGTGCAGTGGATAAGGTGAGTTTTTGGGTTGTTAGCTCAAACCAATTTATCAATAATTCTTCTGTTGCTCATCTACAAAACACCACAGCCATTCTTCTCCTAATTCTGCTGAACTAATAACGGGATGTCCAGTCCGTTCATAATGACGGCGTGCATGTTGATTTTTGGAAGAGTCGCAGCACAGCATCTTACCACAGGTCTGGCAAATACGCAGATGCACCCAACGCTCATTGAGCCGAATACAATCCTCACAACGAAACACGGGATAGTTGGCTTTGTGAATCAGGTTTTCCAGAGTTAGTTCATTGAGATGTTGGCAGGACATAGAATTTTGCTGTGAGTAGATGAGTTAGAACAGTGCCGTTGAATACTTGCATTTCTAGGCTAATTAAGATGAGCGCCTCCCTCTCTGAGCTTGTCCGCAAAATAAACTGCGTGTTCACCTGTACCACTAGCAATCTCCAAAACCATACCACTCTCAGGTAATACCTTTAAAAGTATTTCTAAAATTGGTTCGCGGTTGCGCTCGGTAGCTGCTGCATATTTTCGTGCGTCTTGTGGTGTCATCCGTATCGTTGTCAATACCTGATTTTATCCTAATAGCAATTAAGCTCATTGCAAAGATCGGTATGTTGGCATTCGTGGTATTCCCGTTGTCATGCTCTTTAAGCAAAGCAAGTTAATAGAAACAATGGTCGGTGTTAAACCCTATGAATAACTTAGCAGCACCCTCGATAAATATTTGAATTGATATTATTTGAGCGTGATTCTGGAGTTTGAGAACGTTGACGCTCTAAAGTTTGGTCAAGGGACTTGCAGCTGTTCCCGATTGGGTACAGTGGATGGGGTGAGTTGTCAGGTTGATTTGGCGATCGCGCTGCTGTTACCCTCCTTACAACAGTGCTGTTGCTAAGTCTAATGATATTTCTGCAAGTGAGTATCGCGCTCGTAAGAGCAAAGATTACTTGAAACCTGAAGAAGTCTATGAATGTGAGAAATTTCGGATTCGAGACTCTTATGGGATGGAGGTGAGTGAGGAATTGGTGGAGAAGTTGATTCGGGCGATCGCGTCTATGGAAGCTATATTATCAGAACCAGGTGGTACTGTTGTCGATCCCCAAAGCAATAGGGAATACCCTTCCCCACCCAAGATTGTTGCGGATAAAGACCGCTCCGAACGAGACAAATTACCCTTATCTATGGACTGGGGGAATTATTCAGCTCGTTGGTTAGCGCGATTCAATCTAGGACTGCATGATATATTGAAGCGTTTAGTGAAGGGAGAGGAAATTACCGCCGACGATCCTCAATTGGTGAGAATGACAGAGATTGCCATTCAGTGTGCTGCTCATATCAAGGCGATTCTTGGGTTTACGGTTCCTGCCGACTGTCAGCCTATTTGGTTACTTGCCACTCTGGTCGAGCAGTTGGGATTGAAGCTGGCAAATCGCAAAGAAGGGCCTCGTGGGGAACAGGTAAAGATTTATTCTCTGGCGAAAGGGGAATTGGTGTTTGCACTTCATGTAATTGCTCATCGGGAGCAGAAACGCGCTAGGCAATTCGCAACTCGCGGCTTTTCGCTGCTTTTCGCAATTGTTTTAACTGCGAAAAGCAGCGAACTGGAAATTGCGAATTGTTTGGTATCCACCCCCCCGATATTGGTATAGGAAATCCCCATTGTGAGGGGGTGGATACTACGGATTTTGATCCAAATAATGGTGACCGCTCTCTCGTTCAAGCCTGTGCCCAGATGTTGAGGGATGGTATTCACCAGGGAGTGGAGGCAGTCAAGGGTATCCTTAAGCGCTGGAGTACAGATTTGCGCTGGTGTGCGGTGCTGTTACTGGAAGAAACAGCAGCCCAGCAACTGCGACGGCTAGAGGAGTTAGTACCGCAATTTTACACCTTGCTCAGTGAAGAAGTGTTGCCTATGGAGGGGGCGAACGGCTAATTGAGGAATTGAAAATCGGATGAAAGTTAAGCAGTTTTTCTACCCATTTCTCGGTAGCAATTTGATGCGACTGGGGTCAAGTGGAGTAAAATTGCTCAAGTCATCTGCTCAGCCTAGATTTGAGCCTTGGGGGCGTTGGCAATATAGTTTTGCGTTTAGATCAGCTAATCTATATTTCCCGATCTATTGGTCTGTAAGCAACTGAGTGTTATCGCTAGTTATGTTGTCATCTTGAGCGCTACTCCTTGTAACTGGTGTCAGCATCGACAAGGCAGCGATCGCCCCTTTAACCTGTGAAGGTTCCACCTCCAGGTAATTTTGCAGTTGCTCCAAGTTGCGGTGTCCGCTGATCTCCTGAATCACCCGTAAAGGGATGCCAGCATTGCTCATTAAAGTAAGTGCTGTGCGGCGGCAACTGTGAGTACTAGCTCCTTCAATATCTACCCTCTGACATGCTTGGCGAAAAATCAGCGATGCATAATCTTCATGCAAATGACCACGCTCCCAGCGACCACAAAAAAGATAGCCTTCGCGGTCTGCTTTGGGTTTGTAGAGTTTCAAGTAATGCCTTAAGTCATCTAATACGGAATGGCACTAAGAAAAGCTCTAAGCTATGCTCTGTAATCATTACAGGCATTGATGCCATTAAGCAGTCAAGGAGTAGCTGCGATCGCTATTTTTGTAGGTGCTGTGAAATGGGGGCAGTAAGGGTG
>JAHHHC010000037.1 GCA_019359515.1 Desmonostoc vinosum HA7617-LM4 | reverse complement strand
CCTGAGTTGATGGTAAATCTGATGTTATAGGTTGTTGTTCATCAACTTGTCGGAAAATGCTTGGTAAAGATTCTATTTCCGACGATGCTGGGGTGACTTCGGTTTGTCTATTGACTGTATTTGGAATATCTAAAGTTTCAACCTGAGTTGATGGTAAATCTGATGTTATAGGTTGTTGTTCATCAACTTGTCGGAAAATGCTTGGTAAAGATTCTATTTCCGACGATGCTGGGGTGACTTCGGTTTGTCTATTGACTGTATTTGGAATATCTAAAGTTTCAACCTGAGTTGATGGTAAATCTGATGTTATAGGTTGTTGTTCATCAACTTGTCGGAAAATGCTTGGTAAAGATTCTATTTCCGACGATGCTGGGTTAACTTCGATTTGTCTGTTGACTGTATTTGGAACATCTGAAGTTTCAACCTGAGTTGATGGTAAATCTGATGTTATGGGCTGTTGTTCATCAACTTGTCGGAAAATGCTTGGTAAAGATTCTATTTCCGACGATGCTGGGTTAACTTCGATTTGTCTGTTGACTGTATTTGGAACATCTGAAGTTTCAACCTGAGTTGATGGTAAATCTGATGTTATGGGCTGTTGTTCATCAACTTGCCGGAAAATGCTTGGTAAAGATTCTACTTCCGACGATGCTGAAGTGACTTCGATTTGTCTGTTGACTGTATTTGGAACATCTAAAGTTTCAGCTTGAGTTGATGATAAATCTGATGTTATGGGCTGTTGTTCATCAACTTGTCGGAAAATGCTTGGTAAAGATTCAACTTCCGACGATGCTGAAGTGACTTCGATTTGTCTGTTGACTGTATTTGGAACATCTAAAGTTTCAGCTTGAGTTGATGATAAATCTGGTTCTATTGGCTGTTGTTCATCAACTTGTCGGAAAATGCTTGGTAAAGATTCAACTTCCGACGATGCTGAAGTGACTTCGATTTGTCTGTTGATTGTATTTGGAATATCTGAAGTTTCAGCCTGAGTTGATGGTAAATCTGGTTCTATTGGCTGTTGTTCATCAACTTGTCGGAAAATGCTTGGTAAAGATTCTATTTCCGACGATGCTGGGGTGACTTCGGTTTGTCTATTGACTGTATTTGGAATATCTAAAGTTTCAACCTGAGTTGATGGTAAATCTGGTTCTATTGGCTGTTGTTCATCAACTTGTCGGAAAATGCTTGGTAAAGATTCTATTTCTGATGCTGGATTGAACTCAATTTGAGGTGTGTTATTGATGCGATCGCCATCATTTTTATCACTTATAATATTATCTAAATCTGTTACATTAGGTTGAGAAATGGCTGATTTAACAGATTTTTTTGCTCTCGATTTAGATGGAGACTTTGTTTTAGTTGTTTTCTGAGATTTACTAGAAGTTTCTAATTTAGATTTTTTTTGAATATTTGTCTTTGATGAACTACTTTTACTTGTATTTTTTTTAGAAGTTTTTTGAATATTTTTTACACTATCAGATTTATTATGATCACTAGAATCAAAAGTATTAAATTCAATTGTTTTGAACTCATCCTCATGACCTCCCTCATCAATTAACAGTTTATAGTCTGGGGATAAGGATAAATTCGAGGATGCAACTAATGGCGATTGACCTATGATATTTTTACTCAAACTGCTGTGAGAATGCAGAAAATCAGACTCTCTCTTTAAAAAGAGTCTGCCAGGTTCAGATATAGATGATGTTACTCCAAGTGGGTTGGTTTGGTTCCCAAGTGGAGATGGAATAATTTGCATAATTTTGTACAAGAGATAGCAAATTAATTAGGTGGGAAAAATCCAGAAGGAGTCAGCCGTTTCAAAGGCTGTTTACCTCCTCCAGGAGATTTAGCAATTTTCACACCTTCGTAGGCTAAAGTTAATTCCTCAATGGCGACTGCATTTCCATCTGCTTGCAGTGTAGGCGTTTTCCAAGCAACAGGAAAAGCACCAATCAAAGTCCAACTCATCATGGTCTCACCAGCTTGGTTAAAGATTAGAATATTGACATTATATCGAGGCGTCGCTTTTTTTTCATCAAATGCTGAGTTAATCCAATTCCAAAAACCCGCATGGTCTGTAATTCCACGTTTAAGCGTCACATCAGAAAACTCTGCATGACCTAAATAAATTCTTTGTTGGTCGTTAACCCCACCCTCGTAAAAGACATTTTTCTTAACTTGAATACTTAATCCTGTACATTCAGTAAAAGATGCAGCAATCGAGTTAGCTATCTCTACATAAAAACGATTAGTAGTAACATAATTTAATTCATGTTGAACTGTTTGTTGACTAGGCATTATTACCACCTTTGGTGATTATAGTTACATACTCTTTCTCGCTGCGATCGCATGTCTTGTTGCAAAAGTTCATATACCCGTTCGGTCAGTTGCCTCATCAGCAATGGGTCTTTAAGATATTTACCTGCCACCTTAGCGGCTTCACTCGCATCAGATGTCGCTGAAACCCCAGCGTATCCAGTAGTGCCACCCGTGTCTGATTGGAGCGTGAACAAAGTCTGCTTCTGTTTTGAGTCCATAATTAAAAAATACGTCCTAAAATCAAGGCTAAAGGTACTGCCTCAGAATCAAAATTAGCCAAAGGTCTAATAGTAATTCGTAATTTGTAATGACGCTCGTACCTCGCTCTAAGCGAAGCTATGCCGTTAGCCCTTGACGTCTTTGTATCGGCAAGTTTTGTGTTGGGGTCTGTCTGACAAAGTTGAGGCAGTGTGAGCTTGGGGAGCCACTGCGTTGGACGGGTTTCCCCCATGAACAACTGCCGTCAGTGAGCAGGTTTCCCCCTGGTGACTTGGCGCTAAATCCCCATTACAAAACTTAATTACGAATTACGAATTACGAATTACGAATTATTTAATGAGTTGTGTCATGATTTCAGTAGTAGTACTTTGAAGATGTCTGTGCAAGCAAGAAATTTATCTATTATTACTGCTTAAGCGCTAGGAGAACAATATGAGAGAACGCACGGGAATTCAACGCCAAAAAGCTACTTCTAATTCCTCTTCAATACCTTCACTGCGTCAGCCAACACGCGGCTTTGGTTCAGGCACATCCCAATCTGCACCTCAAGCACACACCGAAGGCCAAATCCAAGCAAAACCTCTCAGCCACGACATTAGCCGTATATCGTTACTTCCACAAACAAAAATCCAAACAAAACTGACAGTTAACCAACCTGGTGATATCTTCGAGCAAGAAGCAGATAATTTTGCTGATAACCTAAACCAAAGCACGTCTATTCAACAAGAACAATTACCAGCAAATTCTAATACTCCTGAAGTACAACGCGAAGAATTGGACGAAGAAGAAATGCAAATGAAACCTTTAGCCAATTCTGATACTCCCGAAGTGCAACGCGAAGAATTGGACGAAGAAGAAATGCAAATGAAACCTTTAGCCAATTCTGATACTCCCGAAGTGCAACGCGAAGAGTTAGACGAAGAAGAAATGCAAATGAAACCTTTAGCCAATTCTGATTTTCCTCAAGTGCAACGCGAAGCGTTAGAAGAGGAAGAAGAAGAAATGCAAATGAAATCGCTAGAAGGTTCCTATGCTTCTCAACCACAACGCGAAGCATTGCCAACTCAAAAACAAACAAGTTCGTCGCTACAACGTTCTGGTGACGGTGGCTTAGTAGCTGGAGAAAATGTTGAAAGTCAAATAAACAGTACTAAAAGTAACGGTAGTCCCTTGCCAACTCCAGTAAGATCTGTTATTGAACCCCAGCTTGGCTACGATCTTAGTGATATTAAAGTCCACACAGATAGCACAGCAGTGCAATTGAACAAAGATTTGCAATCACAAGCTTTTACCCATCAAAACCACATTTACTACGGACAGGGAAAAAGCCCTAGCGATATGAAATTGACGGCCCATGAATTAGTTCATACTCAGCAGCAAAAGCAAGGTATGAAATTAGTCCAGAATGAGCAGTAACCTTAACATAATTCGTAATTCTTAAAAATTACCTACATTCCGCAGGTTTTTATAAGAAAGGCTGGCTGAAAACCCTTGAGGAACAGGCGCATAGCGCAGCGCCGTTTTCCGTACTTCAGGCAAGGGATGAAAGCCGCCAAGAGGCGTTTACGCCTCTGTGGCGCAATATTTTCTAATCATCATCTCTAAATATTCACTAGCGCTGACATTATTTTTTACAGCTAATTCTTGAACAGAATGCCAAGCTGTATCTGTGAGCATAACACCTCTTTTCTTTTTTGATTCATTATACAAAACAGGTATATTTTTTACTCTTTTCTTACCTTTCCCTGTTGACATATCTAGAATATTCACCTATACTAGATATAGTATAAACATCAGCAAGGGGGTAAGTCAAGTTGCTGGTTTTAGAATACAAAATTAAAGCCAAGAAGTTTCAATATTTAGCTATTGAGGAAGCCATCAAAACTACTCAATTCATTAGAAATAAATGTTTGAGATATTGGATGGACGCGCCAAGGGGTGCAAAAATTGATAGGTTTGCGCTTAACAAGTATTCAACAGAACTACGCAACGAATTTAAATTTGTGTCTAACCTGAACTCTATGGCGGTACAATCATCAGCCGAAAGAGCATGGTTGTCCATTAATAGGTTCTATAAAAACTGTCAATCCAAGAAGCCAGGTAAGAAAGGGTTTCCCAGATTTCAACATGACAACCGTTCTGTTGAATACAAGACATCAGGATGGGTGCTGAACCCAATCAAAAGACGCATTACCATTACTGATAAAAAAGGTATTGGTGAATTGAAATTGTTGGGTAAATGGGATATTCAAACCTATCCTGTTAAAGCAATTAAACGCGTCAGATTGGTACGCCGTGCTGATGGCTATTACTGTCAGTTTTGTATTGATGTCGAAGTTTCAAATATTCAACCATCAACAGGTAATGAAATCGGTTTAGATGTTGGGTTAGAAAGTTTTTACACCGATTCTAACGGTCATCAAGAGGCTAATCCAAAGTTTTTAAAAAAGATTGAAAAATCAGTTAAGCACGCTCAAAGACGCATTTACAAAAAGAAAAAAGGTTCATCAGAACGTAAAAAAGCTAGAGCCATATTTTCCAAAAAGCATTTAAGAATAAGTAGGCAACGTACCGAACATGCAAAGAAAATTGCTATTCACGTTGTGAAATCTAACGATTTAATCGCCTATGAAAACTTACAGGTGCGTAATCTACTCAAAAACCATTGTTTGGCTAAGTCAATTTCTGATGCTAGTTGGTATTTGTTTAGGCGGTGGATTGAGTATTTTGCTGGTAAATTTGGTAAATTAGCAGTTGCTGTGGCTCCACATTACACCTCACAAAAATGTTCAAATTGTGGTGTGATTGTGAAAAAATCTCTATCAACTCGCACCCATGTTTGTAGTTGCGGTTGCAGTTTGCATAGAGATGAAAATGCAGCAATTAACATTTTGAATCTTGCAAGACAACGGCAGTTGCTACAACGCTTTGAACCCCAACGCGAGTTGTTCATGGGGGAAACCACGCCACTTGCGCGGCTGTCGGGAAACCCGAAGGGCGCAGTGGCTCCCCAAGACACACTCGCTCCGCAAAGCACTGCCTCAACTAGGGACGGGCAGTCCCGAAGTAACGCTGTAGGACTCGTTGCCTCTACTTTGCTTGGTGAAAACCTGGTAGAGCAAGTGACGAGGTAGATTACAGAATCCCCGTACCTTCAGGTCTGGGAGTGTCAATGTTGTAACAATGGCAACCTGATTGGATATCAAAATTGTGTGTATTTTTTAGTAGCACTCCCACGCTTTTAAGTCTTTGAGGGATTTGCTTAATTTAGTATGGGTTTGTGATAGTTTGGAATTGCAGCTTTCAACAGCAGACTTCCCCTAATGGGATGAAAAAGTTAAAAGTAGATTGCGATCGCATTTACTAACAGCAGCATTTTTTGCTAAGCTATCTACAAAAAATTTGGTGTGTTCAGACTTCGCTAAACACACCAAAAACTTTGCAACATCAGTAATTAATATTACATGATATATACAGTAAAATTAACTAAATTATCTTGACCAAATCGCAGCATATCACCATTAATCAGGCGATATTGCACACCAGGAGTAAGAAGGCTGTTGTTTAAATAAATACCATTCGTACTCATATCAACAATGATGTATGCGTTTTGTGACCAATCCCAATCGACTCGTGCATGGCGACGAGAAACTATTCCTTCATGGGGGATACCAGTCAGATCAATTTCTGGGGCGATTGTCACACTCTGACTACGGCGACCAATAAAACCTCCTTCTCCGTGCAAATGAAACTCCCTGCCTGAAGTATGAATTAGCTTCAAAACTGGTACTCTTTGCTGTGGTGGAGTATAAGCAGGTTGCGGTGGCACATAAGAAACCCGCTGTTGATAGGATGTCGAATAGTCAACGGGGGCTGGAGGTGCTTGAGGAGTTTGGTAACTAGGTTGTTCTACTGGTCGCTGAGACTGAACAGGTGGTTGACTAGGTGGTTGTTGAGGTGGTTGGCTGGGTGGTTGACTAGGTGATGGCGCAGGGGCAACCACATTACCAACAGGAGTAGAACACCAAGGGCAAACCTTAGCATTGTTGGGCAGGGCGCGGTTAAAATATTCGCAAGTTGGGTTAGGGCACCGATTTGCAGGCATAGGAGTTTATATCATCAGGCATAGGTTGTAAAGGTACAAGACCTACTTTACTAAGCAAACACTGACCCTGACGAGTAGTTAGCATCTCAGCAAATGTAGAACCGCTAGGTGGGCGGCTGTTGTCTTTAGGGTACACTACAAACATCAAGTACCCCAAGGGGTAACTTTGGAAAGTGTTTACATCAAAATAAAAGTTGTCATGCTGGCATAAGTCGTCTAAGGTATTGATTGGGCGACGCTCCAGCCTTTGAAACAGAGGTTGACTAGGTGGCTTATTGCCGTCAACTATGGCTAGAGGATAGCCAGTACACTGATCCCAAGTTTTGCTAAGAATACCAAAACTAATGATGCCAGTATTCCGTCCTTTTTGAACTTCTTGACGTATCTGGTTCTGGGTTGCTGTTGTATCAAGTTTTGTGACATTTGCATCAAATAAAGCCTTGGCTTGATTATCGTTTTTGAGAACTATTTCTTGAAATTTTTTGATTGCTTCAGGTTCGGTTGGTGCAAAAGCTTTTACAGCAAGATTGGGAAGTTTTTGATTAATCTGCTGCCAATTAGTAATTTTACCTGTATAAATTTGCTGCAATTGTTCAAGAGTAATTTGTCCTCCTAGATAATTAGCTAAATTAGTATCTTTTTTATTAAATGCTACAAAAACAAGTAAACCATCATATGCAACTGCTTGTTTATCTAAGTTGTCTGTGATGCTGTCTACCAAACTAGTAATTGCAAAATCTTTTTTACTTGTTTGGACTTCTTCGATGCTTTTTGTAGGATTCTTGACATCCGGTGATGTGATGGGTTGATAGATGAATGTTGCTGTTGCTCCTGGTTTGGGGTTGGTTAATAAATCATTTAAACGGCTATTATCTACTGGTTGCTTTAAAATAAGACTCCATGTACTGATATTTTCTCCTGTATAATTAAACGTTCCTGTTGGCACATTACTGACTTCAGAAAAATTCCGCTTCAATTTGGGCCATTGTACCAATCTGTTATTATCACCTAGCTGATGACGCTGCCAAAAATAATACCAAATTCCTCCTCCCAATAAGAGAAAAACAAAAATTAGTAATAGAATTATTAAGCGGCGAAAACGCTTTTCTTTTTCTTGAGCGTCGTCAAGCGATCGCCTCAAACTTTCTGCCTGTTCTGGTTGAGAAAGTTGTAATAGTGCCTTGCGAGCCATTTCCGCACTGGCAAAAGGATTCTCTAACCCAATTAAGCGATAAAGGAATTGCCTTAAAGCATCATCTGTATCTGGCCATAGTTGATCATCTTTTGGATCAAGCGGTTGATTAGAAGAGTAATTAGGTGTTCGTTTTGCCCATAAATAAAAAGCTACTAACCCTAAAGCTTTTAAATCTTCAATTGTGTTACCAGGTGGAGGTGGGTTAATAATTGGAGGAATAAATAAGTTTTCCCAAATAGCTAAATCGCCAAAATATATATAAAAATCTTTATTATTTTCTACATCAATCAAAATACTATCTAAATTGATGTTGCCATGGGCGATACCCTGCTGTATTTGGTTTGAGGGAAAACGCAACTTTTGTGTATGGAGAAACTCTAAGGTTTGCAGAGCTTGATTGAGTAATTCTCGTATTTGCGGAGCAGTCATTGCTCCATTGTCCATTAAATACCGACTTAAAGTTTGGGATGATTCTAGTCCTGTAGAAATTAAATAACAGCGTTCTCCTTTTTCATCTGCGATCGCTTCTAAAGTGTGAATCAAGCGAAAAGTTTGAATTCGACTATCCGCTAAATCCACTCCTCCTATACGTTTGAAACTTTCTTTGCGCTTGCTTGTTTCACTTTCATTAAAACAACGATTAGGTAGCAGATATTCTTTAATGATTACAGGTTGCTTATCCTTAAGTTGAATAGCCGAGTAGAGGCGGCCTAAACCCCGCACCCCTAAAAAGTTGGTGACTTGATAATTACCCTGATTGCCTTTAATCTCCGATTCTAGGGGTAAAGTTGCCGGAAAACCACACTCCAAACAAAACTTAGCGCCTTTGATTTGTTGCGCTGTTTGAAAAGGGCGATCGCAAGTTAAAGGAGAATTGTAAGAGCAAGGGTATTCTTGATACAAAGATTCAAATACAGGCATATACAAACAGTTGCGTGAATTGCTTCTTTATGCTCAAGCTTTCACAAGTCCCAGCTTAATAGCAGCTACAATAGCTTGAGCGCGGCTTGTCACCTTCAATTTATCAAAAATACTTGTCAGATGCGCTTTGACAGTGGCAATTGTCACATATAAATGCTTAGCGATTTCCTCGTTAGAAGCACCTTGAGTTAGCCAATGCAAAACCTCTTGCTCTCTCTCTGTTAAATGCAACTGATGACAAGCCCTCACAGAAGAGTCTGAATAAGCCTGGAAAAAACGGAAAAATCGACTAGCAACTTCCGCAGGTAGATAAATCTCAGACCTAGTTACAGTATCAATAGCTTCATATAACTGAGTCGCCAAACGATTTTTAAAGACATAACCCGCTGCACCCCCCTGCATAGCCCGAAAAATCCACTCATCTTCTTGATGAGCTGATAATACTAAAACCTTACCAGCATAAGAAATTTCCTTAAGACGCGCTAAAGCCGTAATGCCATCACTCCCAGACAATTGCAAATCCAGCAAAATCAAATCTGGAGAATTTTGGGCTGTAAACTTTAAAACTTGCTCTACAGAATCTGCATCACCCGCCACTTCTATCAGCAAAGAAGAATTAATATTATAAAAGTTGAGCAGGGTACGTAACCCTTGACGGAAGCGTTCCTCGTCATCTACCAGTAAAACCGAAAGTTTTTGATTCTCGCCCATTTGCAGATACCCCCTAACAGTGCTATGCAGAATCTAGTACGTAAAGCTCTTTATCTAACTAAAGATTCTTTGGTCGAGGCAAAATGAAAGAAAACTGTGCGCCTCTATCTGATACACTGTCTGCCCAAATGTTTCCTTGATGATCCAAAATAATTTTTTTAGCAATAGTTAAACCTAGTCCTGTACCTCCTAAACGACGTGAATAAAAGGGATTAAATATTTTTGGGATATCTTCTTGAGATATTCCTGGGCCTTGATCTGAGATTTTAATTAAAACTTCCTCCTGGAAAATCTGCCAGCTACAACTAATTGTTCCACCATTGGGACTAAAATGAGCCGCGTTACTGAGTATATTATCGAACACTTGCTTGATTTGTAAGCGGTCTATCTTCAAAGTAGTAGACGTATCGGGAATATTGATCTGAAGTTGCTTTTGATTAATTAGAGGTTGTAAACAGTTTAGACTTTCGACTACTATACCTTTTAAGTCTTGAGGGGCTATTCTTAATTTTGCACCTTGACCACAATCAATAATCTCATTTAAGTTCAACTCTAAATCTTGGATGCTGTTGCCAATAATTATTGCTTGCTCTTGCCAAGGACTATTTTGCAATCCCAAATACAAATTATGTGCATACAGTCCGATCAATGCTAATGAGTTACGCAATTGATGACCGATACGATGAAGTATATCTTCTAGTAGTTGCAGCTCAGATTTTTGTCTCCCATGATCTGAATAAAGGTCTGCGTATTTGCTTAGCAACATAGCAGAACGCTGCACATACTGCTGCGAATTTGAACAAAGAGGTTCAGAAGTAATTATTTGGATGTATTCAGGTTTTTGATTTTTATAGCCGATTGGGCAAATGTAAGCAATAAATTGTAAATAATCAAGTTTGAAAGATTGTATCGTCAAAACATGAGGAAAGTTTGTCAGCCAAGCTTCTGATCTCAAATAAGCCAAAATATGTGATGCAAACGGGACTTGATTTTGAGCATAATTCGTCACTTCCTGATGAGCTTTGAGCAAAGAATCATAGTAAACAAAACGAGCAAATAAAATCGGATGCTGACTAGTTAACTGTTCTGCTTGTAGCTGACAAAAACCTTGTATATCAGGGGAATCCCAATAATTAGAGGTACTGCCAAGTTTTGGCCGAGAAAAGCCTAAAGTCATAGCTTTACCCACTTTTTCTAACCAACATACTTAATACTCTGACGAATAGTATAAATTTATGCGGTACACCCAAGGGTTATTTTTTAACAAATAAGTTAGATTTGAAACTTAATATACAAAGAATTATTAAGTAAAGATTGGTGTACGGGAGTGGGGAGTGGGGAGTGGGGAGTAGGGGAAGAGATATTTTCATGGTTTCATTGTGTAGTTCTTAATATGGGCGGCTAGTTTTGAAAATAAAGGCAAAGCAAAAACCTAAAAGCTAAATTATTTTTCAATTCCCCACTCCCCATTTTTCAAAATATCGACAAAAGTCTAATTAACTTCCCAAGCCTAATTCAGATACTCTAAAGGCATCTGGATTTAGCTACCAGCACAACACCTTCATGCTTATCTTCGTTCTTCAAACTTTGGCCGAAATTCTAGCTGGAGGAACTTCACTTACCAGTACAGAGCAAATTGAGTTTAGTCATCCCAGTAATCGCAGAGAAGAGGGAGCAGGCCCAACTCTCAATTTATATATTTATGATATTCGTGAGAGTAGACAATTACAACATTCTGGGAAGCAAGTTGAACGCAAACTTACACGCGCTCTACAACCGGCCACTGTAAATTGGGCCCCTATATGGTTTGATGTTTCTTTAATATTAACGGCCTGGGATAGAACAACTTTAGGCGAGCATCATTTTCTTGACGAAGCACTGATTGTGCTTATGCGTCATCGCTGTTTACAAGAGGAATTTTTGGTTCCCGAATTGCGGGGTAATGGTGGTTTGCCAATGACAATTGGACTAGAGCCGTCAATTGAGGCTGGAACTTTGTGGAGCGCTCTGAATGTACCTTTACGTTCAGCCTTATATTTGACAGTTACGGTTCCTTTGAATACACAGCCCACTTCCATACCTTTAGTTTGGGATCGAATTTTCAATTTGCGAAACCAATATGCTCCAGAAGGTAGCAGCAGAGTGTTAACTCAGCGGGTAGCAATTGCAGGTATTGTGAAAAGTGTAGTCACAAATCTGCCGTTATTAGCGACAGAAGTGACTTTGAGGGGAACTAAAAAGTCTATGGAATGCACCAAAGATGGACTTTTCTTTTTTGAAAATCTTGAGATAGGTAACTATGTTTTGAATGTGAATTGTCCAGGGTATTTACCTCAAAATGTAAATGCATTGGTGGATAATCAAAGTCATACCTTCAAAGAAGTTTTATTAACTCCTGAATAAAAAAAATTTACGCAATTGATTCATGTACTTTCTGTAATGATGTTCAAGGATCAAGAGTCTAAAAATTCAGCTACTTTTTGAACTTTTGACCCTAGACAACGTTGTAAGAAAAAAATTATGGCACTTGCGTAAGTTATGAATCACTAAATTTTGACTAACTTGGAGAGATTTTCATGGCCAGACTTGATTACTTTGCTCCTGGTGTCTATATTGAAGAATTTGACCGAGGTAGCCGGCCGATTGAAGGTGTTAGCACAGCAGTTGCTGGGTTTGTAGGTTTTACAGAAGATATTCGTGATGATGCTGAGCTATGTAAGCCCATGCTCGTGACGAATTGGACACAATATCTGAACTACTTCGCCCGTCCCAACTCTGATGGTTTCACCGACTTTAATGCCTATTTACCCTTTGCGGTATATGGCTATTTTATGAATGGTGGCGGTCGCTGCTGGGTAACAAGTATTGGCACTCAGTTACCAGGTACACCCAAACCCTCAACCACAGAACCTGCGACTCTGCGAATTAACTCCAGAGGTAATCGTCCATCCCTGCGTTTTACTTTGCGTCCAGAGCAAGCGGCAGGTGGATTAGTCAATATCTTCATTACTGATGGTTCGCCTCGCGCTTTACCTGAAGGTACAGAGGGAGAAGCCCCACCAAACACAGGTGAATATTTCACGATTCAAATTCGGCGGGGAGATGAAATTCTAGAGCAGTACGAGAACTTGACGATGAACCGCGAGCCGTCGGCTCAAGCAGCAACTTATGCGCTGGCAGCATTGCGGAATTCGATGTATATCACCGTAGAAGACATTACTCAAAGCGGACAACCATTAACGCGCCGTCCGGTTAATGGTCAGTATGAGCTAGCGCCACCAATTGTTGCTACCCCACCCGACAGATTTTCGCAAGATTTAGAAGGGGTACGTGATGACCGTACAGGGGTACGTGGGATTTTTGAAATCGATGAAATCACGATGTTGGCGTGTCCTGATTTGATGCGGGCTTATCAAGCGCAAGTGATGAACCTAGATCAAATCCACGGTGTCATGGAATTGATGATTAGCATGTGCGAGGGTTCCAGTAGTGGTGATATTCCCAACCCACCCAACCGGATGGTTGTACTCGACCCACCGCCAGAAGCTGTTAAACCTCAACAAGTTGTGGAATGGTTAAATAGATTTAACCGTCGTTCAATGTTTGGGGCCTTATATTATCCTTGGATCAAGGTTCCTAATCCACGCGATCGCGGTAATCCCATTCTCGTACCTCCATGTGGTCATGTCATGGGTGTTTGGGCACGCACCGACGAAACCAGAGGTGTTTACAAAGCCCCAGCAAACGAAGTACCCAGAGGTGTAATTGGTTTAGGTTATGAAACCAATTTCCGCGAACAAGAATTATTAAACCCCATTGGTATCAACTGTATCCGCAGCTTCCCTAATCGCGGTATCCGCATCTGGGGCGCACGTACTCTCGTTGAACCAGATAAAACAGAGTGGCGTTACATTAGCGTTCGTCGGTTGATTAGTTACCTAGAAAAATCTATTGAGTTGGGTACTCAATGGGTAGTTTTTGAACCGAACGACCAAGATTTATGGGCACGGGTGCGGCGTACAGTCAGTAACTTCTTAGAGCGGATATGGCGTGAAGGTGCTTTATTTGGCGATTCACCAGAAAAAGCATTTTATGTCAAGTGCGATGAAGAACTGAATCCACCAGATAGCATCATTTTGGGTCGTTTATATGTCGAAGTGGGTGTTTGCCCAGTTAGACCAGCAGAGTTTGTCATCTTCCGCATCAGCCAATGGAACGCGCTTGATGATCAGGAATAGTATTAGTCATTAGTCATTGGTCATTGGTCATTAGTTTTGAACAAATGACTAATGACAAAAAACGATTTTTCCACACTATCAACTTATTTAGGAGACAATTATGCCGGGCGAATTTCTTACTGGTGCCGTCTTTTATTTAGAAGCAGACGGAATTACTGACAAATTTGTACAATCAGTCGATGGATTAGGATCAAACACTGGCGGTACTAAAGGTGTTGTTGGTTCTGGTAAAAATGGCAAAGTTGCACGTCAAAATACTCCAGGACAAGCAGAATTTGATGATGTCACAATTACAGTCAATTATGATGGCGACAATACCATTTATCAATGGTATTTGAAGTGTAATAAAGATGGCGAACCCCGCGAATGGGATGGCAATCGTAAAGCAATGTCAGTTGTTGGTTACGGACAAAGTAAGGATACTGAAATCTTCCGAATCAATATGAAGAACTGCTACCCCACTAAATACACAGCTCCTAAGTTTGATGCTAAAAGCGGTGATATTGTGACAGAACAAATCACAGTATCTATTCAGGGTTTTGAAATTATTTCAAAATCAAAAACACTAAAGTCTTAGTTCTCTTTAGTAGTTAGCGTTGCTCAGATCCCCAACTTTTAAAAAAGTTGGGGATCTAGCAGCCGTCAAAAATTTTAAAAAAAATCTATTTTCATATTGTGAAATGCCGTGGCTCCATTGACATCTGAACTTCTTACTAGCTATCGTTTCTTTTTAAGATTGGGCATAGGTGGAGGTGAAAATGATTGCTACTTCCTAGAATGTCAAGGATTTAAAAGAACACAAGATGTAATTGAAATTTGCGAAGTCACTTCTCAAAAGCGGCAAGGAGGATCAAAAGGTCTACCAGTTAGAACTAAGCTTCCTAGCAATTCTAAGAGTGGTAATATCACGTTGCGTCAAGGTTTAAGCAGTTCTAAAAACTTTTGGAAGTGGTTTGAAGACGTTGAAAAAGGACAGTGGGCTAAACAACGTCAATTTATTTCTTTATCTATTTATGATCAAAAATCTAAAAAAGAAGTTAGGTTTGAATTAGCTGGTGCTTGGCCTACTAGTTACAAAATTGCTGATGTCAGTGCTAAAAGTAATGAAATAGAAATCGAAGAATTGGAAATTGCTTTTGAAGAATTTAAGCGTACACAATAATTAGGAAAAATATGTTTCCCACAGAGTTTGAATTTACGCTCCCTAAAGGTTATCTAGACTCAGAAGGAAATCTTCATCGTACAGGAATCATGCGATTATCAATGGCAATAGATGAAATTGCCCCCTTGCGCGACCCACGAGTTAAAGCTAATCCCGTTTATGCCACAATTATTATTTTGTCGCGTGTGATTACCCGTTTGGGTGCTTTATCTGAAGTCAGTCCGGCAATAGTAGAAAACTTTTTTGCTCAGGATTTAAATTATCTTCAAGATTTTTACCGTCGAATCAATGGAGCAGAAGAGAAAAATTCTCTGCCAGAAAATACAGCAAATTCTCCTGAATTACTGCTTTCTAATTAAGTTTTTGTCATTTGTTTTTTGTAAATATAAATAACTAATGACCAATGACCAACGACTTAGGACAATCCTGACCATAGAAAAAATTTGATAGTTTATGCCCCGTAAGAAGGATACTCTCCACACTGAATTTAGCTTCACTCTCCCTAGAGGATTGGTTGACAATCAAGACCGAGTGCATCGTCATGGAATGATGCGTTTAGCCACTGCCAAAGATGAAATTGTGGTGCAACAAGAATCTAAAGTTCAGGAAAATCCTGCTTACGGTGTGTTGGTGATGCTTTCAAATGTGATTACTCGTTTGGGTAGTTTGACCTATGTCAGTCCTGATTTGCTCGAAGGACTGCTTCTATATGACATCGCCTATCTCAGGGAATTTTACAACCGAATTAACCAGCAAGGAAATGCACATATTCCTGCACAGTGCCCTCATTGTAATACCGAGTTTTCGGTGCAACTAGAATTAGCGGGGGAGTCATGAGCTACCCCTCTGATACTTTATATGAGGAGGTAGCTTTTATTGCTTATTATTTTCATTGGTCACAAAATGATATTTTGAATTTAGAACACACTACCCGTCAGCGCTGGGTAGCTGAAATTAATAAAATTAACCAAAAATTAATATGAAAGTAAAAGTTAGCTACTCACCAAACATAAGTGAAGTCAACGAGATCGAACTGAACCCAGAAACTGCAAAAGGAGGAGAATGGTTAATAGGCCGCTCTCCAGATTCTGATGTAGTCTTGGACAGTCCTGATGTTAGTCGGTTACATGCCAAGTTCTTAATTAAAGCTGGAAGTCACTACTTTAGTGACCTTGGCAGTAGAAATGGCTCAATAGTCAACGGCAAACAAGCTGAGAAAGACAGACCATATGTATTAAAAGATGGAGACGTGATCCGAATTGCTGATTATGTTCTCATTGTGGAAGCAGTCACTCCTCTGTCTGAGCAACTACCAGAAACAGTATTCAGGATTATAGACCCTTCATTGTTTTCCAGACCGCGACCAACTGAAAGTGTCAGCAGTTCCACTAATGCTGAATCAGTACCAGAAGAAGCTAGTCAAACTACGGATGAAGTAGAAACTCCTGAAATTGTCAATGAAGTCTCAGAAGTTGCTTCTGGTGAATCTGATGAAGACAGCGAAACTGCTGAAGCAATAACTACGCCAGAAAGCACAACGGAAACATCTGAAGAAGAGAGTGCTGTTTTAGATTCTCTTAGCGAGGAACTGACCGATTTTGATCGAGCAGTTGCCGCAGAAGCCACCTATGTACAGCCACGTGATATATTCGCTCCTGAACAAGAAAGCCAAGTTCCAGCAGATATCAGTGCAGAAGATGAGGAAGAAACTGAGGAATTTGTTGGAGAACAAACTGTAGTTCAACTACAAGATACAGACGAATTTGTTGGAGAACAAACTGTAGTTCAACTACAAGATACAGACGACCAAATTCCCGAAGTTACCAGCGATGAAACTGAAGAAGTAGAATCTCCCGAAGCGATCGCCACCGAAGAAGAAGTAGAATCTCCTGAAGCGATCGCCACCGAAGAAGAAGTAGAATCTCCCGAAGCGATCGCCACAGAGGAAGAATTAGAAGAAGTCGAATCTCCTGAAGCGATCGCTACCGAGGAAGAACTAGAATCTCCTGAAGCGATCGCCACCGAAGAAGAAGTAGAATCTCCCGAAGCGATCGCCACCGAAGAAGAAGTAGAATCTCCCGAAGCGATCGCCACCGAAGAAGAAGTCGAATCTCCCGAAGCGATCGTCACCGAAGAAGAAGTCGAATCTCCCGAAGTGATCGTCACCGAAGAAGAAGTAGAATCTCCCGAAGCGATCGCCACCGAAGAAGAAGTAGAATCTCCCGAAGTGATCGCCACCGAAGAAGAAGTCGAATCTCCCGAAGCGATCGCCACCGAGGAAGAACTAGAAGAAGTCGAATCTCCTGAAGTGATCGCCACCGAGGAAGAACTAGAAGAAGTCGAATCTCCTGAAGCGATCGCCACCGAGGAAGACACAGACATCTCAGCATTTGAAGAAGACACAGAAGATACTGAAGATAATAATATTCAGGCTCAAGAGGAAATCAGCGAAGTCACCGAAGACACAACAGAACCAGAAGAAACAAATATAAATGAGCCTGCTCAAATGATGACTGACACACAAGTAGTACTTATTGCTCACGAAACTAAAAAGACAGAACTTGCCGAGTTTATTGCTCAGCATCAAGAGTTGTTCTCAAAGATCACCACAATTACATGGCCATCTATTAGTGAAGTCTTAAAACACCAGGCGGGTATAACCGTTACTCAAGAAATCCCAGCAGCCACATCTGGAGGATATCAAACAATTGCTTCCTTAGTTGGTTCTGGCGAAGTGTTCGCAGTTATTTTCTTAAGAGATTTTCTGCAACCTCAACCGGGACAAGCAAACGAAGAAGCACTGCTGAGGTTATGTAATATTAACCAAGTTATCCTAGCAACTAATGTGCCAACAGCAGAGGCGATCGTGCATTACATTAAGTACATAGCAAAGTAAAAGGAACACTTCGATAAGCTCTCAGTGCATCGCTGGGGATTAGGGATTGGGTTAAGAATAAATATTTTTTTGTTGGGCTACGCCCCGCTTCTCTACGAGACGCTTCGCGAACGCTAACACGCAGAGGCAAGGCAGCGTGGTTTTGGGGAGCCACTGCCTCTGGTCGAGAGAGTTGAAGAATGAACTATGAAAATATTTCTTTCCCACTCCCCACTCCCCACTCCCTATTTTCAAGGCAGGTCTAATGACCAATGACAAATGACAAATGACTGTTACGATCGCTTTTCTAAATACTGACCTATCATTTGTTCTTCGCCGGCGCGGGAAATGATGGTTTGGCGGGTGCGGTATTGAGTACCAATTAGTTTGATTTCTTCTTCAAATAAGTTCCCGCTGTACTCTGTTCTTAAGCACATGGTTTTGGGGTCGCGCATGGAGTACTGAGCAATGATCGGTTTGGTGGTGGAAAATCCGCGATCGCGATATAATTCTATCCCCAAAACCCCAAATACTGTTGAACCTTTACTCTGTTTGGCACTGGGCCTATTGTAATTACTTTCCCATGTCGTCAAAGCTCCACAGGTCAATGCAGTTTCATCTTCCATTTCGTGTAAATGAGCTAACTTGATTAACTCCTCGTTTCCTTGCTCCAAAAACCGCACGGTGATGAAACTAACTACTTCTTGCACTTCACCATCACCAAGCGTGTAATAGCGACGCTGCGATCGCCAATCCCCTGCTGATTGCTGGAAAAACTCTTTTATCAAAGACTCTGGGGATAGCTGAACAATCTGCGGCTGAAACGTCATAGAAATTTAAACCTCTTGCAGGCGGTGGATACAATAAAGTACTTGTGTCAAGTTATCTATAACTATCTTTACATCTTGTCACATTATCGCAAAGCACTGCCTCAACTAGGGACGGGCAGTCCCGAAGTAACGCTGTAGGACTCGTTGCCTCTACTTTGCTTGGTGAAAACCTGGTAGAGCAAGTGACGAGGTAGATTACAGAATCCCCGTACCTTCAGGTCTGGGAGTGTCAAACAGTTTTCCAACCTTTTTTTAGTAATGCCAAAAAGGTTGCATATCCTTTTGAGAAATCGCGGGGGTCGGGCAGAAAGTACTCTGGAAACTCTTCATAGGGTCGCCACGGCTCTGATGGATGATGCCGTAAGTGTAAGGCACAATCTGTGGCTCCTTCTATTTTCCAGGTCATTTGACCTTCTGTTGAGATGTCGTTAATCATAGCTTTCCCCCCATGTTGTCAATAAGAATACCAAACTAGTACTGCTAGCTCCTCATTTTGGCACGCTGACAGTTAATTTCTGTAAATGTTGATACGATATTATAGACATTAATGCCAAGTTAGTGTAGCAGTATATATCAAATATAAAGCTTCAAAAGCGGGATTTATGTTAGTTCGTAATTTGTAATTCGTAATGATGCTCTCTACGAGACGCTAAAAGCGAACGCGGACTCGCTACCGCTGCGAAGCGCGTAATTAATACATACAGAAAAAAACTTATTTCGATACATTTCATTGCTCATCTTATTTAAACAGGTGCGGGCACTGTAGCCTTTTTGCTACAGTGCCCGCACTAAACATATATTCTAGTTGTTGGCGTTAACGCCCAGTTGGGATACCACGTTCCGCATGAAGATTACCTTGCGATCAAAGTCCATTTGATTGAAATGTTGGAGAAACTCTTCTGCTTCAGACGACAGCGAGTAATTAGACGGAACTTGAGCGATCGCTTTTTGATCCATACTTTGTGCTAAGCGATACCAAAAAGCTAACTTGTTAGCAGTATCCATACTGCCATAAGTTTGATTAATTGGTGTGTTTGCTCTTCCCAAAAGGTCGCGCATAATCTGCAATTGCTCTTCGGGAGTCATCTGTTGAATTTCAGGTACAAGTGAATCAAGAGCCTCATATCCTGCTACATCAGTAGAATCTTTTTGGCTAATTGCTCCGCCAAAGTCTTCGTAGACATACCACAGCAAAGCCAGTTGACAATCAGTATCAAAACTCTGGAACTTTTCTACGACTTGCTCAAGATTCCCAACAGCACTATATGTCATAAAACTTTACAAACTCTACCGTTTCATCCTAACCAAGATGAAATGAGAACCAATCCTTCATAAGTAATGTAAGTAAATTCCAGAAAAATCGCTAATAAGTTAGACAAAGCTTTATACCAAATTGACCATGAAAAATTTCCTTAAACTCACAATACCCATGAAGAGTAGGGAAAATATTTACTGGTATTTGTTTTATACTTTATGAAAATTTAATATTTTTTATATAAGAATACTGTATATTTCTGTATTAAGTATAAAAAATGTCATGTCTCTTTGTATTAATCCAAACTGTAGGTTTGCTAATCCCGACAGTGTTTTATTTTGTCATAACTGTGGTTCAGAATTATTACTTCAAGGACGTTACCAAGTCACTAGATTGTTAAGTAACCAGGGAGGCTGCGCTGATACCTATGAGGTACTGTATCAAGATGTCCCTAAAATTTTGAAAGTTTTGAGAGATTGGCAATTAACAGAAGATGTTAATAAACAAAAAATTATAGAGTTATTTGAGCGAGAGTTCCAAGTTTTAAGCAAGTCAAATCATCCAGGAATCCCCAAAGCTGAAGATTATTTCCAATACACCCCAAAAAACGAGCAGGCATCATTGTATTGCTTAGTCATGGAAAAAATTGTCGGGATGAATTTGGAAGAGTATCTAGATCAATTAGATAAACCTATCGATCAAAAATCTGCTTTGCTATGGCTAGAACAGTTAGTTCGTATTCTGAGAGAAGTTCACAATCAAGGACTTATCCACCGCGATATTAAACCATCAAATATTATTCTTAAGCCTAATGGACAACTGGCACTAATTGACTTTGGCGTAGTCGGAAAATTTTCCAGCGTTCAACCAAAGAGAAGCAATACTTATGTATATTCCACTAACTATACAGCGCAAGAGCAAATACAAGGCAATGCTGTGCCTCAATCTGATTTCTTTTCTCTGGGACGCACAATCGTTTACTTACTGACAAAAAAAGACTTGGGTGAGTTTAATTATACCGACGATAATTCATTAGACTGGCATGAGTTTGCTTCTGGGATTTCGCCTCAATTCATCAAGCTGATTGATTGGCTGATGGCACCTTTGGTAGAACAACGTCCTACTAATGCGGATGAAATTTTACAACGCTTGACAGGTTTTAAACAAACAAAAACTCAAACCAGAACTACAGCTACAAATGGCAATATCTTGAGATGGCCAATTGTTTTAGGTGGTTTAATATTTCTTATTCTCTCTGGAGGAGCGATTTTCACAATTGTGATGGGAAGAGGAGGAACAAACAAAACATTAACAAATTCGTCCTCTTCACAGTCTTCTTTACAGTCTCCTCCACAGTCTTCTTCACAATGTAGTGAAAGTACTATTGTGAAAAAGTCAGGCAATTTATATGGCGTTATTGAAGTTGGTAGCAAAGGTATAAAAGGAGAAGTAATTCAAGAATTAGCAACTCCCAATACTGAAGGATTTAAATTTATTGCTAGAGAGGAAGAAATTCCAGAACGTAATGCCAATCCTGTAGATCCCAAAGCACAAACAGAAACCATCAATTCTGTTAAAGCTATGTTCGGTGAAATTCAAGAACGGTTTGGTATACCTTGTGAGCAAATAATTATCTATGGTAGTAGTGGAGTTGCACAGAAAGCTCCTCATAAAGAGGCTCTGGCAAAAGAGATTCAGCAACAAACAGGGAGAGCAGTAGATTTTATTTCTGCTGAGGAAGAAGCTAACCTAGTTTTTGATGGTGTCGTCCCACAGTGGAGGCGTGAGCAAGTTGTCATGATCGATATTGGCTCAGGCAACACTAAAGGAGCATATCTGAAAAGCGCTCAAAAACCAGAAAATGTCACATTTTCAATTATGTATGGCACAAAAACTTTTACTGATGAAATCAACAATAGCCGAGGAAATACCGATTTTATTACAGCAGCAGTAGACACAAAACGTAAGATATTAATTCCGGAAATACGAGATCTAATTCAGCGAAAACCTGGAGCGCAAAATTTGCCTAGAGTGTATCTAGCAGGCGGTATTTCTTGGGCGCTATCTACTTTGATGCGTCCTTGTGAACAAGAGCAGAGCGTTGCAAATATCCGGGAAGAACGAGTTGCTCGATTTGCGAGAGTTTATCCAGAAGATATTAATACGTTTTATTTTAATGCAACACGAGATCAAAAAACTTTGTTTGCACCCAACTTAGACAAATGCAATGCTGAACAACGAAAGAAAGTTCAAAAATCTATAGACAAGATTAAAACAGGTACTTTTTCAAAAGATAATTTGATTGCTGGTGCTGAAATTCTCCGTGCTTTATCTGATGAATTAAAATTCTCTGAGAAGGAGCGTATTTTTTTCGCCCATTATGCTATTGAAGCCCTGCCAATAGGTTATCTGATACAAAAGCTAGAGAGTGCTGAGAGACTTCCAAAGTAAATAAAATATACAGCTGAAAAAGTCTTCTGGCTAGGGCAGGGAACTGTTAACAGGGACAAGTTCCCCATTTCCTAAATCAAATCTTCCATTGCGGCCCCAACTACGCGATGATCTGCATCTTGTCTAAGTTGAGCCAAGGCAGCTTTGGCATCGGGGTCATCAAAGTGTTTTAAGGCATAAGCAACCCTTATACGAATACGTTCTGACTCAGAATTTTTTAGTTGCAACAGTTGAGAGAGGGTAGCTTGATGTTGACGCGAGTTAATAAGACTCCCTAATGCGTCTACACATGCCTCTTGTACGGTTAAATCTTCTCCCTCTAGTCCCTGAAGACAGACCTCTAGTAATTCTTCGGGGCAATCCAGTTCCACTAAAGCTGCTAAGACGCTGCGACGTAACAACCAGTGGTCATTCATAAAAAAAGCCTCAACCAGATGGGAAGCCGAGATTCTACCAAACAGAGATAGGGAGTTAGCGGCTTCTGCTTGCACATTGGGAGTGTTATCAAACTTCATAATTTGGAGCAAAGCAGCGAATGATTCAGATGTCTGATGCTTGCCTAAACCCCTAGCAACAAAAGAGCGCACCAGAAATTCTGGATCTTGGATGTGCTTAGTGAGCAAAGGAAGAGCTATTTCTGAGGGATAATCTTTGAGAGATGCGATCGCATCAAGGCGATATTTAAAGTTTGGGTTTTGCAGATTGGTTTCGATTTGATGGAGTTCCATTTTAAGGGACTGGGGACACGGGACACGGGACACGGGACACGGGGACACGGTGAGACAGCGCTACAGGAGGGTTTCCCTCCGCAGGCGACTGCGTTAGCGCAGCGTTAGCGAGCTTGCGAGCGTCACCCGAAGGGTGACGCGGAGAATAACCAATTTCCAATTCCCAATTCCCAATTATGCTTGCACATCAAATCGCGTCCGAAAGCCGCCATATTTTAACCAGTATTGCTTCAAGTTGTGACAGGGAGTATGTAAACTAGCTTTAGCCTGATAGAGAAAAACTTGACGATGATCTCCCATCCATAGTTTATCAATAGGTTCAACTGAAATTACGGTTCCCCCTAACGCTGCAACACATTCAGAAAAACGCTCAACGGCACTGTAATCTACAGTTTCAAAAATAAAAAAATTACCTGAACAAATTAAATGACGGCTGCGGAGCCAGCATTGCATCTTTTTTTGAGCTTCTGGTGGCAACATTTTGGCTTCAGCCTGTTCTAAATTCTTCAGGGAAGCGTTACACGATAGCTGGGATTTCATGAGCAAAACTCTCGCGTTTTTCAAACCGCAATGGGCCAAAGGTAGATCCCCAAACTTGATTATGGGTGTTGATATCCATGCCTCTATCGAGGCTATTCCAGGTGGTTTCTGTAACCTCGACATCGCTAACTAGGTAAGTTTGGCAACCATCGCGCTCAATTAAGCATAAGTTGCCAGGTTCTACACTGCCCCGAAATAGATCTCCGTCTCGCTTGAAGATCATGCCGCAGTGATACCGTCGTTCAATAGAGTCGGTCGTAATTGTTTTGAGGATATCCAATTCGCGTGCTGCACCAGCATAGAGAAACGCGTCTTTTAAACCGTAATTCTCAATGTAGATATGGTCTTTGTGATCTACTAGCCGATGCACACCTTGTCGATAAGGATTCCAAAGATCATAGTCATAAACTTGCTCGGAATAAAAGCCAATTCCAGAGAAAAATTCCCATGGCAACGGTCGAAAAAAAACATGGATATGAGCGTAATTTTTAGGATTTTCAAAAGATTGTTTGTAGTTACTAAAATCCCCTGCTATACAACGAGCCAGGGTCAATAAATCGTTTGATTCGGACTCCGAAATATGCAGTGGAATGGTCATACTAATTCGTAATTCGTAACTCGTAATGACGCTCGAGGACTCGCTACCGCTGACGCTCGAGGACTCGCTACCGCTGACGCTCGAGGACTCGCTACCGCTGACGCTCGAGGACTCGCTACCGCTTCGCTAACGCTAACGCTAACGCTAACGTAATTAAGATGTGCCAAGAAAGTTTTGCAAAAATTTTAAACAAGACTATTCTTACCAATTTGGTGTAATTTTTGGGATTGACTAAATTGGTTGAAGGTGAATTAAAAGTTGTTTGAATTTTGAGTTTTTTATTGTTGGTTTTTAATTTCTTGACGAATTTCTGAGGAAAACGAGGCTGTGACAACACCTGTACTAGCACTGGTTTTGATCAGAGAAACTCGACAGCGGACGTTGGGGTTAATGAACCAGATTTTTTCTTCTGCGGCGGCTCGGTCATATCCAGTAACTAAGACGAAGGTTTCATCTTCGGTTAGGTAGTAGGAGCCGACTGCCGCCATGGTTTCTGCATAGCCTTGATCGCGTAGAAGTTTACCCCGCATGGGGTCTTCAGGATCAGGAACGGGAACTAAGATGCAACTGCCGTTGAGAACTTCGTTTTCATCCCAGTCTGACTGACCTTCCCAACTCATACGGAATGGGGAGACTGTTGCTTGAGTGTCTATGTTGTAGGACTTACAAAGGTCAATGACTGCCGGATCATCTGGGGAAAGGGCAATAATGTCGATGACTGATTGTACGGCTTCAAAGTGACTAAAAGCCAGATGGTGGACGCTGCGTTGTGATCGCCAACGCCCAATAGAACGCTCAACAAATTCCGTAATGTTCATGAGGATGGGAGGATTGGGGACTGGAAAAGAGGACGCGGGGACACGGGGACGCAAGGACACGGAGAAATCTTTTCCCTCACTCCCTTATCTCCCTCATCTCCCGGTTGGTGAGCGAAGTCGAACCACATCTGTCTCATCTCCATCCCCTATTCCCTGTCCCCTGTTTTCTATCTACGCAACTTCTACAATACTGAGAATTTTACCGCCTGTTTTGTGAATGTTTTGAATTTTTTGAGATAGTTGAGAGTATCCTACTTCATAGGTTGTTCTGCCTTGGTTAACGCGAGGGCCACTACTACTTGTTTTTGAGACAGTAATGCGGAAACGCTTGCCAGTGTTGCTGTAAGCCCCAGAACCACCAGCAGGAGCTGCTATTTTGGTAGGAAGATTGCCTGCAACGTCTCTAATCAATTTTGCTGCTTTGCTACTATCACTGGTTGCATATCCCCGCACTATAGCGAAGGTGCGGTTAAAACCTACATTCTTGATACCTGTTTGAGTGCTACTTCCACGATAGGAAGGCACAATATTTTCGCCAAAATTCTCTATATATTCGTTGCTGTCGATGTAAGAGTTAATTTCAGCTTCGTAGCCTTGCTCGTTGTAAATTTGTACGTGTTCTGAGATTTCAGTTTGGTCTTGTGGTGCCCGACCAAGTAGGTGCTTAAAGTTTAATTCAATAAAGCGGTAGGGGGAAGAGTTGTCAAAAAACAGCGAGCGGTATAAATCTGATTGAGCGATTGCTCTGACAAAACCTTTGACTGTGATGTCACCATTGCGTAACAGAGACTCGGCACTGGTGAGCCGTTGGCTATCCATTACATGAACATTGCCCAATACCTGTCTATAAGCTGCTCGGATAATTAATTGTAAATCTGTCTCTGTGGTGTTGGGGCGCAGTTCAATAGATTCTGCTTCTATCCAAAGTGTCATAATTAACGTTTCCTACATTTAGAACTATGGTTGGTTTTGGGAATGGGGGGACTGGGGATTGGGAACTAGGGACTAGGAAAGATGACGCGGGGACGCGGGGACGTGGAGACGCGGAGAAAATTTTTTATCCCCCGGTCACTGAGCGTAGCCGAAGTGCATCCCCCCTTGTATCATTTCAGGGTATGGGGATTAGGTATTGGGGCGATCGCTTCTTGGGCAATTTCCGCCGCTACCTGCTGCAAAAATTTAGATTTATGGTTGATTTTCTGGAAAAAGTTATTTGGGTGAGCAACACTCACCCATTGTTAGGGAAATTAAGCAATTTCGGTAATGCTAATAATTTTCCCACTGGTGCGATTGATCCGCTGAATTTGCGGGGTCATCTTGCTCGCAGGGACAATATACTCACTGGTGCTGACGCGGCGGGGACTGTCAAATTTGGAGCCAGCGACAACAATCTTAAACCGCTTTTCAGTACCTGAGCCAATTACGGTTGCTGAAGATGGCTTGATTATATTGCTAGAGTTGCTGGCAATTGCGTAGACAAGTTGAGAAGACTTGACAGCGCTGTCAATTTGTGCAGGGCCACGATCTAGAGCAAAAGTCCGATTGTAACCTACTTGTTTGAAGTTGGCTTCGCTGGTTTTGCCGCGATAGTAGGGCACAATATTGTCGCCAAAGGCTGATTGGTATTCATCGCTATCGATGTAGGAGTCGATTTCAGCGTCGTATCCTAAGGCAACTGTGCGGACGATGTGTTCGGAAACTTCTCTTTGGTCTTGGGGAGCGCGACCGAGTAGGTGCTTAAAGTTCAGTTCTACAAAACGGTAAGGGGCGCAAGACTCAAAGTAGCGGGTACGATAAAAATCGGACTTGGCAACAGCACGCACAAATTCACGTACTGTAATAGAGCGATCGCACAACTGTGACTCAGCTGTGACTAATCGCTCACTTTCCATTACATGAGGATTGCCTAAAACTTGCTTGTAAACTGCCCGAATCACAGTTTGGATTTCTTCCAAATTGCTGGTAGGCCACAAATCTAAAATTACGGGGGATGCCATTGAAACCTATCTCCTAAAAATTTTTCAACTTTCAGTTTGCCTAAGCCCACACAAGAGTGCTGAGTTGAAACTGTCCAGTTGTAAGTTGTAGAAGTAACACTTAATACTGTCAATACTTAAGAACTCAGCACTAATTACCCAGCACTCAGCTAGATGGCTGTAATACTGGCAATTACGCCACCTTGTTGGTGAATCCGCTGATACTCTTGCGATAATTTTTCGTAAGGCACCAAATAGACTTGGTTAGAGCGGCGGAACTTGGAAACTGCGTTGACGGCTTTTGCCCGGTAGCCCGTAACTTCGATGCGGTAAATCTTGCCATCGGAGGAGGCACCCACGCCTTGACGAGTGCGGGAACCCACCGGTGGAGTGCGGAAGGTAGCGCCATCGCTGGCTGGCGAAACCACTGGGGTCGGGATGGACTGAATGAGTAAAGAATTCAGCTTGGGTTTGTTCCCTGCTAAATCACCTTTCAAGCTGCTGCTGGAAGCACCACGAACCAATTGGAAGGTGTGGGTAAACTGCACCATACTTTGCAGTGCGTCAGTTTTGTAGCCCCGGATGTAGGGTACAAAATTTTCCCCAAAGGTGTTCTGGTATTCGTCGCTGTCGATGTACGAATCAATCTCGGCTTCAAACCCCTTGGTATCCAAAATGGTGCTATGGGCACGCGTTTCTTCCAAATCTAACGGAGGACGACCGAGAAGATGTCTAAAGTTCAGTTCAATCGCCCGATAACGAGCGCAACTGGTAAAAAAGCGAGAACGATATAAGTCAGACTTGGCTACGGTACGCACAAACTCGCGGACGCTCAACTCTCCAGATTTAAATTTCGACTCTGGTACGGCAAGCCGCTCGCTTTCCATAACGTAGGCGTTGCCTAATACTTGTCTGTAAACTGCCTGAATAATCGATTCTGCTTCCTCGTCTGAGCGACCGGGTACCCATTCAATAGGAGGGGTTTCGTCAAACAGGCTGACCCCCAAGCGTGAAGCTGGTCCAAAAGGCATTAAACGATATCTCCTGGTTAACGACAGAGTTTAAGAAATTTGTTTCAAAACGTAAAGAAATCTAAGATTGTTTACCCAGGCAGATCAAGCCATTAGATTGATCTGTTTGACAACAAAGCCTAAATTTCTGCGTGAGAAACCTAACCCTGCGAGTCATTTAAGCTTTCGAGGGTTTTATACGCTTTGTTATGATCAATCTTCATACGAGTCTGCGACCAACAACATGAAGATTTATGAATCTTGATGATTAAGTTGTGGGTATCTAGCATAACTACTCCAACTTACACTGTTGATGCGATCGTCTAGAAACAAAATTACCAACCCATGAAGACGAACACAACATGACAATTGGCATCCAGCAAGGAATTCAAGCCAGAGCCAAACCAAAACTACACATCTATGTTGATTTCATCAAAATTACTGATTTTAAATGTTACAAAAAATACTTATACAAAAATAATAACTATTTAATGTCTAGCTGAATAATGACAAAATTTTCAGGTTATGCTACGTAAGAGAATCAAAAAATTGCAAAATGAGTAATTCAATAACATCCTTAGCACCGATTGTATCAGTAATGATGCCTACTTATAATGTCAAGAAATATGTTAAAGATGCTATTGATAGCGTATTAAAGCAAACTTTTGCAAATTGGGAACTCATAATTGTCGATGATGGTAGTACTGATGGAACTACCGAATTAGTAGCTCAGTATGCAGAAAAAGATTCCCGAATTAAAGTTTATTATCAAGAACATTTTGGTCGTGGCAAAACCAGGAATAAATGCCTAGAATACTCCCGTGGTAAATACATCGCTATATGTGATAGTGATGACATTTCTTTGCCTGAACGATTTGAAAAGCAAGTTAACTTTTTAGAGAATAATTTCAATATTGGTGCTATAGGTTCTCAAGTATGCTCTTTTTCTGAAGAAGCTATTTTTGACCCTGCTAAAATTATTTATTGGCCTACAGAAGCAGGTGAAGTATGCCAAGGCTTTAAACAAGGCAAAATGAAAATGGCGAATTGTGCCACTATGATCAGGACGTCTTTATTTGAGGAACATGGTGGTTACTGTGAACAACTACATCGGGCACAAGACTATGAGTTTTTTAGTAGAGTAATCCGAAAAGGTATTAGTCTTGCTAACTTACCAGAAGTGTTAGTTTTTTACCGACAATCTAACTACATTCAACCTTTCCAGTACTATAAAGAAAACGAAATATATTACAATTACGCAAACTTTCTTTTGTCTGGAGGTACTCAAAATTTCCATCAATTCAGCCAAAAAATGAGTAATAAACTACGTCATAGCTATCTAGTCCAAATATTAAATTATTGGCGATTTTTCATGATCATGAGCTTAAAAAAGCTTAGTATTTACCGTATGCTTTATAAAAAAAATAAAAATTTAGTTTGATTTGTGAAAAAATTCCAAGATAATTTAGTACTAGATCACGAGCAATCATTTGAAAGTTGCTTTGAGTGCTTAGTGTACCATTGAGTTTCTTCTGTTAGCAGCAATAAAATTATGTTTTTTGTAACATTTTCTTGAAATGTTCTGTGAAAAACTTTGACTCTTTAGGATAAACTTTCTTAACCATCGCTGGATTTCCTGCCAACAAAACATAATCTTTGTCGAGAAAATTCTTTGTCACAACAGAACCAGCACCAACAAACGTAAACGAACCAATAGCTGTACCAGGTAAAAATATACAATGACTACCAACGTAACAGCGTTCGCCGATAATAATTGGCTTGTTAATATTAGTAGTATCAATGTCCGCCGTAATAGTATGCGTATAGAAGGTTGAATTAAAACCACCTATCAAAGTGCCTTTACCTATAACTATTCGTCCTTGAACATCGAAATAGTGCCTACCTGTTATACTAGCTCTTTCTCCAATTGTTAAACATCCAAAGTCTTCGTTGTCTTGATAATTTGCTTGGGAAGCGGTAAACCAATTCCCCCATCCTGAAATAGCAGATCTCTCCATCATAGTTAAATGTGAGAGATTTTTAAAATAGTTTAAGTTTTGAATTCTCGCCCCGTCCTTTAAGGTGATTTTCCGAATATTTAAGATTGACATCCCAATATAAACATCTTTGCCAATTTCATGACCCATCATTCTTAAAACTAATATTTTTATCCAAGATGGAAGTAAGGCAACTAAAACAGCAACGAAAAAATTATTCATGAGATAGTTTTTTTATTTATAATAGCTCTATCGTAACTTGACAAAAAAATAAATATATCCAGAATATTTAAAAATTAGCTAGATTAGTTTTTTATAGTGTTCTAATGCATTAAATGCAATTTTACTCCATTGTAAATGCTCAAGTACATAATGCCGCCCTCTTAATCCCATTTCTTTCCAATCTGAACGACACGTTAATAATTTTATTATTCCTTCTTTGATTGATAATACATCTGGTTTAACTACAACTCCACAACCACTTTTTTGAATATATGGTGCAATACCAGCAATTTCGGAAACTAATAATACTCGACCTGCTAGCATTGCTTCTAATGCAGCTAGACTAAATCCTTCAAAACGCGAAGCCAGACAGAAAATATCATGTTCAGCAATGATTGATGAAGAAGATTTATCATAATTGGGATCACAAAAAGAAACTTTTTTTGATATTGAAAGCTGATTAGCTTGTCTTTCTAGTTTATTTTTATCACCCCAATCTGGGCCTTGGATTACAAGTTCCGCATCTGCTGAAGTCAAAACTTCTTTAAATGCATCAATTAAGATATCTAGACCTTTATTGTGAGCATCTATGCGTCCTAAAAATAAAAGTTTAGGGATTCCCTCTTGTGTCCTCCAATTTAGCAATGATTCAGAATTTACTTCATTCGGTGAGAAACCATTAGGTGTCTCTATAACTGGAGTATGGACATTTAAACGTTTTAACCATTCCGCATGACGAATATCTAAAACTTGAATAGCATGTGCTTGCCGTAATAAATGCTTCTCCATCAAATGCCAATAAGGCCATTTTAGATGGGCGTTTTTACTAAAAATAGCTGGATGATAGGGGTCGTGTGGTGCCACTACATACGGTATGGCATTTTTTAAAAATAAACGCGACAAAAAATAGCTTTTAGGAAAAAATATTCCATTAATGATTGCAATATATGGATTTTTATTTTGAGAAATATGGTGTTTTAACCCATCTGGTAGTTGAAACCTTTTGAACTGACTTTTATTAGCAAAACGCTTAATTTCATAACCGGCCTTTGACTTAAAGGATTTATCTTCAAGACCTTCACACAATATTGTAACTTGCTCTCCACAACAGGTCAGTCCTGAAGCTAAACCATGTATAGATTTTGTCATTCCATCAACGATTTTGTCTTCTGATTCCGGAAATTGTGGTAAGTATATATAAACATTCATAATTATTGCTTAGTTAAATATATTATGTTTTAATTCAAATACTAAAAAGCTAAAGCTTATTCGTTCTAAATTGAGCATACATAATCAAGTTTTTGGTGCAAATCTAGAATACGTCAGATTATATTAGTTAGTGTTTTATCAAAAACCCATCATTAAAGATACAGTCAATTTTATAATAAGACAAGACTTTCTACAGGAATTATACACACCACTGACTCACCAGATCTTTTTTTGTCACTCTTTCAAGAGTAGAGTTGTACAGAAGGTTTAAATATTTTCGTTTTACGCTACTCTCTACTTTTCGCTCATCAAGCCAAGATTCAAGTATTTAAATATAACTTTTGAAGTCTCTGCTTGCCTGCTTTTTACTCCGTTGCGCCGGCGCTAATTAAAAGTTCTGCCGCTTGATGGGAGCGGAAGGATTTGCGGGCTTCACTCAAAGCTGTTGCACCCCAGCGATTTTGGGGACGAAAATCTGCACCATGCTCCAACAATATTGTCATTGTTTCGAGATCGCCCCGTGCTGATGCCATCATTAGTGGTGTCCAATCACCAAGGTTGGCGGTATTCACTTCACCACCTAGTTCGATGAGTGCTTTTACTGTATATGGGTGTCCATTTTCAGCGGCTAAGTATAGAGCTGTATTACCAATCTTATTGGTGGCGTTTACTTCAGCTCCCATTGCTACTAGACGTTGTACTATGTCGGTCTGTCCATGCCGTGCCATTGACATTAATATTGTCTCACCATAGTGGTTGCGATCATCGATACCAGCACCATGATCAAGCAGAATTGAAACAACGTTCCGGTAGTCTGATTCGGCTGCGTACATTAAAGCAGTATAATTGGCTACGTTTTTGGTGTTGACATTGGCACCATGGGTAAGCAGTAGTTCCACAATATCGAGATATCCATCTGTAGCTGCCCACATTAGCCCAGTGTTACCAGCTCCGACGGCTGTTACACCGCCAGTTGTATTTGCATCTGCACCTTGAGCTAGTAGTGTCTTGACAGTAGTGGTGTCACCTCTGACGATCGCTCGGATTAGTTCATCATTTAGAGAAGGCATGGTGGGAAATGGGGAGTAGGGAGTGGGGAGTAGGGAGTGGGGGAAGATGAGGGAGACGCAGAGACGCGGGGACGCGGTGAGACAGCGTGGTCTTGGGGGTTTCCCCCATGAGCGACTGCGAACCCGTTCGCTGAAAGCGTTCCCGTTCGCGCAGCGTCTCCGATAGGAGAAGGGTAGGGGGACGCGGAGAATAATTAATAACAAATGACAAATGACAATTCCCCAGTTACCAGTACCTAGTTTCTAATCTTTCAGTTCAACTTTGAAGATACTTTCGGGGGATTTTTGGGCAATGGTGGCATCCCAGGCGATCGCTTGTAAAAATTTTTGAGATGAAAGAGTTTCTACGACATCTACGCCCCAATTGCCTGGTTGTAGAGCATCAGGAGAATTACTTGTAGGCGGAGTTGTTTTGATACCACCCAAGATGAGAATTTCCGGGATGGGTGCTGAAGGCGATCGCTGTTTTTGGCGCTTCTGGGCTAAAGCATAGGCACACAGTTCGCCCACCTGCTGAGGCAAAAATTCCTCTGTAGAAAATAAAACCTCTACAATCCAATGTGGATTGTCTACTAAGCGACATTTGAGATGTTCGTGAACACTTAACCCCTCTTTAAAAACCTCTGTAAACTCTTCCCGGCTGAGAGTTGGAACGATATCAGGTGAAACATCAAAGTTGTGAGAAAGCAGCATCCGCCCTTGGGATATTTTGTTATTTGTCATTTGTAATGGGATTGGGGACTGGGGACTGGGGACTGGGGACTGGGGATTGGGGATTGGGGATTGGGGATTGGGGACTGGGGATTGGGGACTGGGGATTGGGGACTGGGGATTGGGGACTGGGGATTGGGGACTGGGGACTGGGGATTGGGGATTGGGGATTGGGGATTTGTTATTTCTCGCCTCATCTCCCTCATCTCCCTCATCTCCCCCACTCCCTACTCCTAGTCACTAAGCGTAGTCGAAGTATTACTCCCCACTCCCTATCCTCTTCAACTTTCCAATTAGGTGATCAAAATAGGGAGCAAGTATTTCTTGCTGATTTGGTTCTACGCGTTTTAGGCTGCTAGTTTTGATGCCTTCTAGCCCTAAAACCATTGCATCTAAGGGTACTTGTAATTCTTGATAAAGCAGTTGCATGTAGTGCAGACCTTCTGTACTGGTGTAGTCGGTGTGTCTTCCTGCAATGCCGTAGGTGATGCAACGCAAAAAGTGCCAGAAGTCACGCCAACAAGCTTCAGCACGTTCGGGGGGGTACAGTCCACCGCCGGGTTGGGTGATGTTGGGGAAGGTGGATAACACCTCGGTTCTAGCTTCATTTACGATATCGCTGACGCGATCGCGTAGCATCTGTGCCACTGGAATTAATTCTACTGTGGCTGGTACAAGTTTCTGGATTTGCTGAAAATCTTCGTTTGTCAGATAACGTCCCTGGTCATCGGCTGCTTGAAATAGCTGAATAGCTGGTTGAGGATAGGTGTATTTCCAGGTATCAAAGCTAACAATCCTGGCTTTTTGGATTAATTCTTGAACTTTTTCACTAAGTTGGGGTTTTGTCATTTTGGGGAATGGGGAATTGGGAATTGGGAATGGGAAATTGGGAATGGGCAATTGAGTATTAAAAATTAAAGAATTCATAAGATATCTTCTTACCAATCCCCAGTCCCTAACCAGCCCCTAGCCCCTAATTATAAATTGCTACTCGTCGCCGCAGAACTTCTATTAAAGTTGTCAATGTTGGAGGTGGAGGGGCTGTAACTTCGATCCAATCTTGTGATATGGGATGTTGTAGTTTGAGTCGCCAAGCGTGTAGTGCTTGACCAGGCAAATTAACGCCTACTGAACGACCAGAACCATAAATTGGGTCGCCAACTATTGGATGACCGATTTTAGCGCTGTGGACACGAATTTGATGGGTGCGTCCTGTTTCTAGTTGGAAATGGATTAATGTGTAGTTACCAAGGCGTTCTAATACTTGCCAATGAGTAACGGCAGATCGTCCGCCTTGTTCTGTGGGGACAATTGCCATTTTTTTGCGGTCTTGGGAATGGCGACCAATGGGCAAATCTACAGTGCCACTTTCGGTTTTTGGTGCGCCGTAAACTACACCTAAATATTCTCGGCGTGCGGTTTTAGCTTTGAGTTGTGCTTGCAAATATTGATAAGCGATGTCTGTTTTGGCAATGGCGATCGCCCCTGTTGTATCCTTATCCAAGCGATGGACAATTCCCGGACGTTGGACTCCGCCAATTCCTGGGAGGTTGGGACAATGCGCTAAGAGGGCATTGACTAAAGTACCATCGGGATGGCCGGGTGCAGGATGAACGACTAAACCAGCGGGTTTGTTGAGAATGAGTAATTGGTCGTCTTCGTAGAGGATATCTAAGGGGATATTTTCTGCTTGTAGTTCTAAAGGTTGTGCTGCTGGGATTTCTAGAGTGATGCGATCGCCTGCTTTAATGCTAATCTTCTTAGATATGCAAACTTGACCGTTGAGTTGCACCTGACCTTGTTCGATTAACTGCTGGATGCGGGAACGAGATAAATCTGGTAATTCTTGTGAAAGGTAGCGGTCAAGGCGATCGCTGTTATCTTCAACTTGTAGATTAAATTCGATCACAATTCGTCTGGGTTAATTCCCCGTTTTTGATTTAAATAAATTTTTATAAAAAATCCTGATATTTAATAGTAATAAGTTTTCATCTTTTCTTTACTTATTTATCATGAAATTTATACATTATTTTTAATTCACTTGGAGATTTATAGTAACCTAAGTTTTAGAGGTTGTTTGAAAAGTGTTTTGCTGTGACTTTAGGCACTTTTAGATTCCCCCTAACCCCCTTAAAAAGGAGGGAACCAGTGACAGCCATAAAACTACAGATGCATCACTCAAGAGAGTAGGGGAAAGGGGGCAGGGAGTAGGGGACAGACGGCGCACCACCCGTTATGAATGAAATAAACACTTTCTTTCCCCACTCCCTATGTTTCCAGAATAGCCAGATTAGCGAAAGATACAGAAAGTCAAGCTGATTTCTGGAATGCTGTTTAGAGAAAATAACTCTGGCCAGATCAGGCTTTGGGCAATAATATGGCTGGGTGTGCTATGGCAATTCGTAATTCGTGCATTATAGCTTAGCAGAGATTGGGGAGTTTGGTATTGGGGGGTGTGGAATCTCTGTACTAAGTTAAATCCGACAGCTATATTTATTTGACAGTACTTCAGCCATTATGGCTGTGAATTTTCTTTGGGAAATTCACCGATTTGAATTGCGAATATTAATTTAATCCAGAACTATCCCGATGACAACACTTCCGATTAGTAGATATAGATTTTTCCAGAAACTCCAGCCCCTATCTCTGTTAAAAAAAATCACCAGTAAATCTGTGACTGGTTGTTTGCAGGTATTTAGCACTTCAGGTGCTTGGTCAATATACATAGATGAAGGTAAATTAATTTATGCTTGCTACTCAGAGAAAATGTTTGAGCCGCTTTATAGAAATTTGCAGCGCTTGAGTCAGCAGATTTCTACTCTCCCTCACGGTATCGATGAGCAGTTGCGGATGATTTTTGAAACTGGTATTGAGAATCAAGCTATACCAAATCCAGATTATTTAGCAATTTGCTGGTTAGTCAATCAAAAATATATGAGTCCGTCGCAGGCGGCAATACTGATAGAACAATTGGCGCTAGAGGTTTTAGAGTCATTTTTAAACTTAGAAGAGGGGAGTTATGAATTTATTCCAGAAAGTTTTCTGGATGATATGCCAAAGTTTTGCCATTTGAATCTCCGCTTACTAGTTGAAAGATGTCAAAAACAGCCTGTTGTTCCAGCCGAGGGGGCGCAATTTTTCCGAACGCAGCAACCACAAGCTCAAACAACAGCCGTAGAAACGTTATCTAGACCAAGCAGCAGTAATAAAGTTGCAGCCTACTCTAGCCGTTTTTTACAACAAAATCCTAAGACTACCGATAATAGTGGCCAAAGAATTTCGCGATTGTCTACTGAGAAAAAACTCTACACAATATTCTGTATTGATGACAGTCCTACAGTACTGAATGCCATCAAAGGTTTTTTAGATGAGCAAATATTTTCTTTTGTAGGAGTCACTGACTCTATGAAAGCTTTAATGCAAATTCTCTGTACTAAGCCAGACTTGATTTTATTGGATATCTCAATGCCTGGTTTAGATGGGTATGAACTCTGCTCTTTACTCCGTAAGCATGTGTATTTTAAGAATACACCCGTAATTATGGTGTCAGGAAAAACAAGATTTATCGATAGAGCGAAAGCGAAGATGGCTAGAGCTTCAGGTTATTTAGCTAAACCTTTTACCCAAGGAGATTTATTGAAAATTATCTTTAAACATATTGTTTAGGTTCTCAATCAATCAAGTCAAGACACTTTGGAGATTTAAGATTGAGTATTGCTAGAGTTGGTAAAATTCTGGTTTTAGAAGATTCTCTGAATGATTTGGAATTCGTGAGTAATTATTTCAGAGATAGAGGTTACAACATTATTAAAGCTAATAGTGCTAAAGAAGCTCTGGAAATAGTCCTGGAAGAAAAGCCAGATGCGATTATTACTGATGTGGTAATGCCAGGAATGAGTGGATTTGAGTTGTGTCGCTTCCTCAACAGAAATTCCACTCATCAGAAAGTGCCAATTGTGATTTGTAGTAGCAAAAATCAGACAATTCATCATTTGTGGGCGAGAAAACAAGGTGCTGACGCTTACATAACTGAACCGTATACGCCTGAGTTGTTACTGAGTGTGATTCAGTCAGTAGCTGCTTGAATCTCATACTAATTCGTAATTCGTAATTGAAAATGGGGAATTGGGAATTGGTGTTTGTTATTTCTCCCTCTGTTCCCCCTGCCTCCCCAGCTTTTTACTCCCTCATCTCTCAAGTTGGGCGACAACTAGATAGGATGCTGTGCATATTTACTACTGATCCTATAACAGCGATCGCAGGTGCGCCAAATCCAGTTTGTTCTACCTGTTCGACAATTGTCGCTAATGTACCAATCAATTCTTCTTGTTCTGGTCGCGTACCCCAACGTACTAAACCAATTGGTGTTTCTAAGCTCAATCTTGCTGCACTCAATTGTTCTACAATATACGGTAAGTTGTGAATCCCCATGTAAATCACAATCGTTTCGGAACCGTGGGCGATCGCACTCCAATTCACTGCTGGTTTATACTTACCCGCTGCCTCGTGCCCAGTAACAAATGTCACCGAAGAGCTATATAACCTATGAGTTAGAGGAATGCCTGCGTAGGCTGGTGCAGCGATTCCCGAAGTAATACCGGGCACTACCTCGACTGAGATGCCAGCCTCTACTAATTCTGCCATTTCCTCACCACCTCGACCAAAGATAAAGGGATCGCCACCTTTGAGCCGGATCACAATTGCATGATCCTGGGCTTTATCAATCAGCAGTTGCGTTGTTTCTTCTTGTAACAGCGAGTGTCTCCCCATGCGCTTACCGGCATTAATTTGTTCGGCTTGGGGATTAATCATTGCCAAAATTGCTGGACTTACTAAAGCATCATAGATAACTACGTCTGCACATTCGAGTAAACCTTTCGCCTTGAGGGTGACTAGTCCTGGATCTCCTGGCCCCGCACCTACTAAATAAACCTTTCCCAAATACTTTCTTGCCTCTGTTTCTGTGCGGCTCATTTATTGATTAAGTCCCAAATTAAATCGGCTAATTCTGCATTTGCTCCCAGAGGTTCCGCTAGTTGGAAAGTTACCTCGGGAAATTGTAATTTTAGCTTTTCTGTTGACTGAGCGATCGCATCTGTTATACCACCAGGGAATAAAAAGTATGGCAGAATTGCAATTTCCCTGTAACCCGCAGCGATCAAATCTTTCACTTGCAATTCTAAACTAGGAGGTACAGACCAGTAAGCAACTACTGCTCCTAACTCTTTAGCCATTGCTTCTACTGGCTGCCCAGAAAGTGGGCGACGGCTACCGTGGGCTAACAAAATCCATGCTTGTGTTTTGATAGCAGTCATTGATTTTGCTAGCAATTTCTCTAAAGCGGGATGACTACCCAAATATGGTTGCAGCTCAATTTTAATATCTAGACCAAGAGCCTGTTGTGCTAGTGCAACTTGTGCCGGAATATCTGTCATTACATGCACTCCCGGCAGCAGAAACAGCGGTATGATTTTTAGGCGATCGCACTCAAAAGCGTTCTGAGCAAATTGTTTAATCTGTTCGTGCAACGACTTAGAAACAACTTCTAAGTAAGCTACGCCTACAAACTTTTCATCACTTGGCTGAGAAACTACGCTATTAGCAGAAGCTGCTTGATTATAGCTATCATCTAGTTTGTTACGTATTAGCCCCGCCAGTTGTCGCATGGCGATTTCTGGACGCGGATCGCGACTTCCGTGAGATACCAATAGATATGCAGATAGCATTGGCAAGGGTGAAATTTTTAGTTACTATTTTTGTTATTCTAAATCCCCTTTAACTAGTTCCGTGGGTTTAAGTCCCCCGGTTCTATAATCGGCAAGTTTTGTGTAGGGGTCTGTCTTATACCAATTCGTAATGACGCGACGCTCCTGTGTCGCTCTAAGCGAAGCTATGCCGCAGGCTTTACGCTGACGCTCGTACCGACGCTCGATGACTCGCTCTAAGCGAAGCTATGCCGTAGGCTTTACGCTAACGCTATCGAGGACTCGCTACCGCTTCCAAGCGCGTAATTCGTAATTAAGAAACTCTTATTTAGTATGGGTTTCGGAGTTTGAATGTGTAGCCGAATTTTAGAGAATTGGTCTTACAAAGTTGAGGCAGTTGTTCATGGGGGAAACCCCATGAACAACTGCCGTCAGCTCGGAGGAAACCCCCTGGTGACTTTGCGTTAAATCCCCATTACAAAACTTAATTACGTTAGCGAAGCGGTAGCGAGTCCTCGAGCGTCATTACGAATTACGAATTATTTAATATTGCACTATTTTAAGTGTGAAATAATTTCATAAAAAAGTCGGAGAATTTATCTCCGACTTTTCTTTAAATTTCTAACGTTTTGCGTGAATCCGAGGAGCGTGAATACCAGGGGCATAAGCTTCTATAACTTTACCTGTGCGCGTGCAACTAATCATTAAGTAGTCACAGGTTGGACATTGTGTTCGTGTTAATTGACTATCAGAAATATAATGACGCTCCGCTTCACTGCCACAGTTTGGACAGTAAATCTGTTGTACTATCTGCATTTTAAAACCCCTGGTTAAATGAATTGTCTCGGAAAAAACTACTAATTTTAATAGCAAGCCTTTTAGGTTTCAACACCTTAACAACAAGCTACTATATTGTTTAATTGTTTTAAACAAAATTTAATTATTGAGGAATTTTGTATATTCTTCAATTATTATCTTAATCTTGAAGTCAGTTTAACATCATACTTTAGATATATAAATTAATTTTTTATATAGTTGTTTCTTCGATATTCACTGATCCCTGAGCTTAACGTCTTGAGAACACCTGATTTATACTTATTACAACTATGAAGCTTGTATTAGCAAGACCGATTAAAAATTTTAAAAAACTGTATCTTAAGTAACAGAAATAATATCTTAAGATTAAATTAATATTTGCTTTTGGCTGATATTTAGATTAAATTTTGGGCAAATAGTTTAAATCACCAAGAAATAAGTTTCTTGGCCGGACGCAGGCAGGTACAAGAACTGAATTAATGAATATATAGGAATTTGACTTGATTAATGAAATTATTTACGTAGGCGGGGAGTGGGGAGTAGGGAGTGGGGAGTAGGGAATCAAATTTTTTAAGGTGTACGGAGTTTTTTCACCAAATTAAATAGGAGTCCTATTATGTTTTGCAAAAACCACGTTTGTTGTGTGGGTAAAGCGCATTGCTAAACCCCTACCGCAAGAATCTGTTGAGCAGTTTCGCAGTGGGCTGACACAGCTAAAATGATGCAATGATTTTCTTGTGGTGTGGGCCGAAAAGTCATTGGTGTCAACTTAACGCAGAACCGAAGTTCCTTGCTGATAGCAAAAGTTATTCTTAGATGACTGAATATCCCCCAAGATTTTGAGTCTACTGAAGTAGACTTGAGCTATTAGCCAGAGAATAAATTCTCTGGCGGGTGAGGAAGCCAACACCGAAGCTATTTTCTAGCTTAGGTTGACACCAATGGCATCTTGTCTGCCCCAGGCGGGCGAGACACCTATCCTACAAGAGTTGTTTAATGCACAAAATTAGTTGTGTCAGTCCCCTACCAAAGCTAGGGCATGAAATACATCTTCCCCCACTCCCCACTCCCGACTCCCGACTCCCCATTTAGGGATGGAAATAATCGTAGATTTCTTGAGCTAAACGCGGGCCGATTCCTGGAGCTTCGGCTATTTGTGTGGGTGTTGCTTGGCGAATGTAGTCAACTGAACGAAAATGTCCCAAGAGTTGCTTTTGTCGATGATGTCCTAATCCGGGAATTTCGTCTAAGCGCGATCGCTTTAATTTATCACTTCGTTGCTGACGATGGAAACTGACTGCAAATCTATGTGCTTCATCGCGCAACCGCCGCAATAATTGTACGCCTGGTTGTTCGGCATCGGTGGTTAAGGGTTGAGATTCACCCGGTAAAAAAATCTCTTCTTGCCGCTTCGCTAAACTAATCACTCGTAAATCTTCGAGTAAATTCATTTGTTGCAAAACAGCAACAACGGATGATAATTGACCTTTGCCGCCATCAATCATCACTAAATCAGGCCAGTCGGGATTTCCCAAGCGCGGCAGTTGGGGATCTTCGATATATTTACGGAATCGCCGCCCAATTACTTCGGCAAGACTGGCAAAATCATCTGAGTGTCCGATTGTCACTGTGGGATTTTTGATTTTGTAATGGCGATAGTGTTGCTTAGCTGGTAAGCCATCAATAAATACCACTTGGGAAGCTACAGCATTTGAACCTTGAATGTGAGAAATATCATAGCCTTCGATGCGGTGGGGTAAGTCTGGTAAATCAATAACGGCGGCTAAATCTTGCATTGCTTGTTGATTGCGATCGCCTAATTTTTGCATTCTTTGCAATTCATATTGGGCATTTCGCTCAACCATCTCAATTAATTCTGCTTTGGTTTGTCGCTGAGGAGCCAAGATTGTGACTTTTCTTCCCTTGAGTTGAGTCAAGGCATCCGCCAATATTTCCCCATCCGGTAACTCATGCTGCACCAAAATCTCTATGGGTATTTCCACAGAGTCGGCAGTTTGGTAATGTTCTTCTAAGGCGCGTTGTAAAATTGCTCCTGGTTCAGCATGTGGTTCGGCGACAAATGCCAAACGTCCAACCAATTGCCCAGCGCGAATTTGGAACAGTTGAATACACGCGTATTGTTCGTTAGCTGCTAAGGCGATCGCATCTCGTGAGACTGTATCATCTGGTAAAGAGACTTTTTGATCGGCAGTCAACGACTTCAACCCAGCGATTTGATCGCGAATTCGCGCCGCTGCCTCAAAATTCATCGTCTCAGCGGCTGTGTGCATCTGTTGTGTCAAGATATCAATCAGTTCCTGAGTTCTACCTTGGAATACCATCGCTACTTTTTGTACTGTTTTGCGGTATTCTTCTGGTGAAATCAGCTGTTGACACACCCCAGGACAGCGCCCTAAATCATAATTCAAGCAAGGACGGTCTTTAAATAATGGTTGGGGTCGTTGCCTGAGTGAGAAAATGCGTTTCGATATGCGTAATATTTCTCGTAGTAAGCCAGAATCGGTATAGGGGCCGTAGAATTTATCTTTTTCCTTACCTAATTGACGCTTGCGAGTGATAAAAATACGGGGATAGTCTTCTGACCAAGTGATACAGACGTAAGGATATTTTTTATCATCCTTGAGCAGCACATTAAAGTAGGGTTGATGCTGCTTAATTAAATTGGCTTCGAGTGCTAAAGCCTCTGATTCTGTATCGGTGACAATGAATTCAATTTCCGTCACCTGCTTTACCATTGTGGCAATGCGATCGCTCTTATTGTAACCGTCTCGAAAATAAGAACGAACACGCGATCGCAACTTCCGCGACTTACCTATATATATAATGCGATCGCTCCCATCTCGCATAAAATAAACTCCTGGTTCCGGCGGAATTTCCGCTAGACGGTTTTCCAGTTTTTCTTGGTCTTTGAGCAGTGGTAGTGTTTGAGCAGATATTGTCACAACCAAAAGTTAGGTAATTTTACAGACCTATTTCTATTTTAGGGAATAGAGAGTGGGGAGTGGGTGGAGAATGGAGAATGATCATTCGTTTTGCGCTCAAGCTTAACTCCCCTCACCTAACAACAACTTTGCCATGGCAAGACGTTGCAATTTGCCAGTAGCACCACGGGGTAGTTGGTCTAGAATATGAATTTGCTGGGGAACTTTAAAATCTGCCAGCATAGTTGAGCAGTGAGCTAACAGTTCTTTTTCGCTAGCCTGTGTTTTGAGAACAACAGCCGCGTGGATATCTTCTCCCAAAGATTTGTGAGGAACAGCAAAAGCCAAAGCTTCTGCAACGGCGGGGTGACGCAGCAAAACATCATCCACTTCTAAAGGTGAAATTTTTTCTCCACCCCGATTAATTAATTCTTTAATACGTCCAGTCAAGCAAAGATAACCATCTTCGTCTTTTGTTCCTTGATCTCCTGTACAAAACCAACCGTTAATAAAAGCAGTGGCATTAGCTTCTGGGTTATTCTCGTAGCCGTCTATGACATTGGGTGCTTTTACCACTACCTCGCCTAAACTTCCCTGCGGTAAGAGATTACCTTCAGCATCCATAATGCCAACTTCCACACCAAAGCCATAGCCAACGGTACCAGGTTTACGGATTTTCGGTGGTAAAGGATTGGTTGTCATCAAGTGACATGCCTCGGTCATGCTATAAGATTCCACCACGGGAGCATTGAGGCTGGATTCCATCTGTTCGATAATAATAGGCGGCAGTGGAGCGCTACTAGAGCGAATAAAGCGGAAAGAATGAGCATTAACAATTTCAGTATTGCGGCCAGCGCGTGCCAAAATTGTCTGGTGCATGGTAGGTGCTGCCGAGTACCATGTGGGTTTGTAGGTTTTTACTAGTTTCCAAAACTCCAAAGCATTAAAACCATGAGGACAAACCAATTTACCGCCAGATGCTAAGGTTGCCAGCAAACACCCAACTAATCCGTGAATGTGGAATAGTGGCATCAGGCAGAGTGTGGTGTCAGCTGCTGTTAGAGAATAAGCATTAACAATGTTATTGGCTGAAGCTATGAGATTGCGATGACGAATTGGCACACGCTTTGGCCGACTAGTTGTACCACTAGTGTGTAAGATCATCGCTACGTCATCTGAGTTCGGGAGTGGGGAGTGGGGATTAGGGGTAATGGGGAGTGGGGAGTGGGAAGTATTTGAGGGTGCTTTGGTTAATTCAAAGTTTAAAGTACCGTCATTGTTTACCTGAGCATTTATCAGCATCATATCAACAGAAGCAGCGGCGATCGCTGCTTCTGGGCCATCAGATAAGGTAATCAGCGCTTTTGCTTGGGTATCTTCGTAGTAAAAGGCAAATTCTTCTTGCTTGTATTTGGGATTCAAGGGTGCAGCCGTGCCACACAAAGCAGCAGCAAGAAAGGTAATTGCCATTGGTGAACCGTTGCTCATTACAATCGCAATGCGATGGTCTTGTTTCAATCCAAAACTATTGAGTTGAGACACCAAGCTAGTAACATTTTGCCGCAATTGCCCATAGTTTAATGAAGACCCATCAGGCGTAATCAAAGCTGGATGATTTTCTTCCCCTGCTAAAAGCTCAAATAAATTCATCAGTTACAGTTATCAAGTATAGAAGAGTGAGCGGGAGATGCACTTCGGCTTTGCTCAGTCACCGGGGGATGAGGGAGATGAGGGAGTGAGAAATTTTCTCCACGTCCTCTTATACCAATTTACGAAAATCCTGATACAAATACAGACGGTGTAGAGACGCGCTTTTGAAGCGTCTCTACAAGATTTATGTGTATCGCCATTTAATGTGAAATGGTATTCCCAATTCCCAATTCCCCATTCCCCATTCCCAAAAAAGTTAAAATCAACTAAATAGTCAATGCTAGACTGTGCCTGTTGCTACCAAAAATCAAACAATCTTTGTTAATGAGTAAACTAAATCAATAGTAATGGATCGTCGGAATTTTCTTAAGTATGCCACTTTCGCAGGATCTAGCTTTGCCTTGACTAGCTGTATTCAGGGTAGAACTTCTAATCCTCAAAGCGAAGTTTCTCCCTCAGCCTCACCTGTAGTTATTAGCGAATCACTAAAAGTTGGATTGGTTTATGCTGGGCCTGTCGGTGATTTTGGTTGGACTTATGCCCACGATTTAGGCCGCCGCGAAATGGAAGCTAATCTTCAAGATAAGGTGAAAACTACTTTTGTGGAAAATGTTAGCGAAGGTGCTGATGCCGAAAGGGTTATTCGCCAGTTGGCATTAGACGGCAATAAGTTGATTTTTACAACTTCCTTCGGCTACATGAACCCAACAATTAAAGTCGCCAAGGACTTTCCCAACGTTATCTTTGAACATTGTACTGGATACAAACGCACTGCCAATGTCGGCACTTATCAAGGACGCTTTGAAGAACCACGATACCTGACTGGGATGATTGCTGGCAAAATGACAAAATCCAACGTGGTTGGTTTTATTGGGGCATATCCTATTCCTGAAGTCATTCGCGGTATAGGCGCTTTCACCCAAGGACTAAGGGCAACAAATCCCCAAGCAAAACTGAAAGTGCTTTGGGTACAAAGTCAGTACGATCCCACAAAAGAAAAGGAAGCCGCTCAAGCTTTAATAAATCTAGGTGCTGATGTTTTGACTCAGCATACCAACTCCGCCGTCGCTGTACAACTAGCTGAAGAAAAGGGTATCTATGCTTTTGGCTACAACACTGATATGGGTAAGTTCGGTCAAAAAGCGCACCTAACATCAGCAATTAACAAATGGGGCAAATTCTATACCGATAAAGCTTTAGCTGTGATGAATGGGACGTGGAAATCACAAGAAGTTTGGGATGGTATTGGTGAAGGGATGGTAGATATTTCCCCGATGAATCAAGTGATTCCTGACGATGTTCAGCAATTGGTAAACATGAAGCGCCAAGAGTTTATTCAAGGTATGGCTCATCCTTTTGATGGGCCTGTGAAAGACCAAAAAGGTGTAGTCAGAGTGCCAAAAGGTAAAGTATTGGACGACAAAGAACAACTAGCGATGAATTGGTACGTTGAGGGAGTTGAAGGGGCAATTCCCAAAGGGAAACCTTAACAAGTTCCGTGGGTTTAAGTCCCCCGGTTCCATAACGGGCAAGTTTTGTGTTGGGGTCTGTCTTAATCTAAAAAACCTACCCCTCAGAGTCTTCTCCCACCTCCCTCAAGCTAGGCGACGCCAGAGGATGTCATTTCATAAAAGACTTTCTTTAAGTTTTCTGGCTGTGTAACTGTCACGTACTGATTTGCCATTTCTGGCGTCAATAGTTCGATCATGACTTTGTTTTCTAACCAGAACTCCATCACATCAAATAGAGAGTCACGGTTACAACGCAAAACTTTCCAACCTTCCCGTTCACCAATCTGCTCGATTTTTTCTTGAGTAGTAGAGACAGAGATTGCCGCATGAGTAGACGTAAAGCCGGAAGATTCGGCAAATTCTACGAACTCGCAATGATTATTTCCGGGTACTAGCTTAGTAGTTAAGGGATACACTTCGATCGCTGTCCCGTGTTTGTCGAGTGGGAAAACCATATAACTACCTGGATGAGGAAAAAAAGGAAAAGCTTCCCCATCTAAAACTTCGGCGAGAACTTGAGCAACGTGCTGGGGGTTTTGCACAGAAATAGAAATGTGATGAATCATCTTTAATTACCTTATTCCCCGCTCTTGTAATAGGGTTTATTAACTTCTTATTATTCTTCACCTGATTTTTATTATTTTATGCCAACTCTTACTGTGACAGAAAATATTGCTCTAGCACTTCACGGGACGCGGGGAGACCCCATAACTACAACTAAAGTGAGGGAATTCAAACTCCGAACAGATTTTTTTGTCTCCACGACTAAAGTCGCTTTCTTGCAACTAGGTGCTTCGATCTTGAGAATGGTCGCTCTTCGCGTCTTCTTGGTCAACGCTAATGTAAATATTCATGAAGCGTTAATTGAGATGCAAGATGCTAGTGATTTCTGAAGATTTTAGATGAGTTGTTGGCGCTAGTGCGATCGCATTAGCGCAATATACAAAGGTAGGCTGTCTCCTATGTTACCCGTAACAGAAACTAGCCGCGATCAAGTTGGTCGCTGGATGGGGGGATTTTGCTGACTTTTGCAATGATTCTTTTACCTGAATTACTCTTATTTTCTCGCGTTTTGAGGCGATTGCTTCTTACTTCATCAACAATCAAATCCTCTCAAGATAAATATACGAAGCCCATAGTATTCGATCAAACAATTACGATTTTTTTGATTAAAAATCAAATGATCTATCAATATTATTAATCCATTTTTTGGTCACTATACATTAATGATACTCAGCTATTTTAGTAATAGTACAGAACATTTTTTAGACTTTTAGTAACATATTAACTTATAAAAATATTCTCTTGTTAATGTTTAGTTAACCCGATGGTAACAACGATAAAGTTATATTTTATCTAGTGAGTCTGTTTTTCGTGAATAAAAATGTACTCATCAACACATAAATCTTGTACTTAGTGACATCAATTACCTTTTTATATAAAAAATATGTAGTTATTATGAAGGAGTTTATACTTATACTTCTAGCATTAGTTTTTGCATTTAATTTCATATAAAATTTTAAAAAACATGTCAGTTTTCATACTTTCAACTAGATAAAATACATAGTAGAAGTGCGTGATATATATAGACTGGCATTGATATTTAAAATAAGTGGGGGTTAAATTCTAGAGAATATTTCAGTTGACTTTTTCAGTAGGTTTGATACAATGCGTGTAACAATATTATTAAGTTCAATAATTGTTGCAAAAAACTTACTAAAGTTTTTTACTACTTGTCAGCAGAACATAGAACATACCCAAGTTTAAGTGTAGTTGTTAGCTATACATTGATTGTTTTGAGTATACTTAAGTGTAGTATATCTAAAGCTACACACATAACTATAATTTGCAAGCTAAGTACTGATTTTGCAAAGGCATAAAAATCTGTCATAGCTGCAATGTTTTGGTTGGCAAGTATTTTTTCCAGATTAGGGATATTCCCTAGTTACTGCCCTGAATTATAGAAATGAGTTAACAAAGTCGAGTAGGGCATTTTTTAAATCTTGTGCATCTACACTAGCTTGCCATGGACGCCAAATTTAAGGATCTAGAAGCGAATAACGCTGAACAGTTGCATGTAGTGAAACAGCCAGCTTATGACAAACCATCCGTGCCTCTTGTGGTGGCGGAAGTGGTAGTTAAGATGCTGGAAGATTTGGGAGTAAAGTATGCATTTGGAGTTTCGGGAGGTGCGATCGCACCAATGTGGGCTGCATTGCATAATAGCTCGATTCAGGTGCTTCACTTTCGGCATGAAGCAGGAGCGGCCTTTGCGGCGATCGAGGCATACTTTGCTAGCGATCGACCCGTAGTAGTTTTTACTACCACAGGGCCGGGAATTACAAATGCATTGACAGGGCTATTCGCTGCTCGTTGGGAAGGTGCAAAGATAATCTTCATATCCGCTGCAACTTCCACATCGCAGCGTGGGCGATGGAGTTTCCAGGAAAGCAGCACTTATACAATGCCTAATGCAGGTATCTTTACCTCAGGTCAACTATTCCATTACGCAACTATTCTCGAAAGGAGTGATGAATTACCAGGGATTTCTCGAAGGCTTGCCTTTGGTATATTACAACCAGGAGGGTTTGTAGCCCATATAAGTATTCCTACAAATATCCAGACAACTTCAGTCAAGATATCATTGCCACGCGTGACACTATCTTACGCTATGGCAACTGCAAGCGAGCAAACAATTGCAGAATGTGTAAGGTTGCTATCTGAGGGGTCATTTGCCATCTGGGTTGGTTTTGGTGCGAGGGGTGCAGCGGCGGAGATTCGCCAACTTGTTGAAAGAACAGGAGCGGCGGTAATGTGTTCACCGCGCGGTAAAGGTATTTTTCCCGAGAACCATCCCCAGTTTGTAGGTGTTACAGGCTTTGCTGGGCACAAATCTGTTTTGACATACATGCAGGAATATTGTCCTCTAAGAATTCTAGTATTAGGAACACGCTTAAGTGAATTTACTTCATTTTGGAATCCTACGATGATTCCTAAGCAAGGATTTTTACATGTTGACATCAGTTCAGATATAGCAGGGACGGCGTATCCATATGCTGAAACGTATGCTATTCAATCGGACGTTGGAGAATTTGTTAAAGGTTTGCTGAAGTATTTCCCAGAAAGCACTAATCCTTCAAATGTGGTAAAACTACCTCAACCTCAAACTGATTCTATCAAGCCGGATGTGGAGAGTCGAAGTCTAGTGCGACCTAAAGTACTTATGAAAGCGATTCAACGGCTGATTATTGAACAGAGTGATGCAGTGGTAATGACCGAATCAGGAAACTCGTTTGCTTGGGGAATTCACCTGCTGCGATTTAGCAAATCAAATCGTTTTAGAGTAAGCACTGGCTTCGGGTCTATGGGACATTTTGTAACAGGTGTTGTGGGTGCAGCAGTTGCGAGGAATAGCAAAGCTGTCGCCATTGTTGGAGATGGTGCCATGCTCATGAATAGTGAGATCAGTACAGCCGTGCAATACCAGATTCCTGCTATCTGGATTATATTAAACGACTCATGCTACAACATGTGTGACCAAGGTATGGTGATGCTAGGTTTCAAAGGTGTACAGGCAAATATTCCCCAAGCAGATTTTGTCAAGATTGCCCAAGGAATGGGAGCTGATGGTATCTGCGTCGAAAAAGAGTCTGACATTGATGCAGCATTAGAGAAAGCACTTGCCTCAACGGGCCCATTTATTGTTGATGTCATCATAGATTCTACCCAACCTGCGCCAATTGGAAGCCGGATTCATAACTTGATTTTGCAGGAAACTAATAATTATTGAGAGGAAATTGAATATGCTGCATCCCTCAGTAGGCATTTGCTCGCTGGCATTAAGCTTTCCCAGGATTAGATGTACAAAAGATTATTACAGAGAACATTTTCCAGATTTGCTTTTGAGTGTAGAGGAAAAGAACTTAGCGAAAATGTTTTCGGTGACTGATTCCACTCCCAGCAATGACTATGAGTTAGAGATGATGCCTTATCTCAAAGACCCATTTCGTGGTACTGTTGAGCGAAGAATGCTTGCTCCAGAGGAGTCATCATTAACGTTGGAGTATCAAGCAGCAACAGAAGCCCTTGATGCAGCAAAGCTTTCTCCCCAGGATGTAGATCTATTGCTTGTTGCCTCGTTCTTACCTGAACAAATCGGATTTGGTAATGCTGCCTTCCTTGCTCGTCAACTAGGACTGTCGTGTGGTGCATGGAATCTTGATGCAACTTGTGCCAGTACCCCGATCGCGCTTCAAACTGCTTGTGCCTTGGTACAATCTGGAGGATATCGCAATGTCCTAGTTGCCATATCATGCACTTACTCTCGCTTATTTGATCAAAACGATACCCTTTCATGGTTTTTTAGCGATGGTGCTGGAGCCTTCCTAGTCAGTTCACTCAAACCGAATCAAGGCATCCTGGGTACAAAAACCGTTAATACTAGTGTTTTATGCGATCAATTCTGTTTTAAAATCACCGAGAATGAGCAAGGTGATCAACAGCTAAGGATGCAGGTGCCCAAAGGCACAAACAAAGTAATTGGTGAAACAGCCACACAGCTTTTGCGTGCTTGTTGTGAGGGAGCGATTGCTGCTGCTGGTGTTACTTTAGAGCAAATCGACTTTTTTATTTTTAATACTCCTACTGCTTGGTTTGCAAGTTTCTGTATTCGTGTACTGGGCATTAAGCCAGAGCGTACAATCAATGTCTACCCTCTCTATGCAAATATTGGGCCTGCACTCACCTTAGCTAATCTTTACCATGCTGCTCAACTGGGTAAAATTCGTGAAAATAACTTAGTTCTAATCTATGGCTTTGGTGCAGCTAGTTCTGCCTCTGCAAACGTGATACGCTGGGGTGATGTAGCGCTAGGTTCGATTCCAGTCAATGAAACTGATTCAGCAATAAAAAGTTTCTTAGACAGAGTTACTGCCACTATTTAAAAATAGATATTTAGATTTAAGAATGTTAAGGAGTTAACTGTGCAAAAAGGAATTTTAGCAACAGGATTCTCCCTGTTGTGTTTATTTTTTCCGCTTAAAGTCTCAGCACTCAATTATGACGAAATTTACGTCTTTGGTGATAGCTACTCAGATCCGGGTAATTTATTCAACGCCACTGAAGAAGCCATTCCTCCAAGTCCTATCTACTTTAATGGGCGTTTTGCCAATGGCTCTATTTGGGTAGAATATCTTGCACAAGATTTGGGATTGAGCTTCAATCCCCGCACCAACTATGCTGTTGGAGGAGCTACTACTGGAGTCGATAATATTAGTGTTCCTGGTCAACCAGGATTGCAGCAGCAGCTCAGTAATTTTATAGTAAAAAATCCGTCAGCTGACCCCAAAGCCCTTTATATTGTATGGGCGGGTTTTAATGATTATTTTAATTACTTTTTGGGTAATGTTCCTAACCCTAGCCAGACAGTTGCAAATTTATCGACAACAGTAAAATCGCTTGCTGCCGTTGGTGCTAAAGACATCATGCTGGTTAATCTACCCGACTTAGGGAAATTCCCAGTAGCAAGCTTTAATAGCAAAGTTCCCAGTTTGTTTAGTGAGTTGACTAGCAAACATAATTCTGATTTGGAGACGACCGTTAAATTGCTGGATCAGCAACTAGGTTCTGATGTAAATATTATTCCTTTGAAAGTTAATTCTTTATTTAGTAGCATCATCACCGAGCCCAGCAAATTTGGTTTAACAAATGTAACAGATTATTGTGTGGAAAACTTATCTGTAGTGCCTTTAAAATTGCCGAATCCGCCAGTAGCTTGTGATCCAAACAAATTTTTATTTTGGGATCCAGTTCATGCTACAACAGTTACTCATCGATTGATTGGAGAATTTGCATTCTCGACACTATTCCCGGCTTCCATTCCTGAACCTTCTGTTTTACTTGGGCTTTTAGCTTTTGGTGCTTTGGGTGTAATTTCACCGTTGAAACACAAGTAGTATTAGACTGGGGATTTTTGATGTTGATAAATTTTGGACTAGCGATCGCAATGACTCAGTGTAGCATTAGTTATGTTTATCTTCAACTGCACCCAAAGCTTTCATAGTAGTAATAATTCCTTCGGTTATACCTCTAACACTAGTGATGTTCATACCTTCGTAAGGTCTAGAGCTTCTGAGAGTTTTTAGGCACTCACCAGTCTTTACATTCCAAAGCTTAATCGTTTCATCTTCACTACTACTGGCTAGGGTCTGGCCATCAGGACTAAAAGCGATCGACCACACTAACTTATTATGTCCTGCAAAAGTTCTTACGCACCTTTTTGTGCCAACATCCCATAGCTTTATCATTTTATCTCCACTAGCACTTGCCAACATGCCACCATTTGGGCTAAAAGCGACTGAGTATACCGAACTGGTATGTCCTTGTAAAATTCCAAGACACTGACCGCTGCGAATATCCCACAGTCTCACTGTTTGGTCACTACTGCCACTCGCTAGCGTGCCACCATCGGGATTGAAGGCAACTGACCACATCCAGTCAGTATGTCCTTCTAAAGTTTGAAGGCAAAAACCACTCTCAATATCCCATAACCTTACTGTTTGATCATGACAGCCACTAGCTAGTATATGACCGTCTGGACTAAAGGTAACTACCCATACCCAGTGGGTATGTCCCTGGAAAACTCTGATACATTCACCAGTATTAGCATCCCATAACCTTACTGTTTGATCATGGCAGCTACTAGCTAGCATATGATCGTCCGGGCTAAAGGCAACTGATGTAATACGGTTAGTATGTCCCCGCAAAGTTTTGAGGCACTGACCATTACTAACATTCCACAGTTTGACTGAGGAGTCTTCGCTGCTACTAGCAAGCATAGTGCCTTGCGAATTAAAACTGACTGATGTAACCCGATTACTATGTCCTCGTAAAGTTTTAAGGCACTGACCTGTGTTGATATCCCATGTCCTAACAATTTGGTCTCCACTACCGCTTGCAAGCATAGTACCTTGAGGATTAAATTTTACCGACCAGACCCCATTGACATAACCCTGTAAAGTTTTAAGGCACTGGCCTGTGTTAATATCCCACAATTTGACTGTTTGATCCTCACTGCCACTTGCCAGAGTGCAATTATCTGGTTTAAAAGCGATTGACGATACTCTACTACCATGTCCTTGTAGAGTTCTAAGGCACTGGCCTGTGTTGATATCCCACAGTTTGACTGTTTGATCATCACTACCACTTGCTAGGGTATAACCATCCAGACTGAAGGCAACTGAATTTACACAGTCACTATGACCTTGCAAAGTTTGAAAGCACTGACCAACAGTAATATTCCATAAACATATCGTTTGGTGATGACAACCACTAGCTAAAGTTTGACCATCTGGACTGAAGGCAACTGACCGGATTCCACTTTTATGACTTTGCAGAGTCTGAAGGCATTCACCAGTCGTAGTATCCCACAGTTTCACCGTTTGATCATCACTTCCACTAGCGAGTATGGTACCTCGAGGATTGAAAGCGACTGATGTAACTCGATTACTATGCCCCCATAAAGTTTTGTAACATTGTCCAGTGCTAGTATCCCATAGCTTTACTAATGAGTCCTCACTGCCACTGGCAATCATAGTACCTTGAGGGCTAAAGACGACTGACCAGATTCCACCGTTATGCCCTTGTAAAGTGGCAAGGCATTGTCCAGTGCTGGTATCCCAAAGTTTCACTGTTTGATCATCACTGCCACTGGCCAAAATATGACCATCAGGACTAAAAGTAATTGGCCAAATAAAACCTGTGTGTCCTTTGCAGGTAAGCAATTGTTTTCCATCTACAACTTGATATAGACGAACCTCACTATTAGTATCTCCCGTGGCCAAGAATTTTCCATTAGGACTGAATGCTACTGAATGAATACCACCTAGAGTTTCTGCAAAAATACATTTATCTAGATCAGCGTGAGCCAAATTTACGTTATGCAAATTCACTTGCCGTAGATCGGCTTGCCAGATAGTTAGATGAGAAAAATCATAACCACTGAGATCGGTTTTTAGATCACGAAACAGGTTGAAGATATTTCCTGCCGTATAGCTTTGTTCTAGAGGAGATGTTTCTTGGAGTTTTACTAGAATTTGAGTTAAGTGATTTTCCAGGTTTCTTTTACTTCTAAATTCTGCAAGCAGACCGTTTGTAACTGGTTTGAGGATCAGGCGAATTTGAATATCTCTTACATATTCTTTTGCTGTTGCTTTGATAATTGTTTGGCTTCTGAATATGTCAAGATTGCCAGTAATTAATTCTTCACAGAATTGCTCTACTAATCGATGAGTAACATACTCCATCACTACAGGTTGTAGCGTGAATAATAATTCACTTTTTTCGATGAGCGATCGCCTGCTCAAAGATTCCACAGCTTCCATTAATTTTGCCTGTGGTACTGTTGATACCATATCCTCTCGCAATTCCGAAAGCGCCATCGGCTCACGATTAATTGCTAGCCAGTACATGATATCTTTTTCTAAATCTGAAAGACGCTCAAATTGCTGTTCTAAAACATCACGCAGATCCCCAAAAACAGCCGTTTCTTGCTGTAAAAACTCGGTGGCATTCCCATTAAAAACTTCTTGAATAGTTGTGGTAACTATCTTCAAAGCTAATGGATTGCCTGCATAACGTTCAATCATTTGTTCTAATTCATCTTCAGCCGCAGATAATCCTTTAAGTTGTAGAATTTCTTGTCCTTCTTCTACATTCAACCCTCCTAAAGGTAATGAGCGAACTGAGTGTCCTTGTCCTTCTAGTAATGCGACTTCTTTGGTTTTTTCTCGACTTGTCAGCATTAAGCAGCTTTGGTGAGTTGCTTCTCCTACGCGTTTGATCAGCTCACCATATCCCTCATAGCCTTCTCGATAAGTTCCGGCTCGACTACCACTACGCAGAAGTGATTCTGCATTATCAAGAATTACTAAACAGCGATGATTTCGTAAATATTCGAGTAATCGTGATATGCGATCGCTCAGGTTTTGTGATAGTTTATTTTCGGTTTCTTGCTCATCAGATAAAAATTGAATCAAGTTAGCTATGACATTTGTAACAGGTGGTGCTTCTCGAAGCGATCGCCAGACCACATACTCAAAGTCTTCTTGAATTTGTTGAGCAAATTTTATAGCCAGGGAAGTCTTACCAATACCACCCATCCCTAATAGGGCTACTAATTGGCATTTCTCGGTGATAATCCATTGTCCTAATGCAGCAAGTTCTTCTACACGCCCATAAAAATGTGGTGTAAAGACAGCTTCTCCCCAATCAAGGCGATTATTAGAACTGACATAATCACTCTTCTCTATCTTGATATAAAAACATAAAAATAGTTTTTCCAGAGTTTGCTTGTCAACTCCTCCTTCACGATTTAGAACTTTTGATATTGTACCGGGATACAAGCCGGAGCGTGCGCTCATTTCTTCGAGAGTGTACCTGTTTCCGAAATTTTCTTTTGCTTCTGATTGATACTTTGCTTCTTGAAGTCTTTGCAACCCTTTACTAGTCAGCGCAACGCCACGCTTGCGTCTCCAATTCTGTAGAGTCATGTATTAAAAGTGCAGTAATAATAACTAAATTTTTGCTTAGTTGGAAAGCCAACTAAATAGGGATTTTACTTTTGGTTGAACTTAGATATTAAAGTTTAGTGTTTTTTCATCCTGTTCCTTCTAAGGCTTTATTCTAGCTTGAGTGTTTTTTGTATCTTTTCAATATTCATATTGATCAGCATGGATTATGTCAAAATTTTTAACAGGTTTCTATTAAATCATTGACCTCATTTTCTATAGTGTTATCTACCTCAACGTTGAATGTTTCAACTTTGCTCAAGCATTTAAATTTAAATCCTATCAGTAAGTTTTGACGTTTTATAAACAAGATTTTGTAGTCTTATTTAGAAAGAAGGCTATATAGTCTTTTGTTGTCATCATTTGATGTTAAAGTAGATTTTTCTAAGCGAATAGACTTAGATGTTATGTATTTTATTTATCTAAGTAATTAATTAAACTTTTTCTTGTGATTTTATTCTATGATGATTTATGACGTAGGTAGCATATCAAACATTGGCGAAGAGTATTTAGGTTTCTAATGTTTTATTAACTATTAATAAAGAATATATGTCTATCGTGATTTTGACTTATATAGATGGTGCTTGTCCTAAATATATCAAGTTCCTAAGTGCCAAAGGATTCATAGCTGGCTTTTATGCTGTCACCATGAGTTTAAATCTCTACTTCATCACTCACAGTATATTAAAGAAAGTCAAAGTTTTGATTAACTGAAATTTATCTGCTCAAATGTATCAGATTTCAGCTTACTGGGTAGTATGTATCCAATTTTAGTGCTGATTTCAGTAATATTACTACTTTATATATACATCTATCTAAGTCAAGTGGTTTGTTGCTGCGATCGCGTATCCTAGAATTAATAGGGGCGAGTAATAAAGATTAATCTATGGAAATTACACGATATTAGATTAAACTCGCCCCAACAAGAGCTAGGAGAACAATATGCTCTCACTCCTAGCTCCTGTATTGTGATTTCACTCAACCACTGAGGTAGAAACTCCTTCACCGGATGGAGGCATACTGGGTAACTCTAGACAGTATCCTGCACCATACACTGTTTTGATGTATCGAGGATGTCGGGGATCTGGTTCGAGTTTGGTTCTGAGGTGGCGGATATGCACTCGAATTGTTTCGATGTCATCATCTGGATCGTAGCCCCAAACTTCTCTAAGAATTTCGCTGGGGGAAACTGTCTGACCGTGGCGTTGCAGTAAGCAGTGAAGTAACTCAAACTCCAGATGAGTTAGTTTTACCGTTTCATTGAACCATATCGCCTCAAATCTTTCTGGCACAAGGGTAAGAGGCCCATAATTCAAAATTTCACTGTGCTTTGCGGCTTGGGGAATGCGGTCAGTGCGCCGCAATAGTGCCCGGACTCGTGCCAGCATTTCCTCGACTTCAAAGGGCTTGGTGAGATAGTCATCTGCGCCTGCATTGAAGCCTTCTACTTTATCCTGAGTTTGACTTAAAGCTGTCAACATTAACACGGGAATTTCAGCAGTGCGTTCATCCCGACGCAGGCGTTGACAAACTGTAAATCCATCTACCCTCGGCAGCATCAGATCGAGCATAATCAAGTCTGGCTGTAGCTGGAGAGCCAGTGCTTGGCCTTTAATGCCGTCTTCAGCTTGACTAACGTCGTAGCCAGCCATTTCTAAGTTAACGGCTACGAGTTCTGAAATCGCTGGGTCATCGTCTATGACAAGAATCCTCGGCATTCTTAAAAAATTATTACTACTTATTAAGGATAAATAAGAATCTTTGTATTTACCAAAGATTGCTTCATTGATTATAAAAAAGATTTGAAATCTAACATAAATATTAAAATAAAAGGATTGCAAAATTACGACTAATTTACACGAAATTCTCTATATGAAGTGTTATTGTGCTTACAATCCGCCACAATTCTTGCAAAATGGCGTAGCTATGACTGTATACGCTGCTTTGTGGGGGAGTCGTTATTGGGAAAGCACAACTCAATATCCACAGCCACCTTATCAAAAAACGGTGTTCACAGGTGGGCAGGGTGTACCGATTTTTGGTTGGGTTGCTGTACCTCAAAACGCTCATGGCACAATTGTGGCTACTTATGGCATTACGGGTGAGTTAGACACGGAATGGTCTTTGCAACTTTTGGGACGTAAGGCATATGCTCAAGGTTATGCTGTGGTGTTATTTGATTGGCGTGCCCACGGCAAAACTGCTGAATTGTCGCCGACTTTGACATCTGATGGTTTGTATGAGGGGGAAGATTTTGTGCGTATTGCGGCGGCAGCTGCCCAAATGGGATGTCCGAGTAAATTTTGGTTTATGGGGTTTTCTTTGGGGGGACAGTTAGCGTTGTGGGGCTTGAAAGCTGCTGCTGATTTGATTGGAGACAATGAGTTTTTGGGACTTAAAGACAGCGATATTGGTGGTAGTGCAGTGATTTGTCCGAGTTTAGACTCGTTGCGATCGCTATCTTATCTATCTAAAAGGCCCTTGGGCAAATATTTAGAAGCAGCAATTACGCGGAATTTGAAAAAACTGGCATGGCGGATACATGATGCTCATCCTGGAACCATAGACCCAGAAGCCATTAAACGGGCAAACAGCATTTGGGCTTTTGATGAAGAACTAGTAATTAATCGTTTAGGTTTTCCTTCAGTGCCAGCATATTACATAGCTAGTAGTGCTTTACAACTACTGCCGCAGATCTCAAAACCGACACTAATTATATATGCTGTGGATGACCCACTTTTTCACCCTGCGATTATACCTGAGATGCAAGATGCTTGTGAGAGTAATCCTATGTTGGATTTATTACTCACACGTTACGGTGGTCACGTGGGCTATTTAAGTAGTAGAGAGTGCCAGCGTCAGGCACAAGATCTCGATCCTTGGTGGGCGTGGAATCGGATTTTGCAGTGGTTAGGGGATGGGGGATGGGAAACTCGGGGCTTCCGCTCTCGGGAGGAGTGGGGATTAGGGGGAATGGGGAATATGCTTATTCAATCGAATGAACTTAAATAATCATCTTTGGTTATCTGCACCGAACGATTTAACTTTGTTGCGTGATGATGTTCATGTTTGGCGCATGAATCTTGATTTACCAGAATCACAGTTGCGGGATTTGGTGACAACTTTATCTAGTGATGAACTGGTGCGGGCTGAAAGGTTTTATTTTCAGCAACATCGAGAGCGTTTTATTGCTGGCCGGGGTATGCTGCGAAATATATTAGGTCGTTATTTGGGTATTAAGCCATCACAGGTGCGGTTTGATTATCAACAGCGTGGTAAGCCAGTATTAGCAGATGCGTTTATTGATAGTGGGTTGGCTTTCAACTTGTCTCATTCTCAAGGGTTAGGTTTGTGTGGGGTGAGTTGCGATCGCCAAATCGGTGTAGATTTAGAATATATTCGTCCGATGGATGATATAGAAGCTCTTGCCAAAAGGTTCTTTTTACCTAGAGAATATGAGTTATTGCGATCGCTTCCTCTTAACCAACAGCAAGAGGTATTTTTTCGCTACTGGACTTGTAAAGAAGCTTATTTAAAAGCAACTGGAGATGGAATTAGTCAGCTTGAGCAAATTGAAGTGTCTCTCACTCCTACAGAATCAGCCAAGTTATTAACATCTGAAGAATGGAGTTTACAAGAATTAGTACCTGTTACTAATTACGCTGCTGCTATTGCTATTGCAGGTTTAGGTTGGCATTTAAAGTGTTGGGAATTTAGATAAAACGAACCGTCCTCCGGAAAAAAGAAGAAAAATGGAAAAATCGTAATTTCTCTTTTTTATCTCTTTCTTGGCGTACTTGGCGTCTTGGCGGTTCGTTCCTTGCCTCTACAAAACTTAGGGAATATATGTTGATATTCTCTATACCTAAGCAACATTCAAAAAACCAGTTTGAACCAAATAAGCGGTATAAGTCATCAGTAATTGCGAGTCAATAGATGGACAAGCAATAGAACTACCAGCCAATGCATTCAAAGTAGCCTGACAACTAATAATTGGTCTTTTGGCCTGCAAATACAAATCAGGAATAGTTAATTGCTCATCAG
>JAHHHC010000035.1 GCA_019359515.1 Desmonostoc vinosum HA7617-LM4 | reverse complement strand
CGAAAATACCCGGCTGGTTCAACAAATGCCTCTATGCCTACAACAGATATAAAAACCATACCTTTAACTGAAAATTTTGCATAGTTGTTAGTGGTAATAATTATCATTCTTAAAATGAGAATTGCTGAAGCACCAGAGCTTTTAACGTTCTTAAACGATGGATGTATGGCTCAGGAGATTGTGCTTGATGCAAAGTGCAAGAGTTGCGTTCACAAAGTGTGCCGCAGTATCGATTTGTTGAGAGAGCTTTTTGGGATCTTGTACCGACCCATAGTGCGATCGCTATGTCGGTAAAATGGAAGTCCCCAAGTATGTAGGGGGTGTGCAAAAATTTTTTTAGGTAGAAAAAGCTTACTCGTTCATGAAATACTTTCTTTGATACAAGTAAGCCAATACCATAACTAATACTGTGACACTAAGAGTACAAATCCTCAAGGATAAATTGAGTCAACGTCCTGCACGCAGCGAACCACGAGTCACCAAACGCCGCCCCAAAGCCTACCCCAGATTGACCAAACCCCGGCAAGAATTACGTAAACAATTGCAGACTGCTTAATCGATAAGCGTTTCCGCTTTTCTTAGTGCCATTCGGTTAGAAACCTATGGCTAATAGCAAAAGTCCTCTCAAGAAGACTAAATCTCACAAAAAGCATAGATTTAAGTCCACTTAAGTGGACTTAACCTAATAAGAGCGAGAATTTATTCTCTGGCGGGAGATTGGGCAGGTGCAAGATCTAAGGATCGCCTAGTGGGAAGATGATTGTAAGTCTGCAATACAGGCACTTGAAAAGCTCTTGTTGCTTCAAAACCAATTACCGATAATAATGAAAGGTGCCCAGTAATATGGGTGATCGTATTGGTCATTAATCTCTGCAATATTCTTGGCATTAATTAGTTTTAACTGAGCAGCTTGCAAAGCTTGGGCTTTAGTCATGTCTGAATTACGTAATCTACTATAAAACTCTGTGACTAAATCTGCTGTAGATTCATCTCCCACAGACCATAATGAAGCCATTGCGCTTCTAGTACCAGCTTGTAAAGCTACACCTGCTAATCCCAAGGTGGCGCGATCGTCACCAACCGCTGTTTCACAAGCTGTTAATGCTAATAGTTCAACTAAATTGGAACCATTACCAGCTTGTCTTAATAAATTTTCTAGTTGATTAATTGTTAGTTTATTATTGTCTCCTGTAACTAAGAATGTATCCTCTGGAACTGTTTCAAATTGTGCGTGGGTTGCAATGTGGATAATAGGATAAACTCTATTTTTAACTTCTTTTTCTAAATTCTTAGCCGTAAAATCTAGGTCTACAAGCTTTTTACTATCAGAAAATTGCTTTTGAATTGTTTCTATTTCTAAAGGAACACTAGTGAGGCTATCAAACAATTTATCATCTACCTTCGCCGATTGACTCACAGCCAAAATTAGAGCTGGACTTGATTGGATTTTGAGTTTTTTTGTTGAAGTTAACTGTAAGCTAGGAGTTGTAGCAATGGCATATTTTTGGATGAGATATTTATTTTGTTTTTTGTCATAAAGTGCAGCCATTGGGACGTTACGCAAAAAACTATCTTGGATAAATACTAAAATTTTAATTTGCTGTGCATTTAAATATTTTTCAAAGGGGCTAATGATTAACTCATATAAAGTTTCTGCTTGTGTAGTATCGTAAGTAAATGTTTCTTGTCCAGCAATAATACTCTGACGAAATTTGTCGATTTTATCTCGAAAGACTTCTTGGTTTTGATTGATCCATTTTAAATATTTTTCTTGATTGGGTAATGTCAACAATATTCCGGTTTTGTCTTTCAAAATAATTGAACTGATAAACGCAGTATCTTTCTCTAAAATATCATCAACTGTTGTGTTATTAACTGCTGTCAGAATACAATCATTACCAAAGTAATTTTGAATTTCTGCTAATCGCAGTGAATTAATTGTTGTTAACGCACTATTTAATACTTGATTACGTTCTTGTAAGTTAGTAGTATCTAATACAGCTAGTTCTAATTGCAACTGTGCTAACTGGCGATAGAAAGGTTCAATGATATCTCGAAAATCAAATTGTAAATCGCGGTCTGCAATTAAAATATCGCTGCGTAATTTTTCTAGATTATTGTATGCTTGCTTATAAAAAGCAAGCGCTTCAGGATTTTTGTTTCTATCTTTGAGTAAAATTCTCCCAGCTTGCCACTCCCATAAATATAGGCTATCTTTAGCTTGCAAATTCTGATCTGCCATCCAAAGAGCTTTTTTAGTTAATTCTAAAGCCTTTTGATATTCCTGATGACACTCATAGAAATGACCAAGCGCTCCTAAAGCATAAGATTCCGAGCGTGAGTTTCGTAGTGTTTGAGAGACTTTTATGGCTTTGTTAAATAGTTTTTTTATCTGCTCTGGTTGTTTTAATTTTGCTGAACATTCCGTTAACGGTGAAGTATATTCAACATTGAGTGCAGGTAAATTTGCGATGGCGATCGCAGCATATACTTTATTTACAGAATTAGGTAATTGATCAATTATTTCTAAAGCTTTTTGAATATATACATCGACTTTAGCTAGATCAAATAAATTGATGCCTCTAGCTGAATAATAAAGTTGAATTAAATTCAGCAAGCTCCGCATCTCATCAGATTTATTTTTTTGTTGATTAGCTTCCTCAAAACTTGCCAGAAAATATCCCAGTGCCTGTTGATAATCTTCTGTTGCTTTTCGTTTAAATTCACTTGCTTTAATAATGCCTTGTTTCTGAGCAGATTTAGCGCGGAGATTCCATAATTGAGCGCGACTTACAAGAGTATTACCTAAACTATTGAAAATCGCAGAACTATAAAGATGACTATTTTTAGCCTCTTCAAAACGCTTAATGGCAATATCATAATTACCTTGCAAACGGTAAGCCTCACCAAGACTTCCCAATGCTGCAATTTCCCCTTGCTTATCCTTTTGTTGGAGAGCTATTTGTAATGCACTTGCTTTTTGACATCCTAATTCTTCTTGGTTTTCTGCATCAACCGTACTACACAAAATACCAATTGCTTTTCCGGTTTGCCCTAAACTAATATAAGCTTGTGCTATCTCTGTTAATGTTCTTCCCACTTTCGTAAAATCTTTAATAGAGCGATAGTGAGCAATTACTTTCTGCCAATAACTCAGCACTTGCTCATATTCACCCAACTGTTGATATACTCTTGCTAAATTTTCATTAATAATTGCTACATTTGGAAAATCATTACTTTTTTGGTATAACTCCAAAGCTGTTTTCCAAGGTTGAATTGCATCCAGAAATTCTCCACTTTTATAATTGGCAATACCTTGCTTGACTAATTGAGAAGCATTAGGAGTTTGAGCAATTGCTTGCAGAGTTGTAAACTGTAAATTATTTAAGCAAAAACAAAGTGTAAAACTGATAATAAATAGAATTATTAACCAATAGCGGATCAGTGATTTTAAAAATTGGTTGAACATTGTTAAGCTTAAGTTATATAAGTATATTTACATTAAATATCATACATGGGGTTTGGACTGAAATTATTATCTTTTTGGCTACACAGCTTATTAAATGTATACTGAGCCAAGACTGCGATCGCCAACTTTAAAATTATTAATTAGCATATTCCTACCAATTTAATGTAGTATTATAGAATACCTATTGAGAAATTTTTAGAAACACAATAAAAATTATCTGACTCAATATGAAACAGTTTCAATTGACAAATAATGCTGGTAAACTAACCGCAATTTTATTTTTAATTACAATTTTACTTACACCTTTTGTGGTAGTTGGTGCTGGAGAACGCGGCGTATTAATGCAGTTTGGCAAGGTACAAGAGCAAGTTTTAGGAGAAGGCATACATACAATAATTCCTATTGTCAATACAGTCAAAAAAATCAGCGTGAGGGTGCAAAAGCAAGAAATTTCTGCTGAGGCTTCTTCTAAAGATTTACAAGAAATTTTTACTGATGTGGCATTAAACTGGCACATCATACCTAATGAAATAAATATAGTTTTTCAAGAGATTGGTGATGAACAAGATATCATCACCAAAATTATTAACCCCGCAGTAGAAGAAGTTTTAAAAGCGGTTATGGCAAGTTATACAGCAGAAGAAATAGTTATCAAGCGAGGAGAAGTAAAATCGATAGTTGACGCTACATTGACAACTAGATTATGCGATTATCATATTTTAGTTGATGATATTTCACTAGTTCATTTTAACTTTTCGGAGAAATTTAGCGAAGCAGTAGAAGCAAAACAAATTGCTGAACAAGATGCGAAGCGAGCAGATTTTATTGCTTTAAAAGCCGTAAAGCAAGCTGAAGCTAAGATTAATTTAGCAAGAGGTGAAGCAGAAGTAAATAGATTATTGCATGATAGTTTAACTGCTGAGATTTTAGAAAGACAAACAATAGAAAAATGGGATGGAAGATTACCTTTAGTTATGAGTAAAGATGCTCCTAAGCTTTTAAATATTAGCGAGTTATTAAAGTTATCTAAAAAATAGTTGGGTAAGCTAATCTGCCTTTAACTTGCATAATCCTTTGCCTCAGAAAGACGCGGAGAGAAGTTGCGTGCGGGGGTTCCCCCCGTTGAGCAAACTTCGGGGGACGCGCTTAAGGGGAGACGCGGGGATGCAATTTGAATGATTATTAGCTTAATAGAAAATAGTAGTGTGGCAACCTTTAAATGATGCAAAAAAACTCTTGTGGAATGGACGTCTCGCTCGTCCGTGGCAGGTTTTCCGTCCCACCCCACAAGAAAACTTATTACAACATTTTAACCTGGTTACATGACTACTAAATATATTGCAACATTGGTCAAATTTACCAAGTTTTAAATTTAAATTAACCTAAATCTATATTGGGGATTGAAAAATTCACAGACAAACGCTCACAATTAGGAAGTTTTATTTCAATTCATCTAAATCTCTAATATAGATTGAAGCGTAATTCATCTTATGTCATAATTTGCTCGTTGTCTTAAATTTAAATGAAGCGAAATCACTATAGCAATCCTGAATCATTCGTGAGAACTAAGATCCCTAACTTCTCAAAGAAGTCGGGGATCTGGACATCGCGAATTATCACATTTAACTTTGATTATATGCAGAGCCAGCCATGAATAACGAAGCGGATATTGATGTTGAGAAATCATACTCCAAACAAGAAGTTGTCTCGAAGCTACGGCGATTAGCAGACGCTTTAGAGCAAAATAAAGCTTTTCAGATTTCTGTTGCAGGAGAGCGCATTTATGTACCATCAGAGGTGACGATCACATTTGAGTATGATCGTACCGAGGATGAGCAGGAATTAGAAATTGAATTCAAATGGAAGCGCTCATAAGTTTATTTGCCAGAAGTTGAGCAATTAAAACATAGCTAAATTGCACAAGTCATTAGTCATTTGTATTGACAAAGGACAAATAACCATAAAAGCTGCATTTTGGTAGGAACAGCCACCAAAATGCAGTCAAAAGGTGCTTAATGTTTCCGTTTTAGTTACATAATTAAGGTACACATCTGTAGATAATGCGTCTATCCCTTACGCAACATTGATTTGAAAAATTTTGCTCAATGATATCAATTATCAGTTTTTGATGGTAAATGCTTAATTTGTATATATATATGTAAAAGGCTGTTTTTTGCTAGATTTCTAACTTACACATATTGCTGCTAATAGGATCAAAACCTCTAGAAAATCGAGTGCTTTCATCATAATAAGCTCCAGTCAAATTCGCTCCATACAGCTTGGCATGGTTCAGCTTTGCTCCTCGGAGATTTGCTTCATTGAGTTTAACACCGCTTAAATTTGCTCTAGTCAAGTTTGCTTTAGCTAAATTAGCTCTACTCAAATCTGCACCCCAAAGTTTGGCTTTGGCGAGATTAGCTCCGCTCAAATTGGCTCCCCATAAATTAATTCCAGGTAAGTAGGCTCCTATTAGCTTGATTCTACTCAAATTGACTGCTGGAAAATATTTTTCTCCAGCAGCGTAACGTCGCATTAATTCCTCAGCATCCATAGGAGTGAACCTTATTCAGCAGTACCGAAGCTATTTGCTCCCATTCTTGACGGAATTCTCCTGAAAACTCTGGCTGGTGGCTGCGTCGATACCAGTAACGGGCATTATTCAAATCACCCTCTTGTCGGTGCAGGTAGGCATGAACCCAAGCACTATCAGCATCGTTGGCATTTTGAACTATTTCATGTGCTTGATGCCAATCACCTTTGTTGTCATACCACAAAGCTTGCATAGCTTTCGGCATTGTCTGGAGACATGAGGGTTGTTTTTCGATCAATAGCTCGAATTCTTCTATATTCACTATCGCCATCCCAAAAAGTATCAAACCTCTATTTCCAAGATACTATTTGGTTTGGCTAGTTGTTTGGGAATGGAGGTACTGGGGAATTAGGAATGGGAAGAAAATTTGCCAAATGACAACTTGCATTATTACATTCGATTTTGCTCGACTATAATCGTTTCAAAATTAAAAGAACTGATTAGGCGATCGTCAATAAAGACCTCTATTTTATACTGACCAGCTGGATCACCGGGGGCAATTGTCCAAAAATTTTCAATTACACCATTTGGAGCTGATTGTGTGCGCTTTGTCTCTGCTGTAGTGCCATCAGTTGAGATGGAAAAGTTTTCACCGTTGTCTGTACTCCAGGTTTCCGGACGTTTTGGCAAGCGCAGAACTTCGCGCCATTTGACTTCCCCTTGATAATCTCTCAGCTTAATCCGCCAGCCGTAAGCATTGCCCTCAATCAGTGGTATCTTGTTGGTTTCAACAAGAATAGTTTGGCCTTCAGAGTCAACCCTTTTGATACCAAACTCTGCTTCACTGACGATAACTGGTTTTGCAATTGTTGACTGAGAATATATTGTAGGTTTTTGCACTAAACTAGAACTGGAGTTGAGTGGCTCAGAAGCTATCACCCCAGATATCAGCCAAGAAGATGATAGCACAACTGTAGCAGTCCAAATTCTCATCAGCATAGTTTTTTGGTCAGGTACTGGTACTTATTCAGTCACTTTAGGTGGTTTTCCGGGTTGAAGGTGCTTAAGTAAGTTGAAAGTATTCAAATATTACCACTTGGTAGGTTGAAAATGGGGAGTGGGCTTCTCCTGTTGGAGACGCTCCGCGAAAGACTTCGCTCAGCCCACGTAGTTCACGGGGTTATACCAATTCGTAATGACGCTCAAGGACTCGCTACCGCTGCGCTAACGTAATTCGTAATGACGCTCAAGGACTCGCTCTAAGCGAAGCTATGCCGTAGGCTTTACGCTGCGAAGCGCGTAGTTCGTAATTAAGAAACTCTTATCTTAGTATGGGTTTCGGAGTTTGAATGTGTAGCCGAGTTTTAGAGAATTGGTATTAGTCATGGGCTTCGACTTCGCTCAGCCCACGTAGTTCACGGGGTTGGTTATGGGCTTCGACTTTGCTCAGCATACGATGCAGCTTATGGGGAATTGCGAATTGTTTAATCCCTATTCCTTTTCATCTCAATTGGGTTATTGTCTAAAATATAGATATTTAATGAAATAAACCTCCTTGTGCATAAGAGGGGGCAAAATAAAAGATAAGTAAGAGCGATTATAAGCGCCACCTTTCATGAGCTACTGTCTTCATCCCCCTTGTTCAAAACCAGAAAATCCGAATGATGTTAAGTTTTGCTTGAATTGTGGTTCTAAGTTACTCCTCAAAGAACGCTACCGTGCTATTAAACCAATAGGACAAGGTGGTTTTGGTAGAACTTTCTTGGCAATGGATGAGGATAAACCTTCAAAACCGCACTGTGTAATTAAGCAGTTTTATCCTCAAGCCCAAGGCACTAATACTGTGCAAAAGGCGGTAGAGTTATTTAACCAAGAAGCAGTGCAACTGGATGAATTGGGAAAACATTCACAAATTCCCGAACTCTTGGCATATTTTACCCAAGATGATAGACAGTATCTTGTACAAGAGTTTATCGATGGGCATAATTTAGCCCAGGAACTTTCACACAAGGGTGCTTTCAACGAAACACAGATTCGGCAATTGCTGGATGATTTGTTATCGGTTTTGCAATTTTGTCATGCTAGACAAGTTATTCACCGTGATATCAAGCCTGAAAATATTATTTTGCGTAAAAGCGATGCCTACGGGAAGGGCGAAGCCCAACGCAAACTAGTTTTAGTCGATTTTGGTGCTGCTAAATCTGCCACTGGCACTGCCTTAAATAGAACTGGGACTAGTATTGGTAGCCCGGAATATATGGCTCCAGAACAAATTAGAGGTAAGGCTATTTTTGCCAGCGATATTTACAGTTTGGGCGCTACTTGCATTAACTTATTAACTCGGCGATCGCCTTTCGATTCATATGATATCAGTCATGATACTTGGGTTTGGCAGCAATACCTCACAACTCCTGTTAGCAGCCAGTTGAGTCGTATTCTCAACAAGATGCTAGAAAGTATCCCTGTTCGACGTTATCAGACAGTAGATGAAGTTCTTAACGATTTGAATCAACCGTGGGAAGCACCTGCCACATTGGTAATACCAGCACAACCCACAACCCCACCTACGACTGCTGCACCCACATTATTTGTCAACACATCTAATAGTCAAACAGAGCAAGAACCATCAGCACAACCTACTACCATCTCATCTGCCAATTCTGCACACACATTATTTGTCAATAAATCTAATAGTCAAATTGATCAAGAATTAGAAGAAATGAAAACTCAATTTATGCAAGGTGGTAAATCTCCTAATAATTCTCAACAAAAATCTTCTAATTCAACATCTCAACCTACTAGCAAAAGCAAAATAGATGAAGAATTAGAAGAACTAAAAGCTAAATATTTAGGAAATAATTCTTGAAAGAATAGGGAATAGGGAATAGTGAATAGGGAATAGGGAATAGGGAATAGGGAATAGTCATTGATTATTCTCCGCGTCCCCCTCATCTCCCTCACCCTAACTGATTCATGCAAGAAGTTTATTGAACAGTCTTTGCTGACTGGTTGAATAACAAATCTCGTGATTTCTCGAGATCCAATGCTTGATTTTTGAAGGTTTCTGCTTTTTCGTAGGCGCGAATTGTCGCGGGACGGGCTTTGATTGTCTCAAACCAGCGCTTGAGGTTGGGAAAGTCTTCTAGTTTTTGGCCTTGGCGCTCATAAGGCACAATCCAAGGATAGGCGGCAATATCAGCGATGGAATAATCGCTTGCGATAAATTCTCTATTTGCTAGTTGCTTATCTAGCACCGCATATAAGCGTCCTGTTTCCTTCACGTAGCGATCAATAGCATACTCAATTTTTTCGGGAGCGTAGATACTAAAGTGATGATTTTGTCCAGCCATTGGCCCCAGTCCTCCCATTTGCCAGAATAACCACTCTAAAACTACAACGCGATCGCGCAAATCTTGAGGAATCAATTGACCGGTTTTTTCTGCCAAATACAGCAAAATCGCCCCAGACTCAAATACCGAAATCGCCCCACCCCCATCTTTTGGTTCTTTGTCAATAATCGCTGGAATGCGGTTATTGGGAGAAATCTTGAGAAAGTCGGGCTGAAATTGCTCTCCAGCACCAATGTTCACAGGAACAATGGTGTAAGGCAGTCCGCTTTCTTCTAAAAACATTGTGATTTTATGTCCGTTTGGTGTCGTCCAATAATAAAGCTCAATCATGATTGTTTCCTTGATTAATGAAATTATTTGCCTAGACAGGGAGTAGGGAGTAGGGAGTAGGGAGTGGGGAGTGGGGAATAGAGACGCAAACACGCGGAGAAATTTTCTCCCTCCCTCATCCCCCTCATCTCCCGGTTACTGAGCGAAGTCGAAGTGCATCCCCGCCTCTCTTCAATCAACACGGGCGATCGCAGCCCAAACTCGATGATGAACTTGAAGAATTGGTGTAGTAAATTTTACTTGCAGTAATGCCGCTAGTTCTCGGTCAAATATTTCCACTTGATCTGGTGTGAGGCTGGCTCCCACACCAGCACTAGCACGAATTCGTCCCCGCCAATCTTCATGGGTATAAGGCACAAATACATCGTAAGAAAATGTTTGGATTTCTCGGAATTCTCCTTCGGCAAGATCTTGTAACCACAAAGGGTGCAAACCATTGCCACCGCCCATTTTCCACGCTGGATTGTGCGTTTCTATCAGTTGTTCGGTTGCTTCAACCACATTACCTTTTAAGGGTATCCAATCAAAATGAGCGATCGCAATATACCCATTTGATTTGAGGATACGTACCACTTCTTGCACCGCACGCGGACGGTCAAACCAATGCCAGCACTGTCCAGCCGTAACTACATCTGCACTTGCGTCTGGTAAACCAGTATTCTCGGCAGTAGCCACGCGATAATCAACTTCTTTAAGTTGAGCAGATTGGTCTAACTGTCTAGCTTGTTCAAGAAGTGAGACTGACGGATCTATACCAATCACATGACAACCTCTAGCTGCAAACCCACGCGCCAACGTGCCTGTTCCTGTGCCCAGATCAACAACATTCTGCTGTGCTAAGCCAATACCATGTTCAGCGAGTCTGTCAAATAACGAACTAGGAAAGCCAGCACGGTGTTTTGCATAATCACCAGCAGTCGCACCAAAATCTATTTTCATAAGTGAGTTGGGAATGGGGAATTGGGAATTGGGAATGGGTGTTTTTGATTTCTCCCCTGCTCCCCACTAACCTTCATAAGGATTATCGATTCTGTCTACAGAAACGTTATAGGCATAGGGTAAGCGGCCTGGATTTAAACGTGGTTCTGCTGGATAGCCAACAGGAACTAAAACAGCGATCGCTATATCTGGATTATCTAGCGCCCCAATTACTTCTTTTACTTTCTCTTCAACCCAGCCATTCATAAAGCATGTGGATAACCCCAGACTTTCAGCTGCTAATACTAAATGGGTGGCAGCAATAATCGCATCTTTGATGGCATATTCGCGTCGCTTGTCTCCTAAAGAGGCTTGAAATTGAGGAATTGAGTTTTTAAAGTAGTTAGTTGTACCCTCGTTCCATGCACCAGTTTGCAGTCCTTGCTCTAAAATTGGGGTCAAGTCTTTATCGCCTGCACTCGAATCGGCAGCAAAGACAAAAGTGACGGGTGCTTGTACAATTTGCTTCTGATTCCACGATGCTGCTGATAGGGCTGCTCTTTGTGCTTCATCTTGCACTATAATAATGCGCCAATCTTGAAGATTAAAACTGCTAGGTGCAGCTACAGTCAAATCTACCAGTTGCTTGAGCAATTCTGGAGCAATAGGGTCTGTTTTGAAAGTTTTGATTGAGCGACGCTGAATAATAGCGCTGGGTACATCTAAAGGTTGGGTTTGGGTGATAGAACTCATGAGACGCTCCTGTTTTTTTAATTTATTTGGTCATTGGTCACTAGTTTTAGACAAACAACAAAGGACAAATGACAAAGGACAAATTAAACAATCGACTGTATAACACCACCGTCTACCCGCAAAGCTGCACCATTGGTTGCTGAAGCTAGGGGACTAGAAAGATAGACTACCATTGCTGCAACTTCTTCGCTAGTTGCGAAACGTTTAATTAAGGAAGTTGGACGCACATTTTGGAAAAATTCAGCTTCTATTTCAGATGGGCTAACACCACGTTCTTGTGCCATCTTGGCGATAAAGTCTTCAACACCTTCTGAACGGGTTGGCCCTGCTAAGACGCTATTTACAGTAACTCCACTGCCAGCGCTAATTTGTGCTAAACCCCTTGCAATCGCAATTTGGGCCGTTTTAGTCGTACCGTAGTGAATCATTTCTGTAGGAATCTGAACGCCAGATTCACTGGAGATAAAAATTATCCGTCCCCAGTTTTGCTCTAGCATCTTTTGCAAGTATTGCCGACTTAAGCGGATACCACTGAGGACGTTAACCTCAAATATGTGAAGCCAGTCTTCATCAGTAATATCGAAAAATGCCTTTGGCTCGTAAATGCCGAGATTATTAACTAAGATATCGATGTGAGAAACTTCTTGGAAAACTTGCTCAACTCCAGCTTTGGTTGCTGTGTCGGCAACGACACCAAAAACTTTAGCGTCGGGAGTATTTTGCTTAATTTTATTGATCGCCTGTGCCACTCTGTTCTCAGACCGACCGTTGACAATCACCGATGCACCTTCTTGTGCTAATGTCTGAGCGATCGCAAAACCAATACCTGCGGTCGAACCACTCACTAGCGCGGATTTACCTTCTAATTTCAAGTCCATTTCGCTTTGCCCCATTTTGCGAATTTTGGATTAAACAAACTTTGGGAATTGGGAACGGGGACGCGGGGACGCGGAGAAATTTTCTCCCTCATCTCCCTCATCTCCCCCTGCCCCCTGCCCCCTACCTCTCATCGTTAAGATGAAATATGCTGTCCTAATGTCTTATTCAAGGTAGTTTTGGGAACTGCCCCAACAACGGTATCCACTTGCCGACCCCCTTTAAATACCATTAATGTTGGGATGCTCCGAATACCATAATGACTGGCGACAGTAGGATTTTGGTCTGTGTTTAGCTTCACCACTTTTACCTGTCCTGCATATTCTACGGCAACCTCGTCTACTACCGGAGCTACCATCCGACAAGGGCCACACCAAGGTGCCCAAAAGTCAACTAATACCGGAATTTCACTCTCTAGGACTTCTTGCTTGAATGTGGCTTCTGTAACATTTGTAATGGATGACATAACTGTCTTTCCGATTTAATTCTATAATTCGATAATATCGAATTATAAAAATATATGCCACTTTACGAGATAATGCAATTATGAGATTCCTATATCATCCAGATAGAAAAGATATATCTTTACCGGGAGTGCTGTATGCATTAGGCGATCCAGTACGGTTAGAGATTGTGAGGTTATTAGCCACCAAGGGTGAAGAGTGCTGTGCTGGATTTGATTTTGCGATCGCCAAATCCACCATGTCCAACCACTTTAAAATTTTGCGAGAGTCGGGGATAGTCTTGACGCGTAAAGAGGGGACACAGCATATCAATAAGTTGCGCGGTGAAGATTTAGAAGCATTGTTTCCAGGATTGCTGGATGCAGTATTGCGATCGGCACAACCATTAGTAGATACCACAACATCTAAACAGACAGCTTCAAAAGTTTAACAGTGGGGAGTGGGAGGGATAAAAAGCAGGGGAGGCAGGGGGAGAATTACGAATTACGAATTAGTGTAACTATGACAAAAATTCAAATTAATGGAATTGATTTGTTCTACGACATTAAGGGTGCGGGTGAGCCATTATTATTAATTGCTGGCTTCATGTGTGATCATGCTTATTGGTCGTTAATCATGCCATCGTTGGTTTCGCACTATCAAGTGATTCGTTTAGACAATCCTGGTATGGGAAGAAGTTCTGCTCCCAATGGCCCCTATAGTTTAAAACAGATGGCGAGTGATGTTGCGACATTGCTTGAATATATCGGGATTGACAAGGTGCATTTGGCGGGTCATTCAATGGGTAGTCAGATTGCCCAAGAACTAGTTTTATCGCATCCAGAAAAGGTAAAAAGTCTGATGCTGCTTTCATCTTGGGCCAAGGGTGATGTGCGATTTCATAGCATCATAGAGACTTGGGGCAACCTTCCCAGCAGTATAGATTTGAGGCTTTATGAAAAAGTGATATTGCCTTGGATATTCACAGATGAGTTTTATGCAATTCCGCAAATGATAGAACAGCTCATCGAGTTTGCAATTAACTATCCTTTTCTACCGACGAACAGCACACTTTATCATCACAGTCAAGCTATTATTAGCGCTGATACATCAGACCGCCTCAAAGATATTCACTGTCCCACCTTAGTTTTAGTTGGTCAGCAGGACATTCTGACGCCAATAAAGTTTGCTCAGCAACTAGTACAAGACATTCCCAATGCTGAACTTGTGATTATTGAAAAGGGGGGTCATGGCTTCTTAGTTGAGTCCCCAGATGCTGTGGTTTCAGTGATGCTCAATTTTTTAGCAAAAAGGTAGAATGTCTGGGTAATTCGTAATTCGTAATGACGCGACGCTCCTGTGTCGCTCTAAGCGAAGCTATGCCGCAGGCTTTACGCTGCGAAGCGCGTAATTCGTAATTATTTATTCTCCCCCTGCTTGCTCATCTCCCTCATCCCCCTACTCCCAACTCCCTCTTCGAGGGGGGACGGGTTTCTAAGCCGAGTAAATTGAGCATTTCTCGGTCAGCATTATAATCTGGACAAGGGGTTGTCACTGTTAGCATTTTGTTGTCGTCGCTCGAAAAGATAGAATTGGCTCCTGCCATGAAGCAAAAGGCTTGTTCAACTTTGGAGAGTCTAGCCCTACCGGCGCTGAGACGTACATCGGAAGTTGGCATAGTAATTCGTGCTGTGGCAATCATTCGCACGACTTCCCAAATGGAGACATCGGGCTGATTTTCTAAAGGTGTACCTGGTACTTGCGAGAGAATATTAATTGGTACAGACTCAGGATGAGGATGCAGGTTTGCTAAAGTGTGTAACATTCCTACACGGTCATCAACACTTTCGCCTAAACCGAGGATGCCGCCAGAACATACGGTGACATTTGTTTGCCGGACATTCTCGATTGTGTTTAGGCGATCGCTATATGTCCTAGTGGTAATAATAGTGCTGTAATATTCTTGGGAGGTATCCAAGTTATGGTTATAAGCATAAAGTCCCGCTGCTTCTAATCGCTTGGCCTGATTTGCGCTCAGCATCCCCAGAGTACAGCATACTTCTAAACCCATTGAGGTTACGTCCTTAACCATTTCTAGGACTTCCTCAAATTGTGAGTTATCTCGCACTTCCCGCCAAGCAGCACCCATACATACACGACTTACACCCATTTCTTTAGCTTTTTGGGCAATGCTAACTACTGTTTCCTTTTCTAAAAGTGCTTGCGGTTTCACCTCTGTTTTGTAGCGAGAAGATTGGGCACAGTAGCTACAATCTTCTGGACAACCTCCCGTCTTGATAGAGATGAGCTTGCAGACTTGGATTTTTCTGGGATCATGATATTGACGATGCACGCTAGCAGCTTGATAAACCAGCTCTAGCAGTGGCATATCATATATTGCACGAATTTCTGCTTCCTGCCAATCGGAGCGTATTTCTAGCGACATTCAACAACCTCACAAAATTAGATAACTGATGACTGGGGATGAGGGGGATGAGGGAGACGCGGGGGATGAGGAGGATGAGGAGGATGAGGGAGACGCGGGGACGCGGAGAATAATCAATTCCCCAGTCCCCAATCCCCAATCCCCAGTCCCCAGTCCCCAATCCCCAGTCCCCAATCCCCAGTCCCCAATCCCCAAATAATCTAGCCCCTAGCCCCTGATCTCTTAGAATAGTTTAATGCCTAACTCAAAATTTCTAACTTTTTCATGGGTCTGATCATTGCCGGAGAACGCAGTGGGGTGGGCAAAACAACTGTTACGCTTACCCTTTTAGCTTCTTTATGTCGCCGAGGTTTACAAGTACAGTCTTTTAAAGTGGGGCCAGACTATATTGATCCCATGTTCCATACTTATGTGACAGGACGCGCTTGTCGGAATTTAGACCCAGTTCTCACTTCAGAAACTTACGTGCAGCAATGTTTTGCTGATCATAGCCAATTAGTTGAATATACTTTAGTAGAAGGAGTGATGGGGTTATTTGATGGGGTTTCGTCATTTGCAAAAGACAAAGAACAGATAACTGATTTTGCCAGTACAGCTCACATCGCTCGGCTACTAAATTTACCTGTATTATTAGTAATTGATTGTAGTCGTTTGTCTGGTTCTGTAGCGGCGATCGCCCATGGTTATCGTTCCTTTGATGCGAGAATTAAAATTGCTGGAGTGGTGCTTAATCGCGTAGGAAGCGATCGCCACCTCTTCCTACTCAAAGAAGCCCTACAACCTTTGCAATTACCCATTCTCGGCGTGCTAAGGCGTCAAGATAACATCACAATTCCCGATCGCCATTTAGGTTTAGTACCAACAGCAGAACTTCCCCAACTAAACACTCTCATTGATCGCCTTGCAGACTTGGGTGATACTTGCTTTGACTGGCAAAATTTATTACCTTTACTGCAAACATCTCTTCCTCATCCCCGGTTGGTGAGCGGAGTCAAACCACATCCCCGGTTGGTGAGCGAAGTCGTACTGCGAAGCAGAACCCGCAGGATACCACATCCCATCAGAATCGCCATTGCCCGCGATCGCGCTTTTAATTTTTACTACCAAGACAATCTCGATTTGCTGCAACAGTTGGGTGCAGAACTGATTTTCTGGAGTCCTTTAGTAGATGCGGAACTACCATCGGATGTGCTGGGAATGTATTTTGGGGGTGGTTTTCCGGAGGTGTTTGCCCAGCAACTTGCAGAAAATACCAGCGCTCGTCAAGCAGTGCAGACTGCTATTTTAGCTGGAATGCCGGCGATCGCCGAATGCGGGGGATTGATGTATTTGTGTGAGCAAATTATCGACTTTGCAGGTAAAGTTTGGCCGATGGTGGGAGTTTTGCCTACATCGGCTGTCATGGGTGAGCGTCTTACCTTGGGTTATCGTCGTGCCGTCGCTCTGCAAGATAGTTTACTATTGCCAGTAAGTATAAATATTTACGGACATGAGTTTCATCGTTCTCGTTTAACCTCAACTCCCCATCAGCCTTTATTTGAAACTTATCGTTACGATTGTGAAGAAAAAATTGGATGTGAGGGATGGGGTTGCCCAATGAATATTCACGCCTCTTACATTCATTTGCATTGGGGAAAAAGTCAAGAAATTCCGCTGCGTTTTCTCCAGCAATGCCAAAGAAGAGATTAGGGGCTAGAGGCTAGGGTGTAGCTGAAGTCACTATGAACTGCTATCAGCGAATATTTAAATTTTTTGTAAAACTTAAGTATAAACCCTGGTATTAACAAAAGTTGATGTTAGGATTCTGTCATCTGAATCTGCAATCAAAAACTTATACCAAAATGATCATCAAAAACCTCTTCCGCAAAATTGCTTCTACGGTAGCTACTGGTGCTGCTTTTACCATGGCGATCGCTTTTGAAGTCCCTCAAGCCCAAGCAGTACTTTTGAGTATCTCTAACGCAGGATTTGAAGACTCTGTAATTGGCGAAGAAGGCTTTACTATTAATGTGCTACCAGGTTGGGAATTATACGATCCATCAGATATTATACCTGCTGATCCGGGTGCGACTCCGGTTTTTGGTGCTTATAATCCTTCAGCTGATGCTTTTGCTGGCGAAGCACCAGAGGGCAATAATGTTGGATATCTATATTTAACTAATCCTCCAGGAAGTGGCATTGTTGGCATCACACAGACGCTGACTAGTATTTTAACAGCAGACACAAAATATACCTTAGAGGTTGAGGTTGGTAATATTCCTCCCTTTGGTGGTTTTACTACTTTGGCTGGTTTTCCTGGCTACGTTATTCAACTACTGGCTGGAGGAACTGTAATTGCAGAAGATTTTAATAGCCAAAGCGTGGCGGAAGGAGCTTTTATCACCTCAACTTTATCCTATTTAGCTTCAGCCAATGACGCCAATTTAGGGAAATCATTAGAAATCCGATTGCTTAGTAACTTACAAAGCGAAGGTATAGAAGTCGATTTCGATAATGTGAAGCTAGATGCAACTAAAGTTCCTGAACCTACATCAATTTTGGGTTTGCTAGCACTAGGCGCTTTCGCTGCAAGTTCAGTCTCGAAACTATCAAAACAATGCTAATAATTACTAATTCACATCACACGTAATTCGTAATTAAAAATATGTCTGTAACAAAAATCCCCATAAATAAATTAAGGGGATTTTTTTATTATTTGTAAATGTGTCATAAGCACATTAAATAATTCGTAATTCGTAATGACGCTCGATGACTCGCTACCGCTGCGCTAACGTAATTCGTGATTAAATTCGTTATGATTAGCTTGAGATTGGTACTTGTAGCTAATGCGATCGCCTACCGATTATAGCGTCTTGTCTAAACGCTTCTGCACTCTCTCCAATCAGCCATTATTTGATGTAACAAAATTGGCATAACTTAATTCATTAATGCGATTCCAGTTATACACACTCTGGCGAAAAGTTTTCCATTGTTCGTAAACTTGTTTAAAAGTTGCGTCTTTGCTGGCATTTTCATCCAATAGCTCAAAGGATGCTTTCTTGGCTGCTTGCATAATATCCTGACTGTAGGGAATCAGCTTGGTGTTGCCAGCAACTAATCGTGATAATGCTTCTCCATTCAAAGCATCATAATTACTCAGCATATTTAAGTTAGCTTCTAAAGTTGCTGTCTTAAAAATTTCCTGGTATTCTTTGGGCAGACGCTTCCAGGCGTTCAAGTTAACTAATACATCCAAGGTTGGCCCCGGTTCCCACCAACCAGGATAATAGTAGAATTGAGCAGCTTTGTTTAATCCAAGTTTTTCATCATCGTAGGGGCCAACCCACTCAGCAGCATCAATTGCTCCCCTATCCAATGCTAAGTAAATTTCACCTCCAGGTAATACTTGCACGTTGACTCCCAAGCGAGACATGACTTGTCCCCCCAAACCAGGGATTCGCATTTTCAAACCTTTGAGATCAGTTACAGATTTGATTTCTTTTTTGAACCATCCCCCCATTTGGGCGCCAGTGCTACCAGCGGGAAAGTTAATCACGTTGAAGTTGGTAAAAATTTTTTGTATCGTTTCTAGTCCAGTACCGTGATAAATCCAGGCGTTTTGTTGTTGAGCATTCAAACCGAAGGGTACGGAAGTCGCAAAAGCTAATGCTGGACTTTTGCCGATGTAATAGTAGCTAGATGTGTGACCACATTCGACAGTTCCGGCTTGCACAGCATCAAGGACTTGCAACCCTGGTACTAACTCCCCAGCTGCGAATGGTGTAATTTTGAAACGTCCATTGGTCATTTCTGCAACCCGCCTGGCTACTGTTTCTGCACCGATAAAAGTACCTAAAGACTTAGGCCAGCTAGTCGCCATTCGCCAGCGCACATTTGGCTGTCCTGTTTGGACGTTCGGGGATGTACTAGTTCGGGTACAAGATACTAAAGTAGCAGCAGTTGCCGTGGCGATTGCAGCTGTGTTCAAAACCTGGCGACGTTTCATGATTTTTTGTTATTTAATTTAGTGAAAATTTTAAGCTAATTCAGCAACAATTAGTGAGGGAGAATATCATCTCAGCGAAGTTGAAGGCGAGTCAAAAGCGGTGAGTTAATTGATTGGTTGAGTCGGTATTGTTGTTGCATATAAGTGTCTTCAACCAATTGACAAACAGTAAAGGTAGGTTGTTTAAGTTTACCAATAAATGCTACATCCTAATTAACAATGGGTCATGGATATTTACAATTATCCATGACCCAGGCGTTGTTGTAATGTAGAGAAGTGGCGTTGCGATGTCTCTATGCTCGCCAATGTTTGGGTAGTTGGAGATTTCTGGGTAGGGTGGTTGTGCGATCGCCAATTGCCATTTCAATTTGGTATAGTTCCAAGTTCTCACATTCACTCAAGTTCGCACCACAGAGGTTAGCTTTCTCCAGAGTTGCATCTTGGAAGTTAGTGCCAATTAGATTTGCTTGTTGTAGTTTAGCTTGGTTGAGGTTTGCCTCTTGCAGATTAGCCTCTTCCAAGTTGGCTGTACTGAGCAACACACTTTCTAAGTTGGCCCCAATAAGTTTTGCTTTTTGCAAGTTAGTCCCGATCAAATTGGCTGCTTGGAGGTTACTACCCTCGAAATTCACCCGACAAAGGTTAGCATCACAAAGAATTGCTCCTTCTAGGTTGGCATCACTAAGGACTGCATCTTCTAAGTTGGCATCATAAAGACTTGCACCTTCTAAATTGGCATCCTCAAGGATTACACCAGAAAGATTTGCTTTTCTGAGGATTGCCTGTTGGAGATTCGCTCCTGGAAGGATTGCACCGGAAAGGTTGGCTTCATAGAGAATTGAGCCAGAAAGATTAGTTTCTGTCAAATCTGCCTCAGCAAGGTTGGCGCGACTCATGGTCGTCCATTGCAAGTTAGCCCCAGAGAGAATTGCCTTAGAGAGGTTTGCCTGCATTAAGTCTGCACCTCTGAGATCTGTATCACGTAAATCGAGTCTCTGATTTGCTAAATCGTTGTGGAAATTACGGCGGCCAATCACAGTTAAAGCTGTTTGAATATCTGTAGGAAGTTTTGATAATTCTTCTATTCCTTCGTCATATTCCTGTTTGATTGGTGCATTTTCTCGGATGAAAGCAGCAAGAATTTCCATAATTGTCCAATGATCTTTTGGAAAATCCTTGGCAATTCTTTCTAGAGCATAAATTGCAGCAAATCGGGTTTCAATCTTTTCGTTACCCAACTGTTCAATTGCTTTAGAAAAGCGGTCTGGAATAAATTCCTCTGTAGTTGGCTGTGGAAAATTGTGATTGGTATTGATATTATGATACCAATTAATTTCACCCCGCAATAGTTTTGTAAAACCACTCTGATCCATGTCCAGAGAGAGTTTTGATGTATAATAAGCATTAAGAATAAATGACAATCCACCAAAAATAATTGCAACGGTTGTTAAACCTTGAGTGATATACTCTATCTTTGGTAGTGTAGAAACACCTTGAAGGTCTGCAAAAAATGAGAAAATTAAAGTTAAAGAGAAAATAAAAATAACTGAGACAACTAGCAACAAACTTGTGATTTCATTAGTCTTTATGAAAGACATATCATGAGTCTTCATCTTTGACTCCTATGGTGATTAATTTAGGTCAATCCTATGAGCTTTCATAAAGATTTAATACCGTAAGAACACTGATAATCTTGACAAATGCATAGATTTACTCCATGAAAACTTGGTCATCTATTCATCATATATTCTCTTGACAAAAAATATAAATTATGATTCTCAATATTTTTAACTATTTAGTTAATAAAGCTTAATAATTTAATAACTAATACTATTATCAATGTGTTGAAAATTTAATATCGTCTGGTAGATGCGGGGATGAAGAGACGGGGGGACAAGGGAGAAATTTTAATACTTTGAATCTTGAGTTGCACCTTTGGTGCGCTTCCAGCGCAACTTGAATTTTGAATTTTAAAGATGCTATTAGCGAAAGTGGTAGGATGCACCTAAATAACGGTGGCTTATAGAGATTGCCGCCAATGTATTGGGGCTTCGACATCATCCGGTAGGCGAGTTGTGCGATCGCCCAGTGCCATTCTAATTTGTTGTGATTCTAAGTTTTTAGCTCCTGTCAAAATTGCTCCTTCAAGTTTGACATCACCAAGGTTTGCACCAAATAGGTTAGCTCCCATGAGATTTGCTTTAGTGAGGTTGGCTTGATAAAAGATGGCTCTTTGCAGGTTAGCTCCGATGAGATTGGCAAGATTCAGATCAGCTTCGGTCAAGGTGGCTTCTGAGAGGTTGGCAAAATAAACTTCTGTTTGTTGTAGTTTCGCGGCATTGAGATTGGCTCCAGAAAGGTTGGCTCCGTTGAGGTTGGCTCCATTGAGGTTGGCTCCGATCAAACCTGTATTGTGCAGGTTGGCTTTACCAAGCTTTGCTCCTTGCAAGTTAGCTAAAAATAGCTTAGCTCCAGAGAGGTCGGCAACTTTCAACGTGGCTTGTTGCAAGTTAGCTTTATAAAGGTTTGCTCCTTGTAAATTAGCTGCACGCAGACTTGAGCCAGAGAGGTTAGCTGTCCGCAGGTTGGCTCCAGAGAAGTTAGCGCGATTGAGGTTGGCTCGACAAAGGTTAGCTCCACACAAGCTAGCTTTGACTAAGTTAGCTTCATAGAGAATAGAGCCAACGAGTTTAGCTCCATCAAGGTTAGCCTCAGAAAGATCCGCTCCTCGCAGGTCGGCCCCACTCAGATCAGACCCTCGCAGATCTGCCTGTTGGAGGTTGGCTCCTAGTAAGTCTATGCGCCTGATGTTGGTATGACGTAAATCAAGTCTTTGATCTTTGGGATCTTCAAACAAATTGCGCCGTCCAATCACAGTCAGAGCTGCTTGAATATCGGTGCGAATTTTTGGTGATTCGTCGTGGAGGTTTTGGTCTAGATGCTGTACAGAACGCACCCCACTTCTACGCCTACCTGAGTAAACTACTGGCGAGTATTCCAGTTTTTTTGGCTCTCCCTCTAACTGCTGAATTTGTGTATTTTCTCGCACAAAGGCAGTGAGGATTTCCATGATTGTCCAATGTTCTTTAGGAAATTCTTGGGCAACTCGTTCTAGTGCGTAAATTGCACCTGTGCGAGTTTCAATCTTTTCATGTCCCAGCTGAGCGATCGCACTCATAAAACGTTCTGCAACTAATCTGTCTTGATTGAGTTTGGCATTTTGAATGCCAATTTCCAGATTTTTTTCGGCGGCGATCGCATTTTTATGCATAGCTTGGGCACGCTTCGCTGCATAGTAAGCATTAAACATGACTGCTGATGATAAAAAAACTATTGCAGTAGCTGTTAATGCTTGGTTTCTATACTGTATTTGTTCCTGAATTGATAGTTCTTTGATATTGAACAATGCGAAGAAGATTAGAGCCAACAAGAGAGCGAATATAACTGTTATGGTTATTAACCAATTCAACAAAGCGTCTGTCTTTTTAGCAGACATGGCAGAAATATTCCTCACAAAGCAGGATTTTTACTTAGTAATGGGGAAAAATAGTATAGCATTTAGCTGAAAATTTTAATAGCCTCAGAATAATTATTTAGATTGTTGAGGAGAAATATTTAATTTCTTTTTAAGTACAAAGCCTTGCCCTTTGCAATGCTCTCAAGCCCAACGAGGGTGGGCGGGCTTAGTTATTATTGTTCCCTATTTCCTAAATTTGGCTTCTCTGAGGTTTGCGTGTGTGAGTATGGCATCATTCAGGGTGGCTTTATGCAGCCTAGCTAGATATAGGTTGGCTCGATTGAGATTGGCTTTAGAGAGGTTTGCTTTTTCGAGATTGGCTGCACTGAGAATTGCGCCCTCTAAATTGGCTCGGTATAAGTTAGCTCCAGTGAGGTTAGCAGCAGTGAGAATTGCTCCTTTGAGATTTGCCCCTGTGAGGTTCGCGCCTGAGAGATTAACTTGATAAAGATTTGTTTGTTCAAGGTTTGCCCCACTCAAGTTTGCGCCTCTCATATCTGTATGACTTAAATCAAGCTGCTCATTTTCTGAGTCTTTGTTGACATTTCTGTTGGCAATAACAGTTAGGGCTGCTTGAATCTCGTGAGAGACTTTTGCTGATAAATTATTTGTTACTTCTAGCTGGGATATATAAGGTGCATGATCTCGGATAAAAGTAGTAAGAATATCCATGATCAGCCAGTGATATTGGGGATGCTCTTGGGAAATTTGCTCTAAATCTTTAATTACAGCTAAACTGCTTGCCATCGTTGCATTCTGTAGCTGTGCGATCGCTAGGCTTAAGCGCTGTTTTGGTGATTGAATTTGAGTTTGTTTGATTTTTTTGGCAGCAGCATATATCTCAAGGAAGATTTTTTTTAATAAATTATGATTGCTTGGTAAGATATTTTTCATCGTCTATAAAGTATGAATAATTACTGTCAACATATCCATCAAAAGATTAGCTTAAATTTTAACAATGTTTTTAAGCAAGGGTTTTCCCTGTTATACCAATTCACGAAAATCCTGATACAAATACAGACGGTGTAGAGACGCGCTTTTGAAGCGTCTTTTAGAGGTTGTTTGAAAAGTCTAAATTAATACTAACCCCGGCGATTAGAAATCGCGACTATATAGACAAAACCCACCTCCGTGGGTTTCAAGAACTCGATTTTTCGTGTTTTCCAAAGGAGGTGGACTAAGCTTTGTGTAGTAGCGAATTATATTCGCCCAAAACTTTTCAAACATCCTCTTAAAAGTGTTGAAAACGTCTTAAAGCAAGCCTTTCTACGAATTACGAATTAGTATGCTAATAATTGATGAATGCAGCAAAATTTACAGCCAAGAACTAAAGATTTAGTGTTGGTTGGTGGCGGTCATAGCCATGCCATTGTCTTGAAAATGTTTGGTACCAAACCGTCACCAGGAATACGTTTGACTTTAATTACTCTAGCTTCAGATACACCCTACTCTGGAATGCTACCAGGACATATCGCCGGATTTTACAGCCACGATGAATGTCATATTGATTTGCGATCGCTAGCAAACTTTGCTCAAGCACAATTGTATATTGATCGAGTAGTTGCCCTTGACCTGGAAAACAACAAAGTTATTTGTGCTAACCGACCCGCAGTAGATTTTGATGTGCTGTCCATTGATATTGGCAGTACTCCAGCCAGAATATCTGTATCAGGAGCCACAGAATATACAATTGCTGCAAAACCAGTAGCAAACCTATTAGAACATTGGTATCACCTACTGGAAGATGTAGCCAAAAATTCCCAACAACCTCTGAGTATTGGAATTGTGGGTGGTGGTGCTGGTGGTGTAGAATTGGCGCTGTCAATGCAAAGTCATCTACAGTGGATTTTAGGGTGTTGGGATGATCAAGAACTCGCTAATGTTAAAAATTTAGCAATTCATTTATTCCAGCGTCACCAGGAATTATTGCCTAGTTATCATTCCTCAGCGCGGCGTCAAGCGAAACAAATCTTAACTCAGCGTGGCATCAAGTTGCATTTGGGCGAAACTGTCTGCCAAGTTGCACCATCAAATCTCACACCTAATTTACTAGTTCACAGAAGGAAAGAAGCAATGCTTGAGGTTAAATGCGAGTCTGGGTTGACAGTGGAGTGTAACAAAATTTTTTGGGTAACACAGGCATCTGCACCTGAGTGGGTAAAAGCAACGGGACTGGGGACTGATGAGCAAGGCTTTATTTTAGTAGACGACACATTGCAATCTCAAACACATCCACATGTATTTGCGACTGGTGATATTGCCACAATGGTAAATCATCTCCGTCCCAAAGCAGGGGTGTTTGCAGTCCGTCAAGGTAAACCTTTATTTGAGAACTTGCAGCGGATTTTATTAAATAAACCGCTGAAACCTTATAGACCACAGAAACAGTATTTAAGTTTAATTGGTACAGGAGATGGACGAGCGATCGCCACAAGAGGTATCCTGACTCTACCACCCCACCAACTACTATGGTGTTGGAAAGACTTGCTTGATCGCCGTTTCATGGAACAGTTTGGGAAGGGGCTAGGGGCTTAGAATTATTAGAGTTAGTTGGCTTGAGCAATCGCGCCGAAGAAAAAGCTAGAAACTTCGCGGTCATTTTTGTGAAACTTCGCGGTGTTCAGATACCCAACTTCTCACTAATGATTGAGGATTGCTATATCTAAATTACAAAACCTGTTGCAATTCCTCAATAGTATTTGTAGTTACAACATTTCGTAAAATTGCTTTCAAACGCTCCAAATCATTAATTTGGTTGATTTGTGGCATCAATTGTAACCCATTATCACCAAACTTCAACTCTAAATTAATTTCAATAGCAGAAAGTATTCCTTGCAGTTCCCCGCGTGCTTCTCCGCGTGCTTCTCCGCGTGCTTCTCCGCGTGCTTCTCCCTCGCGTAAAATTTCTTGATACCAAGGCGATTCACGTAACATAGTCATATCCCACCTCATAATTTCCTGAACTAACCCACTTTCTAAAACAAACGTAGCAAAAAAAGCTAATACCGTTTCCAGTTGGTTTAGTTGTTCATCTGCACGCAGAATTTGTAATGCTTCTCTAATGGTAGATTCATTTTCGCCACCTTTGAGAATGGGGACAAACGGCAGTAAGGATGGTAACGGTTGTTGAAAAGCAATATTGACATCAACTTCCCACAGGTTAATTACCCGATAATCTTGTATTGCCCGTAATCCTGCAAAATTGGAGATAAAGCTCGTGGGTATTTCGTTGTTGCCAGTTTTTAGAATGTTGATCAGAACAGGGTATATTGGTAAATGATATTTTTCTTCTGCTAGTGCTGCATATGCACGTATCCGACGTGGCATTTGGGGTTTGTATCGTAATTGCAACTCGTTGAGAAGCAAAAATTCTCCATACTGAGAACTGTTGACACGGATTAAAACATCAGTTTCTCGACTAATCCACTGAAATTCACCAGTTACAATTTCCTCGGCAACAACATCAGGAATCTGCGTTACCCATCTTGCCCAGTTGTTGGGCGCAAGGCTGATTAATTTTTTGGTACTGACATCGGCAGGTTTTGCCATCGCGGTATAGATGCACTCAACAAGTGAGATTTATCGTAACTTGAAGTGTGACATTAAATCCAATTAACACCTATCGCGTACTTTGTTCAAAACCAAGTTTTTCACCTTGGATAAAAATTTCCTAATACGGCAAACAGCCTCAGCATTAGAAGGACTTTTAGGACGCGATCGCCATTGTCAAATTATGCAAGCTGAAGTGCTAGCCCAACTCAAATTCCTAGATGTAGAAACTCAACTAGGATTGGGAGGACTAGAAAAACTGTGGAGTGGTTTAGATGCACAAGTGCATACACATTCAGAAGTTTTTACCGAATCTTTACAACATCTGCTACCGGACTTGTCTAACCGTTCGGAAATTGAACAACACCTGATCTCTCAATTGGTTCTAGCTTGTGGCGATGTCAGTTTAGTATCATTTGTGAAGTTGAGTAAAGGTGCGATCGCAGCTAGTCGTGCAGCCCTGACTTTAGGCTGTGAGGTTTTTGTAGACATCTAGCAAGAAAGCAGGGAACGGGGGAAACTGAGTTGCTTGCTTTTTGTCGTCTTTCATTGAGAAAGTGTGTCTATGATGGGACGAACAAGCCAGTTAAAACCAACTTTTAGCTGATGGTCTAAGGTTGGCATCCGATACAGATAGGCAGCACGTCGGGCAACGTATGCCAAAGGCCCATCTAATTTAATTCCTAAACCAGCAAGGGTAGCGTTGTTTTTTCCTAGTGCCATCATTTCCCCTAGCTGTTGGTAGCGCAAAGGAAGCAAAGGACGGTGAGTTAGAGATGCCCAGATATTCCAAGCAGCATAATCAGCTTGTTGAAAGGCTGCTTGTGCGGTGGCAGGAATTTGCTGTCCTTCAGCATCACAACAGTCTGCCAAATCTCCTAAAGCGAAGATTTCTGGATGTTCAGGTACTTGCAAAGCAGGTGAGGTAGTGATTTGACCACGCTGGTTTTGCTTGAGAGACAGAGACTTGACTACGGGAGTCACCCGTGTACCTACAGTCCAAATTACCAAATCTACGGGGATCGTATCTGTCTGATTTTTGTACTCTAGAGAAATAGTGTCTTGCCCGATGGATTCTACTTTGGTTTCTAAATCTAGAAACACGCCTCGTGTTTCTAAAGCTTTTTTTGCTGCTTCACGATTAAACTCTGGGGAGGTTCGCAAGATTTGATCGCTAATTTCAACAATCCGAAAGCGTCCTCTTTCTCTCAATCTGTCTGCCAACTTACAGGCTAATTCCACACCACTGTAACCAGCCCCGACAATTACTACACGAATCTTATCAGCATCGGATTCTTCTAGCACTCGCAGGCGTTCTTCTAAGCGATAAGCATCAGTTATACTACGGAAAATATAAGCATAAGATGTTGCGCCTGGTACTAAATCTAGTGGAGTTTCGCCACCTAAAGCTAGTACTAATCTGTCATAAGGAATTTCCGGGCCGTCTTGTAAGTGTACGCGTCGCTGTTCGATGTTAATTCCAGATACAACCGCTTGATAAAAACGTACACCTGTGCCTTGTAGAAGTTCTGCAAACGGTGGGGCAATTTCCCAGGTTTGTAGTTCGCCTGTGAGTAATTCGTACAATAAAGGGGAAAATAAGAAGCGATCGCTTTGATCTACCAGAACGATTTCGGGCTTTTGCGTAGATTCCCAAGGTAACTGGCTTAAGCCAAGGGCAGTGTAGAGACCACCAAAGCCTCCACCAAGGATACAAATTCTAGGAGTTTGTTGAGTCATTGATTCTAGTGGACAGTCAATTTCAGCATGGCAACTAACCTCAGTGTAATGATTTCTTGAGTTCTATTGCCATCAGCCAACAATCAAAATACTCTCCCTCATGCAATTCATGTGCAGATAACAGCTTTACCTTAACAAAGCCACATTTCTCACGGCAAGTTTTGTGTTGGGGTCTGTCTTATACCAATTCGTAATTCGTAATGACGCGACGCTCCTGTGTCGCTCTAAGCGAAGCTATGCCGCAGGCTTTACGCTGACGCTCGTACCGACGCTCGATGACTCGCTACCGCTACGCTAACGTTGTTCCCCAGACATAATTTTTGATAGCTGCTACATATGCTACACGCTGTTGTCGCTGTTCAAGCCAGACTTCGTTAAGTTGGGAACGTGTCTCTAATAAAAAAGTAGCAACTTGTTGTTAGCGTTCTAGTACTTCTTGTTGCCGTTGCGATCGCGCAGCATTCCATTGTTCTCTGAGAGACACAATTTTAACTTTTCATCAATCTTTAGTTACTACTTAAAATCTTAATGTAAATTCAGTATATCGAAAAGTTTTCTATAAGCTTATAAGCCAAGTGAAAAAAAGGGAAATTCTTCAATTTGGAGCCGCTGAAATTTGGGAACAGCCCTATGAACAATATTGTTTATCTGATTTTTCTTAACATTCAACATTTCTGCTTTTGTTCATAAAATGTAAAAATATTTAAGAGAATAAAAAGTTTTCTTAAAAATCGACTACTATAATGTAAGTAAGTACTTACATATTCAATGAATAAAGCTGTCCGTTCGTCCTCACTTACCCGTGTTCGTTTAATAGAAGCTGCCTCACAAATCTTTGCTTGTTTAGGTGTTCAAGGAGCAACTACCCGTGAAATAGCTCGTGTCGCTGGTCTAAATGAAGTGACTTTATTTCGTCATTTTGCTAGCAAAGAACAACTATTAGGGGCAGTGATTGAAAATGCTTTAGCACTCCAGATAGAAGTTTTTTCTCAGCCGGAAGCATGGACACAGGATTTGAGCGTTGATCTCAGGCGTTATGCTCAGCTTTATAATAATATGCTGGAGGCGCAGGAAGACTTAATTCGTACTTTCATTGGGGAAGCTAAACGTCATCCTCAAGCAGCAAAACAAGTAATCCAAGAAGCTGCTAAGCCTTTAGGAGACAAACTATTAGCCTATTTGCAATCTAGCCAAAAACAAGGTGTTGTCAGATCTGATATCGATCTGTTGCCAGCAGTCGATATGTTTACAGGGATGCTACTGGCAGGAATGCTATGCCGCAATGCCAAGCTTAACCAAAACATCTATAGCCGTGAAACTTATCTTGAAACTTGCGTCGAGATTTTTGTGCGCGGCATTAGATTGGAGGCAGGGGGTTAGGGACTAGGCACTGGGGAACTTGTGGCCCCCTGGGGATTAAGCTAATCTGCCTTTAACTTGCATAATCCTTTACCTCAGAAAGACGCGGAGAGAAGTTGCGTGCGGGGGTTCCCCCCGTTGAGCAAACTTCGGAGGACGCGCTTAAGGGGAGACGCGGGGATGCAATTTGAATGATTATTAGCTTAGGGGTAATGGGGACACGGGGACGTGGAATAACTAATAACAAAGGACAAATGACAATTCCCAATTCCCAGTACTTCTCCTGTCGGAGACGCTACGCGTAGGGGTACGACTTTGCCCTTCGGCTCCGCTCAGGACAAGCTCAGTACAAGTTCCCAATTCTCTATCTAAATGAGTACACATGAAACTGTTATTTGCTTTATATTAGCGGTATAGTACTTACCATAGAAATGCAACTTTTCTAGCCTTGCCTCATGGTAAGGCTTTTGCTTTTCAGCACTCTTCAGCACGTGTAGCGATCGCATCTATACTCATTCGCTCAAATCCGACTTATGCCAACAAATATAGAGTTGCTTGCAGAATGGCTTGGTGGGATTGGGTACTCCGGGGTCGTCCTAATTGCTTTTTAATAGGTTTGTTCACAGACCGTATTATAATTTGAATCTATAAAGCAATGTCTAAACCTTCATCCTCAGCTTAGGATTCGTGTAAAAATAAGTTGAACAATTTAATATTTGTAGTGCGGGCATCTTGCCCGCGCGAGCAAGATGCTCGCACTACTTATTTTTACTTGATGCCTTAATCGTTACCGACCTGCAACTAGAGATTTAGTTTCACGATGGCAAATCAGCGGCAAGAACAAAAGCGGCTTCTCCAACAAATGTTTGAGAGAGCTTGTGATGCGATCGCTGTTACGGATGAGCGAGGTTTTTTTGTCGAGGTGAATGCAGCAGCTTGCAAATTATTTGGTTTAAGCCAAAAAGCTCTATTAAAAAGGAATTTGGCTGATTTGACAGATGCCGAGTTAGATTTTCAACAGATTTGTTTGAGCATTCAAAACGGTAGTCAGCCGACAGGAGAACTTTATCTATTACGTCCCGATGGTAGTCGGCGAGAGGTGGAATATACCTTAAGCTTGAATGTCGCTCCCCATCGCCATCTTGTGATTTTAAGAGACATCACCGAACGTCAAGAAGCAGCAAAAGATGAGTTATGGTGTCAACGGCAATGGGTTGAGTTATTTTCAGAAGTAACCCTCAAAATTCGGCAATCGTTGCAGTTAAAAGAAATCCTCCGGGCTACGGTTACAGAAGTGCAACGAATTCTCCAAGCAGATCGAGTACTGATATATCAAGTTTTACCAGATGGTACTGGTAAAGCCATCAGCGAAGCTGTTCTGCCAGAATATCCGGCGATTCTTGAGTTAGAGTTTCCCGAAGAAGTTTTTCCCCAAGAGTATCAAAAGTTATACGCTGCTGGACGTGTGCGGGCGATCGCAGATGTACATGATTCCAATGCTAATTTAGCGGATTGTTTGGTAGAGTTCATCGATCAATTTGATATCAAAGCTAAGTTGATTGTACCGATTCTGCAAAATCTGAATTCCCATCAACAAAACGAATCGCAAACCCAAAATAAGTTGTGGGGATTGTTGATTGCCCATCACTGTCATCATCCTCGACGCTGGGTAGATTTTGAATTAGAGCTGATGCAACAACTAGCAGATCAAATCAGTATTGCTCTAGCCCAAGCCCAATTATTAGAACACTTAGAAGAGATGGTAGAAGTTCGCACAGCCGAACTCAAAGATGCCAATCGTAATCTGCATCAAGAAATCAATGACCGGATGCAAGCAGAAGAAGCTCTGCGACGGAGTGAGGAACAACTGCGTTTAATTACCAATGCATTACCAGTATTGATTGCTTACGTAGACAACCAACAACGGTATAGCTTTAACAATAAAGCCTATGAAGATTGGTTAGGACAGTCACCACTAGAGATTCACGGATGCCATCTTCAGGACGTATGGGGACAAGACTGTTACCAACGAATGCACAGCCATGTCAAAGCAGCTTTATCAGGTCATGTAGTCACCTACGAAAATGAAATTACCCTCAAAGATGGCAACTTCTGCTCGGTAAACGTCACCTATATTCCGCATATCGATGAACAAAAAACCGTCAAAGGGTTCTTTTCCCTCACCAGTGACATTAGCGATCGCAAAGCCATTGAACGGATGAAAGACGAATTCATTTCCGTAGTCAGCCACGAATTACGAACCCCCCTCACCTCCTTACACAGTGCCTTGAAAATCCTCGCTACAGGGCGATTGGGAACTCTCTCAACCGATGGACAGCAAATGCTAGAAATCGCCGACGAGAACACAGTACGATTAGTCCGCCTAGTCAATAACGTCCTAGATTTGCAGCGGATTGAGTCAGGTGAAGTCACAATGGAAAAGCAAGCTTGCAACGCCGCAGATTTAATAACTCAAGCAGCCGAGGCAATGCAACCAATGGCCCAACAGCATGGTGTGAGTTTGGTAACACAGCCTGCGAATATCCAGATTTGGGTAGATTCAGATTATATCGTCCAGGCACTCACCAATTTACTCAGTAATGCGATCAAATTCTCATTACCTGGTACGACAGTTGGGTTAACGGTTGAACTAGGAACTAGGGAGCAGGGAGCAGGGGAGGTAGGGGGAGAAACAACAAACACTCATTGCCAATTCCCAATACTTCTACTGTCAAAGACGCTACGCGAACGACTTCGCTCAGTACAAGCTCCCAATTCCCAATTCCCCATTTCCCATTCCCAACCTATCGAAGTTCTGTTTTGTGTCCGCGATCAAGGGCAAGGAATACCTCAAGGCAAACTCGAAAGCATTTTTGAAAAATTTCAACAAGTTGACTCAACCGATTCCCGTAAAAAAGGAGGGACAGGCTTAGGGCTTACCATCTGTCGCAAAATTATCGAACAACATGGGGGTCGAATTTGGGCAGAAAGTACCCTTGGAAAAGGCAGTACTTTCTACTTTACATTACCAACATTCAAACAATGAAAGGGAACGTTCCCTTTAATTACGAATTACGAATTATTTAATTAGATAACTGATATGACTAAACGAGTTTTATTTATTGATGATGAAGAAACAATTCAAAAAGTCGTGCAATTTGGCATCCACATGGCAGTAGGTTGGGATGTAATGACTGCCAGTTCAGGGCCTACAGGTATCGAAACTGCTCAAACCGAACAACCTGATGTTATTCTGTTGGATGTGATGATGCCCGATATGGATGGCATTGCTACTTTTAAAGCCCTACAATCGCATCCCGAAACTGAACACATCCCAGTTATTTTTTTAACTGCCAAAGCACAGACATCAGAAAAGCGACAGTTTAATGATTTGGGTGTCAGTGGTGTGATTACTAAACCTTTCAATTCGCTTGATCTACCAGATCAAATTGCCAGGATTCTGCATTGGCAGATCTAGTTTTGAGAACGAGAAATGGGGAACTTGTACTGATACTTCTTCTGTTACTTGAAGTGAAAAAAAATCAGCAATTCATCGATACATAAAGTGATTTCTCTTTCTTCAATCAACATTTTTGGCGTTGCATAATTGCAGGATGATTTATCGGGCTACGCCCCGCTACGCCCCGCTACGCTAACACGCAGAGGCGCAGAGGCGCAGAGAGAATAAAGAGTTTGAGATTTCAATCTATCATATTTCATCCTATGATTCAGCAACGCCACATTTTTTTAACTACAATTTTATTTCTCCAATTGTGAAAATTCTATCTGATTTGTAAGAATCCGCGTTATCTAGATCCCCGACTTCCCAAAAAAGTCGGGGATTTTAGTTATCACGAATGATTTATGATTGCTATAGGACTTATGCATTGACAGAAAATACTAAAAAAGTAGGGAAGAAGTCTTTTGGAATGTACTGATTTTTTCAAAAATCAAATAGGATTCCTATATGAAAATATTGCTGGTGGAAGATGATGAAGCACTAATTACTGTTTTAACAAAGAGCTTGGTAGCACATAACTATGTCGTAGATACCGTCAAAGATGGTGAAATGGGTTGGAATTATGGTTCAACATTTGAGTATGATTTGATGGTGTTGGACATTATGTTGCCCAAGTTAGATGGTATTAGTTTATGCCAACATTTTCGAGCAGAAGGATACACTACACCAATTCTTTTACTAACATCTCAGGATACTAGTACCGCTAAAGTTAGAGGATTTGATGCAGGCGCAGATGACTATGTAGTTAAACCTTTTGATCGGTTAGAACTAATTGCTCGAATTCGAGCATTGTTGCGCCGTAGTAGCGTCAACCCCTTTCCGTTACTGACTTGGGGAGATTTACTGCTCAACCCAAGTACTTGTGAAGTAACTTATGATGGTCAACCTTTATGTCTGACAGCTAAAGAATATAGATTGCTAGAACTCTTGTTGTGGGATAGCCAGCATGTGTTTAGTACTGGTGAGATTTTGGACAGATTATGGTCATCAGAGGAATTTCCCGCTGAGGCAACTGTGCGATCGCATATTAGGCGGTTGCGTCATAAGCTGGTAGCAGTAGGTGCATCTCCTGATTTTATTGCAACAATGCCAGGGCGTGGTTATTACTTAAAAGCGCCCAACCAAGAAGCGAAAATTCAAGGGAATGGGGAATTGGGAACTTGTACTGAGCGTATGCTTAAGCAAGCCAGCAAGAGCGTCTTTGATAGGAGCAGTCGAAGTATGGGGAATACCCCATGTGTGAGTTCAACAGAACGCCATCCTGAGCAACAAGCTAAATATCTAGCATTTCTCAATGAGACTTGGGCAGTTAGCAGACCAAAAAGTCTTGAACAATTGACGGTACTATCTCAGACTGTAAAAGACTTACAAGCTGATTCACTAGATCATCAACTGCAAGCACATGCTCAACAAACTGCTCACAAACTAGCAGGAACTCTAGGAACTTTTGGACTCATAAAGGGAATGCAATTGGCACGACAACTAGAGAATTTACTAGAAAGTCATAAACTTTTGCAACCACAACAGGCAGTATTACTGGAAACTTTGGTGAACGCCTTAAAACGAGAAATCCAAGACAATACCTTAATTCCTGGCTTGCAGTCGCCTTCTGAACATTCACCACTGTTGTTGATTGTCGGTCAAGATTCCCACTTTACCCAATCTTTAGTTACTGTTGCATCAAATCGGGGGATTAATACAGCGATTGCACCGACAATTGAGATGGCTAGAACCTGGTTAAACTCTAGGTTAATCCCTGAGTACGGTAGTCAATTTCCCCAAGCAATGCTGCTTTTGCTCGCCCCACAGACACAAGCAACAAACTTTCTGGAATATTTGCAAAACTTGACGCAAAGTTACACCGACTTGCCAATTTTGGTTGTGGGCGATCGCAGCGATTTTATTAATCGCTTGGAAATAGTGCGGCGGGGTGGGAAAATCCTTTTGGAACCATCTATTGCTCCCGAAGATGCGATCGCAGCTGTAACACAATTGCTGAGTGGCTCAGTTCTAGAACCAAAGGTCATGATTGTAGACGATGATCGTGATTGGTTACACACTCTGCCATCACTACTCAATCCTTGGGGATTTAAAGTTACAACCCTTGCAGAACCGCAACAATTCTGGACAGTATTACAAGCTGTAATACCTGATGTACTGGTGTTAGATGTCAATATGCCACAAATTAATGGATTGGAATTATGCCAAGTCTTACGGAGTGATGTGTGTTGGCGGCGATTACCAGTTCTATTTGTCAGTGCCCTCACAGATGCAACAACTCAAAATCAAGCTTTTACTCTAGGTGCTGACGATTACTTGTGTAAACCAGTGATGGGCATAGATTTGGCAAACCGCATTCGCAATCGTTTACAGCGAGCGCGAACTTGGGCCAGCTAAACCCAGTATTCTGGTTGAATATGTTCAAAATAGCAAACATGAACATTGTTCACTTATTTGGGTGAGTTTATGGGTTCACAGCAGCACTTAGAAAGTTAGTAACTTTGGCAATAATCGGCATAGCTGTGTACCAGAGTTTTTGATTAACATCTACAGTATTAGCAGCCGTTTCAATTATTTCTGCTACGTTTGTTAAACGGTCTAATGCTCGGATGATATTTGGTTCTTTTTTGTCTATTGCTTTCTTGGTTGCTCTTAAGTCTTCAATTACTTCTTCTTGGATATCGGCTGGTAGTTCTGCTCCTTGAATTAAAGTTTCGAGTTCTGCCAATAACTTGCCAATGTCATCTTGAGTGAGGAATGCTTCAGTATTTACACTTGGTTGCCTTTGTATTTGATTGCGAACATTTTGCTGGTGTGAAGTGGCGATCGCATGTATATTATTACCCTGGTGGTAGAGGTCGAGGGTGTCAAAAATTTGCTCGATCAAATCACAAAATTCACCGTCTACAAAAGTTTTCTGGCTATTGTAAGGTTTACGAAAGGGATGAGGGTTTTCTGAAGTGGGTAAGCATGTATAAATGTATTCACATTTCACCCCATCAAATTTAGTGTCTTTGGTAATACCCCAGTCTTCAATATAGGCTCCGGTGACAGTAGCATCTGTCAAATCAGTACCGTTCAATTGCGTTTTTACTAACTTTGCTCTAGATAAATTAGCTTTATGTAAATTAGCCTTACTTAAATCTGCACCAACGAAGCTAGCATCCGTGAGATTAGCTCCTTTGAGATTAATTCCCCAGAGGTCTTGATAGTCAAAATTTTGACCTTGCCCTTGTCCCGTAACTAACAAATTACGTATTTGTGTGTGTCCCAAGTAAGTTGCGCCGGGACAAACAAAAGACAGTATTATAGCTTGGTGAAAACAAGTACGAGTCAGAATTGAATTGCTAAAATCTGTATTCTTGAGAGTAGCTCTGGTAAAATCTGCATCTGTTAAATCTGCATCACGAAAGCTTGTACCTCTTGTAGCAGCAAAAATAATTTCAAACGAGCGAGTCCAAGCCTGTCTCTCATCTCCCTTCAAAGCACGCCATCCAATGTAAAAAATCAGCAGCGCTGCGGCAAAAGCCAAGAATCCAGCATTGATAAAAAATAAAGCTAAAATTCCTACTGTCGCAAAGGCAAATGCAAAAGCTACAGCTCCAGTAATAGCTCTTGCTCCGGCTTGGATTCCTACTTTAGCTAAGGCTTTGGCAAAAACAAAAGCTCCAACCACAGCTATAACAAAAGCTGCAAAACCCACCACAATGCCTTTATTGACAGTGAACACCCAGAAGATTGTCAGCAAAACTAAACAAACAACACCCGCATAAAAGTTGTTAGCAGTAGAATTGTAAAAATTAAACGATGATAAATAGTCAATATATGCCGAAAAAGCTTTTGATATTCTTGAGATTAAGCGTGAGATGAGTACTAACCCCATCGTCCATTGATATCGCAGTCCAGTTTTAGCACCAATGAATTTGGCTTCTTTGAGATTAGCACCAGTAAAATCTACACCTCTAATATCTGCATAGCTAAAATCAGCACCAGTTAAGTCTTGACGTTTAAAGGAATGACCTCTGAGATTTTGCTTGGAAAAGTCGTTGGTCATGGTGGTCTAGCAGACGCTTGGATTGATACTCTGATATATATTGAGTATGCTATTTTCCGGTGTGCAGTGCAATCTTCCTGAGTTAAGATTCAGAGAATAAAAATTTATACATACTATGAAAGAGAAGAGGAAATAGGGAATAGGGAAAAATAAACCACCCACAAAGGTTTCTACCTACCTTCAGAAATAAAGATTATTTGATGCCACTTGCGGGCAATCTTCTCCTATCGGAGCAAGAACAAACGAAGTCCGGTTTTGTTGGGCGTCTTGTAGAGAAGACTTTCCGTAGGGTACTTGACTTTTTTCGTAAACGAAAAACTGCTCTGGGGCAGGCCAGAGCAGTGTTTAATAAGAGGAGGTTTATATAGGGGCCAGATATATATGTTGCCCCATGTTCGGTATAGAGTTTCAGTATGTAATTGACTACAGCCAGAGCTTGAGACTCTCCGGAAAAAGTGGGAAAATTTTTTGGGGATTGGGGATTGGGGATTGGGGATTGGGGATTGGGGACTGGGGACTGGGGAATTGTCATTGATTATTCTCCGCGTCCCCGCGTCCCCGCGTCTCCCTCACCCTCCTCATTCCCCTCATCCCTCCACTCCCCACTCCCTCATTCCCTCAGACAATTTGCACACATTTTGCACGGATGATGCGCCAATGTAAGGATATAAAGATTTTACTCAAATAGAAGCGTATACCTAAATCTATGCAAACGCCATTGCGATCGCGTCAAAATCCTCTAATTCACAAGTTAGCAAACTGTATTGAAGAAATTTGGCAGAAATACCTAGATTTATCTCCCTACTTGGTTCCAGATGATTTAGGTTATGTTGAGGGTTGCTTGGAAGGGGAGCGGCTGATTATCGAAAATCACTGTTACCAAACACCGCAGTTTCGGAAACTCCACTTAGAACTAGCTCAGTTAGGCAAATCGTTAGATATTCTCCATTGTGTGATGTTCCCTAATCCTGAATATGCATTACCAATTTTTGGTTCAGATTTAGTGGGAGGGCGAGATAGTATTAGTGCAGCGATCGCTGATTTATCTCCAATCAATGTAGATCGGTCTTTACCAAAGAGTTACTATACTGCTTTATCGGCACTTTCTAAACCAGAGTTTTCTCAACCACGTGCCTTGCCTCAGTGGGGCGATATTTTCTCGGAATTTTGTTTGTTTGTACGTCCCGTCGGTACTCAGGAAGAAGAGGCTTTTTTAACACAAGTTCGGGAATTTTTAACATTACATTGTCAAATTGCCAGTACAACAAATCCTTTAACTTCGCGTCTGGAGGTAGCAAAAATACTAGCAGGACAAAGATATTATTGCACTAGGCAGCAACAAAATGATAAAACTCGCCGGGTTTTAGAAAAATCCTTTGGCTCAGAATGGACAGAGCGGTATATGACTACTATGCTATTTGATTGTGCTGCTTAGTTAGCTAAGAGAGGGGATGTGGTTCGACTTCGCGGTAGTTGAATCTCGACTTCACTCGATTTCCGCGTAGCCGAAACTCACCAACCGAGAGATGAGGGAGAAAATTTCTCCGCGTCCCCGTGTCCCCGCGTCCCCGTGTCCCCGTGTCCCCAGTCCCTATTCATCTTCTGTCTGTAATACCAATTTTCTTACTTCTTTAATGTTGATATCTGCCCATAATGTTGAAAGCACTTTTTTATTATTAATAATAATACTGTTATTTGTAATGACAATTTGGTCAGGGGTATAGGAATATGTTTTCAATGTCATTCCTAATAAATTCATCATCTGAATTTCGTTTGGTGTAATTACCGCTATATTGCGTGTCAACATCAAAATACTTACAACTAAAAGTACTAAACCTGTGATGCTATTTAGTGTAAATCCTGCAACTAAGGTTACATAAAGTATAAAGATACTAGCCGCTAACATAAAAATAGGAAAGATTTTTTTGTATTTAACCTGCAAGCTTGATGGTTGATTCATGATTTAAGATAATACTAACCCCGGCGATTAGAAATCGCGACTATATAGACAAAACCCACCTCCGTGGGTTTCAATAACTCGATTTTCCGTGTTTTCCAAAGGAGGTGGACTTCGCTTGTGTAGTAGCGAATTATATTCGCCCAAAACTTTTCAAATATCCTTACTATTTTAACCATCTCGCGCTACTACAAAAATTTAATTTTTACTTTATGATCCCGTCCTTCCTATCTTTTACAAGCGTTCTTGTCATAACCTATACCTGTCAGACTCCTTTTAATCCTCATCTCCCCCTGCTTTTGGAATTGGGTGTATTTCATTTGGTTAAAAATCGCTGTAAGATAGTTTAAAAATATTTCTTTTTGTTAAGTTTTTTTAAGATTGCAGGATGATAACAAAACTTCATGAACCGCTGCTCGTTGTTGAAGACAGCAATGAAGATTTTAAGATGCTACAACGCCTCATGCAGCGGATGTCTGTCCAAAATCCCATACATCGTTGTACGAATGGGGATGAGGTTTTAGAATTTCTCTATCAAAACGGGAGCGATCGCAATTCCCAGGCAACACTGAAACCTTCAGTAATTTTGCTTGACCTGAATTTACCAGGTATTGATGGTCGCGACATTCTAGAGCGCCTAAAACAGGACAAAAGTTTCAAGGAAATTCCCGTAGTAATTTTTACTACATCATCTAACCCTAGAGACATTGAATTATGTTACCAAAAAGGCGCAAACGGCTATTTAGTCAAGCCCATGGATGCTCAGGAGCTAAAAAAGACCATTCAAGCATTCGTAAACTATTGGCTAGAGGCTAACATTTCGCCTTGATTTGGGGGACTGGGGACTGGGGACTGGGGACTGGGGACTGGGGATGAGGAAGAAATAACCAATAACAAAAGACAATTCCCAATTCCCCATTCCTAATAAGATTAGTAAAGAAATTTTAGATTTTATTCATAATTGATTTAGATTTTCTTTAGAATCATCTAAAAAATCACAATCTAAATAGACAAAAGTCTAAATTGCTCCCCGCTTCTCTATGTTAAACACATGGACGCTACTCATTATTGATGATTGTGCAGCGGATCGAAAAATTTATCGTCGATATCTCTTGAAAGATCCGCACCAGTCTTACCAAATTTTGGAGGCAGATTGTGCAGAAGACGCAATTGCTTTGTGTCAAGAAATGCACTTTGATGTTGTTCTGCTTGATTTTTGCCTACCTGATATGAGTGGCTTAGAGCTTTTTGATCGGCTAAAGCGGGAGATATTTGAGACCCCTGTTGCTGTGATTATATTGACAGGGCATGGTGATGAAGAGGTCGCGGTACAAGCGATGAAAAGGGGTGCTTTAGACTATTTGGTCAAACAACACCTGCAATCAGATGTACTGCAAATAGCAGTTCGTAATGCTATCAAGCAGTTGTGCTTGCAAACACAACTCAGCAAAACTCAAGAGCGACAGCGCCTAATAGCTATGACGGCTTTGCGAATTCGCCAGTCTTTGAACATAGAGCAAATACTGAATACGGCTGTATCAGAAGTACAGCAAATGTTGAAGTGCGATCGCGTGCTTGTATATCAGTTTTTGTCAGAGATGAATGGTGAGATAGTCGCTTCCTCGATTGAGTCATGCAATACATTAGTACTGCGCGATCGCTTAGAGTCTCCTTTGGAAAATCACGGTCAATATATCTACCATGAGGAACGAGCAGAACTAGGGATAGAAAAAAGAGGGCCTCTGGTTTCTGCTCCCTACTCACCTGCTTTTTTTGCCAATACCCAGTACTCAATCTCCAATCCTCAATATATCTATGAGGCTGGCTTGAGTAATTGCTATGGCACTTTACAAGAACAATTTAAGACTAAGGCGAATCTGCTGGTTCCGATCAATCTCAGCAACAACGGCAAGTCAACTCCCAAGCCTTGGGGTTTATTAATTGCTCAGCAAAGTTCAGGAGAACGACAGTGGCAAACTGATGATGCACAGATGCTTCATGAAGTTTCAGTGCAACTAGCGATCGCTATCCAGCAGGCAGAATTGCTAACTCAGACACAAGTAGCACTCAAGAAAGAACAGCAACTCAACGCTTTTAAATCCCAAATCGTAGCCACAGTCTCTCACGAGTATCGAACACCGCTAACTTCCATCCTCACGGCGGCATCAACTCTGCTAAAACATAGCCAACAACTTGATGAGTCTAAACAACAGAGATTTATGCAAATTATTGACCAAAAAGCAAGGTACATGTCCAAACTTGTCAATAACATGCTTTTGGTTAACCAAATTGAGTTAGACAAAATCAAATTTAAGCCAGTATCACTTGATTTGCTGCAATTTTTCTCCGATCTCATAGAACAAGAACGAGAAACATTAGCCGAACATCACGAATTAGTTTTTCAAATAACTGGTAGTATTAGAGGTTTTTGTGGCGATCGCGGGCTTTTGCAGCAAATATTTATAAATTTAATCTCTAATGCTATTAAATATTCCCCAAATGGGGGCAATGTAGAATTTCACCTAATTGGTAAAGAATCACAGGTAATATTTCACATCAAAGATGAAGGTATTGGTATTCCCACTGCCGATCAGCAAAACTTATTTCAATCCTTCAGTCGAGGGAGTAACGTTGACACCATCCCAGGAACAGGTTTAGGGCTAGCGATCGCTAAAGCCTGCATAGAGTTACATGGTGGCAGTATTGTTTTATCCAGTCAAGTTGGGCAAGGAACCAAAGTAACAGTCAGTTTACCAAAGCGTCATGTTGGCTTTTTAGGGGAATGAGGGGGACGGGGGAGACGCGGGGACGCGGGGACGGGGGGACGCGGAGAATAATCAATGACAATTCCCCAATCCCCAGTCCCCAGTCCCCAGTCCCCAGTCCCCAATCCCCAGTCCCCAGTCCCCAGTCCCCAGTCCCCAATTCAAAACCGAACCCAAAGTGCTAACCCGCCTCCACGCCCGCGGGCTGCAATGAATTCTTCTGTTATTAAAAAGAAGGCAAAAAAAGGTAATTTAGCTATGGGTTGATTATAAAAATTATCAGTTTGCGCTTTAGCTTTACTAAAGGGTTTATCGTATACAACGCGATTAAATAAACTGATTTGTATATGGGTAAAATTGAAAGCTAATAGGTTTTTTTTACCTAAATATTGTCCAGGCCCTGTTAGTTTTGTTAAAACTGAACCAAATTGCACTTGATTAGCAACTTCTCCTTTGATTGGAGTTTCTTCTAAAGCTTGGGTTGTTGCAAAAGAAATATAGGTCGGGGTAAATTTTGGCCAATAAAAACCCTTACCTAATATTATTCCTCCTCGTTCTCTAACTTTGCGAGTTCCGGTTACAAAGCACAATTGCCATTGACCGAGTAAGGCTGCAAAAGAATAAGTTAGACGCTGTTGCTTGGCAGCTTTTTCCGCTTGCAGCAATGCCTCGACTAACATACCCGCAGAAGGGCGATCGCGATTTTGTCCTCGATACGCAGCCGCAGCTTGTGCCAATACTGCGACAAAATCAGATGAAGTAGTTAAATCAACAGTCATGAAAACACTGGGGAGTTGAGTGTGGAAATAGCATTTCCATATCCACCATAACAGTTGTTTTTTGGCGTGGTAAACAGTAGACTTCTTGCAAAAATACTTGAACCGTCAGAGACTCAAGTCTCTGCCTAATAGCGAAAGTCCGTTGAAACGGACTAAAAATACTGTTATTAGTCGGTTGAAACCGACTTGAGTTATCAGCCAGAAAATTTATTTTCTGGCGAGTATCCGACTTTTGCAAGAGGTCTAGTTTGACCCGTCCATGGTTTTTTAATTCCATCGTGGCGATCGCTCTGTTTCGCAAATCAAACAGGCAGCAACAATTTCTACTATTAACAAATGTTACGCGATTTACTCACTCTTTATTCTTGTATCCTTCTAATATTGCCTAGTATTTGTTTATACGCTGTTGTATTGCCTTGTTCTTGAAAGAGCTTGGCTGCTGTTTGTAAATCGGTTACTGCTCCTTGTTTATCTCCTAATTGATTACGGGCAAATCCCCGACCTGCATAAGCATTGGCATCTTTGGGATTTCTTCGTATAGATTGGGTGTAATCTGCAATCGCTCCTTTTGCATCTCCCGATTGCAACCGGGCAAAAGCCCGCCCACTATAAGCATTAATATCATTAGGATTAATTTGCAGAGATTTGGTGTAATCCGCGATCGCTCCTTGTTTGTCTCCCGACCGTAAGCGAGCATAAGCCCGGTTATTGTAGTGTACAGATTCCGGATTGAGTTGAATAACTTTCGTCAATAGAGCAATTGCTCCTTGATAATCTTTTTTAATTAGACGAATCTGACCTTGACTTTGGTAAGCCTCAACTTTATTTCCTTGCTGAAAAAACAGGTCAGCAGCTTTTTGCAAATTAGCGATCGCTTCTTGGGATTGTCCTGATTCATTATAGGTAAATCCTAGACTGAGGTAGGCAAAGGCAGAGTTGGGAGAGAGATTAATTACTTGTTGGAAATCAGTAATTGCTCCTTGGCTGTCTCCTGAATAGCGGCGCACATTACCCCGGTTGATGTATGAATCAATATCGTTAGGATTCAGGCGAATAGCTTCAGTGTAATCTGCGATCGCACCTGGCCAATCTCCCAAGTTAGAACGGGCACGACCCCTCTCACCATAAGCCGCAAAATCGTTACGATTGAGTTTAATCGCTTCAGTCAAAGCGGTGATTGCTCCCTGGTAGTCTTTCAAGAACAAACGCACAGAACCTTGGCTTCTGTAGCCATCGGCTTTATTTCCTTGAGCAAAAAACAGGTCTGCGGCTTTTTGATAATCTCCAATAATCAGCTTTTCATTTTCTCTGAGATTGACTCTGGCATCTCCACGTCTGTAGTAGGCAGAGGCATATTTAGAATTGAGACGAATCGCTTCGGTATAAGCAGTAATAGCACCCCGAAAATCTGCTTTTTGATACTTATCCAAACCCTGAAGATAAAAGTTGTCTGCTTTCGGTTTTGTGATTACGGGTGTGCTAGGAGGCTTAACACCCACATCTGTATCTGTTTTAGCTGATAATCTCAAAAAGGTATTAATGGGAATTCCCAAATTAAAGCCTGATTTGATAATCACATTAGGATTGTTGTCAGAGATTTGAAAATTCTCTGCCGTGTCGCCTCTGCCATGAATGCCGATTAGTTCCCCTTTGTCATTCAATACCGGGCCACCACTCATGCCGGGTAGTGTGTTATTGCTGTAAACCAGTGCGTAGCCATCACGTAGCGCTTTGGTGGCATTGGCAGTAATCCGCCCATCGGTAAAATTGTAAATTGAAGTGGAAAAGGCTGCTGTCACTTGTGGAAAACCTGCAACATAAGCGGTTGTCCCTTCGGGGGATTCATCTGAGTTGCCGATTTTGGCAGTTGGGTAATTTTGAGCGCTGGTAAATTGTACAAGGGCTAAATCTACATCTGGTAACTTATTGACAGTATTGTAATTGAGTGCATAACGCTGACCATCTGGGGTGACAATTTCATATTTAGCTTGGGTTTCAATTACATGCCTAGCTGTGAGAACAGTGTAAGTGTTGCCTTGTTTTTGAATAATTACCCCAGTCCCGGAAGCATTTTGATTATCAATTAGTACTGTGATTGTTTTAGCAAGTTTTGCCACTTCTGCTGAGGATAACGCCACAGCAGCTTGTGGTTGCACAAAGGCAACTGTTACTCCCATCAATGCTGGTGCAAGTAGATAATGAAATTTCATCATTCAATTCCCAGGAGGCTTTTTTTGACTTTACTGGAAAATATCTCCGTATTTTTATACAATCATTTTTTCTTAATTCCTCAAGTAGTTTATAAAAGGGAACAGGGAAAACTATGTCGCTCACCAGGGACAAGGTTTCAATCTACCTTGCATGACAAGGATTCTTTCGCGACACTTGCGGGCGATCTTTGGAGCGGGGCGTAGCCCAGATTGGCTTTAAACTTTTACCTTCTTTCATAAAGTAATCTCAATTCGCAATGTGGTTAAGAGAATCTTAAATTGTTAATGGTGCAGTGCTTGGTGACAACCATTGGTGTCAACTTAACGTAAAAGTTATGTCCCGCAAGGAACTGAAGTTTCTTGCTAATAGCAAAAGTCATCTTTAGATGACTGAATATCCTCCAAGATTTTGAGTCTACTTCAGTAGACTTGAGCTATTAGCCAGAGAATTTATTCTCTGGCGGATGAGGAAGCCAACACCGAAGCTATTTTTAGCTTAACTAGCTTAACTTGACATCAATGGGTGACAACACACCCACTATTGCTGTTCCTTATTCCCTACTGTTGTATCTTGCTAATGCTGTCTAATATCTGTTGATACGCTGTTGTATTGCCTTGTTCTTGAAAAAGTTTAGCTGCTGTTTGTAAATCAGCGATCGCACTTTGTTTATCTCCTAATTGATTATGGGCAAATCCACGACCGGCATAAGCGTTGGCATCTTTGAGATTAATTTTCACAGCTTGGGTAAAATCTGCGATCGCTCCTTTTTGATCTCCAGATTCCAGCTTGACAAAACCCCGCGCTTCATACGCATTAAAATTTTTAGGATCAATTTGCAGAGCTTGAGTGTAATCTTTGATCGCTCCTTGCTGATCTCCCGACTGTGAGCGAGCAAAACCCCTGTCTAGGTAGTGTGCAGCTTCTTTGGGATTGAGTTGAATTGCTTGTGTAAACAGGGCAATGGCCCCCGGATAATCTTTCATCACCAAGCGAATCGACCCTTGGCTTTGGTAAGCTTCTATTTTGTTACCTTGCTTGAGAAACAAGTCGGCAGCTTTTTGTAAATTGGCGATCGCCTCTTTTTGTTGTCCCAATTCACTATAGATAAATCCCAAATTTTTATAAGCAATAGCATAGTTAGGAGCGCGGCGAATTGCTTCGTTTAAATCTGCGATCGCTCCTTGGCTATCTCCTAAACCCCGGCGAGCATTAGCTCGGTTAGGGTAAGCAACAGTTAAGTCAGGATTTAGACTAATTGCTTGCGTATAATCCGCAGCAGCACCTTGAAAATCTCCCAATCCAGTGCGAGCATTTCCCCTCTCGTTGTAAGCTAAGGGATTTTTAGAATTAAGTTGAATTGCTTGAGTCAGTGCGGTAACTGCACCTTGATAATCTTGCGATAGCCAACGAGAAGTTCCTTGGCTGATGTAAGCATCGACTTTATTTCCTTGAGCAAAAAACAACTCTGCTGCTTTTTGGAAATCTTTAATCACTGCCTGTTTATTTTCTCGACCATTGTTTTTAGCATATCCCCGCCAGAGATAAGCAGCAGCATATTGAGGCTTGAGGCGAATGGCTTCTGTAAAAGTCACAATCGCCCCTTGAAAATCCCCTTTATTATATTTATCCCAAGCTTGAATATAAAAATCGTCAGCTTTTGGTGTTGTGACTATTGGTGCGTTAAAAGGTTTAACTCCTACATTTACTACTCCTGTTTTGGCTGACAATCGCAAAAAAGTATTAATGGGAATTCCCAAATTAAAGCCTGACTTAATCACTATGTTGGGATTTTTATCTGAGATTTGAAAATTCTCTGTTGTGTCACCTCTGCCGTGAATTCCTACCAATTCGCCTTTCTCATTCAACACCGGGCCGCCACTCATCCCTGGTAGTGTATTATTGCTATACACCAAAGCGTAACCATCACGCAGCGCCTTGTTAGCATTGGCAGTAATCCGCCCATCGGTGAAATTGTAAATCGCCTGAGAAAATGCCGCTGTCACTTGCGGAAACCCAGCTACATAAGCGGTTGTTCCTTCGGGAGATTCGTCTGAGTTCCCGATTTTAGCAACAGGATAGCTTTGATTGCTAGTAAACTGTACAACAGCTAAATCTACATCTGGTAACTTTTTGATAGTACTGTAGTTGAGTGCATAACGCTGATCATCTGGAGTGACTATTTCATATTTAGTTTGAGCCTCAATGACATGTCTAGCTGTCAGAACAGTGTAAGTGTTGCCTTCTTTTTTAATAATTACCCCAGTTCCAGAACCATCTTTACTATCAATTAGCACCGTGATAGTTTTGGCAAGTTGAGCTACTTCCGCTGAGGATAATGCTATAGCAGTTTGTGGTTGGATAAAAGCGATCGCCCCGACCACAGCTACTGGTGCAAGTGCATAATGAAGTTTCATAATTGGATTTTTTATCAGCTTTTATTTTCAATACAGGAAATGAGTTATCCTGTCAACTCTATTGGTGAAATTAATTCTGCGTTACCCGAAACCCTTAGACTTCTTGCAAAAATACTTGAACCGTCAGAGACTCAAGTCTCTGCCTAATAGCAAAAGTCCGTTGAAACGGACTAAAAATACTGTTATTAGTCGGTTGAAACCGACTTGAGTTATCAGCCAGAAAATTTATTTTCTGGCGAGTATCCGACTTTTGCAAGAGGTCTCTTGTAGAGACGCGCTTCCAAAGCGCGTCTCTTCTTGCCTAGTGTGCAAAAAACCTTTGGAGGATTACCGACATCATTATAATCGGGTAGAACAGTCCCTGAGCAAAGCGCCACGCAACAGAACCAGGATCTTTCGAGCGATACCAGCTTTGAAAATCCTTTTAGTTAAAGTGAAAGGCTTGTTAGTTGAAGTGAAAAGCTTGTTAGTTGAAGTGAAAAGCTTGTTAGTTGAAGTGAAAGGCTCGTTAGTTGAGGTGAAAGGCTTGTTAGTTGAAGTGAAAGGCTCGTTAGTTGAAGTGAAGCTAAAATACTCGCTCACTAAGCTCGAACACTTAGTAAATTAGGTGATTTCTAGGAAATAATTTACCAAAACCGTTGGTTTCGACTTCGCTCAACTAACTGAATAATCGAGATTTGCAGAAAAGAATTTAGCAAAACTGTGTAAACGCACATATAATAAATTGCCCAACAACGGCTAAATGAGTGCATAACGCTGTCCATGACTCCCAAACCAGGGGCATTTTTATAGTCAATTTGCACCGTAATTGCTTTGGCAAGTTGCGCCACTTCAGAGGAACTTTAAAGTCGGGATGGTTTTTTATGGAGTGGTTTCTCTATCTGTTCTCTTTTGAAAAAATAGCCAAATGTTAAGACAAGCTGCTGAAATAAATAGTAAAATTGAACCCCAAAAGCCTACACCATAGTCTGCTTTAAACCCCGCATAACTAGCGCCATTATTGATAATCTGTTTATCAATTTCTGACTTAAGAGACAAAAGCATAACTAATCCAAATGCTCCGATACCTGCGGAAATTAGCGAACTTTTACGAATCTTGATCAGGCTAGTTCCAATACCTAAAGCCGCAGCAGCAAAAACAAGAGCAGCTCTGCTATCACCAGGAATTTTTTGACTCTGCGTTTGACTACCAAATATATCTGGTGTACTCACTGTTTTACCAGTAGCCATTTCAACACCTGACATTTGAAAAACAGGTCGATTGTCACAAGAAACGGTAACGAAAGGTAGGAAAAAACAAATTAAGATCACAGCAAATAGTGAAGCTGAGACCTTTTTGCCATTCTCTAGTAGTTTTTGGGCAGTTGGGTTAGATGGTGGTTCAGAAAGCCTAACAGAAGCTTCTGCTGCTGCACGACTTGTGGCATCTGCTAGCGATTTGCCTGCTGCGGTAAGTGTCTTACCAATATCATCTTGTGTTGATTCTGTCTCGTTAACGAGTGGGTAAACTTCACTAGCAGCATCGCCATTGATTTCAAAATCTACTTGTTCACCAACACGAGGCGGTTGCAATCCTCTCCAGGCATCCAGTTGTAATGTATACCGTTTCCCATCTTCAGCACTGATCAATCCCCCATTTATCGGGTCAAATCCCAGAACTATTCCTTTCATGTATTTGTATTAACTCCTTTAAAGTTTCCCATGATGCTGCAATCGATGAACATGGTTATATTATTCCTGGTTTAGGAGATGCAGGCGATCGCTTGTTGAGGACAAAGTGAAAATAGGGGCTAGGGGAAGACAGACGGATATCTTGTGAGCGATCGCAAGCAAATAAATCTTAATTGAAGTTTGATTTAATTTTGACAATATGTCTAAAATTTTAATATTTGGAAATAACTAATCAAGTTTTTTCTTTCTTTAGTTGATGCTAAGGGCAGCAGTAACATTAAGCAAGACAAGTAGCGAGCCACATCATGAAATGTGCTTAAAATTAAAATAATAACTATGATAAAGTACCAGATTGCCACATCAGTGTAATTAAGCTCACCAATCTCTCTAACTATGTAAAAGTGAAGAATAAAATAGCTAGCTAATGTACAAATTTCCGCCCAGCCATAACCAACAATACCCAAGCGCGGCACTAGCAAAAATGCACTTCCTATAAACAGGGTTATATGGATTAAATTAAACGATGTCACCAAAAGATTTTTACCCTGTAAATACAATACAGAGCAATGTAAATTGAAAACTGCATAAGAAAGATAGCTAATAGTAATCAGCGGAAATATTTGCAGTACTGGATTCCAATCTTTTCCAAAAACCAATGTTAAGACTACAGGAGCCACCAGCGCAAACCCTACCATTGGTAAACCAACTGCTAATACTTGTAAGCGCATTCCCTCTTGAATACTCTTGCGTAGGCGAGTTTTGTCATCTCCTAATTTAGCAAGTGCAGCCATTGCCAAGCGCCAAATTACTGCCCTAGCAAAGGAAAGCATCTCTACCAAACGAATGCACAAAGCCACAAAAGCAACAGCTTCCGCACCAGCAAAACGTCCTACAATGACTGGATTGACTAATGTACGCAATTCCCAAATCCACATTGAACTTGTATAGCCGAAACCGTAGTTGAGCATCGTCCGAATTGTATTTGGGTGCCAACATAAGTTGAGTCGCAGATTGCTACTCCAGTAATTGAGAGCCAATTGGCTGCCTTGCTGTGTAAATAAGCCAAAAACAGGAGACCAAGCACCAGCTCCATGTAATGCTAATGGTATTGCAACTAAGTAGTAACCTATCTGGCTGATTAGCTCAATGTATGCTACACGTTGATAGTTGAGATCGCGTTCTAACTTGACTACCCAAGGCACATTTAAAGTACTCAAAGGTATTGTTAAAGCTAAGATTCCTAAAAGAGGCGCAACGTCTGGCAGCTTTAGCAACTGAGCGATAAATTGTCGTCCTAATACAATAGCAGTGACACAAATAATATTGATACATAACAAGAGAGTAAAGGCTTGTTCGTATTCCTGTTGCTCTGGATTAGTCTTTTTGCGAAGCAGGTAAATATTCAAACCCAAGGGAGCTAAACGGTAAAAAAAGATCACAATACCGCTGCTTGCTCCAAAAAGTCCGTAATCAGTAGGCCCAATAACTCTAGTAATAAATATCACGCCTACCAAGCTGAGTAATATACCCAAACCTTGACGGACAAGCATGATAAATCCGCCTTTAAAAGCTTGATGGCGTAATCCCATAATGACTTTCCTAATTATCGAATCAAGGAGAATGGGGAGTGGGGAGTGGGGAGTAGGAAGTAGGGAGTGGGGAGTAGGGAGTGGGGAGTGGGGAATGGGGAGTGGGGAATGGGGAGTGGGGAGTGGGGACTGGGGAATGGGGAATGGGGACTGGGAGAATTATCTTTCTCCCTCATCTCCCTCATCTCCCTCATCCCCCTCATCCCCTGCTTATTCACGCAATATGCCGACGCACAGTGTAGATAAGTGCTAGTATTTTGTTAAAGCTGTCAAATCCTAACCATTGCATAATGGCGATCGCTACAGACAAACGCATATATCCCAAAGAGTAGCGTAGTTGGGAATAGTGGGCGATCGCTTTTGTGCGAAAACACATAGCCTGATGGCGATCGCCATTTTGGAGAGCTTTCCAAGCTAAATAGATATTTGCATACCCATAGCTGTGGTTTTTTAAATAGATTAAATCTTTAGGAGCAGATTGAAATAATTTCTCAATCACTCCTAAACCTTTTTCCCACATTTGCCAATTCTTAGTAGCATTATTGGCATGTTGGCGATAGCAAACTAAAGGCTCTTTGATTACAGCAAATCGATAACGAGCAGCAATCCGAACCCACATATCCCAATCTTGAGAGTAGCGTAAGCTAATATCAAAGTCACCAATATTTGTCAAGCAACAATTACGAACTATTACAGAAGAAGTGGTTATTGTATTTTTCTCTAATAATTGTTTTAAAGCATCACCTTCTGCATGAGATTTCATAACTCTACCTGATGATTTTCCCTCCTGATTAATTAACACCATATTTGTGTGTACTAAGCCTATATCTGGATGATTGTCCAAATAACATACTTGTTTTTCCAGCTTAGTTGGTTTCCACAAATCATCAGCATCTAAAAAAGCTATATACTCACCTTTGGCATTAGCAATACCCGTATTACGTGCCACCGCTACACCTTGTTTTTTTTGTACAATTAACCTTACTTGTGAGTTGGCTAACTCACCTGCCCATTGCACAAGATTATCCGAACTACCATCATCAATAATTAACACTTCAAAATCTGTAAAAGTCTGCTGGAGAACGCTTTCTAAAGCATCTGGCAGATAATTCATAGCATTATATGCAGGAATTATTATAGAAACCTTTGGCATCATAAAAATCCTTGATTTTCAAAGATTAACCCAAGTTGTTAGTTGTCATTTGTCATTCTCCGCGTCCCCGCGTCTCCCAATTCCCCATTCCCCACTCACCACTCCTTGAGACCGCAGAATTGTTTGCAAAATGACATCACGGTAATGTAATGCCACAGTATCCCAGCTAAAACGATAGGCATTTCGTCTAGCTTTATCTTGCCAATTTCCATTTAAGGCTTTGACAATGGCAGCAGCATATTCATCTTTATTTGTGACATCACAAAGAATTCCCCCATCTGCAATTACATGGCGACGCATTTCATCGTCTGTAGTCACAACTGGTAAACCACTAGCCATTGCTTCTAAATAAGAAAGCGCACATGGTTCATTAATAGAAGGTAATGTGAATGCATTTGCACTACGATAAACTTGAGGCATCTGCTCGCTGGTAAATGTCTTAATTGCAAAGCGATCGCTTCCTAATAACTTCTCACCTAAAAATTGAAAATATGCACGATCAATCCCATCTCCACAAATCAGAAAACTGACTTTTGGCAAGCTGGCTACAGCCTTAATTGCTAGTTCAACTCGCTTGTGACTTTCGCGGTTAAGAGAAGCTACACATAAAACTAAAGGTTTGTTTAAACCTAAAGCCATCTGCTCTCCTTTTGGTGTAAAGCGGTTAGTGTCTACACCGTTGAGAATAATGGTGATGTCTTGGGAAGGTCGTAAAGTGCGGGCAAAATTAGCCATTGCCTCAGAAAAAACTACGAGATGGTTGGGACAAAATTGTAAGTTACGTGCAAGCGATCGCCCTTGATTTAACAATCCCGTATGTTCAGTATAAAGAATAGGTGTACCAATCAGTGCGCGGACAAAAGCAGCCATCGCCAAACCACCGTAATCATTACAGGGAAAAATCAAGTCAGCAGGGCGTGTCAGCAGTCGCATAGCACAAGGTAAAGAACTGGTCAGGTGTTCAATAACAATGTCAAAATGAGTGATAAAACGTTTCAGTACAGAAGCGATCGGTAAATAATTGAGAATCTGACGCGCTTGTGTGCGAGGAATCCCACCAGCTGGATAGTAAAAAGGGCTACAAGGAGCGCCTGCTAATAATTCCACCTCAAAGTCAGCACTCAGGCGACGAGCAAGTTCAATGGCGAATATTTCTGAGCCACCACTCCAGTTAACCCCCGCACTTGGATGCACCAAAACTACCCGTAATGGTCGTTGATGTTCTAGTTTCAGTTGAGCGTGATAGCTAGAGTTAATCAAGCGCTGGGTCATTGTTACGTACACGATTACAAAAGAGGTTTTACTGTGACATAGAGTTATCCAGATGCTCCGACTGATTCCAATTCCAAGCAGCAACTGCAAACAGAGTCCACCAGTAGAAAAAGAGAGTTGTGTGAGTCCAGATATTCTCAGTAATCATGCCGACAAGTATAGACAAAAGCATTGCTAACAAGACCCAACACAGTTTTTGCTGAGCCTTGTTACTAGAAGTGTGCAATAAATAAACTAAACGTGTAACTTGAGCGCCGAGAAAGGTCAGAAAAATGATAAAACCTACAACCCCGCCTTCTACTAAAGCCATCATGTAGTCGTTGTGGGCATAGTTTTTGTAAATAGTTAAATGACGGCTAGTTGCCAAGCCATGGCCAAAAAAGGGAGACTCCTGCCAAGCCTGTAGTAGATAACTCCACTGAGATAGCCGCCAGTTAAAGCTGTTATTATCTCCCTTCGACAGAATCAACGCCCGTGATATATCCATATCTGGGTTGAAAAGTGGTGTTTGCAACAACGAATGAAGACGTTGTTGTCCAAACTCTGTACTGGCAAATAGGGCTATGACTACACCAAATAACAACACTCCAGCAATCAGATTGATTATGTTCAATCTTGGTGCAATCAAAACCAGAATAAAAACGCCCAACATCATCAAGCTAAACAAGGCTTTAGTACTGACATAGAAAAAACAAAGTAAGCCCAGCAGCACCAGCCAAGGCCAACGCCGCTGAGATTGACCCAATTGCCAGTAAGTTAAACCAATGAACAACAACAAAAAAGTGGCGAAGGTATTGGAAAGACCGAGAGTGCCATTAACCCTGGAAATTACTCCTGAAATTGGATCTGCGGTTCCTTGAAGTACACTTGGTAAGAGCGAAGCCGGAAGAACTACCTGCATGAACGCCACCGTCAGAGGTATTACAAGAGCAAAAAATAAAGCAAAGATAATTTGTCGTGGATGAATTCGGTCTTTTAACTGCATTACCAGCAAATAAACCATCAACCAGGAAAAAAGACGCACCCACTCGCGGATACTGTCTAGCAAAACAGTACTATCAAACTCCATTCCTCCCACAGGTAAGATAATAAATATCACCCACAAACCCTGTAAAGCTACCCAGCCTGCAAACAACCACCAAAATCGATCAGTACGTACTATCCGACCTGTCAATAATGCTACCACTACATAAAGTAAAATCAGAGCATCAAGACCAAGGGCAAATGCAGCCGGTACTTGCTGATCAGAGAAAGGATCGAGGGCGCTACGCAGGATTAATAAACCAATAACCGTTTGTTCAAATTTGGCAAAAAATAGGAAAACAAACGGTATTGCACCGACAGCTAAGGTAAGGAAAAGCGGCTGGGCACCTGTGAGGATGCCTATGAGTATGCCAATTCCCACACCTGCCAACCCTACCCAGAGTGACAACGGAGAATTTGAACTTTGATTAGTTAACATCGTCACTTTGACCTCGAACCGTTTTTGGAACTGACGGTATCACTCAGAACATTGACACGTTGGAGAAGACGGGATGAATAGCGGTAAGACTTTTCTGTTTGATTTGTTGTACCATTTGCAACTACTCCTAAAATCGCTATGCGATTGTGTGTAAGCTCTGATACAGTTTTTTGCAATGATTCTTTGTGTGTAAAACTGGGACGTGTAACTAGCACTACGCCATCACTATATCGTCCCAAGGTAGTAGCATCAGCACTATCATTGAGAGATGGAGTATCTAAAATTACTAAATCATATTTAGCGATCGCCTCTGCCATGAGCGATTTCATCGCGTCTGACTCTAGTAATTGTGAGGGACGGGTATGCAGACTTCCACAGGTCAATACTGAGAGATGATCAATGTCTGTAATCTGTACAGCTTCAACTAAAGACAGATGTCCGTCGAGTATATCTGTAATTCCTGGTTGAGGAATTAAGTTGAACAGTTTGTGTTGCATAGGACAACGCAAGTCTGCATCAATAATCAATGTCCGTCGAGAGAACATGGCACAGACAGCGGCTAGGTGTGAAGCCACTACCGATTTACCTTCCCCGGATTTAGTACTACTAATTACAATGCTTCGCACCTTCTGAGAATTGCGAAACTCTAGGGTTTTTAACAGCATCCGGTAAGGTTCAACTAGAGCAATGTTATCGAGAAAATTTCCTGGTGGATTTAAGGTGAGTGTCTTTGCGGGTAGGGAAGGCAATTCTCCTAACAGTCGTGTCTTGAGTAGTTCTTCAGCTTCTGAAGCATTATGGAGTGTTTTATCCATCATCTCCAGCAACAAGACTACAGCGATCGCTAAAATAGTTGCCAACACAGTTGCCAGTACCAATACGATCGCAGGCTGTGGTGAAGCAGGAGAAGTGGCAGGTTTGGCCTCTTCGATGATCCGGACATTACCAACTAGTTGGGCTTCAGCAATCCGCGCCTCTTCTAGTTTGCTTTGCAGCAACTTGAGAGATGCGGCGGCTTCGTCTTGTTGGCGGGTAAGTGCTGTCAGCGGTTGTTGGAGAACCGGCAATCGGGCGAGGCGATCGCGTAAGTTAGCCCTCAAAGATTGAATCACTCGCAACCGATTTTCTATTCCTAAGCGTTCAATTTGATTGTTAATGAGTTCAGAAGTCAGATTCTGACTGAGAGAATCGGATGCCACATTTCTGGGAGAGATGGCCGGGTTTCCAGGTGAAAAGCGAGCCAGTTCTTGATTGTATAAAGCCTTGATCGCTTGCTGTTCCTGAACCAGTTTAATTAAAGTGGGATGGTTCTCGGTAAAGCGTAAACGCATATCAATGACTTGTGTCCCCAAATCTGTCAACTTAGTGCGTAACTTCTGGAGTTGTTCGTCTTGACCACCGCGAACAGCTGCGTAAGCATTGCTGAGGCTGGGGGAGTTGGTAATTGCTCGCAGAGATGCATCCCGCGATCGCGTTTGTTGGAGTTGGGCGACTAAAGTCCGTTCCTGATCTTCGAGATTAGCTAAACTATCAACCAAACTTTTGCTTTGGTCTTCAAAGGAGACAATACCAGTGGCTTGTCTGTATTTGTTTTCTATAACTTCTGCTTGTTGCAGACGCAGACGAGCTGATGGTACTTCCTTCTCTAAAAACATCCGCACGTTCGCAGCTTCTTTACGGACATATTGAGCGCTATCCTCAACCATCGTTTGAGAAATCGCATTCAGAAGCTTTGCGGCCAAAACAGGGTCTTTAGCTTGGTAGCTCAAAACTACAATATTCGTAGCCGGAGCAATTTTCACCCGTAACTTTTGACCTAGTTGCTTAACTGTCAGTGGGCTATTAGAATCAGGAAAAACCTTCTGTAGCGATCGCTCCAAAACAGGTTGTGATTTCACTAACTCCGCTTGATCTGCTACTGGGCTAGGGCCACCAGGGATGCCTACAGGCGCTTGCGTCAGGTCGCGTCCCAACTCAGAAACACTCACCCGGTTATCATCAAGCATCAATCGCGCCGTCGATTGATATAAACGTGGGGCAAAAGCTAAGTAAGCAAATGCTCCGCCAATCACGGCGGCAAAGGTAGCCAAAGCTGGCAAACTTCGCCGCTTCAAAATCGCTGGTAAAGTTGAAATGCCTTTTTCCATTACGTATATCCTTGGGAATGGGGAATGGGGAGTAGGGAGTAGGGAATGGGGAATGGGGAGAATTACAAATGACCAATGACTATTTCCTGCTAACAAACCCAAAAACTCTGTTGAAACTCAAATCTGGTACATTTACTGGCTCAGGTGAATTCAAGATTGTTGTATATAGCTTCAAAGTTTCAGAAGTAATTTGATCCCAACTATAGTGATGCTGCACATATCTTTGTGCGTTCTCAGCCATTGTTGCTAGTTCAGTTGGATGATTAATTGCCCAGTCTAAAGAATGTACACAAGAGTCTACATTTCCAGCCTCAAATAGCATCCCCCGCTTACCACTAATTAATTGCTCGTGAGGTGCGATATCACTCGCTAATACTGGTATACCTTCTCGCATCGCCTCTAACATTGCTAGAGGTAGTCCTTCCAAATCAGAAGGTAAGACGAATAAACCCGCCCCCCGGACAATTTCCCACAGACGATTTCTTTTGAGTTCGCCTGCAAATACGACATCTCGATTACTAGCAACTGTTTCTAGGAGTTTGGCGCTATAGGATTGAGTATCACTGACACCGCCCGCTAAAACTAGTTTCCATCCTGTCGGTTTCAACTTCAGAAAAGCTTCAATGAGTAAATCAGGACGCTTTTCTGGTACAAGTCTGCCCAAAAATAGAATATAGCGTCCTTTTGTTAAACCAATAGCTTTACCATAAGAAAACTCTGGATCTGAGCCAGCATAGCTAGCAGGAGCGTTAGGAATATAAACTGTCTCCCTACCGTAGGTTTGGAGAAAGTAATTTTTCAAGTCTTTTGATACTACAATTAGCCCATGAGCGAAGCGTACTGCTGCCTTTTCTCCCATCAAAATTAGCCGACTAGATAAATTACCCCACTTGGCACGTTGCCAATCTAATCCTTGACAGGTAACTACAACCTTTGCAGAGGTGCTAATTCTGGGTAAACAAGTAAATAAAGATGGCCCCAGAGCATGAAAATGGACTATATCATATTGCTGGGTGCAAGAAGCGATCGCTCCCATCGCTGAAGCAATAAAAGCATCTATACCACGCCAATTGCCACTAGGTAAACAGACAACGCGCACACCCCAAAAGTCGTAATAATCAAACCAAGAATAGTCTGTATAAGAAGACCGAGCAAACAAATCAACACAATGTCCTTGTGCAACCATGCGCGGATAGACTTCTGCACAATAATGCTCAATTCCTCCCTGTTTGGGAGGCAAACCCTTCGCACCAATGACGGCTATTTTCATAACAATCGGTTCTTTTCTCAAAATAATTGATCAAGTCATTAGCTAACAGCTAAGTTACCTGCTAACTCCCAACGACTTAGCATTTTGCTGTAGATATCCCTAATAACAGTACGAGCGCTATAGGGTTGTGCAGTTCCTACACAAGACGCCACTGGATAATTCTCCGGATGCAATATTACCTGACGTAAAGCATCTGCGATGCACTCTGGTGTACGTTGCTCACACACAACCCCGCTATCAGTAGCTAATAATTTAGGGGTTTCACCACATCTAGTTGTTACTATTGGTGTTCCGCTAGCTAATGCTTCCAAAACTACCAAAGGTAAACCTTCGTATGCACTAGACAGAACAAAAACATGACATATTCGATGTAGTTTTGCTAACTCTTCTAGTGCGATCGCCCCTAACATTGTCACTCGGTCAGACAATCCTAACCGTCCAATCTCCGTCCGTATTTCTGATGCTAACTCTCCATCACCTGCTATTAATAAATGCATGTTTGGATGATTTAAAGCCGCAAAAGCCCGTATTAATAAAATTGGATCTTTTTGTGGATGTAGCCTACCAGCAAATAGAATAAAACGTGTTTCTTCATCTAAACCTAGCTTGATAGCTAATTGGCGACGACCAGCGTCCCGTTGTGCCTGGCTCAATGGATAAAAAATCTCATTGTCAAATGAATTTTTGATGTATCCAACACGGTTTTTCACACTAGGATAACGCTGTCTGTAAAATTCTGCTGCATCGGTATGGCATGAAAGAATTTGGCTAAACTGACGAACTAATAAATTTTCCAAAGCAAAATAAGCTTGAGGAAATCTTCGCCAAAGAATAGCTTTTTGATCACCAGCAGCTTGCATTTGTGTATGAATATCGTTATGGATAAACAGGGTTTTCTCTCCCTGCCAATTCCAAGCTGCTAAACTAGGCTCCAGCCTATGAAAGTGCATAAAATCTGAGGACAAGTATCGCCCTAAAAGAGCAGTTGTATATTTAACTGTGGTCGGTATAAAACTTCTGAAATTATCATCCTTCAGGTAAAATAAAGGTAAGAAACTAATTTCTCTACCTGCAAATTCTGCTGCTTGCCACTTCAAATTAGGTTGAAGTTCGGGGTCTCCTGTTCCTACAAGCCGCACCTCAAATTCTGGAGGTGCGTGCTTAATAAAAATCTTAATTAATGTTTGAATTCCTCCGATACTAGCATTCCAAGGATTGAATTGATAAAAAATCGTCAGAACAGGTTTACGCATGGAGATAATCCTGCACAACTTACGTGCAAAAACTCAATATAAATTTCAAGAAACAAAGACTGAAGTAATCATTGTTGTATCTACATCAGAATGTAATTACCTCTTCAATTCGTTGTATTTCTGAAGGTAGATGTCACCAGATCAATATAAAATTTACTGTATCAGCAGTTACGATAAAACTATATTAAAATCTTAAACTGTGCAGTAAACATACATGGGATCGCAAATATCATATCGATTGCAAAGATGATGTTTGCAAACACTTAAAAGACAAAATTCTTGGTGCGGGGCTGTAATGTGGCAGTGGGTTTGTAGTGTGGGCAGCTTGCCACAAGAGGAAAGCTAGCACACAACTTTAGTCTTGACATGCCACTACGTTTCCTTACCCTCAAATTTAGTGTGATAGACCACTAAAATAAGTAGGAATACCAACTATTTAGAGCGATCGCTATCTTACCCTGTTCCAAGCTTCTACCCATCGATAGAGGTGCTGATCAACAAAACAGACAGTATTGCATAGAGAATGCTCATCCTTACTTTTAGATAAGTAAAGCTAATATTGGCAATCAGTTTTACAAAACTTAAAGTACTTGATTAAATTTTGTAAAGCAATGTAAATTATTTTCATAGGCACAAACGCCTAACACATACATACATAAACGAAAAGCAATCATAGAACCATGACCGCAACCTTACAACAGCGCCAAAGCGCCAACATCTGGGAGCAGTTCTGCAACTGGATCACCAGCACCAACAACCGCTTATACATCGGCTGGTTCGGCGTATTGATGATCCCCACCTTGCTAGCTGCAACCACCTGCTTTGTAATCGCCTTCATCGCCGCTCCCCCCGTAGACATCGATGGCATCCGTGAACCAGTAGCAGGTTCATTAATGT
>JAHHHC010000034.1 GCA_019359515.1 Desmonostoc vinosum HA7617-LM4 | reverse complement strand
GAAAAGACAAAACGTCATTCAGGCGTAAACGCCTTCCGGCAGCTTTCATCCCTTGCCTAAAGTACGGATGTGGCACTATGACGTGCCACATCCTCAAGGGTTTTCAGCCTAGCCATCCTTATAATGCGATCGCAGGTAATAGCGCTAACAATATTCTCAATGGTGGTGCTGGTAACGACACCCTCAATGGCGGAACTGGAGCTGATACGTTAATTGGTGGCACTGGTAATGATAACTACGTAGTCAATAGCACTGGTGATGTGGTAACTGAAAACCTCAATGCCGGTACAGATACAGTTCAATCATCTATCAGCTACACTCTAGGTGCAAATCTAGAAAACTTAACCTTAACTGGTACATCAGCTATCAATGGTACAGGAAACAGTTCAGCCAATAATATTACAGGTAATAGCAGTAGTAATACTATTAGTGGTGGATTGGGAAATGATACGTTAATTGGTGGTGGTGGTAACGATACCCTCTTGGGTGGTGATGGTAACGATACCCTGAATGGTGTTGGTAGTGAGTTGAGTAGATCAACAAGAGATAGACTCAATGGCGGCAACAACAACGACTTATTTGTCTTAGGAAACAGTAGTGCTATTTTTTACGGCGATGGCAATAGCACCAATCCTGGTTTAAATTATTACGCCGTGATTGAGGACTTTAACATCACCCAAGATAGAATCCAACTCAGAGGTACAGCGAGTTCTTACTTGCTAAGAACCTCGCCCATAACTGGCATAACAGGAACAGCCATTTACGTTGATAGTAATGGTAACGGAGCTTTCAACTCTACTGATGAATTGATTGCGATCGCACAAGGAGTTTCAGGACTAAACTTGACAGCCAGTTATTTTAGTTATGTGTCTTGAAAAGCAACAAGGTTTAGGAAACTTGGATTAATCAAGCGTTGAAACCTCATGGTGCAAACCACAAGGTTTCAAATAAAAGTTCATCCTTCACACTTTATTCAGATTCTTTCGCCTCTTTTCTTTCATCCATCATCGGTACAACTAACACCTTATCTACGCGGTTGCCATCCATATCCATCACTTCAATTCGCATACTCTGCCATTCAAAATGATCTGCTGCTGCTGGGATGCGGCCTAAATGAGTAATGACAAAACCACCCAAGGTTTGATAACTACCTCGTTCTTCCGATTCCCATTCTTCTGCATCGAAAAGTTTAAAAAACTCTTCTACAGCCAACATCCCATCCAAAAGCCAAGAACCATCCTCCCGTTGCACAGCTTGAGGTTCATCTTCCCCATCAGCGGAAGGAACATCACCTACAATTTCACTCATGATGTCGTTGAGAGTAACTAATCCTTGAATTACACCGTATTCATCAACTACCAGCGCCATGTGAGTGATGGTTTGTTTAAACAATTCCAAAACTTTTAACCCACGGGTGCTTTCCGGCACAAACACTGGCTGTCGCAATCCTACTGTTAAGTCTAAAGGTTCACCCCGAAAACTCCGGGCTAATAAATCGGTAACTGGGATCACACCCAGCACATTGTCAAGTCCCTCTTGACAAACTGGATAGCGGGAGTAAGCACTTTCAACCATTTTTTCGCGATTTTCTTCCGGGGAATCTTCCAAATCCAGCCACACAATATCAGGGCGAGGTGTCATAAAATAACTGACAGGGCGATCGCCTAAGCGAAAAACTCGCTCTACCATATCTTGCTCGGCTTCCTCGAAGGTTCCTGCCTCTGTGCCTTGCTCAATTAAAATTTTAATTTCTTCTTCAGTAACTTGTGGTTCAGTAGAAGGTGTAATACCTAATAGCCGTACCACAGCGTCAGTAGAAGCGCTTAAGAGATGCACTGCTGGAGAAGCGAGTGCCGCCAAAGCTCGCATCGGAATCGCTACAGTTGCTGCAATTCGTTCTGGGTTATTCAATGCCAACCGCTTGGGTACTAGTTCCCCGACAATTAGCGACAGATAAGTAATAATTAAAACTACTATCCCAAAAGAAATTGGTTCACTGTAAGGAGCCAACAAGGGAATCATTCGGACATAAACTGCTAATCGGCTGGCAATTGTTGCGCCTCCAAAAGCACCCGTCAAGATACCTATCAGGGAAATACCTACTTGAATAGTAGACAAGAAATGATTTGGAGACTCAGCGAGTTTCAATGCGACCCTGGCCTTGGCATCTCCTTGATTGGCGAGCTGTTGTAGCCTCACCTTACGCGCGGAGACAATTGCCATCTCAGACATGGAAAATATACCGTTGGCAATAATCAGAACCAAAATGATTAAAATTTCAAATGTGATGGAGGACATGTTTAAAATTGCCGCTTATTAGAGCGAATGTAGCTCAATCCCTAGTATCTAGTATTAAAGGTGTTTCTATAAATGCTTTGGTTGGGGACTGGGGACTGGAAAGATAAGGGAGATGAGGGGGATGAGGGAGACGCGGGGACGCGGGGACGCGGAGAATAATCAATAACAATTGACAATTCCCAATTCCCCATTCCCAATTCCCCATTCCCCATTTCGTACATTATTCTTCCATAGAAAGAATGAGCGGGCTGTTAACACTTCTAAAATGGTGGCATAAACTGCCCACAATTTTCTCACCTGCAACGACTCCCACTTTTTGTAGAACATATGGCATTTTCTTCTATTGTGCGTGCTTTGGCGCGATCGCCACTCACCACTGAGTTTATTTCTAAGCTTAATCGACAACAACAATTACGGTTAAATGGTATTTCTCGCCTACCCAAGGCTTTGGTGGCTTCAGCTTTAGCTCAAAATGAGGGCAAGGATTTGTTTGTGGTTTGTGCCACCTTGGAGGAAGCCGGACGCGTTTACGCGCTATTAGAAGCAATGGGATGGAAGAATGTACATTTCTACCCCACTTCTGAAGCTTCCCCCTACGAACCTTTTGACCCAGAAACAGAAATGAGTTGGGGACAAATGCAGGTGTTAGCGGATTTGGCTATTGGGGACTGGGAATTGGGTAAAACTCTTCCTAGTATCCAATCCCCGATCCCCAATCCCGGAGCGAAGCGACCTTTAGCTATTGTTGCTACTCAAGGGGCGCTACAGCCGCATTTACCACCACCGGAGGCTTTTAAACCATTTTGCCTGACTTTGAAGCGAGGAATGGAATTAGACCTGGATGCCTTCGGTGAAAAATTAGCTATTCTGGGTTACGAGCGAGTACCCTTAGTGGAAACAGAAGGACAATGGAGTCGGCGGGGTGATATCGTTGATGTTTTCCCGGTTTCGTCTGAGTTGCCAGTGAGACTAGAGTGGTTTGGCGATGAAATTGAGCAAATTCGGGAATTTGACCCATCTACTCAACGTTCGGCACTTGACAAAATTGACCAATTAATTCTTACCCCTACTAGCTTTACTCCAATTGTGATGGCAGCACTGAAAGACAGTGCTGAGCTATATCCTGACTTAGCACTGGACACTGAAGACTCTTCGCTACTTGAGGGTAGTCGTCGCTTTTTGGGATTAGCTTTCGAGCAACCAGCGTCTGTTCTCGATTATTTAAACGAAAATACTCTCGTTACGATTGATGAGCCAGAACAATGCCATGCTCATAGCGATCGCTGGGTAGAAAATGCTGAGGAACAGTGGGGACTGGGGACTGGGGAAGATTCTCGCCCTACTCCTCCAAGATTGCCGAAAATCCATCGGTCTTTTGATGATTGTCTGGCCGATGTGGCTAGATTTCCCACGTTATATTTGTCGGAACTGGCTGAAGAAAACAACGGAGTTAACCTTGCTAGTAGGTCTGTACCAGTAACGCCACACCAATTTGCAAAACTAGCTGAAACTATCCGGCAAGAACGCGATCGCAATCTCTCGATTTGGCTGATTTCTGCTCAGCCTTCGCGCTCAGTATCTCTGTTGCAAGAACACGATTGTCCCGCTCAGTTTATTCCTAACCCCCGCGACTACCAAGCAATTGATAAGCTACAAATCAATCATACGCCCGTAGCACTTAAATATTCTGGCTTGGCAGAATTAGAAGGCTTTATCCTGCCTACGTACCGATTGGTCATCGTTACAGACCGGGAATTTTATGGACAGCACTCCTTAGCGACTCCTGGCTACATCCGCAAACGCCGCAAAGCCACCTCTAAGCAAGTTGACCCCAATAAACTGCGTCCGGGTGATTATGTGGTTCACCGTAACCATGGTGTTGGTAAATTTGTCAAGCTAGAAAGTCTCACCATTAATCACGAAACTCGCGATTATTTGGTGGTGCAGTATGCCGACGGTTTACTGAGAGTTGCTGCCGATCAAGTCGGGGCTTTGTCTCGGTTCCGCAGCACGGGCGACAAAGCACCGGAACTCAACAAAATGACCGGTAAGGCTTGGGAAAATACCAAGAATAAAGTCCGCAAGGCGATTAAGAAATTAGCGGTGGACTTGCTAAAACTATATGCAGCGCGATCGCAACAACAAGGTTTTTCCTTTCCAGAAGATATGCCTTGGCAAGAGGAAATGGAAGACTCCTTTCCCTACCAACCCACAACAGACCAGCTAAAAGCTGTACAAGATGTGAAACGGGACATGGAAAGCGATCGCCCTATGGATCGCTTAGTTTGTGGCGATGTCGGTTTTGGGAAAACAGAAGTAGCAATTCGCGCTATTTTTAAAGCAGTCACCGCTGGTAAACAAGTGGCACTCCTTGCGCCTACTACTATTTTAACGCAACAGCACTACCACACTCTCAAGGAACGTTTTGCACCCTACCCAATGAATGTAGGGTTACTCAACCGCTTCCGTACCGCTGAAGAACGCCGCGACATTCAAAAGCGTTTAACTACGGGTGAGTTGGATGTAGTTGTAGGTACACACCAACTTTTGGGTAAAGGTGTTGCATTTCGCGATTTAGGACTGTTGGTGGTGGATGAAGAACAGCGCTTTGGGGTGAACCAGAAGGAGAAAATCAAAAGCCTGAAAACTCAGGTTGATGTGCTGACACTCTCCGCCACTCCCATTCCCCGCACCTTATACATGTCCATGTCAGGAATTCGGGAGATGAGTTTAATTACCACACCACCCCCAACCAGACGTCCCATCAAAACCCATCTTGCACCACTAAATCCAGAAAGTGTCCGCAGCGCAATTCGTCAAGAATTAGACAGAGGCGGGCAAGTTTTCTACGTGGTTCCACGAGTAGAAGGAATTGAAGAGACAACAGCGAATTTAAGAGAAATGGTACCGGGGGCCAGGTTTGCGATCGCTCACGGGCAAATGGACGAAAGCGAGTTAGAATCAACCATGCTCACCTTTAGTAATGGTGAGGCAGAAATTTTAGTTTGTACCACAATTATTGAATCTGGTTTAGATATCCCCCGCGTCAACACCATCTTAATTGAAGATTCCCACCGCTTCGGTTTAGCCCAGTTGTATCAATTACGCGGTCGTGTGGGACGTGCGGGTATTCAAGCCCACGCCTGGTTATTCTATCCCAAACAGCGGACATTATCGGATGCAGCACGGCAACGATTACGGGCGATTCAAGAATTTACGCAATTGGGTTCGGGATATCAGCTAGCGATGCGTGACATGGAAATTCGCGGTGTAGGTAACTTGCTAGGTGCAGAACAATCTGGTCAAATGGATGCAATCGGTTTTGATTTATACATGGAAATGCTAGAGGAAGCAATTCGGGAAATTCGAGGACAAGAAATTCCCCAAGTTGATGATACTCAGATTGACCTCAACTTGACGGCATTTATCCCAGCCGATTACATCACCGATTTGGATCAAAAGATGAGCGCTTATCGAGCAGTAGCGACAGCTAAATCTCAAGAAGAATTATCACAGATTGCTGGTGAATGGAGCGATCGCTATGGTGCTGTACCTGTGCCTGCAAATCAATTATTGCGAGTCATGGAACTCAAACAACTCGCCAAAAAATTAGGATTTAGCCGCATTAAACCAGAAAACAAACAGCACGTAGTTTTAGAAACACCAATGGAAGAACCAGCTTGGAATTTATTAGCAGCGAACCTACCAGAAAACCTCAAGACACGCTTTGTCTATTCACCTGGTAAAGTCACAGTCCGCGGTTTAGGAGTAATGAAAGCAGACCAACAATTGCAGAGTTTAATTGATGCTTTGGGGAGAATGCAAGGTGCGATCGTTGAGGTGGCTGTTGTTTGAGTAGTAGTTTTACTTTATACCTTTTTATACTCTAAACATTTATGATTGCTGTGGTGGTGGGTGACGACCAAGCAATTCTTCCTCTGCCCGAATTGCCAGTATGATTAAACGATTCAATTGACGTAAAGATGTGGGGATTGTGACCATCTATGGTTTACTTCGCCACCCTTTGTGACCGTAGATGCAGCAGAGATAGAAACTCAGCTAATTCGACTAAGCTCTCTGCCTCTTGCCATTCCAGGAGAGTTAATGTTTCACCAGCATCTTGACGATCTAGCAACATCTGAAGACGAGCATGAACAGCTTTAGGGAGTTGAAAGTGGGTCAATTCAAGGGGTATCTCAATCACTTCGGGCATAGAGGTAAGTGAAGTAGGAGTCTGGCAGGTATGTTAGTGCTAGGTAACTCAAAGCTCTTTTTCACAGTTTCATGTCTTTAGTAAGCTGTTCCACATATAACTTGCATAATTAGGGCGGGCAAGATGCCCACCCCACAAGAGTTTTATTTAATTTGATTATGTAATTTAGATGTTTTTTAGCTTAGCACAGCTACTGAAGCTGCCAAAAACCATGATTTGTAATATCTAACTGCCCTTAACTACTGCAAGATATATCATCAAGAAAATTATCGCAGATTACTGGTGAATGGAGCGATCGCTATGGTGATGATATTCAGAAAAATTCTGTATTGTGATATTAGTTAGCTTAGTCACATCTGGCAAGGCGAGAAAATCTCAATCATGGATGTAAAAATTGTTCCTTGCTCTGTTGCACACATTGAAAAGCTGATTGCAGGGGCAGATGCTTTTTTGACAGCCTATGGTCTGCAAGTAGCTGATGGGTACTTACCTTTTGCAGGGGCACTTGATTACAGTTTGAAGATGATGCAAACTTCGCAAACTTGGTCTCCGTGGCTACCGTATCTGCTAGTATTTGACCCCCAGCAGATACTAGTTGGGTTTGGAGGCTTTAAATCTGTTCCCGATTTCCAGCGCACCGTTGAGATTGGTTACTCTGTAGCCCCAAATTATCAAGGTAGAGGTTTCGCAACTTCAATGGTTGAGCAACTGATGAAAATCGCCTTTACCTCAGAGTTAGTTGAATGTGTGTGCGCTCACACATTAGCACAGCCAAGTGCATCGACTAGAGTATTAGAAAAATGTGGCATGACCAGAGTATCTGAGTTTATCGATGTTGAAGATGGAAAACTGTGGAGGTGGGAGATTGGCGTAGTCTAATAATTAGCAATTTGATAGCATTAACAAAGAAAGCGATCGCCTTCTTTATGCAGATTTGTAAAAACACTATGGCAAAGCGTAAGAAAAGCAATCTCCAGTGGATTAAAGAAACACTTGAACTCAAACCAGATCATCGCTGGGAATCTCCATCAGGCTACAAAATCTTTGTTGCCAATCGGGGGGCTGTTCGCTTCAATGTTCCTCAGAATTGGGTTTTTGAGCCACAAGAAAAATCGTTCAAGTTTCTCGATAAAAAACCACCCAAGGATGATTGCTGCCTAGAAGTATCTTTCAACCGTCTGCCACCCAATGATTGGAGCCAGTTTCCGCTCAAATCTACTTTGAGGAAAGTCATGGAAGATGACAGTCGCGATGTCATTGCTAGGGGAGAAATTTTTACCGTCAAGCGCCAAACCGCTAGGATTGTGTGGACAGAGATTAAGTTTATCGACACCCAAGCAGAACCACGCGAAGCTTTTTCTCGGACTTGCATTGGTTTAGGCTCGAATGTTCAGTGCTTGATTACATTCGATTATTGGGCAGATCAAGCAGAACAATTAACACCAGTTTGGGATGAAGTCATGCGTAGTCTTACACTAGGGCTATATATCCGCGATCCCATGACAGGTGTGGCTTTCCCAGATTAGATTACACGTAAATAACTATAGTATCCCTGATCAGGAATTACAACGTATAATTTGTACTGAAGCTTTCAACAGGAACTTTATCAAGTACAAAATAGCCTCCGATGATTACAACTATCTTATTTACTGGAATTCTTCTCGCTGGAATATATTGGTTTTTCTTCTATCCCAATCAAAAAATCAAGCGAATTAAAAGTAACTTAGTAGTAGAAGTTGATGGTGCGGATGTTCGTTACCCGAATTTACCTTTAGGGAAGTTGGGTATCTTTGTTGAAGTTAATGAAAATCGGAGAATTCGGGTTGTTTTTCCGAAGCTAACACCTGAAGGCGTTCAATACATTTATTCATGGCATGATCATCAATCTATACGTATTCCAGATTTAGAAAAAACAGATGTACGCAGCAAAGCAAATATCAAAGTAGCGCAAGAATTAGTCTTCTTGATTAAAGAACATATTCAATTTGTTGAGCCAGAGATTTTAAATTTAAAAAAGCAATGGCACAAAATCAACGAATTACTTGAGCTAGTGACTACATCAGAATTTTATGTCAATCAACGTGGAGTTTATCAAAGAGCATTATTTCAAGTTGAAAACTTACTGGATAAAGCTGAAGAATTACAACAAGTTTATATTGGTTTTATTAGAGAAGTTTTAATTGGCAAACAAGTCGCAGGATATGATCCGAATTTGCTTCCAGATGATGGCTTTGCTATTGATAATCAGTATAAAAAAATTAGAGAAGAGTATCAATATATGAAAGATACAGCGACAGCATATACTGAGTTATTACGCACGCGTCAAGTATAATAATTATCATGTCAGCAACCATTTCTATCTGGAAGTTTAGTACATTTTTTGCTTTATATACGCTTGTGAGCCTAGTTATTTACTTGACAACTTCTTTTACAATTCCTGCTTGGCTTGTTTATTTATTCATCCTTCTACCGTTTTATCTAGTTTGTATTCTCTATCTGATTAATTTTAATCTCAAGTATCGCCGAGAGATGCTTCGATATCGGAAATTACCATTATATGTAAGTGTAGTCTTTCAACTCTTAATTATTCTTACCAGCCCAGCAAATTGTTACGGTTGGAAACAAGGCTCAGCTTGCTATTCATTTATTCAGTCTCACTTGATTGATGTGAGCAGTCATCCTCCTCACTGGAGGATTGCATACGTATTTCCTTTCACTGTATTCATGTACATTATTAGTCTTTCGTTTTTCTTAGGAAAAATTCATGTTGAGAGGCAGCAATAAATCTGTTGCTTCGCAGCGTTAGCGTTAGCGAAGCGGTAGCGAGTCCTCGAGCGTCGGTACGAGCGTCAGCGTAAAGCCTGCGGCATAGCTTCGCTTAGAGCGACACAGGAGCGTCGCGTCATTACGAATTACGAATTACGAATATGGATAGCAATGTACTAATGGCAAGTTTAGGAAGTATCTTAATCGTTGACGACTCATCAGAAAATCTCCAAGATTTGTTTGCTATTTTGTCTCAAAGCGGATATGTGGTTGAGGTTGTAACTAAAAGTTTAATTGCTGCGGCAATAGTACAATCAGCTCCACCCGATTTAATTTTGTTGAACAGCGACAAACCAGAAATCGATGGCTATGAAGTTTGTCAACAAATTCAAGCTACTCAGATAAACATTCCAGTAGTTTTTATTAGTGCATTGCATGATGTTTCTGTAAAAATTGAAGCTTTTAAAATGGGCGGTGTAGACTATATTACTAAACCATTTCAGGTAGAAGAAGTTTTAGTTAGAATAGAATATCAAATCAATAATTATAAGTTCCAACACCAGTTAAAAGAGCAAAATAATAAACTGCAATTGAAAATTCAAGATTATCAAAAGATTGTACTTGAGTTTAATCATCAATATCAACAACTAGAGTTGATGGATATTGATGATACCTGCGGTCAAACTGCGTTGGAAAGTCGCCTTGCGGTTGCAGCTGCCCTCAAAGCCAGTGAAAGTAAATATCGCCTTTTAGTTGAGACATGTCAAGACATGATCTGGTCGGTGGACACCAAAGGTGTAATTACTTTTGTTAACCCAGCCGTCAAACAAATTTATGGCTATGAACCCCAAGAAATGATTGGGCGTGCTATGGCTGACTTTATATTACCTGCACAAATTGCTCAAGATCAGGCGACTTTCCAACACGTGCTACAAGGAGAGCCTATCTTCCAGCATGAAACTACCTGCATAACTAAAGATGGTGGTTTGATTTATTTAATGTTTAATGCGATCGCCTTACGTAACGAAGAAGGTTTAGTGATTGGGGCAACAGGTACAGCTAGCAATATCACACAGCGCCAACAGGCAGAAAGCACCATCAAGCTCCACAATCATAACCTGGTATTAACAGAACTTGCCAAAAGTCAAGTGCTTTATCAGGGCGATTTAAAAGCCGCTTTTAGTGAAATCACAGAAGTAGGTGTCAAGAATCTTGGCATAGAACGAGCTAGTATTTGGCTATATGACCAAACAGGCAGTAGTATTCAATGCCTCGATCTATTTGAGCAACATTGCAATCAACATAGCGAAGGATTTGCTTTATCGGAGGCAGATTATCCAGCTTATTTCCAAGCTTTGCAGCAAGACCAACAAATCGCCGCAGATGATGCCCATACCGATCCCAGAACCAGAGAATTTTCCCAGTCTTACTTAACCCCATTAAATATTACTTCCATGCTCGATACACCAATCAGGCTGGCAGGAAAAACAGTGGGGGTTTTGTGTTTAGAAGCAGTGCAAATGATCCATTATTGGACACTGGAAGATCAAAATTTTGCTCGTTCTTTGGGAAATTTAGTATCTCTAGTGCTGGAAGCACGAGAACGCCAACGTGCAGAAGTAGCCCAACGCATTTCTGAAGAAAAACTAGCATCAGCTTTTAGATCATCTCCAGATCCAATCGCCTTAGTAACTGTTCCAGAAAAACGTTATATCGAAGTTAACGACAGTTTTTGTCGATTTTTTGGTTATTCTCGTTCTCAAGTTATTGGTCGCACTAACGATGAATTAAATATTTGGGCAAAGCAAGCAGAATATGATTTCCTCGCCCAAATCCTCCAACAGACAAAAGCTATTCGCAACTATGAAGTTGATGTCTGCAATGCAACTGGAGAAATTAAAACGACCTTGTTTAGTGCTGAAATGATCGAGATTGATGGGCAACAGTACGTACTTGGTACAGCTAAAGACATCACAGAGCGTAAACAAGCAGAAAATGAAAGCCGTTTACTGTTGTTGACAACTCAAGCCATGACTCGCGCTATTAATGTCAATGACGCCTTAAAACTCGTTTTGGGCTTAATTTGTAACACTATTTACTGGGATTTTGGTGAAGCATGGATACCTAATGAAGATGCTACCGTTCTTCAACATAGTTTGTGTTGGTACGGCGACCAAATCGATTTAAAAGAATTCGGCCGCCACAGTCAAAATGTGACATTTGCCTCTGGTATGGGACTACCAGGGCGAGTTTGGCAAAGCAAAAAGCCAGAGTGGATAGAAGATGTTTCCCAGGCTACAGAACCAACTTTTTTGCGATCGCAACAAGCGGCAAAAGTCGGTTTAAAAGCTGGTTTTGGTGTACCAATATTAGCCGGCAACCAGATACTTGCTGTTTTGGTATTTTTTAAACGCAGTTCTATGTCAGTAGATAAGCGCTTACTCTTTTTAGTAAGTGCAGTCGCTGCCCAATTAGGCGGACTAATGAAACGCAAACAAATAGAAGCAGCCCACAGACAAAGTGAAGAACGTTTGCATCTCGCCTTAGAAGCCAGTGATTTGGGGCTATGGGATTGGAATCTGAGCAGCGGCAAAATCTATCGCGATTGGCGGTGGACAAAGATGCTAGGGTACGGAGAACACGAAATTGCAGATAACTTGCAAGCGATTAAACAATTGATCCATCCTGAAGATTTACTCGTAGTTAACTCAGCCTTAAACGCTCATCTTTTTGGTGATAGCCCAGTTTACGAAGTAGAATTCCGAATGCTTTGTGCCTCAAAAGAGTGGAAGTGGATTCAATCTCGCGGTCAAATTTTTGAGCGTGACGAGTCAGGTATGCCTTTGCGGATGACGGGAACGCACAAAGATATCACTGAGCGCAAAACACTAGAACGAGAATTAGCGCTTAGAGAAGCCCGCCTCAATGCCTTTTTCAGCAGCGCTCCTGTAGGCATGAACATTTTAGATAATCAACTGCGGTTCGTGCAAATTAACCAATTGTTGGCAGAGATTAACGAAATACCACAATCAGAACATATTGGTAAGACTGTTCAAGAAATTTTACCTCACATTGCCCCTTTAGTAGAGCCAATATATGAACAAGTACTTTTAACTGGTAAACCTATTCTCCATCAAGAATTGAGCGGTACATCACCGAGGCAACCAAATATTACCCGCCACTTTCTTGTTTCTTACTTTCCTATTCCAGGTGAAGATGATCGCCCCTCTGGTGTAGGTACAGTCATGGTAGAAATTAGCGATCAAAAACGTGCTGAACAAGAACTACGCTTAGCAAGCAAACGTCTGCAATATTTGCTCACCTCTAGCCCTGTAGTGATTTATAGCAGTAAAATTTCAGGGGATCTCGGTGCTACTTTCATCAGTGAGAATGTGAAGGACATGACAGGCTACGAAGCGCGGGAATTTAGAGAAAATTCTAGCTTTTGGCTTGCTCATGTGCATCCTGAAGATGTTGATAGCATTTTAGGAAGATTTTCACAGGTTTTCGAGCAAGAGTACAGTTCTTATGAATATCGGTGGTTGCACGCTGACGGAACCTATCACTGGTTTTACGATAAAGTGAGGTTAATTCGTGACGAGGTTGGCAACCCCATAGAATGCGTGGGTTATTGGGCAGATATCAGCGATCGCAAGTTAGCAGAGCTAGCCCTACAAGAAGGTAGACAACGATATCAACTATTAGCCGAAACCTCACCAGCTTGTATATTCCACTCGGACACAGAGGGTAACATCTTATATTTAAATCAGCGTTGGACTGAGATTACCGGGTGCAGCTTAGAACAGTCTCTAGGAACAGGTTGGTCAAAGACAGTACATCCAGATGATCTTGAGCAGCTATTGCAGACATGGGAAGCAGCAAGAGTTGCTAAAATTTCCTATAAATATGAACATCGATTTATACGTGAAAATGCTACAATTGTCTGGGTAATTTGTCAAGCAATGCCGGAATTTGGCGATAACGGAGAGATTAAAGGCTATATCGGAACAATCACAGATATTACCGAAAGAAAACTAGCAGAAGAAGCTTTATGCGAGAGCGCAGAACGCGAAAGAGCGATCGCCCAAGTCATTCAAAGAATGCGTCAGACATTGGATTTAGAAACCATCTTTGCGGCTACAACCGAAGAATTACGCCAAGTTCTCAATTGCGATCGGGTTGTTGTCTATCGTTTCGATGCCTCTTGGAGTGGTGAATTTGTCTCTGAGTCCGTGGGAAACGATTGGATTTCTCTAATAGAAGAACACAAAAATGACCCCAATCTCATACAGGACGTTCTGCAAAATGGCCGTTGTATTTTAAAAATGTGGGACGGCAACAACAATCAAGTAGAAAATACTTACTTGCAATCAACCCCAGGTGGTATATACACACAAGGCCCTGGTTTTTCCTGCGTTTCAGACATTTACAAAGCAGGATTTCACCCTACATACATCAACCTCCTAGAGCGTTTTCAGGCAAAAGCCTATATTATTGTCCCCATATTGTGTGGTAGTCAACTTTGGGGATTATTAGCAAGTTATCAAAATTCCAGTTTCCGCCAATGGAAAACAGGAGAAGTCAACATCGCAGTGCAAATTGGCAATCAGTTAGGAGTTGCCTTACAGCAGGCACAATTGCTAGCACAAACTCAAAGACAGTCACAAGCACTACAAGAAGCCGTCATCGCTGCTGATGCTGCCAACCGCGCCAAAAGCGAATTTCTGGCCAACATGAGTCATGAATTACGTACCCCGCTTAACGCTATCCTTGGCTTCACCCAACTCATGAATCATGATCATTCCTTATCTAAAGAACATCAAGATAACTTAGTAATTATCAATCGTGCTGGTGAGCATTTACTTAACTTAATCAACGACATTTTAGAAATGTCAAAAATCGAAGCCGGTAGAACTACATTAACCGTTACTAGTTTTGACTTGATTCATCTTTTAGACAACTTAGAAGAAATGCTGCGCTTCCGCGCTGTTTCCAAGGGTTTACAACTAATATTTGAATATGCGCCTGATATTCCCCAATATGTACAAACTGACGAAAGCAAACTGCGTCAAGTTTTAATCAACCTCTTAGGAAATGCGATTAAGTTTACTGAAACTGGGAGAGTGACGTTGCGTGTGAAACTGGATACTGGGAAAGTTCTCCCCCAAAACCCAATCCCTAATCCCCAGTCCCTAACTTTCGAGATACAAGACACAGGTTCAGGTATTTCTCTGCAAGAAATTGACTTACTTTTTGAAGCTTTTGGACAAACAGAAACCGGAAAAAAATCACAACAGGGAACAGGATTAGGTTTGGCAATTAGCCGTAAATATGTGCAATTAATGGGCGGAAATATTAGCGTTAACAGCACATTTGGTATAGGTAGTACATTTACCTTTGATATTCAGGTTGGTTTAGCTGTAAAAGGCGAAATTGAAATTAAGCAAACGCAACGCCGAGTTATTGGTTTAGCACCAGAACAAGGCGAGTATCGGATCTTAGTAGTTGACGATGTTACAGACAGTCGTATTGTATTAGTGAAACTACTGACATCCATCGGTTTTGTTGTACAAGAAGCTGCAAATGGTCAAGAAGCAATTTCTCAATGGCTAGAATGGCAACCACACCTAATTTTTATGGATATGCGGATGCCAATTATGGATGGCTACGAAGCCACAAGGGAGATTAAAGCCAGAGAAATAAGGCATGAAAATAATGCTCATACTATCATCATTGCCCTGACTGCCAACGCCTTCGAGGAACAACGAGAAGCAATACTCACAGCAGGCTGTAACGATTTGATTAACAAGCCCTTTCAAGAAAAACAAATACTAGAAGTACTCCGCAAATACTTGGCATTAGAATATCTTTATCAAGTAGAAAATAATCAAATATTAGACCATTGGCAACAAATCAAAGAACAAATTATTACCACCGAAGATTTATTACTTTTACTATCTCAAATGTCAGCCGAATGGGTATCACAAGTATACCAAGCTGCGGCTCAATGTAGTGACGACCTGATTTTTCAATTAATTGAACAAATCCCTGCAAACAATACATCTCTAAAAAATTATTTAGCAGATTTAGCTCTGAATTTTCAATTTGAAAAAATTATGGAAGTAACTACAGCAATATTATTTAATTTGTGAAAAACTCAATACTTGTATTTCCAATTTCTTAACAATTTGGGAATATTAGACTTCTTGCAAAAATACTTGAACCGTCAGAGACTCAAGTCTCTGCCTAATAGCAAAAGTCCGTTGAAACGGACTAAAAATACTGTTATTAGTCGGTTGAAACCGACTTGAGTTATCAGCCAGAAAATTTATTTTCTGACGAGTATCCGACTTTTGCAAAAGGTCTATTGTTTATTGTTTAATTATTCTAAATCAGCAATATCTAGGAAACACTGAATCTTTTGCAGAGATAAATCAGAATTTATACGGATATGATTTAGATTCAGAGTTATTAGTATAGTATGGCACTACTGATTTTTAATTTATTCAGTGAAATAACTCTTTCGCTGATCATACTTCTGCTGGTTTTAGACCAATTCTCTAAAATTCGGCTACACATTCAAACTCCGAAACCCATACTAAATAATAGTTTATTAATTACGTTAGCGCAGCGTAAAGCCTGCGGCATAGCTTCGCTTAGAGCGAGTCCTCGAGCGTCATTACGAATTACGAATTAGTATAAGGTGTTTTGGATGCCAAATATAACTATTAAATGTTAATGGATTAAAACTTTACACAATTTACCACAAGTTTTATGTTCTTTTATCCTTAGATGCTTCTTAACACAAGGAACAAAAATGGCTCAGTCGGAAATGATGTTTTCAAATGATTTGCTTAATGAATTTAAAAATTGTACTAATACTCAATATAATGGGAAATTAAATATTAAAAGTACTAAAGGATATCAATGTAATTTTTACTATCGTCTAGGGAGGATAGTTTGGGCAACTGGTGGAACTCATCCTTTTCGACGCTGGCGTAGGCACATAGCTCAAAATAGTTCACAGATTGATGTTGATAAAATGCAGTTGCGATCGCAAGATATATCCATTGATTACTGGGATTATCATCTCTTAGAAATATTTTATAAAAAACAGAAAATTACCCGTGAACAAATGAATACTATTGTTGAAAACACAATAGCAGAATTGTTTTTTGATCTAGCCCAACAGGTTAATTTTACCTCTGTAAGTTGCACTCGCAGCCAAGAAGCTATTTTAGAAGCACCAATGAGTTTCACGAATACAGACATGTCTTTAAACCTCATGCAAGACTCGTGGAAGAATTGGTCAGAAGCTGGTTTAGCAAATTTTTCTCCTAACTTATCGCCAGTTTTGCGAAGACCCGAACAACTTCAACAGCAAATAAGTCCATTTGTCTACAAAAATTTAGTAAATTTAATCAATGGTAAATATACTCTGCGAGATTTAGCAGTGAAAATGAAGCAGAGTGTATTACCAGTTACGCGTTCTTTGCTTCCTTATATCTTGAAAGGAATCATCGAATTAGTAGAAATATCTGATTTTCCTTTACCAATCATTGAAGGCAACAAAAACTCTACAACTACACAATTAAAAAAACCAGATGCGCTATTAGTAGCCTGTGTTGATGATAGTCTTCAAGTCGGTAACATATTAGAGAAGATTATCACTTCTCAAGGACTAAGGTTTATCGGAATTCAAGATGCTGTACAAGCTTTACCAATTCTCATTCAAAATAAACCTGATCTGATTTTTTTAGACTTGATTATGCCAGTCGCTAGCGGTTACGAAATCTGCACTCAGTTACGACGAATTCCTAACTTTGTCAACACGCCAGTAATTATCTTGACAGGTAATGATGGGCTTATAGATAGAGTTCGTGCTAAGGTAGTCGGTTCTACTGATTTTCTTACTAAACCCGTAGTGGCTGATAAAGTTATAAGTATAGTACGTAAGTATTTACCTACACATCCTTTATTTTCAAGCAAGAGTGCATCTAATTTAGAGGGTTTGAATTAAAGCATACTCATTCATTTGGGAAATTTTTCTATTTTAAAATAGCGTGTCTCAAATTATGTTTATTAAGTACTTTTTCTGAGGTTTGTATATAAAGATTGCATCAAAATTAGATAAAAATAACAGTTTATGTTTACATAGTTCTTCTTTCAGAAGAATATAAAGGGTAATTAGTATGAATACTGTTTTAGTTGTTGAAGATGGTTTGACTGATATGGAAATCCTTAGCTGTTACTTACAACAGGCAGGTTATTCCGTAATAAGTGCAAAAAGTAGTGAAGAAGCTCAAAATCAAATAGGTAGAATTAAGCCAGACCTAATATTTCTTGATATTATTTTACCAGGAAAAAGCGGTTTTGAGATTTGCCGAGAGTTAAAAGACAACCCCAACACTAGTAAAATACCCGTGGTTTTATGTTCTACTAAAAATAGTGATGTAGATAAAATTTGGGGTAATATGTTGGGAGCTGAAGCTTATATTTCTAAACCGATAAACAAGGAAGAATTGATTATAATTTTAAGACAATTACTTCGATAATAGCGTCAGGATCTTTTTCTATATTTGGTTGTGAAATCCTACCACTACCATAAAAAACTATTTTGAAAATAGGGAGTATGAAGTGGGTTAAGAAACCTGTTTATGTTTTGACTTGTACTCACACAGATGCTGCAAATATTCATTATGTATAAACTGACTAAAAGCAAGCAATGACAAAGGATAAATCAATTTGGAAACTCAGCAGAAATTTTTAAGTTTTCACTTGGGAGTTAAAGACACAGCTGTAATTTCATTACAGAACATTACAGAAATTTTGCAAGTATCGCTGACAGAAATATGTGGTGTTCCTCAGATGCCTAATTGTGTTTTAGGCATCTATAACTGGCGTGGTGAAATGCTTTGGTTAGTTGATTTAGAAGAAATGCTAGGCTATTCATCCTTATTACAAGGGTCAAATTTTCTCTCGAAAATGATGGCAATTGTATTAGAAAGCGAAGGCAAATATTTGGGGTTATTGGTACGGCAACTAATGGATATTGAGTTGTTAGATACTCAGCAGATGAAATCTCTATCTGGTGAATCATTTTACCCAGTCATGACTCCTTTTTTGCTGGGATACTTTATCAATGCAGCGGAACAAATGATTTTTAATTTAGATGCCACAAAAATTATCCAATCTTCCATGTGGAAAATTCATAGTTAACGTTTAGTAACAATCTTTACCTTTCCTGAGAAGGGTGAAAAATAGCTCTAATTAATCACAATAAATTTTTAGGTGTGTGTTATGACAGATTCGCGTCAAAATGTTTTTGAAAATGGACATTGGTCGTCTGATACAGAAAAAGTAGAAAATCAGGCAAAATCTAGTCAAGAAAACTCTGATATGAAGGCGATTTCTCAGAGATTTAAAGTTTGGCGACAGCAGTTTCAAGCTATTGCCAGTCAGATGCGTCAAGCCACAGATGTAGATACGCTATTTAAAGTTACTGTGGCACAAATTCGAGAGAAAATTGCTAGCGATCGCACTTTAATTTACCAATTTAATAGCTCTGAATCTGGTATTGTCTTAGCAGAATCGAGAACAACAGCTTGGACACCTGCGCTAGGTGAAAATCTTCCTAGTATTATTTTTGGCTTACATGCCAGTCAAGACCATTTAGAACCTATAGCTATTGACGATATCAATCAGATACAACTTACACCTTATCAAAAGCAGCTACTAGAGAAATTTCAAATTAAGGCTAGTTTAAGTTTACCTATTATTGTTGATGGTAAAGTATGGGGCTTACTAGCGGTAAATAATTGTTCCTCACAGCGGGAATGGTTAGAAGCAGAAATTAGTCAACTATCTCAAATTACCACAGAACTAACTCACAGATTGCAGCACTTTGAATTCCAAAGAAAACTGCAACAACAAACACAAGAACAAAAATCGATCGCCAAAGTCATCGATAAAATTCAACGATTGTCAAATCTTGACGATCTTTTTCACACGACTACTCAAGAAGTACGGCAATTATTGCAATGCGATCGCGTATCAGTATATCGCTTTAACTCTAACTGGACTGGTGAATATATAGCCGAGTCGGTAGCAAGTGGTTGGAAAAGATTGGTAGGGCCAGATATCAAAACCGTTTGGGAAGATACCCACTTACAAGAAACTCAAGGCGGACGTTATCGCTATCATGAAAATTTGATTGTTAATAACATCTATAAAGCAGGCCATTCTCTGTGCCATGTTGAGATGTTAGAGCAATTTGAAGTCAAAGCATATGCAACTGTTCCGGTATTCTCTGGACAAAAATTGTGGGGTTTGCTGGCAGCATATCAAAATTCAGGAACTCGTGATTGGCAAAATTGGGAAGTCAACTTATTAACCCAAATAGCTGTACATTTTGGTGTTGGTATTTCCCAAACAGAATATTTTCAACAAGTTCAAACCCAATCTCAACAACTAGCTCGCACCACAGAACGCCAACGCAATTTGATTACCCTCACCCGCAAAATTGGCGAAGCACTGACAGAAAAAGTGACAGGAACTTTGCAATTTGAGGGCATTCTCCAAGCAACAGTTGCTGAAGTCCGGCGATTATTGCAAGTAGATCGTACTGCTGTTTATCGCTTTAATCCTGACTGGAGCGGTGAGTTTATAGCTGAATCAATTGCTAAAGGCTGGATACCTTTTAAAGAAAAAGATTTTGATCGAGAACTTCTACAAGAAAATGGTCATTGTAGTACTATCCGCAACTTGAGCGAATATTACAAAGTTAAAGATAACTACTTGCAAGAAAATCAAGGAGGTCGTTATCAACAGAAAACTAGTTTTGTTGTTGATGATGTCTATAAAGCTGGGTTTCCTCCTTGCTACATGGAACTTTTAGAGCAATTTGAAGCTAAAGCCTATTTGACTATCCCCATTTTTAAAGAAGATAAACTCTGGGGATTGCTAGCTAGCTATCAACACACTGAAAGCCGACACTGGGAAGAGTTTGAAGTTAATGCGATGACTCAAGTAGCTGTGTTGTTGGGAGCAGCTATGCAACAAGCAGAAACCTTTCAATCATTGCAGCGACAATCTCAGCAAGTAGCAAAAACCGCAGAACGCGATCGCACTGTCGCCAAAATCATTGATAGAATCAGACAATCTCTCGATATTGATACCATCTTTACTATTACCACCAAAGAAGTGCGATCGCTACTCAACAGCGACAGGGTAGCAGTGTATCGCTTCAACTCAGATTGGAGTGGCTTGTTTGTTTCAGAATCTGTAGGTAATGGTTGGTCTTCTTTGGTAGACAAACAGGATAAAATCGAGAACTTGCAAGAAAGCGTCAGTGTTTGCGATGCTATGCAAAATCTGATCCAAAGCAGTAAATCAGAAACAAAAGGTAAAGCTCACACAGATACCTATTTAAAAGCCACTCAAGGCGGAGAATTTCGTCATCGCAAAGCTTATATAGTTGCTGATATCTACAAAGCAGAATTCTCCAGATGTTACATTGAGGTTTTAGAACAATACGAAGCCAGAGCATATGCGATCGTCCCGATTTTTCAAGGACAAAAACTCTGGGGAATGTTGGCTAGTTTTCAAAACAATGGCCCACGGACATGGGAAGATTCAGAAGTCAGCTTACTGACACGCATTGGCGACCAGTTAGGATTAGCCTTACAACAAGCTGAATATCTGCAACAATTGCAGGCACAGTCACAAGAAAAAGAACAATCTGTACAACGAGTGCAAATTGTATCCAAAATTGTCGAACGTATCCGCGATACTTCCGACTTGGATACACTCTTCCGTTCAACAGCCAACGAAGTTCGTCGCCTATTGAATGCAGAACGTGTGGGTGTATTTTGTTTCTTGCGTGAATCTGGCTATGACGAAGGGGTATTTGTTGCCGAAGATGTAGTATCTGGATATAGTTCTGTTCTCAAAGAAAAAGTCAAAGACCACTGTTTCAGTAAAGACTATGCTTCTGCTTATCGAGAGGGTCGAATTCAAGCTGTTACAGACATCTACAACGCCAATTTCACCAAATGTCACGTTGAGATTCTGACCCAATTGCAAGTCCGAGCTAATTTAATTGTGCCCTTAATCAAGGGTAGTGAACTTTGGGGTTTACTGTGTATTCATCAGTGCAGCGCACCACGGCAGTGGCAAGAGCAAGAAATTGAGTTAGTTAAACAAATTGCTGCTCAATTTGGCGTAGCTTTGCAGCAAGCTGAGTATCTCCAGCAACTACAAACACAGTCGGCAAAATTAGAAGCCGCCGCCACACGAGAGAAAGCAGCTAAGGAATTATTGCAACAAAGATGTATGCAACTATTAGCAGCCGTCAGACCTGCACTCAACGGTGACTTAACAGTACGTGCGCCAATTACAGAAGACGAGCTAGGTACGATCGCTGATGCTTATAATAATACCCTGCAAGCGCTACGGCAAACTGTGATTCAGGTACAGGTAGCTGTACAACAAGTTGCTCAAACTTCTAGTGACAGCGATGCTTCTCTCACGGGACTAACACAGTTAGCCAAGCAGCAATCTGAAGAAATTAGCGCCGCCTTGGGCGAGATGCAACAGATGGTAGACTCCACTCAAGCAGTGGTGACTAACGCTGAGTTGGTACAAGTAGCAGTGCAAAAAGCCAACCGCACTGTAGAATCTGGTGATACCGCAATGAACCTGACGGTGCAAGCCATCCAAGGGATTCGCGAAACTGTAGCCCAAACCAGTAAAAAGATTAAGCGTCTGAGTGAATCTTCGCAAAAAATCTCTAAAGTGGTGAATTTAATCAGTAACTTTGCCACCCAAACCAACGTACTAGCCCTCAACGCTGCCATTGAAGCCACTCGTGCTGGTGAGTATGGTAAAGGCTTTGCAGTGGTGGCTGATGAAGTACGTTCTTTGTCTCGCCAGTCAGCAGCAGCAACGATTGAAATTGAAAAATTAGTCCAGGAGATTCAAGGCGAAACTGGAGAGGTAGCAGTGGCCATGGAAACAGGTATTCAACAGGTAGTAGAAGGCACAAATCTTGTTGGTGAAACCAAGCAGAATTTAAATGCGATCGTTTTGGCAACTGCTGAAATTAGTCAGCTAATTCAACAGATTACTGAAACGACACAAACACAAATGACACAATCTGTAACAGTAACTAAAGCCATGAAAGATGTCGCAGAAATTTCTCACAAAACTTTTGCTGAATCTCAAGAAATTGCTACTGTATTTCAACAATTATCAGGAATGGCAAAAGAGTTATTAGCAAATGCCAGTCAATTTAAAGTGAATTAAGGGAGTAGGGAGTGGGGAGTAGGGAGTAGGGAATAAGAAATGGTAAATTCTGAAATTCGCTCTTATCAAGATTTAAAAGTTTGGCAAGAAGGTATGAACTTAGCCGAAGTTTGCTATCAGTTAACAATGACATTTCCCAAGGAGGAAATCTATGGAATGACTTTACAGATTCGTAGAGCAGCCGCGTCAATTCCAGCCAACGTTGCTGAGGGTTATGGGCGAGAGTCTCGCGCACATTACATACAATTTTTACGAATAGCCCAAGGCTCTCTTAAAGAGCTAGAAACTCACCTATTGCTATCAGCTAGAGCCAAAGTGAAAATTACAAGTATCCAGGAAATCACTCCTGTTTTGAAGCAATGTGAATCTCTAGGAAAATTACTCCGCGCTCTAATTCGTTCTTTAGAAAATAAATCATAAATTTCAATATTTCCCACTCCCCACTCCCCACTCCCCACTCCTTTTATGGGTAGGTTTTTTAGATTTCGCGTTTTGGTTGACGCGGGGACGCGGGGACACGGAGAAAGATTTCGGAACGAAAAAATAGGTTTTTTCAGACTGAATATGAAAAACCTACACCTGTCAGCACTCCCCACTCCCCACTCCCTACTCCCTACTCCCCATGATTACAGACGCTGCAATTCGTGAACAAGGCTACGGTTATTTTTTGACTGAAGCTCCTGAACTAGTTCAAACTATTGAGCAAGAGTTATTTAGCTTATCTGAAGGATATAGCATTGCGACAGTTCATAATTTAATGCGAGCAACTCACACAATTAAAGGTGGAGCTGCTAACGTTGGGCTAGATGTAATTCAGATGATAGCCCACTCTTTGGAAGATATTTTTAAGGCTTTATACAACCCAGATGTAATTATTGATATCGAATTACAAACATTTTTAATGCAAGCTTATGAATGTCTTCGTTTAGCATTAAATGCTGAATTAACAGGCAATCCAATTAATGATGAAGAACTTCTCCAGCGAGCGACTTCGATATTTGTACAGTTACAAGAAAAGCTAGGTGATGCTTTTGGTGCTGAAACTTCTATACCTACTTCTGAAGAATTAGGATTTGATATTGTTCAATCAATCTTTGAAACAGGAGTTAAGCAACGTCTAGAAAGCATTGCAGATGCAATTAATCATCCACCGAACACTCCTGAATTTGTAGATTTTTTAGTATCTCAAGCTGAAGTTTTTTCTGGCTTGGCAGCATCTTTAAATTTACCGGGATTGGGAGAACTAGCGCTCACAATTTTGGCAGCACTACAATCAAATCCTCATCAGGTACAACAAATTGCCAATATTGCGCTTGCAGATTTACAACAAGCACGAAAGGCAGTATTGGCAGGCGATCGCACTTCTGGAGGAAAGCCATCTTCCAGCTTACAAAAATTTATCCAAACAGAGTTACAAAGCAACTCATCTATTACTAACTCGACTTTAAATGAAGAAGAATTTTATCAATTTCTAACTACGCCTGGTAGTAATAATGAGTTTATTAAACCAAAAACTGCTGATTCTTATTTACAAGTAATTCACTATATTTTCGGATGGTTTCATCACCAACGACAAGTTTCTTATTCTGATATAAACTTAACTTTGCTCATCCCTCAAGCAAATGCAGAAGCATATATCGATAATTGGTTAGCAGACTTTCTAGATTTTATTCAAGATGATTCAGATAGTAAAAGTCTCAATATTTATCGTCACGGATTAATTTTAATTATTCTTTTGGCAGTTGCTAAATTTCAGTACTCTATAGAAAAATCTGATAGCTATATTTCTACTATTCAAGCATTAAAAATCAAAATATTAGAGTTAGCGCAAGAATATAAAAATTACCCTCCTGTGAAAGCTCAAGAAAAAGATTGGTTGGAAAATCCTAAGTTACAAAAACTGCTAGAGATTCAAGAAATACCTGCTCAAACTGAAGATAGACTCCTAGAATCAATTTGGGGAGGAGAGACGAACTATAATCTTAACGATGAAGTAATCACGAACCAAACTGAAGAATTTCAGTTGGAATTATTAACTAGTAGTCAAGAAGTAGTTACAGATATCCCAGAAACAGCTGTTGAAGTTATTTCAGATAATGAGCCAATAGAAGAGAAATCACCATCGTCTGCTATTAAAAATCCTCAGCAAAATTCTTTTATCCGTGTAGATATAGAAGGGCTAGAACGCCTCAATTATCTAGCAGGCGAATTACTGATTTACCAAAAACAACGTAATTTGCATGATGAACATACCCAAGAAATTTTGGGGCAACTACTACAGCGATTCGACAAACATCAAGCAACTTTAAATCATCTTCGTGACTTACCATTACAAATGCAAAATCTTGCCTTTCAACAGACGCAAAATTTTGCTGCGAGATTTGACTCTCTAGAAATGGATGTCTATACAGAATTTCATTTGCAATTGCACGAAGCAATCGAACAAACATTACAACTACAAGAAACAGCAGAATCCCTTGATTTGCTTTTAAAACAAGCTACTCATTTTAGTACTAAGAAACAGAGCTTAACATTAAATATTATTGATAACTTAGTAGAAGCACGGATGTTGCCTTTAGGAAATATCTTGAATCGTTTCTCTTATATGGTCAAAAAACTGAGTGATGTTTACGCAAAACCTGTGGAATTGCAACTATTTGGTGCAAATGTACTAGTAGATAAAGCGATCGCAGAAAAGCTCTATGACCCATTATTACATTTAGTACGTAATGCTTTTGACCATGGGATTGAACCTCCACAAAAGCGCCGTGAGTTGAGCAAACCAGAACAAGGTTTAATCCAAATCCATGCCTATCATCAGGGTAGTCAAACTATTATTGAAGTTAGAGATGATGGTCGTGGTTTAAGCTTAGAAAATATACACAAAAAAGCTGTTGAACTTCAACATACTTCGACTGATAACCAACTAAAAAGCTATTTTTCTCAACCAACTGAGTCAGAACTTTTAAATTTGATATTTGTACCTGGTTTCTCCACTGCTGATAAAGTGAGTGAAATTTCTGGACGTGGTATTGGATTGGACATCGTGCGTTCTCAGTTGCAAGCACTCAATGGTTCAATTGCTGTGCATTCATCACCCAATCAAGGAACAACATTCATCCTCAAAATTCCTTTTTCTATGACTACAGATAAATTAATGCTAGTTCAAACAGGAGGTGCTACTTATGCCTTACTTTTGGACAATATTGAAAAAATATTAATTCCATCAGAGCAGCAAATTCAAGACTTTGAAGGTAAAAAAGTTTTATATTGGAACGCAGGTAAGGATGATCAGATGGTTAGTATCTATCAACTTTCTCAGTTGATAAGTTATAACGGTTCATTCCTAAGCGATGCTGGCTCACGTAATCAATCACATGCTATAGATACAGATGCTGTCACTAACAAACCTGTGCTTTTACTACGACGAAATCAAGGGATTTTGGGTTTAGAAGTTGATCAAATCATTGGGGAGCAAGAATTAGTAATTAGACCTTTAGGAAATGCGATCGCTCCTCCAAAATATGTTTATGGTTGTAGTAGTTTAGCTAATGCTGATCTCATTTTAGTAATTGATGCTAATTTGCTATTAGAGTCTGACAAAATACCAGCAACACTAGATGTAATGCCGCTACCAAAAACTTCTGCGTCTGCACCTTTACTTACAGCATCTACTAACGAAATTTCCGCAGAACAAAAGCTGATGGGGCGACTAGAGACAAATCATAAATTACCAAAAGTAGTTTTAGTAGTAGATGATGCAATTAGTCTTAGACAAACTCTCTCTCTGACTCTGCAAAAATCCGGTTATCAAGTAATACAAGCACAAAACGGCATCGAAGCTTTAGAACAGTTGCGATCGCATCCAGAAATTCAAGTTGTTATTTCTGATTTAGAAATGCCACGCATGAATGGCTTTGAGCTATTAAGCCATCTCCGGCAAAACCCAGATTTAACAACAACTCCTGTAGTGGTTCTCACCTCTCGCAGTGCTGAAAAACATCGCCAACTTGCAAAAGAATTGGGTGCAACTGCTTACTTAACAAAGCCTTATTTAGAAAAGGAGTTTCTCTCAACTATAGAGAGTTTAGTTAACATAGATGCAGAAAATTTAGGCAATTTAATTATGATATCAAGTTATTAGACTTCTTGCAAAAATACTTGAACCGTCAGAGACTCAAGTCTCTGCCTAATAGCAAAAGTCCGTTTCAACGGACTAAAAATACTGTTATTAGTCGGTTGAAACCGACTTGAGTTATCAGCCAGAAAATTTATTTTCTGGCGAGTATCTGGCTTTTGCAAGAGGTCTATTAGATAAATTGGATGAAAATACCTGTTCCTTGTTCCCTATTTCCAGCTATGCGATCGCCTCTAGAATTATAAAAGTCTATTGAGCAGAGGGCAGCTTGAGTTCGATGTTTACTTTGTCCGCTATTTCCATAATATTATTTGTAAAGTCTGTTATACCTGCGATCGGGGCAGCGACTAGAGTAGCAGCAGTTATTAAAGCTAGTAAACGCTTTTTGAGTTTGGGTAAATTGCGTTCTTTTTCTGGCTTTTGAATTTCTGCTTCTACATCATCAATATCAATGATGATGTCGTCGCGGATTTCTGGCGGAAATTGGGCGACAGTTTGGCGCATGGTGCTGATGATTTGCATTAGTTCTGCTACGCTTGCGCCACTTGTTTGATTAAGGTTGCTGACTGTGACTTGGGCTTTGTTTTGAGCGACAATTCCGATAGTTGCGTCTTTGAAATCATTTTGGATTTTATCACCTGCAACGTTATCGCCTTTGCCGAATTGATTGATGGTGTTAGACATAGTTTTTAGGGGTTTGTAATAGAGTTTAAGAAGCTGATGGGCTGGTAAGGCTTGCATGGCATAGGTTTGACCGTCATCATCGCTGAATTCTACTTCGTATACTTCGGGGGCGAGGATTTCGACAATGGTTCCCACTTGACCCGCAAGGAGGTTATGTTCGGATAAGGGGATTTTAAGAGCAACAATATCTAATAAATTTAGTGTATTTGGGGTCGCAAGCATGGGCATTACCTCAAAATATAGCAACTAACGAAACGAGGAAAATCTTCGGTGGGGCGGACGATCCAAGTTGTGCGGATGTTAGCAGTGTTTTGGTTGCGGGTGATGGGAAAATCTACGATATAGCGTTGACCATATTCATCTAACAGGCTGGGGATTGCTTCATAATTCTGAATCGCATCTTCGATTAGCATTTGCAGAATTTCTGCATCATTGCTATCTAAGTCTAGAATAGCGGCAAATAATCTGGCTTTGTGCTTTCCGCGATTGTGTTGGGCGTTGAGGCTATAGTTACGGAGTTTATTGCAATCAATAAAGGCTAATTCAAAGTTGGGTAACTTCATCCTGTTTTATTGCCTTTGACTTGATCGCCACCAAAATTATCGCCTTCTCCATGTTGGTTAATGGTTTTAGAACGGCGATCGCTATAATGGACATTAACTGTAACAGGTGAGTCATCTCTTTCTATATTAATATTTTGACGTGTTCTAATGTCTTCGTAGCCATCTAAAAGTTGACGTAAATCGAGTTTGATCTGGAGTTCACCAATAACTTTATGGGTTTCTCCCATCGCTTCGAGTCCGAGTAGTTCTGAGTATTTGAGCGGCTCGTGTTTGGGATAGTTGGGGACGGGAACCCATTCGCTGATTTCGAGGTTGGGGAGGGTGTTGTGGATTTTTTTAAAGACATCGCGGAGGATACCGAGAAATAAGCGACGGGTTTCTTTACGTCCGCTAATGGTGATGAAGATTTTTTTGTCTTCGGGATCAGCTTTGATGCGAGCAACGTTGTAGATTTTGTTGTTTTCTTGATACGCAAGCATTACGCCACTGCGCCAATAGAGTTGCTGATGAATTTTATCGTGGGTGATGACGATGAAGCGGGAGATGATGCTTTCGGGGAGAACTTTGTAATGGTATTGAAATTCGAGGGTTTCGCCTTCTAGTTCTGTTTCGTCTGGTTGGTCTTTTGGCAAAAGTCCCGGAATCAGAAATTGTGGTGGGTGACATTCTAGTGCAAAGCAAAGCTTAAATTCTTTCATCAGTCCGATTAGATACTCGTGACGCACCGTAGGATAGCGTTCTGGATTGAGGATGTGGGTGAGATCGGCGTGAGTGAAAATGCCTTTGGTTTTAGTTTTGAGGGTTTCATCGCTCAAGAGTGCGTAAATGCCTTCTGTCACCCAGTTGGGTTTGAGGACGTTGGTATCTTTGAGGATGGGATGATCGCGGAAGTTGAGAACTAAGCCGAGTCGATGCAGCAAGTCGATGAGTTGCTCTTGGTTTTGGTCTTCGGGAATTTTGTTTTGGTGGCAGATGCCAATGTAGCTGTTGTAGGTGATGAAGTCTTGAGGCATGGATTCGAGTTGTTGTTTAACCTCAAACCATGTCAAAGGTAGAAGGTCGTAGACTTCTTTGAGGTTGGCGATTTGCTGCACAATTGCGGTGTAAAGTTCATCAATGCCGGCATTGTCTTGACAGGAGGTTTCGATAATGTCTTGGATGTTGGGATATTTTTCGCGTAATGCCTTGCGGTTGATGTCGAGGGGTTGTTCGTCTTTTTTGTTGCCAACGATAATCACGGGGGACTGTCCGCCGAAGCTTTCGATTAGTTTCAGCCAATATTCGATGCGGTTTTCTTCTTCACTGGTGCGACAATTACAAACGAGAAGATAGAGGCTGCGCTTAGTCAGAAAAAACTGATGGGTGGCATGATAAATTTCCTGTCCGCCAAAGTCCCAAACATTGAGGCGGATGTTCTTGCTCTCGACCTGCACGTTCCAAGTTTCCACATTGAGTCCGTCGGTTTGGGGTTGATTTTTGTCATATTGATTGCGGATTAGTCGCTCGATGAGGGATGTTTTGCCGACGCTGCCTTGTCCGACGAGCAAGAGTTTGGCTTCGTGTAATGGTCGAGTTTCACTTGTGCGAATTTGCCTCAAGTAATTAAAAATCTCTTTTGCATCTTTTGAATTAAGAATTTCTAATGGAATTTGGGTTATTTGGTTGCCACCGAGGTCAAGCCTGGTCAGATTGGTTAATTGCGCGATCGCCTCTGGTATCTGGGTTATTTGGTTGCCACTGAGGTCAAGCTGCGTCAGATTGCTTAATTTAGCCAGTGCCTCTGGTATCTGGGTTATTTGGTTGCCACCGAGGTAAAGCTGCGTCAGATTGCTTAATTTAGCGATCACCTCTGGTATCTGGGTTATTTGGTTGTTATAGAGGATAAGCTGCGTCAGATTGCTTAATTTAGCCAGTGCCTCTGGTATCTGGGTTATTTTGTTGTTATGGAGGATAAGCTGCGTCAGATTGGTTAATTGCGCGATCGCCTCTGGTATCTGGGTTATTTGGTTGCCACTGAGGTGAAGCTGCGTCAGATTGCTTAATTTAGCGATCGCCTCTGGTATCTGGGTTATTTGGTTGTTATGGAGGTGAAGCTGCGTCAGATTGCTTAATTTAGCGATCGCCTCTGGTATCTGGGTTATTTGGTTGTTATGGAGGTCAAGCTGCGTCAGATTGCTTAATTTAGCGATCGCCTCTGGTATCTGGGTTATTTGGTTGTTACGGAGGTGAAGCTGCGTCAGATTGGTTAATTTAGTGATCGCCTCTGGTATCTGGGTTATTTGGTTGTTATGGAGGTGAAGCTCCCTCAGATTGGTTAAATTAGCGATCGCCTCTGGTATCTGGGTTATTTGGTTGTTACGGAGGTCAAGCTCCCTCAGATTGGTTAATTTAGCGATCGCCTCTGGTATCTGGGTTATTTGGTTAGAACTGAGGTGAAGCTCCCTCAGATTGGTTAATTTAGCGATCGCCTCTGGTATTTCAGTTAGCTCCACTCGAATTAAGATAAGTTCCTCTAAATGTAGTATTTGCGTTACCACATCGGGAATGTTCTCTAAAGGATTGCCACTAACATCCAATTTACGCAAATTAGGCAAATCCAATAGTTCGAGTGGCAGCGTTTTTAAATTGTTGCCTGAAACCTTTTCAAGATAGCGGTTTCCTACTAGTTCATAACCTTCAACCTGCCTTCCCAAAATCAAAGACTCAAGCTGCTGCAACTTACCAATTTCCACAGGTAACTCAGTCAACTCCTGTCCCGACAAGTCTAATTCTCGCCAACCCTCAGCCACCGCGCGATCTATCAGTACTAATAACTCATCCTGCGTCATAATTCCAAGCAAAAGGGTAAGGAAAGAAGATTGATGAAGATTATCTTAGATGATTTCTAATTAAAAAAATACCTATGATGACGAGTTTCGACTTCGCTCAACTCTCGACTACTCAGTTGGTTGAGCGAAGTCGAAACCAATGGTTTTGGTACATTCTTTCCTAGAAATCAACTTAACTGATTAGCGAAAAATGCGAAATCATCACTTTGCATAAATCTTTTTTTGTTGGGCTACGCCCCGCTTCTCTACGAGAGGCTTCGCCAACGCGATCGCTAACATGCAGAGGCGAAGAGAAGAGAACGCAAAGAAGGACTTTTGCAAATTTATTAGACCTCTTGCAAAAGTCGGATACTCGCCAGAAAATAAGTTTTCTGGCTGATAATTCTAGTCGGTTGAAACCGACTAATAACAGTATTTTTAGTCCGTTTCAACGGACTTTTGCTATTAGGCAGAGACTTGAGTCTCTGACGGTTCAAGTATTTTTGCAAGAAGTCTATTGATGAATATTATCTTAACTGATTTAGGACTTACGCATTGACAGAAAAGTCAAAATAACAGGTATAGTTTTCAAGGCTTATAGCTAGATTTTTCAATGAAATTTTAGCGATCGCACCCAATCAAGGGTGATTGACAAAAGCCTGAAACAACGTATTTACGTTGATACACAAGATAGTTATTTTGTACAGTGCGTAAGTCCTATGATTAGCGAAAAATGCGAAATCATCATCTGTATTCCCAAAACAGATCTATTGAACTTGCATGATTTGTAGTGAATTGACAATTTCTTCGACAGTTGGTAAAAACTGAGGATATTTGTTAATCTCGGCTGTATAAGTAATGTAATAAGCGTTGCCATTTCGGACTGTTCCAATTTCCATTACTTTGAGGTTACATTGTTGTTCTTGACGAGTATAAATTAATTTATAAGCATTAAACTTTGATAATGTTGTTTCTGGTTGAGAAGCATCAATTATTTGTTGATTTAAGCTATTATTTTTAATTCTCTGTAAAACCAAGTTTTTATATTCATTTAGTGATAATAGTTGTTCGGGTAAATCGCTGATATTTACTGTGACTTCCAATAAACAGGAATCTGTTTGTTTTTGATTTTTAGGGACGAATTTGATTAACTCACCAAAATCATCACCTGTTTTTTTGAGTTTCCAGTTTTCGGGATATTTGATTGTAATGCCAGAATCACGATTTTCGTAGGTTGCCAGAGTTGGTTTAGAATTAGTTGATTGATAGAATATCCACAGCACTAAAGGCGTAATTACTGCTAATATCCCTACACCCAACCAAAGTTTTTTAGGCGGAAATTTAGGGGATATTGCTTTGATAGCCTGTAATACTTCATCTGCTGACTGGTAACGCTGACGATAGTCATAACGCACCATTTTATCGATGATATTTGCTAGTTTAGGACTAACTTGAGCGCGATCGCGCCACACGATTTCCCCTGTTTGGGGGTGGGTAGTCAGTTCTCCCAAGGCAGGATTTAGCCCTGTTAAAGCTTGGATAGCAATCATCCCAACTGCATAAATATCGCTACAAAATGTGGGTTGCCCCTTCGCTTGTTCACTGGGGATGTAACCACCAGTACCGATAGGAACAGTAAAAAGAGGCTGTCCTTGGGAATTAACAACTTGAGTGGTAATTTCTTTAACTGCACCAAAGTCAATTAATACAATTTGACCATCAATTTGGCGACGGCGAATATTTGAGGGTTTGAGATCCCGATGAATTAAGTTTTGTTGATGGACAAAAACTAATACTTCCAAAATATCTAGTAGAAGTTTGACGACATAAGCTTCACTCAGTTGTGTACCAGAGATTAATTCTCGGCTTAAGTCATGACCTTCTATATATTCCTGTACTAGATAAAATTCCTCTTGTTCTTGAAAATACGCCAAAAGTCGGGGAATTCTGTCATGATTACCTAATCTTTCCAGCTTTTCTGCTTCGGTATCAAATAATCTTTTGCCAACTTGCAAAATATATGAGTCGGTGGACACTGGTTTAAACTGCTTGACTACACAGCGAGGATTTCCCGGCCGTCCTGTGTCAATGGCTGTGAAAGTAACTCCAAATCCCCCTTTTCCAAGTACTTCAATAATTTGGTAGCGTCCACCGATAATTTGACCGATCATTCAAGTCACCACTTTCCTCTGAAATTTTTATACCATTTCTGTTGAGGATTACCATAGATGGTTATGGTTTATGGTTCAGATAAGGTTCTGCTCGCTTGTGTAACAAGATTTTATATTTTTCTTGGCCCCATTCCCAGCCTACACAAAAGTTTGAAAAGTTTTGGGCGAATATAATTCGCTACTACACAAGCGAAGTCCACCTCCTTTGGAAAACACGTAAAATCGAGTTCTTGAAACCCACGGAGGTGGGTTTTGTCTGTATAGTCGCGATTTCTAATCGCCGAGGTTAGTATTAATTTAGACTTTTCAAACAACCTCTTAGACGAAACTTGATTTTACAATCCCAGCAAAGATAAGAAATTTTCCCACCAAGAATACGAGAGATTACCTACACTTAGCTTCATTTTGTTACGGATATCTTGGATATTCCAGTTGGTTAGCTTAGCGAGAGTTTGTGCTTCTTGTTCAAAACGTCTAGGCAAAGACCGCTTATATTCTCTACCTGCTGGACAGGTGATTTCTCCGGTGAATGGATGTTGGAGGATATAACGCCCTTGGAAAGATTCACGGTTAGAAGTTGCCTGAAACATTGGATCTTCGGGGAATTTGTCACGGGTATAGCGGATGTGTAAACGCGTGATGAAAACGCTGCTGGTGGGGGGACGGCGAAAGCGGGGAGGTGCAGGCGTATTATTTGCAGAATTATCATCTAACCAAAATACGCCTGCTTGCTTCAGTTCTTCTGGAGTTAGAGGGTCAGCAGAACAAGGATCGCAACTTCCCATATCCCACGCATATTCCAAGAAACCAACTTTTTGAGCTTCTTTAGTGTAGGCTGTTTGAAACATGGATTTGTAAAATTCACCAAATTCATCTTTAACAAATACAGGAATGTTAGTGTTGGAGGGAATTTTCACTGTCCGGTAATTAGTAATTTCTGCTCCTCCATTGGGCGATAGAATGTAAGCAATCAAATCCTGTTCTTTTGTGGCGTTAATCATGCCTAAACGAATTGGCAGCATGAACTTGGGTGATTGATAAGAAATTTGTAGCGGACGCAAAAATTGATAACCAGATTCCTCGAATTTATTGAGGTCTACTTTAGCTACAAAGAATTTCATCTTAGAGCGAATATAAGGTTGAAGTAAATTTTTTGCTCCTCTAGGAATTTTATAGCCATTGCGTTTTAGCCAAGTTTCTAGCCCACCAGATTCTTTGGCACTGAGGATCACAATGTCGTACTCGCCCACATTGAAACGTGCTTCGACTGTCACACCCAAACTGCGATCGCTTCTACCACGCCCACTCTCATTGCTTACTGCTGATCTAGGTGGTACTGACGGTCTGACAGCATCATACATTGGCTCACAAGGATCAGAATCAAAATATTCAACCAATCGCGGTGCGCTAAAAGCATCTAAGCGCTCAATAATCTTGGGTTCAGCCACGCGAACTTGCTCTTTTTGCAGTACCGTCGGCACGGGTACAACCATGGCAAAATCTTTCACTTCACCCTGAAAATCGTTTGCCATCGTCAGAACGGTGCGATTACCATCCCGTGCTATCACCACCTGAGAAGCTTTGTTGTACAGTTTCGTATCGGCTTTGGCAACATAAAATCCACAAAATGCCCAAGCAGCAGGCTCAAAGCAAAGCACAGCTACAACAACGGCTATTAGTAATGATATTAAAAATCGTGGTAGTTTCATTTTATACCTGTTTGTCATTGGGAATAGGGAATGGGGAACTCGGGGCCCCCACGTTAGCGAAGCGGGGCGAAGCCCAGTGAGAATTAGGGGAATGGGGAATTGTCATTTGTCCTTCGTGATTGGTTATTCTCCGCGTCTCCTCATCCCCCTCACTCCCCCAATAAAATTGTGGGGCTTGCCAGAAGGCATCTAGTAAGATGGTCAATGGTGCAAGGGTGAATAGTGCCCAGAAAACTGCGGTGGAGATAAAGAAATAATTCCGCAGAATAAAAGTTAGTGCGGCAATGCATACCGCCCAAATTACACGCCCAATTCGGGTATTGGGTATAGACCGGGGATCTGTAACCATGAATAGGGCAAATAGAAGTAAAGACCCACTCATTAACCGATGCCAGTAAACGTCCCAAGTCCAACCCAGCCAAAGGTTGCGAACCGCTTCCATGAGGGAGTATGCACCTAAAAAAGCTGCTGTGGTGTCCCAGCGACCGATTCGCTGTAAAATCATGCCGCCAGTACCGGCAAATAAGACTACATACCACCAATCCTCACCCCATTGCCCTGGCGAAACCCAAGCATCTTTTGTCAGCACCAAGACAGAGATAATCCCAAAATTGGCGGGGTTGAAAAAATGTTTATCGCCTATTTGGAAGATAAATTTACTGGCGATCGCACTTGCAGCAGCCAAAACCATCGTTGTCCAATGGTCAGTCCGCAACAACAAGCTGAGTCCCAAAGACGTAATCAAGGCACTACGAAGATTTGTCTTGTGTTCCTTACCAACAACTAATGACAATAGCCATTGAGTTGCAAAACAAGTGGCGATCGCCACCCCAATCAACTGCGGTTGCAACGTCCAGTCTCTTGTACTAATTCCCAAGACTAAAAACGAGCCAAGAAATAGAATTTGATAATCACGTATATCTTTAAATAGCATTACCCCAGAATTCAGAAATTTCCCTGAGATTTTTTACTAATTTAGTGGGGTGATAGCTCAAATCATGTCGCTGTTACAGAATTTGTTACAAAAAGGGACTGGAGAAGAGGACGCGGGGATGTGGAGAAATTTTCTCCCTCATCTCCCGGTCACTGAGCGTAGTCGTACCCTGCGGGATCTTGCTATGCGTAGCGTCTGCGACAGGAGAAGTGCATCTCCCTACTCTGATAAATCGAAGTTAATGTTATTTAAATACCTAAATAGCTATCTAAAAATAAGTATAATTTCTTATTGACAAAAAAGATAGTGTTTTAAAATTAAATTTTTTATCTAGCTTGCCACGTTGTTGGGTAAATGCTACGTTATATAGTGTGCATATCAAGTTCTCTTTTAAAAGTGGAGTTGATATGTAATTAGGTAAGTCTTGGTTCAGTCAGAGGCTGACCTCTGGCTTGAACTTTTTATACAACAATTTTCTCAGAAGAAGGGAACAAGGAATTGGAAATAAGCAACAGTTTTTCCTACTCCCTGCAATATACTAAGTGACTTGCTTTGAGCGTACCCTAAAGGGTAAGCAAGCTATGCGTGGCGTCTTTGACACCAGAAGTCGAAAGGAGCCGAATGTGTTCTACCTTTATTTTTATACCTGAATTCAGCAATGCTTACAAAACAGAGTAATACTCTGTTTGCAAATCAATAGACTTATTGCAAAAATACTTGAACCGTCAGAGACTCAAGTCTCTGCCTAATAGCAAAAGTCCGTTGAAACGGACTAAAAATACTGTTATTAGTCGGTTGAAACCGACTTGAGTTATCAGCCAGAAAATTTATTTTCTGGCGAGTATCCGACTTTTGCAAGAGGTCTAATTAATATTAGGCGAAGCAACTATACACTTTTTTGGAAGCGAAGTGGCAGTCAGCCAAATAAGTGGCACAATTATAACCACAATATACTTTAATGAAACTAATTAATTAAGTATATACTTATACAAATACGACTTATGTCGTCCCCTATTGACCGTCCGCTAAATATTGAAGTCGAACTACCATCTTCCCATCCTCAATTACTAGCAGGGTTAGATACGTGGTTAAACTTGGGTTTAATATCCGATGCCCAAGTAAGGCAATTATGTCGGGAGTTTCTTGTTTGTCCAGTAGTGTTGCATCCCCAGGTTAAATCTGAGCCTGCTATTACTTTGATAACTCCTGATCCTGTACAACAGTTGCCGGTGGCAGCTTTACAATCGAGTAACCGCAGACAACAAAGAGAAAAATCAACCCAACCAAACTTTATTGGCACAATGTTGCAGTCGCTGGGGGCTGAATTGAGTGTCCGTTGGTTGTTGTTTTTAGGGGTATTTTTGGTTGTGGTTTCTTCTGGAGTGCTGGCTGCGAGTCAGTGGGAGAGGTTTCCCGCCTTTGGACAATATGGAGTTTTATTTGCTTATACCTTATGTTTTTGGGGGTTGAGTTTCTGGGCAATTGGGCAAAGTAATCTCCGATTGACAGCGCAGACATTACTAATTGTGACTCTGTTGTTAGTGCCTGTGAATTTTTGGGCAATGGATAGCTTTAGGCTGTGGCAAAATCCTTTAAATTGGATTGTAGTGGCGATCGCTTCACCGACATTAACAGCCATTACTGCTTTACTCTACAACAATCGAACTCTTCGGAATTTACCAACTGGAAAATTACCTCTGATAAATATTTTGGGGCTGAGTTATCTGCATTGGGGTTGGAGATTACCAGGCTTTCCCCTAATTGCAGTTTATTTAGCAATGGTGGGCACAACGATCATTACTGTCTATCACAATCTTAAAAAGCAGCGAACCCACCGCCAACAGTATACCGATTTTGGTATTAATTTATCGGCTTTGGTAATAGTTTATGCGTTGATGGTACTACTGATGCGGGCGATTTTTGTAGCCCAAGTAGATATCACTAAGCTGGGATTGGCTATTGGTATTTGTGGCACTCTTGTAACTTGGTTAGTACAGCGGGAGGAAGACGCGGGGACGCGGGGACGCGGGGACGCGGAGGAAGACGCGGGGACGTGGGAACGCGGAGACGCGGGGACATCTTTGTTTATTGCATCTCCCCCGGTTGGTGAGCGAAGTCGAACCACATCCCTCTCCCTCTGGAAAAAACTAGGTATAATTCTACTCTTGCTGGGTTGGTCAATTTGTGTGGTAACTCAACCTTGGCAAGCGATTGCTGTCAGTGGTTTAGGTTTGTGGGTTGCTGGCGATCGCTTGCGGCGATACAGTTTAAAATTTGACTTAGCTGCTATTTACTTAATCGGCTTACAAACGATTTGGTTAAGTTGGCGATTAATGCCGATTCATTTACAGAAATGGGCGATCGCTACTGGTATTTATCTCACTAATGCTCAAAATGATCCATGGGCATTATTGAGTATAGTTTTATTCCCGTATTTAATTTTGCTGGTGGTGCTGAATAATAGCCTATATCGCCTGCAAAAACGAGATTTGGCAAAGTTTAGCGAACTGCTAACGCTAGTATTTGGAGCTTTTTTAACAACCATCTCTCTAGTAAATCCCACATTGCGATCGCTAAATCTCCTCTTCTCCACCATCACTCTCGCATTCATCACCTCATCCCCCTCATCCCCCCCACCTCCCCTGATCTACCTAACTCACACCATGGGAGTGCTAACGCTTTGTTCTACCATTGATTGGCTGTTACCAACTTTGAGTCAAGAAATCTGGGTAAGTATTTTGTTAGCTTTGATGGTAGCAGAATGGGGATTTAGTCTTAGTAATGGAATATGGCGACGTAGCGCCTGGTACATCGGTTTCGTCCTTGCCACCGTTAGTTTCATCCTATTGTGGATGAATGTGGGAGTATTTTGGTATAGTTTTAAACTTGCACCTAAGCAATATCCGTGGGTAGGTATTTGGCTAGTTACACCTTTAACTCTCACGGTTTTAGCTAGTCGCACAACTTTACCGCGTCGCGCTACAAATAGTTTATTGAGCGTGCTAACCGTCGGAGTTGCTCAGTTACTTACTTTCCCCTTTGCAGGAATCAGATTGATTGGTTTGGCTGTGGGCGCGGTGGTGATGTTTACCAATAGTCGCTATTTACGTAACCAACAACTTGCAGTAATTACAGTAGGTTTTGGTTTAAGTTTCATTGGTGGGCTGTTGTGGGAAGGTATACCCGGCTTACCTCGCCTCGTATTAGCTGGTTGGTTGGTTGTGGGAGCGATCGCTATCTTGAGTTTATGGTTAACGCGCACAGTATTGATACAGCGTGGTAACGAATTAGCGTTAATATATGCAGTCGCCAATGATCAATGGGCGATCGCTTTATCTGGCTTGGAGTTGTTCATGCTGACGCTGCACTCAATACTAGTCTACCAAAGAGTGGTTGAGCCAGGATTTTTATACTTAACTGCTACGGTGATTACCTGGGGTGCGATCGCCTATCGTAGTTGGCGAGAACCGACAAATTGGGGATTTTATGGTGTTGGTTGGTGTCTGGAATTATTAATTGCTGAGTTTTTGGGGTTTGGGGAACGTTCGCTCATTAAAGTTGCGATCGCTAATATCGCTTTGGGTTTAATGGCCCAACTTGTAGGGCAATGGTGGCAAAAACAACATCAATTAGAGAGAATTCCTAGTAGTTTCCACATTTTGCCTCTCTTCTACGGTGCATTTAGTGTAGTGCTACGTTTGCACACCTTCACTGATTGGACAGGTTTGTGTTCCTTGGGTGTAGCCTTAATTGTAATTGGTGTAGGACGACGCCACGAGAGCTTAAAACCCCTGGTGTACTTAGGCATCTTTGGCGTATCAATTTCCGCCTACGAACTTTTGTTCTATCAAATGTTGCAAGCATCAGGAGGTGCTTGGGGTGATGGATTGATTGCTATGTCTGCTCTTGGCACCAGTATTATGTACGTATATCGCCTACTTTCCCCTTGGCTTTTAGGATATTTACGCCTGACACCCCAAGAACTGAAAACCATTGCCCATATGCATTGGCTTTGGAGTAGCTGTTTATTAATGGCTGCAATTGCTGCACCCATCGAAATTAATCGTTTGCTGGGATTGGCAACTGGGGTATTTTTAGTTCGCTATGCCATTTTCCAAGGAAGGCGAATGCTTACTTCCCCTCGGATTCTGGGGAATATAACGGTAGCAGAGATATGGGTTTATCTTGGCTTATTACAGGTAGCTGGCTTAAGGATTTATTGGCGTTATACAGCGGTGGGACAATGGTTAACTGGGCCGTTAATTCCTTGGAATGGTGCGATCGCCTGTGTGGTAGCCTACTTCCTATACATCCTACCTTGGGAGAATTGGGGTTGGTCTAAAAGACCTTGGCAACAAGCCGCATATATCATACCGCTGATAGTTCTTTGGGAAAACAGACAGCAAACTCACCCAATCACCATATTGCTTGCAGCTGGGTTTTATATCTTCTTAGCGAAGTTAGGTAATAACATTCGTTTTACTTATATTAGTGTCGCCTTGGTTGATTGGGCACTTTATCGATGGCTGTATCACTTACACATCACCGATCCTTTGTGGTATGTAACATTAGTTGGATTATCACTACTTTACATTGCTCAAATAGATCCTTTACTGAAACTACCAGAATATAAACCAGCTCGCCATAGTTTGCGAATGTTGAGTAGTGGCTTAATTTGTGGGTGGGTAACTTTGTTTGATCAAAACACACCTTGGATACCAGGACTTTTCAGTCTCATTGCCATTTTCGCTGGGCTAGCTTTGCGAGTCCGAGCTTTTCTGTATATTGGCACAGCGGCTTTCTTGTTTACTTCTATTTATCAATCGGTAATTTTCAGTTGGCGCTACCCCTTTATCAAATGGGTAATTGGCTTGCTAGTCGGTATTGTGCTAATTTCAATAGCAGCCAACTTTGAAACCCGTCGCGCTCAACTAAGTTCCATGATTCGCAACGCCATAGACGAATTTCAAGCGTGGGAATGAAATACGTCAAAAAATAGGAGTGTTAATTTTTCCTATCTATCCAATCTTGCCCACCAGGTAACTGACTGAGATAATCGTCCATAATTGCTGGTAATTCCTTTGGTGAATAAGTATAGGTTAAAGCTAAAAGCATAGTTGCTGTGGTTAAAATTTGGCTTTTGTTCACCATTGCAGATAGTTGAGAGCGATTGAATTTCCCATGCATCACTTCCTCGCTAGCATTAGCGATCGCATCTTCAATAATTTCCTCTTCTATCAAATTCTCCCATTCATCTTGATTGATATAGTAAGATTTCTTATTATCTTTAAGATTGAGCTTTTTAATTTCTCTAATTGAGTGACGAATAGAATTTGCCCATGAACCAGTCAAGCGTTGTTCTATTTGGTTTTTAACCAAATGAATTAAGAGAATATTTAAATAAGCTTGGATATTTCGCAGGATAGCTTGTTTACTCATTCCCTCCAATTCGTCAACAATTGCTAAGGCATCCGCATAACGTCCTTCTTGGATGCTGGTTCTGAGGTCTATTAATTCTTGTGTCATTTTTTCTCACTGCTTACCTACTTTCCAATCTTCACCACCAGAAAAAAGCTATTTCCCATAACTTTACACCCTGTTTCTGCTTCTACTAACTTAGTGCATCTTCATAGAGAATTGGTATAAGCATTAAGGGGTTTCTTCCACTGCAAAGAAAGAAAACGATTTCTGGCAGGGATTTAAACCCCGACTAAAACACAAGCTACGTGTAAACGAAAGGGTAAGCTGTTCCACATTAGACCTCTTGCAAAAGTCGGATACTCGCTAGAAAATTTATTTTCTGGCTGATAACTCAAGTCGGTTTCAACCGACTAATAACAGTATTTTTAGTCCGTTTCAACGGACTTTTGCTATTAGGCAGAGACTTGAGTCTCTGACGGTTCAAGTATTTTTGCAAGAAGTCTATTATTTCAATCGCATAACTATGGCGGGTAAGATACCCACCTCACAAGAGTTTGATTCAATTTAGATATAAAAACTAGATATGGAACAGCTGTTTTGCCAAATGACAAAATCAAGAATTAGTGATTTCCGCAAATGCATGAGTGGTAATTTCTGATTCTTCATAGCTCAATTTTTGTAGCGCCTTGGCTAAATCATCTGTGAGATGTTTGGCATTTTGTTTAACAGAGCCACTAGTATAATCTGCTACTGCAATTGGCTTGCCAATGTGAACGCTCACATCTGTACCCCAATTAGGATAAGGTTGGCTGTAATTGATACCTATGGGTATAATTTTTACTCCTAGCCCAGGTTGACTGGATTCAGCACTCAAAGCCAAACGGGCAATTCCAGACTTTAACTGATGAACTTTACTATCACGATAAATTCCCCCTTCAGGAAAAATTACCAAAGCTTTTTCTTCTTGAAGTAGCTCAACCCCATGACGCAAAGTACCAATTGAAGGGCGTTGAGTATCTACAGGAAACCCCCCTAAACGGCGAACAAACCAACCTTGTAATCCTTGGCATTCAGTCTGAGTCACCATGAATCTCAGGTCTTTTGCGCTCATACAATCAGCAACAGCGTAGGGAATGAGTAATGCATCCCAACGCGCCCGATGAGTAGGAGCAAAAATTATCGGCCCAGTTGTGGGGATATTTTTTTGTCCGGTTATGGTAATGCGTCCAAAGAATAATGGTAAAAGGCAGTGACGACCCAGTAAATATGCTATGGGACTCAGCCAAGAAGAAACTCTTGAGGTAGTAGAAGCCACTTGAGGATTTACGGGGATAATTGCTGGTGTATGCTGACTGGTATTGTCGGAAGAGTGAAATTCCATCATAAAGGTGGCTGCTGACTGTCGGGTACAATTTAACGAAAAGCCTGATTAATTACACCGTAGATTTTCTTTGTTGACTTGTGTTACACCAGCTGGACAGTTTTACCTCTGTCCGTTAATTTTTCTGATGCCGTTTAGTAGCAAACCAAGCTTGTAATTGCTGGCGACAAGCGGATTCTAGAATGCCTCCCATTACTTTTAAGCGGTGATTAGAAGCAGCACTAGCAGGGATGTTGATAACTGTGCGAACTGCGCCAGTTTTTGTATCGTCCACCCCGTACACAAGCAAACCTAAACGCGCTTGCACGATCGCACCTGCACACATCGGACAAGGTTCTAGAGTAACGTAGAGGGTACACTCATTGAGATGCCAATTTTGTAAAGTTATGGCTGCTTTTTTGAGAGCCAAGATTTCTGCATGAGCTGTGGGATCTTTGTCGCGTTCTTTTCTATTTTCCCCCTCTGCTAGTAAATTTCCGCTTGCATCAATAATCACAGCACCTACAGGAACTTCGCCTGCATCACCTGCGGTTTGTGCCAGTTCTAGGGCGCGGCTCATCCATTGCTGATGTATTAGATATTTTGATGCCAATTCATCATTCATTGTGGGTAATGGGGAACTCGGGGCCCCCGGAGAGAGTGGGGATTAGTGTCAGCCCGCCTCCCGTTCCCCGTTCTCTTCAATTGCTAGATAGCGGTTGCAGCCTGGTCTAGAAGGTTATCGAGTTGACCTTGTGTGTCTAACTGATAAAGGTCATCACAACCGCCAATGTGTTGGTCATTCACAAAAATCTGTGGCACAGTGCGGCGTCCGTTGGCGCGTTCTGCCATTTTGGCTCTAGCTGCTTCGTCACCATCAATTTTGTATTCGGTGAAATTTACGCCTTTCCACCACAGCAGCATTTTGGCACGAATGCAATAAGGGCAAGTTTGCCATGTATAAATTTCAACTTTTGCTTTAACACGCTCTGGATGGCGACCTAAAAGAGGATTAAGAAAGTCCAGCATACCTAATCTAAAGAAAGATCTTAACAATTTCTAGCCTAGATCATTGTGGACTATTAAACCTCTGGCAAAAGTTTGGAACTGGGGAATGGGGACTGGGGACTGGGGACTGAGGACTGGGGACTGGGGACTGGGGACTGGGGACTGGGGACTGGGGAATTGTCATTCGTCATGACGCGACGCTCCTGTGTCGCTAACGCTGACGCTCGTACCTCGCTACCGCTACGCTAACGTCATTTGTTATTAATTAATTATTCTCCGCGTCTCCGCGTCCCCGCGTCCCCGCGTCCCCGCGTCTCCCTCATCCCCCCTCACGGCCTTGGAACCCACTTTTGGAAACTCTCTAAATGACTCCAGTAAGCTGAGTATCCAATCGATGTCCAAATTAAAGCGGCTATAATCAGTACGACTACACCTAAAAACCTCCAAATTCTGTTTGTTTTCCATTGGAGGGTTGGCGCAGCACAGATACCACCTAACCCGGTGAGAATAAAACCTATGCCTGAAAGTAGCGGTTGTTTTGTCAATTGCAAATCAATGATGCGAACACCGATGACGATCGCCGCTAAGCCAGCAAAAAAGGCGTAAACTGCTATGGTGAGTAGCTCCCAACCCTGAGAAAGCGCGATCGCGGTTGCAACAAACAAAACACCAAATAGAACGCTGGTTTCACCGAAGGCGATGTTAAAACTACCACCAACAGGCCAGGTGAAGGTCATATGCAAACCAGTCGTTAAGGCGATCGCACCTGTAATTCCAAAGCCGGGAATCCATTGTTTCTGATGAGGGCTATCTATGCCCCGATCTACGTAGTAAGCCAGTAAAAATAATCCGGCTACCATATTGATCAACATGAGCGTGATGTAGTCGATAAACACGATTAACCTCTCATACCAATTTGGGATTTTCTCAAAATTTAGAAAAGAATGTCACAATTAAACCATTGTAGAGACGCTTCACAAGCACATCTCTGTTTTATAAATATTTGCGATCGCCATCTCGCAAAACTTCGCTCTTCAATGGCTGGAAACCCGATTTTGCCCGATTTAGAGAATTCAGTGAACTTGTAAAATATAGCTGCCGCTTTCGCAGCGTAACCACCCTTTGGTAGACTTGAAGACTGAAATAGGCAGATAAAACGACGGAAATTCAAGCACTTGAGAGGGCGGACTCTGTGGAAAATACACTTGGGTTAGAGATTATTGAGGTAGTAGAGCAAGCTGCGATCGCATCCGCAAAGTGGATGGGTAAAGGCGAAAAGAATACCGCTGACCAAGTAGCTGTTGAAGCTATGCGGGAACGGATGAATAAAATTTACATGCGCGGTCGCATCGTCATTGGAGAAGGGGAACGTGATGATGCCCCCATGCTTTACATTGGCGAAGAAGTTGGTATCTGTACCCAGCCAGATGCTAAAGATTTCTGTAACCCCGATGAATTAGTCGAAATTGACATTGCTGTTGACCCCTGCGAAGGTACTAACCTCGTCGCATACGGACAACCCGGTTCAATGGCCGTGCTGGCGATTTCTGAAAAAGGCGGATTATTTGCTGCACCTGACTTCTACATGAAGAAATTAGCAGCACCCCCAGCTGCTAAAGGCAAAGTGGATATCAACAAATCAGCCACGGAAAACCTAAAAATTCTAGCCGAGTGTCTAGACCGTGGTATTGATGAACTTGTAGTAGTAGTCATGAAGCGCGATCGCCACAATGATTTAATTAAAGAAATCCGCAACGCTGGCGCTAGAGTACAACTAATCTCAGACGGTGACGTAGGCGCAGCCATATCTTGTGGTTTTGCCGGTACCAATATCCATGCCCTGATGGGCATCGGTGCCGCCCCTGAAGGTGTAATTTCCGCCGCCGCAATGCGTGCTTTGGGTGGACACTTCCAAGGTCAATTGATCTACGATCCAGAAGTAGTCAAAACAGGTCTAATCGGAGAAAGCAAACAAGCCAACCTTGATCGTCTCAAATCTATGAATATCAGTGACCCCGATAAGGTCTATGATGCTCACGAACTCGCATCAGGCAACACAGTTTTGTTTGCCGGCTGCGGTATTACTAGTGGTAATCTGATGCAAGGTGTACGCTTCTTCAAAGGTGGTGCCAGAACTCAAAGCTTGGTTATTTCCAGCCAGTCAAAAACTGCTCGTTTTGTAGATACCATTCATTTGGTTGACCAACCTAAGCTCGTGCAATTGTACTAGTAGTTAGGGAATGGGGCTGGATGAGGGAGATGAGGGAGATGAGGAAGATGAGGGAGATGAGGGAGATGAGGGAGATGAGGAAGATGAGGGAGAAATATAATTCCCAATCCCCAGTCCCCAATCCCCAGTCCCCAATCCCCAGTCCCCAGTCCCCAATCCCCAATCCTCAGTCCCCAATCCCCAATCCCCAATCCCCAGTCCCCAGTCCCCAATTATTGATAAGAAATGAATATTGCAGTGGTGGGGTTAAGCCATAAAACAGCCCCTGTAGAAATCCGGGAAAAGCTCAGCATTCCAGAACCACAAACCGAAAGTGCGATCGCGCAGCTTACTAGCTATCCCCATATTGACGAAGTTGCAATAGTTAGCACTTGTAACCGTCTAGAAATTTACCTCGTTACTAGTGAGGTTGACCATGGTATCCGGGAAGTTACCCAATTTCTAGCTGATCACAGCAAACTTCCAGTAATTTCTCTGCGGCATCACCTGTTTATGTTGCTACATGAAGATGCTGTGATGCATGTGATGCGAGTAGCAGCAGGGTTAGATAGCCTGGTACTCGGAGAGGGACAAATTCTGGCTCAGGTGAAAAATACTCACAAACTGGGACAGCAATACAATGGTATAAAAACAATTTTGAATCGGTTATTTAAACAAGCAATTACCGCAGGTAAACGAGTTCGCACTGAAACCAGTATTGGGACTGGTGCAGTGTCTATCAGTTCGGCAGCCGTGGAATTGGCACAGATGAAGGTAGCGAATTTAGCCGCCTGTAGAGTTGCAATTCTCGGTGCTGGGAAGATGTCGCGGTTGTTGGTACAACACCTAATTTCTAAAGGTGCTGGGCAAATTACTATCATCAATCGCTCCCGCGAACGTGCCCAGGAATTAACTAAACAGTTTCCCGAACAACCCATCAAAATTCATTTACTATCAGAAATGATGGCAGTAATTGCCGAAAGCGACTTAGTATTTACAAGCACTTCGGCAACAGAACCGATACTTGACCGTGCCAAGTTAGAACTGACTTTAGAACCACAGTGTTCTTTAATGTTGTTTGATATTTCTGTACCTCGTAATGTTCATGCGGATGTGAATGAACTGGCAAATGTCCAAGCGTTTAACGTCGATGACCTCAAAGCAGTAGTCGCACAAAACTACGAAAGCCGTCGGAAGATGGCACAGGAAGCCGAGAAACTATTGGAGGAAGAAGTAGAAGCCTTCGATGTTTGGTGGCGCAGTCTAGAAACTGTGTCTACTATCAGCTGTCTGCGAAATAAAATCGAAACCATCCGTGAACAAGAATTAGAAAAAGCTTTATCAAGATTGGGTTCTGAATTCGCCGAAAAACATCAAGAAATTATTGAAGCTTTAACACGAGGAATTGTTAACAAAATTTTACATGATCCCATGGTACAACTGCGATCGCAACAAGATGTAGAAGCTAGACGGCAATGTATGCAAACTCTGCATGTACTATTTAACCTAGACGCCGGCGAACAATTTAGCTGAGCAAAGGGAATAAATGCGATGAACCAGTAGGGGTCTGTTTCATTAATTCTCATGTGTTAGCAGTAGTCAGATACCCGACTTTTTAAAAAAGTCGGGTATCTTGTAGTGGACTTGTGCATTTATAGATAAGAGACTTATTGCAAAAATACTTGAACCGTCAGAGACTCAAGTCTCTGCCTAATAGCAAAAGTCCGTTGAAACGGACTAAAAATACTGTTATTAGTCGGTTTCAACCGACTAGAGTTATCAGCCAGAAAATTTATTTTCTGGCGAGTATCCGACTTTTGCAAGAGGTCTAAGGGTTAAAATTTGATACTGATTATTAAGGAAAGAGCAACACTGGAACTCTGCAACCCTGCCCCTACTGAGGCTGTTTCGGTAGAATAAGAAAGCCAAATAGGTGATACTGAGAAATAATCATGACAACCATCCAAACAACTGTGGTTCTTGCCATGACAGTTGATGGAAAAATTAGCCCAGAAGACCCAACAGCGCCTCGTGATTTCGACGCAATCGACTATGCACATTTAGAATATCAAGTTTCTCTTGCAGATTTAGTATTGGTGGGAGCAGGGACGATTCGGGCAGAGTCAGGAACTTTTACAATTAACGATCTTGAACTGCTCGCAGGGCGTCAAGTTCGGGGCCAGTCTGACCAACCAATAAGCTGTGTGGTCTCGCGATCGCTCAACATACCATCAACCCTATCTTTTTTCAAGCAAGATGTTGAGCGGTGGATCTTGACGACAAGGGCCGGTGTGGAAAGCAATGCTGAGGCGACGACTATATCCAAACTGGCTGACTTAATCGAGTTGGGGGACACAGATTTAGACTGGAATCGAGCTTACACCATCATGGCAGAGCGGGGTATCCGCAAAGTTGTAGCTTTAGGAGGCGGTTCTTTGACGGCCGCTTTATTGCAAGCAGGACGCATTGATGATTGGTGGTTGACAATTTGGCCCATCATTTATGGAGGTCAACACGCACCTAGCCCTGTGGAAGGAGAGGGTTTTATTCCTGCGATAGCACCTCATCTTGAACTGATTGAAACACGTCAGGTAGGCAGCGAGTTGTTTTTGCACTACCGCACCCTTAAAGGACAAAAGCTTTAAAAAGTAAAGGGAGTGGGGAGTGGGGAGTGGGGAGTAGGGGATCTTTCAAGGGTAGGTTTTTCATATTCAGTCTGAAAAAGCCTATTTTTCCGTTCCGAAATCTTTCTCCGCGTCTCCCCGTCTCCGCGTCTTTGCGTCAACCAAAACGCGAAATCTAAAAAACCTACCCATAAGGGAGTGGGGGATTGGGTAATCAACGGAAAAATTATGGAAGGGGTAGATACCATTGGTGCAACAACCAGAACTTTCAGAAAATTCCTCAATGCGAGCAATCCAGCGTGTATTGCAAAGTTTAAGCAATTACCGATGGGTCTCATTAGGAGCTTTGGGTAGTTTATTACTCTTAACAGTTGCTAATGCAATTACTCCCCAACTATTTCGATGGGGAATTGATCGAGGTATTGCTCAGCAGAACTTGCAGATAGTACTTGACAGCGCTGCATGGATGGTAGTTGCTGCGATCGCTCGTGGTCTGTTTAACTTTGGACAGAGTTATTTGGCGGAAACTGCCTCTCAAGGAGTTGCTTACGACCTACGTAACAAAATTTTCCACAAAATTCAAAATTTGAGTTTCAGCTATCACGACCAATCACAAACTTCCCAACTGCTAACCCGCGTCACCAGTGATATCGAGCAAATCCGTACATTTGTTGGTACCAACCTGATTCAAGTCATCGGTGCAGTTGTGACATTGGTAAGTGTGGCAGTAATTTTACTGGTGATGAATTGGGAATTGGCGCTGATTACCTTAACGGCAGTACCTATAACAGGTTGGTTAATGGCGCGATTTGTGAGTCGCAATGATCGCTTGTTCCGCCAGATACAAGACCAATTGAGCGACCTGAATGCTGTATTGCAAGAAAACTTAGTGGGGATACGAGTTGTCAAGGCTTTTGTACGGGAATCTGCCGAGAGGTCGCGTTACACGATCTCTAATGATGCTCTAGTCATGGCTAATATGAAAACGATTCGCGCCATCCGTGATATCTTTCCGTTGATCTTTTTGCTGAGTAATTTGGTGACTCTAGCAGTTTTTGGCTATGGCGGAGCCAAGGTCATTGGTGGCAGATTCTCTATTGGGGAACTGGTAGCATTTAACTCCTATTTAGTATTGGTTTTCCAACCAATTTTGCTGATTGGTTTTGCAGCACCGGCAATTGCCCAAGCCGCAGCCTCTGCTGCACGAGTTTACGAAGTGGTGGATGCTGAAGTGGAAATTTGCGATCGCCCCAACTCCATCTCATTTGATACCTGTGGTGGTAGGATTACGTTTGAGAATGTCTGCTTTCGCTATCCAGGAGCCAAGACTGAAACTCTGCAAAATGTTTCCTTTGAAACCAAGCCCAAGGAACTAATCGCTATTTTAGGGATGACAGGTTCCGGGAAAAGTACAATTATGAACTTGATTCCCCGTTTTTATGATGTCACTAAGGGAGCAATTCGCATTGATGGGCGGGATGTCAGGGACTTTACGCTTAAAAGTCTCAGAGCGCACATTGGTATTGTATTTCAAGAAACCACCCTGTTCTCTGGCACTATCCGCGAAAATATTGCCTATGCCAAACCAAATGCCACCATAGAACAAGTAACTGAGGTGGCAAAAACTGCACAAATTCATGATTTCATTACTGACTTACCCGATGGCTACGAAACGATTGTGGGTGAACGCGGCATAGGTTTATCTGGTGGACAAAAGCAACGGATCGCGATCGCCCGCACCTTATTAACAGACTATAGTATTCTCATCTTGGATGACAGTACCTCTGCTGTGGATGCCAAAACAGCTGCTCAAATTCAAGCCGCACTTGATGAGTTCATGCAGCAAAAAGCTTGTGTAACTTTTGTTGTGGCTCAACGCATCAGTACTGTCAAGAATGCTGATCGTATTTTTCTCATGGATAAAGGACAATTGGTGGCTCAAGGCACTCATGACGAATTAATGCAAACAAGCCCCCTCTACGGTGTGATTTTGGAATCTCAAGTCAAACAAAAGGAGTCGAAATGAGAGGTACAAGCCCGGTTGGGGTATCCGAGCAAGCAACTAATCAACTCTCGACCTTACAGCGCTTCATACAGTACTTGCGACCCTACCGTAAAGAAATTCCCATTGCCTTGACATTAGTTTTGATCGGTGCTTCAACCCTGGCAATTGGGCCATTCTTACTTGGCTGGTCAATTGATTACCTGATTGCCAAAAAGAATTTGCCTGGTTTGCTGTGGCTATTAGCACTATTAGCGCTGATCTATGGGATTGGTGTTTGGGCAATTCGGGGTCAAATTATTCGGGTCGGTTGGATTATGCAACGATTGCTGGCTCAGTTGCGGCAAGATATTTTTATTAAAATTCAGAGTCTACCACTGAGCTTTTTTGACCGCAGCGAAGCAGGCGATTTGATGAGCCGTCTGTTGAATGATGTCAGCACTGTAAATCAGGCATTTGGACAGACCATTGCCCAAATGCTAGGCAATATTTTTAGTTTGATTGGCATTGTCATCGCCATGCTCGCAATCAATTTACAACTCGGCTTGTTAAGCAACCTAGTTGTACCAATGATGATTTTTACCACTAGCTTATTTGCACGTTGGGCAAGAGCGAGATTTCGCGTTACGCGTCAGACAATCGGAGAACTTTCCGCCAAGCTAGAAGAAGATATTAGCAGTGTCCGAGAAGCACAAGCATTTAACCGTGTGCAAACCAATATTGCAGAGTTCGACATTCTCAACGCTGCCAACCGTGATGCCAATGTCCAAGCTGTGATCATTACTGCTGCTTTTTTGCCATCGATTGATTTTCTCAACACACTAGCAACTGCGGGTGTACTAGCCTATGGCGGCTATCTTGCTGTCACAAAAGCAGCAACAGTAGGTGTAGTCACGTCTTTTTTACTTTATGTGCAGCAGTTCTTCCGCCCTATTCAAATCCTCAGCCAGTTTTATACGCAAGCTCAATCTGCCTTTGCTGGATTAGAGAGAATTTTCATGTTGTTGGATGAACCCTCGCAACTCCAAGACGCACCTAACGCCACAGAAATGCCGCCTATCCAAGGTGAGGTGACATTCGAGAATGTCAAGTTTGGCTATAACCCAGAGCAATTGGTGCTTAAAGGAGTAAATTTACACGCCTATCCAGGACAGATGATGGCGTTAGTAGGGCCGACTGGTTCCGGCAAAAGTACGATTATTAACCTGATATTACGTTTCTACGATGTATCGGACGGTGCAGTAAAAATTGATGGCATTGATATACGTAGTGTTACTCAAGCCAGTCTCCGCCGTCAAATAGGCATTGTTCTCCAAGACAACATTCTATTTAGTGGTACTGTCGCTGAAAATATTGCTTTTGGTTGTCCACAAGCTACGCAAGCCGAAATCGAAGCGGCTGCACAATTGGCGAATGTGCATGAATTAATCACCTCGCTACCACAAGGTTACTCAACTCAATTGGGAGAACGAGGTGCGCCTCTGAGTCAAGGACAGCGCCAACTCGTAAGTATAGCCCGTGCAGTCTTAATCAATCCTCGAATTTTGATTCTCGATGAAGCTACTAGTAGTATAGATACCCGTACAGAGGCACTTGTGCAAACTGCGATCGCCCGCTTGTTGCAAGGTCGTACTAGCTTTGTAATTGCCCACCGCCTCAGCACCGTTACTCAAGCCGATCAAGTCTTGGTGATTCAACAAGGGCAAATTGTAGAACAGGGCACTCATGCACAACTTATTGACCAGCAAGGCGTCTATGCCAATCTCTACGCGCTTCAGTTGGGTGCAACAAGTAATTTGTAGTTTTTTAACTCATCCACATTTGGAATTTTCTGTTAATGCGTAAGTCCTAAGAATAACCCTCTTAAGTATGAAATTAATTAATATCTTTGGGTAGTAGTTTAAGAAATTTAATAAAGCTAAATTAGCTAAATGTGTTCTAGCACATATTAGTTGTGCAGATTACTATTACCTGTTTGTATAGCCTAGATTGCATCAAATAAATCCTTCTTGGCAAAGCAACAGATATTAGGAAAACAGATTATGAAAGCAGACGAACTCTTAAAAAATTATGCCGCAGGTGTAAGAGATTTTACAGGTGCGAACCTGAGTGAGGCAGACTTAAGAGAATCTAATCTCAGCGGTGTAATTTTAGATAAGGCCATCTTGGATGGAGCCAATTTGAGCCATGCTAACTTAGCTAACACTAGTTTTATCGAGGCAGATCTAAATGGAGCTAATTTAAGTAATGCAAACCTTAGCAACAGTAGCTTAAGTGGAGCAATCTTAGATGGAGCCATTTTAGAGGGGGCAGTTTTAGATGGGGCAAATTTGAGTCAGGCTAATTTGACAGTTGCTAAGTTAATTAAAGCCAACCTCAGCGAAGCGGAATTACAACAAGCAAATTTGCAAGCTGCAAATTTAGATAAAGCAGATTTAAGCAAAGCAGATTTAACAGTAGCTGATCTGACTCAAGCAAATCTCACACAAGCAGATTTGCACCAGACTAACTTAAGTGGTGCAAATTTAGAGGGTGCGAATATAGAAGGGACGATTTTGGACAGGAAGGGGGAATAGGGAATTGGGAAGAGGTATTTCTCCCCTGCCTCCCTCACTCCCTCATCTCCTAACGCAGTGATTCTAAGATGATGGTAATTGTGATCAAGCACAACAGGATAACTCCCAGTTTATAAAACCAATGTCCTACAAAGGATAACAACACTGCGAAAACATTCAAAGCTCCAAAACTGATTGATACAATGTAAGCGATCGCAAACCAAAATAGTGATAGCAAGAAATATTTGAGGAATTTGGTAGTCAACTTGAATAAACGACTATAGTGATTTTTTGTCATGGCTATAAACTCCAATATGAACTTTCACGAAATATCTCATACAAATGATTTGTCTGTAATTCTAGTAAAACGGTATAACTCACCTATAACCTTTCCTTTTATACTTCTTGTTGTGAAGCGAAGGGTTTTTAATTGGACACTTGGCAGAATCATTGTTCACTCGTACTTGTAAACCTGAAGATGTAGCTTCGACATTAACAGTGCCATCAAAGTTAGTTAGTACGGCTACAAAAATAATTAGCAAAGCTAAATAGGTCAAAGATTTGTTCAATAGATGCATTTTTTGCTCTCCAAGCTATTAATTAATTTGCTCTCGTTGCTATAAACAAAACAACGGATGTGCAAAGCTAAAGCTTCAGCAACATCCGCCGTGGTTATTCCCATCGTTCGATGATCTGTTAACAAAAATTGATTAAGTTGTTTGGAATCACTCTCACACTAGACGAGATTGTTCTCAAAAATCCATGAGGTGTAGCTGTGTCACCACCTCTTAAATCAGCAAGGTTTAATTCCGTGGACTACGGATGGTGAAAACCAAAATCCGTATCGCCTGTCATGTCCACGATGCCATATCGCAATAATTGCGTAACCTTGCTGTAGAACAAAAGTCTCATGCAATGCACTATTGAGTATTGCTAGAACCTGTTCTATCGTTTCTAAAGCTTCCCGCTGTCTAGACAGCGGAGTCGTTCTCCAGACGGCTAGGTCTTCTAATGGAATTAGGAAATCTCGAAAATCTCCACAGCGGCACTCGATTCTGCACTGGCCTTGATTCAGGCAGCATCGAATTTCTATCTGTCCAGTGTTTTTTGTTTGTTCAAACCCAGCTATCCTCGTTTCGCAGTAATTGAGAATTTTCTCAACTGCTGGAGGGGGCATAATTTACACCTTCTGTAATTGAAATATGTACTGTCAATAATAAACACACACAAAACAAACATTTTGTATATTTAAATACAAAATTTAATTAATTTTGCTCAAAACTGATTTATTGAATTACACGTAAATTATTTAATCAGCAAAAGTTAATTTTTAGTATTACAGGTTACAAAAAATAGATTAACTTGTTATTTAATGTCAATATAGTTTACAATGTAGAACAGATTAAATCAAGGACATGAACAGAGAAAATGCTGGAGATCAAGAAGCACTCAGGGAGATGCTCTACTTCTTCCTAGACAAAATGGAAGCAACACAGGTGGAACTCTCAGAAGGGATGGGTGTTAGCCGGCCAGTAGTGATTAATTTTTTAAATAGGGAAAAAAAACAAAGGTTGCCGATTGACCGTAATAGTTTGATTGATCTGTGCGATAAGCTTCAAAACCGTAAGATATCTAAGAAAAAATCTAAAATAGAGGGTGAAAAAGCTAGACAAGAAATAGAATCTAATCCTGACGAACTACGGCAGCTATTGGGAAAGAGTGGATCTGATGAATTACTGGTGTCTGCTGGTTTCTTGCCGGAGAACACTAATATTATTAGAGTAGACCGAGAAAGGTTTTTTCAAGTTGCTCAAGTAGTTGCATTGCTTGAATTTTTGGAGTTTGAAGATTTTTTGCCTACAACCCAAGAGTTTTTAGCGATCGCTAGCAACAAGATAGCAATTGCTAGTAAAAAATTTTTTGGGGGCTGTTCTGAATATCAAGATAATGACTTTCTCAGGTATTTGATTGAGAACCTACAGAAATCTTATCCAACGCTAGGCTTAAAACTGAGCCTGGAAATAACTGATAAGCTAAAACGAACCTGGATGAGATTAAAAGCTGGAGGTAAGACAAGCTTCAGCCAGCAAGAGGCGATCGGACTTTTTTTGAGCATTGCAATCAAAGAGCAGATATCTCAATATCCAGTAAAACTCCACCTGAGAGTTGAAAAATTAGAATTTAAAATTTTATCCCAGTCAATCAGTTACGAAGCAGAATATAGTTCAGTATACGATAAGTTTGTCAGGATTGCTAATCAGGCAGAGTGTGAGATAAGTACTCCAGATGTCTGCTTAACCAATCAACTAGAGGTACAGTCTCTTGACTCCCTCAGTCCAGTGATTATGGCTGTAGTGACTTGCAGCTTTAGCCATGGTGAGAATAAAGGCGAATTTCTGGAATGGATGTATACCTCTAGCAACACTATGGTGGAGAATGCGATCGGTGCTTGCAGCCTACACATGGGCTTGACTAAAGAAATAGCTAAAATCACCCTATTCACAAAAACCTTAGATAGTAGTATTGATTCTTTAGTTGAAACAACAGTAATTCTGGGAAATAAACCACATTATCAGGGAATTTGGGTTGATCGAGACTCAATGATCACTATTCCACAAGCGATAGTTTGTGCTGCCAAATCATGGCTAGCAGATAAAAGCTGGAATGGCGAACTCGACTTAGAAATTTATAATTCAGCATTTAAGGCTCTGTGTCTGTTGAGAACGCAAGTAACCAAAGCAAGAAGGGCTTTTCAAAAATTTCAGTACCTTGGTGACGAATGTAACCCCACCGAAATTAAGAGAATTGCTGATACCGCTAGGGATGAATTAAAGAAAATTCCCAAAGACAAAATTTACTTTTCATATCGACTCAACTTCTACCGCTGCTATCTTCAGGCAAAACGACTAGAGCTAAGGCTATCTAATGCTCAAGGTAATATTAGTAATGCACGATTGCTAATTCAAGAAATTAACCAAATCCTTGAGGCAGACGAGGAAGTCAAACAAGAACTTGTACCGATTCAAGCTTTAATTCAATCAGAAATTTATTTGTATGAGCTTTCTTGTGGACATAACCCAGATTTGTTTACATCTAGCAAAAGAATTCAATGGCTAGCATTAGAACAATGGGACAGTAAGATTAGAGGTGCAATTAAACCAGGTTCTTGCTACAAAGACCCTGGTTTGGATATTTATCAAGCGCTGTCTGAAATTTATGGGAATGTTGCCCGCATAGAGTTTTATCTTTGCGACGAAAGAAGCAAGCTAGAAAAAGCCGCAGAATATTTTCTCAGAGCAGCTCACTATGCATCACGTATTGGTTTAACTCAGCGAGTGTCTCGATGGTTAGCTTTAGCAGGACGAGTTTGGATCAGGCTAGGAGATGATACTTTGCCAAAACAAGCATCCAAATTTGCCGATCAACTTGCCAAAACTGATTTAACATTTGGTCACAGTCATAATTTTTGCCAAGCAGTTCTCTCAGAAATTCATTTGCTTGATGGCGAATATTTACTCCTAATTCAAAATGACCCTACCAATGCTTTAGAGTGTTTTTTAAAAGCACTTAAAGGGTCTATGTATTTAGGGTTGAATCGTCGGATTTGTGATGCACTTTTCAATATTTCGAGGTGTTCAAAGAAGCTGGGCAATTTCAGCACAACAGAGGGATTGAGCAGGGTTTTCAAGGAAGAAGATCAGTTAAATGAATCAAACAAAAGTAAATTAAATCCAATGAGTAACCACACCTCAGAGAAAGTTTTAGATTTACTTTGCAGTCTATGGAGTAGAGAAGATAATCCTACTTGGTTCCAAGTGCGGGATAATTTTTCTCAACTCGCTGCCCAAACTTGGCAGGGATGGTATTGTGATACATCCAAATCTGGATCTACAGCCAAACATCCGATCGCCGAACGAATAGAAAACGAATCTTGGCTTTGTCAGGTTGATTGAACTAAGCTGTTCCATATATAACTTGCATAATTAGGGCGGGCAAGATGCCCACCCCACAAGAGTTTTATTTAATTTGATTATGTAATTTAGATGTTTTTTAGCTTAACTCTTGTAGATGGGCAAGACGCCCGCCCCTTGTATTTTAAGGTGGGCAAGATGCTCATCCTACAAGATTCATCCCTAGATTCAGCAACGCCAATATTCTTGATATTTTGTGCTTGTCTCAATTGCGATCGCTACGATCAGGTGGCGACAGTTGAATCAGCTCAGAAAAACGTGAATACTTAACCATATCAGTAGGAGGATCATCCGCCGACACTGCAAGTAACCCAATTTTTATATCCTCGAAATAAATCACACCCCCAATACGTCCTTCAACTTGGAAAGGGCCATGAAATAATCGATATTTTGGAATGTAGATTAGGAAAAAATGAGTAATTTTTACTACCTTGCCAAACATTTGCTGACAAGTTTTATCGAGAATAGCATCTAGGTATTCATTATAAGCAGGCTGACCCAGATCAGTGAATTCGGGATGATCCGCAAAATGATCCATATAAAACGACCAGATATGAGAAAGGTCTGCTTCATTGGTCAATTTTTGCTTAAGTTCCTGCAATCGTTTGATTTCCATAGTGTGGAGATTAATCAGATGGGGCAAACAGACAGCACTGTTAAAAATTTACCACAGCGATCGCTCCAAGATAGATCACCCACCATGCACTCTACTACTCCAACATATAAGTTTGCAAATAATCCAGAGGAACTGTAAAGACGTAGTAAATTACTCCTACACCAAGCAGAACCACAGCTAGACTCGCAAGCAATATCCAACGATCTGGCGGTTGATAGGTATCCTCATCAATATCTCGGCGAACGGCAAAATAATGTTGGGTTGATAATAACACTGTCAACACACCCACGACAGCGAATGCTAAACCCAACTTCCACCCACTACCAGGAGGTTGGGGTGCTAATGGCGGACGAATAATTCGTAACCGCACGATCAAAACACCAAAACCCATGAGTGCAATACCACTACGCATCCACGCTAAGTAAGTGCGTTCATTCGCTAAGTGATCCCGAACTCGGTCAGACCTATACTTCTGTATTTTTTCTAATTTCTTTGTTTCTAATTTTTCTGCTTCTATTTTCATAGAATTTATATCTTTAAGTGACTGAGCAAAATCTTCAATATGACAATTTTAAATGATTTGTGAACAATAATATCTATAAATCAGAGAGATGAATCTTGATTTTGTTAAGTTGTTCCATATATAACTTGCATAATTAGGGCGGGCAAGATGCCCACCCCACAAGAGTTTTATTTAATTTGATTATGTAATTTAGATGTTTTTTAGCTTAGCATGATTAATAAATTATATTTATCTTAGTTCAATAATTAATATTTTGCTGAATGCGAATAGTTTTAATTTTATCATTCAATTTATATACTTTATATACCAATTTGAGTAAATATTTTAATAGAGACAAGCCATAGCTCGTCTCTACAATAGGAATCAGTATTAGAGACGTGCCATGGCACGTTTCTAATACTTAACTAGTTCCGTGGGTTTAAGTCCCCCGGTTCTATAACCGCCAAGTTCTGTGTTGGGGATTTAACCCCAACACAAAACTTAATTACGTTAGCGAAGCGGTAGCGAGTCCTCGATAGCGAAGCGTTAGCGACGCAGGAGCGTCGCGTCATTACGAATTACGAATTATTTAATCGTTGATTCTAGCATTGGTAACTCCAGCATCAAGAGCAGCTTGTAAGTTATCAGGAATAAACCAGTTGGCTTCACCAGACTTCAGGATGCTTGCTGGTGGAAGATTGAATTCAGTTTCTCCGGTTTGAGGGTTAGTTGTAGCAACTAACTTAGTTCCATGAACAATCTTGAAAGCAGTAGCTGGTGTGCCTTCCTGACTTTCAGTAGTGACTTGGCCAGGAATATAGACGCCTTGACAATCCCACTCATCATCAGTTTCTGCACCGCCGGGTAACAGATACAACTCATTGTCATAGGTTAAGGTGGATTTTTTGGGTTTTTGACCGTAAACTAGCAATGTTTTTTCTGTTTCATTCCGGCATATACCAACTTTTTCACCATTTTCGATAATATACTTCTGAAACTGTAGATTCGCAATTTTTTGCTGTAAATCAGGTGTAGAGCCTTGAGTTTGTTTATCTTGCAATGCTGTTTTTAGTGCTTTGGTAACTTCAATGTAGTCTGGGTCTTCGGTGTATTTCTTACCTGCCCATGATGGCTGAGCAATCAGTAAATTAGCTAGTAGTAATAAGCAAACAAGAGTAATTTTGACAAGATTAACTTTAAACAATTTCATGCATTTCTCCTGGTGAAATAAAAAACTTTTTGACTAGCTGCTAATTACTTAATTTAAGATATTGTGTCAGTAATTTTTCATCTATCTATTGACACAATTTATATTAACCAAATTATTTTGGCTCAATTCTAGACAAAGCATCAGCTTCCGGTGATCCCAAAGAAAATCCGTAGATTTCTCGCCATATATTCCTGGTTAAAATTAACAGATAAGAACCGATACTTGCACAGACTATCAGAACTAAGGTAGGAGTTTCTAAAGTGTGGCTTTCCATCAAAATAGAAACACCTAATCCGATTAAAATGAAGGGAATCAGTGAATTACCGTAGCGAGTAATTGCAGATGCGATCGCATTAATCTGCGTCAAGCAATAAGCTGCATAACACCATACACCCACCATCACGAAGAACACTGCCAAAATCACAAGTAAGCTATTGAGGCTACCAGTGGCAAACATTGGCATATAGATACTGATGTTGTCACTACCATTGGCGATTGTGAGTGCTGCGACACCATAGGTTTGGGGGGATAAGAAGTTGTGCCACCAAGATTGAGAAGATTCAGAGGTGTTTATAGCTTCTTCCTCATCAGCCTCTTGATTTAATAGGCGAGTCATACCAATGATGATTGGAACAACACCGAGTAATCCAATCCAAGATTCCGGTAAGATAAATCTGCCAAAAAAGCTGGGTAAACTTGCAACTACTAGCGCACTAAAACCTAAATATTGACCGATAAAGATGTGGCGACGGCGAAAGCAAGTATTTACTTGTGAGAACAACAGCGATAGAACGACAATATCGTCAAGATTGGTGGCAACAAAAGCAGTCAGTCCTGTAGGGATAGCAGTCAATAACTCATTCATGTTTGATGTGTCCTTGAGGTCGGGAGTGGGGAGTGGGGAGTGGGGGATCAAAATGATGTTTGCGTTAGTTATATTGATGTTTATGTTTTTGTAATCATCAGCAAATTTTTTAGTTTATGAATGTCCGAATACAAACGAGTCGAACTGGTGATTTGCCTCAGCCAAGGTTCTTTTGCTGAAGGCATAGTTTCAGATTATGGCTGCCCAGCGATAAAAGCAAACAGTCTTTTTTGTCAAATCAATAAATGGAACTTATGGGAATTCGTAATTCGTAATTCTCCCCCACTCCCTATTTAAATTAACTACAAATATCCGCTCAATTTACCGTATAATATTTTGTTGTGTTAGAATCACTACTCACTCAAGCTTGTAAATAAGCAAAATGACGCTGGAGCAATTGCGAATTTTTCTGGCCGTTGCGGAACTGTTGCATTTTACCCGTGCAGCTGAAGCGCTTTATATCACTCAGCCAGCAGTAAGTGCTGCAATCCAAAGCTTGGAGACAGAATATGGTGTAAGGTTATTTCATCGCATTGGTCGGCATATTGAAATTACAGATGCTGGTAAGTTATTGCAGGGTGAAGCGCAGAAAATTCTTGACCATGTGGAGTTAACTGAACGTGGCTTGAGGGAATTGAATAATTTACAAAGGGGAGAATTGAAGTTAGGCGCAAGTCTTACAGTTGGTAACTATTGGTTGCCTGAAAAAATTAGCCAGTTTAGACAGTTATATCCTGGCATTTATATCAACTGTAAGCTAGGAAATGCTGAAGAAATCTGCGAGGGAACTGCTGTTGGTATGTATGATTTGGGTTTTGTGACAGGAGATGTTAAACCATCTTTGCAGAATTCTTTAGAAAAGAACGAAGTAGGAAGCGATCGCTTACAGATTGTAGTCGGTAAATCTCACCCTTGGTTTCAATGTAACGAAATTTATTTGGATGAATTACTCAGCACAGGCTGGGTAATGCGTGAGTCTGGTTCTGGCGCACAACAGATATTTCACCAAGCCTTACAAAGTTGGGGAATTGAACCTAGTAACTTGAATATTGTACTTCACCTAAATACTAGCGAAATGGTGAAAGCAGTTGTCGAAAGTGGTGTTGGTGCGGCTGCTATTCCAGAGTCAATGGTGAAGAAAGAATTACAACTAGGAACGTTATATGCAGTTCGTGTTATTGATCAGCAAAAACAATCTAGCAAGAAGTTGGAAATTGTACAGCCTGTTTGGAAACTCAAACACCGCCAACGTTTTTATACACGAGTGATGACTGCTTTTGAAAATCTCCTCATGCAAGAGGCTGTGCAAGTTGCTTAGAGGATGTTTGAAAAGTTTTGGGCGAATATAATCAGACTGTTAGCGAATTGATAGGGAGTCTAACCCATCAGCCCAAATCAATCTTAACCCATCGTGAATTAACCAACAGTTTCATATAATTCGCTACTACATAAGCGAAGTTAACCTCCGTGGAATAACGAGAAGTACTGGCTGGGTTAGCGCATCTGATCTTGACCATACTCTACTTTAGAAAGTCAATGGTAAGATTTTTGTTGTACATTATTAAATCACTTTAAAAAACAAGGTGGTTTATGAAATCGTCAAAAACTCAAAAATCACTTACCTCAACATCTTCAATACCAAAAAAAACCTCACAGTTTGCATCTAGAAAGTTTAGTAGCCAAGTTGGAGATGCTTATCCTGCACAAAAGACAGAGCAAAAAATTGAGGATGAAAACTTCCATCAGCAAAAGATGGAGGCAACAGGACTAAAGTTGCAGGCGAAGCATGGTTACTTATCAGCACAAGGGCAGGAACGCTTAGATGTATTGCAAGCCAAAATGGATGGATTATTGCATTCGAGATTAGAAAAAGCATCTAAGTTTGGTCACAATATTGACAGGATTTCATTAAAGCGACCAGATAAACCACCAATTCAGGCAAAGCTAGCTGATACTCAATCAACCGTAATTCAACGCTACTTCATCTTTAATGGACAAAAGACTAAGTAGTTTTTCACTCTCCCCTATCAAAAAAGGATTAACAGGCAGCAGGAATGGAAGGATGTTTTATACCTTTACGAGCCTGAGTAATAACTATCGCAATATAACTCCAAGGGTCAACTTTTCTTAGACGACAAGTTTCAACGACACTTAGAACAGAACAATAAGCTAAACTACCTTCGGTAGTGCGAGTTCCATAGCTAATACGTCGAGCGATG
>JAHHHC010000033.1 GCA_019359515.1 Desmonostoc vinosum HA7617-LM4 | reverse complement strand
GCGACCAATGGAAAATACGCTGTGTCCGTTTTGCACCTAACTGTCCCGAACAAAATCCTATTGAAGATATTTGGTTACAAGCTCAAACATGGGTTCGGCGTTTTTGTGCCTTAATTCCCTCTTTTTCGCATTTGAAATGGATGTTTGAATGGTTTATTCGACACACTACCTTTGATTTTGCCACTCTTGAAATGTACGGAGTTTTTTCAAAAATCAAATAGGATTCCTATATCAGAAGCCTCTAATTACTATTGCTTTAATTTTGGCAGCAATTATTTCACTGAAGATAGTATTGGCAGTATTAGATGTCATGGATGATATCCCGCTGCTATTACCTAGTTTTGAATTGATTGGAATTGCTTACGCTACTTGGGCTACTTTTCGTTATCTTCTGAAAGCTTCGACTCGGCAAGAATTGATTACAAAAATCCGTTTGCTGAAAGAACAGTTTTTAGGTAATCAATAAAAATAATTCGTAATTAAAATATTTAGTTTTGCCATGCCAATAATGAAGTGACAAAACTAAAATTGTGCGATAAATTTTAAAGTTTATTTAATGCTGGTTGCGGAGCGTTATCGGAGGACACCGCAACTACAAATATTTTTAAATAAGTAGATCAAATACATCTAGAGATAGAGTCTGAATAGTGATATTTAACATTTAAATCACTTCTCAAGATAGTAGAGAGATTATATTCAACGGCCTAATCTAGTTTTTGTAGTTATTCAATACATTCTTTAACGAGGACATAATTTATGACTAATGAAAAAATTAATCAAGCAGTAGACTCATCTGAACGAGCTCAAGCCGATAGCTACGATCGCGGAATTATTCCAGCTGAAACTGCTGCTCGTAAGGAAAGAGAAGGAGATAAGTACAAAACACTTCCTACAGAAGAAAGAGAAGCAAGCGCATCTACCAATGATCAAACCAGATCTGATAGTATACGTACCACTGACGGTTACACTACAGACAAAGAAGGTTTGTTAAATAATTACGCAGTTGAACCAGAAATGTACTATGAGGAACCTGGTGATGCGCGTAAAGAAGCAGCAGAAGATACCGCAGAACGGGTTGAAGAACTTACAGAAATCAATCAGGATGAAGAGGGTAAGTTGACAGATAAAGATGACAAACGAGGCAGAGGGCCCGGAGTTATTTAGAGGGAACAGGGAACAGGCTTAAAACTATCTTGATATCTGGTTTTTTTGTTCGGTTGATGTTTCCAAATATCTAGCAACAGCTATAACATTTGTCACTTTTTCCTGGGTGTAATTACACGTAAAAAGGCTAATGGCGAAAACTATGCAGACGCGATAAATCGCGTCTGTACTTTTATCTGGGTGCAAATTTTTCCTTTACTCTTACCCAATCCCCAGTCTCCAATCCCCAATCCCCAATCCCCAATCCCCAATCCCCAGTCCCCAGTCCCCAGTCCCCAATCCCCAATCCCCAGTCCCCAGTCCCCAATCCCCAATCCCCAAGCACTCAAATGATAAATGGCTTTAATTCATAATTATGCCACTGCCGCTGATGCCATTCGGCAATCAAAGGACGGACAATGAACTGAGGCTGACGATCGCCTGTAACATCTATGCGTAGACATGAATATGGTCGGCGCTTCTGGGAACCCTGACCGTTTCTACCAACAAATAAATGCGATCGCGCTACCAATTTCTTCTCTTGTTTGCCTACATTCCCCAAGGTCTCAATTAAATCAGCACCTTCAGTCCGTTGGCGTCGTAAACTATACCCACTACCACCACAAACAAGCCAGTGGATATGAGAATCAGCTGCTCCTGTATCCATTGTTTCCAAATGTTCTAAGCAGTGAGCATGGCCATTTAATACTAAATCTACTAATGGACACCCTTGCCTCAAAGAACCTATAACTTCAGCTACTGCATTTAGTACACCACGTAAACGGCTACGAATCACTAAAGTCTGTGCTTGTTGCCATTTACTTGCTTCGGTGACATAGGGTGGATGGTGGAAAAAAATTACCCTTCCCCGAACTTCAGCGGTGTTCCAAGATTCAATAAGTTTGTGTTTTAACCAGTTCAATTGTTCGCTATCAGTCTGCGTTGGCTGATTATTCGCTAGCTGTTTGTCGATATCAACAATAATCTCCTCAATTTGTGACACCTTAGCGTGCATATCATCTAATTGATCGTCTTCGCTAGGATTGTCAGGATTTAGTTTGGCTGAATTTTCGATGATTTGCATCTTTTCCCGTTCTAAATCTTGACGTCGCTTTTCCAAAATTTTACGATCAGCTTCGCCTGCTTTGGTTGTCGGCAGTCGCGGCGGATCGTTAAATGTATTAGAGTCTAAAGCGAAAAAGTCAATACCGCCGTAGCGAAAGGTGTAGTAGCGGTTGGGGAGGCGGGTAAAGTGCCCTGGTTGATAAGACAAACAGCGACCTGTCTCTGTTTTGCCAGTGTAGTATTTATCTAAATGACGAGCTAATTCCCCTGGCGACTGAAATGCTTTGAGATAATCTAGAAATGCTTGTGCGTAAGCGTCACCAACTCTTGAACCATATAAACCAATATCCATATCTAGACGCGATTGTAACAAACGACGGATGGGTAATGTTGTCAGCGACACCAAACTCAAGACAATTGGCAAGTCGTAATAATCGTGGTTTCCTGGTACAGGTAAAATTGGCAGTTTAAAAACCATTTCGTCGTAGGCAATTTGTTGAGGATGTTCCCCACCTACAAGAAACTCTCGGTAAGGCTGAATAAAGTTCTGCTGATAGTATTCGCGCGACCCCACTAAATAAATTACGTCACCCGTATGCAGCATAAATTTGCATTCCGAGTGATGAGGTAGCATAAGTTCAGCAACTCGTCGCTGTGGGTTCTGTCCTCGATGTTTGCCAGAACCACTATCACCCACAACCAAAAACGAGAACTCAGAATCATTTGCTCGATCCTCATCCAGCATTAACCGCGTTTGGTCAATGTTTCGTTCCACAATTAACGGATCTTGCCAGCGCACCCGCTGTTTCATCTTGCGAATTTTTTTCGCGATCGCCGGATCAGAAACGAATTTCAACGTTAATTACTCCAGTTTCTTTAGATGAGAGAGATGAGAGAGATGAGAGAGATGAGGGAGATGAGGGAGATGAGGGAGAAATTTTCTTTGCGTCCCCGCGTCCCCGCGTCCCCGCGTCCCCTTCCCTACTCCCCATTTTTAAACTCAACAGTCAAGTTGGGGAGTCCATTTAGCTTTTCGGTGGGTTCAATTTCTTCTGTGGTTGGCACAAAAATATTCAACCCTGATGGAACACACTGGACTTCTATCGGAGTTGTACCGATTAGTTCACCATCTAAGACGACTTTTTGCGGTGGGTTGGTGGTAATCTTAAATTGCTTGGCTCGCAGATAGCCAATGTCATCTCGCTCAGCGGCGTTGCCTGTGGAGGCTGTTTGAAATAGATGGAATGTAGCCGCGATCGCTCCTGTTTTGCTAACTGGAGCTAAGATTGTCAAATCTAGTAGCCCATCATTATAGATAATACCTGCTGGGCCTTGAGCTAAAACTGAGGTTGGCGGTGCAGCATTTGCTACTGTTACTGCTGAGGCAACAGTCTTAATTATCCGATCTTCGGTTTCGATTTCAACTTCAAATCTTTCTAAATTCCGTAACTCCTGGATTCCTGCCAAAACGTAAGCTAATATCCCAAAGCGATTCTTGGCTTCGCGGTCTGCCCGTTCGACGGTTTCAGCCTCAAAACCAATCCCTGCCAATAACACCATCGGCTTACCGTTGCAATAGGCTACGTCTACTGCCTGAGTTGTTCCCTGCAAAATGGTTTGACATGCACCTGCGATCGTGTCAGGAATTCCCAAAGCTGTGGCAAAAGCGTTCGCTGTGCCTCTAGAAATGATGCCAAATGGAATATCAGTACCCACTACAGCCGTCGCTGCTGCTGAGAGAGTACCATCGCCACCCGAAGCTATGACCGACTCCACTCCCCGCGCCACCGCTGCACGTGCTAGTTCATCAGCATCTATTTCGACCGTCGTCAAATGAATATCTAAATTAATTGTTGGCTCTAACATTGCCCGAATCTGTGCCAGTTCTTCCTCTGGGTCTCCCTGACCCGCTACTGGATTAAAGATAAGGCAGGCGGAACGATTCATAAGATATTATATCTAAGCTTAGATCTCTAAAATATCAAATTATTTTATCGTGTAAGCAGGCAAGGTTTTTTCTGACAAATTCCTTGTTTCCTCTGAAATACTGAATCTGTTATTGTTTGCTTATACACAATTATCTTATGCGTCAATTATTACCAATTTTATTCAGTATATTAACTTTCGGCAGTCTGAATAATCTTACCGTAACAGCTATTACCAAAATGCAGTTAGCTCAAAAGCTCAACTGTAACAATGCTCAAACTCAACTAGAAATCAATCAATGCGCTCAATTTTCTTATCAGAATGCAGATAAAAAATTGAACCAAGTTTATCAACAAGTTTTACCAAAACTACAAGCATCTAGGCGACAAAAGTTAATTATCGCACAGCAGACGTGGATCAAGTTTAGAAATACTAGCTGCGAGTTTGAAAGAAGCGCGTATGAGGGAGGAAGTATTGCTCCTACCATTTATCTTAATTGCCTGGAAAAGATGACAAAACAACGAACTCAACAATTACAGGAATATCTCAAAAATAATCTTTGATTAATCAGCAGATACACCTCTTAGCCAGATTACCGTATTTTTAATCACTACATAGCCTAAAATAAGAGAGATCAAGATTGCGATCGCTAAACTCATATTACCAAAGCAAACAATCAAAGATAATATATACAAAAAAATATTAAATCCTAATATTCTATATTTATGAAATTTTAGTGTTCTTCCCTTTAATGCAATTAAATTGTCACAAACAATTCCCCAATCATCTATGATAAAAAATAATCCCCACGACATTAAACTTGCTAAAGAAGTTCTATCTTTATAAAAGATTACAAAAATCCAAATAATAAAAGTAACCGCACCGTAAATTATATTTTGCGTAGATATTAGAAAATTAATAGTATTCTCATTCATTTTATAGCTAAGCTTATTTAAATCATGATATTCAGCAATCAATTGATTTTGTACTTCTAAATATTTATCTTGATAAAAGTTATAAAATCCTTTTAAAAACTTGAAACCTAATAAAACACTGGTGATTCTCAACGCTAAAGTTCCTCTAGTTATTTCTCCTTGATATAAGGTAAAAAAAGGTTGAGATTGATTAAATAAGTTAATGAATGGATATAAAACAAGTAAGAATGAAATCACACATCCAAGAAAGTAGATAAAAATTAAAAGTAAATCTTTTGTAAAAAAATCTACTACAGGTGGATTATATCTATCTAAATAAAATCTTTGAAATAAAATAGTTGCAAAAACTATCAATGTCAATAATAAACTACTAAAAAAACAAACATTAATTCCTGCTAAGTAATTAATTTCTAAGTTTAACATTTGGAAAAATACAAAAAAGTTAATATATATTTGAAGGTTTTTATGATTTTAAAAATCCATGCGTTTGATATAACATAATATTGGAACTAACAAATAGTATTTTTAACACTATTTAAGTATCCTTAATAGTTGAAAATAAATATTTAATCGCTAACAATCGTTGCCGTGTGTATTGCTTTTGATGTTTGTAGTATAGTTTCTGCCACAAATCTAAATCTAATTGGCGAGCGCTTAATTGCAAAGTTCTGTTTCGCATAGATTTCCCTATATATCACCCCTGTACTACCAGCTTAGTATATGTCCCTCTTTTTTAGGTAATCTTCTGCCGGGAAGGGAGTAATGATATTAAATAGAGAAAATTACCTCTACAGTTACATGAGTAACGCTGTAGAGAATATGTATCAAATTATTTAGATCAGAGTAATAAGTATCGCATTGCTTGCAGGAACCGAAATCGAGCAATGATTACCAGATATTTGAATTGTTTCAGATAGGCGAGGTTTCCACGAACCATCCGACTCGACACTACTACCACCTAATGTGATATCCGAAGTACTATGAAGTGATGGAGCTGTTAAACGTAATGCTGATGCTCCATGAAGTTGGCGATCGCAGTTAACTAAAACTTGAGCGTTGTGCGTCTGATCTTTATTAATTAAAGTCAACAGCACTTTATTGTTGTTTGTCAACACAGCATATACTTTTAAGTTAATATTAGTTTCACTTATGGTTACAGGTAGTAAACGTCCCTGGCTGGCAAGTTTGAACAGCAGCATTCCATAATAAAGTGGTCTAGCCGAGCATTTTCCATCCCAATGAATTGCAAACGGTGAATAAAGCCCTTCTCCACCACCATGAAAATTCACTCCTGCTGCACCGTTTTGTGCCAGAGTGAACATAAAATCTAATCCCCATAAGGCTGCGGCAAACACATTACTAACACCTGATTTTCCGCCATGAAAAACAGAGTTACACTCAGTAATTCGATATCGTTTACCCCTGTGCTGTGTAACTTCGCGAAGATTTTGAGCAACTTTTTCCAGACGTTCATCACGACTCAATAGATTGCTGATTGTCACAGAGGCATTTGTTGGAGGCCCCATCCGATAGTAATGCTGCGTCAGCAAATAAATTTGGGCCGCTGCATCGCTGGCAAATGGCACCGCCCATGTTTTATAGACCTGCGCTGTACCTGGGCCAGAAATTGGTGCATTAGCAACACGATTACGAATTGCTGTGAAATAGGCGGTAAATTCTTTGTTGAAATCGTTGTAGTTGTACGTTTCTGGGCGCAGTCCATTCAGACTATACAAGTCTGGTTCATTACCAATTTCAAAGGATAAGAGTCTATCTCCTGCAACATGAGCTACATATTCTGCTTGCAAGGCAGCAATTTCAGGTTTGGAGTCTCCAAGATTCAGTCCTAGTATGACTTTCCAGCCAATCATCCGCACAAAATTAAACAGATTATTAATGTCATTTTGTGTGATGATTTGTCTTTGTGTTGCTGATTTAGGCTTACCCTCAATCCAATATGTCTTTTCTACATAATTACCACCAATTCGCAAAACGCCCCTATCACCTAGTTGCTTTATAAAATTTTGCAGCAGGATATTGTCAGGTCTAAACATCCAAGATTGAGGTAATGCAGCTGGTTCGTAACTCAATCCTGTAAAGTTATTTGGAATATAAATGCCAGGTTGAGTAGAATTGATAGTAATAGTCACTGGCGTCAAAGAATTGTTATCTGACAGACATGGCAATTCCCCTAGCGCAGTCACAAGACTCATCCCTCCCAGCCCAGCACTGGTTATGAGAAAATTTCTGCGTGTTATTCGTTGGTGATGGTTCATCACACTGTTCCTTGATGGTTTGAAATGGTGCTTTACATACCATGGATTGAGCGCAATTTATTTTAAGTATTATTTAATTCTTTTAGTTCAGTTATTTTACTTGTTTTAAAGAATCAAAATATACATAGTGAAATTAAAAAATGTGCATATTTGCGTCGAAGCGCTAGGTATAGAGTTTATACCAATTCGCAAAAATCCCGATACACGTGTATCTTTCGGAGGGGTTTAGCGTTTAGCATTGATAAACGCTAAACCCGCGTAAATTTGTATCATTAATTAAAGCAAAATGATATTAGGGGCGGGTTGATGAATATATTCACTTGAGGGACTGAGGATATTTGCAAACCCGCCCCAACTAAATTTGTTAACGAAACTCAGCTTCAGTCCTCTAATACCATTTCACATTAATGGCGATACACATAAATCTTGTAAAGACGCTTTAAAAGCGTGTCTCTACACCGTCTGTATTTGTATCAGGATTTTCGTCAATTGGTATGAGTGTCCCCTATTCCCTCTCATTTGGTACGGAAATTTCCGTAGTTGTGGCACTATATCTGGGTAGCTTCATCTAAACTTTACGTGTTATCGCCTATTTTTTAAACAAAAAAAATACATTAGTGTTTCTAATAAAGCGAGAATATTCTCGGTTATTATACTTAAACACGATGAAATTGATATCGAAGATCACACTAGGCGCTGCTTGCTCGATGGGTCTTTTGGGATTACCCACAGTTGCATCTGCTGCCTCAATCACTCCTAGTTCCTATGAAGCTACAATCGGCATTGGTGAGACAGTCACGGTTAAAAAGACTGTCACCCTCGACAAATCTGGCCCAGCTTCTAGCTTGGTTGACGTTTTCTTCCTAGCTGACAACACTGGCAGCATGGGCAGTATTATTAATGAAGTAAAAACTAGCGCATCTTCCATATTAAATTCGATTTCTGGCGGAGATTCTCGCTTTAGCGGTATTGATGTCGGCTTTGGCGTAGGTAGTTACCTTGGAGACCCGGTTGAAGGAGTATCGACCACTACTGCTTACAGCCTGCTTTCGTCAATCTCCAAGAACAAAACAACCACACAAACTGCGATTGATAGCTGGTTTGCTAGTGGTGGTGGCGATTTACCTGAAGCTAACTTCTTTGCATTGCACCAAGTAGCAACTTCTGGCGGTGCTACAGATGGAATAGGCGAAAGTGACACTGGCGTTGGCACAGGTCAGAATACAGGCTGGCGTGAGGGTGCAGCCAGAGTTCTTGTCTGGTTTGGGGATGCATCATCTCATGAAGAGACAGTAAACTTGGAGGAGGCAACAAACGCCTTGGTTGATAATGATGTAAAAGTTGCTGCTATTAATACTCAAAACGCTGGTAATGGTATTGACACTTCTGACCAGGCTACTGACATTGCAGCTGCAACTGGTGGTACTCTCACAAATGATGTAGATACCTCAGGAGTTGTGGATGCGATTTTAGCTGCTGTGGGAAGCGCTGTTGCCACAACTGATTTGGAATTGTTTGTCACAGGTAATACTTCGGGTGTCGATGTCAGTTTTGCTTGTACTGACCCACTTGGTTGTGAAGATGTCGGGCCTGGCGAAAGTCGTTCTTTGACTCTCAGCATTACTGGTAAGACTCCTGGAGTTTATAGCTTTGAGACAGGAGTTAAAGGTTTAGCAGGTGTTGTTGAAAAAGACAATATTACAGTTGTTCCTGAACCTATGACAATATTGGGTTCGCTGACAGCAGGTTTGTTTGGTACAGGTTTGATGAGAAAACGTAAGCAAATGCAAGCAGCACAAGCAAAAGCTGATGCTTAAAGAGCTGATTTGTGATGGTTAAGCAGGAAACAGCATTTGTTTAACAGCGATCGCACTTAATATGTAGAAGTTTAAAATTAAACTAATCTTGGCTTTAAACTTCTAAATATTGTACAAACTACTCTCCCAAAATGTTAAACAAATGATATAACCTGAAATCGTCATCGTTAAAATAGCTTGATTCTATAGATTTTCTAGGTGTATCAGTGATTTGATCTGATGCACCTTTTCTGATTGAATTGCTTAATTGCGAATTGGTGTAATATCAAGTTCGGATAATCGCTGATTATTAAAATTTCTCCGCGTCTTTGCGTTAGCCCTAACGATAAGTCTTCAAGCAGACATGATATAGGAGGTAGGGTTTTACTGACAAGCGATCGGCAAAATCTTTGTTTACAATGTTAAGTAAAGTAAAAATGTTTACGGAAATCAGAATCAAAAACAATGGTACTATTCGGGTTTGGTAAAAAGCAGGTAATGCCTACTCCAGAGGAAGCTTTGCCAGGAAGAGCAAATTCTCTGTCAGTACCTGCTCATCACTATGTCAACCATAATCCTCTCAAACCTCCCTTTCCCGACGGGTTAGAAAAGGCATTGTTTGGTTTAGGCTGTTTTTGGGGTGCAGAACGCAAGTTTTGGCAACTTGATGGAGTTTACACCACCGCAGTTGGTTACGCAGCTGGTTTCACACCCAACCCTACCTATGAAGAGGTGTGTAGCGGCAAAACTGGTCACAATGAAGTAGTATTAGTAGTATTTGATCCCAAAGTGATTACTTACTCTCGACTACTCAAAGTCTTTTGGGAAAGCCACAACCCCACGCAAGGAATGCGTCAGGGTAACGACGCTGGTACGCAGTATCGTTCTGGTATTTACGTATATTCTGATCATCAAAAGCAGCTAGCAGAAACCTCGCGGGATGTTTATCAACAAGCCCTCAACAGCGCAGGTTACAGTCAGATTACTACAGAAATCTTGGAAGCGCCAGAATTTTACTATGCAGAAGCATACCATCAACAATACTTGGCTAAAAACCCCAATGGTTATTGCGGCTTAGGAGGCACAAATGTTGCTTGTCCTGTAGGTGTAGTTGAGTCGCAGATAAGTAGTTAGGGACTACTGGCGTGATACAACTAAAATGATGCAATAGCCGTAGGCTGGGGAGCCACTCACATGCGAGGGTTCCCCCCGCCCTTGTGAAGTGGCGTTTGAGGAACGAAACTCAACATTACAAGGTTAGGAATTTTGTTATATGTAAATTACTTGGCTAATTTTAACCTGATTTTTGCATAATTAACCTGAGTTTCATTTTTCGTAAAAAACTATGCCAGCTAAAATACTGGTTGTGGATGATGAGCCTGACTTAGAAATATTGCTGCGTCAGAAATTTAGAAAAAAAATTCGAGAGAAGCAATATCAGTTAATTTTTGCTCGTAATGGTGTAGAAGCATTAGAAAAACTGCAAATAGAACCGGATATCGATATAGTATTAACCGATATTTATATGCCAGAAATGGATGGGTTAACTTTAATTGCTAAACTTAGCGAGTTACATCCCATCATTAAAGCAGTAATTATCTCTGCTTACGGTGATATTGAAAATATTAGAACAGCGATGAATCGCGGTGCTTTTGATTTTCTGACTAAGCCAATAAATTTCCAAGATTTAGAAATCACTACTGATAAAACTCTGCAACATGTGCAGCGGATGAAAGCATCTAAGAAAAAAGAATTTTTAGCACAACAAGCCCAAACAGAACTATTAACTCGTCTGCAACAAGAAGTTACTGTTCGTCAGCATGTAGAGGCAGCATTGCGCGAAAGCGAAGCCAGGCTAGCACAATTTTTAGAAGCTTTGCCAGTAGGGATATTTGTAATTGATGGTAAAGGTAAGCCTTATTATGCTAATCAAACTGCTCAACGAATCCTTGGCAAGGGTATTGTAACTGAAGCAACAGCTGCACAATTGAGTGAGATTTATCAAGTGTATTTGGCTGGAAGGGACGAATTATATCCCATAGAACAGCAACCTATTTTACAAGCATTAAAAGGTAAAAGTGTCACCATCGATAACATGGAGATTCGTCAAGGGGATAAAATTATTCCTCTTGAGGTCTCAGCTATCCCAATTTTTAATGACCAGGGTAGCATTATTTACGCCATAGCAGCTTTTCAAGATATCACACAACGTAAGCGTTCGGAAGCCGAGCGAATTCGATTAATTCTAGAATTGGGAGTTAAAAATTTTGCCTTACAAGAAGCAAAAGATGCGTTAGCTAAATCCAACCTAACTTTAGAACAAAAAGTTAAAGAACGTACTCAAGAACTTTCTAAAACCTTAGAAATTCTCAAAGCAACCCAAGCTGAATTAGTATTTGAAAACGCTTTGCTCAAAAGTGCCGAACAAACTTCAACCTATGATTATCAAGTAGGCGGTAGTTTACCAATGGATGCTTCTACTTATGTAGTACGCTCCGCAGATCGTCATTTTTACAAAGCATTGAAGCGAGGAGAATTTTGTTATATCCTCAATACTCGCCAAATGGGTAAATCTAGCTTAATGGTACGTATGATACACCATTTACAGCAAGAAGGGTATAGTTGTGCGGCAATTGATATTACTCGCCTTGGTAGCGAAAATATTACTCCCATCCAATGGTATAAAGGTTTGATAGTAGAGTTGTGGCAGAGTTTTGATTTACTAAAAAAAGTGAATCTCAAAGCTTGGTGGAATGAACAGCAAGATTTATCACCTATCCAATGCTTAAGTCGCTTTATTGAAGATATTCTATTAGTAGAAATAAAGAGTAAAGAAATTTTTATTTTTATTGATGAAATTGATAGTATTTTATCTTTAAATTTTTCTGTTAATGACTTTTTTGCTTTAATTCGCTTTTGCTACAACCAGCGTAGAATTAATCCAGAATATCGTCGTTTAACTTTTGCATTTTTTGGTGTTGCTACACCCTCAGATTTGATTACTGACTATCAAAGAACACCTTTTAATATTGGTCAGGCAATTCACCTTAGTGGCTTTCAAGTACATGAAGCCCAACCTTTGTTAAAAGGATTGACGAAGAAAGTTACTAATCCTCAGATAGTACTCAATGAAATACTATCTTGGACAAATGGACAGCCTTTTTTAACTCAAAAGCTTTGTCAAATCATCCATAATTCATCATTTACTATTCCTATAAATTGTGAAGCAGAATGGATTGGTAATTTAGTGCGATCGCATATAATTGACAACTGGGAATCTCAGGATGAACCAGAGCATTTAAAATCGATTCGCGATCGCATTCTCAAGAATACTTTAAAACCTCTTTACTTACTCAAACTATATCGCCAAATCTTACATCAAGAAAAAATTGTTTCAGTTGATAGTTTAGAAGAAAAACAATTACTCTTGTCAGGGTTAATAATTAAGCAACAAGGTTATTTAAAACCCCATAATCGGATTTATGAATTGATTTTTAACAATAGTTGGATTAATGCTAATTTATAATTAGTTAAACTAATTTACTTCTGAAAATTCGCGGTGTTCAGATCCCCGACTTCTCAAAGAAGTCGGGGATCTTATATCATGTCCGGCTAATCACTAGACTTCTTGCAAAAATACTTGAACCGTCAGAGACTCAAGTCTCTGCCTAATAGCAAAAGTCCGTTGAAACGGACTAAAAATACTGTTATTAGTCGGTTGAAACCGACTTGAGTTATCAGCCAGAAAATTTATTTTCTGGCAAGTATCCGACTTTTGCAAGAGGTCTACTTATCATAAAAATTTCTCCACATCCCCCTTCGGGTGACGCTCGCAAGCTCGCTCTAAGCGAAGCTATGCCGCAGGCTTTACGCTGCGCTAACGCAGTCGCCTGCGGAGGGAAACCCTCCTTTACTCGCTGTCTCACCACGTCTCCCTATCTCCGCGTCAGCCCAATCATAAGTCTTTAAACGGACATGATATTACACGAATGATTTAGAATTGCTATAAGTAAAATATTTTGTTGTTAAAATTATCATTTGTCCTTGGTCATCACAAATGAGAAACGACAAAGGACAAATGACTTCTGATAAGAATCAGATAGCTGGATTTGCCAATTAAAAACTGTATTAAAACGATGAATCTGATTGCTTAAGAAATTCCTTTTCCTCTAAAGTTGAAACACGCCCCAAAATGCTATTGCGATGAGGAAAACGTTTAAAACGCTCAATTATTTCCATATGACGAAACGCATATTCAATTGCGTCAGCACTATCGGGATCATCATTGAGTTGCTGAAACAATTTCACAGATTGACGTTGATGATCTAGATTTTCACTATGTTCAAAAGGCAAGTAAACAAACCAACGTTGTACAGGTAGTAGTTCTTGATCATAGCCTTTTTTAACTGCGTGTTGTGCTGCAGAGAGCGCCTCCCAATCAGTAGCAAAAGCTTCCGGGGTTCCGCGAAACATATTTCGGGGAAACTGGTCTAGCAGCAAAATCAACGCTAGACAGGTTTCGGGTAAATCTATCCACTCGTCTAAATATCCTGACGCCGCTTTCTGGTAGTCTTGGAGAAACCGGGTTCGCAATTCTTCATCAAAATTTGGCTGTGGGTTAAACCAAAATTGTCGAGGTTTGCTGTAACCAGGCTCATCAGGTTGACCAAACCAAAACTCCAAAATAGATTTTACCTGTGACATTGCTCTTCAACCGTTGTGCTTTTTTAAGTTTATTCTTTGTAGTGGCGTGGCAAGTCTTAAATGTTGCAATAAGCTTTCTTGTGCAGCAGGACAAAAAGCCTACCACGGAAGGATGATATGTCCATCCCACAAAAATTTGCTAATGCACAAATTTAGTCTTGCCACGCCAGTAGTTAGTCATTAGTCAATTAAAGAGGGAAGGGATTTAAGTTCGGGTATAGATACTTACCCAAAATATTCCACTTGCTGAAGTGGAATTTCTTACTTCCGAAAAGGAAACTCGTTTCAGCTACGCTTAGTGCATCGCATCAAACAGGGAAGACTACCCCCTGTTAAGCGTTAAGCGTTCCCTTCTTCAATGACTCATGACTGTCTTAACAAAAAATCAGCCTATTGTCCCTTACAAAGCACTTGTCGCATTTTACGCATATTTGCAGGCAACTCAAAGTTCATTGCTTGCTGAATGAAAATTGAAGGTATAGGAACATTGGGTGTGGCTTGCACAGTATAAGCCAGCACTGTGCCATTACCACAATCTTGAAGTTCTATATTGGCTTTGAAATCTTCAAAAGTCCCTTTTTCCATGCGAAATTGGATTTGCTGCCCAAGCACTTCTACAACGTTGAGATATATTTCAACTTGAGCAGTGAAAAAGAAAAAGGCTTTTTGTGCTGCTTGATACAGACGCTTAACTTCTCCTCTATGTATTACCTCACTGGTGGTAATATCGGGAAAGTACTGTACCCAACGTGGGTAATCAGTAAGTTGCTGCCATACTTGCGATCGCACTAGTGGCAAATACATCCAAGCTGTCACAGCACCACCCCATGTAGTGTGCGATCGCGTTTGTACCAAAATTTCACCCTGCACTAGTAATTTTTGCTTGTCTTGAGTCCAAGCCATATCCGAACCTATAATGATTGAGTCTGAAATATGATAAGCAGACATTTCGGTTTCAGTCACTCCTCAACTCATCCACCTCATAGGGTTAAAACTGCAAGCCAATATTACTTGATCAACTCCAACCCATTAAATTTTAGTTCCAGTCCAATAAATATATTTTCCGGAATTATGGATACTTTTCAGTATCTATCCGGTAATTTTACTACCAAATAAATTTATCTATTGTATCCCCTATTACAATAAATACTTAGGGAAATTTTATATTAGCAAAACTATGGATAAACAAAAGATTTATTGATATTTAGTTTAACATCACGGGAATGGGGAGTGGGGAGTGGGGAGTGGGGACGTGGGGACGCGGGGACGTGGGGACGTGGGGACGCGGGGACGTGGGGACGTGGGGACGCGGAGAAAATTTCTCACTCATCCCGTGGTTGGTGAGTTTCGGCTACGCGGTAATCGAGCGAAGTCGAGATTCAACTACCGTTTCGGCTACGCGGTAATCGAGCGAAGTCGAGATTCAACTACCGCGTACCGTCTTTGACACCAGAAGTCGAACCACATCCCCCAACTTTCTGCCAAGATGAAAGTGCAGTGAGTGTTGAGAGGAAAATTAAATGAGTCAGTCTTCTTTAAATCGGAGGTTAACTCAGCTTTTTGGCGTGCTTTTAGGCATTAGTATAGCTGTGTGGGTATTAAGGGGCTTGGGAATACTGACTTTTGTACCAGGTGGAATTATCTGGTTATTATTACTAGGGGCGATCGCTATAGGGATGATTAGTTATGCCCAAAGAACATGGTGGCGTTTTTGATTATACGTAAAAATAAACCAATGTCGAGACAAGCTTTCAAAGAGTCTGCAAATTTCTCAGGATAAAAAAATGGAAAAGTACGTATGTAGCGTCTGTGGTTATGAGTATGATCCAGATGTAGGCGACCCAGATAGCGGTGTAGAAGCAGGAACCCCTTTTGAAGAATTACCAGATGATTGGGTATGTCCAGTATGTGGTGCAGAAAAAGAGGAATTTGAACAACCGGAATTATGAATGCCTATAAAGGTCAACAGTCAATAAGATTATATTTTTGAAATTGCAGCCGTTAAAAATTGTAATTATTGGGGGTGGGGCAGCAGGATTTTTTGGTGCGATCGCATGTGCTAATGTTAATCCGCAAGCCCAAGTCATTTTACTCGAAGCCGGTCAGCAACCACTGGCGAAAGTTCGCATATCTGGTGGAGGACGCTGTAATGTCACTCATGCTTGCTTTGAACCTGAAGCATTGGTGCAAAATTACCCCAGAGGCGGTAAACCTTTGCGGGGTGCTTTTACCCGTTTCCAAGCAAGAGATACAATAAGTTGGTTTGCTCTCCACGGAGTACCGCTAAAAACTGAGGCTGATGGGCGCATGTTTCCGATTACAGATAGTTCTGAAACGGTTGTGAACTGTTTGATGAACACTGCAAAACTATCTGGGGTGGAACTTCGCACTAGGACAGCTGTAACCTCAGTCAAGCGAACCTCTTGTGAGGGGTTTGAGATTCTGCTCAAGTCAGGAGAAACGATAAAATGCGATCGCTTGCTTCTAGCTACTGGTAGTAGCCCTTTCGGTTACAAAATAGCCAGAGAATTAGGACATCAAGTTGAAGCACCTGTTCCCTCTTTGTTTACCTTTAACATTGTCGATCAAAAGCTGCGGGCGTTAGCTGGAGTGAGTATAAATCCTGTGCAGTTGCGATTGTCTGTTGATGGCAAACCTCAATTACAACAAACCGGGCCATTATTAATTACCCACTGGGGTTTAAGCGGGCCAGCCATCTTGAAACTTTCTGCTTGGGGTGCGAGAATCCTACACCAGAGTCATTATCAAGCCACATTATTGATTAATTGGTTACCTCACTTGCACCAAGAACAAGTGCGAGAAAAAATTTTAACAGTTAAACAACAATGGGCCAAGCGAGCGATCGCATTACATCGTGGTGTTGATTTACCCCATCGTCTTTGGCAGTATGCGATCGCTCGTGTCGGTATTACAACAGAGGAACGCTGGTCAGGACTATCTCATAAAACATTAAACCAGCTTGTACAAGAATTAACTCAAAGCAAACATTTAATCAGTGGTAAAGGCGTATTTAAGGAAGAATTTGTTACCTGTGGCGGTATCAACTTAAAAGAAGTCAACTTTAAGACGATGGAAAGTACATTAGTACCTGGTCTCTATTTTGCCGGAGAAATATTAGATATAGATGGCATCACAGGCGGCTTTAACTTTCAAAGTGCGTGGACAACGGCATACCTAGCTGGTAACGCTATGGGGAATAGCTAGTAAGGTACTAGTGGCGTGTCTAGCCTTAAATGTTGCATTAAACCTAACACACTAGAATAGCTCAAACAGTCCACTAGTAGTTGAAACCACGGAGGATTGTGGGCTACCTAGTTTTCCCTGATAAATTCAAATTAAAGTAACAGACCTGTAACAAACTCTACTAAATTACAATTCAAAATCCGTTAACTTAATGAAAGCCATAAATGTAATTCAGGCTACATAAAAATGCGACTAGAGCAGTTGCAAGCCTTTTTAGCGATCGCGGACACCGGCAGCTTTCAGCAAGCAGCACGAAAATGTGGTGTCACTCAATCTACGATTAGTCGGCAAATTCAAGCATTGGAAGCAAATTTAAAAATGGAACTGTTTCACCGAACGAGTCATGCTAAGTTGACTCTGGGAGGCGAACGTTTACTACCCCGCGCCCGCAAAATTTGCCAAGAGTGGGAAACTGCCACCCAGGAAATATCAGATTTAATTGCGGGAAAACAACCAGAACTATGTATTGCGGCGATTCACTCGCTGTGTGCCTTTTACTTACCACCAATTTTGCAAAAATTTTGTCACGATTATCCAGATGTGCAATTGCGGGTGACATCCTTGGGTAGCGATCGCGCCCTCAAAGTCCTTAAAGATGGATTGGTAGATCTAGCAATTGTAATGAATAATCGCTTTTTGACAACTGCTAGAGAAATGGTAGTAGAAGTACTTTATGATGAGCCTATAGAAGTTCTAATTGGAGCCAATCATCCACTAGCTCAATATGAATATATCCCTTGGTCGGAACTAATTCGTTATCCGCAAGTGGTTTTCAAAGACGGTTACGGAATGCAACGCTTAATCCAAGATAGATTTGAGAGACTGGAAGCCAGACTGCAAGCAGCTTTAGAAGTTAATACTTTAGATGCTTTCCGGGGAGTGGTACGCCAAGGGGAATTGATAGCTTTGCTACCTCAATCAGCATTAGTTGAAGCACGTCAAGACCTTACCCTAGCAGTTCGTCCCTTAGCCAGCAATAATAATGGGGCTTTGCCAGATAATTCTAGTTTGACTCGTCGGGTAGTAATGGTAACAACTCAAGACCGTCTCCAAATTCCCCCTATCCAGCATTTTTGGCAACTGGTAAGGGAAAATATACCCTTACAATTTGACCAACAGCGATCGGCTAGTTAAATAATTCGTAATTCGTAATTCGTAATGACGCGACGCTCCTGCGTCGCTAACGCTGACGCTCGTACCTCGCTACCGCTTCGCTAACGCTAACGCTATCGATGACTCGCTACCGCTGCGAAGCGCGTAATTCGTAATTAAAAATAGGGAACAGGGAACAGGAGAGCCACTCCCGTGGGCGACTGGCGATCTTCGCAGCGTCAAGCCTACGGCATAGCTTCGCTGAGAGCGACGTAGGAGCGTCACCCGTTCGCGCAGCGTCTTTGACCGAGGAACGAGGCGCAAGCCCGGCTTCAGACATAGCAGGGGGGAGACAGTCAAAGGAGGGGGGAACAGGGAACGGTTTTTCGTATTTCCTATTGTTTATTGGTCATTAGTCAGTAGTCATTGGTCATTAACTGACAAAGCGCAAAGTCTGAGCGCCGGCTTCCGGCGAACAGAACTTTGTAAGAGAGAACAACTGACAAAGCGCAAAGTCTGAGCGCCGGCTTCCGGCGAACAGAACTTTGTAAGAGAGGACAACTGACACAGGACAAAGAACAAATGAGCAATTTATTTAGGGAATTTCTGCAAAAGGTAGGAAGTGGAAGCCACACAGCCAAAAATTTAACTCGTGATGAAGCAGCTACTGCTATTAAAATGATGTTGCGAAAAGAAGCAACGCCAGCCCAAACAGGGGCGTTTTTGATTGCTCATCGCATTAAGCGCCCAACTGGGGAAGAGTTGGCAGGGATGTTAGATGCCTACGATGAACTAGGGCCAAAACTGCAACCGATCGCCTCTGCAAGAACTGTGATTGTTTTGGGTATACCCTATGATGGGAGAACACGTACTACACCAATTAGCCCCATCACAGCTTTACTACTGGCCGCAGCTGGGCAACCTGTGATTATGCATGGTGGCGATCGCTTACCCACCAAGTACGGTTTACCATTAATAGATATTTGGCAAGGATTAGGGGTCAATTGGACTGTCTTACCATTACCAAAAACTCAACGAGTATTTGAGCAAACAGGCATCGGTTTTATTTACACACCCCAGCATTTCCCCTTAACTAAGGGTATTTGGGATTACCGCGATCAAATCGGCAAACGTCCACCCTTGGCGACAATGGAACTAATTTGGTGTCCTTACGCCGGTGATACTCGCATCATCGCCGGATTTGTCCATCCTCCCACAGAAGGGATGTTTCAGGAAGCTTTAGCGCTAAAAGGGATATCGAAATATACTTTTATAAAAGGACTAGAAGGTAGTTGTGATTTACCACGCGATCGCACTGCAATTATTGGTATATCTTCGCCAACAGCATCAGGGGAGCTAGAACGGTTGCATCTTGTACCGCGTGAATATGGATTTACTACTAAGAATGTACCCCTTGGCAGCCCTGAAGAACTGATCGCGGATATGCACGATGTCTTAGCTGGCAAATCCAACGAACTAATGCAGACAGCCTTGTGGAATGGTGGATTTTACCTGTGGCAAAGTGGTATTTGTTCAGATATGCGATCGGGTATAGCCAAGGCAGAAGAATTATTAACTAGTGGTATGGTAGCTGCTAAACTTCAAGAAATCACTCAGGTAGTCAATTCTTTGTCAACAGTATTTCCATTAACGCTATAAGTTACACATGCTTAAACAGTGAGAACTAAGATATCCGCCTTCTTTGAGAAGTCGGGTATCTGGACACCGCGAATTTTCACAAATTACATAGAATTGCTATGTATCATACCAAATTTATATTCAAATTCAGCAACAGCTTAATTTAGTGTTATCAGAAAACAGAAAATCTTGAACTGAGCGAATTGCATAAATTCTCTGATCAACTCTGATATATCTACAGAAGACTTAACTTCAATTTCTTGACTCTGAATTTACTAATTACAATGAATGTATTTTCCTTCAAATTATTTGTAAGGATACAAATTTATGTTTGAACATGGGTCAAACTAAATCTATTGAACTACTAGTAAATTAGATTGTTTATCTAAAGAGAAAACAAATACTATTTGTCGAAAGCTCACATTAATTTTAATTTTAGAAAGGAAAAGATGAAGGCTACATTACGTCACATTTTAAATTTAAAGAAAGAATACGGCAACCTGCCATTTTTTGATTTTTTACGGGATGAAACATTATCTGCTCGTCAGCGCCTAGAATTTTACCCTTGCATGGCTCCTTTTATCATGAGCTTTGGCGATCTAAATCGCTACGTTATGCGCCAACAGCCAACCTCAGATCAGTATCAAGCTATGGTGAACGAACACTCAATAGAGGACGATCATCACTGGCCATGGTATTTGGAAGACTTTATCAAATTGGGCTTTGATTGCGAAAAAATTTCGCCGACTGAGTATTTAGAGTTTTTCTATAGCGATTGTACAGCAGTGAATCGCTTGTTATCACACAAGCTAGCTCATTTGATTTATGCCTCATCAAGTATCGTGCGTCTAGCTATTATCGAAGCTATTGAAGAAACGGGCAACGTCTTGTTTGAACTAATTGGAAAACTGGCCCAACAAATTGAAGAAGAAACGGGTATTGAGTTGCGCTATTGTGGAGAATTTCATTTTAGTAAAGAATCTGGTCATGCTATGACAAAAGACCATCTGATCATGGCACAGATAGAAATGGATGAAGAACTACGTGCCGAGGCTATTGAAAAAGTCAATTTGGTATTTACTTGGTTTACACAATGGACAGAAGAATTGCTAGCGTATGCCAATTTGAATTTGTATCGGACTGCACCAAGGCAGTTATCAAGCACTCTTGGGCAGACAAAGTAGTACTGGAGCCGGGATCATTGGGTTTGGCTTGCTCTTGTTTTCAGCTAGTACAGTCTTCTTTGTTCTGAGTGGTTCAGTTAATAAAATTTGGCGATCGCATACTACAACTTCTCAATCAATTCGCAGGACTATGCTTGCTTTTGTTCTTAACCAACTGTTAGCTTTTCTGTTAGTATTTGGAATTGGTTTATTGCTGCTGGCTTCATTAATCTCAAACTATGAATCAGTAATATTTTTATATTTCTGCGATCGCTCAACTTTATAAGTATTATTTGATTTTTATCCCAATAATTGATTCATTTATATTCTTGATGGTAAATTTAGTGCTGTTTATTTCGACAACTGCATATTTTTCTGATTGAAACAAAGAACTTAAACTAGCTATGATATCTGCAAGATAGACCTTGGGTAATAGTGGTATTTCTATATTCAGAAAAGATTTGGGTATAGTTTGAAGATTTAAATAGAGTATCCTATCATTAACATACCAAGTACCATTAAATTTATTACCTGTTATCAGTTCTTTAGGTTTATATAAGCTAAATGTTTGAATTTTGGTTTGCTCATAGGTCATATCATCTTTAAATATCATCGAAATTTTTTCCCAAGCCGTTTCAAAACGCCATTTTCCAAAAAGTAAAATCTCGATTTCTGTATCAGAAAGATTATCATTCATAATATATTTAAATTTATTTTGTGATTCCGTTACAAGTTTTTGTCCGAGAAAAAAATAAGTGCATCTGCCAAACTAGCCAAGGCCCCACTCGCCATGCTGCCATTGAAAGGTGTTCTGTAGATGATGAAGACGATTCAAAAGCATGTTGGTCATAGTGTAACCATTTAGCCGGTAGGTGTCCCATTGGTGTGATCGGGGACAGTTGAAAAGTTAGCTGCTCGTAGTCTAACCAGTTTCCCTCTTTTCGCCAACCAAGGCGATCGCCAAGTCTTTTTTCTGTTTCATAATCTACCTTACCACCCATTTCACTCCACATACTTTGTTGAATACTAAAGCCAAAATAACCATAACTGTATTGCTCCCAAAGTTGATCAATGGTTTGGAGATCTTGGCAAGAAAAGTTATCAATATCTTCCTGATAAACTTCATTCCAATAATTCTTACCTATGACTTTTAGCATGAGTTTCGTAGTTTCTATATCTGCTTCTTTCCACTTATGCTGCGCCAGAAGATCCCGCAGTTGAGTACAATCAATATTTTTATTGTTGGGAAATTCTTTTGTAACTATCAATTCATCATGAGTTAGTTCCATTAAACCCGTTTCTTCAACAAAAACAAGAGGTGTTATCGAACCGAGATTTACATCTGCTATTCCTAGTAGTCTTCTTTGATCAACGAGTTGCTGTGATATATAGTTTGATATTAAATCAATTCCCTGATCTAAAGAAATACTATGATCATTTAAATCAAACTTATGGATTTGCCAATCTAATAACTGAGATTCAATAAAAGCATCTTTTAATCTTGTTTTTTTCTGATAACTTATTACCATAAAATCGAGAAAAGTTTCAGAAAATCTCTCATTTTCTATAAAGCTTGGTAAATTGGACTGATACTTCAAAATATTATCTGCTATATTTTTAATATCGCTGACAGTTGCATAAAAATGCTCATCTACTTTTACTACCTCATCTATTAGAGATTGAAATGGACTAAAATAATCTTGTAAAGAATGTTCAAAATTGATTGAAGTATGAGCTATTTTTGCTATTTCCTGACGAATTTTTTTAGCTCTTACTTGATATTCGTAAATTTCTTGATAAACTTCTAAATCTTTAGTTATTTGCTGAACAATTTTTTTTTGAGTTTTTGTATCTTCCGTAATACTTTCAATTCCTTTATTGAGCAGTTTGATTTTTTCGATCATGAGAAAATAGGCGTTGCCCAAAACTAAAACTGCCTTAAAATTTTCTTGCCTCTCCCAGGCTAGCTCATCAACAATTTTCTGATTTTCACTATTCTTTATTTCTAGCTTTTTCCTCTCATCTTCTAAATTCTTGATCTCAAAATACTTACGTTTAAATAGGTTTTTTAAGTTATCTGTTAGTTGAAGCAAAAAATGTTGATAATTATTTTTATAATTTTCCAAAAAATCAATAATATAAGTATAATCCCTAATAAACAATTGGATTTCCTCAAGAATTTCTCCTTGATTCATTGTTTCTTCTCGTTTAATTATTCCTACAAATTTATAATATTTAACTCCTTCTTTAATTAATCTTTGACGTTCTCTAATTTTTTTTTGAAATGTTTTTACTCCCGCATCTTTGAGAACGGGTAGTTGATAAGTTTGTTCGTAAATCTTAATAGATTCGTAATTAATTAGTTGTCTTTGCTGTTTAGTTAGCATGACCTGATGGCATTTCTCTCGTTGAAATAGGATTTAAAGACTAGGGATTATATCGCTTCACTTTAAATTAGCTTTTGTAGTCAATATATAGTAATTCGGGCGTTGCATAATTGCGGGATGATTTATCGGGCTACGCCCCGCTACGCTAACACGCAGAGGCGCAGCGAAAAGTTCTGTTCGCGTAGCGTCTCCGTCAGGAGAAGGAGGGTTTCCCTCCGTAGGAAACTTTTCAAGACAGAGGCGCAGAGAGAATAAAGAGTTTGAGATTTCAATTCATCATATTTCATCCTATGATTCAGCAACGCCGTAATTCGCTTTGATTTTTGAAATTACTTGCGTGGTGCGCGCAGCGCAAGCGCGATCAGCTGAGAGTCGGGAAAAAACCTTTTCGATTGGTACTGAATTTATCAAAGATCAAATAGGAGTCCTAATATTTATCTAAATATTTACTTGAGTTCACAGAGATAGTATACATTAAACTCTTACACAGCAAGCTAGTTTTTAGTGACAACAAATATTAACTGTCTTAACTGTCTTATCTGTCTGAATTTTAAGTAGATGAACTTATACACTTTCTACTTTCTATTTTCTACGAATTACTATAAGGCTCTCCCAGTAAGACAATTGAGCATTTCAATTCTTTAATTAGTTGTGTTGTTACTTGGCTTACGGCTAGTCCGCCTGCTGTACGGTAACGAACTGAACGAAGCACGACTAAATCAAATTGTTGAGCTTCACGAATGATAGTTCTAGCAACATCATCGCCTCTAATTGTTTGAATATTTGTGTTCACTTGTAATTGACTTTTAGCAGCGATTTCGGACAATTGAGAGGCAAATTGTTGTACTAGGGGTGGGGGTGTTTTGCGATCGCCTACATGTAACAGTACCACTTCTGCTTGATTGGTATTCGCCAAAATTTGCGCGAAGCGCACAGCACCTATGGTTTGACGGGTTAAATCCCCTACTGGTACAAGAATTCTTTGAATTGTTGTGGGACTACTCAACAAGCGCGTTACAGCTACTGGACAATGAGAAGACCAAAAAACGCTATCAATGACATTACCAAATAAGCGAGCGCGTAAACCCGTAGTCCGCGACCAACCCATCACGACTAAACCAGCGTTTTGTTCTCGGCTAGCGCGACTAATTCCTAAAGCTACATCATCATCAATGCGAATTGCGGGTGCAACTTCTACATCAAATGTTTGGCTAATTTCTCCAGCTAGCTTGAGTCTTTGTTTACTTTGTTCGAGTGCTGTTACTAGTTGCGGATCATCCATATGAATGTGCGCTCTAGTGATAGCTAATGGTACAATCCGCCCAGATTCATGACTAGCCAGCAATGCTGCCATTTCTATGAGAAAGCGCTGGGTTTGAGGATTGTATATTGGTACTATTACAGTAAAGGGATAGGATTGTTGCTCTGTTGGTTGACTTTCATAACCTTCCCACCAAGTTGCGAGACTATCTGTTTGCAAGTCTGGTTGGGTAAGCTGTAACGAAGTCGCAGACCGCGCTGTGATAATTGGCCCTGCGATCGCAGTTACCAACATCAAAACAATTACACTGTTTAAAACACCCTCATCAATCAACCGATCACCAGCGGGATTCATCGTTTGATAGGCTACTAATGTGGCTGCTAGTGTTGCTGCCACCTGTGGTAGTGATAATGACCACATCGTCAGCAGTTCCGCTGTGTTGTAACGGTAAAGCAGTTTGGCTAAAAATGCGGCTATAAATTTGCTACCAATCAAAGCCACAATAATTACCAGCGTTAGCCAAATTGAACTGAGGGTTTTAAGAAATGCTGGAATATTGATTAATAATCCCATATCTACAAAGAAACATGGGATAAATAATACACTACCGATAAACTCAACTTTTTCTTTAACTGGGCTACGTCCCAGAACGTCATTAACAGCTAATCCTGCTAAAAACGCACCAACAATTTTTTCAACACCAATTACCTCTGCTCCTATAGATGCTAAAAATAATGCCAATAATATAAATAAGAATTGGTTACTTTGTTCATCACCAGAGCGACGAAAAAATTCCTTCCCTGCCCAATCAAACCCAAACAAGACAACAGCAGAATAAATCGCTAATCCCAGTAACAAAGTAGCCAAGCTGAGCGCTGAAAATTCTCCCCTATGGATACCAACACAAATGGCTAATACCAGTAATGCACCCGTATCAGTAAAAATTGTAGCACCAATTGTCACTGTCACAGCTTCATTTGTGACAACTCCCAATCGGCTAATAATGGGATACGCCAATAGAGTATGGGAAGCAAGTAAAGAACCAATTAAGAAAGAAGCATTCCAACTAAAATTAAATAAACGTCCGGCAGCGATACCAGCAATTAGAGGTACTAAAAATGTCAGAAAGCCAAAACCAATTGAGCGATTTTTAGTTTTGCGAAACTGCTCTAGATCAATTTCTAGACCTGCCACAAACATTAAATAAATTTTCCCGATATCTGAAAGTAATTTGATAGTTTCAGATTCAGAATTTAGCAATTTTAGCCCATTTTGACCCAGTACTACACCTGCAAGCAGCAAACCAACCAATCCAGGTAATCGTAGCTTTTCAAAAATCGGAGGTACAGTAAATATTACTGTCAGGAGAATTGTAAAGGCAATAATTGGGCTTTCTATTAGCAAATTCAATACCTTGTGTATTTAATAAAACTAAGTGTTAGCTAAATTTGATGAGATTTTATGTACACCTCAGTTTAACAGGATATCTCAAACAAAACCGCTAACAGCATATACGTAGCGATCGCCTTTTTAGTTCTATCTAAAGAAAGGAATTTTCGCTCTACAGGAACAAATTTAGCCTAATTGTCATTTGTCTAATTCCCCACTCCCCACTTAAAGACTAGACGAATATAGTAAGATTGTCCCAGCCATTGCGAAGCTCCAAACAGCAGCAAATAGCCAGAAATTAGATACATATTTTAACAAAGAGGCTTCTAAGCACTGCTTGACAAAACTTGCTTCGTTGTGTTCTATGAGTCTTTTTGCTTCTAACATCAGCAAACCATGACGAGTTGCATCAGACTGATCTCGAAGCATACTAACTACGTGAAAAACTCCAGGAATCGCTCCTAAAATTACAAACCAGAAAGGGAGCAAAAAAAACCCGTTCCCGATGAAAACTAAAAAAATAAAACTAAAATTCAGTAGGAATAATCCCGTGCCTGTTAATATCCAAAATAGAGCAAATGCCAGCCGAGAAATTGCTAAATAAGAGCGACCAACAGAGTACTTTAAAGCATGACCGCACTGATGGGCAGTAATTGCGATCGCAGACAAAGAACCACCTTCAAAAATGTTTGCGGGTAAGTATATAGCTCCTCGTTTTCCTTGTTTTGGTTTGAAAGTAGCTTTTTGGGATGCTTGAGCTTTTTGCACAGATACCTCATCTAAGTTATTCTCGCTTAAGATGACTCTGGCAACTTCATAGCCGGTTAAGCCACAATTTGCTAAACGGTCTAAGCCGCGTTGTTGGAGCTTATCATGTCGGCTGATTGACCTAAACGATAAAGCAGAAAAAATAATTGCACTGATCACAAACAGATAAAACCAGATTTTCATACTGATATTTTGCAGTATTTTTAACAGTTATCAGTTACTACTGAGCGAAGTCGAAGTATCAGAGTTATCAGTTTTCCAGCAGGAGTGAAACACCACACCATGCGCTTAGCTGTTCACTTTTGAAGGTGGTCAGAACCCCGACTTTTTCAAGAAGTTTGGGTTCTTGAGCCCCGAAAATTTAATGAAACAGACTACTAGGAATAAATTCCCAAACAGTAATGCAACTGGTGTAGAATCTCAGTTTATACAAAAATCAGGCATTTTGAACTATTAAAATGTAATGTTTCCACTCTGATGAAAAACACTGAAACTATTAAGATCAAAAGCATCGGCCTCTAAATATCTACTAGTCTTTGTGAACCATGCCTCTATCGCGCATAGTAACGCTGATTGTTGGTCTAATCCTGATTTTGGGGCTAAGCCTGTGGCTGATTGATTCCCTGTCTCGGCTTTATTGGCAATTGTCTTATTCTCCGCTGTTGGGCAATTTACTGCTGCTGCTGTTGATTGTACTCATAGGAGCCTTAGTTGCGGCCTTCGTCTATTATGTGTTTGTGATTCAGGCTGGAGAAAAACGTTCTCGCCAAAATCGCAAACGTGTAACTGCTGCCCAAATTCCCGCCGCTAAATCTGATGCTGCTTCTTCGACGCTGCAAGCTGTACGGCAACAAGTAGCACAAATTCAAGATGAAGTTGCACGGCAGGCTTTATTAAGTAAATCGCGCGAGATTGAGGCTAATTTAGCACGCGGCGAGCTGCAAGTAGTGGTGTTTGGCACGGGGAGCGCTGGCAAAACTTCTCTAGTCAATGCGATTATGGGGCGGATAGTAGGTCAAGTAGATGCACCAATGGGTACAACTCAAGTAGGAGAAACCTATTGTTTGCGATTGAAGGGATTAGAACGCAAGATTTTAATTACGGATACACCAGGAATTTTGGAGGCGGGGGTAGCGGGAACCGAAAGGGAACAACTAGCCAGAGAATTAGCAACGGCAGCCGATTTACTGTTATTTGTGGTGGATAATGATTTACGGCGTTCAGAATATGAGCCGTTACAGGGGTTAGCAGAAATTGGTAAGCGATCGCTTTTAGTTCTCAATAAGACTGACTTATATACAGATGCAGATAAAGAAACCATTCTCGCTAAGTTACGTCAGCGAGTACGGGGATTTATTGCGACTGACGATGTAGTCGCGATCGCTGCTAATCCCCAAGCTGCACAATTAGAAACAGGCGAACTTTTCCAACCTGAACCAGATATTGTCCCCTTGTTACGCCGGATGGCAGGTGTTTTACGCGCTGAGGGTGAGGATTTGGTTGCAGATAACATCCTCTTACAATCTCTACGACTCGGAGACGAGGCGCGTAAACTCATTGATGCTCAGCGTCGCCGTCAAGCTGATAAAATCGTTGAACGGTTTCAATGGATTGGGGCTGGCGTAGTATCAGTTACACCCATACCAGTAGTAGATTTACTGGCAACAGCCGCTGTCAACGCGCAAATGGTTGTAGAAATTGGTAGAGTCTACGGCTGTGAATTGAACATGGAACGAGGACGAGAGTTAGCCCTTTCCTTGGCAAAAACGATCGCTAGTTTGGGTATTGTCAAAGGAGCAATTCAATTATTAACCACTGCTTTACAACTCAATATCGCTACTTTGGTAATTGGTAAAGCAATTCAAGGTGTGACAGCGGCTTATTTAACCAGGATTGCTGGAAAAAGTTTTATCGAATATTTTCGTCATGACCAAGATTGGGGTGATGGTGGGATGACGGAGGTAGTACAGCGACAGTTTCAGATGAATCGCCGCGATGAATTTATTAAGGCTTTTATCCAAGAAGCGATCGCGCGAGTAGTAAAGCCATTACAAGAGAGTTCCAAAGTGACGGAAGAACAGGAAATAGAGAATAAGGATAACTAATACCAATTCTCTATTGTGTGTACATTTATGGAACTGCTATATAAACCCTAAACAAGTCTAGACATTTACAGGACTTACTTCAATGCGAGCATGGGAGCGGTTATCCCTCAGTAAGCTTTCACGATGAAGCCAACCGTGATAAATTAATTGCTCTATTAACTCCCAATCCCCAAACGCCCGGCTAAAGCAGGAGTTAGAGGTAGAAGAGTTGCAATCATCAAAAACAAAGCCAAAAGACCTAAAGCAGCTCTTGCATCATCGGGTTCGCTAATTTCATTCAAGCTAGGGCGTTCTTGATCCCTTTGTAATAAGAAAATTACGATCGCCCAATACATGGCAAGCACATTACCAAGAGACACCAACGCCAGTAAAATTAAAGTTGCTAATGTCGCCCGACTGGCAGTTTTACGTCCATAAATCGCTTGTACAATGCGCCCTCCATCTAATTGTCCCGCAGGCATCAAGTTTAAAGCGGTGATTACTAATCCCAGCCAACCGATGATTACAAGGGGATGGACGCTAACTAGGGGCGACTGCAAAGCAGAACCAAGAACAACTCGTGCTAAGCTGCCTACCAAAATCGAGCCTTGAAAAAATTGATTAGGCAATTGAAATAAACTACCTGGATGGGAAAGCAACAAGCCAGTCACCAGCATCAGCAAAGAAACGATTCCCCCTGCGGCTGGCCCTGCTAAAGCGATATCAAATAAAACTTTCCGATTGGGTAAAACTGATTCAAAACGGGTAATAGCACCAAAGGAGCCAATTTGCACCGCAGGTAAAAAGAACGGCCAGCTCAAACGGATTTGGTGACGCCGCGCCAGTATCCAATGACCAACTTCGTGAGCTATTAAAATCGTTAACATTCCACCACTGATAGGCAAAGCCTCTACAAACCGTGCTGGATTAGCAAAGAAATCAAAATTCAGCAGTAATCCCCCAGCTTCTAGGCTTGTGGCAATGGTTGCTATCAACAGGATACCCGCAAAGACTTTTTGCGGTAACTGCATTTGCGGTGGATAATTACGGCTGGGTAGGACTATTACCACAGGTTTACCATCTACGTTTTCCACTAAGAATAGGCGATATTGCTCCCCTAAGCGTTCTTGCAAACTCGTGCTAAGACGGCTATAAACCTCCTGTGGTTCTCCTCGCAGATTGCCTTTAAAAATTGCTCCTTCTTGATAGGCGATGGTTTCTGTGGCAAAAAATGTATCAATACCGAAAATACCTTTAATGGTGTTTAAATCATCTTCTGGTATTGGCAGTACGTTAGGTTTGAGTTCTGTAATTACTGCTGGTTGTGGGGGATTTGTTTCCAGTGAGGCGTTAGCGTTGAGCTTTTCTGTTGCCCGTTGCCTGAGTATGGCATCTTGCCCAGCTGCGCGTAACTGTCTGCCCAAATATATATACAATCCAGCCGAAGCCACCAACAGAAATAGTATCCCTACTATATTGATGTAAATCCCGGCGGCAAATAATCCGAAAAACAGCAACCAGGGAGTCATTAACACTACCGACTGTAACCAAGCCAGGATTCCCAGTTTACCAAAAGGTCTGGCGCGATAAAAGCCCCAACCCAAAATGCTGAAAGCCACTAGCACGATGGCTGCAACGATAGAAGTTTCTGATAAAGTAGACATATCCAAACCTTCGCTATTGAAACCGAGCCAGAACAAGTCCGGTATTGCAGATATATTATTAATCTATAACGCCATTTGCAATCTGCTCAAATTGGTATTGCGTTACTAACAAAGGGAACAGAGAACACAGTAAGCTAATAATCATTCAAATTGCATCCCCGCGTCTCCCCTTAAGCGCGTCCTCCGAAGTTTGCTCAACGGGGGGAACCCCCGCACGCAACTTCTCTTTGCGTCTTTCTGAGGCAAAGGATTATGCAAGTTAAAGGCAGATTAGCTTAGTAGGGTGTGTTATCGCCAAGCGCCCCACTATCCAATATATTTGGTGTGCTAGGCCTAATTTCCATAACGCACATTACCAAATGAATACTTGTGTAGTGACGCTTGTATCCGCCCACGCGGAAGAAACGGGCGATTGATTTGCTGAATGTGCCTTACGGTAGGCGAGATAAGTGAAGCTTTCAATTGGCCCTAGCAAGGTTTTATCTTTTCTTATCGCTCTTGATAATTTGCGTGCGATCGCTATAAATCGGGTAATTAGACGGAAACTTTCTATATAATATCTAAATCTGGGTATTAAGTGGAAAAATTTGCATAAATATCCTAAATCGGGTAATTAAGCAGAAAGTTTCCGTCTAATAAATAGTTAAACTCTTAACAAGAATGAGGTTTATATTATGGCAGTTAAGTTTTTGACTCAAGCAGATGGAAAAGGATGGACTCTTGTCAAACGAAGCAGGGATAATCAGCAAGTACAGTTACCCCACTATTTGAAGGTGAATTACTTGAGAATGGAGAATAATAGAGATTACTTTATTCCTTATGAAAGTCTTGACCATAAAGATACCGAGTTTAGCGTGACTCGTAAGTCTGATGGATCGTCTTATTTAGTGGATGGACAACACCTTCCATCTGCAACAGTAATTTTTAATCCGAAAACAACTCACCTTTGGTATGGAACTGGATCATATCAAGTTGGGCCGATTTGGGCTGTCTTTACTCCAAATCCAGACTTGCCGGATGGCACCTATGATTTGGAAATTCCAGATTACCCGCATGTTGAATTTGGAGACGCATACCTCGCTCAAACTCCGTATGCAAGATGTTGGTTTCGTATTCGTAAAGGAGGAGCAAATACTTTGGATACTCGCTTCCTTCATACTGGCAGCGTTTCAGATGGATGCGTGACTGTTAAGGATGTTCCATACTGGACAAAAATTTATAATTATCTATTCAATCATCGTAAAGGTGATGGGTTAAGTGTTGGAACTATCATATTCAATAGGTATTATGATTAAAAATTCAAATAAATGTTACAGCTTAGTTCTGCTCATGGGTTGCCATGTCATCCTGCTTTTAAGTGCATGTACTTCAACTAAGCTCCCGACACAATCGGCTCAGAACAATGATCAAAAGGTAACGCAAAGTTCCTCTAGTGGAGAAAAAACTAGTAATTCAAAAAGCCTACCTTATCAAGGAAACTTACTAGATGTAGATGGTCTTTTGAGTCAATTGAAGAAAACTGATGCCAATTTGGAACTGCAATCAAAAAGGCTTCTCAAAGTAGCTTTAGATGCACAAGCAAATAATGATTGGGGTGCAGCAGCTAAAGGTTTTGGCGAATCAATAGCATTCATGCCTACTAACGAGGCTCTTTTAGGCTATGCTATGTCTCGGAGCATGACAAATGTGCATACAGTCGATCCAAAAGAATCATTGAGTACAAAGCTTCGTAACTTTCAAGAGGCAATTAAGATTTATCAGGTTGCGATTGAATTCAGTCAGCGGGCTAATAAACCTTTGTCAAATGAGCAAAGACAATTAGTCAAAACTAATGTTGCCTGCTTAGAATCTTTTCTTCAGTCACCCGATCCCAAGGCAGCAACATGTAAACTTGTTGCTGATGCGTTGAAAGCGAGCAAAATTAACTAATTTAGGGTACTTGATGTAGCATTAAACGAGGATGACTGTCTGATTAGAAAAGATAATGCCTCACAAAATTTTGCAGTATTGCGTCAGATAGCAGTCAATATTTTAGGTCAACAGAAGCGCGTTAAGCTTGGTATCAATGGCATTTGAGGAACGTAGACGCCCGGAGGGCGGCTTCCTGCAGGGTAAACCCAACACCGAGATCAATGTTGGGTTTCGCTTCGCTCAACCTAACCTACAGCTATTACACTATTTTAGCCTTGCCACGCCACTAGTGGACTACATAAATAACCTCTAACTACCCGAAAAGAAGTTAGGAGTTTCAAGAATTTTGCACTGAATTAATATTAAGATAAAAAAGGTATACGCAGTTGAAGAAATCAATCCTGTCAATAATTCTTTTTTGAGATCGTGTTCTTGGGACTGTTTCTGGAAAACATCAATTGCACCTGCTTGCATCAAGAGAATACCAATAATATTAGATAGCCAGTAACCAACAATGACACCGGGCATAAGTAACTTAGAAGCAAAAAGGCTACAAATATAACCGAAAAAATAAGCTATAGGTAAATTGAATATTAAGTCATTCCACCAACACAACGGTGACAATAAATATCCAATAACCAAAAAAAATCCGCCTCTAAGCTTCTGCAACAGAGTTGTAGGTAAGCTATCTGTAGCTTGCAACAATGACTCTTGACCTTTTTTTTCAGTACCAATCATAAACACATAAATTCTATCAACTTACCGTACTTTAAAATAAAAGCTCACAAAAGTCTAGTTTGACTGTCTCCCCATTGCTAAAGCAAGGGGATTGTTTCACTGTCCGGCGAAGAGCGAGCGGACGGAGCTACACTGAGTATGAGGTCTGAATCTCAACCCAATGGGCGCAGCCATAACGCCAACTACGGGGATGTCCATGCATCCCAGATACTTTTTGCGAATGTTGATTGCTCCCACGCCATCACGATGAAACCTGAAGCCGCAGCGACATTTGTAGAGGCGGTTTTTAGGTTTGTGGCGTTTGCCGCACGATGGACACGTCTGAGTGGTATACCGCTCATCAATCAACTCGACCCGCATCCCCAGCTTTTCAGCCTTGTAGGTAAGCATCTGCCGAGTCTGCCCGTGCAACATTTGATGAATCTTCTGATTCGCTCTGTTGCCGTAATCGACAGACGAACGTATGTCTCGAATGTCGCCAATTACAACGGTCTGAACGTTTCTAGATTTGAACGTTGAGACAAGTCTGGTAGTCTGCTTGTGCTGAATATCTTTGATCTGATTGTTCAGCTTTGCCAATTGCCGCTGTTTGGAGCGGACTAACCGCTTGCGACGATTGGAGCCGCGCTTCATCTGATCGATGCGGCTTGAAAGCTTTGCCTTGAGACGGTTCTGATACTGCCGCTTGGCTCTCAGCGCCCGCCCATTGAGGATATAGGTTTGCTCCCCATCGTGAGCAACCGCTAGATGTATTTCTCCCATGTCTACAGCCGCCACAATGCCATCAAAAACAGCGACAGGTTCAACGGTGGCATAGCAAGCGCGGATCTCGTATTGCTTGCCATCCCAGCCCATCTCTACTAATTTGGGCACATAGAAAGCCCAATCAATGATCACAGGCTCATTGCCCTGTCCGTTAGATAGGCGTAGCTTGCCGTCTTTGACCTTGATGGCTGAAGATTTCCACTGCACTTTGTAGAACCATTTGCGGCGGCGTGGCGGGCGAGCGTCTTGATCACTCTTGCGACGTTCCCGCCATGATTTAAGCGAGGCAAAGAAGTTCTGCACCACTGCGTCGGCAGAGTGAGCATGAAGACGATTCTCTGAATCATTGGGTAGCCAGCGCATAAGCGATGAAGGCTTGAGCCACAAGTCCTGCTTGCGGACTGTGCGCCAAAAGCTAACCACCGTCCTTGAGTACAACTCGCCAGCAGCACGGCTCAGATTTTGCATCTGCTCTGTATTGCCAATTTTGAGTTTTCGGACGGTGTAATTAGACATTCTTCTGATTTTCGATGTACTGCTTTTTTCACTGCGGCTAAAGCCCCCTATCGGCTTATTCCCATGTCTGAAGCCAGGGGCTTGCGCCTCGTTCCTCGGTCAGACAGAAGCGTTAGTTTGAATTTTGAATTGATTCATCACTGTTCCCTGTTAAGCGTTCCCTGTTCCCTTTCACAGGTATGCTCCTAGCAAGCTGTAAATCAAAGCCGTCAAGACTAACGCAGTAATGGTTACGTAAATCCAGTTTTGTTGTTTGACAAACACTACTAAAGACACCACTACACGTAAAATCGGTGTGGCGATGAGTAGTAAAAGTCCTAACTGAATTATTCCCAGATCATTACCAGATAAGGCTGTTGTTATGACACCACCAAAAGAGCGAAACTCGGGTGGTTCACCATGAAAAAACTGGTATTGAGTAGGTTCTGCTCCGTGACGTAACAGATAAAGTATACCGCCTAATAACACAACAGCACTGACTAGCAAAACACTATATTTCAGTAAATAACTTAATAAAATATCGAGTAGATGTGGGTTTTGCAATAACTGCGATTTTTTGTTTTTAGTGTCTGAAGTTTCTAGACAAGGCTGAGTTAATGTGTCTATGTTAGAGCCAACATTTACTGACTGTAATGGTAAAGTTGCTATCAGCGCATTTTTTTCATCTAAATTTTGGTTCATAAACACCAATTAAATCCTGAGTGATTTGTGAACACGTTCTCAAATTCCTGGTTTTTATTGAACGATTGTTCGCCCTGGGGTGAATAGTTTTGTACTAACCCAAAAAATCACCAAAAAGAATTTTTTTTACCTTACCATTATCAATGGTGAAATTAAAGTATATAGGGCTAGTACTATCAACTTCATAATTAAAAATATTAGTATCGGTTGATTGAGGGTTTCCATATATTTTTATTACTTTTGCAACACTATCGCCTACTTTGACGCCATCGATAGTAATATATTTAGAACTATTAGCTTCTATTTCATACACAAAAAATTTATTTGTGGGTTTAACATCTTCAAGTAACTTAACTGTTAAACCTCTATATTGAAGAGTTCTAGTTTTACCAGCTATTTCTTCATAGCCATTTTTGATACTAAGCGGCTTACCTAAAATTTTTCTGACTTGCTGCTCAGACATTGAGAGATTTATACCACCTATTACTAGACGATTGGCAGGTATTGTTTTTGATTGTGTAGTATTCTGAGAAATTTGATAATTAGTAGCTAAAGCTTGAACATTTAATGGTTGTCCAAATAAAGATATCAAGCTTAAAAAAGTTCCAATAATAATTAAATTTTGTGGGAAGTGAGCTTGACTATGAGAGTTAGATAGTAGTTTCATTTATTAAACTCTTTTAAATTTCAATAGAAAACTGTAGCTATACAATGAATAAGGGAACAGGTTTTCTGATTTCCTGTCCTCTCTTAAAGCCCTCCAACGATAGCCTGATAAACCATTTTCAATGCCATCAATACTAACACTAGGCTAAAGACAATTCTTAATAACTGTGTTTTCGTATCAATGAGAACTCTTGCCCCTAAAAAAGCACCTGGTAATATTCCTAACATCACTGGCATGGATAATCCTGGGTCGATATAACCACGGTTGAGATAAACTCCTGCTGAAGCCGCAGCAGTCACACCAATCATAAAATTGCTAGTAGTAGTAGATACTTTGAATGGAATTCGCATAACTTGATCCATCGCTAAAACTTTAAATGCGCCTGAACCAATACCTAGCAAACCGGAAATAATACCAGCGATAAACATTACAGAAAATCCACCTAAAACTGTATAAGCTTGGTAGTTTATTATACCTTCTGCCATAGGGTAAGAGCCATTAATTTGCAGGTAGTCAGCCAGAGGATCAGCTATATCGTTCTCTGGATTTTGTTGCTTTGGTTGTTGAGAAAGGTATGCAGAATAAAGTAAGACAATTGCTAACACAATGGTCAATACTTTAACAGTAACAAACATTGCAATTAAAGCACCCAATATAGCACCAATAGTGGTTGCAACTTCTAAAAACATTCCTAAGCGTAAATTTGCTAAGCCTTTTTTAATATATGTGGAGGCAGAACCTGCACTGGTAGCAATTACCGAAACTAAGGAAGCTCCAACAGCATAGCGAATATCAACGCCAAAAACTGAAGTTAATAGAGGAACAACAATAACTCCACCACCTAGCCCAGTCAATGCCCCAATAAAACCAGCAGTGAACGACCCAAGCCAGACAAGTAAAGACAATTCTAGGATGTTCAATTTTCAGACCTCGTGCCGCAATGATGATGGGGGAGTGGGGAGTGGGGCGAAGAAAGTGTTTGTTTTATTCATAGCAGATGGCACGTTTCTAATGAAAAGAAAAGTATCTAATCTTAATTCATATGAGATACACTCTAACCCCTATTGCTGTTCTTCAGGAAGCAACTTTGTTTCACTCGCTTGCTGGTCGCTGACAATATTTGCTGGTTTTAGATGGGGCCTGATAATTAAACTCACGCCAATTGCCCAAGCGATCGCTACCATCCAACCTGCGATAATATCACTAGGAAAATGAACTCCTAAATATAGTCGCGTCCAAGCAATAGCTAATATATAAACGCCACCTAAAATCACCACCAACCAGCGCCAGACACTCCCCCAAGTCAAAACTAGCAAAATTGCCATCAATGTCATACTCGTCATCGCATGACCACTGGGAAATGCATAACTCGATTCCGGTGCAACTGAGTCCCACAGATGAGGGCGTACTCTGTGCCAAAATTCTTTTGCGGTGCGGTTAATAACTGCACTGCCAGCAGCAGTAACGATGAGATAGGTGAACGATCGCCAGCGACGTTGTAATAGTAAAATGATTGCGATCGCGCTTAGGATGGGTAACACAGTCCAAAACGAACCAAATTTTGTGAGTATCGCTGCGAATACACTCAACTGTGGCTGTGTTACAGAATGAATCGTTACCAAAATCGGTAAATCCCAAGGAAAACCACCCTCATTGTGTCTGACTTCTAGCGCCAGCAACCCAAAAATTTGTAGCGGTAAGTATATCCCCACAAACAGCACTAACAAAGAAGACCAATGGGTTGTGAGCAATTTTTGCACAAATCCTACTGGTTTTTGTAGCTTTTGATTGTCGTTGTTGATTTTTTCTAACTCTGCCATATTGAATACGGTATTACGCTTGTTTTAATGTAGTTTTTCAAAACACCGCGATATATTCTCTCACTGAAGTATAAATATAGCTTAAATCAGGCTTGTAGAAGTAAATAGGCTAGACAAAAAGTATATATTGTAACCAAATATTTTTATTCTCGCATATATCTATGGACTTTTAGGATTTTTAAGATTAAAATACGGTAAGCCGATCAGATTTTAGGATTTTGTAGAGAATTTTAAATAAATCGGTCAAAAGTTGGAGTTGCAGGAGACAGTCTGCACAACAGCGTTACAGTCAGCCTTTTGATTTCAGCTAGGCCGTATTTACAAAACCCCGGTCAAGGACAGGAGTATGGACTTTTTATTGTTACCTATCTTCAGCTTTTTAGTTGGTATTACTGTTGGTTTGACAGGTATTGGCGGCGCTTCACTGATTACGCCAATGTTGATATTTATTTTTCAAGTGCCTCCGGTAGTAGCAGTAAGTTCTGACGTTGTAGCGGCTACTCCCATGAAACTCGTTGGCAGTATCAAACATTGGCAGCAACAAACCCTCGATATACAGGTGGTAAAGTGGCTAGCTTGGGGGAGTGTTCCAGGTTCTTTGCTTGGGGTAGGAATGCTGCACTTGATTAAACAGAATGGAGATTATGACCTGAACAACATTATTCTTCGCTTGTTGGGTATGACAATTCTGTTAGTCACAGTTTTGGCATTGGTGCAAATGTTGCTGTTAACTATCTTCCCCAAATTTAAATTACCTGAACTTCCCAAATTTGACTTAAATACTAAACTAGGACGCTTGCAAAGTATATGTATAGGAGCATTTTTAGGCTGTATTGTAGGTCTAACAAGTGTTTCGTCTGGCTCAATGTTTGCCTTAATATTGATTGCATTTTTCCGTTTAGATGCACGTAAGTTAGTTGGTACAGATATTTCCCAAGCAGCAATTTTATTACTATTTACCTCTATTGGACATCTTACATTAGGAACTGTTGATTGGAGTTTAGTATTACCAATATGGATTGGCTCAATCCCAGGAGTATTACTAGGTGCTAAAATTTGCCAAATTACACCGCAAAAACCATTAAGATTTATTATTTACTCTCTGTTAATGATGGCAAGTTTAAAATTAGTTTATTAAAGCAAGAATTTTACCTCTCATTGTGTGATTAATGTTCGCAGAGACTCCCAGACGGTAGCATAACTACTAACATTTTTTATACAAATAATCTCTAAAATATCAAGTTTCAACAATGCAGATTACATAATATATGTTCAATCTATTAAAAGAGTGAATTTATTTAATAACTTATGACAAAATAACCTCTATCTGGGGAACGATTTAGTCGATAAACCAAATGGAGTAAAAATATTATGCTAAACCACATGGAAATTGTGTTCTATGAAACTCAATGATTTGATGAAAAATCTCTCAGTTGTAGGACGTTGGATAGCTACTACTCTATTTTGTGTATCAGCGATCGCTTTTGTTTGGCAGGGTGCGTTTTTCTCGAATACCTCAGCTATGGCTGATACTACTGCAAACCTGACCATATTAGCAAACGCAGGCGATAAAGTCCAAAATAAAGCTAATGAAGATGCTGGACGAGCCAAGAATTTCATTCGAGATACAGCAGATAAAGTTGAGCGAACTGCAAAGAAAAACGCCAGTAAAGTTGAACAAGCAACCGATGACAATGGTAGTTTTGTTGAGCGCAAAGCCAAAAAAGATGCAGCTCGAATTGAAAGAAGAGCAGAGGAAGATTCTGCTCGGACACAAAAAGCAGTAGACAACACAAAAAATGCTGTTGAACGTACTGTAGATAACATCAAGGATGCTTTTAGCAAATAGAAAATAAGGAATACGGAAGAATCTTTTCTGGTGTTGCATACTTGCAGAATGATTTAGCAACTAATAAAAATTCTTCCTTTGCTTTCCCTGTTTGTTCTCATTCGTCCCGCTGTTTTGTATTGCAAAACAGTGGGATTATTTTTGTTTCGTGCATTGATTATGATGGGTAAATCTGCATTCATCCCCGTTAAGTAAATTCGCTGTAACGTTTACCCACTGGACAATTCAGACAGTTTGTTTCATCACATAAACGGCAGATAGTCAAGGCACTGTCCTTCGTTTTTGTCAGGGACAACAAGATTTGGTTACTGATGCGGCACAAATGCAAGCGGTCTTTTGAGGATAGGGAAACAATAGCTTCCTCAAGTGCCAAGAGCCGCGCTTGATGCATCTTGCTCACCAGAGCTTCACCTTCTTGGGTCAATTTTAGTTCCACAGTTCTGCGATCAATAGAGCCGCGCTCACGGAGAATTAATCCTTGTTTCTCCAGCCGCTCTACAAGCCTTACTGCACCTGGATGCGACATCCTAAGGGCGCGACGTAACTGTTCAATCGGTATCCCAGGTGCATGTCTTACCAAGCAAAGAGCCTCAGCAGCCGGCCCTGCATCATCGATCATTTGCTCCACCGACTGGGCAACCGAATCTGTCAAAGCAAGAGCCAAAGCCCCCACTACATTCGCAAGGTTAGTGTTTTCCATACCTCAATTATATGCGTCATGCATATTGACATTAAGTAAATCTGATGGTTATTATATGCTTCAAGCATATACTGAAGTTCTCCATGATCCGACCTACAAAACCCGAAGATGCAGCAGCGCTGATTGCTGTAGCCAACACAATCGGTTTCGAGCCGAACGAACTCGAGGATCTTGGCAAAATGCTGGCTAAATACCTCGGTGGCAACAGCGACAGCGATCCCTTTTGGATCACCGACGACGATGACGAAGACGGGCCGGTGGGGGTCGCCTACTGTGAGCCTGAACGGATGACCGATCAGACGTGGAACCTACAATTGATCGCCATTCGCCCCGATCGCCAGGGACAAGGACGCGGTGGAAAACTGCTGCGCTACGTTGAAGAAACTTTGAAGGCGCGGGGTGGGCGAATGCTACTGGTGGAAACGTTAGCGAGCTTCGAGCGCACACGGGCGTTTTACGCAAAGTGCGGCTACGATGAGGAGGCTCGTATCCGAGACTTCTACACAGCGGGCGCTGATAAGATTGTGTTTCGTAAAGTGTTGAATACGGACTAGGTCACACTAACCCATGAACAAGTGTTGGTTCAGAAGTGGAAGGCTTGCAAAGTACTTCACGAATGCTTTGAGATATATGTATTGTTATTAACATTAAATTATATTAGTACCAACCTATGTTGTTAAGTACAACGAGGTGATGGCATTATACCCCCTCAAATACAGCTTGATGGAAGTATTGAGCGTACCCCCATATAGGACTCATATTTGATTTTTGAAAAAAATTCAGTACACCTTTAACTTCCTTCTTTATTTGTTCCTTGTTAAGCGTTCCCTATTTCCTCCTTATTGGCAATAAAAGTGCATTCAAAATTCCAAAAAAGCACCAAAGACTGCTGCTTTTATAAAGCTATCTACTTCAATATTTAAAGGCAATCTAGAAATAATCAAAAAGCTTCAATTTGTAATCAACCAAGTAAGAATAATATCAAGCATAAATAATTTTTATCAATAATTAAACTGAATATAGATGTAATTTTTGATATTAAGTAAGTTTAATTTGGTAATTATTATATATTAACACAAATTAGCTGCTTATAAAACTATCTTATAGTCTATTCCCTTTGGTGTATGTCTGTAAAAGATAAGCAAAACTACCGACAGATATACCCTAAGTTTTATTTTGCTAAACCTGTAATTAAAACCTTGTAAATAATCGAGTTTAGATAAAGCGCGGAAGATGCCATTTACCTTGAGATCAAAAATCAGTCTGAAAATAGATAAAAAAAGGTAAATAATATGTATTTGGGTCAATTAGTGCCAATAAATTTAATAGCTCATAGAAAATTTCATCAGCTAACCCGGAGTGAAGTTAAACAAGAGCAACTACAATCAAAAGAGTTAAATATATCCGATTTAGCAATATCTTTGTCTCCTGTTGGCTTTGTCTTTAGTTGGGTATTGTTTTTCCTAATATTGCGGAAAATTAGGATATATTTAGATAATAAGATGGTTTTTTCAGTTAAAGGTTTACACAAACTTCCCTGTAAAAACTGTAGATTTTATTCAAAGAATCATTATCTTAAATGTGCGGTACAACCTTCTATCGTTCTTACAGAAGAGGCAATGAATTGCTCTGAGTATTCACCCAATAAGGGTAAATTTTTTCCTAAAGATTTCTTTAAATAGATATTGGGAATTGGGAATGGATGTTTGTTCTCTCTTATCCCCCCTACTTCCTACCTCTTATGGCTAGGTTTTTTAGATTTCGCGTTGCTATACCCATACCAAAATCAGCTGCTTGAGAAAGTCCTGGATAGTTGATAGGAAATAAACCAGTTGTTAAGCGTAATTCGTAAGTATTTATTCTCTTTCTACCCTCTACTCCCTACTCCCTATTCCCTTGCAAATGCTTATGGAAGAACTGCGTGAGTTTGTGCCAGGCGTCTTCTGCTGCTAGGCGATTATAAGAAGAACGCTCATTGCAGAAAAAGCCATGGTCGGCATCGGGGTAAACTTGCAATGTGTATTCTTTGCCCAGTTGTTGAAATCGAGACTCGATTTGTTTAACCCGTTCGAGAGGAATGAAAGGATCGACACCACCAAAGAACAAGTGTACAGGGACTGTGATGTTTGTCACCGCATCGATCCACTCATCCCAAACCATACCGTAGAAAGGAGCAGCGACGGCGATCGCATTTGAAAACTTGCAAGCGGTAAGAAAGGTTAGTCCACCGCCTAAGCAAAACCCAGTCACGCCGACTTTATCAGGTGATACATCTGGCTGTGACTTTACATAAGTCAACACCGCGTCAATATCTTTCTCTACAGATTCCATTTCCAGGCGATACATCATCGCCATTGCTTGCTCAACTTCATCATAGCCAAACTTATTATTTGGTAACTCGCGGTAGTACAAATCTGGTGCAAGTACCACATAACCCTTATTGGCAATTCTATCTGCTACATCTCGGATGTGCGATGTTAATCCAAAAGCCTCCATCAAGAGGATAACGGCTGGCTTGTGGATACTCTCACCAGGTGTAAATAAAAAAGCGGGCATCTGTCCATCAGGTGTAGGAATCATTACCTCTGTCTGTTTAATTTGCATATTACCGCTTCTATTTGTTGGGCTTATCCTATGAAAACATGATAATTGCCTAGTCCTAATTCATAATAATTTCACGATTCTCCAGTATTTTTACTGTTTACACAAAGTTTTCATCAATTTTTCTGATAACTTCTCCGCAATCCTACCAATTTAGTTTACTAGTTGGGTATATGACTATGTAATTTACACATGCCCAACTTGATGAAGCGATCGCATCTTGTCAAAATCGCCATAATATTTCTATTCTCTCTCGGCAGCCTTGGTGTTGTTGGGGGCAGTTTTTTATTGAGAAAAGCCTTTAGTAGCACTAGTGAGTCTGAGGTAATCACTGATATTTCCCGCTATCGGGAAATACGCAATCAATTGTGGTCTAACAATGAACAGTTAAAACATTTTCCTAGTGATATTTCTACTGATAATAAAAGTGCAAGCATTGCTTATTCTCCTGGCTATTTTCAAGTGAGAGTCAAACAAACACCAGAAAAAATCCAAAAGTTACTAAAACAATATAAAAATATTGCCAAGCATAAATATAGAGGTGGTGATACAAATGACCACATTAACCAACCTCATGGTGTACCAACAACTTTCTTTTATACCAGCGATTCTGATGAAGAATCTTTTCCCTCTACCTATGAAATCTTAGTATTAAATGCCCAAGATAGAGGTAGATCTGGTTTTAAATGGAATCATGGAAATAGTTATGGTGTAGCAATTGATAGTTCAGCCTCAGAAATTGTCTACTGGGCTGAACAATGGTAAATAAAGCAGGAAATGGTGAATAAAGAAAGTTTCATATCTATCGAATCTGCCCCTGTACTGTCGGTAAAATGTCTACAAATTATGGACATTGAAAATAAAAAGTTTAGTAATTAGTCTGTATTATGAACTAAATGAAAAACCTGATACAGTTAACTTTTGTTCGATAATACAAATCGTAATGACTAAATCAAGCAGTGGAAAGTTTACAAACAATACTAAAAAGTCGGTGGAATTAGAAAGTTTAGCGAAATGCTCTGCCATAGACTTACTAAATGAAGTTGATTTTTTAAGAATTGCTGCAAGCTTGAAGCAGGAGCAAAAACGGAAAACAACATTAGGACAGTTTTTGACTCCCGCTCCTGTAGCAGAATTAATGGCTGGAATGTTTAATGAAGTTAATCTTTCTCAAATATCTCTACTTGATGCAGGAGCAGGAACTGGTTCATTACTAACAGCTTTTGTAGCTAAACTCTGCAATAAGCAGTATCCTCCAGAAAATTTAGATATTATTGCTTATGAAATTGATCCTTTTCTAGTCGAATATTTGCAACATACATTAAAACTATGTGCGAAAAGATGTCAAATAGCAGGGATTAATTTAAACTATGAAATCAGAGAAAAAGACTTTGTTGAAGATGCTGTTAAACTTCTTCGGCCTAGTTTATTTGATAGTTCTCAGAATTTAAGATTTACTCACGCTATTATTAATCCCCCATATTTAAAAATTAACGCTCACTCTCAGGTTCGTATATTGTTACGTTCCTTGGGTTTAGAAACTAGCAATCTTTATACTGGTTTTATAGCTGCTACATCTCTACTTCTTCAATCAGGAGGAGAACTTGTAGCTATTTCACCTCGCAGTTTTTGTAATGGGCCATACTTTAAAGATTTCCGAAGAATGTTTTTACAAATGATGGCTTTAGACCAGATACATCTTTTTGAATCCAGACAAGAAGCTTTTAACGATGAAGTTTTGCAAGAAACAATTATTATTCATGCTATAAAACAGAAACAAAAATTTGATAATGTACTAATTACTACAAGCATAACCGCTGATGATGACTTTATTATGTCTAATTCTTTAAATTATAAAGAGGTAGTTCACCCAGATGATCCGCAGCAATTTATTCATATTGTTCCAGATACATTCAGTCAGCAGATAATTCAACAAATAGCAAATTTTAATTGTACGTTAGAAGACCTGAAATTAACGGTTTCAACAGGACGCATTGTGGATTTCCGTGCAAGGGATTTTCTACGTTTAATACCAGATAAAAATTGTGTTCCCTTAATTTATCCAGCCAATTTATCTGAGGGATATATTAGATATCCCACAATAACTAGAAAACACCAAGCTTTAGTACATACAGAGCAAACAGCATCACTGCTAGTACCGAATGAACATTATGTTTTAGTTAAACGCTTCTCTACAAAAGAAGAAAAAAAACGAGTGGTTGCTGCTGTATATGATGCTGACAAAATTTGCTATTCATGGGTAGGTTTTGAAAATCACTTAAACTATTTTCATAATAATGGAAAAGGACTTCATATTAACTTAGCACGTGGTCTTGCAGTCTATCTAAACTCTACAATTATAGACACATTTTTTCGATTGTTTAATGGACATACTCAGGTTAATGCAACTGATTTACGAAATTTAAAATTTCCTAAAATAGAACAGCTTATATCTTTAGGAGAACGAATTGAAGAAAATTTTCCTTCACAAAGAGAAATTGATCGGTTTATAGAAGAATTAATAAGTATGAATAGTCAATCCGAGAATAGCGTTATCACAATTAAAAATCGTATTGATGAAGCACTACAAATATTAAGTCTCTTAGGATTCCCACGATTACAACTTAATGAACGTTCAGCTTTAACTCTTCTTTCTTTAATTGGACTAAAGCCAAATGATTCTTGGGAATCAGCTTCATCTCCATTAATGGGTATTACCCCGATAATGGAATTTATAGCGCAGCATTACGGTAAAAAATATAAACCTAATACGCGCGAAACTGTGCGTCGCCAAACAGTTCATCAGTTCTTAGATGCAGCCTTAATTGTTTCAAATCCAGATGCTCCTGAGCGACCTATTAATAGTCCAAAAACAGTATATCAAATTGAAGAAAGTGCCCTTGAATTATTGCGTACCTATGGAACTACTGAATGGGAGAAAACCCTTCGTACTTACCTTTCCTCAATTGAAACTTTGAAAAAACAATATGCTCAGGAGAGAGAATTGTTACGTATACTTATAATATTTGAGGGAGAAGTAATCACTTTATCACCAGGCGGACAGAATATTTTAATTGAAAAAATTATTAAGGAATTTGCAGAAAGATTTACTCCGAGAGGGAAACTAATTTATGTTGGTGATACTGATGAAAAATTTGCTTATTTTAATGAAAGTGCATTGAGAGATCTAGGTGTTATCATTAATTTTCACGGTAAAATGCCTGATGTAATTATCCACCATCTAAAAAAGGATTGGCTAGTTTTGATTGAAGCTGTAACTTCTCATGGGCCAATTAATCCTAAACACAAGAAAGAACTTGAAATCCTCTTTACTGGTACTAAAATTCCTCTTGTGATGGTAACTGCGTTTCTAAGCCGTAAAGCTATGGTTGAGTTTTTACATGAAGTATCCTGGGAAACAGATGTTTGGATTGCTGAAGATGTTACTCACCTCATCCATTTTAATGGTGAGTATTTATTACAAGCTTATAAAGTAGATAAAAATTCTGATTCAGAATGAGAAAGATTATTATTGGTGTGATGGGGCCTGGAGAAAAAGCGACAGTAGCAGATTTGCAACATGCCTACAATTTAGGAAAACTCATCGCTGCACAAGGCTGGATGTTGCTCACTGGTGGTAGGAATGTGGGGGTAATGGATGCAGCGAGTAAAGGTGCAAAATCTAGTAATGGTCTCACGATTGGTATTCTCCCTAAACAAAATATCAACGATATTTCTGAGGCAATCGATATCGCCATTTTCACAGATATGGGCAATGCTCGGAATAATATTAATATTCTTACCAGCGATTTAGTCATTGCCTGTGGTATGGGTGCAGGAACTGCTTCAGAAATTGCCCTAGCTTTGAAAGGAAATAAGAAAGTAATCCTGCTTAATGATGATGCTCAAAGCAAAGTTTTCTTTAAAAAGCTATCACCAGAAAATGTTTATGTTGTAGAGAATGCTGAAGATGCGATCGCTACTTCCAAGGCAATTTTATAAGGAAAATCGGTTACACTAGAAACTTTGTTAATACTGTAAAATACAATACAAATGTGAGTAAATATACAAAATTAAACTTTATTTAAAAATTGAACACTTTTCGTCAAATGATTTGGTAACAGTAGCAGTAATTAATCTTTGATAGATTTAAATTATTAGAGTCAAAACAGTTTCTATCTTGCGGTAGATCTGTTGTTGACTAGCCTTAAGTATCTAATAAGAAAAGGAATAAAACAGTTTCTATTTGAAAAAGGCTAGCTCAGATCTATGTATGTAGAAAAACAACTTAGAGAAGGACTGCTATTGCAAGGTTTGCAGATACTTGTTGCAGAAAACGACCTAAATCATCAAGAGTTACTTACTTTTATCCTAGAAGCAGACGGTGCTTTTGTGATTCTGGTCAATTCTATTGAAGAAGCCATGGAGGCTTTATCACTTCAACCTCCAGATACTATACTTGCTAGCACTAATATGCTAGAAGACTCTCAACTCTTAGCAAAAGTAAAACATCAAGCTTTCGCAACAGGAAAAGAAATTTTGACGGTTGCTTTAGTGGATACGAGCAGAAGTGCTAATCCTATAAGATTTTTAGAAATGGGTTGTCAAACTTACATACGTATGCCGCTTGATCATAGCGAAGTTGTAAATTTAGTTGCTACTCATACACACAGCTATTAATTACCGCCAGCTAAAGGTAACAACAGGCGGCTAACTACCCGATTGTCAGGTAACTGATAAAAATCCAGCTCTCCGCCTAATTCCTGCATCAGATTTTGGCAAATCACCATATGTGAAGCTGGGGGATGGTCAAGTATAGAGGGAGCAAGCACATCCTTGGGTGCATCATGGTGCAACTGTGCTAATAGCTGTGATTCAATTTGACCACTGTCTGTGATCGATAGTTCCAGCGATCGCTCATCCAAGCGGCGACACCAGACGTCGATTCTACCCCCATCTTGAGAGCGTTGACACGCAGCAACCAACAATTCGTGGAGAACTAATTCAATTTTGACTATATCACCCGCGATCGCCATTGCGGATTGAGAACTGGCATTAGCAACTCCTTTGAGCAAAGCAGCGCCCTTTGGGGATTCTTGCTCATCAATCCCTTGCCCTAAGCCATGCACACCAATCCACAATTTATGCTGTTTAAGTAAATTTTCCACTCTTTCGAGCGATCGCTTCAGCAAACTAGCTATGGGCATCGTTTCCCAGCTCATATGTAATTGCCACTGCTCAAGTTTTAACAACCCACTCATGGAAGTAGTTATTTGATCTAACTGTCGTAGTAATAGCTGGTAGCGCATCTGCGTAAGTTCATTAGCAGGAATACCCAAATCATGTATTTGGCTAAGTGACAACGCCATGATTCTTTGAATTTCCTCTAAGCGGCGATTTTTGTACCAGTTGAGTTGGCGTAGTTCTTCTGTTGTAGAATCTAAAAGTTGAGTGATTTGCTTTTGACGACGCCACCAGGCTAATTGAGAAATCAGAGTTGCTGTAGCATTGAGGTTTGCTTCTAACCAACGATGTTCCCGAGAGTCTGCCAACACAACTATACCCGTAGGTTGATAATCAGTAGCAGCATGTAAAGCCATCACCAAAATTTGACCAGTTGCAGAACCCTTCAACCATTTTCTTGTTTCTAGAGGTAAATCCTCTGCCTTCAAAATTAAATAACCCTCTGTAGCCAACGCCCACTGAATTAAAGCCTCAGCCTGGATGGGAACAGATGCTTCTACAACAATCTCAAACTGACTATTGGCAATTACCCCTGGAATAATTTTTGCCCAACGCTCACCAGGCGACCAAGATAACATAACTGCTAAAGGACAGCCCAAAACAGTTGATATTTGTTCTAGCGCAGTGTGTTCTAGATATTCTTCTTCTGTCTTGGATTTGCTATTTTGAGCTTTGACCAACATGTGTAGACATTGCTCGAATGTTTGAGAAATTGTTTGCTGCTGCTGGGTAAGATTGTGCAGTTGCCATTGACGAACAATCACACCAACCTGTTGACTAACAACCCAAAGTAATTCTTTTTCTAAAGTTGTCCAAGAACGATGGGTTTCGTGAGTAATAATCAACAATGCTGCTGTTGTTTGACCTTGAGCGCATTTACAAATTAATAGCGATCGCACTCCATTTTCTAATAAGAAAGGACGCCAATTAAAAAAGCGCAAATCTTCGTCTAAGTTCTCTACCTCTACTGCAATTGTTGCAGACTGTAACAACTGCTGATCCATTTCTCGTAGAGGATTGAGGGTAAATGTTAAAGACCGACGATTTTGAGGTTGACTTTGGTAAGTAAATTGATAATTGTTTTGCTCAGGGTCATATTGCAATAGCAAAAAGCGAGTTGCTCCTAGTCGAGCTAAAACTTTTTTCGCACAGTTATATAAGGCTTGGTTCAAGTCATGCTCACTATAGATACCTTGAGCAATTTGGCTAGTTAATTGAGCATCTTCTTGAATCTGTTTGATAGTATTTTCTGTGCTTTCGATGGGGGCTACTAAAGAAACTAAGCCAGCAGCACCTTGAACAAAACTTTTTTCTACCTCAGCCCAAATTCGAGGTTCATTACTTTCCACCGCCAAAAATCCCAGCAGATTCTTTTGACAGATAATCGGAGCAGCTAAGAGCGATCGCACTCGCAAGCGTTGCAGTAATTTGGCTGTAAAATGGCTTTTTAAGGAACTACGTGCCTCACCAATCACCACAATTTGGTTGACTGACAAAGCATAGTAAAACTCACTCAAATCCTGTACAGTCATTCCCGCAGCTGCTGGTTCAGTGCTATAGTCACGACCCATTTTGATCAGTTGATTGCTCATCCGACACCAAAAGTAGCGCCCTTCCCGCTCAAACCAGTAGATATTTGTGCGATTGGGAGAGATAAATTGATGAGTTGCTTCTACAACTGCTTTGAGTTTTTGTTCTAAATTATTGAGGGTGCGTAAATTTTCCAATAATCCCAGCAATGGCCCATCGGATCGTTTGATTTGCTTGTGTTGCAAATCAATTTCCTGCTGGTAAAGCACTGCTGCCAATTCACCCAAAACCATCATCAGACAAGCTCTAGTATCCGCTGGCAGCAAGTAGCCCCAACGTTCTGAACCCAGCAACAGTAAACCTAACAAGCGGTCTCGATGCCGAATTGGTAAGATAATTGCCCCTTGAATTTGGTTTTTTTCAGCAACTTTTTGCCATTGGGCAGCACGCATTTCCACTCGCAAGTCGGCAACACCCAAGGGACGCTGTTCGACTACTACCTGTTCTAATAAATCCCCAGGATTGAGAACAAAGCGTTTTCTTAAAAAATTCTTGTCACTATCAGGTGTAACGCCTCCTTTACCAAACAAGATGTGATCTAGGCGATCGTATAAAGAAATCCAAATTAATTTATAGTTAAACTGCTCTTTAATATAAGCAATAGTAGTCTCAATCAGAACCTCAACATTATCCTCTTCCCTGAGACTCTGAAGGACGCGCCCCAAGGAAATGATCTGCTGTTCGTCGGCGGCTATGAGTTTTTGCGGCTGCCTCATCTGATTATTGGTAACATAACTTGTAATATCTAAGATGCCCAGAAAAGCATCCTGACTAATAAGCGATCGCATCTTGCGTAAAGATTCTGCCATCAGCACGACGAATTGAGAAACCTCAACCGTACGCTGCATTTGAATTGTTAGACCGCGCTGGGGCCTTAACGAAGAGGAAGATATTGCACTTGTCCTTCCCATTCGCCCTCAAAGCTTCCCTCCGTGAGCAACAAGATCTCTTCGCTAGCTACCCCAACTGGAACGCTGCGACTAATCTCAAATACTCCTGGCATTTCTAACCCTGCCTGTACACGCTCATAAGCATAACGGGTCATTGTTTCTACATCATGAGTCAACAGAACCCGACCCTGTTGTGCTGCCCATTCCAGAATGACTCTATCATCAGTTCTGGACAGACCTACATCTTGAACTTTGACATATCAATCCCAGGTCTTCGTCGAAGAATACCCCGAACAATTTGGTTGTTAAAGTTCTCGTCCGCTAAAAGACGCAGCATTTCAACTCTGTCTTTGATGGTTAAGTCTCGCCATCAGCCGTTCGCGTATCCCAATTGGGTTGAAACGATGCTCATTTTCTTGACGAACTTGAGCGGCACGCTCTTGTCGAATTTTTAGATAAGTATCAACTTCGGTCTTTCGCCGAAGGTAGTAACCAATCACCGAGTACACATCCGCAAGTTGAAGAGATGGATATTGCTCGACAATCTCTTCTGCTGTGGCACCTTCCGAGAAGGCAGCAACCACAGTATCCAATGTAACGCGAGTTTTTCCGACAAGAACCACGCCATCTTCATTCAGCTTCAGAGGAGTAGGCTCAGTCACAATTGCTAGTGTCATAAGCACCACCAAGTTCGCTAGTTTCATAGTAGCAGTCCTTTGTAGGACTCAGGGCATAATGACAACTAACAACTGACAACTAACAAATGGATATTTATCAATTTGCCATTCGTCCACTGTTATTCAATCTAGTAAAAGTAGATCCAGAGTGGTTACAACAACAGACGATTCGTAGTTTTAGCTGGTTATCCCAAACAAGCAACCGCCCCCCTGGTAGTTTGGTAAACCAACGCCTCAAGGAATCTCTATGTTTTGATGACCAACGTTTGACACAAACTTTGTTTGGGTTAAACTTTTCTAATCCTGTAGGGTTAGCAGCCGGTTTTGATAAAGATGGAATTGCTGCTAGCATTTGGTCTAGTCTGGGTTTTGGCTTTGCGGAATTAGGGACTGTAACTTTTCACGCCCAGCCAGGAAATCCCCGCCCCCGATTGTTTCGCCTACCCATGGATCAAGCTGCACTCAATCGCATGGGTTTTAATAATTGTGGTGCAGCAGCAATGGCATCAGGTTTAGCCAAAACTAAGCAAGAGTTGACCTTATCAATACCCATAGGGATAAATTTGGGTAAATCTAAGGTAACTCCTCTAGAAGCAGCCGCACAGGATTATCTTGATAGTTTTCGCTTACTCAAGGATTTGGGAGACTATTTTGTCGTCAATGTCTCCTCTCCCAATACACCTGGATTGCGATCGCTCCAAGATGCTACTATGCTCAGCGGCATCTTGAATGTATTACAGCAAGAAAACACTACACAAAAGCCTGTTTTTGTCAAGATAGCACCAGATTTAACATGGGAAGCGATCGCCGACATTATTGCATTAGCTCAAACCTACCAACTAGCAGGAATCATCGCTACTAACACTACTATTAGCAGGCAAGGATTGAAAACACAGGTGATCAACCAAACTGGTAAATCACCTGAATTAGAAGCTGGTGGAATTAGCGGTGCGCCATTGCGCGATCGTTCCACAGAAATCATTCGGTTTATTTGGCAGCAAACTCAGGGACAAATGCCAATCATTGGCGTTGGTGGCATCTTTTCCCCTGAAGATGCTTGGGAAAAAATTACCGCTGGTGCTAGTCTCATCCAGGTCTACACAGGCTGGATTTATGAAGGCCCACTAATGGTACGCCGGATTCTGGCTGGTTTACTTTCTCACCTAGAACAAAGCGGATTAACTACCATCTCTGAAGCTGTGGGCTTACAAGCGAAAATTCTCCATTAGCCTTGTTTTTCTTCTATGGGAAAAAATTCCCTAGTTTTTTCCGAATATGACCAAGCAATACCATCGGGGTCACGGCTACGACTCCACTCAGGAAATTCTGGATCATTTCGCCGTTTATAAACTGTACTGGAATAAACATTCAGCCGTTTAGCAAGTTCTGATTGAATCAGAGAGCCAAAAATGAGTTGTTTTTCCAGTAGTGGATGTTTTGCTTCTACGTGAGTTATTGGTGATGATTCGGTTTCTGGTTGTTCCTCCTGTAAGACTGGTGGTGGAGCTAAAAGCGATCGCGCCGTTTTAGTAACTCGCTGAGCAGGAAGTTCTCTAACAGGCTCGCTACTGTCTAGAATATTGCCCAGAATACTAGCAGTTATGAAGTAGTAAGACTGATTCCCATCTTCTGAGTTGAGTACACTAGCTCCAAATTCCGCAGCTTTACTATCTAAGTAGCGTTTTGCCTTTGCTCCAGGAAAATTGCCCTGAATTGCCAAGTCCATTGGCGTTAGTCTGCCCTGATTTTGCTGCACTAACTGATTAAAAATCGGGTTAACCTGCTGACACCATTTCTGCCACTGATACACCTGCCAAACATTGAAGGCAATAAGCAACAGAACTAGTGCTAACAAAAATCTCCAGGTGGAAATTAGGAAAATAATCAAAAACGATATAGGCAAAAGCAGAACGAGAAAAGCTTTGCCGTTACCTTCTAGTTGTTTTTCACTCATGCTGATTTTTGCCAAGTGAATTTTAGGAAAATGATAATATCATCTTGGCAAAAATTGTGACATTTTTTGTATCTTTTGGCAAAGTTGCGGCAAAATATCTGGAAACAATGATTATTTTTTAAGTTATTTATATTACATATTTTATCTAAGTGATAGTATTTAAAAATTTGCTATCAGATTTTTTACCAGTAAAAATAGGGTTTTTAATCCTAAGCCACTAGTAGCCTTAAAAACATAATGTATTTAAAAATACAAAAAATACTTTTGCCTCACCATGAAAGCGAATAGGGAAAACTAGATTGCCCTTTAGATATGTTTTAGCTTATTGCCAAGAGTCTGCGACCTAACTACTTGGCTTAATCATCGAAGAGTTTAAAACTCAAGCAAGAACTTTTCATTACCCACTTGACATTAGATAATACAGATACTACATTAATAATACAAGCTGATTTCCCCCCAGGAGTCACCTTTCACTAGTAGCGGATAGCTCAAATAACAGAGTGCCCACTTTGCCTGTAAGGGCCGACATATCGAGGGTTATCGAATGCAAATCAACCATCCTTGATTAACTTCTGGAGATGCAGGTGCAAATCCTGCTTCGCTACTCCCAATAAAATTACTAAGTTTTAAGTTTAAAGTATCCTTTGTTCATCTTTTGCCTGAAAAGGCCGAGGAATTAAGGGTTATCGCGGTTAGCTTAGTTAAGACTGAATGCAGATATTCAGTAAAAATACTTGAGGCAAAACTTAAATACAAAGTCCAAAATTATACATGTGGCGGGTAGCTCAGTGGTAGAGCGCTTATATCCTTGTTCGCTCCTTGCCTGCAAAGGCCGAAGAATAAGGGTTATCGAATAGGGTTCGAGAGGTCGCGGGTTCAAGTCCCGCCCCGCTACACCAAAATTAGTCCAACGAAATCTCAATTTGAAATTTTTTCATGTGGCAGGTAGTTCAGTGGTAGAACGCCTAAAACATCCTTGTTCACCCCTTGCCTGAAAAGGCCGCAGAATTAGGGTTATCGCCTCTTAAGCGGGTTGTCGCAGGTTCAAATCCTGCCCTGCCACCTTCCATTTTTGCCCGAAAGGGCCGGGAGATGAAGTCATGAATTATAATTTTTTTACTAAAAACAAAACAACTACACCACAAACTCAACCCATCCCCGGACGAGAAGCAGAAATGATCAAAGGGCGTTCCGGTGGTTGGATGTTTGATGCTGGTATTTGGAAAATGCTGCGCCGTTGCCTATTGGTTGGCACAGCCAAAAGTACTTACTATGCTGGCAAACAGGAATTAACAGAGGATTTTGTAGCAGTTGTTAGACAAGCTATTGCTGAAGATCCGAGCCGTGTTGCTGAAGAAATTCTCTATGCTAGCGATGGACGCGCCATCAACAACAGTGCGCCGATTCTCGCTTTGGTGCTGCTATCAATGGGTGAAGCAAAAGCAGCCAAAACAGCTTTTGGCGAAATCTTTCCGCAAGTTATCCGCACTGGTAGCCACTTCTACGAATGGCTTAACTATACTAAATCCTTGCGAGGATTTGGCAAAGTAGTGCGGGAAGCTGGCAAAAGTTGGCTATCGCGGGAAGATGTCAAGGGTTTGGCTTATCAACTGTTGAAATATCAACAACGTCAAGGTTTCTCTCACAGAGATGCTTTGCGATTATTTCACGTCAAACCACCTACAGAAAATCATCGTCAACTGTATGAGTGGGTAGTAAAAGGTTGGGAAGAACTACCAACACAAATCCCCTCAGAAGCGTTGACACAGATTTGGTGGTATGAATGGCTGAAGCGAAATCCCACCCAAACCCATCAAGCCATTGCTCAAGCACGCCTAACTCACGAAATGGCTGCCCCTGTAGGCAAGATGGACAAGCAAGCTTGGCAGTTGCTATTTGGTGAAATGCCGATAGGGGCAATGCTGCGTAACCTGGGGTCACTAACCGAATTGGGTGTGTTGCGTGCTGACGAACTTGCTAACCTGATGCGAGTTGAAGCGGTTCTCAACAACAAGGAACATCTGCGTAAAGGTCGTATCCATCCGATTGATGTTTTGAAAGCACTCAAAACTTATCAATCTGGAGGTAGATTAGGACGTAGTAAGAAGACTTGGAACCCAGTTCCTCGAATTGTAGACATCTTAGAAAAGGCGGTTGAATTGTCTTTTGATGTGGTGGAACCCACAGGTAAGGTGTTCATGCACGCCGTCGATGTTTCTGGTTCTATGGGCAGCCTGGTTGCAGATATGGAACTGAGTTGCTGTGAAATTGCCACCACGATGGCATTAGTCACAGCCAAGGCAGAGAAAAACTATATGATTCGCGGTTTTGCTAGCGAATTCCGGGAGTTAAATATTACTGCCAAAGATAGTTTCAGTTCTGCGGTTCGCAAAGCTAGTAACCAAAACTTCGGTGGCACGGATGCATCTGTAGCTTATGACTGGATGATCAAGAACAAGTTTAAGGCAGATGTGGTTTGCTTTTGGACTGACTCTGAGAGTTGGGCTGGATATAAACATCCTGCTCAAGCACTAGCGGAGTATCGCAAAAAGGTGAATCCCAATGCGAAAGCTGTGTATGTCACCTTGACACCTTATCAAATTACCTTGGTAGATCCTCAAGATCTGCTGTCTTGGGATTTGGCTGGGTTTGATCCTGGAATACCTCGCGTTATTCAGATGCTGGCTACAGGTGATTTGTAAACACGCTATTTAGAGACGCACTATGGTGCGTCTCTAAATTACGAATTACGCCTAATGTGAATTAAAAACTTTTTGGCGGGTTATCCTGATTCGCAACTTGCCTTTTAGGGACGAAGAATTTAGGATTATCGGTTAACGTCTCCACCATCTCTGGGGACTAGCGGGTTCAATTCCCGCACCCGCCTTGATGAAAATGGGGAGTAGGGAGTAGGGAGTAGGGAGTAGGGAGTGGGGAGTGGGGAAGAAATATTTTCATTCCCTGGTGATGATATTGTGATAAGAGTTGGTTACTATAACCGCAAAGATGCGAAGGACGAGGAAAAATATGAGTCTGGTATGGCAGGCTGATTTTTACAAGCGTCCCCAAGCAAATATTAATGAGCAAGTTGTCTGGGAGTTGTTGATTTGTGACGCAACTCGCAGTTTTAAATATGTAGCTACTTGTCCTCAGTCGGCAGCGAATTCGAGTTGGGTTGCTGCTCAATTTGAGTTAGCTGCTGGGGAAAAGTTACCAGATGTGATTCAGGTATTTCGTCCTCAATCATTGAGTTTGATTGATTTAGCTTGTCGCAGTTTGGGAATTAATGTCGAACCCACTCGCCGCACTTTGGCATTAAAGCAGTGGTTGCAGGAAAAGCAATATCCTCTAATTTTAGATCAGCCACCGCCTGTACCATTGCCAGAAAATTTATGGGGAGAACAATGGCGATTTGCAACTTTAACTGCTGGTGATGTGGAAACAGCATTTAGCGATCGCCCTATTCCTATTTTGCACATCCCAGAGTTCCTCAAACCAATTAATCTGGGTTTGGCTTCAACAGTATCTGTCCCTGGCGTAGTTATCTATGGTGGCAAACAATCGATGCAATTAGCACGATGGTTACAGCGAGTTAATCCTGTAGCGTTAAATTATATCGCTGGCACACCAGATGGCTTGATTTTAGCAGCTGGTTTGGTAGATAGATGGATTGTAGCCACATTTGCAGATCCAGAAGTTGCAGCCGCAGCTCAAGTTTATCAACAGCGTAAACAACTAAGTCAAGGATTACACTTTTTGTTAGTGCAACCCGATGATTCTGGTATGACTTACAGCGGCTTTTGGTTGTTGCAAGCAGAAGATTAAGAAAGTAATATTTGACCAAATAAGGCAAAAGTAAACGGAGAATGCTTGATGCAATTTGCAACTGAGCAAGAAATTAAAAACTACATTGAAAGTAAAATAACTCAATCTTTACCAAATGGTTGGGTAGCCAACTTTCGGATACAACCTTGCAACATTTATCCTACTGTTCTGCAACGCCTATTTATTTAACCCGTGCTTGCTTCACCATTGCAATTAGAGTTTGGTGAGCATCTTCGGCATCTGCTAAAACATGATCAAATGGAATGCGAATCGGCACAGTTTCGCTATTTAACTGTGCTGTTAAATTCATCCCTTCAGCATCAATTGATTCCATTTGAGCTGCGATCGCATCTGCCATACCACCAAAAGCTTTAGCATATAAAACCACAGCATCAGCATGATCTTCATTCATATGTTTGCAAATACGTGAGCTAATTTCAGCAGAGAAAATTTCATACATGACGATACTGACTTTAAATAATACAGTAATTGACTAAATTTTAAGCCTATTACTAATTCCTAAACAAGTCAAACGAGCATAATTTCCCAAATTAACTTACTTGCACTTTTTGATACACAGTACAAAATTAATGAACATTTGCTAACTAAAAATTTCTTGTTAAGATATAAAAATATACTTAAATTAAAATAAAATCTCTCCGATATTTCTGCTTTTTGCTTTGCGGAAATCAAATGGTTTAAGGTGTAGCAAAAGTATTAGTCAAAGTTATTATAAGCTACGAAACAATGAGCGAAACTAGCCTCCGTCGAATTGTCATTGGGGATGTGCATGGGCACTACGAAGGGCTAATGAATTTGTTGGAGGCGATCGCCCCCACCTCAAACGATCAAGTTTATTTTTTGGGAGACTTGATTGATCGTGGCCCTCATAGTTCACAAGTAGTGGATTTTGTCAAGCAAAATAATTACTTTTGTTTGCTAGGGAATCATGAGCAAATGTTATTAGATATTTTGACTAACAAAAGCATCTCCTCTCTAGCAATGCAAGCGTGGCTGTACAGTGGAGGGCAAGCAACCTTAGCCAGCTATCACGAATCTACAATTTCCCCAGAACATCTTGATTGGTTCAAAGCTTTGCCCACATATCTCGATTTGGGAGATATTTGGTTAACTCATGCTGGTGTTGACCCCACCAAATCGGTAGCAGAACAAACTGCTGATCAACTGTGCTGGATACGTGATGAATTTCACAGCATGGAACAGCCTTACTTTTTAGATAAGTTGATTATTATTGGTCATACCATTACCTTTACTCTACCGGGCGTTACTCCTGGTAAATTGGCACAAGGAGAAGGGTGGCTAGGTATAGATACTGGTGCTTATCATCACCGTAGTGGCTGGTTGACTGGATTGGACACCACAAACAATTTAGTTTATCAAGTTAACGTTCATAAAAACCAACTCCGCATCCTGCCTTTAGAAGAGGCGGTAATTAGCATTGATCCTACCAAAATAAAAGGTACTCGCCGCAATAAGCAGCGAGCATGAAAAATAATTCGCGATACTTCGGCTTGTTTTGCCTTTTTTCTGAACAAAATAGCAGGGTTGGAATTGAGATTAAGACCTTGCCAATGAACGAATATTAGCTCTGTAAGCATTGCCATCCAACCCATAACTTCCATAGTTACTTTGGTTGTTAATTGAACGTTTGAGGGCACTGATGCGATCGCTAGTTGCGGGGTGTGTACTCAAAAATGCAGGGCCAGAACCACCTTTGAGCAGCTTTTGCATAAAGGAAACCATGCCAGAAGGGGCATAACCAGTACGTATTAAAGTTCTTAACCCTCTGCGATCAGCATCAAATTCATCTTGACGACTGCGAGGGCGATTTAATGCTAGTTCTACACCAATCCCCACCGCTGTGTTGCGATCCAAACCGGCGGCTGTAGCTACACCACTGGCGATCGCTTTTTGCCGCATCTGATTAACCAAGTGTTTACCGCCAATGTGACCAATTTCATGGGCGATGACGCTTGCCAGTTCCGCCTCATTATCTGCGGTTTTCAGCAAACCCGTGTGGACGTAGACATAACCCCCCAATGTAGCAAAGGCATTCACAGCATTATTATCAACTACCTGGAAGGTGTAAGGCAGGTTGGGGCGATCGCTATATCTTACCAATCGCTGACCAATTTGTTCTACATAGCGATTAATCTCAGGATTGTCGTAAAGTCGAACTTGACTACTCAATATTTGCTGATTTATTTGCTTGCCAAGATCAACTTCCTGGCGAGCAGATATATTAGAAAGTTGAAATACCTGCACTCCTTGGAACAGAAGAGGCAATAAATCTATGGCTCTTCCTGGTAAGGGCGCAGTCAGAGATACACTCAGGGCGACAACCACCGAAATTAACGGATAAAACCAGCGTCGTCGCCATCCGCTGTAATTTACAGAAAAACCTTTCCAGTGCATCATAATTCAGTCTGAAGATAATTTCGGGAAAATATACAATGACCAAACAAGTTACCAGACGAACTTAGAACTTTTCAAGTTGCATTATCTCCTTAGTACTAAGGATAAACTCTGTAGTTGTTGATTGTAACCCCACTCCCTACTCTCAGACTAATTTGCCTGTAACGGAGCATTCAAGATTTTCTCAATGCGATCGCGGGTTTCTAGCAAGTGCGCTTTGGTATACTCATCACTGGAATTCGCCTGTTTGAGTTTCTCATCTAGTTGTTTTAGTTTATACCATGCTAATGTTCGGGCATCTTCGGGTACACGTTCCTTTCGCAGCACCATCGCTGTCAAGATGTCAAGATATTCGCGCTGTAAGCCTCGCCGCAAACTAGCAATTTTCAATGGTTGACTTTTGGGTTTGAGTACTTCCGTCCAAATACCTGATTGTAAAGTATCAAATAACTCAGGTAAAGTCAGTGCTTGTCCTTCTGGAGTTTTGAGTTCAATATCCTTGAGTCGAGAGAGGCGATCGCTCGATAATAAATCTCGCAACACCAAACTCTGCATTAACAACACCAAGTCATGAATGGGATAATCTAAACGACCAATGCGAGGATAACTACCCCAGTGTCGCCAACGAGAAGGTGCTAATTTATTCAGCAGGTCTGGCGAGAAATTTAATGCGTCTTCGGCAAACACATATTTGTGCAGGGTTTCTAACGCTTGCCGTTGCTGCTTAACTGGCACTGGTTGAAATGGTAATCGCTGTTGACCAGAATTGCTAGATGATTTATCACTCACATTCACACGGTAAAAAGACTGTCCCCCAATGTATTTACTTGTGTAGTAAACCTGCTGAAAATAATTACCTAAGACTGTACTAAAGCGTTCGCTCAAATCGCTATAACCTTCTCCATCTTTGGGATAGCGCCTATTAAGCCGCTGCCACATCACACGCGAGTTATCTAGCTGCCATTGAGAATAAAGCAGCACATCACCACTATTATCCCAAGCATCGGCAGTGGGATCGAGGTCATACACATCCTCATCTGTGGAATAACTTAACTCAGGCTTGTAGGATTGTTGCGCGATTTCTTCTAAAACAGGCTTTTCTAATTGAGGTGATGCTGCTTGAATTGTTGTGTAGCCGTACTTAATCGCCCAATCATCATAGGGCCCCACTATGCTGGGAAAATAATCTCCTTGCTTGATACCTTGAGGGGCGATATTTGGGGGTATGTAGTCCATCACCGATGCAGACAAACCTCTGGCACGGGTGATTTCTTTATTATTCATCTCCTCTGGTGACAGCATGGTACTACCACGGAAATTGTGGCGTAACCCAAGGGTATGTCCAACTTCATGAGCGATGATTAAACGTAAATATTGATGGATATACTCTTTTTCTTGTTCTGGAGTGGGTGCATTGTCTTGCAACAGTGCCATAGTCAAGGAACCAAGGGCAAACTGGTTAGCGGCTTCCATGCCGTAGCATAAATCATACTCCCCTGCCAATTTAGATAACCGATTAGACAGTCCTTGCTGCCATTGTGGCTGTTGAGAGACCCCGTTTTCTTTGGCATCTAAACCATTAGCGCAAAGCAGGCGATTCTGCATTAATGCTGTTAAGGAAGTGCGGGTTTGGGTTTGGGTTTGAGTTTGGGTTTGGCTGGGTTGGACGATTTTATGATACTCACTCTTGAGCGCCCTAACAAAACTGGCGTCTACGAGAATGTCTGCATCCAAAATTTCCCCCGTTAACGGATTAACACGGGATGGCCCCATAGCAAAATATCCATCTACTGTATTAATCCAGCGAATTGTGTTGTAGCGGATGTCGGCGGGATCCCATGTGGCATCATCTGGCATTTGGCGGACTTCAATCGCATCCTTAAATCCTGCCTTGAGAAAGGCTTTATTCCACATCAACACGCCTTCTTTAATGGCATCGCGGTACTCAAAGGGGACAGCGTTATCAATCCAGAAAACAATCGGTTTTTTGGGAGGAGAAACTGCTGCTTTGGGGTCTTGTTTTTCTAAATCCCAACGATTGATATAGCGGACAAAAGGATCATTGCGATCGTCTTTGGATAAGTCTTGGTAAGCAGTGATGAAATAACCAACACGTTCATCAGCCAAACGCGGTCTATAATTTTTGTCAGGTAGTTGTGAGAGACTGTAGTGGACGCGCAGGGTAAAGCCACGGTTGTCTGGTAGGGCTGCAAAGTTTAACTTTTCATTCTCGCTACTGCTACTAATGAAATTCAAAACCGACTCGATTTCTAAATTTTGAGGAAAAGCTTTAGCATTACCAAAATAGGACTGGTCTGTATTTGCAGAAACACCCAAACTCGTAGATAATCCTGCTAAGTCTGTGAGTAGCAAATCGCTCAAATCAATGAGCATAGTTTTGCGTTGCGGGTGAATGCTTTTAATGGCAATAGTGTAGAGAATAGAGTCACTAAAAGATCGGGCAAGCGATCGCGCTTGAGGATCGCCCTCACGTGTGCGAAAATTGACATTGCGAATCACAAAATGTAACTTATCATCAACTCGCTGAAAATAAAATAAAAAATCTTGTAGAGGCATTCCACTATAAATGCCCCGTTCACCAATGCCAGATTCTAACGTTGCCGTAGCTAGGTAATTTTTATTTAATTGTTCTGGCTTAATTTCTAAATAAATTTTATTCTTCTCTTTATTACGATAAAGCGTGAACAGCCCTCCCATTTTGCCGGTGTCTTTTATAACATCATCAAATGGTTCCAAATCATCTTTTTTGTCTGGTTTAGCGTTAGTATTAGGCTTAGGATTAGGTTTTTCTGGCGTTTTTTGCACTTGCAAAAATGGTTGTTGCCCTGCTTTTTTAGGGTCGTCAACCACCCAAACAAAGGGTTGATGTTGCACCCCTTTGTTCTGATTAATTACCCAAACTTGTTTCGATAGTAACTTAGTTTTTTTTAATGACTTAGCTTTCTCTGTACTTGAGTTTGCCGAAAACTGATTTACTTGATTGTCGCTAGACAAATTTTTCTCTAATCCACCAAGAGGTAGTGACCTAGCACTAGCAGTTGTTACTCCTAATAACAAACTATGTAACAAAATTATATAAAAAGCTAATCTGCTCATTCAATCCATCCCTGATAACTATCTCTAGTTAATTTCTAATTTTCGCCAGCTTACCTGGCTTGCCTTCTTCCGAACGGTCTAATCTCAAAAATATCTTAGTTACTTAGGATCAAGCAACTAAGCTAAAAGTTTAGTGATGATTGCTAAACTTTTAGATTTATTTAATGTTTAACTGTAGTATTTTTCCTAATAAATACCTTTGTTGTAAACAGTACGTATTATTTTGACATTAGACTCGTGGAAAACGCTGAAAAAAAATATAACAACTTAGTCAAAATACTAAAGTCTAGCTAAAAATGAAAAAGTTTTCCAGATAACACTTTAGATTTGGGAGTAAAAAAACTTAAAACTCTTTTAAGTTAGTGTTTGCTGATGCACTCTATTTTTTAGATAGTAGTATTTGTCTATACTAATCGGACTTTTCACAAAGAGGTAGGTTGATTAAAAAAAAACTTTAGCTAAAATTTATAATTTCAGTAACTGTTTAGCATCAAAAGTTACTAAAACAATATTAATTTATGCACGTCTTAACAAAAGCATAAGTAGTTTAACAAAAATATTGAATTTTCTCAAAATAATTTATAAGCCCAGTTGGTGAGGGTGTAGAGGTGCAAGGATGTTGGTTACTGAGCAAAGTCGTACCCCTACGTTTAAGCAAGCTATGTGTAGCGTTTCGCAGAGAAGTAGAGGTATAGAGGAAGGAAAAGAGTTTCTTTCATTGATAACGGGCGATGCGCTGTCAGTCGTGTAGTTTCAAGAAACTAGCAGTGATCAGATCCCCGACTTTTTGTAGACACCTGGAAGGTGGCTTCACAAAGGGTAAAAGTCGGAGATCTAGCGGTTTTTCAAGGGTAGGTTCTTAATCAGGGGATCTAGCAGCCCGAAGCGTTGCCTATTCCCTTTCATCGCCTCCCGTTCCGGGTAGGTGAGAGCCTTCTTTTTGATTCAGCTAAAGAATTTGTGTTTAATGCTACCTTTTGACCTGTGCTTAACAGGTGCTGCTTTTGAGTATACTCATGCAGTTTGACTTGAGCTTGAGCATAGACTGGAGTATTTTTAGGAACTTGGCGAAGAAATTTAATCGCACTATCAAAGTTGCCAATAGATGCTTGATTATTAGCTTTGTGTAAAAAATAGGCTGCTCTAATCTGCCGCTTTTGATTATACTCAGACAATTTTTGTTGAACTAAAGCGCCAGCAGAACTTTCTGGGGGAATTTGACGCAGATATTCTAAGGCAACAGAAAAATCTCTGACTTTGGCTTTTGCATAAGCTTTTGCTAATAAATCTTGCGTCTGTACTTCAATATTGATATATGTTTGCTTAACCAGTTTTTCTGTTTTAGATTGCCAGTATAAAATATCAGGTACTTTAGCAGCCGTATGTAGTACATCTGACCATCTACTTTCATTAAAAGCTTGTTCGGCTATTTGATATTGTTTAAGAGCAAGTTGCCATTGCTGCTGCCATTCTTCGATGGTGGCTTGTGCTTCTGGATAAACATCGCTATGAGAAGGTATTGATTTTACTAAAGCGATCGCCTCTTGTAAATCTCCCCCCTGATATTCTTTTGTTGCTTGATATAAAGTTTCTGTTTCTGAGTATATTGGTGAATTATTAATTAAAGAATATACACTAATTCCCATCAACAAAGAATTAGCCGCCAATCCTACTGTCATGCCTGTAAGCAATGGAGATGATTGCCCTGATGCGGGATGCTGATCAAAACTACTCTTATCAGCTGCTGTTTCTAGAGAAGCTTGATTCTGCACCTCGGTAATTTGCAGTTGCTGATCCCATCTCATTTGCTTGAGTATCCGCAGTACCTCAGCCGCAGACTGAAAGCGAGTTTGGTAATCGTAGCGGATCATTTGACTGAGAATAACTGCTAAATAATCGCTGACTGGCGTGTTTTGAGAACGCCAGATCATCTCATTAGTATCTAGATCTACTTGCAATTGCAACGGTTCAATACCTGTTAAAGCTTGGATAGCAATCATACCCAAAGCATATATATCACTGTTGGGTTGCGTCTTACCAATAAATTGCTCTGGTGGTATGTACCCCAACGAAGTTACAGGAATCTTATAAATAGGTAATTCTGTATCAATACCAAAATTAATTGGCTGGATTGAGCCAAAGTCAATTAGAACTAACTTGCGATCTTGACTACGTCTAATTAAGTTTTCTGGTTGAACATCGCAATGAATCACACCTTGAGAGTGAACAAATTCGAGAATGCCTAAAGCATCTTCTAGGAAGTCCACAACTTCGCTTTCACTCCACAGACTTCCCCATTGTTGATTGATTGGTAATTCTGCACTCAGCCAATGTCCTTCGATCAACTCTTGCACTAGATAGAATTGTCCATTTTCTTCAAAGCAAGTCAGGAGTTCGGGAATTTGGTGATGGCGTCCCAAACGCTTGAGGGTTTCAGTCTCAGTAAGAAAACGTAATCTCAAAGTATCCAAATAGTTAGATTGAATACTATTAACCTTAAGTTGCTTAACAACGCATTTAGGATTGGCTGGGTAATTTATATCTACCGCAATGTATGCTTGTCCAAACACACCCGCGCTGAGGCTTTGGACAATTTGGTAACGCCCTTGCAGTAATTTACCGATCATGTGTTGGTTCATGAGTTGGTTACTGAGTATATCATTATATAAGTTTCCTGACATTACCTACTGTTTCCGGAATGCCTGTAAAATACTTCACCATAGCTTTGATTGCTAAAATTCAAAATTAGTTTCTTAAGTATTTTTTCTTAATATAAAAAAGCTTTGACTGTTATGATATGTTGTCGAACCTGTAATAAATACAAAAAAGAGTTTCCTCAGTGTAGAGAAGAAACTCTTTGTGTATTTAGATTCTTTTAAACAGTGGCACACTACCAAGTGTGCCTTTTTTTAGCAATGAAATTATGCTGTTTTAGAAGCTTGCTTTTTACGCTTGAGCCAGAAGCCCATAGCGCCAGCAACGGCTGTACCACCGATGGTGAAAGGTTCGGGAACGGGTTCGCCCGATGCCGACGAGGTAACCGAAGCTAGAGCGATCGCTCCAGCAGTTGACGCACCAGTACTGAAAGAGTAAGAATTGTATGAGAAGAATCCAGCACCTGTACCTGTTCCACTAAAACCTTCTTGGAACTGTAATCCCAAGTTAGCAGATTGAAGCGCACCACCTGCTGTGCTGACATCTCCAAATCTGAGGCTATTGCTCACCAAAGAGCCAGTGGAAAAAACATCAGGCAGACTATTAGAGAATGTCTTCACCAGGTCGCCAGAAGAATTCAATAATTTCACAGTCCAGCTTTTCAAAGAACTGCTTGGATCTGCATCTTTATCTAGTGTGAAAGTTCCTTCTAAAGAACCTCCTCCCAAGTCAGTACTGAGGCCAGTAGAAGCTGGGAGAGCTTCAGGTGCGAATGTTCCAGCAAGGTTGTAAGTTTTTAATGTAACGGCACTAGCGGGAGCATTTCCCACAGCAGCAAACATCGCAACACCAACTGCTGCGGTGGCAGTGGCTTGCGTTAACCTTTTCAAAAGTGCGGTACTAAACATTGGTCTGGTTTCTCCAACAATAAAATTCAACAAGTTGATTAGATCTTTTACAAAGGTCTGCGAAAGCTGCCCTCCCGCCAAGACAAAACCTGGCACATACACCCCTGAAGGCGTGTCTTACCACGATTTGATGTAGACTAAAAATTTTAAACTTTCAGTCGGTTTTAATGGCATTGAGCTTTTAAGTCTCGGAAAGAATTTGTCAGGTGAGTTGTGTATCGCTGCCAAAAGTTTGTTTCGGTGTGTAGACGGGAAGTGGCTTGTCACTGGACACCGCTTACATAGCTCAACCCATGCTTGTATGAATACACGTATATCAACTCTTGGTATATAAAGCTTTACAGTAGTAACGCATTTGGCAAAAGTACATACACTCAAGTACTCTACCCTTCACATTCTTAATCAACCCCCTGCTAACCGAGACTTACTATTGATTTTTTACACACAAATACATACTGACAGTAGTCAACTAAAAGAGCAATAATAATCCGAGTTCTTCATGAAAAAATTACATTGCTTTCTGACATCACCTGATTAAAAATTCAAAATTTAAGTTGCGCTTCTAGGGCATCAAGGTACAACTCAAAATCAAAACTAAAGACGTTTCAAACAGGGACTGTTACCCTGCCTGAAACTGATGCTGTGTACAGACTTAGAAGTTTTAAACCCTTTAGTTGAGGATAACAAACTCACAACAAAGGTATTTAAAGAAATGTTTCCGGTGATGTAACTTAGTAAAAAGTTTACAATCTACGTTTTGGATTGGTTATTCTTATGTAGAAAATTAATATTTATTTTTACACGTATAGCAGATAAACTGTTATTTACAATACAAGCACCAGAGGTAAGATATTTGTTTGCTCAAAGACTTAAATAGATCTATCTTCTGAATGTAAACTTTGCCAGCTATACCAGTGACGCACTGCTAGCCAAATAGCACAAAGAAGACCTGCTAAGCTGAGGGTAAGACCGCTGAATGGAACCAGCAATCCAAAGACGGGTAGCACTGCACCAGCAATAGTACAGATCATCACAGCCAAGGAAGCACGACGATTTGATCCTAATCCCCATGACAGGGCTAGTAAGATGATGGAAATCATTGTCCAAGCTAATGGGGCATTGATTAATCGGCTCAGATAAGTCAAACTCAATAAACAAGCAAAGAATATACCTCCAGCGATCGCCACATTTTTAAGATTCATTGGTAGCGACAAGTACAATAGAAGTATCCACCACAAAAATAATGCGGGTGCTAGCAATAAAAGCCGAGGGATTATCCCTGTGTCACGAATGGGAGTAGTATTAGTAAACACTCCAAAGGGATTTTTGACAGAAACGTTATCATCAAACACCCAAGTAAATTGAGTGCTGCGTCCATCACCTTTAATCTCACTGGGTACAATTCCACTAGCAAAATCGGCTGGTGCAAAATTGGCAATTGCCGTCAGGCGAAAGTTAGAAAGTAATTGTCCTGCTGCATTGTAAACCCAGCGTGGCCCGCCTTGAGCTTGATAGGTGACTTGAAAGCTAGTTTCTTGCCCCGGTTGTAAGCGGAAAGGAAAACCATAGTCTCCGGGATTGGTTTGTTGTAGCCTAGTTTTATCACGCTCTACTTTGTAGCTAGCTAGTAGCGAGTAGCCATTAGGTGGTGGGACTTCAAAGAAAAAATTAGTAATATCGCGGAGTTGGTTAACAACTTTATATTCGGCAGTATAGTCGATGCGGTAAATAGAAGCTCGATTTTGCACATCTATACTTTGGTCAAGCTTGACTTGAATTTGCGAACCAGCCAGCGTCAAGTAACGGGTAACGTCTCGCGTATCATTTACTTTAACTAGCTTGCCATTAACTTGAGTGTTATATGTATACGCCTCTTGAGTAACGTAGCGTACTTGAGGTACAAACTGTTCCAACCTCTCACCAGCAACACTTTCAGCAACTTGAGTCACTTTTGCCTGTTCCCAGTTGTGGTAGCGATTGCTTAAAGTTGAACAAAGAAAGAATCCCGGCACTAATAGAATTAGTATTAAAGTCAAATGCTGCAATCCCCGCAACAGCTGCGAATAACGAATTGCCCACTCGCCAATAAACACCTCCTGTTCCGGTTGATGGCGACGTAGAGAAAAACTTATCAGAGCGATCGCAACTCCTAAAGCGAGGACTAAAAATACTAGTAATAGAGAACCCTTAAGTACTTGATCTCCAAATTGTAATAATTCGGTTGGATGTGTCAAATCTGGCACACCAGGAATGCCTTGAGCAGTGTCTGACATTGGCGGTTTTTGTATAATTTGTAGGCTCAGACCAATAATAACTCTTGACATACTCCCCCGAATCCACTTCGTTAAATTCGGGGATTCTAGGCTCAAACAGCAATTGCAGGCATAGCCCGACTGACATCACCCTACGGGTTCAAAATCGCTCTTTGAGGGTTTCCCTCAAGACCGCGTTTTTCACCTAACCTAACAGTCGATGCCCCGACTGCACAAATATTGCGACTAGCGTTCTCATCCCTTCCATTAACTGATTGACAGGACGGGCAACGCCACTCTCTAATGGACAAATCTAAACTTTCTAAAACATGACCGCAACTAGAACAAGTCTTAGTAGATGGATACCACTGATCCACGAATACCACTTGTTTATGTTTCTTCTTGGCAACCCATTCTAGAATTTGTAGAAACTCACCAAAGGCTAAATCTGAAACCTTGCGTCCCCAAAGACGATGCATTCCTTTGAGATTAAGTGTCTCAAAGCACAACACATCAAACCTTGAGGTAAGTTCATTGTCCGGATAATCGCTTACGATAAAAGTGGTGAGTGCAAATATGAGCAATGCCGAAACGAATTAGTGTAGCCGCACATCTGAGTCCAGAAGAGCTAGAAAAAAGTTACCGTCAAGCTAAAGATGGGATAGAAAGCCGTTAGTATCAGATTATCTGGTTATTAGCACAAGGAAGAAAAACCGAAGAAGTAGAGGAAATCACAGGCTACAGTAGGACATGGATGTACGCATTGGTAAAAAGATACAACGAGTTGGGCGTAGAAGGATTAGGCGATCGCAGACGGTTAAACCAAGGAACACAACCACTAGTAGATAATATTTGCAATCGCGGTGGCACGACCAATACCCGAACTTGCGCCTGTCACAATTGCAACCTTACCAGCCATTGAACTCATACTTTGCGCTCCTGAGTTACAGCACTTTGAAATTACTCTCTAGATTCTAGTTCAGCTAGCTTTCAAACTTGTGGACAATTCTTACTGGATTTTATCGGAATCTTGCTCTGCCACCGATTGTCTCAATCGATGATTTTCAAAAACCGTCCTTACCGATAACCGAAGCCGCATAACGTTCCCAATCACCCGCCGCAGATAACCTTGAACGCTTACAGATAACCCTCGCGGTCGGGTGCATTGGGGTTGTTATGTTGCCGTCACAGCCAGCACATTGGCTATTCTTCGCCTTCTTCAGGATCGGTTTCTTCAAATCCTAACCAGAAAAGCAGCACATCCTCAACTTCTACCATTTGCTCGGATGTCAAACTGCCCAACTTGCGTAAAAGCTTTGCATAAGGAATTGTGATTACGTTTTGTACGTCAAAGGCTCCTTCTCGAAGAAACTTAATTTTGATTTGCACCTCAAACCTTGAACCGCGTAGACTTGTTGTGTGCGGAATTAGAGTCGCTAATGCACGATCTTGATTAAGAGCAGGAATACTGATTACCAAACATGGTCTGACTTTCGCTACATAACCCAGATCAACTAGCCAAACTTCACCCCGCTCAGGGCTACTCATACAGGGATTCCTGCTCATCCAATTCTAGAAAAAGTTCCTCAGCGTTCAGAACTAAATCTTCATCAGATAATGGTGGAAAATCTAGATAAACTGTCCGCTTCAGAATCTCTAATACCAAATCTAACCGTTCTGAGTCTGTCAAGCGGTCGAAGGTATCTAAAAGTTTTTGTACTAAAGCAGTCATAGCCGTTTCCTTATACCTGCTGATAGCATAACACGGGCTTAGCAGGCATCTCAGCCATCGCTTGACAACGCCAATAAATTCTGGATGTAGGTTTGAAACCCTCCTAAACCGCCATCATCATCCCAACGTTGTCTAAAAGTGGGCAAGCTCGTTTAAACAGATCAGAAACTTTAAATTGTGAATACGCCCACGCACCATCACCACGCCTCACGTTTTTAGTCCACTTCAGACCTTGTAAATCCATGTCAATTGTTCCAGTAAAAATTGAAAAGATTTTTTGGCAACTAAAACTATTGCTTAGGCTCTAGCTGTAGGTACCTCACCAATAGTCTTGAAATGCGTCCTCACCGAAAACTGAGGCGACATAACGGTGAAGTTGTGCGGCGGCAGATAACCTCGAACGCTCACCGATAACCTTCGTTCCGTCCGCACCAACGCATTGTTAGACCGCCGCCAACTACTCTCGATCAAGCCAGTATTGTGGTCTACGCTTGTGGTGCGCCACTGCCAAAATACGAATCTGATCATTTTCCAACATACGATACAGCAAAGAGTAGGGGAACTTGGGTAAAGTTAGACGACGCACAGAACCTCGAACTTTGGAACCTGCTTCAGGGTATCGTGTGAGGAAGTTGACTGCGTGTTCTACTTCTTCTAGGTACTCTAGCCCAAGCCCAAGTCTTTGCTCCTCGTAATAGGTCGCGGCATCAAGCAACTCTTGTTCTGCTAGTGGATGAAATACAACGTTTCTCATTGCAAAGACGCACGAATTCGCTGAAACACTTGTTGAGCAGGAACTCCGACAGTTTGCCCATCATCCATTGCCTGATCGCGTAGTTCAGCTTCCTCAGCCCAGACAGATGCGACTTCTCGATCAATTTCATTGCTTTGACCCAAATGCTCCAAGAGCCGAGCTAATAATGTTGCTTGAGAGTCTCTCGGAAGCGAAAGGACTTCAGCCTCAAGATTTTCAAGTGTCATGGCTATTATAGGGATTTGATAATGAACTGCATCCATTGTACTTTGGACTCAAGGATTATGTGTAATTAGCCGAGATACTGATGCTAAGAGGTTTTCAAATTCGCCGATTAAATTCCCACACATAGGTTCCTTGAGAGTGCAGTGTCCCCAAGTCTCCTTCTACCAACATCCCATAAATTTTGGAACCCACACCAAATTCCTCACGGCTTCCATCAGGAAATTCAAAAGTCGCGTAGTAATAGGTAGAAGATCCACTTTTCCCACCTGAGATGTCCAAACGCTTGCCAACAACGCGGGCTTCTCTGGCAAGGCTAGGTGAGGAAGCATTGCGGATGAAAGTTGTGATTAAGGAAACTATTATCAGAATAAAGATTCCTACAATTTCCGAACAATAGGAAGGTAAAAAGAAAATGAATAAGCCTTGCTCCTGCCAACGTGCCCACTGTTGACGCACCAACAGACTGGTATGGAGAGAGCCATTGTCCTGGACAACAACCGTGAGACGACCCGTTTGAGCCAAGGTTTGGGCAGCTTTGTCTGCCAGCCAATCGATCACCTGAATGTAACTCTCGCCCTTGAAACCACCTTGCGCTAAGGCATACTCAAACCGTTCTCCCGGTTGCCACAGTCTCAATATGCTAATCCGGTTGCCATAACGATTGGAGGTTTGTTCCATCCGCTTCTGCACGCCTGTTCGACTATAGCTATAACTCACTGGACTCCAGAGGCAGAACCCGGCTTCATCGAGATACTTGAGTTCAAAGACTATTGTAGGTACGGGGTTCGTGCTCTAAACAGTCCGTCAGATACTCCAAATCTGAGGCTTGCCACTTTGGTTTTGCTCCTCGTCCTGGGGCTTCCCACAGACCGCCTAAACCCCCTTCCTCCCAGCGTCTTTGGGTGGATTATCCCTGATTTCAATTACCCTTTCCTTACCAATGTTTTTGTCATTGATCAATCCAATCTCGTGTAGGTGGATGAGGGTGCGCTTGATTTGTTCAAGTTGAGTTTTACGACGTGAGATTACCTGGTTATGGAGTTCGGCTACTCGCGCTTTTCTTTCCTCCCAAGTTTCAAGGTCAAGATTTAACTGGTCAACTAAAGCGGCGATCGCATCGATTTTGGTTTCGATACCATCTTGAACACCCATAAGTTCTTGTACGAGTTGTTCTACCTTACCGTCTTCTCCTAACTCGCTTGCTTCTTCTATCTGTGACCAAAGTTTAGCAGCATCTAGGCTTAACTCTTTGAGTGTGAGTTGATTGATTTCGCGTTCAATTGCTTGAGTCATGATTTACTTTTGATATAAAAAACTAGTAGCAAGTAACTACTACTAGTTATTGACTAAGAAGAGTTGATGCTTGAAGATTGAATTTAGTACCCGTACCGTAAGTGATAGTAGTCTGACTTTTCTTGTGCCAATTCTGCTTCGTAGTCGTAGTAATCTGCCTCGTTTAAGAAGGTGCTGACTTGCTGCGCTTGTAATGTGGGCTTTGGTGATTTTTGGTCGTTTTTCGGGTTAGAAACAGTGTAAGGATTCAGGTCTAATAGTTAGGAAGTAGAGACGGGCGAGACTGATAATTAATAGAATCAGCCAGTAGTGCTTGTACAAAGAAATCAATCACAGACCGACCTTGACGGCGACAGGTTTGCACTA